>JAUJMR010000054.1 GCA_030446765.1 Chloroflexia bacterium
GATCCTCCTCGTCGACGAGGAACAGGTCGAGCAGGGTGTGGTCGATCTCGACGCGCTCCAGCACGTGCGTGAGCTTGGGCCCCTCCGAGACCGCGGCCTCGGCCCGCTTATCCGCGCGGCTCCTCCGCCGTCGGAGGATGGAATCGGATCCCGCCGCAACGATCCTTCGATGCACCGTGTTGCGTCCCGGCGGCTTCAACCGCTCCCCCGGCGCGCGATGGTGGTTCTCGTCGGCCACGCGGTTGAGCACCATCAGGTATACGTCACTGATGGTGCGGTAGCCGGGCTGAGCCGCGCAGGCTGAGAGCACCTGCCCCACGACCCGCTCCACATCGCCGTCTAGGCGAATCTGCCCCTTGCCTCCACGCCTGTTGGTGGCGGGGACCAGGGAGCGGATGTCGCGACCGCTGCCGAGGTATGTATGCAACCACCGCTCCAGGCTCGCACGCGTCGCGCCGGGCGGTGGAAGCTTCGCTGCGTACTCCTCAATCACTCGCCGGCCGCGCTCCCAGGGAACGAGCTCCACCAGCGGGAGTATCAGTCGGTACCGGCGCCATGCCTCGGCGCGCAGCGCGGTCGGTGTACCTGCGAGGTCGGTGTCGTCACGGCCAGTGGAGATGCCTTCTGCCGGGGCGCGCTTACGCAGCTCAGGCACCTCGAAGTGCAGGTCACCGCGAGCCCAAGCAAGGCGCAGGTCGGCCTGTGAGATCGCGATCTCCGTGCCGGAGGCTAGGTTTTCGACGACTAGTCGGTCCCCCGGCAAAACCCAACATACACCATATACTTCGCCGCCCAGCAGGTAGCGCACACCTCGCGCGAATCGCAGCCTACTCATCGTTCGAGTCTACCTTGTCACCGCCGAGGGTACAGCCTATCGGACGCCCGTGCCCTCGCCTCACTGGCCCGCCTTCCTGTATTCGCTCCCCGAGCCGCTCCTCTCCAGGAGCCCCTCGTCGACGAACTCGCGGCGCAGGCGGCAGAAATCCGCGTGGAAGCGCAGCAATACCGCGTTGACCTCGGCCCGAGGGTAGCCGCGCCCGGACTCGAAGGACTCGGGGAGAACGCCCAAGACCGGCAACCGATTGT
The DNA here is from genome assembly GCA_030446765.1 of Chloroflexia bacterium. Lineage (GTDB taxonomy): Bacteria > Chloroflexota > Chloroflexia > Thermobaculales > Thermobaculaceae > JACDAU01. The sequence continues at coordinate 1,087 of JAUJMR010000054.1, forward strand.
TGCACTTCGCCGGCATCCCCACGAGCCGCCCCTTGCGGAAGAAACCCAGCGCCCCGAGCCTGGACGTACGCGTACACGCTGTCACACGGCCCCGCCGGGAACTTCCCGTTCCCGGCTGCTCGGATCGGGCTCGGGTGCACTGTCCCTTCAGATCGGCGGCACCCGCACTGGGCTAAGATCCTGATGGCTTCTATATCGCCGCTGGGCGCAGGCGCTCCAGCAGATGCAGCTGCGTCTCGACAGGCGTCTCGATGAAGTTGAGGTCGAAGAAGACGTGGTCGATGTGCAGCTCTCCTGCACGTACGAGATCCTCGGTGATCTGCTCCGTCGTGCCGCTGAAGGGGGGACGCGGGTCGGGCAAGGGCTGCTCGCTGACCTGGTTGTTCGCCCGTACCACTAGCTGCAACCGCTCCGGGTCGCGCCCTGCCGCCTGTGCCGCGGCCCGGAAGCCCCGGATGGCCTGCTCCAGCATCTCCCACGACAGGGCGATCGGGTTGAAGCCATCGGCTATGCGCGCAGCCCGTTCTATGGCGGCGGGAGCGAAGGCGCCGACAATGATCGGCGGCCCGCCGGGTTGAACCGGCTTGGGGCCGATCTGCGATTCCGGGATGCGGTAGGCGCTATCGGCGAAGCGAACCGGGTCGGGTCCCCACGCCGCCCGCACCGCCGCGATCCACTCCTCGAAGCCCCGCCCGCGCCGCGTAGGTGGGACACTCACCGCCTCGAACTCGTCCTCGCTCCAGCCCTGCCCTAGGCCCGCGATCACCCGTCCTGCGCTGAGCTGGTCGAGCGTCGCCAGCCGCCGCGCCATTACGACCGGGGGATGGTAGAGCGCGTCGATCACACTCGTGCCCAACCGGATGCGCGCCGTCTTCGCTGCCACATAAGACAGTGTCTCGATCGGGTCGTAGACCAAGGCGTAGGGCTCGGGCCAGCCGAGCCCCGGCACGCCGCCGTAGGGCGTGCGAGGGGTGGTCGGCCGCAGCACCCGCTCCTGCACCCACAGTGCCGCGTAGCCCAATCGCTCCGCCTCCTCAGCTACGCGTCCTATCGCCTCCCGTGAGGCAAATCGGCCGAATTGTGGTAATGCGATGCCAAGCTCCATGACAGTACACCTCCCCTACTTGATTCCCACTACCATCGACTCGGGTCCGGCCAGTGGCGCCACCCGGGTCTCCCGGAACCCGGCGTCTCGCATCCAGGCCTGGCAATCCGCTCCGGTATAGTCGAAGCCGCCCGGGGTCTCGATGAGCATATTGAGGCTCATGAGCAGGCCGAAAGCGTTGTGGCGGCGATCGTCGTCTATGATGGCGTCGTACACGATCAAGGCACCTCCGGGGGACAGGGTCCCGTACGCCTTCGCGATGAGTTGCTGCTTCGTCGGCAGGTCCCAGTCGTGGAGGATATGGCCCATGATCAGCACATCCGCCGAAGGCAGCGGGTCGGAAAAGAAGTCGCCCGGATAGAACCGGAGCCGGTCACCGAGCCCGAACGAGCCGACATACTCCTCGAAGATCGACTGCAGTGGCGGTAGGTCGAAGCCCCCTCCGTTGAGGTGGGGATGGGCGAGGGCGAGTTGCACCGGCATGCCCCCTTGCGCACAGCCAATATCGATCACGGTCCGATAGTCCTGCCACGGGAACGTCCGCGCCAGCACGTGCGCGTTACCCATGCTGATGCCCGTCATCGCCTGCGCGAACTGCCGCAGCCGCAGCGGATCCTGATAGAGCACGCCGAAGAAGTCCCCTCCGGTCTTGGCTTCGTTCTGGGGCTGGCCGGTGTGCAGCCCCTCCGTTAGAGAGCCCCAGAAGGGATACAGGCGGGCATTGGCCATCTCCAACATCCCGCCAATATATGAGGGTTTCGCCCGGTCGAGGAACAGGTCGGTTGCCGCGGTGTTCGCGTACCGGCCGTCCTGTCGCTCCAGCATACCGAGGGCGACGAGGGCATCGAAGAAATCCCGGGCACTGCGCTCGTGCAGGCCGAGACGCTCGCGCAGCTCCTCCGCGTCCAGCGGTCCGTCCGCCAACGACGAGAAGAGGCCGAGCTCCACGGCGCTCAGCAAGGTCTTCGAGGCCCAAAAGCCGAGGCCGAGCTGCAAGATAGCGTCCGGCGTCACCGCCTGCATAGAGGGTGCGGGTGATACGCTAACATCATCACCTGGACGATCCTTGGCAGCTGCCGTACTGGTTCTGTCCACGTCTCACCTCCATATAACTGCTCGCCCCTACTGCTAGTGAACCGAAGGGGCCGTCGCCATCCAGCGCTGACGCCCCCTCGCCTACTGCTACCGGCTAAGCCCTCCTGCGAATGACCCAGGCGCCACTAGCGAGCACCACGATGGCCAACGCAGCTACCAGTACCATCGGACTTGCGTCACCCTGCCTTGCCATCCCGCCTGCACCCGCGTTTGGCATAGCAGGGCAACTGATCTGCGGATCGAAGTCGCCGAAGAGCACCTGCCCGTTCGTACGGAAGTACGCGTGGAGCATGTAGTGGGGTTGCTCTGCGTGGGGATGCCCGGGTCCGAGGTTGACAGTTTGCCCGAACAGCTCGGGCGCGTCCTGTCCCACGTTCGCGGCTTCCCACTCTACTCCCACCACGCGCTTGTCTGGTCCCAGGAGGACTATGGGCGGATTCTCCGGGTCCATCTCCCCGGCAGGAAACTGTCTCCCCATCAGCTCGGGACTGGTCGCGTGGTGGCCCATCCCGCCGTCCTCAGCCGACAGGCCCACCATTGCGGCGCCCACGCACACCTGGTCCACCTGGAAGCCGGCTGCTATGAGCTCCTCCTCCGTCATTCCCTGGTATTTGGCACGGAGCCGCGCTATGCCCTCCGGCTCGTCCACGAGGCGAGGCGGCACGTCCCACTCGGCCTGCTCAGTCTGGGCTAGCGCAGTCGCCGGGGAGCACACCGTTACAGCGAGTGCCGTCAAGATAAGTGTGCGCACGAGTCTCTGTATGTACATGGTTCCTCCTGAACCTTACTACGAACCAATGAGGGCGGAACTGTTGGTCTTGAGTCGGTGTTCTGCTACCTATCACCTCCTTCTCGGGCATGCCCAGAAACCTTTCAGTGGACGGAGACGGCGACGTAGCGGACTCGATTCTCCAGGCGTCCTCCGCCGGTGCCCGTGCGGTAGTCCCAAACTGCTCGTCGCACCGCTTCCTGCAGACACTCCTCACTGACTCTCCGCAAGCTCTGCTGACCCAACGTGATGGAGTGGCGCGTCGGCCAGTCGGTGTCCAGGTCGGAAGACTCGAACTCACAAGCCACCTCCCCTTTGTGGATGACGCTCAGCCCCGCCTGCTCTATCAATCTGTCCAGCGCATCGGAGGGGTAGGAGCGCGACCCGCACTCGTCAAACGGTATCCCGGGCACCACGTCGACCATCGCTTTCAGGACCCGGCACTGCCCGCAACTCTGCCGAGCAGTGCATGCCGCTATCACTATGCGTCCGCGCGGCGCGCACACTCGGCCCAGCTCGCGTACGGCGGCCACGGAGTAGGCCGCGTAGCGCATCGGGTTGGCAACCAGAACCACGTCGAACCGGCCGTCTGCGTAAGGCAAGGTCTCCAGTCCACCGATGCGGATGTCGGCGCCGGGCAGGCGCTTCCGGGCCACCGAGACGAAGGCTTCCGAAGGGTCTAAACCACTAACTTCCGCGCCGTACTCGGCCGCCAGCGCGGTTGCCCCTCCGGTGCCGCAGCCGACGTCGAGGAGGCGCGCGCCCTCGGCGACCCTGCCCGCGTTGAGCATTGACCTCCACAACGGATGCTGAGCCGGCTCCTGCCAGCGGGCCCACACCTCGGCAACTACGGCGTCGCGTAGATAGCCTCGGATCTCGTCCGAGTTGGGATCATCAACCGTATGCCGCGTCATAGCCAGCTCCCGTCCCGGGTGGAATCTCTTGCGGATCCGGTGTGCTTAGCGTAGGGGATCACCGGGAGCGCAGCTTCCCTCGACCTGGCTATCTTTTGGGGGACTGGCCAGGCAACTAAGAGTGCGATATAGCCCAACTGGGCCATGGTATTGTGCGCGAGGAACGGGAGTGCTCAGAGCAGTTGGCGCTCGGCGGCGTAGGCTGCAGCCGCGGTGCGTGAGGGGAGGTCGAGCTTGCCGAGGATATTGGAGACATGCCGATGCACCGTGTGGCTGCTCAACACGAGGCGGGCTGCGATCTCCGGGTTGCTCAAGCCTTGCGCCAGGAGGCGCAGCACCTCCAGCTCACGCTCGGTGAGGGCGCGTGCGCCGGTTGTCAAACCCGCCCGGGAATGGGGCACGGTGCGGCGACCGACGAGCGCGACGTTCTCGTCGTCCACCACCCTGGTCGCACGGCGCTCCAGCCTGTAACGCCGCGCCAGGATATCAACCGCTTCCAGATCGAGCGGAGCGCCCAATCGCCGAAAGATCTCCCGGGCCGCCGCAAGCTCGTGCCTGGCCCCCCGGCGCGCATCCGGATCCCCTACCTGCAATAGACTCTCACCTAGTTGCCTGTGGGACACGGCCTTCTCGTAGGGGAGGCCCATCTCCTGCCACAGACTTATAGCTTTGCCGTGGTGGCCGACGGCGTCGGCGTGCCTGCTCTCCTGAGCGGCGATCAGGCCGGAGGTATGCTCCAGCAGGGCAAGGCCTAGCAGACTGT
>JAUJMR010000055.1 GCA_030446765.1 Chloroflexia bacterium
AGGGACGCGCGGGGAGTGGATGTCATACACTCCGGGCCCGACGCCCTTGTCGTAGCCATACGAGCGGAACACCTCCAGCATCTCCAGGTCGGAGCGGGCGTTCTCGATGAAGAGCACGTCCGCATCCAGGCCCGAGATGGCGTCAATCACATCTCCGAACGCGCTGTAGCACATGTGCGTGTGGATCTGCGTCTCGTTCCTGACACTCGAGGCAGTTAGCCGGAAGGCGTCCACGGCCCAGCGCAGATACTCCTTCAGATCGCCTCGCCGCAGCGGCAGGCCCTCGCGCAGCGCGGGCTCGTCAATCTGAATCACGCCAATGCCCGCCGCCTCCAGGTCCTGCACCTCGTCGCGGACGGCGAGGGCGATCTGGCGACACGTCTCCGAGCGAGGCAGATCGTCGCGCACGAACGACCAGTTGAGGATCGTCACCGGACCTGTGAGCATGCCCTTCACCGGACGGTCAGTGAGCCTCTGGGCGAACGTGGCCCAGCGGACTGTCATCGGCTCGGGGCGCTGCACGTCGCCATAGATGATCGGGGGGCGGACGTAGCGGGAACCGTAGCTCTGCACCCAGCCGTAGCGGGTGAATACGAACCCCTCCAGCTGCTCGCCGAAGTACTGCACCATGTCGTTGCGCTCGAACTCGCCGTGTACCAGCACATCCAGGCCCAGATCCTCCTGCAGCCGGATGACCTCGCAGATCTTCGCCTCGATGAAGCTCTCATACTCCGCGCCACTTATCTCCCCGCGTTCCAGTCTGCGGCGCATCGCGCGGACCTCGCTCGTCTGCGGGAACGACCCTATGGTCGTGGTTGGCAGCGGCGGGAGGTGGAGCCGCTCCTGCTGTACGCGGCTGCGTTCGGCGTACGGGGTGGGCCTACGCGCCTCCGAGCCGGCGCCCTTCTCGAGCAGCTCGCGGACCGCGGCGTTGTTGCGCCGGCGCGACCGCGCGCGACTCGATTACCCTTCGGTTCGCCCGGAGCTCCTCGCGTACGGCGGCCTCCCCCTCGTCGATGGCGCGCCTCAGGACCGCGACCTCGTGTAGCTTCTGCTCCGCGAACGCGAGCCAGGAGCGTAGCTCGGGCTCCAGGTGTTGCTCTCTCGATGCGTCGATGGGCACGTGCTGCAGCGAGGAGGAAGTGGACACCATCAGCCGGTCGCTGCTCACGCCGCCATCAGCCTGCAGACCTCTAAGCAGGATCAGCGATTCACGTAGGTCGCTCGTCCACACATTCCGGCCATCCACCATACCGGCCGCCAGCCACTTGTCCTGCGGGTAGCCGTGCTGCCGGATCAGGTCCAGGTTCCGGCAGCCACGCACCAGGTCCAGCCCCACGCCGTCAACGGGTAGGTTCACGAGGGTGCTGTACGACTCGCCCACGTGCCCGAACGCGGTATGAACCAGCAGCCTCGCGCTGCCTTTGGCCGAGCCGAGGAGCGAGTACGCCGCGCCTATCGCCGCAAGCTCCTCAGGGGTGCGGTCCTGCACCAGCGCGAGCTCGTCGAGCTGGATCCACGCCGCGCCCTCCGCCGCAAGCCGGCTGATGACCTGCGTGTACACGGGCGCGAGCCGCTCGAGCAGCGCGCGGAAAGGCACAGGATCGCCCTCGGGCGTCTTGCTCAGGAACAGGAAAGTGGCGGGGCCGACGAGCACCACCTTGGGATGCTGCACCCCTGCCGCCCTGGCATCGGCGAGCTCGGCGAACGGCTTCTCGGAGGCGAGCTTGAACCGCTGGTCCGCGGTAAGCTCCGGCACGATGTAGTGGTAGTTCGTGTCGAACCACTTCGTCATGTCCAGCGCACGGACACCGCGCTCCCCTGAGCGGCCGCGCGCCATCGCGAAGTACGTGTCGAGGTCGACGTTCCCACCACTCCGGCCGTACTTCGCGGGCACGGCTCCAAGGAGCACGGCGGTGTCGAGCACCTGGTCGTAGAGCGTGAAGTCGTTGACCGGGACCAGATCTATGCCGGCCTCCGCCTGAGTGCGCCAGTTCTCGCGCCGCAGTTCTGAGGCAGCGGAGAGCATGTCCGGCTCGCCGATCTTCCCCGACCAGTAGTCCTCCAGAGCCTTCTTCATCTCGCGCTTCTTGCCGATTCGCGGGTAGCCGGGGATGGTAGCTAGGGTCATGGACGAGCTACTCCTTTCCGCCCGGCGATCTCCGGGCGCTACCACTTCAGCGACCCTGCCGTCTGGTGCTCGGTGACGCGGGTCTCGAAGAAGTTCTTCTCCTTCGCCAGGTCCATCGGCCTCGCTCATCCAGGAAGGGGTTGCGAGAACCGTACCGCGAGGGCAGGCCGATCCGCTCAGCCTCCAGTCCGCGATATGCTGCACGTACTCCCGGAAAGAGGCGCGCGTTCAAGCCCAGCACCCCCTCGGGCAGGCAGTCCCCGGCGTACCGGACCTCGTACTCCACCGCTCGCTCGACCATCCCTGAGATCCGCCCGAAGCTCGGGCGTCCAGACCGCCAGGTTCTCCTCCTTGATTGTGTTGATCAGGTCTATGCCGAAGTTGAGGTGCACCGTCTCGTCGCACCAGGATGTGCAGAAACTGCTCGCGTCCTGTCATCCTGTTCTGGCGGTGGAAGGAGAGGATCATCACGAAGCCGCTGTAGAAGAAGACGCCCTCCATGATCACGTAGAAACCAACGAGGTTGCGTGATAGCAAGTCCTGTATTCCCTCGGTCGTCTCCGTCGAGAAGTCGGGCCGCAGCACGTGCTCGGTGGGGCTCATCACGAACTCGTCCTTGCGGATCGGGTACCTCGTTGTACATGTTGAACACCTCCCCGCGACCGTCGAGGGCCCAGTGACTCGACGATGTAGTGGAAGGTGCAATGGTGTGGACCGCCTCCTCGGCCACGCCTGCCGCAACAGGTACTGACGCGCCTCCGGGTTGGTGATGTACTTCGAGATGGACAGCCTGATGTTGTTGCCACCAAGGCTCTCGCCGGTGCTGAAGAAGCCGAGGTTACGCAGGATCACGAGTCGCTCGTTATTCGTGAGAATGTCAGCAGCTCGATATCGCGCTGCATGCCCACCTCGGAGGGCAGTTGTTTGCACAGCCGTTGGTGGTGGCCTCCCAGGCCCAACCGTACTTGAGGGGCCACAGTTGGTTCTGCACGTCCACCGCTTTGCAGTTGAGCAGGCGCTTCCTGTTGGCGTCGACCTCCCGGCTGGTCGTGGGGTCTCTGTTCGGTTGCGGTGCAGCAGATCATATGGTGTTCCTTTCCAGTATGTGCATGGAGGTGGCGGTGTGGGGGTGGACACCGTGCCGCCTTTTCCATCCCCACACCTCTAGCCGCAAGTCATTTCTGTTCGGAGTTACTGGCACGCCTCGCAGGTGGGATCGGTGATCGAGCAAGCCTTCGGTGGCTCCTCGCGCGCTACCTCGATGCGGCTGGACGCCGAGCGGTGCTTCATCCACCGCGGCTGCAGCCCGCGCCGGTTGACATCTGCGGTCGACTTCTCCACCTGCGTCGCCCCTGCCGAGCGCAGGTAGTACGTCGTCTTCAGGCCCTTGCGCCACGCCAGGAAGTACATCTCGTGCAACCTCCTGCCGTCCGGCTCGCTGATGTACAGGTTGAGCGACTGCCCCATGTCGATCCATTTCTGCCTGCGGCTGGCAGCCTCGATGAGCCACTCCGGCTCGACCTCCGCGGCCGTGCGGTACAGTAGTTTGAGCTCGTCGGGGATATCCTCGATCTCCTGCACGGAGCCGTCGTAGTACTTGAGCGTCTCCAGCATGTCGGCGTCCCACATACCCAGCCGCTTGAGGTCGGCCACGAGGTACGGGTTGATGACCGTGAAGTCGCCGGAGAGGTTCGACTTCACGAAGAGGTTGCGGTAGTTCGGCTCGATGGACTGCGAGACACCCGAGATGTTGGAGATCGTGGCCGTCGGCGCGATCGCCATCACGTTGCTGTTGCGCATCCCGAATCGGGCCACCGCCTCCCGCACCGGTGCCCAATCGAGCGAGCTCGAACGGTCCACCTCGAGGTCGCCGCCGCGCTCCCGCTCGAGGAGGTCCAGCGTGTCCACCGGCAGGAGCCCTCGGCTCCACTTGGAGCCCTCGTAGCTCGGATATCGGCCGCGCTCGGCGGCCAGCTCTGCGGACGCGAGGATCGCGTGGTAGGAGATGAGCTCCATACTTCGGTCGGCGAACGCCACGGCTGCCTCACTCGCGTACGGCGCGCGGAGCGTGTGCAGCGCGTCCTGGAACCCCATCACGCCGAGCCCCACGGGTCGGTGGCGCCGGTTCGCGTTCTCGGCCTCGGGCGTGGGGTAGTAGTTGATGTCGATCACGTTGTCAAGCATCCGGACCGCCGTGCGGACCGTCGCGGCGAGCCCGTCGGCGTCCAGCCCGTCCTGGACCGTATGCGCAGCGAGGTTGACGGAGCCGAGGTTGCAGACGGCGGTCTCCTCACCGCTCGTGTTGAGCAGGATCTCCGTGCAGAGGTTGGAGTTGTGGACGACCCCGGCGTGGTCCTGGGGCGAGCGGATGTTCGAGGGGTCCTTCCAGGTGATCCACGGATGACCGGTCTCGAAGAGCATCGAGATCATCTTGCGCCACAGGCCAAGCGCGTCCACTCGCTTATGCTGGCGCAGCCGCCCCTCGAGCGCCAGGCGCTCGTACTCCTCGTACCGCTCCTCGAACGCGCGCCCGTACAGGTCGTGCAAGTCCGGGACTTCATTCGGGGAGAACAGGGTCCAGTGGGCGCCGTCCCGAACGCGCCGCATGAACAGGTCGGGAATCCAGTTCGCCGTGTGCATGTCGTGGGTTCGGCGGCGCTCGTCGCCGGTGTTCTTCCGGAGCTCCAGGAAATCCTCTATGTCGAGGTGCCACGTCTCCAGGTACGAGCACACCGCCCCCTTGCGCTTCCCCCCCTGGTTGACGGCAACGGCCGTGTCGCTGACGATCTTGAGGAACGGCACGATCCCCTGGCCCTGGCCGTGCGTGCCCCGGATGTACGCGCCCGTCGCGCGCACCGGCGTCCAGTCGTTGCCGAGGCCACCCGCCCACTTGGAGAGCATCGCGTTGTCGCCGATGGCCTTGAAGATCCGCGAGAGGTCGTCGCCCACCGTCGTAAGGTAGCAGGACGAGAGCTGCGGGTGGGGCGTGCCGCTGTTGAAGAGCGTCGGCGTCGCGGAGACGAAGCGGAAGGACGAGAGCAGTTCGTAGAACTCGATCGCCCGACCCTCCCGGTCCTCCTCGCGCAGTGCGAGTCCCATCGCCACGCGCATCCAGAAGTACTGTGGCAGCTCGACCCTGCGCCCCTCGACGTCTATGAGGTATCGGTCGTACACCGTCTGCAAGTCCAGGTACGTGAAGCCGCGATCGCGCTCGGGCCGCAACGCCGCGGAGAGCCTGCCCAGGTCCAACTCCAGCAGCTGCGGGTCGAGCCGACCCGCCTGCACCGCCTCGCCCGTATACGCTGCGAAACGTTCCCTGTACACCTCGGTCAGCACCCCGGGCGACGGCGTGGCACCCCAGGCCTCCGCGTAGAGCGAGCGCAGCAAGAGGCGCGCGGCTAGCATGCCGTGGGCGGGCTCGCGCTCGATGCGGGATCGGGCGGCCAGGACGAGGGCCCTGGATATCTGTTCTGGTGTGATGCCGCCGTACAGGGAGGCGAACACCTCGTCAAGTATCTCGCGGGGATCGCATCCCTCAAGGCCATCGCAGGCATCGAGCACCCGTGCTCGAATGCGCCCGGGCTCCAAGGGACGCCGAGAGCCGTCGGGGTACGAGACCTCCAACGGGGAAGCCTCGGCGGTCTCCGAACCCTGCTCGCCGCGCAGAAGACGGGCCTTCCTGTGCTCCTCCCGGTAGATGATGTACCGCCGCGCCACCTCGTAGTGGCCGTGGCGCATCAACTGCTCCTCGACGGCGTCCTGGATGCGTTCCACGGGGATGCCGCCGGGCATGGCAGCCTGGGCCGATACGCCCTCCGCAACGATCCCGGCAATGCGCTCTACGTCTCCGGCAAGCCGCAGTGGAAGCAACTCGGCCGCTCCCAGTCCGTGCTCCGCCCGGAACGCCCCGGAAAGGGCATCCTCGATCCGCGCGGGGTCGAAGGGCACGCTCCGTCCGTCGCGCTTGTACACAAGTATTTCTCGTCTCGTCCCTAACACACGTTCCTCCGATATCTGTCGCGTTCAACAAACGAGCGGTGGCGATTCGGAGGGACCTGGATGAGGAGGAGCACGAAACGAGGCGGGCGTATGCGTCGCCGGCGGCACCCAAGCCGCGCCGTCGGCGGAGACCCGTTCTCACTCCGGCCCGCCTCTCCCTCGAAAGGCTCGAAGCCGCGCCACGCCCGTGCGTGGCCCCATCGGCAGGTCTTCGGGCTCGCGGGCGACCCAGCTCCTCATCGAGCCGGATTCCTACTGGCCGTCGCTTCCCAGGCACTCGGGCCCAGTGCTTTGTGACGGCTTTCGTTCCCACTTACCGCTGCGGGGCAGCCCCGGATTCGCACCGGGTTCCCTCTTGCGACGCTCGGGTAACCCCGAGCGAACCGACGGTAGCGACACTATATATCGGGTTTCGGCGCCGTGTCAATACTATATATAGACTACGGAGGCGGGAGGAGATTGTGCGGGCAGACGCACAGCCCTACTGTACGAGCCGGGTGTTCCAATCGCTAGCACGTCAGCCCGTAGTATAGGTGTCCAATTTCCTACGGCCGCCGTACCAATTCGTGCTTTTGTACGCTGAGGAGGCGTGCACTG
>JAUJMR010000056.1 GCA_030446765.1 Chloroflexia bacterium
GTGCTTGCCGACCCGCCTCATGCGGGCGCGATGCGCTCGAACCTGGTGGGCTCACGCGCGAGCTCGGCGTTCATGAACCTGCGCAGCAGCTCGCACCTGAGCCCGGCGTAAGCCGGATCATCCCAGCGGTTGCGAAGCTCGTCCGGATCTTCCCGCAAATCGAACAGCTCGCCGTAATCGCGGCGGCGGTACACGGAGAGCTTGTACCGATCCTCTATGTACGTGCGCAGGTGCACCGCCGAGGGTTGGTGCCGATTCTCCACGATCACATTGTCGCGTGCTGTCTCCGCGCCGCCGCGCCACACGTCCCACTGGCTGACTCCCTGCATCCGACCGGGTACCTCAATGCCGCAGGCGTCGAGGAATGTTGGGGCGAGGTCGATCAACCCCTGCAGCGCTCGGCTGACGGCTCCTGCGGGCACCCGGCCCGGACACCGGACAACGAACGGCACACGGAGCAGGTCCTCGTAGTGGAACGCGCCTTTCGCGACGAGCCCATGCTGGCCGAGGAAATGGCCGTGGTCCGTCGTGAACACGACGAGCGTGTTCTCTGCGATCCCGAGCAGATCCAGCACGTCGAGGATTCGGCCGATCTGCCGATCCATAAAGGAAATCATCCCGTAGTACACCGCCATATCCTTGCGCAGCTCCTCCTCGGCAATGCGATGGCTCGCGTAGCCATGGTTACCGTGGGGCGTCTCCTGGTATGCCGAGTAGTCGGGGTGTTCCTCCTGCGTCTTGCGATGGGGCGGGGGCATCAGCTCCATCTCCCCCGGCTGCACCATGCCGGGCCGCATCTCCTCTGGCCGATACATCGAGGCCCAGGGCTCTGGCACGAGGTACGGCGGGTGCGGATCGTGGAAGCTGCTCCAGAGCAGGAAGGGGCGTTCCGCAGACGCATACCGCTCGATCGCCGCGACAGTACGGTCCGCCGTCCAGACACTGTAGTGGTACTCCTGCGGTAGGTCCCACGAGTGCTCCCGTCTCGGCGCGTGGGGATCGGGAGGCCAGGGCTGGAAGTAGTCGCGCCAGTTGGTGAGGCCCTTCTCCTCCATCCAGATAGCGTAGTGCTGGCCGACGTGGGATTCGTCGGCGTGGTTGCGGGCGAGCTCCACGTGGTCGAAGCCGTACCACGGGCCGGTGAATTCTCTCCAGAAGTCGAGGTCACGCAGGAGTGGCTGGCACTCCAGGGAGGGCTGCTCCGGCGTCGAGGCCAGCGGCTGGAAGTGGGCCTTGCCGATGAGCGCGCTGGAGTATCCGTGTGCCCTGAAGGCCTCGCCGACCGTTGGCACGTCCTCGGGAAGTTTCACGCCGATGGTCCAACAGCCGTGCCAGGCGGGGTACTGCCCCGTGATGATGGTGGCGCGCGATGGCGAGCAGACCGGGTTGTTGGTGTATGCTCGCTCGAAGCGCATACCCTCCGCGGCCAGCCGGTCCAGCGCGGGCGTCCGGATCCGCGGATTCGTTACGCCGAGCGTATTCCAGTGCTGCTGGTCACTCGTGATCAATAGTACATTCAACCCTTCGTGGGCCACCCGTTCCTCCGTCCTCGTCCATCCGGCGCCCTCCTCGCGCGAATGGTGGCGGCTATCGGCAGCCGTCGAGCGGGTCGGGGTGAACCCCGCCGCCCAACGCTGTCGGGGCCCGGTCGCCGCAAGACCATACCCACGCGCCGTCGACGATTGGCGCGTTTGGTGCCTTGGCGGTTCGCCTCCTTCGGGCCCCTCGTGTCTCCGTGGTTCACCCGCCACGCGAGGCCCAGTCGCACGTGCTGCTCCTGCGGTGCCCGCAGCTCACCCAGCGCCTGCCGCAGCAGCCGGGCGCGCCTGTTCACGTTGAACACGCAAAGCTCGACGGTCCGGACCTCGCCCGTCCACGCCGCCGCAGACGCCGCGGCGCGTAGCCGAGGGGCTCGCCCTCGCGCCCGGTCATGCCCGTGCTTCCTCCGCCGAGACCCGCAACTGCCCGCCGGATCCGCGCGAGGGCGCGGACACGATCTGCGGCAGGGCCTCCCCCGCTTCTGCCATCCGCCGCAGCAATCGCGCCCGCAGCACCTCCGTCACCTCTCGGTGCGACTCCAGCCCCGCGAGGTTTTCCAGCTCCCATGGGTCCGCCAGCAGATCGTACAGATACCGCTCCTCGTACCGGTCCGCGCCGGGCGCCACGTTCCCGTCCGCCCCCGGCGCGACCACTCCGTACTTCCAGCGGCACGTCCGTACCACCCGCCCCACCTCCGCCTCGCTCACCTGCACGAGCACCTCCCCCGGCCACCCCTCCGAATACCCCCGCAGCAGCGGCAGGGCCGACCGTCCCTGCATCGTAGACGGCACCGACAGCCCCGCCGCGTCCAGCAGCGTCGGCGGCAGGTCCACGATGCTTATCAGCTCCTCGAGCCGCCCGCCGCCGTCAAAGCCCGGGCCCCGTAACGCGACCGGTACCCGGATCGACGCGTCGTGGGGACTCCGCTTGTACTCGGCGTTGCGCGTCTTGAAGTGGCAGCCGTGGTCGGAGGCGAAGAGCACGATCGTGGTCTCCAGGAGGCTCAGACTGCGCAGGGCGTCCAGCAGCCGCCCCAGCGCCTCGTCCAGCCGCTTCACCATCCCGTAGTACCCCGGCAGGTGCCGCGCCGCTGTACCCCCAAGCGCCTGCAGGTCCGGCGGCGTCCACGCCCCCGCGTACAACTCCTCGTACCCCTCCGGCGCGGGGTAGTCGTCGCGATGGTTCTGGTGGTGCGGCTCCAGGTACGACACAAACAGGTAGAACGGCTCCCGTCGGTGCGCGTCCACGTACCGGATCGCCGCGTCCGTCAGCGCGTCCACCCGGTACCCCGGCAGCTCCACCGCGTGCTCCTCGCTGTTGTACAGCGTCGTTTCGTACGCGTCCGAGGTGAACTCCAGCGTGTTCGCCGCGAGCCAGAACCCGTATCCACCGCGCTCGGCCGAGGGCACCGAGCCTACGTGGTCGCCCCGCGCCAGGTGCCACTTCCCGACGTACCCCGTCGCGTACCCCGCTTGCCCGAAGGAGTGGGCCAGCGTCCGCGTCCCCTCCGGCAGTGCGATTCCGTTGCGCCAGACGCCCGTGCTCGTCGCGTACATCCCAGTCTGCATACACGAGCGGGCTGGGCCGCACACCGGTTGCGGGGTGAACGCGTTGGCCAGGTGCGTCCCCGCTCGCGCCATCCGGTCCAGGTTCGGCGTCAGCCCCAGCGGGTTCCCGTGCAGCCCCGTCGTTTCCGCACGCTGCTGGTCCGTGAAGAATACGATAACGTTTGGCCGCCTAGCCTGCTCCGTCGTCATGCTCTCTCCCCCTCGGCCCGCCGCGCGAGTTCCCTCAGCGCCGCCTCGCTGGCCGCGGCGTACGGCGTCAGCCCCCGGTGCGCCGGTCCACGTGCGGCGCCCTGCTCCAGGCTCGTTGCCCCCGCCGGCGCCTGGGCGTAGCTCGGGGTGCGCACCTCCCCGCACAGCCGCTCGAGCAGCCGCCGCTCCAGTTCGCTGCCCACATCCCTGTAGCCCGGCTCGTCGTAAAGGTTCCTCAATTCCGTTGGGTCCTGCTTGAGGTCGAACAGCATCCGATCCCGCTCGCGCGCGGCCTGGATCAGCTTCCATCGCCCGGCCCGCAGCATCTGCATGCTCATCCCCCCGCTTTGGGAGAACACCGTCTCCCGGTGCTCATCCCGCTCCCCTCGCAGCACCGGCGTCAGGTCGCACCCCTGCACTGGGGAGGGTTGCTCCACCCCAGCCGAGGCGAGAATTGTGCTCGTCACATCGATCGATTCGACGAGCGCGTTCTCCCTCCTCCCAGCAGCCCAATCCCCTTCGCCGAGGCGCGCCATCACGAGCGGCACGCGCACGAGCGGCTCGTAGAGGTACGCGCCCTTGAGCAGTAGGTGGTGGTAGCCCAGGAACTCGCCGTGATCCGCAGTGTAGATCACGACGGTGTCCTCCAGCCCCCTGCGGCGCAGCACCTGCAGCACCCTGCCGACCTGTGCGTCTACATGGCTGATCGTCGCGTAGTAATGCGCCATGACCCTGCGGAGTGTCGGGAGGGTGAGCGGCTCGTACGCGAAATACCCCCGCTTGCCGGCGTCCGGCGCGGGGATTGTCTCCGTCCAGCCCGGCAGGGGAGAGAGATTCTGCTCGTCGTACACCTCCAGCCAGCGAGCGGGCGGGTCGAAGGGGTGGTGCGGCTTGATGAAGCCAAGCCACAGGCAGAACGGCGGCTCCGCCCGCTCCAGGTACGCCACCGCCCTGTCGCCCGCCCACGTCGTGCTGTGCAACTCCTCCGGCAGGTCCGACGCCCGCGCACCGAAGCTATCCAGGTACTCCTGCCCCGCATACCGCCGGAACTCCGCCTCCTGGTCGATTAGGTCCACGAGGTCGATCCGGCCCCGGTTGGCGAGCCAACGGTGGTAGTCGTCCTCGTACCGCCCCGGTCCGTTCTGCTCCGACAGCTCCATATGGTCGAAGCCGTAGGAGGCGTACGTGGGGTAGAAGTGCATCTTGCCGATCGCTGCCGTGGCGTAGCCCCGCTCGCGCAGCAGGCGGGGGAACATCGGCGCGCCGGGGTGGACCCCCTGGTTATTACCGGTCACCCCGTGGGTGTGCGCGTACTGCCCCGTCAGGAAGGACGCCCGGCTCGGGCTGCACACGGGGTACTGGCAGTACGAGGCTGGGAAGACAACCCCCTCCTGCGCCAGCGCGTCGAGGTTTGGGGTCCGCACCTCTGGATTCTCGTATCCGATCGCGTCCGCGCGGTGCTGGTCGCCGTACAGGATGACGATGTTCGGCCTCCCGCCGCCTCCGTGGGTCACGTCCATCCTCCCCTCCCGCACATCCCCAGGCGATACCCGTCAGGCGAAACCTGTCGCGGCGCTCCCGGTTCACCTTTCATTACTGTCGCCTGTCCGCGTCCTTCGGCACTACGTCGCACGTCTCCTGATACCATCTGAGCATCCGCTCCTTGAGCCCGGTCAGCACCCCCGCCAGCGTCGGATCGTCTATCCGGTTGTGCACCTCCCCCGGATCTTCCCGCACGTTGTACAGCTCATCCTGCTCCTCCAGCCGCCGCACGTACTTGTAGTCCCGCGTCCGCACCATCGCCGCCTTGGTGTGCTCCGGCCCCTCGCCGCGCTGGAGGCTCAGTCTCGGCCAGTACAGCCCGGACGGCTCCTGGTTATCCGTGCTCTCCAGCTCCATCGCCTGCACCTCACCCTGCAGCCTGCCCCCCTCGCAGAACACCGCCTCCCGGTGCTGGCTCTCCCCGACCAGGACCGGCAGGAGCGACCGCCCGAAGTGTGTGTGCGCGGGCTCGATCCCCGTTATCGCTTCCACCGTCGCGGGCATGTCGATCAGCTCCACCAACGCCTCGCTCACCCGCGGCCGCACGGGTACACGGCGCGGCGGCTTCACGAGAAACGGCACGCGCGTCAGGCAGTCCTCGAAGGTGTTCTGCGTCTTCTCCACAAGCCCGTAGTCGCCCGTGAAGTCCCCGTGGTCGCTGAAGAAGAAGACGGCCGCGTCGTCGTAGATCCCCGCCTTGCGCAGGGCGTCGAGCAGCATGCCGAACTGGTGGTCCACCCGCGCGCACATCCCGTAGTACGTCGCCCGCAACTGCGTCCACCGCTCCTCGCTCCACCCGCCCAAGCCTTGCCGCTCGTAGAGTCCCCGG
>JAUJMR010000057.1 GCA_030446765.1 Chloroflexia bacterium
GTGAGGCGGTGGGCGCGACTCACGCAGAATTTGTGGTTTGTGAGCAGACCATTGACACCAATCATGGTTATGCGAAGGCACCGGTGGTGAATTCGGAGGCGGAGAGGAAACGGAAACAGCTCGAGAAGAGACTAGCCAACGTGAAGCGGTGGGGCGCGCAGGCGCGATTGGCATCGGCCAGGGCGAGCAAGACCTCGAGTCGCAGGTGGAAGCAGGCGAAGTCGCGCAGCCGCGAGGCTTACTCCGAGCTCAACCGAGAGCTGTCCGACCTGGAGGCGAATGGTGCGTCCGAGCGCGAGTACCGGACCCGGAAGCGGGAGCTCGTGGCCACGGTAGAGGTGGAGATGGAGGGGCATTGGCGGGGGTACTACCGCTCCCACGACAGCTGCAACCGAGAGTACGCCAAGTGGCAGCGGTACTGTCAGGAGCAGCGGGAGCTGCTGCGCGAGCTGGAGGACCTCAAGTCTGGTGAGAGGCAGATGTACGAGCTGGATGACAGGAAGGACCAGCTGATGAGCGTGCTCAAGGTTGCACTCGCCAACCTCGTGATGTGGGTACGGGACCATTACTTACCACCCGAGTATGCCTGCGCCACGTGGCAGCGACTCGTACCTTTCTTCCGGCTTCCGGGCGAGGTGGTGCGGGATGGAGGGGCGCTAAGCGTGGAGCTGAGGGTGTTCAACAACCGGGCGCTCAACCGCAACCTCGCCTCCATCTGTGCGGCCGTGGGTGAATCACGACCGCGCTTGCCTGGCGGGCGGCAACTCTTGCTCGCGGTGCCCGGTTCTCGCATCACTGTCTCTGAGGCCCGTGAGAGGCCAGTGGCATGAGCGGTTCTTCCGATGCCTACCGGCGGTACGGCGGCTCGATCTTCACCTACTTACCATCCGCTCTCATCGCTCGCTCGATGGCAGCCCGAAAGGCGCTCGGTAGCATTATCCCCCGGGACAGCTCACCGCTGTGAGGCGAGTACGCACGGGTTACGGTGGTGCCGTCCTCCAGATGAAAGGCGATGAAACGTTGCTCACCGGGATCGCTTGGCTGGAAGCTCTGATCCACCGGGGCCTCTACCACCGTCTGGACCAGTTGCGATACTTGACCGCCCTCCCTGATGTCTGCCAGCTGGGCCGTACCGTCCTGAGGGCTGTTGACGCCGATGTAGCGCACCTTGCCCTCGATGTCCAGCAGGTCGCCCCCCACTCGAGCCCTCGGGTTCGTATCTGCCTCATACAATAGCAAGCGGCCTTCCCGGCACGCCGCGAGCCGGAACTCGGGCTCGTAACCCTTCACTTGGTACAGGGGAGTGCCCGCTCCCAGGAAGGCAGCATCGCCGTCCTTGGGATGGTAGTTGGAGTCGCGCATGTTGCCGTGCAGCTTGAACCTCACCTGGGCGAACTCCGGTCCCAGGTCCTCCTCCTCGACTGGCCGCCCCACGTCGAGAGATGCCGCAACGTACTGGATGCCGTTGAGCTCCACGAAGTCGATCCAGTCGATGATGGGCTCGGCCTCCCAGTCAAGCGGCGGGCTGCACCGCAGCTTGCTTTCAGGCGAGATAGCCGCCACAGAACTGGCTTGCGGCTGCCCGTTTGCTGATGTCGGCGGTTGCTCGGCTCCCTCTGTGGCTATCGGGGAACTAGCCCCGGTAGGCCGCGGGATGGATTGCCCGCAAGCAGTAAGGGCCGCGCCAATCAATGCGGCAGCCACCAGAAAAGCTAAGCTAAGGGCGTTCCGCAATCCAGCCCCCCATTGGACCAAGATACCGACACTTAAGAGACGACGTGCGGCACCATAAGGTTCCTTGCAACGTCAGACTGGACCTGCGGCCACAGAGTTAGGCCTGGGTAGCAAGCCGAGGACCAGAACACAGTGCATCACCAACAGGAGCGAAGCATTCCCGACGAGCTACAGTACGCCGTTGTGCTGGGCAGAGTCTAAATACAGATGCGCTACGTCGACCGTGGGCCACAACCCTGCTAAGAATCGCACAGTGCATAGCTGCAGCGCGAAGCCGAGCCTGTTGTGATCCCCGCGCCGGTCCAACAGCAGGGTCCTATCGTCGTCATCTAGGTGGAAGTACCGTTCCAGTTGCGCGGGCGTGGGCTCCCCCGCGTAGCGGCCGTAGCGGCGCTCCTGCTCCTCGGTGAGGAAATCAACCGGCATCGCGCTCTCCGCCGAGCCCCGACACGGCCCCGAGGACGTTCCCCCGCTCCGCTAAGCCCTCAGCGGCGATCGGGTTGCTCCAACGCCGCCCGCACCTGCGCCTCCTGCAGCTCGGCGTACCCGAGCGTCGACCGGATATCCCGATGCCCCAGCACGCGCTGCACGATCTCGATCCGCTGGCCCTGCGCGATTAGCTCGCTCCCCCGAGTGTGGCGGAGTTGGTGAGGGGTGTAGCGAGGAGCGCCTGCCTCGTCGACTAGGCCGGCCGCCGCACACAGCTTCGCCCACTGGTAGTGCAGGGCGTCGTAGGAGACCGCCGTGCCCCGGTTGGAGCGGAACAGAATCGCGTGGGGCGGTGCACCTCGCATCGTTCTGCTCAGGGCTCGCAAGCCCCGTAAAGAACGCGGCGTTGCCGTTGGCCCCAGCACGACCGTGCGCTCCGCTCCGTTCTTCGGCTCGCGCACCCGTAGCGCCTCCCGGCCTGCATCCAGCGTCACGTCGCCGAGGCGCAGGCTCAACACCTCGCCGACCCGCATTCCGGTCTCGCGTAGGATGGTGAAGATCAGCCGGTACGGGGCTGCGGCGGAGGAGATCGAGGCGTCGAGCGCGCACGCGTCGGCATCTCCGCGGATGGGGCGCGGCAGCCGTCTTCTGGATCGGACGGGAGCGGAGCCCGCCAGGGGATTGCGCGCACAGAGCCCACGCCGCCCGGCCCAGACAAAGAACCAGCGCAGCGTTGCCGCCCGGCGTCCGATCGTGCTTGGGGAGGCGGGCGGGCGTCGATCCAGGTTTCCACATCGTCCAAGCGCAAGTCGTCGAGCACGACTCGAAACCGGGTATCCGAGGCGGCCGCGGTTAGCTCGTAGCGATACGCGCGGATCGTATGGGGACGCAGGCGATCAAGGTGAGCGGCATCGGACAGGAACGCCTCCTAGCAGTCCATCAGGGTAACGGACACGTATTGCCTCTTCTTGCCAGAGAAATCCGAAGAATACGGCTACTGTACCTGATTGAAGAACGGCTTACAATGTGGGTTTCGGAATCGCTGTTGTCGAAGACGTATTCCTGGCAATCCGGAAGGAGAACGTGGCATTGTGACCATGTTCTCGAGGCTTACACTCTATACCCCTGCATCAGTTCCTTAGCGTACGTTCCTGCTCGGTTGCTACTCGCGGGCCGGATCTAAAATCCGCCCGATCTCAACGCGATAGAGAAGCTGTGAAGGTGCGCTCGGAGGTGAGAGACACTACTTCTGCGGCTCGGGAGCGCTCGTTGAGGCAGGCGAGCGCTTCCTTGTCAAGCTTGATGGGCGACGGATGAGGTGCTGTGGTGTATAACCGACCCGTCCCCGATCTCCCCCTCGGCGCTGTCCCGCTTCACCCCGGAACATCGAATCCAAAGTTTCCAGCTTGATGTACGGGTTCTGGTAATCACCACCGTGTCGTGTCAACTTGATGATGTAATCAGGATGAGTGTGAACGCTGGAGCCGCTGGTGTGACCACACACCGTTCGTGCCAGGACGCAAGGTGTAGTAGTACGTATGCACCTTCGACTGCGTCCCGTCAACTCCGTACTTAGGTTCCGCCCGCGTAACCTGCATGGTCACGTACTCAGCATCGCCTTCCCACACAGATGTCCGCTTGAAGGCGTACAGGGGTAGTTCCAAACGACTCTGCTGGTCGTAAAGTCCATCAGCAGCGCAGTCTTCTGCTCACCTATCCAGTAGCGGACCTGCTCGTCGAAGTCCGACGGATACACGTCCGTGTACGCCTCCGGAGTTCACGCCTTGATCCTTGTACCGGGTGCCGCATATCTGACCACGCCTCCGAGTAAAACGCCTCGACGTCATCCTGAAAAATCAACCCCGTAGATCGTTCTCCGAGCTATAATGGCCGCGGCCGCCTCGACAGTCCTGGGCATCCTGGAGAACGTCCCAAACTCAACGGCCCTGGGTTGTTGTACAGCTTCTGTGCGTAGGTTTCCCTCCTGGGCCACCACCAGCCGCTCCACGGTATCTTAGCGGCGATGCCTGTAGCGTGTTACTGACCTCGACCGTCCTTCTGACCGGGTAGTACGATGCGGAGTTACCTGCAACGTCCTCGAAGTAGAACTCAAGGGTGTAGTTGCCAGGCACTACTGTGCCGCCCGAGGAGTCACGTCCGCCCCCCCACTCATAGGGAGTGCCTCAAAGAGGAAGAGGGTTCCCAATCGGTGGTGTACACCACCTTGCCCGCCGAGTTTACTACCTGGAACCTCTTGTACCCCCGGCTCCGTTACAGCTGAGGGCTACAGTTTCCTTGAGGAAGGTTTATGAGCTGCCCCGACACCTCAGTATCGGTCCTCGGCGGCGTTACGTCGGCGACCACCTTCCGCGATGCCCGCGCGTCCCCGATCCAGAACTCTACATCAGGGGCCAGTGGCGTAGCCTGGAGGCTGACCGTATAGCTGCCTTCCGGCGCCTCTACCCATTTTCGACCTTTCCTCACCAGACCGTTCCACTCCAAACTCTTCGCTCCCGGTGTGCTGAAGGAGCGACGAATCTCGCCGCAGCGCCCGTTCTCCCCGACGATACTCATAGCAACCCTCGCCTTAGCTCGAAGTATGCAGTGACCCCATCTTTTCCAGTTATCGCCGTTAGAGGCGAAGTGTGTCGGGCTTGTCTGAGGTCACCAGGACGTCCACAAGTGTGTTGTTCACCTGGAACTGCGCCTGGATAGGGATCTCCACCCCGTCTTGTCCCTCACCGTCACCTGCACGTTGTACGCGCCCTCGGGCAGGGGCTTGAAGCTCGCCGCGAGCGTCCCGAATCTGCCCAGTAAGCTTGTACTGGTAGGGACCGGCAGGGCGGCGGATATAGCCGTGTAGCTCTGTGACGCGCTCGCCCATGGCGGAGACGATGTCCAGCTTGATCTGTGATGGCTCCTGCAGCGTTACGCTCAGAGTGGCAGAATCGCGGTATCCGTCCCCATCGGAACTGAACTGCTGTGTGGAGACGCTGATGTTGGACACCATAGAGGCGGAGGAGAAACCTGCCTCGGACTCGCGCAGTTCAATCGCGGCGGCCCAGCCTTGTGTGAGGAGCGCGACCGCCAGGGCGCTGACCGCCCAGACCCTCAAACTCATACAAACTCTCCTCAAGAGTGTATCTGGTACGTTCCTGACGACGGGGAATTATAGCGAACGGATCGTCTCGTATTGCCCATATATCTGCTCTACGGAGCTATCCGCTCTTTACCTACGCATCTGCGCCCTCATTCCTGGCGTCCATCACGTGTGGCGACTCTCAGGTGGGGCCAGACCCCCCGAAGATCTCTTACAAGTGCCATGATAGGGTATGCCATTTCAGCAGTGACTTCTCTCTTCACTGGTGGCCGCCTTTGGGAGAAGCGTTTGCCCAGGCGAATGGGGCGCACGATAAAGGGGTGCCCAGCGGACACCCCTCGGTGAGCTGCCGAAACTACGCTACTACCTTCCTAGCAGAGCGCCCTCACGAAGCTGTATGCGCCGGCGCAGAAGAAGTCGAAGAAGTGGGGATGCTGCTGACTGGCAAGCCAGCACCAGACGCACACCGCTCATGGACACCGCGTTGGCGTCTCGCCCTCAGACTCCTCGTCCTCGTGCTGGCCGTCCTCGGTCTGCTCGTCCTCAGACTCCTCGCCCTCAGACTGCTCGTCCTCGGTCTGCTCGTCCTCAGACTCCTCGCCCGACTGCCTGCCCTCAGACTGCTCGTCCTCAGACTCCTCGCCCTCAGACTGCTCGTCCTCAGGCTTCCGTCCAGGACTCCTTTTCGCCCTCAGACTGCTCGTCCTCAGACTCCTCGCCCTCAGACTGCTCGTCCTCGGTCTGCTCGTCCCTCGGTCTGCTCGTCCCTAGACTCCTCGCCCTCAGACTGCTCGTCCCGCATCCTACCACCCAGACTCCGCTCCCTCAGACTGCTCGCCCTCAGACTCCCCGTCCCGTGCTGGCCGTCCTCCAGACTCCTCGCCCTCAGACTCCTCGCCCTCAGACTGCTCGTCCTCGGTCTGCTCGTCCTCAGACTCCTCGCCCCTCCAGACTGCTCGTCCTCGTGCTGGCCGTCCTCGGTCTGCTCGTCCTCAGACTCCTCGTACTCGCCGTCTGCCTGCACGGAATAGTTGCCGGTATAGCCACTCAGAGCCCGGGCGTTGTTGACCTGGAACGTTGCGAACGCTGCGATCACCAGCAGTGTCAGTAGTACCGATCTTAGCAGTCTCATGTATTCCTCCTAATTTAGGATATGTGTGTAGGCCCAGCAATCTCGGCGGCAGCTCATAGTCGCAGGGTAGTGTCGGAGCATATACCGGACCTATCGGTTGGCTATCGTAGCGTGGTCTATATGGCGTTGTCAACTTCAAGTGAGGCGACACGACCCACAGGCAGGTATGGGATACTTCTGGCATGACAACGCTCTCCACCCCATGTTAAGCAGAGGCTTCCGCTTCCCGTAGAGATCATCTTCACCGTCCCACCGATTAGTGGTGCTAACTCCGGGTAGCAGCCTGGCTTTTCGATGGTTATAGATCCGCTTGTCACCTAGATCGCGGACGCGCGGTGCGAACCGGAAGCCGAGCACATGTGTCATGCCAAATACCTGGTCGGTGATTATGTGGACGTTTCATCCAAACGGTGTGTGCGCAAGTATGAAGTTACGAGCAAAACCCAGGGAGGGGCAGCCGATGAGAGTGAGACGTATCCACGATGATGGCGGCCAGGTGAGCTACGAGCTACTGGACGACTCCGGGCGACCGGTACCCCTGGTCACCGGCTACCTGCGCCACCTCGGCGCCCGCGGCTACTCGCCCAACACCCTGTCCGCGTACGCCCACGACCTGCTGCATTTCTCTCGTTTCCTCCAGGGACGGGGGTTGGGCTACGCTGACTTCACGCCCGCCGAGTCGCTGGCCCTCCTCGAGTACCTACGTGAGACCCCCAGCAGGCGTCGGGCGCAGAGGTTCGCCCTGGTATTGACTACCGCTTCGGGTGAGCAGCCGGGGCTCCGCCTCTCGCCTACGACCATCAACCGGGTCTTCGCGGCTGTGTCGTCATTCTACGAGTACCTGATCGTCTCCGGTCAGTTGGTGGGGTCCGAGAATCCGATCCATAAGATAGAGGATCTTTCGACCGCCCGAGTCTCCGAGCGGCACAAGCCCTTCATGGGTCGGGCCAGCAGGCAGCGACCGATCAGGCGCGCGGTGAGAGTGAAGACGGTCCAGCGAGTGCCGCGTCCCCTAGGAGACGAGCAGGTTGCCGAGCTGTTGAGCTCCCTCAAGCGGTGGCGCGACAGGGCGATGCTGCTACTGATGCTGCAGGGAGGGCTGCGGCCGGGCGAGGTGTTGAATCTCCACCTGGAGGATGTCCAATACGGCCGCCGGCGAGTGGTGATCCGCTCCCGCACCGACCACCCGAAGGGAGCGCGCACCAAGTCGCGTCGGGAGCGGGTTGTGGACTTGCACGAGCCGGAGGCGCTGGAGGCGGTCAGCAACTACGTGATGTGCGAGCGCCCCCTCGACGCCGGCAGCACCATCGTGTTCCTCGTCGGTGGACGCGGCGGCAAGCGGTGCGAGCCGTTGAGCTACGGCGCACTCGTGAGGCTATTCGCCCGGCACTGCGAGAAGCTGGGTATCAGGGAGCCGTGGGTGACGCCCCACGCGCTGCGGCACACCCACGCCACGAAGATGTGGGAGGGCGGGATGCGCGAGCTCGCCCTCCAGCAGCGGCTGGGACACTCCTCGCCGGAGTCGACCCGCCTCTACACCCGCGTCTCCGACCCGATGGTCGTCGCGGAGTACCGCCGGGCGCTCGGAGAGGGGGGGCGGGATTGAACCTTGCGCGATCCCTGACTCCACCCGATCCGCGACTGCGGCGCCACGCGAGCGCCGATGAGTACTCGGAGTTCCTGCGGGGGCACGGGGTCAACGCCGCCACCACGAGGAACTACATGCAGGTACGCGAGCGGTTCATCGGGATATACCCCGACCCCGAGGACTGGTTCGGGGCGCCGCTGGCCGAGCGGGTCGGGAGGTTGCCCGGCGAGGGGCGAGCAGGCATGACGAGCCGGGTCTCCTACAAGGCCAGGTCCTACCTCTACTTCCTTGCCCTGCGTGGGTACGCGTGGTTCGACCGCGAGTGGCTCGTCGCGATGGAACGCCTCCACGTATGGGGGTACCTCGCCTACACGAGCCTGGGTGGCGCGGCCGACCAGTTGGTCGAAGAGGCGGTGAGGTTGGGCTACAACCGCCCCGCCTCCAGTCAGGGGGTGAAGTGGACCCTCAGCCGCATCTACCTGCACAGTCTGAATCCCGACATCACTGCAGTAGGTGAGCCCCAGCTTGACGCGCTGGCTGAGGCGATACGTTCGTTCAGCGGGCGTCCGGACCGCCACCTCTTCTTCGGATCGGAGGACGGATACCGGAACGCCGCCAAGGGCTACGGCACCAACCTGCACCTCCTGCGCGTCCTGCTCTTCCACCGGGGGCAGATTGCCTCCGAGCCGCGCAAGGTGATGCCGTTGTACGCCTCTCGCCCCACGCTCAAGCCGCGGATGGAGGCTGTCGTGGGGCGCTACCTGGAGGAGAGGCGGCGCCTCGACAGCCGGCCCGCGACTGTCGTGCGGCTCGACCTCACGCTACGGCGCTTCATCGGCTGGCTCGCGTGCGAACACCCGGACCTCGAGTTGTTCTCGGAGGTGACGCGCGAGCACGTCCTCGGCTTCGCCCGGTCGCTCGACGAGGAGAAGAACTGGCGCACCGGTAGACCACTCGCGCCACTGACGAAGCGCGGGAGGATGTCCAACCTGTCGGTGTTCTTCCAGGACGTATCCTCCTGGGGCTGGGAAGGTGTGCCGGACCGTCCGCTGCTCGGGAGCGGGGACCTGCCGAAGATGCCGGAGCGGGTCCCGAGGTACATCCCGGAGGAGGAGCTCGGACGGCTGATGGAGGCCATCCGCCTGCTGGACTGCCCGTACCAGCGCGCCGCCCTGCTGATCGCGCGCTGGAGCGGCGCCAGGCGCGACGAGATCCGCCGACTGGAGTTGGGCTGCCTCGATTACTACGCCGACGGCACCCCAAGACTGCGCATCCCCGCGGGGAAGACCAGACAGGAGCGGATGGTGCCGCTCGGCGAGGCGGCGGCTGAGGCGATCGGGGAGATCCAGGCTCTCCACGCCGGGGGGCGGGGCTTGCGGGGCGAGC
>JAUJMR010000058.1 GCA_030446765.1 Chloroflexia bacterium
GCGCGGCGCGTTTCGGAAGAAGCCGGTGATGTCTAACGAGGTCATCACCGGGGGCGATCACTCGGACGCGGCCAGGGCGGTGGTCGGGCGCTGGACCGGGCTCGGACGGCCTATCGTCGGCGCGCTGATTCACGGCTCGATCGCCGAGCTGGGGTACGCACAGCCGGGCGCGGACCTGGACCTGCGCGTGGTCACCCCCTGCGAACCCCGCCGAGAGTGGTTCGAGGAGATCCGGCACGGCCGGTGGGTGGTGGAGATCTACCCCCTCGACGCCGGGGAGCTCGCCGACGAGGAGGCGGTGCTCGCCCATCCGGCGCTCCCCTTCGCGCTCTGCGGAGGTATCATCGTCTACGACCCGCAGGAGCTGCTCGTCCGCGCGCGAGATCGGCTCTCGCCCCGGCTGTGCCTCCCGCGGTACAGGCGCGCCCGGATAGCGGCCTGCTACGAGGGGGCGATGCGGAGCTTGGCGGAGGCTAAGACGGCCCTGGGGCGTGAGGAGGTCGGCGCAGCTCTCTCGGGCCTGGTCACCGGGCTCTGGCACGCGGTGGGCATACCGGCGGGGGCAGAGTGCCGTCCTCCCACCACGCGCCACGCCTTCGTGCTGCTCTCGGACGCGGCGGTTAGGTGGGACCGCTCCGACCTCATCGAGGGTGCGAAGGATCTGCTCGCGCCCGGCTCGATAACGGAGCCGGAGGCTAGGCTGCTCGTCGGAGCGGCGGCGGAGATCAAGGCCCGACACCGGGCGACGATCCAACCGCTGCTGGACGAGGGGTACGTGTGGCAGGCGGCGTGGCCGCTGCTCTGGGCCGCGGTCCTGGATGCCTCCGGGGACGAGCCCCGAGCGATGGCCGCTCGCGGGCACATACTCAGCGCCCTGCGGCTCGATACCGAGGAGGTGGTGGTCGCGCGCCTCGCGGCGACCGAGGCGTGGCTAGGAGCGTTGCGGGATGCCGCCGAAGAGCGCGTCCGAGGGCAGGAGCCGAACGCGGGACCAATCGCGCCGACCGATATCCGCTAAGTCTCATTAGCAGACATAGGAGCCCCGAAAAGCGCCCTGCAATGTCCGCTAATGCTCCCCCTAGCCGCCGATACGAATGTCTGCTAATTCGGCCGCCGATGGTTGCACGCCTTATATCTACGGAACCGTGTGGCTGGGTGAGAGCCGATGATGGCGAGGAGGACCGGCTGGTGGACGAGGCGTCGCAGGGGTTGGAGCTGCTTGCCAGGCACTACGCGGTACCCCACAGGCCGCTCGGTCCTGAGGACCTCGAGGCGATGGCCAGCGCCGCCTCACTGCTCTGGACTGCTAACATGGGCGGGACGAGGGAGCCCTGCGTCGTCTGGCCGCTCAAGCAGCTCTGGACCGACACCGGACACCTGGACCGGGTGGTCGAGCTGCTGACGGATTACCAGGACTGTGCGGAGGGAGCCGAGGAGCGGTTCCTCGTCGCCCACTACCTGGTGGACACGTACGCGCTGATGGAGGCCGACCGGGAGGCGTACGAGCACCACGTCCGCACGCTCGACGTGCTCGGCAAGGACGTGCAGCCCTGGCAGTTGCTGTGGTCGCTCTCCGACGCGACGATGATGGCGTCCTGGGAGCGCAGCGGCCACATTGCTGAGTGGCTGGAGCGCACACAGAAGCTGTACGAGACCATCCAACCCGTGGATGCCGGCTCGAAGCTGTCGATAGCGTACTACCTGCGGACACTGGCGGCGATTCGGCGGAAGCAGGGCGATGCTGCCGGCGCCCTCGGGTGCGCGGAGCGCCTACTGGAGCTGTACAGAGGCGATGAGTCTCCGGACGCCCTCAGGCTGACCGGAGACGCGCTTTGCGAGTTGATCGGGCTTTACAGGGAGGTGGGCGATCAGGCCGCCAGGCGTGAGGTGGTAGGGAGGGCGCTGGAGGTGCCGTCGAGGCTCGACCGGCTCAGGCTGACCGTCGCTACCCGTCAGGGCTTCGACTCACCGGTATTGGCGGACTGGTACTGGCAGGCAGGCGGGACCGTGTGCCACAACCTGGGCTGCGCGCTGATGTGGTCAGGGGAGCCGGAGAGCGCGGTGGGTCTGTTGGAGCGCGCGCTGCATTACCGGGACGACCCACTCACCCGGTTCTTCTATGCGGCGGTGTTGGCGGCGCTGGGCAGGCGGCGTGAATCTCTGGAGCACCTCAGGCGCTCCATCCGGGATCCCAGGTCCTCGCTGGTGCACCGTACGAGGAAGCGTTCCCGCTCCCAGGAGGCCTTCTCATCCGTCCACGACGACCCAGAGTTCCTGGCGGTCGTGCACGGGGGCGCCCGTCGCTACCAAGAGGTCGGGCAGGCGTGGAAGCAAACGGCACCGTCATCGATCTCAAAAAGCGGGCACAGCTGTCATCGAGGCTTATGGCCGCTACCTGCGCGAGCACGAGGACCTGTCCGCTCCCACCCTTCGTAACTACCTCTCCGACCTGCGACACTTCTCCCGCGTGGTGCGGGGTTCTTGGAGCGAGGGAGAGGATGAGGAGCTTTCATTCGGACCCGCTGGAGCGTACCCCTACCATCACCGCCTACCGCTCCCGCCTGCCAGACGGTGCTCGGCCTCAGGCCTGCACGATCAACCGCAGGCTCGTCACTTTCAGCCGCTACTTCGGCTGGGCACTGGGCGAGGCTCCTTCACTCCGACCCGGCCAAGCCGGTCAAGCTCGTTCCGAGCGTGCTCGAAAACTCCGCGCCACCTCGACGACCGGGAGGAGGCGGCGCTCGTCGCCGCCGTCATGCGGTGCGGCACGCCGCGCGACCGCAGCGCTCGTAATCACTGCGCTCCACACGGGTCTGCGAGCCGAGGAGCTGTGCGGGCTCGAGCGCGTGCACGTGAGGATCAACAAGCGCAGCGGGCACCTGGAGGTGTACGGCAAGCGCAACAAGCACCGGGTGGTGCCGCTGAACTCCACGGCCAGGGAAGTGCTGGAGGGGTACTGTCTAGGGACGCTGCCTCCGGGCTCCCCCTGCCTCTTCCCCTCGAGGAAGGGAGGGGTCGGCGAGGATGGCATCGAGTAAGCTCGCCCCGATCACGCCGCGCGCTCTCCTATATCGTGTCCCGGTACGCGGTGCTCGCGAGAGTCGAGGACGTCTCTCCACACGACCTGCGGCACCGCTTCGGCTACGGGATGGCGGATGGGGTGCCCTTGCACCGGCTCGCGCAGATCATGGGGCTACGACTCGCTCGACACGACGATGATCTACGTTCGGGGCACGGGCGCGGACCTGCAAGCCGCCGTGGAGGAGATCGCGTGGAGTTAGGCAGGTGGCAGGTATCGACGCGCCGCATCCCCGCCGGTCCGGCGACGCGATGCCATTGCATACGATAACGGGGAACATCGGCCAAAGGGTCGGTCCTGTTGGCAGCCGAGTAGGGTATGATCCGGTCCGCGTCCCCATCGGGGCGCGGCGCCTCGACCACGCCGGGCGATAGGCATCGGCCACACGCGGAGGACGGGAGACGCTCCTGTACGACAAGAACGCGCCCAGGACGTTCGGCACCAAGACTGAGCGACAGTCTTCGCTTGAGCCTGCTCGCAGTGCGCCTCACCTGGCGCGCGGGCCGAAGCTCGTCCTGGGCATCCTGCTCCTCATCGCTGTCCAGGCCGCCTTGCCACCCGACCGTGCTCTGCAGGCAGTCCTTGACCGGGCGGCGCTCGACATCGGCCTCGCCGGTCAGGCCGGAGGGCTCGCCCCACTCCTGCCGCTCGGGGCTTGGATCGCGCTCGCCGGCGTCGCGGTCGCGGCGGGGCGAGCCGTCCAGCCGTTCGCGACATCCTTCCAGAGTATGGCGGGCGACCGGCTCACGGGCTATATCACCGGAGAGCTCATCCGCGCCTCGAACCGCTGGCGGGGGCTGGCGCGGTTCGAGGATCCGGCGTTCGCCGACGACCTGAAGGTCGCCCGCGAGCGGGCGTCGCAGGGCGGGCTGCTTGGACGTCATGATGTACGGCGCCCGCGCGGTTGCCTCGCTCCCTGACGCTCGTCCGGAGCGCTCGCGGTCCTCCTCCGGCTGCACCCGGTCGTACCCGTCGCGCTCGTGCTTGGGGAACGCCCCCGGCATGGCCCGCGAGTGGCAGTTCCGGGACAAGACGGGCAGCCACCTCTGCGTCCAGACCTCGGACGCCCGACGGCTCGGGTACAGCCGGGGGTGATGCTCACCCCCGAGGTCGCCAAGGACGTGCGCCTGTACGGCCTGGGCGCGTTCTTCGGCCGGCGATACGAGGAGCTGTTCGCCCGCACCTTCGGCGAGCTGGACGCGCTGCGCCGCAAGCTCACGTTGCAGGTATCGCTCGCGGGCGTCCTGGCCGCGAGAGCGTCGCGGGGGCGGCGTACATCTACGTCGTCTGGCTGGCGGCGGGCGGCGCGCTCACGGTCGGCGACCTGCTCCTCTACGCGGGCGCGGTCACGATGCTGCAGGGCACCCTGGCGATGCTCTCGTTCGACATCGGCTTCCTCCCGATGGTGCTCCACTTCCTGCCCAGCCTGTTCCGCGTGCTCGAGGCGCCACCGGATCTGCCGGTCTCCCCGTCACCCCATCCCGCCCCCGGCCGCTACGCCGGGGCGCTCCTCGCCTTCGAGGACGTGGAGTTCTCCTACCCGGGCGCCGACCGACCGGTCCTCCTGGGCGTGTCCTTCGAGATGCGCCCGGGGGAAGGTCTGGCGCTCGTCGGCCGCAACGGCGCGGGCAAGACGACGATCGTCAAGCTGCTGCTGCGGCTGTACGACCCCACGGCCGGGCGCATCACGCTCGACGGGGTAGACCTGCGCGAGTACGATCTGGAAGATCTCCGGCGCGAGATGGGCGTGATCTTCCAGGACTTCGTGCGCTACGAGCTCACCGCGGGCGAGAACATCGGCGTGGGCGACGTTCGAGTGCTGACTAACGAGTGGCGCTTGCTGGAGGCGGCGCATCAGGGCGGGGCGGCGGAACTGGTGGCGACCCTGCCGGAAGGTCTGGGCACGCAGCTGGGGCGCGAGTTCGGCGGCCGCGAGCTCTCGGGCGGCGAGTGGCAGAAGCTCGCGCTCGCCCGCGCCGTCGAGCAGCCGGCGCAGGTGCTCGTGCTGGACGAGCCGACTGCGGCGCTCGACGTACAGACGGAGTACGACGTGTACACCCGCTTCTACGACCTCACGCGCAACCGCACCACCCTGCTCATCAGCCACCGGTTCTCGACGGTGCGCATGGCCGACCGCATCCTGTACCTGGAGGGCGGCCGCGTCCGGGAGGAAGGCGGACACGAGGAACTGATGGCGCGAGACGGCGAGTACGCCCGGCTGTACCGGCTGCAGGCCTCGCAGTACCTGGACGAGGCGGCGGAGGGGGAGGGGTGAGGCGCGCCTGGGATCGCCTCACGGGCGCGCTTAGGGGCCTGCCGGCGGGAGTCCGGCTGGGGCGCCGTGGCTTCGGGCTGGTGGCGGGCCCGGACCCCCGCGGAGCCGCCGCTTTCATCGGCCTCGTCGTCCTCCTCTCCGCCCTGCCGGTCGTGCAGGTGTGGCTCTCGAAGCTGGTGGTGGACGAGCTGACTCCGGGGGCCGGGAGCTCTCCTAGGGTCGCGCTCGCCCTCGCCGCCGGCTACGCCCTCACGCTGCTGGTCCCGGCCGCTCTCGACCCGGTTCGTCGATCGCTGTCCATCCGGCTGGAGGACCGGGCTGTGGGTGCTGTGGACCGGCACCTGATGGAGGCGGGCAGGAGGTTGGAAGACCTGGTGCGCATAGAGCGTCCCGCGTTCCAGGACGAGCTGCGCACCGTACAGGACAGCATATGGCAGGCGCCGCGGCTCCTCATGTGGATGGACAACGCGCTCGGCAACTCGCTCACGCTCGTCGGCCTGCTGGGGCTGCTCGGCGGCCTGCACCCGGTCCTGCCGCTCGCGCTCATCGCGGCTGGTATCCCGCAGCTCTTCGCCGATCAGAAGGCCGCGTGGCTGGCGTACGAGGCGATGACGCGCCGGTCGCGGGCCGCGCGGGAGATGGACTACTGCGCTCGAATCGCGACGGAGCCCGACGCCGCCAAGGAGGTGAGGGTGTTCGGCCTGGGTGGCTTCTTCCTCGCGCGATTCGAGGAGCGTTTCTCCTTTGCGCTCTCCGAGGTGACCTCCGCCCGCCTGCGTCACCTGCGGATATCATCCGCTCTCGGAGGGATCCAGGCGCTGGCTGCGGCGGGCGGCTTCTGGTACGTGGCCGCGAGGGCGGGGGCCGGCGCGCTCACGCTCGGCGACATCGCGCTCTACCTGAACGCCGTCGCGCAGGCGCTGGGCGTCTCGAGCCGGATCAGGATCTCTTACGCGATGGCATTCGAGTCGCTCCTGCACATCCGCGGCATCTTCAATCTCCTGGATAACGCGAAGGCCCGTGTCGCCCAGCCCGAGGACGGACGGGAGCTTCCGGCTCCCGCCACGCTACGCTCCGGCGTCGAGCTGAGGGAGGTCTCCTTCACCTATCCGGAGGGGGACGAGCGCGCGCTGGACGGCGTGTCGTTCGCCCTCCGGGCGGGGGAGGTCACCGCCCTGGTGGGCGCGAACGGGGTGGGCAAGAGCACCCTGGTTAAGCTGCTCACCCGGATGTACGATCCCGACGAGGGGGAGATCCTGCTCGACGGGCGGCCCTTGCGCGAGTACGAGTTGAGCGGCCTCCGGCGCGCCATCGCGGTGGTGTACCAGGACTTCGCCCGGTTCGCCCTCTCGCTTCGGGAGAACATAGCCGTGGGGGCGGACGAGCCGGGCCGGGCGGAGACACGGGTGGAGCGGGTCGCCGGATGGGCGGGGGCCGACGAGGTCGCCGGGAAGCTGGGGCAGGGGTACGACACGCAGCTAACGCGGCGCTTCGAGGGCGGCGTGGAGGTGTCGGGCGGGGAGTGGCAGAAGGTGGCGCTGGCGCGCGGCTTCGTGCGGGACGCCGCGCTCGTCATCCTCGACGAGCCGACCAGCGCGCTGGACGCGGACGCGGAGCACCGGCTGTTCGAACGGTTCCGAAAGCTGATGCGGGGCAGAACGGCGCTGATCATCTCCCACCGGTTCAGCACGGTGCGGATGGCGGACCGGATCGTCGTGCTGGAGGGCGGCCGGGTGCTGGAGCAGGGCACGCACGCGGAGCTGACGCGGCGGGGCGGGCGCTACGCCGAGCTCTTCGAGATGCAGGCGGGCAGGTACCGGTGACCGCGGTCCGGAGCGGAGGTTCAGCGCGTACACGACACCGATCTGCACGCCCGAGAGCTTCCGGCCGTGCGACCGTTCCCGCGTGCGGTGGCTGGATAGGGAGACCGACGACGCGCTCTCCGGGGCGCTCTTACTGCGCGATCGTCGAGGGCGGGGCCGTCGCGTCGCTGGGTGCCGGGTGGAGGTACTCGGAGGACAGGTGAGAGGTCGCCGCCGTATTCACCGCCCCTCGGTTCCGCCGGCGCGGGTACGCCACGGCGGTGGTGTGTTTCCTGACCGCCCATATCCTGGGCAGCGGGCGGATCGCGAGGTGCATGACAGAGCCCGACAACGCCGCGATGATCCGGACGGCGGAGCAGGTCGGCTTCAGCAAGGCTTGAGGTCGGGGTGAGAACGGCGGATGATCTCACCCCGACCAGCATTTATGGAGATAGGCGTCTCCTGTCCACGACGTTCTCATGCCCGCATTTTGTACACATAACGACGACCGTGCGCCGGAAGTCGTGCGTGGTCGCGTGCGCCACCCCCGCCTGCTTCAAGCGCTTGCCGAGCACGTCGTACACCCCGCGCGGGCTGAGGGGCTTGGTACCGATCACGCCGGTCTGCGACACCTGCAGGAACAGCGGACCCGGCTCGCACCGCCGCAACTCCAACCAGCCGTCCACTGCCGCGGCCGCGCTCTCGGGGACGGGGACCATGCGCTCCTTGTGGCCCTGGCCGCGCACCTTAAGCGTCCAGCTCTCCGACTCGGGTTCTGCCATGTAGTCAGCGAGCGCGAGCCCCGCGAGCTCCGAGAAGCGGATACCGCCGGCGGCGAAT
>JAUJMR010000059.1 GCA_030446765.1 Chloroflexia bacterium
CCACAGTGGGGGCACGCGACGACCAGACGGGGTGTGCCGCTCATGAGGCCATCGCCATCGCCTGAGTTTGTGTCGCCGGCGACACATTGGGCAACCACGACTGCGGGATCGTGCCGATGGTCACGCCCACAGCTGCCTTGTGATAGCACGTACCGAAGTGCTCTGAGCCCTTGCAGGGGCACCACAGATCGCCCGATGCGGGGTCACGCTCCACCAGGTAGCCCAGGCCCGACTTGCTGCCCTGCACCGCCCAGAAGTCGTGATCGACCTGGATAACCACCGGGCGCACCTCGAGTGCCTT
The DNA here is from genome assembly GCA_030446765.1 of Chloroflexia bacterium. Taxonomy (GTDB): domain Bacteria; phylum Chloroflexota; class Chloroflexia; order Thermobaculales; family Thermobaculaceae; genus JACDAU01. The sequence goes on from JAUJMR010000059.1 coordinate 302, forward strand.
GGCTATCGCCCGCTGTGCCACCTCTCGCCTGCTTGTGTTCACTATCTGCCTCCCTTTGTGACTGAATGTGTACGCTTGACCTGCTATCAATATAACATATTCACTCTACATAGTCAATAGGCAGTATTGCATGCGTGTAGTGGCGGCGGTTATACTGAGCGTATACGTTCTAATGAGGCCATAGGAGGCCATAGATGGAATATGTGACACCGGAGGAAGTGGCGGAGACCCTGAAGGTCGGGCGCCCGACCGTGTACCAGTGGGTACGGCAGGGCAAGCTGGACGCGGCGAAGTTTGGACGCAACGTGCGGATCACCCGGGACTCGTACGAGCAGTTTGTCCGCGAGGGGCATGAAAAGGGAAAAGCCGCGGCCTAGGCAAGTAGGCTCGCGGCTGGTGCCCACGTGCTAGCGGTCAAGCGTACACGGAGGCAAGATGAGTATAGCAACCAAGCGTTGCAGTAGGTGCAGGGTTGTCAAGCCCCTTCCTGATTTCGGTAAATGCGCACCGTCAAAAGACGGACTCAGATCGGAGTGTCGAGAATGTCGCCTCACATACTGTCAGCGCAATGCGGCGAGACTTGCTGCGAAAGAGCGTGAGCGCCGAGCGGCCAACTTAGAACTGGAACGGGCTCGCGCCAGAGCTTCTCAAGCGGCCTGGCGACTTCGGAATCCTGAACGTGCCGCAGAACGTAGCGCACGCTATGCACGCAAAGCGTTCCCATCCGCACTGCGGTGGCAGGTATGGGAACGCGACAACTTCACCTGCCAAGACTGCGGAACGCGGCGGTATCTCAGCATTGACCACATCGCTCCAGTCGCGCTCGGAGGCAGTGATGAAATCGAGAACCTCCGAACGCTGTGCAGGAGCTGCAACAGCGCAAAAGGTAAAACACAGATAACGGCATAAAGAACCCGACCCCAGGCAAGGATTTGCGGTCAGAGCTTGGGATCAGGCAAGACGAGAGCAACGGGATCGTTGCGTCTCATTCGCATTGTAGCAGGGAGCGACCCGGGGGGCGGATGGCCGACGCGCGAGAGGGGAAGGTCCAGAGGCTGGAGGAGGTGTACCGCACCTATGCCCAGTTTCACGGTGTAGAGCCGTGGGAACAGGTCCGCCAGTGGGCTATAGATGCGGGGTGGGGCGAGGAATATCCCGAACTGGAGGCTGAGTTGCACAGCCGGATCGCTCCTGAACTCAAAGCGGACTGGGCACGGCAGCTTAACGAGCGAAACCGGGATCGCCTGAAGCGACCCGTATCCACCAGGTTTGCCTGGATGAAGCTAGCGCTCGTGCGCATGCGGGTCAAGGGCGAGGACGGGGAGTGGCGCAGCGAAGTGCGACCAAGCGGCCACACGACTATACCCAACGTGATGATCTTCGACCCCAGACTGCGCGATGAAGATCTGCGCCTGTATGCAATCCTGAAGGCCACCTCTGTATTCGGGATAGCCACAGTGCCGCTGCCGTTCATGGCGGCGAGCCTCGAAGTGACCGAGGATACCATCCGGCGCCGGCTCGACAACCTGCGGGAGGCAGGCTATATCGCCGACGAGCCAAAGCGGGGCGCCAGGCCACAGTCGTATAGGTTGTTCCTCGGCTGACCCCCCGTAAAACTTCGGGGGGTCGCAGATATTCGGGGGTACACATAGAGAGATCAAGGCATTACTGTGAGTAAGGAAGTTCAACCAATGTTCTGGAGGTCGAGAATGAGCCCCACAAGTCTGCTTCTGGAGCGCCGCGCGTGCGGTCTCACACAGGAGGCTTTGGGCAAGCGCATCGGGCGTTCCGGAGAACTCATCAGCCTTTACGAGCGCGGACACCGCCCCATCCCACCGGACCGGGCAATCGAGATCATGCGGGCGCTACAGTCCGCCGGCGATCCGGACGATCCGGACAAGGCAGCGTAGCCCAAAGAAAAAGGCCGTGTTGGAAGCACGGCCGGGGCTGCGACACAGGAGGCGCTTCCTATGTACACAGGCAATATACCACAGCAAGACAATCCGATACACCCCCCTACCCCTTATCAGGATCGCCTTGGGCTAGTTCACTCGGGGCTTTCGCACACCGCGGCGCTGCAGATCCGCAACGATAACTTGGCTACGCAACTCACCGAAGCGCTCCAACAGAACGCCGATCTCAAGCGCCGTATACGCGAGCTCGAGGGGGCACGCCGATGATGCCGCCCGAACTGCTGGCCCCCTTACCGCAGTGGCTTGGCTACCGTTCCGAGTGGGTGGAGGAACGCGGCAAATACACCAAGAAGCCAGTGAGTCCCCACGACGGCCGCCCCGGATCCTCGACCAACCCCGCCACGTGGGGGTTCTTCGAGCAGGCTATGGAGGCGGTTCACCGTCACCGGCTCGACGGCGTGGGATTTGTCCTCTCGGATGACGATCACTACACCGCGATTGACCTGGACGGCTGCCGCGACCCCGAGACCGGCGAGATCGCCGAGTGGGCAGAGAAGGTGGTCGATCGATTCCGTTCCTACACGGAGGTATCACCCTCCGGAACGGGCCTGTACATCATCGCCGGCGTACTCCCGGTGCACCTTGGACGCCACCGGCGGGCCGATCGAGGTCTACCACAGCGGCAGGTACATCACCGTAACGGGTGACGTGCTCCCCGGCTTCCGAGGAGATCCACGAGCGTGGTGACGACGCCGAATGGTTCGCGGAGACGTTCCCCGTCACCGAACCGCAGATGCGGTTTACAGGAATCGTCTCTATCTATGGCTGATGAGCATCGTGCCGACTCTAGGCGCAAGAACGGCCCTGCGGCCAGCCAACTGCTCGGCGGCGACATGGGTGCCTACGGTAATGACCACAGTGCTGCGGACCTCGGGGCGGCATCGATGCTCGCCTTCTATACCCAAGACCCGGAGCAGATCAGCCGCATTATCGGGAACTCCGGACTATATCGACCTAAGTGGGATCGCCCCGATTATCGTCGGCGGACCGAACGAGGCGCTCTCCGGCCTCACCGAGACCTACAACCCCGCTAGGCTGTCACTAGACAATAACAGACGCGCTGAGCGTCATTCTGCGGCTTTGGAGGCGGAGGCCTCGACCCGGTGACGCCCGGCGAAAACGAGACCATCACCCGCCCTGCAGGCGCAGATCGCCAAACTGGAGAACGGGTCCGGATTGCCGGGCCGGAGGCGATGCAGGTCGCGATTGTACGTGCCACGAATCTGGAAGCTTGCCGAGTCACAGCGCCGGGCCTCCGATGCCCTCGGGCCGTGCGTGCCGAACTCTCCAACCCGAATAAGGACCCCCCGGGACAAGCTCGCCGGGCTTGCCACCGTGTTCGTGATGCACGACCTCAAGAAGAGCCGCAAGCATACAGATGCCGAGGGACGGGTGAACGTTCGGCGCGGTGACGTGGCAATGAAGATGGGTATGAGCGATGACTCGGTAACCAAGTCGTGGACACTCTTCAAGGATGCAGGGCATACGTGGGGGCGCGTTGATGCTCACACGCACCGTCCCTGACGATTCACGCAGGGGCAGCCACGGCAGGCGACGTCTGGATGATGCCCGGTGAGACCCTTGCCGATGATCTGCAGGATCTCTTGTCGATCAAGCTACCGCGTAAGCAGGGAGGTCCCCGCCCTGAAAAGCCGAAGGTGCAGTGTGGGTCTGCAAGGGCTATCACCTGACCCGAGCCGCAGAGACGACCTGCGAGGACTGCGGCAACACGAGCGACCACGAGCGCTATGACATCAACGAGCGGATCGAGGCGCAGAATGAAGCGATGAACGCAAGGAGGGCCGCCACCGCAATTTGCAATCCCTGCCCTATCAACTATCGGCTCAGTAAAACGCTACTAGCGTCTCGCGAAAGGGTTGACGCCCAGCGTGCTTCTGACAGTGAAACGCTAGTAGCGTCTCCAATTAATACTAGAGATAGTGAAACGCTAGTAGCGTCTCGCAAGATAACCCCGGCGCAAACAAAGCTGTGGACACCGCCACCACCCGGCGAGGGGGAGTTGAGGAGTTCGACCCTTGGGTCAACACACACCAGGGAGAGCTCAGAGGTAGGCAAGCTACGGGGATATATCCCCGGCCACCGGAGTAATCCCCCAACCAACGGCAGCCATCCGCAACTATCCGCAACCATCGAGGAGGGCAGCTAATGGGTAAGTCAAGCAAGGCACAGCGACTCAGATACGCCGATCAATGCAAGCACGAGCAGGCCGTGGTGGTCAAGGAGTACGTGTGCCAAGACTGTGGCGCATCCCTGCAGCCAGGCCGTAGAGCTGATGTGGGGAGGCAAGCCGCTCTCCGAGAGCACGGCCATTGAGCGCCTGCGGGACGGCTCCGGTGGCGCGTTGCTGGACATGTACTTCGACCTTCGCGATAGCCTAGGCGATGATGAGCTCGCGATGGCATGGGTACGGCAGGCGGCTGATGACGTGATCGAGGCCGGCGAGCAATATCGCCGTGAACTCAATGAGGAGTTCGGCATAGAGGACGTCGCCTGATGAACCCCTGCACCGCCAGCCGCGCCGATGGCACACCGTGCAAAGCGCGGGCGCTCCCTGATCGCTCGATGTGCTGGGCGCACGATCCCGAGTTGCAGGCCCGGGCCCAGGCCGCCCGTAAGGCGGGTGGCCAGAACGGGAGTAATGCAGCCCGGGCCGCGCGCTACCTGCCCCGCGAGCTGCGCGGGCTCGCCTCCAAGCTGATCGATGCGATTGACGAGGTGCATACCGGCGAGCTCGATCACAAGCGGCTCACGGCTATGGCCGCGGGCGCCTCCGCCGTGGTGAAGCTGTACGAGGTCGGGGAGCTCACGATCGAGGTGCAGGAGCTGCGCAACCGCGTGGAGAGGGGCTCACAATGGCGAGCCTGATATTTATTCCGTTTCTCATTCCGGGCCGGGACGCCGGGGCGTGGCTATGCCACGCTGCGCCTCGGTGCCTTCCTCGGGGTTGGCGTCACTGGACCCCTCCGGTGACGTTGACGCTCGGCCCGGGGAGGAGGGGCTCGTGAGCACTCTGCGCGCCAACTTGCAGCAGCTCCGGCGCAGCGTGGCCGTGTTGCCCGCCGACGGTGCCGCCCTGCCCACGGACGCGGGCGGGCTGGCCAGTCTCACGGGCCTGCAAGCGGATCCCTGGCAGCGGGATCTCCTGCTATCTCGGGATCCGCGCATGATCCTGAACTGCTGCCGGCAGAGCGGCAAGTCCACCGTCACGGCGCTGATCGCACTCTTCGAGGCATTGGCCGTCCGTGACTCCCTTATCTTGCTCCTGGCCCCCGCGCTCCGACAGGCCGGCGAGCTGCTCGGCAAGATCAAGGATGCGTACCGTGCGCTCGGTCCGGCCGCCATACCGCTCATCAAGGAAACCGAGCTCTCCCTGACTATGGCTAACCGCTCCCGCATCGTATGCCTGCCGGGTAAGGAGGCGACGATCCGCGGTTTCTCGGGCGTGACGCTGCTGATCGTCGACGAGGCCTCCCGTGTCCCGGATGCGCTCTATATGGCCGTGCGGCCGATGCTTGCGGTCTCGGGCGGCCGGCTGATCCTGCTGTCCACGCCCTGGGGGAAGCGTGGCTTCTTCCACCGCGAGTGGACTGAGGGCGGGCGTGACTGGCACCGGGTGCGCATCGACGCCTCGCAGTGTCCGCGCATCTCGCCGGCGTTCCTGGAGGAGGAGCGGCGGGCCCTCGGCACCTGGTGGTTCAACCAGGAGTACCTCTGTCTCTTCGAGGACAACGTCTCGCAGGTGTTCGCGACAGAGCTGGTGCTGGGAGCTGCGAGCTCCGAGGTCCTGCCCCTGTTCGATATGCCCGCGATCCTCGCGCAGACCCTCGGAGAGTCTGACCAGATCGCGCCGCTGTTTGAGGTGATGTCATGAGCTTCTTTATCGCTGGCCTGGACCTCGGGCAGAGCCGTGACTACACCGCGCTCGCGATCGTGGAGGCCACGCCCACAGAGCACCATCTGCCCTACGTGGACATCGACTCCGCGTATGGCTTGCTGATCGATCAGGTGGCGATCATCGACGGCCCCCCGGTGTCGCTCGCCCTCAGACACCTCGAGCGCGTGGAGCTGGGCACGCCCTATCCGGCAATCGTGTCCCACGTCGCCGGCAGGATGCGGGCTGTGCCGGGCGGCTCGCTGCTCGCGATCGATAAGACCGGGGTGGGCGTCGCGGTGGCTGACATGTTCGTGGGCGCCGGTGTACCGCACATCTGCGTCACCATCACCGGTGGCGACCAGGTGCAGGGTGAGGGCACCGAGTGGCGGGTGCCGAAGCGGGATCTCGTGCACGGGCTCCTCGTGGCTCTCCAGCAGGGGCGCTTCAAGTACGCCGCCGGCCTGCCGATGGTGCCTCAGCTCATCCAGGAGCTGACAGCCTTCGAGCTGAAGGTGAATGCCCAGACTGGACACGACTCCTACGAGGCGTGGAGAGAGGGCACGCACGACGACCTGGTGCTCGCCGTAGCCCTGGCCTGCTGGCCAGCGGAGCGGGAGGTCGAGGCCCGTATGCAAGCGGGGATGCAGGAGATCGCACAGCGTGAGCTAGAGCGGGAGATCAGCGGAGCCGGAGGCGTCTGGCCCGTATAGGTTAGCAACGAAAGGACACAGGACAATGCCCAGGTATCTAGTCGAAGACAAGCAGCTCAAGCCCCTCATGATCCTTGAGGCGGCGGATGCGACAGACGCCACACTGTGGGCCGCCCGCAACGTGCAGGGCGAGTACATGATGGGTGCGGCCCCCTCCTGGCTCGATAATCCGGAGGCCTCCGCCTCGGATGTCCAGCTCGACGAGCGGGCACGCGCCGCGTTCCGTACGTTGGGTATGGCCGAGCACGGCCGGGGCGGGCAGGGTGCAAGCCGCCAGGAGCGCGCTAAGGCCGCGTGGAGGACGCTGGGGCTGTCCGAGACCGCCGCGGCGGAGGGGGCGAAGTTGGCCGCCATACCGGTCGTGAAGGTCCCGCGCCAGGCAGGAGCACCGCTGCAGGAGCGCCAGGCGCCCAAGGCCGCAACCAAGGTGACGCTGCAAGAGGGCGCGCCTCGCCGGCTGGTTGAGGTGACAGGCGAGGGCCGGCTGGGGTCGATCCT
>JAUJMR010000060.1 GCA_030446765.1 Chloroflexia bacterium
CATCAGAGGCTGCCGGACTCACATCCTGACTGGCCCAAATCCAGGGGGCAGACCAGGGAGACGCGACGATCCGTCGCCGACTATGTGGCGCAGCCCTCGCAGGGCTATACGACGATCGAGCGGTCGGCATTGGCACAGACCAGCTATGTGGATGTCGATGGCGGCACGGGCACGACACGTCGCACCTAACGGAGAGTACGTGAGGACAACGGGTCAGAAGGCAACACTACAGGCCAAGGATAGGCTACCGACCGCCGCAGTAGCCAAGACTCAACACGTGCGCCAAGGCACACTGGAAAAGGTACGCGCCACTCGCCCGTTCGTCGAGCAGAAGACCCGGCAGGCGCTTTCTACCCTTGAGCAAAGGCTTCGGGGCTCAGGCACGAGAACGGTGGAGAGCCTCAGGCAAAACCCGAAGGCGTTTGCATTGATAGGTGTAGGGCTAGGGGAGTGAAACGCCTGCTGCATTCATTGCAGCCCCATCGCTGTCCACCCAGTCGCGTCTTCCCATCTCGCCAGATTTTCCCACTGCCACACCGTATGGACCGCATCGCCAGTCCCTCTCGCTCGATCTTCGACTGACGATGCTACCGGCCACTCTCCTGCACCAAAACCACCGTTTCCCAACATGTCGTGAGTATTGCACAGCTTCAGCAATATTCGTAGCCATGCCTCCGAGTGGTCTATGCCAACAGAACCGGGTTCCTGCTCCGCAATCGCGAGGTTACTTGTGCGCAGGCTTTGGCTCGGCTGCGCACGGCGAGGCAGCCGGGATCCTCTCTGCCGACTCGATGTCCTTACCCAATCTCGTGCACGAGGTCGCATAAGAGGCGTACGAAACGGGGTCGAGTTCGCTCCGCGGTCTCGAACACCTCCCGCTCACTCAGCTTCTGCGGCAGCACCCCGGCGGCCATGTTCGTGATGCACGAGATGCCGAGCGTGCGCAGACTGCAGTGCACGGCCGCTATGACCTCCAGCACGGTGGACATTCCCACCGCGTCGGCCCCGAGCAAGCGGGCCATCCGTATCTCGGCGGGTGTCTCGAAGCTGGGTCCGGTCAGGCCGAGGTACACGCCCTCTCTGAGAGGCACGTCGCTTCGGCTGGCAACTCGTAGCGCAACATCGCGGAGCTCTGGACTGTACGCCTCCGACATGTCCGGGAAGCGCGGGCCAATGCCGGGCTGGTTGGGCCCGATCAAGGGGTTCTGACCGGTCAGGTTGATGTGATCTGTTATGAGCATCAGGTCCCCGGGACGATATGCCAGATTGACCCCGCCGGCCGCATTCGTGATGAGCAGGATCTCGGCGCCGAGTGCACGCATAGCGCGCACGGGGAACGCAACTTCAGCGGGTGCGTAACCCTCGTAGAGATGAGACCTCCCCGACAGTACCGCGACCGGCGTGCCTTCGAGGGTCCCAACGATTAGCCTCCCTACATGGCCGGGCGCGGTGGAGGCTGGGAAGTTTGGGATCTCGTCGTACGATAGGGAGGTCGCGGCCGTCACTTCGTCCGCAAGTGAGCCCAGGCCGGAGCCAAGTACTACTGCGATGCGCGGCACAACGGTTGTTCGCTTCGTGATCGCAGCCGTCGACGCGTTCAGCTGCCGCATAATATCGTTCTCCATGGGCACCTCCTGCGCGGCTAAGTATAGCCGGGTGTGAACCATGAGTCGCATAGGGAGGGGCAACGCATTCAGGTATACTCGCGGTGATGAGGTGATTACTAAGCGAGGTTGGTCTGCTGCGGGAATCAGGAACGCGCATAGCCGCTATCATACCCGCGTTGAACGAGGTGGGGGCAATCCAGCGCGTGGTCGAAGGGCTCCGTGCGCAAACCTCGGTAGCGCTCCATCAGATAATCGTTGTGGACAATGGCTCCACGGATGGCACTGGGGAGACCGCCCATCGCGCGGGGGCGACCGTAGTGCGCGAGGAGCGCCGGGGCTATGGCCGCGCGTGCTTTGCGGGGCTGCTCGCGGCGAAGGACGCCGACCTGCTCGTCCTCCTGGACGGGGACGCGGCCGACGACCCCGGAGATTTGCCACGAATCCTCGCGCCGCTGCTGCGCGGTGACGCGGATCTGGTGGTGGGCTCACGATCTCTCGGCTCGCGGGAGCGGGGTTCGATGACACCGCACCAGGTGTTCGGGAACCGCGTGGCAGCTCACTTGATGCGTGCGCTGTACGGCGTTCGGGTCAGCGACCTCGGGCCGTTCCGCGCCATTCGACGGATCGACCTGCTCGCCCTCGAGATGCGCGAGATGACGTACGGCTGGTCGGTGGAGATGATGGTGAAGGCCGCGCGGCTGGGATACCGGTATCACGAGGTGCCTGTCCGCTACCAGCGCCGCGTCGGCGTGTCGAAGGTCGGAGGTACCCTTCAGGGAAGCGCTTGGGCTGGTTGGTGTATCATCACGACAACGCTACGCTACGTCCGGTGGCGGCCGCGGAGGGTGCAGCGCTGAGCGACGTCCTGTACTTTGCCGCTAAGGCCCCGCGTCTGGGATTCGCAAAGACGCGGCTGGGCAAGGCGATCGGCGACGAAGCGGCGCTCGCCTTGTACCGAGCGTTTCTCAAGGACCTGTCGTCGCGGTTCTCGACGGTGCGGTTCCAGGTGGGCTGGTACGTCACGCCCGCCGATGCGTGGCCTGATCTGGTCTCACTCCTACATCCTTCCGCTGACGAACATCGCGTCGTCGGCCAGCCGATGGGCGACTGGGCCCATCGGCAGGCCGCCCTGTTTCGAGGCGCGGCAGATCGGGGAGAGGACCGCACAGTGCTCGCCGCCACCCGGACTCGCCGCAGTTGACGGTTGAGGTCGTGGAGAGTGCCTTCTCCGTGCTCCGGACCCGCGACGTTGTTCTAGGTCCCGTCCACGATGGGGGATACTATCTAATCGGTATGCGTGGTTGGAACGACATCCTCTCCGACGTCGCGATGAGCACCGCCACCGCCTTTGAGCAGATCGTCAAGCGGTCACGCCGGGCGGGGCTGAGTCTCGGCACGGTGGAGATGACGTTCGACATTGACGAGCAGACAGACCTCGTCGAGTTGCAACGCGTCGCGTACGAACGGGACGATCTCCCCGCCACTAGGAGGGCGCTGGAGAGTCTGGCTCTTGATACAGTTGCGTCCACGCGGACGTCTCTGGCGAAGTAGGAGGGCGTCGAAATTGGAAGGAACTTTTCGCGGCGAGCTCGCGCTGGTGACGGAGGGCGGGACTGATCGGCTCCACACAGCGGATATCCTCCTTCGCGAAGGCTGGCGGGTGCGTGTCCTCGACCGGCTGGAGCCTCAGACGCATGCCCAGGGCAAGCCGTCTTGGTACCCGCCGACGCCGAGTTCGTCGAGGCGGATATCGTCGACCAGGCGGCGGTGCGCGACGCCCTGCAGGGAGTCGATGTCGTCTTTCATCAGGCGGCGTACGGCGGATACATGCCGGAGATCGCGAAGTATGTGCGTGTGAACAGCCTGGGGACGGCGCTGTTGCTCGAGACTATTCGCGACGCGAACCTACCCGTGCGCAAGGTGATCGTCGCCTCATCACAGGCGGTGTACCACGAAGGTGCCGGCACCTGTCCCAAGCACGGCCTGGTATTCCCGCACGCCCGACCGGTCGAGCAGTTAGCAGCCGGCGATTACGCGGTCGATGCCCCGCGTGTGGTGAGACAACGACCCCAACTTCGACACCGGAGGATGCTCCCATCGGTGGGGAGACGGTGTACGCCATAACGAAGGTCGATCAGAGAGCGCCTTGTCCTGTCCTGGAGTAAACAGACGGGTATCCCCGCCGTTGCCCTACGATACTCGTGCACGTACGGCCCCCGTCAGTCGGTATTCAATCCATACACGGGCGTGATCGCCATCTTCACCACGCGCCTCCTCAACGGGCTGCCGCCCATTCTGTATGAGGATGGGGAGCAGACGAGACCTGGTCTTCGTCGACGATGTCGCGCGCGCCAACCTGCTCGCGGCCACGACCGATGCGGTGGATGGGCTGCCGGTGAACGTGGGCAGCGGCCAGGCGACGACGATTTGCCGCGTTGCCGGAGCAGCTTGCGGATGCCCTCGATGTGCGCATCGAGCCGATCGCGCGCGGCGAGTACCGCCCCGGGGAAATGCGACACTTGACCTCGGATATCACCCGCGCGCGCACGATGGGGTACGAGCCGACGGTGGATCTCGGCACCGGGATCGAGCGCTACCTGGCGTGGGTGCGCACCCAGGGCGATGTTCGCGACTACTTCGGCGCCGCGGAGGCGGGCCTGCGGGCGAAGCGCATCGTGCATCAGGCGGCGGAGAAATAGCCACGCTCCCGCCTTCCGCGCGGCTGTCGGCCGGTCCGGCCCCGGAGCTGCTGGTGAGGGCCGGCCTCAGTAGGCGCGGCTGGCGATCTCTGCACGCCCGGGGTGGGCCAGGCGGCGCTGAGGTGGGCGCCGGGACGCTCTTGGTCTCCTGCTCCTCGTCGCGCTGACCGCGATGTCTATGGCACGGGTCGTCCGCGGGGGACGCTGGTCGACATGGACACTGTGACGCAGTACTGGCCTTGGTACGCTTACCTGGGCGAGCGCCTGCGCGCGTTCGAGATCCCGATGTGGAACCCGTACCAGTTCTCGGGGACGCCGTTTGCCGCCGACCCGCTCTCCGGCTGGGGCTACCTTCCCGCGATGGTGCTCTTCACCGTGCTCCCGATGGTGGCTGCCGCCGAGGCGTATATGGTCGTGCACATACTCGCGGGCATCTTCGCATACGCGCTCGACGCGCGCTCCACCTGGGGCGGCTCGGGGCACTGATCGCCGCCGTCACCTACGAGTTCAACGGGTTTTTCTACGAGCACAACTTCTGTTGTATGCCGTATGCCGCGGTCGCCACGTGGCTACCGCTCGCGCTGCTGGGACTGGAAATGGCTACCCGCGCGCACCGGTGGCTGCCCAGGACCGCGTGGTGGGGCGTTTCTGGTTTCGCGCTGAGTCAGATACTCGGGCTGGATTGGGCAGGGATCCTATTACGCGCTCCTGACCATCGGTGGCTACGCGGTGTACCCGCACGCTCATCTCCCCCCTCGCGGGCAGCGGCGGGTTCGCGCGCGAGCCCTCGCCTTCTCGATGCACGGGCCCGCGGTGCTTGTCTTCGGCTTCAGCTCGCCGCGGCATCGGTGCTCCCGCGCCTGGAGTACAACGCGGTATCGAACCTCGCGGACGGATACGGGGCTGGTCGGCGCAGCGTCTTTCCGCGCCTGGCAGCCGAGAAGCTGGTTTACCTTTCTCGTTCGTGACGCTTCCTATGCCGGCGGTGCGGCGCTTGCCCTCGGCGTTCGCCGCGCCACTGCTGGGGGCGCGCCGGCACGCGGTCCCGTTCTTCTCGGCGCTCACCGTGCTCTCCGTATTGTTGACCCTCCAGCAGCAGACGCTGGTCTACCGTGCTTTCTCGGTGCTCCCGGCGTTCGAGCGCGTGCATGATCACAGCCGAGGGCGAATCGCGCTGCTGACGTATCTCGGCGTTGCGTACCTCGCTGGAGCGGCGGTCAGCAACCTCAGGCGACTCTCCGGGCGGCGGGCGGCCCTCTGCTGGTGCCGCTGCTCGCGATTCTCGTGCTGCGTGCGGGACTGGCTCGGCACGATCTGGTGATCCCCGACGCCACGCTCCGGGCGATGGCGCTCGCAACGCTCAGTGTCGCCGTATGCATCTGGCGATCAGCTCGCCGCGCCGCCCCAATCATCCTCCTCTTCATCGTGTGCGCGGACTTTCAGGGCGCCAACAGGGACCTGGTACGAGCCCATCCGGGTGCGTCCCCGACCATCGATCTTGGAGGCTATTTCGAGCCGTCCGCTGCGGCCGCCTACCTGCAGCGTCATGATGCCGAACCTTTTCGGTACATCGGCTTTGCGCCAAGCATCTGGAGTGGAAGGGGATACCGTACTCCAACGGGTGGCGCGATCCTCAGGTGATCCCGCTGGAAGTCAACGCAGACCCGGTGGTACTCGGCCTCAGGACGCGCAGGGATATAACCCGGTGCACATTGCTCGCTACGACGATTGGATGCAGGCGATGAACGGTCGGCGGCAGAACTACGACGGAAGTGTTCCGGGCGCGCTGGACGCGTTCTGGCCGCGCTGGACACGCCGTTGTTTCACATGCTCAACACGCGGTACCTCATCGTGCCCCGGATCGCGCTGGGCAAGCAGGATGACGTCCGCGTGGCCGACTGTACCCGCGGGTGCTGAGCGGTGAGCGTGCTGGGCTCCTGCGCAACCCCGCGTGCGCTGCCGAGGGCATGGATCGTCCATGAAGCCAGGCAAGAGCGGTCCGAGACGGCACTGCGCCTGCTGCAGGACGGCGCGGTGGACCCGAGGCGGACCGTCTTCCTGGAGAAGCAAGTGCCCGAGATGGCGCCGGTGCTGATCCTTCCACCAGGTGGCCGCGGTGCAGGGGCATGAGCCGGAACAGATTCGAGTGCGCGTCGACACCACTGCGGCCAGGATGCTCGTGCTCAGCGAGGTGTACTACCCTGCCTGGCGGGCATACGTGGACGGCGAGCGGGCCGAGGTCTATGCGGCGAACCACGCCCTGCGAGCGGTCGCTGTACCCGCGGGCAAGCACACAGTCGAGCTGCGGTACGAATCGTGGACGCTGCGTCTGGGCATGGCGATCACCCTCGGCATGGGAGCGGTGGTCATTGCGCTAACTGTCTATGAAACATTGCGGAGGGCGGAGGACGCGACGGGTAACCGGGCGATGCGACATGCCCGGTGAATAGTGAATAACGGTGAACAACCGGCGGTCCCACTCCCCACTTCGCCTGGAATCAAGAGCCCGTTCAGCTACGCCTGGATGGAGGAAGCCAACCGCGTGACCGAGGAGATCTACTGGCCCCAGCGCTTTATAAGGCTAACGCGACGAATATCGTAAGTACGACCCATAGCGCGAGGGATCCGATGGACGACGACTGGCAGAACGGTGACTCCTGAGCGAGCGACCGCACTAT
>JAUJMR010000015.1:0-1994 GCA_030446765.1 Chloroflexia bacterium
GTGTTCCACGACCTGACCTCGCCGGAAGGGGGTGCGACCCCGCAGTAGAACGCCTCATCCGGGGAAAAATATCTCGGCGTTTCTGAGGAATAGTAATCCGCTGTTGACAATGCACGGGTTCTTCGTCCTCACGTACCACTCCCAGCACCCCAGCCTGTGCTGGCCATGGCTTCGGGTGTGGCAGCGAGAGTCACGCTGGGACGGGGGAGAGGAGCAGGGATGACTGGGGGTCGTAGTCTTTGGGATATGTGCCTGCCTCGCTAACTCCATGTCCACCAGACAACGGAGGTTCGTGCAGTCGATATACAGGGAAGTAGGACACTGCGAACGGAGCACCGAGTCCACCGTGTCGATGATCCACCCGCAGGCATGGGAGAACGAGCGAAGAGTCGTGGAGATCACCCCGCCGATTCCTTCGTTCCCCGCCTGTCGCATTTCCGCGTGACCATCGAGCGGACAGACCGGCCGCCCTTCGAGGAGGTTTCTCTCTATGCGCTACGCCGCCAGAACCCAGCTCCTGTGTGCGCCAGGCGCGGTTCCTGTCTCCGGGTAACCCTCGCCAGTGTCACCGTTTGAATGCCCTCGCGGGACCGCACCAGCCGAGCCGCGGAGCTGGAGGTGTACTCGAGGCTGGCTATAGGAGAGGCGCAGAAGGAGTACGACAAGGCGATCGGTCACTTCCCCGAATAGCTACTACTTTGCGGCTGGTGACACGTTCTCTCCCTCTACTCCAATGTCGGAGGAGGTGCGCTAACTGCGCCTGTCGTACTATTGACGATAGTAGAGCGTGAGGCTATACTCTCGTAGTGCCGTTCGGAGCTCTCTACGTGCGGATTCGCCGAGCGAAACGTCTATCGCGATTCTTGATCGGGAGTTGTCATGTCAAGCAGTACTCGAAGCACCAAGCAGGCGAGAAGGGCGACCCGACAGGAGGCAGCCAGGAGGCAAGCGGCCACGACGGCCCGCCGTCGGTTCCTCGCGCGGCTGGGTCTGAGCGTCTTCGTGTTTGTCATACTTGGCACCCTCGCCTTACTGTTCCTGAACCGCCCCGGCGACGGAACTGAGAGCGCGCAGGTGCTCTCGACCCTGCGTACCGGCGACTATCACTCCCTCGCCATCAGTCCATCAGACCCGAAGACCGTTTTCTTCGGCCACCACGGCGGGATCAAGCAGAGCACTGACGGTGGAAAGACCTGGCAGGACCTCCCGATAAACCAGGACGCTATGGGCATGGCCATAAGCCCGAAGGATCCTGACGTCATGTACATAGCCGGTCACGACGTTTACGCGAAGAGCACGGATGGCGGAAAGACCTGGCAGACAGCCCGACCAGCCCTGCCCGGCACCGATATCCACGCGTTCGCGATGTCCCCCTCCGATCCGAAGCACTTATACGCGTACGTGGTCGAGGCGAATGGCCTCTTCGAGAGTCGCGACGGTGGGAGTTCCTGGCAACCCCTGCCTGGTCAGGCGCCGCAGGGGATCATGGGCCTCGGTATTGCCGCCGGGGATTCTGAGACGATGCTTGCTGGCACCATGCGGCAGGGGGTGATGCGCAGCACCGACGGTGGACGCACGTGGTCGAGCGGCGGGGGCTCGCTCCCCGGCGGCTCGATGAGCTTCGCGACCTCGCCCGGCAGCCCAGGCCTCGTGTACTCGGCGAGCTCGAGCGGGGTATATCGCAGCGATGACGCGGGGGCGACCTGGCGACCCGCGGGGCTGGAGGGAGTCCAGGTGATGACCGTCGCCACGGCACCGAGAGACACAAAGATAGTCCAGGCCGTCGATGACAAGGGGCGCGTCTACCGGAGCACCGACGGAGGCGCGAGCTGGACGGGAGAGTAGGGATTACCATTCGGAAGGACCCGGACGGCGTCCGTCTAGAGTTTGGGTGGGAGGGGCTTCGTCAGGAGCGCTGCTGACCTGCGGCCAGGCTTAGGCCGCCGCGCTTGGCTGCAATCCCGCACCTACCCGCTTACTCCTCCGGGGGCGAG
>JAUJMR010000015.1:2094-38291 GCA_030446765.1 Chloroflexia bacterium
TGAATCGACCAGCCCCACCTCCTCGATCTCCCCCGCGTGCGGACCGAAGAAGGGGATTCCGACAGTGCGCGTTACGGCGTAGAGGGTGATGACCGCCAGGTTCCCTACGACACCCGCCAGAAATAGTCGCCGTTGCGGCCGGTACAGCAGGGCATCGCTCAGCAACACCTGGGCGAGGGCGACAATGAGGAAAAACATCCCGTAACCCCACCACTCCTTGAAATGTTCGGGCATCGCCAAGGCGTGCATTGTCGCAGCTACAGCTGCCAGACCCGCTGCCAGATACCGGGTTGTTGTCTGCGGCTTCATGTTCTCCTGCCTCCAGGGATGCTTCTTTACTGGTCGATCATCTCCGTGAAAACGACGAGCTTGCGATCGTATCTCTTCGTCTCGGGATCGAAAGCGCCGTCGCAAGTGATCAGGTTCAGGCGCTTGGAATCCGACGGCCCGAATATCTCGTGTAGCGGTGCGTCTTCATCATAGTAAACCTGCGCCTTGGTAACTCTGAACCTCAGAGTCTTGCCTGTATCCATCAGGACAGACACCTCTTCCCCGACCTTCAGGTCCTCCAGGTTCCAGAACACGGCGGGGCCGGTATCCGAGTCAAGATGCCCAGCAACGACAGAGTTGCCCTTGTCGCCGGGAGTAAAACCAAGCTTGTACCATGCGACGTTCTCCCACGCCTTTGGGACATCCATCGCGTTGCCCTCGGTCACACCTACATGCTCGACCTCCGCATTGACCTTCACCTTTGCCGCGTCTATCTTGAAACGGACGGGCTTCCCTAAATCAGCTTCCTCCTGCACCGGGGTGGCTGAGGGCTGCTGCTGGACCGGCGCGGCGGTTGGCTCCTGAATGCCGCGGGTCGGAGCGGTCCTCGTCGCCCCAGCCACGCCCTTAACGACCGGCATCTCGGTGGCCACCCCTTCCGGTGCTTCGGGAGGCGACGAGGTACCTGTTATCCGACCGCTGCTCACCTCAGTAGGAGCCGGGGTAGCGGCTGCGTTGGATGAGCTCGCCCGCGGCGCCGATCCTGTAGCGGTTGGCTCGTCCTTCAGCTGCGCACTCCCACTTGAGCCGCAGGCAGCGAGCGCAAAGGCCGAGATCAGGAACATCAGGTGGATGACGAGACGGAGAGTATACAAAGCTTCGATTCCTTCCATAAAGACGTACCCAAGGGGCGCCACATCCGAATGATGCTGTACGATGAACGCTTAGAATGGGTACGAGCGCTCATAATACTATACGCGGTCGTAGTAGGCTTTGGATGTATCCGGCTTGTCGGTGGCTGGTTCCGGCCAGCCGGAGACGGGCTTGGGGCGCCGGGGGCAGGCGGCCGAGTGCGACGGCATGGTCAGCCTGCCGTCGGCGGCGTCACCAAAGCAATATCCCGCGACCGTCGAGGAGCTTCAGCTGGGCTTCCCCACACCACGAGCAAGAGATGATCCGGTCTCGATGAAGAACCACCGGATCCGGTCAGCAGATGTTGCTCGCCGCGCGCGGGGGCGGTCGACTCGTTCATCATCGACCGCCCCCGCCCGCGCAGCGGGAGATCTTGTACTGCTACAAAAGAAGGCGTCCCGCTTGACGACCGGGGCTACTCGCCGACGCTATGCCGTCGGAGCCTGAGCGAGTTGCTGACGACGCTCACGGAGCTCAGTCCCATCGCCGCAGCCGCCAGCATGGGGTTGAGCAGGCCGTTCCAGCCGCCTCCACCCGCGAAGAACGGGTACAGCACCCCGGCGGCTACCGGGATAAGCAGCACGTTGTACGCGAATGCCCAGAACAGGTTCTGCCGTATCGCCCGTATCGTCGCCTTTGAGAGGCCGATCGCGGTGGAGATGCCGTTGAGGTCGCCCGAGATCAGCGTGATATCCGAGGCCTCGATGGCGACATCGGTGCCGGTGCCTATGGCGATGCCCACGTTCGCCTGGGTCAAGGCGGGCGCGTCGTTTATCCCATCCCCGACCATCGCGACTATCCGGCCCTCCTGCTGGAGCCTCGCAACCTCGGCGGCCTTGTCCTCAGGGCGTACTTCCGCGAGCACCCGATCTATGCCCGCCTGTCGGGCTATGGCCTGCGCCGTAGCCTTGTTGTCGCCCGTCATCATCACCACCTGCAACCCCAGCTTCCTCAGCCGGTCCACCGCGTGGCGGCTCTCGGGCTTGATCGTGTCGGCCACAGCGATGACTCCCGCCGGCCTGCCGTCCACGGCGACGAACATCGGCGTCTTGCCGTCCGCCGCGAGTCCGGTCGCGACAGCCGTGGTCCCGTCCAGCTCGATCCCCGCGCCGGTAAGCAACCTGGCGTTCCCTATGGTCACCTCCCTGCCGCCGATCCGCGCCCGGACCCCACCGCCCGTTATGGAGGCGAACTCACGGGGTTCGTCGAGGGGGAGCGCACGCTCCTGGGCCTGCCGGACGATCGCCTCGCCCAACGGGTGCTCGCTCCGGCGCTCCGCCGAGGCCGCCAGCGCCAGCAGCTCTTCCTGGCCGAGCCCGTCCGTGGGTATCACGTCCGTCACGACCGGCTTGCCCGCCGTCAGCGTGCCCGTCTTGTCGAGCACGACCGTGTTGACCTTGTACGCGTTCTCCAGCGCCTCAGCGTCGCGGATCAGGATGCCTCTCTCCGCCGCCTTGCCCGTCCCGACCATTATGGCGGTCGGCGTCGCCAGCCCCAGCGCGCACGGGCAAGCGATGATAAGCACGGCGACGAGGTTGAGGATCGCGAACGTGAGTGCCGGCTCGGGGCCGAAGATGAACCATACCGCGAACGACAGGAGGGCGATACCGATTACCGCCGGCACGAAGTAGGAGGCGATCACGTCCACGAGTCTCTGGATAGGTGGCTTGGAGGCCTGCGCGTTCTCAACCAGGCGGATGATCTGCGAGAGCACTGTGTCGCGCCCCACCTTCGTTGCTCGGAAGGTGAACGAGCCGGTCTTGTTGACGGTTGCGCCGACCACCTCGTCGCCGACCTGCTTGTCCACGGGCAGGCTCTCGCCGGTGATCATCGACTCGTCGATGGAGGAGCTACCCGACAGCACCACGCCATCCACGGGCACGCGCTCTCCCGGACGCACGATCACCACATCGCCCGCGACGACCTCCTCGACCGGGATGTCCTGCTCAGCTCCCGCCCGGACCACCCGGGCGGTGCGGGGCTGTAGGCCCACGAGCCTGCGTATGGCCTCCGAGGTCTGCCCCTTGGCACGCGCCTCAAGCCAGCGCCCGAGCAGTATGAGGCCGATAATTATGACAGCCGTCTCGAAGTAAACCTCTTCCGGCATGACGCCCGCGGCCGCGAACAGGCCGGGTGCGACCGTTATCGCGACGCTGTACAGATATGCAGCGGTGGTGCCGATGGCTATCAGCGTGTTCATGTTCGTTGTGCGGTGCTTCGCCGCCGCCCACGCACCCTTGTAGAAGCTCCATCCGGCCCAGAACTGGATGGGCGTTGCCACTATCAGGCTGATCCAGTTAGCGAGCGTGTGATCTATGCTTCCCAGGCCCGGGATGAAGGCGCGCCAGGCGATCAGCATCAGGAAAGCGCCCGCCGCGAGGCTGAAGAAAGCCTTGTCGCGCAGCCGCTTCGCCTCCTTCCTGCTCGCCTCGCCCATGTCGAGCTCGTGAGGGTAGGACACGCCGTCCCCGGCGTTGGGCTCGTAGGCCTGCACCTGCCTCACCCCGTAGCCGGCTCCCTCAACCGCCTGCTTGAGATCGAGCATCGACACCTGGCCGGGCACGTACTCCACGCTCGCCTGCGATGTCGCGAAGTTCACGGAGGCGCTGGCCACGCCCGGCACGCGCCCGAGCGCCTTCTCTAGGGTCCGGACACAGGACGCGCACGTGATTCCCTCCACGTCGAACGTGGCCTCTTGCAGCGCCGACTCATAGCCCGCCCCGTTGATAGCTTCCACCATCTCGGCGGGATTGGCTGTCCTGGGATCGTAGCTGACCGTGGCCTTCCGGGTTGCCAGATTGACGGCCACTTCCTGGACGCCGGGCACCCTCCGCAGGGCCTTCTCCACGTGCCGTACGCAGGATGCGCAGGTCATGCCCTCGACGGGTAGGGCGATCTCCGCATCCTTGCCGCCGCCTCGCGTCTGTACCTGCTCTTCTGTTCCTCTAGCCATTAGTCTCCTCCGGACGCGGCCGATATGTCGCCGCCTTTACCCTTGCCACAATGGCATACCCTGCCGCACGCGCAGGAGTCCTGCTCCTTGGCGGTGCCGGCCTGGTTCCCTCTCCACCTGCTCACCTTTGCCCGGTTCCCGCACGTCTCCATCGAGCACCACACCCTCATGCCGTTCCGGGACGTATCGTAGAAGGCACAATCGCAGCCCAGGCACTGCTTCAGCTTGTGCCACTCGCCGGCCTGGATAGTGTCGGCGATCACGAGCGCAAGCTTGAGGGACAGCAGCTTGCGCTCGTCGCCGTCCCTGGCCGGAGCGATGTCGAGACTTCCCTCACTCAGCTCGTACACCACCGGGCACCTCGCGAAAATCGAGTTGAGTCCGGCGAGCAGCCCGCTCTCGGCCACCTCACCACGCAACCACGCTCTCACGAGCCGTCCCAGGCGGCCGAGCTCCTTCAAGTCGTCGTGGGTTCCCTGCAGCGGGCGCCCGCGAGCAGCCGCAGGGCCGGGCAATATGTCAGCCAGTTCGTCCGGCCTGGGGTCCAGGCCAACCCGGACAGTGGCGAGGTTTAGAAACGGGGCCAGCACGCGCTCGGCTGACAGTCCTATGTTCGCTCGCGGTGTGTCAGTTATCGTTCTCATCATGTAACTAGTATAGATCCTAAAGCGGTTACAGTCAACCGCGCTGTCTCTTGGGCGCAGCCGGTAGTCTCCCTCGCCCTACCCGTAGCCCCGATCCTCAATCCTCTCCGGTCGGTCTGGAAACCAACACGGCACCCTCGCTGACGGGTGTGGAGCCGCGAGGTGGGACGATCCTGGCGCCGCCTACGGCTGGAGGTCGCGGACGTCGCGCACCACCCGGTCTATATCCAGCTCGGTCCCGTCGTAGAGCGCCCGCATGCGTCCCTGCCGGTCGATCAGCGCGATCCTCTTGGAATGCATAACGTCGTATTTGTGATAGTGACTGGTGCCGTCCGCGTGGGCGTGCGGCGTTGGCTGCTTCAGCGATACCTTCTGCCGACCAAAACGGAAGCCCTTCACGAGCAGCTGTTCTATCTTTGCCTCAGACCCGGTAAGGAACCGCCACGCCTCGGGGTCCGCCTCGTGTCGCTCGGCATAAGCCCGCAGTACCTCGGGCGTGTCGTTCTGCGGGTCCACCGTGAAGGACAGCATCTGGACCTCACCACCTAGCAGCCCTTCCTCACGCAGCCGGCCCTGGAGCGCCTGCATCCGTGCCGAGATCGTCGGGCAGATATCGCCGCAGTTGGTGTAGACGAAGCTGGCCAGGACCACCTTGCCCCGGAACTGCTCCGAGCTGACCTGACGCCCCATGTGGTCGGTGAGGGTCCAGCTGGGGGTCTCCCCATAGTCGCCCAGCCCCTCGTCCTGGCTGGCACCGCTGGCGGGCACCAGGACCAGCCCCGCGTCCTCCAGGCTCCCCGGTTGTCCCCGCGTCATGCCCCAGTAGGCGGCCAGCGCCAACCCTAACATGAGGAGGTCCAGTCCGAGTAGAAGCACGAGCACGCGCCGCGTGCGCCGGTGCGGTAGCCAGTCCATACTTGAGCTCCAGCCTTTCAGTAGACAAGGGTGTAGTACAGCCGCTGAGCGGCGATGCTCAGCCAGAAGAAACGCTCGGTGACGAAGAGGAGCCCTACCGCGACGAGCAGCCCCCCGCTTCCCACGTTGATCGCCCGGTAGTGCTGCCTTGCCCACCCGAAGAGGCCCAGCATGCGGGTGAAGCCCACCCCCGTCAGGACGAACGGCACGCCGAGCCCAAGCGAGTAGACCAGGAGTAGGAGCGCGCCGCGCCCCACGGTCTCGGCCGCGCCTGCATAGAAGAGTATGGAGGCGAGGATCGGCCCGACGCACGGCGTCCAGCCGAAGCCGAACGCCATCCCGAGCAGCACGGTCCCCGGTCCTCGGAAGGAATTGGCCTTCGGGTGGAAGCGATGTTCTCGGAGGAAGACGGGCGCGCGCAGTAGGCCCGCCACGACCAGCCCCATCACGAGCATTACCACGCCTGACGCCCTGCCGAGCGGTCTCCGGTACTCGTCGAGCAGCCCACCCAGCAGCGAGGCCGATGCGCCCAAGAGCACGAAGACGAGCGAGAAGCCGAGCACGAAGAGAAGCGTGGACGCGAATACACGCCGGGTCTGTCCGGGCCGACCGCTGCCGAGGTCGCGCACCGAGACGCCGGAGACGAACGAGACGTAGCCGGGCACGAGCGGGGCGACGCAGGGAGAGAAGAAGGAGATGATGCCGGCTCCGAATGCGACCAGCAGGCTCACCTCAGGCACCAGACCGCTCAAGGCGCTATCTCCTCAACGAACGCCACCAGCTGTTCCTCACTCAGGGCCCCCTGCCAGTTGCGAGCCACCTTGCCGTCGGGTGCGATGAAGACGGTTGTCGGCAGGCCTGCCACCCCGTAGCGGACGGAGATGTCCCCCCCGTCGTCAGGCCCGTTCGGATAGGTGATTCGGAGTTCTTCGAGGAACACCTGCGAGTCCTCTGGCCTGTCCTGCATCGCGAGCCCGACGAAAACTACGCCCCGGTCCTTGTAAGCCTGGTACGTGATCTCGAAGTAGGGCATCTCCTCACGGCAGGGCACGCACCAGGAGGCCCAGAAGTTGAGCACTACCCCTTTGCCCTCCAACCGGGAGAGCGCGAGCTTCTGCCCTTCGAAGGTAGTGAACTCGAAGTTGGGGGCACTCCCGCGGGGCGCCGCCTCGCCGGTGGTCGGTGTGCCAGGACTCAAGACAAGCAGCAACCCGATGGCTAGCACGAGCAGAAAGAGTAACAGCGCGAGCCCGAGACGCAGTCGCCTGTGGCCGAGGCCGGATCCGGCGTCCGCCTCCACACGTCCCGTGCCGACTACTCCTCCGTCCACGCCCGCGCCGAGGCCGGGCGCGTATTGCTGCTCAGGCTCGGGCATCGGCGCGCTCGTCCACCGTGAGGCGGGATCGACCGGCCTCACCGGAGGTCTCCAATCGGGAGACCTCCGCGGCGATCGCGTTCTGCTGAGTCCGGATGTCGGTCAGCTGAGCCCTCAGCTCGGCGAGCTGCTCGTCGCGCGTAAGCCCCGCGCGGGCGGCATTCCCGGCCTGCTGCGGTCGCGAGGCGCACTGTCCGCCCTGCATCCCGCGCATCATCAGCAGCATAGAGAGCGGGCACGCCGCCACGATGAGCAGCGGCAGCGCGGCCACGGCGAGGCCCGGCGCGGCAGCCCAGATTCCCACTCCTACTACCGCCAGCCCGGCGATGACCTTCCAGTTGAAACACATTCCCTTCATCTCATCATCTCCCGATACAGACTATCTGCGCGTTGTACTCCGCGCTTAACTACTAGGGATTCACATCCGCTCCCGCGGGCCGCCCGATCGGCAGGGGCTGGGGTCCGGACATCGCTGGCGCCCCAAGCTCCTGAGGCGCGGTCGCCTGCTCCTCGGCCGCGAGCCGCTCGATCTGCCCGGCGACCTCCGCCTGCCGCGCTTGGAGCTCGCCGAGCCGGGCGCGCAGCTGAGGCAGGCGATCGCCGTCCGGCATGTCCGTCGTCGTTGCGCGCGGTGTCCGGGTCGGGCTCATAGCCTCGCCCTTATTAGCGCGCATCATCAGCCACATCATGAGTCCCATGATGACGGGGCAAGCTAGCAGGGGCAGCAGGGATAACACGTACTCCATAACAGATCTTCCTTTTTCGACAGCTATACCTTCAATCTCGGCGTCGGCGTCGCGATCTAGGTCATACGCTCCCTCCCAGTGCGCTGTCCAGCAAAGTCCAACGAACGGCGGCAGCGCCGGCGAGCACGCCAAGCGCGAGGAGCAGCGCTACCCCGCCAGGCGCCAGGAGCTGGCGCCACCGCGTGACCCGCCCGTCGAGGCCGCCGACCGGCAGGAAGAGCAGCAGCCCGGCGCTCGTCGCCAATCCTACGACGCCCGCTATGCTGATCAGGGCCACCGGATAGTAGGACAGGGGGTGCCCGCTCATCACGAGCGCGGCGAACAGGGCGCTCACGCCCACCGGGACGATCAGCTCCCATGGTGAGCGCACCACTGAGAGCTCGGCTGCGTCCGTCCCGGGCACGGCCACCGTGCTCAGCAGCCAGAGAAGTACTGGCGCGAGCGCCATTCCGGACAGGAGCCCGGTCGCGAGCCGCAACGCGTTCGTCGGGGTGTAGAGGTGAGGCAGGCTGGCCTCGGCCAGCGTGGAGTTGATCCCGTCGAAGACCATAGCGGCGAACCCGAGCCCGAGTACAGCGATCACGGGCTTGCTCGCGAGTCGGCGAGCTCCCACGCGCCAGAAGATCAGGAGCAGAACCGTGGCGAGCGTAAACCCACCATAGATACCGGTCATCCGTGCCTCCAGGGGCAACTGACTCTCGCCGGCGAAGTAGGAATGCGAGGGTCGCAGCACGCAGACCCCGCCCATCGCCGCCAGCAGCTTCTCGCGCAGGGGCAAGGGCACCAGGAGGAAAGCGGCTAGCACGGCCAGCACCAGCGCGCCCGGCAGCCGCGACCATACGCCTCCCCACCGCCGCTGCGGGCGTTCCGACACCTCCATCCGGGCGCGGGCGCTCACCTGTTCCTCCGAAACAAGGGTCTCAGAGGGAAGCGGGTCGTGCGCTGCCGCACCACTAGCGCTCCTCGATATCTCGCCGCCGGGCGATCCCGTCCAGGAGCCGGTGTACGCGCTCCGCAACCGCCGGGTCCGTTGTCGTTTCACCGCGCTCCACGGGGCCCGTGAAACGGACGAGGAGGTCGTCGAGGACGCGGCCGACGAAGCGCGCCGTAAACTCTTGCTCCGTGAAGTTCGGGTAGTAGACGTACGCCTGGTTCCGGTCTCTGCCCGGAGCAGGTTCTTCTTCGCGAGGCGGGCCATGGTCGTCATGACCGTGGTGTAGGCGAGTCGCCGCCGGTCGTGGAGGATCTCGAAGATGTCCCGGACGGTCGTGCCATGGTCGGCCGGGCGCTCCCAGATGAGATCCATGATCTCGGCCTCGAGGTCGCCCAGCACCTTGCGGATGCCCGGCCTGTCCGGTCGAAACACGCTTATGTGTGGCTCCGGCGTCAAAGTTCGCTCCTTTGCTCCAGGACGTTGGGCGATTAACTGCGCTCCCGCGAAGGCCCGACCCATACCGAATTATACACAGTCGTAGTACAATGGACAATAGTAGGCATGCGGGCGGTGTCTTGGTCGGCGTTTGTCGGACCCGTGTGCCGATCGGTACACTCTGGGGCGTGCGGTTAATGTCCTGCCCTGTGGCAGGCGACAAGGGTGGGAGGGTGGATCTTGTTCGTGGCACTGGTGATTGGATACGCACTCACGATCGCGGCCGTAACGACGTGGAGGGCGGAGCGCTACGGTGCTAGCGGCATGACCGCGGGCATGGCCTCCATGATGGCGGCGATGGGGACCGGCCTCTCGGTCGGCTACGCTGCGGGGATGCTCTGGCACCTCGGCTGGGCCAACCTGCTAGGCGTGCTGGCCGGGGGGCTGCACGGCCTCTGGATGGGGCGGCGCTGGGGGCCGATGGCGGCGCTCGACGGTGCCGGCGGCGGCGTGATGGGAGGGCTTATGGGCCCGATGCTCGCGGTGATGCTGCTCTACCTGAAGACCAGCCTGGTGCTCACCGCCGCGCTCATGCTGGCCCTGCAGCTCCTGTTCAGCGCTGGCGGGCTGTACCTGGTTGCGGCGGCGGCCGGGGGCGCCGTCGGCGTGGGCTGGCTCGGTCTGCTTGGCCGGGTGTTGGGCGCCCAGGGCTCCCGGATAGACGCTGCCGAGGACCACTACGGCCTGCTCGGGGTACCCTCTGACGCCACGACCAGCGAGATAGCTGAGGCGTTCCTGGTACAGTCCCGCCGTGTCGCCCAGGACCCGCAGCGCGCCGCGCGAGTTACCGCCGCGCTCGGCGTGCTCTCCGATCCGGTTCGCCGGGCGCGGTACGACGCCGCGCGGCTCGAGGAGATGGCCTGCTGCGACCCGCAGCCATCGGGGTCGACCTCGGCGGGAACAGGGGACGGAGCGCGCGGCAAGCGGGCGCGCAGGAAGGAGAGGCAACTGGCCGCCGCTGCTGCGGCCCATACTGCCCGACGGGAAACCGGCCTGCTCGCTCTGGCCGTCGCGCTTGCCGCGCTAGTGCTCCTGGGCAACGGACTGCTGTTCACGCCGCCCGCGGGGCGGACCGCGAACGTCCCTGTGCCCTCCTCGGGCGCTCGCGCGGGCGCCGCCTCCACTGATGGTGCCCGAGAGGCAACGCCTGAGGCGTCGAGCGCCCAGGTGCAGGAGGTAGCGATGTCCCTGCGCTATCCCAGCTACGAGCCGTCGCTCGTAGAGGTGCGGCGGGGCGTGCCGGTGCGGCTGACGATGGAGGCTATAGGGGATCCTGGCTGAGGGCAGCTCACGTTGGTCCGAGGTCTCGGACAGAGCATCGTCTTGAGGGCGAACGAGAGCAGCACAGTCGAGTTCACGCCGGAGGAAGCGGGTGAGTACGAGGTCAACTGCTCGATGAACATGCTCCGGGCGGCGACGTTGCGCGTCAGGTAGGCTTGCATGGGCTCTGATGGAATCGAGTTGGCTGTGGCGGCAGGCGGCCTCGCCGCGGTGTGGGGTGTGCTGGTCGCCGGCATATTCGTCGGCCTGACCCCAGGGGCTTACCTGACCGGCCCAGCCGTGCTCGGGTACCTCAATGTGAACGCCGGGAATCGGAGAGTGGTGTTGTTGCGCCGTGCGACAGCCTATGTAATTGGCGCCGCCATCCCGATGGCTGCGTTCGGACTGCTGGTGGGCTTCTTCGGGGACGTGGTGCTTGCGGTAGTGGGCGCTCGGGTCGCGCTCTGGTACCTGCTGGTCGCCCTGGTGGTCGGTGTGAACGGCCTGCTACTCACCGGCCTGATCGTCGCGCGCTTGCCGGCGTACCTGCCCAGGCCGCATAAGGTCGCCTCCGCCCGCGCCAGTCGTGGAGGATCTCGAAGATGTCGCGGACGATCAGTACCATGGTCGGCCAGGCGCTCCCAGATGAGTTCCATTATCTCGGCCTCGGGGTCGCCCAGCACCTTGCGGATGCCCGGCCTGTCCGGATAGCGGCGAACCCGGGCAGGTACGGCGATCACCGGACACTCGCGAGTCGGCGAAGCTCCCACCTTGCCGAAAGATCAGGGCAGAACCGTGGCGAGCGCAAACCCACCGTAGATACCGGTCATCCGTGCCTCCAGGGGCAACTGGCTCTCGCCGGCGAAGTAGGAATGCGAGGTCGCAGCACGCAGACCCGCCGCGCCGCCATCAGCTTCTCGCGCAGGGCAAGGGGGCCGGGAGAAGCGGCCCCAGCACGGCCAGCACCAGCGCGCCCGGCAGCCGCGACCATGTACCCCACCGCCGCTGCCAGGCGTTCCATTTCCATCCGGGCGCGGGCACTCACCTGTTCCTCCGAAAAACGGTCTCAGAGGAAGCGGGGTAGTGCGCTGCCGCGCCTGGCGCTCCTCGATATCCTCGCCGCCGGGCGATCTCGTCCAGGAGCCGGTGTACGCGCTCCGCAACCGCCAGGTCCATTGTCGTTTCACCGCGCTCCACGGGGCCCGTGGAAACGGACGAGGAGGTCGTCGAGGACGCGGCCGACGAGCGCGCCGTGAACTCTTGCTCCGTGAAGTTCGGGTAGTAGACGTACGCCTGGTTCTGCCGGACCTGCTCCGAGCTGACCTGCCGCCCCATCTGGTCGGTGAGGGTCCAGCTGGGGGCCTCCCCATAGTCGTCCAGCCCCTCGTTCTGGCTGGCGCCGCTGGCGGACACCAGGACCAACCCCGCTTCCGCCAGGCTCTTGGGTTGCCCCCGCGCGATGCCCCAGTAGGCGACCAGAAGCAGCCCGATCAGTAGCACGTCCAGCCCCAGCAGGATGGCGAGCACGCGCCGTGTGCGTCGGTTCGGTAGCCAGTTCATACTTGAGCTCCAGCCTTTCAGTAAAACAGGGTGTAGTACAGCCGCTGAGCGGCGATGCTCAGCCAGAAGAAACGCTCCGTGACGAACAGGAGGCCGACCGCGACCAGCAGCGCACCGCTCCCGACGTTGATCGCTTGGTAGTGCCGTCTCGCCCACCCGAAGACGCCGAGCATGCGCGTGAACCCCACGCCCGTCAGGACGAACGGCACACCGAGTCCGAGCGAGTAGACCGAGAGCAGGAGCGCGCCGCGCCCCACCGTCTCGGTCGTCCCCGCGTAGAAGAGGATCGAGGCGAGGATCGGTCCGACGCACGGCGTCCAGCCAAAACCGAAGGCCATGCCCAGCAGCACCGTGCCGACGCCCCGGAAGGAATTTACCCTCGGGTGGAAGCGCCGCTCCCGGAGGAACACCGGCGCGCGTAGCAGCCCGATCACGAGCAGCCCCATCAGGATCATCACGCCGCCAGAGATACGACCCAGCGGTCTGCGGTACTCATCCAGCAGTCCACCGAGCAGCGAGGCCGACGCCCCAAGCAGCACGAAGACGAGCGAGAAGCCGAGCACGAAGAGGAGGGTGGAGGCGAGCACGCGCCGGGTCTGGCGCGGCCGGGCGTTGCCCAGGTCCTTGACGGAGACGCCGGAGACGAACGAGACGTAGCCCGGAACGATTGGGGCGACGCAAGGAGAGAAGAAGGAGATGAGGCCGGCCCCGAACGCGACCAGCAGGCTCACCTCCGGCACCAGACCGTTCAAGGCGCTATCTCCTCGACGAACCCAACCAGTTGTTGCTCACTCAAGGCCCCCTGCCAGGTGCGAGCCACCTCGCCGTCGGGCGTGATGCAGACGGTCATCGGCAGCCCGGCGACCCCATAGCGGACAGAGATTTCGCCCCTTTGGTCGGGCCCATTCGGATAGGTGATGCGGAGCTCCTCGAGGAACGCCTGCGAGTCCTCCGGTCTGTCCTGCATCGTGAGCCCTACGAACACCACGCCCCGATCCTTGTACGCCTGATACGTGGTCTCGAAGTAGGGCATCTCCTCGCGACAGGGCACACACCAGGAGGCCCAGAAGTTGAGCACTACCCCTTTGCCCTCTAGCTGGGAGAGGGCGAGCCGCTGTCCTTCGAAGGTGGTGAACTCGAAGTTGGGGGCACTCCCGCGGGGCGACGCCCCGCCGGTCGTCGATGTGCCAGGATTCAGGGCGAGCGGAAACCCGACGGCTAGCACGAGTAGAACGAGTAACAAGGTGAGTCCCAGACCCAGCCACCTATGGCCGGGGTCGGACCCGGTGTCCGCTTTCACGGATCCCGCGTCGCCTACTCCCCGGTCCACACCCCATTCCGCCGCGACCGCGTGTTGCTGCTCAGGCTCGGGCATCGGCGGGCTTGTCCACCGTGGGGCCGGATCGGCCCGCATCTCCCGAGGCCTCCAACCGCGCGATCTCATGGGCGATCGCGTCCTGCTGCTCCTGGATATCGGTCAGCTGGGTCCTCAGCTCGGTGAGTTGCTCGTCGCGCGTAAGACCCAGGCGGGCAGGAGAGCTGGCCTGCTGCGGTCGGGAGGCACACTGTCCGCCCTGCATTCCGCGCATCATCAGCAGCATCGAGAGCGGGCACGCCGCCAGGATGAGCAGCGGCAGCGCGGCCACCGCGAAGCCGGGCGCGACCGCCCAGGTCGCCAGTCCCACCACCGCCAGCCCGGCGATGACCTTCCAGTTCAGACACATTCCCTTCATCTTATCTTCTCCTGATCCATGCTATTGCCGTGTCGCTGCGCGCCCGCCTACCCGGGATCCGCATCCGCTCACGCGGGCCGCCGGGTCGGCAGGGGCTGGGAGCCGGGCGTCGCCACGGTCGCAGGCTCCTGGGACTCCGTCGCTTGATCCTCGGCCGCGAGCAGCTCGATATGTCCCGCGATCTCCGCCTGCCGCGTTTGGAGCTCACCGAGCTGGCCTCGCAGCTGACTCAGGCGATCGCCGGAGGCTGTATCGGTTACCACGGATTGTGCTGTCTCGGTCGAGCTCATCGCCTCGCCCTTGTTCATACGCATCATCAGCCACATCATTCCACCCATCAACAGCGGGCAGGCCAGCAGGGGTAGCAGGGATATCGCGTACTCCATAGTTCCAACTTCCTTCCTCAGTAGCTATACATTCCAACGTGTGTCGACGGCGCGGCCTAGGTCATACGCTCCCCCCTAATACATTGTCCAGCAAGGTCCAGCGAACCGAGGCTGCCCCGGCCAGCACGCCGAGAGCGAGGAGCAGCGCTGCACCGCCCGGCGCCAGGAGCTGGCGCCAGCGCATGACGCGCCCCTCCAGGCCGCCGGCTAACACGACNAGCAGCCGCGTGGCGCTGGTCGAGGACGTCCGAAGGGGACTGAGCAAGCGCCTTAAGGAGTTGCCACCCCGCTGGTTCTATGATGAGCGCGGCTCGCAGCTCTTCGAGGAGATCACCCGCCTCCCCGAGTACTACCTGACGCGGGCAGAGACAGAGATCCTGGCGCGCTGCGCGCGGGACATCGCTTGCAGGATGCAGCCTGAGGCGATCGTTGAGCTCGGCGCCGGCTCTTCGACGAAGACGCGCATGTTGATCGATGCGGCCAGGCAGTCGGGTACACTGTCTCGTTTCGTGCCCTTCGACGTGAGTCCTGAGATCGTCGAGCGCTCAGCGCGGGAGCTCGTAGCGGAGTTTCCGGGGCTTGGCGTCCACGCGGTGATCGGTGACTTCGCGGGCGACCTCCAGCAGATACCGCGTCTCGGCCGCCAACTGGTTGTGTTCCTCGGCAGCACGATCGGCAACTTCGATGATCAGGAGCGCGCCGCGTTCCTAGCCGCGGTGCGTAGCCTGCTCGCCCCGGGCGATGGCTTTCTCCTCGGCGTCGACCTAGTCAAGGATCCTGCGGAGCTTATCGCGGCCTACGATGACGCCGCGGGTGTGACTGCGGAGTTCAACCGCAACGTGCTCGCCGTCATCAACCGGGAGCTTAGCGCGGACTTCGACCTCGGAGCCTTCGAGCACGTCGCGCTGTACGATCCGGAACTGCATCGCATCGAGATGCACCTGCGGTCCACGCGCGACCAGTGGGTGACAGTTCCCCAGGCGGAGATGCGGGTTCTCTTCCAGCAAGGTGAGTTGATGCGCACCGAGATCAGCGCCAAGTTCACACGCCGTATGGTCGAAGCGTTCCTGCTTGATGCAGGTATGCGTCTGGCAGTCTGGCACACCGACCCGGACCGGAGATTTGCGCTGGCGTCGGCGGTTCCGGCGTGACGGTGCAGTATGCGTGCTTGTAGGACCAGTGACATCCAGCGTATGGGATATCGGTTGCAGTCAAGCTCGCGGCCAATGGGGGTCGGATTGATCAGTTCGGACAAATGGGACCGAAAGGAAGTGAGACATGGCAAATCTAGCGTTACTGGTCTTGCGACTGACGCTTGGTGGGCTCCTGGCAGGCCACGGCGCGCAGAAGCTGTTTGGCTGGTTCGGGGGGCATGGGCTGCAGGGGACCAGCGCTTTTATGGAATCGCTCGACCTGCGTCCGCCGAAGCTCTGGACGATGGCAGCCGGTGTATCCGAGTTCGGAGGGGGCATACTGATGCTCTTGGGCTTCCTGAATCCGCTCGGACCGCTCGGGGCTATAGGCTCAATGGGGATGGCAATAGCGAAGGTACACCCCCTCAATAAGCCGATCTGGGTAACGAGTGGTGGGGCGGAGCTACCGCTGACCAACATCGCTATCGCTATCGCCCTAGGTCTGGCAGCTCCGGGCAGGTACTCGCTTGACGGGCTGCTCGGCAGGAAGGTCCCTCGCTGGATGCTGCTGCCTGGAATCGCGGTGGCTGGCCTAGGCGTAGCTCTAGGGCTGAGGGGCAGCGAGCAGCCGCAGGAGATCGAGGATCAGGCGGGCGGCGAGCTGCAGGCTGGGCAGGAGGCCGCGCATCCTGTCTAGTACCCCTCCTCTCCCCATGCTCACAGAACCGTCAGACACTGCGGACCGGCCTACTTCGGCAGGGCTGGGGGCGACATCATGACCAGGGAGCGCTTTGTGATCATCGGCGCGGACGCGGCGGGGATGAGCGCGGCGTCCGAGGCTAGGCGGGCGGACCCGGTCCTCGAGATCGTGGCGTACGACCGAGGAGGGTTCGTCTCCTACAGCCAGTGCGGCCTGGAGCGGGATGGGCACCGAGCAGCCCGGCACGGCAACCGCTAACCCCGACGGTCCAGTGCCGGTATCGCATCAGCACGTGACGTTTGTATTTGAATGTCTACCATCGCCAATAGTACAATGGTGGATAGCACAATGTGGCGACTTGCTTGGGGTATTCACGGGTCGGTCCTAGAACAGGGCGCACGAGCGCATTGGTGATCGGGCCAGCGAGGTGGTGCTGATCGTCACGCATGGGAGGAATCTGTAGATGATTCCGGAAAGCCACAAGCTTATGGTTTCGAGAACCAAAGACTCCCAGGAGCGGGATGATCTGTTCATACTCGAGGACGGGCGGGATGAGGCCGATTCGTATGAGCTCGAAGACTCGATGTCCTACTACTTGCGGGACATCCGGACGATCCCGCTGCTTACCCCGGCGGGAGAGGCGACTTTGGGAGAGGCGATCCATCGGCCAAGATGTGCTGCCGAGAAGCTGGAGGCGTGTATGGACGACAACCAGCGGGCCGGGCTCTTGATGGACATCGAGCGGGGTGAGCTTGCGCGTCGCAGAATCATCGAGAGCAATCTTCGACTGGTGGTTTCGATCGCCCGCCGGTACGGCGGCAGGGGGCTGCCGCTCGCCGATCTCATTGACGAGGGCAACATGGGGCTGATAAGGGCTGTGGCGAAGTTCGATCACCGGAAGGGTTTCCGCTTCAGCACGTACTCCACCTTTTGGATACGCCAGGCGATCACCCGCGCCATTGCCAACCACTCCCGGCTGGCTCACGTCTCCAAGGCATGGGAGGGACTTGCTCAAAAGCTGGGAAGGGAGCCTACCAACGAGGAAATGGCAGCCGAGGTGGGTCTTACCCCCCCGCGGATGTGAGAGATCAACAAGGTTTCACAGCAAGCCGTCTCTCTCGATCAACTTTATGGTGGCGGCAGCCGGGCAGAGCTTGTCGAGGATGGCGGATGGGTGGCGCTTTGTGAGCAAGTGTCAGAGGAGACCCTGCACGGACAGGTGCGCCGCGCTCTATGCCAGTTGATAGAGAGGGAGGGCAGGGCTATCGAACTGAGGTACGGCTTAGACGGAGTTCGCAGATGCACGCTTGAGCAGATCGGAACCAAGCTTAAGCTCAGCAGGGAGCGCATCCGGCAGATAGAGGCGGAGGCGCTCACGAAGCTACGGCGGTCAAGGGATGGAGGTAGTGAAACTGTCATCAAGTGCAGCATATAGCTTACTCCCAAGAGCGGTCCATCATCCTTTCGTACTCCTACTACGCATCCCAACTGGACAGCGTCGAGTGTATCTCGATCGGCTGATGGCTTGCATGTGCGGCGTACGGCCGAATCAGCGCACCAACTATGCGCTGATCCTTAAGAGAGATCAAGCGGAGGGTACGAATATGGGGAATCGATCCAGGGGTGCCGCAACGGCAAGCACACCACTGCACAAGCGATTGAGCGTTTGTGGTGGCGCCGATGTTAGGCGCGTTACAACACAGGAGGGGCACACAACCGAAGCGTTGCTGGCGAGGGCTCAGCAGGAGATTCTGGTCGCCGCATACTGGTTCGATCCGGGAGATCAGGGTGAGCCCTACTCGGTGACAATCTCGTTTTCTGGGCGCAGAGCTGACAGAACTGGAAAGCTGGCGCGACGCGACAGTTTCTATCAAGAGGAAACTGTGGAGGGCATCCTGCCCGGCAGTGGCCCGGTTTGCGTAACAACCCAGGTGTATGGCATCAATCCCGGCGAGTGGCGTATTACGGCCCGGCCTGTCACCGGACGAAACAGCCGTTCGCTCCCGGCTGCGCCACGTAATCTCTCGAATGGTTCGGATGCCGCGCCAGTGGCAGCCGTGGTATGGCCTGGGCGGACGCCTCAAACGTCGGCTGGTGTCACAAGTCCGATCAAGACAGCCCTGGCTCCCCTCGCCCGAACGCCCGGAGTCGTCCGCTTCGCCTGGCCGGCGTTGGTAGGGCTCGGAATCCTGATTGGGCTGGTGCTTCAGGCGATACTGCTCGCGCTCAAGAATGCTCAGGTGGGCGCGGGCCTATTTGTTTCGTTGGCGGCTGTCCTGGGGGGAAGCGTAGGCGCTAAGCTGTGGTACATCGCGGTGCATCGCGGACGACGTTATGACGGCTGGTGTATTCAGGGCTTCATCCTCGGCGTGGCGCTTGTCGCGGGGACGCTCCCTCTCGCGGTTCTAAGGGTATCGGTGGGCACGTTCCTGGACACCGCCGCTCCTGGCTTGCTCTTCGGCATGTTCATCGGTCGACCCGGGTGCTTTTTGGTTGGATGCTGCGCCGGACGGCCAACGGCATCGCGGTGGGGGCTGTGGTCCTCCGATCGCCGCGTAGGAATGCGTCGTATCCCCACTCAGCTGATGGAGGCGCTCCTATGCCTCCCCATCGGATTGGCCGCGCTCATCCTGCTCCTTGATAGCCGACCCGAACCGCCCGGCATCATACTTGTCGGCTCTCTGGCGGCATATGCTCTAGTTAGTTTTTGGTGCGAAATGAGAGTACAGCCGTCTCTCTCGCCCTCGCTCT
Source organism: Chloroflexia bacterium (assembly GCA_030446765.1). Classification (GTDB taxonomy): domain Bacteria; phylum Chloroflexota; class Chloroflexia; order Thermobaculales; family Thermobaculaceae; genus JACDAU01. Next base: position 20,862 of record JAUJMR010000015.1, read on the forward strand.
CATTGCGGTGGGTCGAGGGGTTGGGTGGCTCATGCTCGTGCCACCGTGGCACGGGCGATGGTGCTCAGGTTAGCTGTGAGTATGCCCCAACCTACCCAACTACCGAAGCCCTGCTCCCCTTGTCCCGGCATCTACCCAGGTAGCCGCGCCTCTTGAGCACGCTGATCCTACCTTCCGCCCCGGCACGGCACATCCCACGCCGGAACCACCCCTGCCGCACATCCCTGGCCACGCCGGAACCACTTGCTCGATGCCAGTCTCTTGTGCGGCCCTTTCGTTATCCGCCGAGTACACGCCCCGATGGCCTTCGACTTGCCCCCGCGCTTAGGCAGCACCACTCGTGCCAAACCTTACGCCCGACTCGGTCTGCTTGCCCGCCTTGTCTGATGATCGCGGTATGCGGCTCGAACAGGCTCACCAGTTTCTCGCCGGCAGGCACGCTCTCGTCCTGGAATCCGCCGCGCCTGGGACACCACTCTCCCGACCAGACCCCGCGCTGATCAGCGGCTACGAGGTGCGGTCCGCCTGCCCCAGGCTTGCTCCGAACAACCGCCCGTACAGCTCCCTACGAGCCTCCTCGACATCCAGCGCGGGCCCCAGCTATGCTCCCAATCCTTGGGTGCGCGATTGCCCACAAGCACGACCGTCTAGCCTCCTCGATCATCCTCGCCCTCAACCTCGTCGAGCCAAACCACGCCCGTGTCTCGGATAGTGCTGTTCGCCCCCCACCTTGCCATCCTCCTGATGATCGCGCGTCACCGCGAGACTCCGGCCAGCTCACCAGTTTCTCGCCGGCGGGCATCGCTCTCGTCCTCAGAATACGTCCGCCGCGCCTGGGACACCACTCTCCCGAGTCCAGACCCCGAAGCTCCGCTCGTAGAGCCGCCTGGCCCAGCCGGGGATCACCTCAACCGGCGCCGAGTCAGCAGTAGCTTGCGATAACCTTCGGTCCGCCTGCCGAACAGGTCTTGCTCCAGCGAGCTCCCAGCAGCCGCCCGTACAGCTCCCTACGAGCCTCCTCGACATCCTCGCCGCGACGACGGACGCTGTCAGCTATCCTCCTGGCGAGTCCTAAATGCTTTCAAGGTGGGGCCCGACCTCGCGCGATTGAGGAAACAGCGGTACGATGCCTCCACGACCGTCTCGTCCTCCTCGATCACCATCCTCGCCCGACCGACGAGCCGCCAGATGGTGCTCCTGGGCGCGCACCATCGCCGAGGAGCGAGCTGTCGTGGATGGGGATAGTGGCTGTTCGTCTCCACGCACCGTGCCATCCGTCCGCAGCTGCTGCGGGTTGTCGGGCCCCGCGTCACCGCGACGACCGGGCTGCTGGCGGAGCTCAACCGCCCGCTCGTTGACGGTGCGGCACCTCCACGGCGTGCCGGGTCCGATCAGGGCCGCCCACCGGAGGTTGAGGGTGGTGTCGTCCGGCGCCGAGCCTCCACCCGTAACTGAATACACCCAACTGCGAACTACCTGACGACCTGACCGATCTGCTGGCGCTCCTGGGAGATCTGTACCTGACACGAGGTGGAGTTCGCGCTCCACCCGACGCTCACCGAGGTATGGTGCCCGAGGGGCGGGGAGGGGACAGCTCGTAGAGGCGCCGGGGAACAATCAAGAAGGTACCAGCATCCGGGCTGGTGGACTGGCGCGACGGCTGGATCATACGCTGTTCGCCCGGACGCACGGCACAGCCGTTCTGCCATCAACTGCCAGTCGTGCGGATAACGCGGCAGAGTAGCGATAGTGATCTGCGACAACGGCGAACACACACGCCGTCGGCTCACTCCTGGTGCGCGTGTTGCTTGGCAAGCACGGGGGCGATCTGCGCCTACACGCCATCGATCCGGAGGATCCTCAGTGGCTCCGGCGCTCCTCGCGCAAGGAGGTAACGCACAACCGGGGCGTGCCTGTCACACTATCAGGATGCAAGACTCATCTGCGGAAGTTGCGCGGACCCCTGCTGCGCCAGATCAAACTACGCTTATCCCGCGCCCCGCTATTGCCGCACCAGAAGCATTTAGTTAGGCAATTTCTCCTCCCGTTGCGTACGGAGCCGCGAAGTACGTCAATCGGGCGACCCCTGACGATTGCCGTGGCTGCTCTTGTGTTGTTGACTGCCGCGATCTTCGTCTCCTTGTCTGAACAAGCTAGGACAAACATACCGGGGGAGCCTGAGCGAGTTCATTGCAGCCGCCTGGGGCGTTCTAACAGCGCCTAATTGTCCTGCTCAACAGCGCGTGGGTTGGGACGATCTGACGTGGGCCGGGCTACCGCCGCGATCAGGGGTATCCCGAGCGGCATCCGGTGGTGCTGCATCTCTATTATCTTGAACCCGGCCGCCTCGATGCTGACGCCGGTGCGGCGGTTCAGGTGGCAGCCCGCGCCGAGATAGCGCCAGAGCGGCGTCAGCGCGTCCTGCACCGGGCCCGTGAAGCTCCTGTCGGCTCGCACGTGCTCGAGAAAGCGGAAGGTGCCGGCAGGCTCGAGCACCCGTTTTACCTCGGCGAGAGAGCGGAGCTGGTCCTGGACGGTGCACAGCACCAGTGTCGCGACGACCGTGTCAAAGCAAGAATCCTCGAACGGTAGTGCTTCCGCGGGGCACTGGTGGAATTCGACATCGAGGCCGAGCTGCTCGGCTCGCTTCCGGGCCCGTCGCAGCATGTAGGGGTCCGGCTCCGTGGCTACGATCTTCTCGGCCGCCTTGTAATACGGGAAGTTGGCCCCGGTCCCGGCGCCGATCTCCAGTATCCGGCCGCTGGCCCCGCCTGCTATGAAGGGACGGAGCTGCGACAGGATCCGCTGCTCGCTCCAGTGCATCACGTGGTCGTAGAGTGCCGCGAACCACGGGTGTCCATTCCTCTCCACCGTATTCGCCGATGGTTGCTCTTGCATCACCTACTCCATCCTTCCTGTGGTGCCACGGTTCTGTCGCAGCTCCGCGCGTCTCAGCACGAAGACGAACGTGCCCAGAGCGATCACGGTCGCGATGCCCCCCAGCCGGAGGATACCCAGGGCGTACGGGGTGTACTTGCCGATCGCGGGGTCGTAGCTGAAGCAGCTCAGCAGCACCTTGTCGATTACGGTGCCGATCTTGTTCGCGGACGCATCCACCAGACCCAGGCGCAGGTCCTGGGGCGAGAACTCGATGCCACCGCTCGGGAAGATGTACCGGGCGATCCTGCCCTGCGGCGTCAGCAGCACAGCGGCGGCGGGGTGGGCGTACTGGTCCTGCCCGGCATCGTACGCGTACCGCACCCCGACGGTCTGCGCAAGGCGCCTGATAGATGCCTCCTCGCCCGTCAGGAAGTGCCACCCCTCTTCGAGGCCCGGCCGCTCGTACGCCTTGGTGTACCTCTGCTTGGCAGCGAGGGCGTCCGCAGGTGTCTCGTCCGGGTTGACGCTCACGGTGACGACCTGAAACTCCTCGCCCATCTCAAACCGTACCTCCTGAAGGCTCCCGGATAGCTCCTGTATCTGCGCGGGGCACAGCTGGCGGCACGTGTAGTAATTCATCGTGAGGAGCACCGGCCTCTCGCCGAGGTAGTCGCCTAGCTGCACCGCCCGGCCGGTCTCGTCCCGGAACGCGAGGTCCGGCGGCACCTGCTCGTTGAGCCGCTGCTCCACGGTGATGTCTTCAGGGTGTACGTGCCCCTCGTGTGCCGACGCTGGGTGTGTCCATCCCACCATCAGCGCGATTACCAGTATGAACGTCCGCTGAATCCGCACGCCCTCTCCTCCATTCGCGACGACCACCGCCCACGTGCCGTCTAAGATTGCGATCTCCGGCTCCGCACCACGCCCAGACTGCTCGTTTCCACTCCCCGCGGCCGACCGAGCCGCTGCCCTGCTGCTGTTCCGTCTCGCCGGCTTTGCGAGGGTCTCCGGGCGCGCTCGCGCGTAGCCGGGACCCATCTGCTGTCTCCTTTCGAGCCCCGACCAGCCGGGCGGCGGTTGATGCGACCCCAGCATCGGGCTCCTGTGCTATTATAACTATCTGTGGTACGATAGGCGATAGTAGAGGGGCGTTACCGTCCATTCCGTCGTTTGAACAGGCGGGATCCGGAACCTTATAAGAGGAGCACGCATGTGAGAGAGGTTGGCGGGCAGACCGAACCAACGAGGTGCGAGGAGGACCTGGAGGGAGCCGGCGTGTCTGCCCGCCTCTGCTCGGGACGGACAATGCAGGGCGAGTCCATGGTTGCCCCGTCCAGGACTAAAGCGGTGATGACGGTTGGACAGTAGCATCTTCTTCGGCGGGTCGCTGGTTGCGGCGACTGTGGCGGGCGCGATCGCGCTGTTCGCACCCTGCTGCATCTCGGTGATGCTGCCCGCCTACTTCGCCAGCTCGTTTCAGAATCGCCGTCTCCTGGTTGCTATGACCTTTCTGTTCGCGGCCGGAATAGCGACCGTTATACTCCCGCTTGTCATGGGGGCGGCCGTGCTGCGCCGCCTCTTCATAACCGAGCACACGACGATCTATGTCACGGGGGGACTCCTAATGCTCGGGTTGGCTCTGTACATACTGGCAGGAGGACAGATACACCTGCCGATGCCCGGTCGGCGCGCGGGGGGTAAGGCTGGACCTCTCAGCGTGTACTCGCTCGGCCTATTCTCGGGTGTGGCGAGCTCGTGCTGCGCGCCGGTACTGGCCGGCGTACTTGCGCTGTCCGGGGTGGCTTCTTCTTTCGGACTCGCGCTCGGGCTCGGCACTGCGTACGTGTTCGGCATGGTCGCGCCGCTCTTCGCTCTATCGCTGCTCTGGGAGCGCTTCGACTGGCGGTCGAGCCGGCTGTTCCGCCCCAGGACATTCACCTGGCGGCTCGGTTCTCTGCGACGAACCCTCACCTCTACCAACCTGGCAAGCGGGCTCTTGCTCGCGCTGATGGGGGTGGTGACGCTCTGGATCGGTGTCACCGGAGACGCGATGCCGGCCTCTAGCGGGTGGCAGGCCATCGTAGCTGTACGGTTACAGCACTACGGCCAGGTAATCACGAACGCGCTCGCATGGATACCAAGCTGGCTGGCAGCTGCTGGGCTCCTGCTCGTCGTTGGGCTCCTGGCATGGCGAGCGCTCAGGCAGATCGGTTGGGCTCCGCAACATCAAGAAGCTGCAGAGAAAGTAGCTGAAACGAAGGAGGAAGCACTTGAGCACCGACACGCATAGGAAGTCGAGGGCGAAGGCCGCCGACCGCGTTAGATCACCCGAGTCGCGGTTGAGCGGCTCAGGATCAAAACATCGAAACAGAAAGGGCGGATTGGGCGCCGCGATGAAGGTTCTTGCAATCGTAGGCCTGGCGATCATCGCGTTGGGAGTGATTTTCGCTCTCAACAACCAGGACAGCTCATCCGCAGGCACGCCTCCCGACGCCGGACCCGGTGAGAACCAGGTCGGCTCGTCAGCGAAGCAGGCATCAAACGGCGCGGAGGGTAGCTCGTCCTCGGACGCAGGATTGGCCGGCAAATATGCCTTCCAGGTTGGGAAGCCGGGATCGGGAGAGAAAGCTCCACCGATCCAACTCCCCTCAACCGATGGAGGCACGTTCGACCTGTCCTCCCTCCGAGGGCAGACGGTGCTGTTGTACTTCCAGGAGGGCATCATGTGTCAGCCCTGCTGGGATCAGCTCAAGGACATCGAGGCGAAGCGAGATGAGTTCAAGGCTCTGGGGATCGACAGGATCGTGAGCATCACGGGCGATCCGCTACCGGCGCTGAAGCAGAAGGTGGGGTACGAAGGGCTGACCACACCGGTATTATCCGATCCTGGCCTGCTCGCGTCGAAGACATACGAGGCGGATCAGTACGGAATGATGGGCGGTGCGACGAACGGTCACAGCTTCGTCGTGGTTAATGAGGATGGCGTGATCGAGTGGCGTGCCGATTACGGCGGAGACCCGGATTACACCATGTACGTACCGGTGCCTAACCTCCTTGCTGTATGCGGAAGGGCTTCGAGGCAGCGAGTCGCTGATCCTATGGAAGTTCTTCTGCTCACAGAGGAAAACTGTGCGTACTGCCAGCAAGCGAAGGAAACCCTGGACCGGCTGGCCGCTGAGTACGACCTCTCGATATCAACCATCGACCTCAGGTCACCAGAAGGGCAGGATCTCGCGGCGCGGGGCGGGGTGATGTTCCCTCCCGGCATCTTTATAGATGGCCAGGCCTTCTCGTACGGCCGTCTATCGGAGCGGAAGTTCCGCCGTGAGGTCGAGCGGCGACTAGGGTAGATCGGCGGGCCATCGCGCAGCTGCGCGGGTTGGCATGACCCCACGGTCGAACGCGTGCACTCCAGCTATGCCACCGGAAACCGGGTACGAATCGCCCGACGGGCATCCCGTAGGGAGGCTATACAACGAGGAAGATAATGGATCAAGTAGAGAGCCGCAGGTCGACGGCTGCGCGCGGAGCGCGACAACTCGTCCTCTCCCGGCGCAGTACGCTAGGGATTCTGGCCAGTGCCATTGCAGGTGTCGCGGCCTTCCCCCTCTCGCGTCTGACCGGATCGCCTGTTCGGGGTCGCCCGACCGCGACCTTGGAAGAAGGCATCCAGAAGGGTCTGGACCTGCATCGGCAACAGAATTACGGTGCGGCTGCTCGACAGTTCACGCAGCTGATCCGGTCCCACCCCGATTCGCCCGACCCGTACCTGTTTCGCGGTATTGCGGCGTATAACTCCGGCCAGGCCCACGATTCTATCTCCGACTTTTCGAAGGTGCTCGAGCTACAGCCTGAAAACGCGAAGGCATTGCTGTATCGCGGCCAGAGTTATCTGGCGATGAGCGATAGGAAGAAGGCTGCGGCCGATTTTGAGCGGGTACTAACCCTTGCAGCGGATGATGGGCGCCTTGCTGCCACCGCGCGGGTCCAGCTACGCATCGCCCAGGGAGCAAACTGAGCGCTCACACCAGGAGCATGGATACCGGATTGGCGTCGCGTGGCGGCCTTCTCGTGTCCGTCCTCGCAGGCTTCCCTTGACGCGATCGAGCGACCAGAGCTCGCACCCATTCCTTCGACAGATGCACATCAGATCTTCACAGGCTCTTCACATCCCCGTCCTATACTGCAAGTGTGGGGCGCTGAGTGAGCACCCTGGAGCAAGCAAAGGAGTTGCAGCAAAATGAAGTTCTCGAAGACACGAGTAAAAATGGCCGTCGCCGGTTCGGTGACCGGGCTGGCGATGCTCGCGGTGACAGCCGGGCCTCTATCCGTTCAGGCGCGGACGGCGCCCGAGGGTGGGACGCCGACGCACCAGGAGATGCACCAGATGATGGATGCGATGCACGGCAAGGGCGCCAGCGAGCGTATGCACAAGGCCATGGGTAAGGACGGCGAGAAGATGATGGACCAGTGCACCTCGATGATGGGCATGATGAACAACATGGGCGGCATGATGGGAGACTCTTCGATGCCGGATATGATGAACGGCATGATGGGACGCTAGGGGCGTTCTGGAACAGGGCGAGACGGTCCGAGCCGTAAAGGTGCGGTGTCGCGACTGTAGCTGTGAAGTGTGGATGGGCACGTAGCTTGCCCAACGAGTACAGGAGGAAGATATGGGTTGCTGTGGTGGTAACACCTCGACTACAAGAGTCGCGGAGCGGAGCTGCCGCGGGATGCGCGGCGGGCGCAGTTGAGCATCGAGGGAATGAGCTGCGGATCGTGCGTGGCAGCGGTCGAGAGGGTTCCCTCTCGCCTCGACGGCGTGTACCGGACGAGCGTGAGCGTGGGCGGTGCGGACGTAGCCTACAACCCCAGCGTGATCGGCGAGGCCGAGCTCAATGCCGCCATCGAGGACGCGGGCTACAAGGTCGGCGGCGCGCGGCAGCCTCCCGCTCCTCCAGCTGCTGCTGCTAGCCAGGTCCTGGCACCAGCCCTCTGGTTCGAGTGCCGCCCGATGAGCTATTGCCGGCTCATCGGGCGGCATTCCTCGCGCTCGCACGCGATAGTCGCTCGAGATCTACGGTGAGTCCCCAGGAGGTAGTCCTTGCGTATCAGGCAGCATCTCGGCAGTGTCCTCGTGTTCGTGGTAGCCGCCCTGCTCGTCTACCTGCTGGGGACCGCGCTGCTGATGGCGTGGCCGATGTGGCGCATGATGGGTTTCGGGCCCGGCTGGGCGGCGGTGGCCCTGCTCTTGATGCTGCCCCTCACAGCCGGGATCATCCGGCTGGTCGGTGGCAGCGGTCGCGCGCGCGGAGGTCCTCACGACGATCCGGCACTCGATATCCTGCGACGCCGGTACGCGGCCGGCGAGATCACCCGCGAGGAGTACGAGCGGATGCGCGGGGATCTGGCGAGACAGACGAGCGGAGAGGGTAACCCGACCGCTGAGGGAATTGTGACGACGTCCGGTCCCACTGACCGGGACGGGTCGCAGGAGGTGAAACGGATGGGCAACAACGCCAACTGGGGGTCCTGCGGTGGTACTGGCAGCTCTCGCTGGGGCTCTCGTGGTCTTGCTGCTGCTTGCGGTCCTAACGGGGGGCGGGATGATGGGCATGGGGGCTCCATGATGGGCGGCGGTATGATGGGCGGGATGCTGTTTATGCTGCTGTTCTGGGTACTCGTGATAGCGCTGATAGCGGCGCTGATCTTCTGGCTCTTGAACCGGGGCCAGAGGCGGTAGCCCTACACGGATGAGCGAACAGCGGACGATCCTCGTGGTAGACGACGAGCCGAAGCTGGTAGCTGTCGTGCGGGACTACCTGGAGCGCGACGGCTACCGGGTAGCGGCTGCCGTCGATGGCCGGGAAGCGCTCGAGCGCTTCCGGCAGCTCAAGCCGGACCTGGTCGTCCTGGACCTGATGCTGCCCGAGCTCGACGGGCTCGAGGTGTGCCGGCGCCTGCGCCGGGAGTCGAGCGTGCCGATCATCGTGCTCACGGCGAGGGCGGAGGAGATCGACGAGACGCTGGGGCTCGAGCTGGGGGCGGACGACTACGTCACGAAGCCGTTCAGCCCGAGGGCGCTCGTGGCCCGCGTGCGCGCCGTGCTGCGGCGGGCCGGTATGGGAACCGAGGACGACGACGCGCCGTTCGTGCGGGGTCTCCTGCGCGTCGATCCGGGCCGACACGAGGCGACCTGGGACGAGGTCCCCCTGCAGCTCACGCCGACGGAGTTCCGGCTGCTCGCCGCGCTCGCCGGGCGACCCGGGCGTGTGTACGAGCGGCTGGAGCTGCTGGAGCGCGTCCAGGGCGAGGCCTACGCCGGATACGAGCGCACGGTGGACGCGCACGTCAAGAACCTGCGTAAGAAGCTCGCCGCAGTCGGCGGAGGGAGGCGGCCGCGACCGTCGCCACCGTGCCGGGCATCGGCTATAAGCTGGAGGTGCCGGGTGCGTAGCCTGCAGTTGAAGCTCGTGCTCGCCTTCCTCTCGGTAGCGGCGGTGGCCGTGGCGGTACTGGGCCTGCTGGTCGGTCGGGCCGCGAGCGGCGCGTTCGGCGACTACCTGCTTGGACGGGAGACCGGCGACCTCGGCGCGATGGACCGCATGATGGACGAGATGATGGGACCGGGAGCCGGCCGCGCCATGATGGAGCGGATGCTCGGACCTGCCGAGCGAGACTACCTATCATCGGTCCAGACCGCCGTATGGGTGGCCGGGGGGCTCGCAGGTCTCGTCGCGGTCGCGCTGGGCCTGCTGCTCGCGCGACAGATCGCCTCCCCGCCCGCGCCCTCACCGCCGCCGCCAGGCTGGTCGCGGACGGCGACTACGGGCAGCGGGTGCCTGTCCGCTCCCGTGACGAGCTGGGGAGCTTGCCGTGGCGTTCAACTCAATGGCGGAGGCCCTGGGACATCAGGAGGAATTGCGCCGCCGGCTGGTGGCGGATATAGCGCACGAGCTGCGCACGCCGCTGGCGATCATCCAGGCGAACCTCGAGGCGATCCTGGACGGCGTGCGGCCGCTATCCACCGCGGCGGTGGAGGACATCCACGAGGAGACGCAGCTCCTGGCGCGGCTCGTCACCGACCTCCGGGACCTCTCGCTCGCCGAGGCCGGGCAGCTGACGCTGCGGCGCGCGCCGACCGACCTGGGCGCGCTGGCCCGCGCGGCGGTCACCAAGTTCGAGGCCCGGGCCCGGGATAAGGGGATCAGACTCCGGGTGGAGGCAGCAGACGTTCTGCCGCAGGCGAACGTGGATCCGGACCGGGCTGCCCAGATCCTGGGCAACCTGCTGGACAACGCCCTGCGGCACACGCCCGAGGGCGGCCTGATCACCGTAAGCGTGCAACCCGGCTCCCGACGCGGTGCAGGTAACTGTCGCCGATAGCGGCCCCGGCATCCCGACGGAGCACCTCCCCTACATCTTCGATCGCTTCTACCGCGCGGACCCGGCGCGTTCGCGGAAGCAGGGTGGGAGCGGCATCGGCCTCGCGGTGGTCAAGCAGCTCACCGAGGCGCACGGCGCGAGAGTCCGCGTCGAGAGCTCGGCCGGTCGAGGCACGGTGTTCCATCTACAGTTCCCCATCGCTGCTTCAGCTGCCGCCCGCGTGCCCAGCTAGCTGTTCGGATATCTCTACGATTGGCGGTCGTACACAGTGCATGTATAATTGGTTCATAGACCGTCCTCGATTACCTTCAGGAGTTGATATGCCCGAATATTCCGATGCCGTCACGCTTGCGAAGGCGGGCCTTACGCGAAGGCAGTTGCTTCGCCGGGCCGGTCTCGCGGTCCTCGCGCTGGGTCTGGCGCCCGTGACCGCGGCATGCGGCGGCGCGGCGCGGACTTCCGGGTCAACGGGCGGCGGCACCGTGATCGAGATGAACGACGAGAACCGGTTCGTGCCGGAGAACGCAACGATCAGGGTCGGGGATACCGTGACGTGGCGCAACGTCGGCTCGGTCGGGCATACCGTTACCGGCGATCCCTCCAGGGCGACGAAGGAAAGCAGCGTGAGGCTCCCGGCAGGGGCCGGGCCTTGGGACTCCGGCTACGTATCCGGCGACAAGTCATGGAGCCGGAAGTTCGACACGCCGGGCGAGTATACATACTTCTGCATCCCGCACGAGGCTATGGGCATGGTCGCCTCCCTCACGGTGACGGCGTGAGCCCGCAGCGGGAAAGGTCAAAGGAGTTTTAGGATGACAGAGCCTGATATCACGAACCTCCACCTCGACCGTCCGGGTATCCGCGCGGCCCTGGGAGACCTCGAGGCCGAGATCATGGAGGTGGTGTGGGCACGCCCCGTCGGCGAGGGCGTCACTGTGCGGGAGGTCTGGGATGAGATCCACCCGAAGCGGGCGATCATGTACACGACGGTCATGAACACCATGACTCGCCTGGCTCGCAAGGGGCTGCTGGCGGCGGAGCGCGAGGAGCGGGCGTACGTGTACAGGGCGACCACGACCCGGGAGGAGTTCGTCGACAGGTTCGTCGGTGGAGCGCTCGAGCGGCTGCTCGTCAACTTCGGCGGGGCCACGGTCGCGCATCTGAAGCAACTGGACGATCCGGCCTTGCAGGCGCGGCTGACCCGGCTGCTCGAGGACATCCAGCGGCGCCGCGGCGCGGAGGAGGCGGACTGATGCACGCGCTGTTCCTGCTCTCGGGTCTCCTGCTCGCGGTGCTGGTCGGCGCCGCCGGCGCGGGCATGCTGAGGCTGGGGCCGGCCGGCGAGCGTCGGTCGCTCGCCCTGGCGGTGCTCGCGGCGCCCCTGTTCGTCCTTGCCCTGGCTGGGCTTCACGCCGCGCCCTGGTTCTGGGCCAGGTGCGCTCCCCTGGTCGGCTGGGACCGGGTGGTGAGCATCGGCATCGTGCTCGTGATTGGGCTCGTGGCGGCGGGGGGCCTGGTGCTCAACCTGACCCGCCTCCTGCTCGTCGAGCGGCTGCTGGCCTCCTGCCCTCCCATCGCTGGTAACGCTATCGCCGCGCGCGTGAGCTCGCTCTCCGCCACGCTCGGCATAGACCCTCCGGCGCTGCGGCTGCTGGGGACGGACGCTCCCGTGGCAGTAACCGGGGGCTGCGGCGCCCGACGATCGTCCTCTCGCGCTGGCTGGTCGAGCAGCTGGACGACCGCGAGCTGGAGGCCGTGCTCGGCCACGAGCTGGCGCACCTGGCGCGCCGAGACCCCCTCACCCACTGGCTGGGGCGCCTGTTGCGCGACGCCACGGCGTACCTGCCAAGCAGCTGGTACGCCCGGCAGGTGCTGGAGGCGGACGCGGAGCTGAGGGCGGACGAGCTGGCGGTCGCCGTGACCCGGAGGCCTCTCTCGATGGCCAGCGCGCTCGGCAAGGTCTGGCAGCAGTCCGCGTCGGGGCCGGCCAGGCTGTCCGGTCTGCCCAGCTACGGCGGTCCCTCTGCGACGCTGCTGGAGGCGCGCCTGGGCCGCCTGATTGAAGGCCACTCGCGCCGGGCACCTGTGCTGCCCGGCTGGCTCGTCACCGGGGCGAGCGTGCTCTCGGTCGGAACCCTCACACCGAGGGTGCTGGCGATTGGAGCGAGCATGCTGCCGCTCGCCTGCCACCTGAGGACGTTCTGAGTTGACTCCGATGAATATTGATACCCTTCTCGGCCTTGTCGCCCATGGAGGGGATGCCGGGCGGCTGTGCCTGCTCGCAGGGCTCGCGGTGACTGCGCTCCTCGCGGCCGGGTTCGCACTCCTGGGGAGAGGCAGGCGCACATTGCGCGCACCTCGGGAGCTCGGACTGCTGGAGCTGTGGCGGCTGACCGGCTCTCCCTCCAGACCCTCGACCACGCCTCCCGGCCGATCCGCCGGGGTGACCGGACAGTATCCTACGACTGGAGACCTGACTTGAATGGTATCGTTATAGACATCGACCTGACTGATGAACGGAGCCTGTTCTTCGTGCTCGTTATCGGGTATGGCTCGGTGTGCGCATCGACTGGATGATCGTCCACCTTGGCCCCCTGATGATCGAGCTGGATCTCTACACCCGCTGCGTTCTTCGTGCTGGCGGTCATCTCGGGCCTCGCGTATGGCGTCGGCACGGCCTGCGCGAGGCGCGGCGCAAGGCCAGGCGGTGGATGCGTGACGGCGGGTGCAGTCGCTACGCCGATGTCGATGTGGGCCGTTTTCGGCGGCTCTTCGCTGGTCGGGGCGCGGCTCTTCCACGTCGCCGACCGCTGGGAGCTCTACGCGGCTCACCCGCTGCGCATCCTGAACATCTGGGAGGGCGGACTGGCCGTGTACGGGGGGCTTCGGCGACGTACGCCGGGCCTCGCGTATGCCGTCCGGCACGCTTCTGCCGCTGACGTACTTCCGGATCCTCGGCAGGAGGGACGGCTCGCGTGTATCCCCAACGGCGATGCGTACGGCGCCCCCACGGCTTGCCCTGGGCATTCATCTATACGAACCCGATGTCGATGGTGCCTCGCGACCTGCTCGGGGTCCCCCTGCACCCCTACGCCGTCTACGACTGCTCTTCGACCTGGCGGTGCTCGCGCTGCTGGCGGCTGCGGGGGTATATAGGACGGACGGCTTGTTGTTCCTGACGTACGCCGGGGTGTACGCGGCCGGCCGGTTCCTGCTGACGTACTTCCGGATAGAGCAGGAGTGGTTCTGGGGCCTCCAGGAGGCGCAGGTGGTCTCGATGGCTGTGCTGGCGGTGACAGCGCTCCGGCCTCGGCCAGGGGTTGAAGCCTCTCGATAGCCAGGTGGCGTGAGGATTCGGGTCTGGCTGTAGATGGTAAGGTGCTTCGGGACGCGCGCCTGCCGGCAGGCGCGCGTCCCGAGAGTTAGGAGATCGGCATCATGCAGGGCGAGCGACTGGCGGGCGAGGCACGGACAGAGCTCAGGCGCCGGTCGCGTTCCGGGTGGCTGAGCCGGGGGGTGTAGCCGCCGCGCTGGTCGCCGTGAGCGCACTGGCATACATCGCGTTTGAGGTGAGTTCGGTAGACGTCGGCGCGCTCGCCAACAGCTGGTACATCGCTCTGTCGAGGCTCAACGCGGCGGTCGCCGAGCCGCTGATGGGCGTAAGCAGGAGCATCGGCGTACCCATCGTGGCCGCGCTCCTCATGGGTCTCCTGGGAGCCACCTCGCCCTGCCAGGTCACGACGAACGCGAGCGCCCTGGCGTTCGTCTCGCGACGCCTCGGCACCCCGCAGGCCCCGCTGCTCTCGGCGCTGGCATACCTGCTCGGAAAGACGGCGGTGTATACCCTGGTCGGCACGGCAGTGCTGGTGGCCGGGCGCGAGCTGGCAACCGACTCCATCCCGGTGATCGTCGTGGTCCGCAAGGCTCTCGGCCCGCTCATGATCCTGATCGGACTGTACTTCCTGGGCGTGCTGCGGCTGAACGTCTCGGTGGGGCACGGCCTGAGCGAGCGGCTCCAGAAGCGCGCGGGCGGTGGCGCGCGCGGCAGCTTCCTGCTCGGGGTCGCGTTCGCGTTCGCCTTCTGCCCGACGCTTTTCTGGCTCTTCTTCGGCCTGACCATCCCGCTGGCGCTGCAGTCCCCGGTGGGGGTCCTCTACCCGCCGGCGTTCGCGCTCGGCACAACGCTGCCGCTGCTCGGCCTGACCGGGCTGCTGGTCCTTGGCGCCAACCAAGCCCGCTACTTCCGCGGCCTCCGCCGCCTCAACCGGGTGTTCGGCCTCGTTGCCGGAGTGGTATTGCTCCTGGCCGGGCTCAACGACACCCTCGTTTACTGGTTCCTGTGAGGTACGGGTGGGAGACACACCTGAACAACAGATAGACAGCGGGCCGATCCGGACGGCCCAGCCACGAGGAGGCACGAACTGGCCGCGGGTCACCGTCGGGTTGGTATTCGTCGCCGCGCTCGCCCTGCTCGGGCTGATGGGCTACAAGATGGTCCTGAACGCCGGCTGGCTCGGGGGGTTGGGGGAGCGGTCGGCGGAGCGCCGGGGGTGTTCACGAGCGGCCAGCTTGCCAAGCCATCCTTCCGCAAGGCTCCGGACTTCACGTTGCAGCTGTATTCAGGAGAGTCGCTGCGACTCTCCGACCTGCGGGGCAAGCCCGTGATGGTGAACTTCTGGGCGTCCTGGTGTCCACCGTGCCGCGAGGAGGCGCCGCTGCTCGAGGACACCTGGCGCGAGTACCGGGAGAAGGGCGTCGTCTTCGTGGGGGTGAACGTGTGGGACAGCGAGAAGGACGCCCGAGCGTTCCTGAGCGAGTACGACATAACCTATCCGAACGGCCGCGACCCGGGGACCGGGATCTCAATCGATTACGGCTTGAGCGGCATCCCCGAGACCTTCTTCATCGATCGGCAGGGCAACATCACGCGCAAGTGGATAGGCCCGTTCACCGAGGAAACGCTGAGGGCGTTCCTCGACGAGGTCGTGGCAGGGGAGACCCGGCCGCAGCCGACCGATGGGCCGGGAACGTGACGTCGGGGAAGTGGTGCTAGGAACAGGACGAGCGCGCGGTCGCGCGGAAAACGGAGACCAGCGTGGCGAGACGCTCAAGCACGGGGCAACCTCACCACCGCATACGTGGGCGGCTCCGGCTGCCGTATCGGGAAAGAACGGCGCGGCCCCTACGGCAGCGCAGGTGCCCGTAGGAGCACTGCGGCGATCGAGGGGAACGGCTATCCGGTGCCGCCGGACGAGCGCGCTTCCGCTTCGGAAAGCGGGTCACTGCCACGGGGCGCACTTACTAGATGTCGTGGTACGACCCTTGATGGTATCGCGGCTGGCGATAACCGGCGCGGGGTCGCCACCAAGTCGGGCACCGGAGCTCATAAGTAGGTCGCCGCGGGGCGGATTCCCGCCGCGCACTACGGGGCTGGGAGACGAGTGGCGCGTACGGGAGATCGCCGCCACAAAAGGATGTCTGGCATCGGCGTTGCACTGCGCAAGCGGCGACGGCCTGACGTGAAAGGAAGAGGATCGAGATGGCTAAAGACGTGGTTTGCGGGATGGATGTGGATCCGCAGAGTGCTGCAGGGCAGAGCGAGTACCAGGGGCAGACCTACTACTTCTGCTCCGATAGCTGCAAGCAGCAGTTCGACGAGAACCCCCAGCAGTACGTTCAGCAGCAGTAGTTGCCCCTGGGTCAATCAGGAGTGGCCGCACGCGTTTCTGGACGAGATCGTGCCCTCGCAGAGTCTGACCGCGCAGGGGGAACGCGTCTGTCTAAGGCTCTCCCCTTACCATGCCTCGATGGCCGGAAGGGATTAGCCAGCCATGGGAACACCGAAAGCGGACGCAGAGCGTCGGCTGCGCTACATCGAGGGCCACGTGCGCGGGATCGGCAAGATGATCGAGGCGGGCACGCCGTGCGTGGACGTACTCAAGCAGACGTACGCTGTACGCCGCGCGCTCGACAAACTCGACCAGGTCTTGCTGCGCGAGCACCTTGAACGCCGCTTGCCCGGGTGCATCCGCGAGGGGCGTGACCGGGAGGTGCTTGCCGAGCTGGCGCAGGTGTTCGAGCTCGCCAGCCACCGGGCCAGGGAGACAGACCAGCAGCCCGCCGACGACACCCGCGCTCGGGTAGGGGAGAAGATACAGGAGACCCAGGGTGGGGATGATCCAGGAGGCCATTGGAGTTGACGGGCTGGAGACAGGCTATGGTGTCTGAGCGACGGGAAACAGCGTCCGCGCGGCTGGAGAGGACAGCATGACGCCTCTGGAGCAGTACGCACTACTACTTGGGATGATCCTGGCCACGTTTGGCCTGGTGGCTCTGCTGTATCTGATCGGGCGGTCTCTGGGGCCTACGCGCGAGGAGCCGGGCAAGGACGTACCGGCAACGGCCGGGAGCCTCTCGCCGAAGCCCGCCTGGGTGCGCTACCACGTGCACTACTATGGCTTCGCGCTCCTCTTCCTCGCGTTCGACATGGAGATGGCCTTCATGTACCCCTGGGCCGTGGTGTACCGCGAGCTCGGGCTGGTCGCGCTGCTCGATATGGGGGTGTTCCTCGCGATCCTCTTCCTGGGCCTGCTGTACGGCTGGAGCCAGGGTGCCCTGAGGCGGCAGTGATCAGCGGGGCGCGGAAGGGCAAACCAAATCGGCTGCGGCAGCTCCTGGCGCGCGCGATGGCGCGCGAGCTGGCGGCCTTCGTCGTCCCCGGCCTCCAGGTCGCGCTCTCCCATGGATTGGACCTGGAGGCCGCCGGCCTGCGAGTCGCGGCTACGCCTCGCCATGCGAGCGTGCTGCTCCTGATCGGCGAGCTATCCGAGGAGGTGAGGAGGGCTGCGGCGGTCGCGTACGCCCAGATGCCGCGTCCGCGGGCAGTGCTCGCGGTCGGCGCCCCAGACACCCATCCCCTGCCCCCGCCGGACGCCTCGGTGCCCCTGGATCAGGCATCTCTGGTGTCCGGAGTCCTGAAGCTACGGCAGCTCATCGCCGCGGGAGCATTCGCGACGGAGGTCGCCGACTTCGACCCGGATGTGCTGCGAACACAGACCGAGTACGTATGCCCTATGCACCCCGAGGTGGTCCGCAACGAGCCGGGTGAGTGTCCGATCTGCGGCATGGACCTGGTGCCCCGGGAGACCGCCGACGGGATGC
>JAUJMR010000015.1:38391-39617 GCA_030446765.1 Chloroflexia bacterium
CGACGGTGCACTCGGCCGCCGCAGCACCCGGGGGATCAAGCGGGCAGGGGGGAGCGCACCATCACCGGCACTCGGAGCCTGCCCATACTGACCGCACCGCCGGACACACTGACATGCACCACGAAATGGACGCCGAGCCAAGCGGGGGCAGCGCCAGCGACACCCGGATATACCCGGACGACTCGCATGGGGCGACGATGGGTAGCCCCGAGAGCCTGTTGGCCCGGCACGCGGGACACCCCGACGGGGGCGAGCAGCATGACGGCCACGGCGAGATGGAACATGCTCCCCACGCGGGGATGAGCCACGGAGACATGGGGCACGATGGCATGAACCACGGGGGGATGGGCTTCATGTCGATGGTGGAGATGACGAAGGACCTGCCGCGCAGCCCCGACGGCCTGCCTATGGAGAGGGTGGAGGCGCCGTTCGGCCCGCTCTTCCCCGGACTGCCCGGCGGGCTGGACCTCAGGCTCACGCTCGACGGTGACGCCGTCGTGGAGGCCGTGGTAAGGCCGGGCACCTTGGGGCGGGAGCTCAAGGCGGCGTGGCGGGGGGCCCCCGCGACCTTCCCCAAACGGCTTGCGCGGCTCGATCCGCTCGCGCCGGTCGCGTACCGCCTGCTCGCGTTACGAGCCCTCGAGAACCTGGCCGGGGTCATCCCCGACGACCGAACGCTGCGCGCGCGCGTGGCCGCGCTGGAGAGGGAGCGCGCGGCGAGCCACCTGGGCTGGCTCTCCAGCCTGGGCCACCTGCTGGGCGACAGGTGGCTCGAGCGCCGGGCTGCTCGACTGCAGCTACAGCTGCTGGGGACACGGGACGTTCGAGAGGTGGCGCGCGTGGGGCAGGACACGAAGCGGTTCCTGGCCGGGCTGCGCCGGGTGCCGCTTCTCGACCGTCGACTGAGCGGCATCGCTCGTCTGGATCCCGAGCCAGAGCGGATGCGTGGTCCCGTTGCCCGTGGGTGCGGCCTTGTAACCGACGCCCGCCTGGAGGAGAGCGACCGCCCCCCCTTTGGGGTTGCGGGGAGGGCAGCGGATGCACGTGCCGCCAGGGCGACGCGAGAAAATGGGACGTATCAAGACATCGGATACTCCCCAATCGTATATAGAGACGGGGACGCGCTGGCGCGCCTGCGGGTCCGTACGGCCGAGATCGAGCAGAGCCTTGAACTGGTCTGCGCGGCCGACGCGCCGTCCATCCCGCACGCCGAGCTCGAGCTCCCG
>JAUJMR010000015.1:39717-52228 GCA_030446765.1 Chloroflexia bacterium
TACGCGGTCGCGGTGCTGGAGGGGTGGACCTCGACGGGCCGACTGCGCCCCGCCGGGCCGCTGCTCGCGGGCCTGGCGCTCCTGGGCCGCGAGTCCGTCGTGCCCCGGAGGCCGGACCGGCTACTGTACGAGAGCGCGCCGCCGCTGCTCCTGGTCGCGGCCGTGCTATCAGCCGCGGTGCTGCCCGTTGCACCCGGGCTCGTCGGCGTCCAGCTCGCCACCGGCGCGCTCTTCGTGAACGCCGCCTGGGTGTACGTGATGGTAGCACTGCTCATGGCCGGCTGGGGACCGAACGGCGTGTACGCGATGGTCGGGGGCTTCCGCTTCCTGGGCCAGCTCGTGGGCTACTCGATGCTGATCGTGATGCCGGTGACCGCGGTCGCCATGCGCGCCGAGAGCCTGCTGACGATGGACGTCGTCGAGTCGCAGTCCGCCTTATGGAACGTCCTCGCGCAGCCGCTCGGCTTCGTGCTCTTCGTCCTGGCGGCCCTTGCCGTCTGCTTCCTGCCGCCGTTTGATCTGCCGGTCGCGGATGAGCTCGCAGGCGGGGTAATGGCGGAGTACACCGGCGTGCGGTTGGCCGTGCTCCGCCTCGGGCGCCTCGTGCTCGTGCTCACGCTCGCGCTCTCCGTCGTCGTGTTCTTCCTGGGCGGCTGGCTGGGTCCTGTGCTGCCGCCGTGGGCCTGGAGCTCCTTCAAGACGCTCCTTGTCGCAGCAGGCATGCTCGCGGTCGGCCGGTACATCCCGAGGCTGCGCGAGGAGCAGGTGCTCGGGTGGGCCTGGAAGCTCGGCATCCCGCTCGCGCTCGTCAACATCGTGTGGGTGGGCGTGACGCTCCTGCTCGCTGACGGCTCAACTCCGGGAGGTAATGGGATGGAGATGCCCTGATGCTGCAACTGCTCGCTGTGCTCTTCTTCGGCCTTGCCGCCGCGTGGTTCGGTCTCGCGGTGTTCCGGACCAGCTCGATGATGCGCTCGGCGCTCTCGCTCCTCTTCTCGATGGCGGCGCTCGGCGGGCTGTTCCTCGCGATGGAGGCCGAGTTCCTCGGTGTGCTGCAGCTGATGATGATGGGCACCGAGATGGCGATCATGGCGATCTTCATGGTGATGTACATGATGGACCCGGGCGGGCTTGGCCAGATGGACATGACGCACCAGAAGCGCCTGGCCTTCGGCGCGGGGTTCGCGGGCGGGTTGCTGGCGGTCGGAGTCGCGGTCGGAGTCGCGCTCCTCTCGGGCTGGGGACGGGTGGCGGCGACCGCACCGGCCGCCGCGGCACAGAACCGCGAGCTGGGTATAGAGATCATGGAGCGCTCGATGTTGATCTTCGAGACGGCCGGTGTGACGATCCTGGTGGCGATGATCGCCGCCACGGCCACGGCGATAAGGAGGCGCGGATGACGACGGCAACGCTCGTGGCCGCGCTGGTTATAGGCGCAGTGCTCTTCGGCATCGGGCTGTACGGGGCGCTCTCGCAGACGAACATGGTGATGATCATGATGGGCGTCGAGCTGATGCTGGGCGGGGCGATGGTCAACCTCGTCGCGTTCTGGCGCTACCTGCACCCCGACGCATACTCGGGACAGATGTTCGTCCTCATCGTGATGACTGTGATGGCGCTGGAAGCCGCCGTCGGCTTCGGCATCGCGACCGCACGGTTCCGCGCCAGGGGCTCCGTCGAGATGGAAGAGGCGGCGGAGCTGAAGGGATGATCATCGCGACGGCCTCCATCCTCGGGCCGCTGACGGCTGCGGCGCTGATACTGTTGTTGCGCCGCGCTGCGGGACCGCTCGCGCTCCTGGGCGCCGGCGTCGCGCTCATGTCAGCGCTCGTCACGCTGTTCAGGGTCGAACGCGGGGCGCGATACGGGGCGACCCTGCCCGGCCTGCCTGGGATGCCGCTACGCCTGGTCGTCGATCCACTCGCGGCCATCCTGTCGGTGGTGGTTACTCTCGTCGCCTTCCTCGTGCTCCTGTATGGGCTGGGGTACATGCGCGGGGAGCGCGGGCAGGAGCGCTTCTGGGCCGGGATGAGCTTCTTTGCCGCCGCCATGGGGGCGCTCGTGCTGGCTGGCGACTGGGTGCTGTTCCTCGCGGCCTGGGAGCTCATGGGCCTCGCCTCGTACCTCCTCATCGGCCACTACTACGAGCGTCCGATCGCGGGACGCGCCGCGACACGCGCCTTCCTCACCACGAGGGGAGCGGACGTCGGGCTGTACGTGGGGGTCTTGCTGCTGATCACGCGGGCCGGGACGAGCGAGATCGCGGCAACCCTGCATGTAGACCGTGCAGTCGCGGTGACCGCCGGCCTGCTCCTCCTGGTCGCCGCAGCGGGCAAGTCCGCGCAGGTCCCGTTCCAGGGATGGCTGCAGGACGCGATGGCCGGCCCCACACCCGTCTCGGCGCTGCTGCACTCGGCCACCCTCGTCGCAGCGGGGGTCGTGCTGCTCGTGCGCGCCTTCCCGCTCATGCCTCAAGGTGTGCTTCTCGTCGTGGGACTGTTGGGAGGGCTGACGGCTCTGGTGGCGGGCCTGACCGCCGTCGCGCAGCGCGACCTCAAGCGGCTGCTCGCGGCCTCGAGCTCGAGCCAGCTCGGTTTCATGCTGCTCGCGCTCGGCGCGGGGTCCGTGGGCGCGGCGATACTGCATCTGGTCGCGCACGCGGCGATGAAGGCCGCGCTCTTCCTGGTCGCGGGAGTATTCCAGCACGCCCGTCACTCGACGAGCTTCGACGATCTTCGGGGAGTGGGCAAGGAGCACCGCGCAGCCTTCATCGCCTTTGTGATAGCGGGGCTCGCGCTGGCGGGGGTCCCACCGCTCGCCGGCTTCTGGTCGAAGGACGCGATCATAGCGGCCTCCCTCGAGTCGCCCTACGCCTGGCTGCTGACACCACTAGCGCTCGCTGGAACAGCCCTCACGGGAGTGTACGTCGCGCAGGCACTGCGACTGCTGTGGCGGGGCGAGGGCCATGACGGGCCGGTCGACGGCGTGAGGCCGATGGGCATCGCCCTCGCCTGCCTTGTTGTCCTCGTGGCGTTGTTCGGCGTGCTGGTAGGCCCGTTCACGGAGTTCCTCGACATCAAGCTCCCGAAGGCCGAGAGCGCCGTCATCGCCAGCCTGGTAGCGGCGTCGGGCGGGTTGCTCCTGGGCGGGACGATGGTCGCGGAAGCCCTGCCCGGATGGGCGCTGCGGCCCGCCGGGATGGGTTTCCGGGTGCGCGGGGGGTTCGTGGACCTGGTCGTTCGCCCGGCGCTCACGCTCGCGCACATGACCGACCGGCTCGACGGCCGCATCCACTCGGGCGCGACCGCGGCCGGTAGAGGGGCACTGGCTGCCGCGTCCACAATCCGCTCCAGCGAAGCCCTCCTCCACGCCTGGGTTGAGGGCGCGGGGAAGATCGGCCTTGGGCTCGCCGGGGCGTCCCGCCGGACGGACGAGCGCGGGATTGATGCGCTCATCGCCGCGCTTGTCCGAAACATCCGCGAGCTCGGCGGCCGCGCTCGCCGCCTCCAGACGGGCCTGGTCCACCGAGAGCTCGCGCTCGCCGCGGGTGGGACCGGCCTGCTCCTGGCGATCGTGCTCCTGAGTATATCGATAGGTTTATAAGCAAGCTTACAAGGAAGGTCGATCGGTTGTTCCCACTCGTCTCGCTCACACTCTTCCTCCCGCTCGCGGGTGCCGCGGTTCTCGTGGCTCTCCCGAACGCCTCGGCGCGCACATCCCACACGGTAGGCCTGCTCACCTCGGCGCTGACGCTGTTCGGCGCGATCGGCATCTGGCTTCGGGGGACTGACGGCTCCTTCTCTCAGGTCGAGGAGGTTTCCTGGATACCCTCGCTCGGCGTGGCCTACCGGGTGGGCGTCGACGGGATCAGCCTCCCGCTCGTGCTGCTGACGGCACTGCTCTTCGTGGTATCCCTTGTATACAGCGTGCGGATCGAGGAGCGAGCGCGCTCGTACGTCGCGCTCTTCCTGCTGCTGGAGACGGCGTGTCTCGGCGCGTTTGTCGCGCTCGACTTGGTGCTCTTCTACGTGTTCTTCGAGGTCACCCTGGTGGGGATGTACTTCATCATCGCCGGGTGGGGGTACGCGGAGCGGCAGCGGGCGGCGCTCACCTTCTTCCTGTACACGTTACTCGGCAGCCTGCCGCTGCTGCTGGCGATCATCGCCCTCTACCTGGGCAGCGAGCCCCGAACGTTCGACATGCGGGCGGTCATCGCCGCCCCTCCGCTCGCGGGCGTCACTGCTATGCTCACCTTCCTTGCGATGTTCGTGGCGTTCGCGGTCAAGACGCCGGTCTTCCCGGTCCATACCTGGCTGCCACTGGCGCACACCGAGGCGCCGACGGCCGGCAGTGTCGTGCTCGCGGGGGTGCTGCTGAAGCTTGGCACGTACGGGCTGGTGCGCTTCTCATTCCAGATGACGCCGGACGCCTTCCGGGCTGCGGCGCCGTTCGTCGCCGTCCTCGCCGCGTTCTCGGCGTTGTACGGCGCCCTGGCCGCGCTTGCTCAGACCGATCTGAAGCGCATGATCGCGTACACGAGCGTGAACCACATGGGGTACGTCGTGCTCGGGGTTGCCGCCGCGGCCGCCGTCACGGATGCGCAAGCGAGGGCGCTGGCGATCGACGGGGCGGTGCTCCAGATGGTAAGCCACGGCGTCGTCACGGGCGTGCTGTTCCTGCTCGTCGGTTCCTTGCAGGACCGGGCGCACACCAGGGAGATGGGCGAGTTCGGAGGGCTGCTGCGGGCAACACCCCTGCTGGGCTGGGGTTTCGTGCTCGCCGCGTTCGCGAGTCTTGGATTGCCCGGTCTGGCCCACTTCCCCGCGGAGTTCCAGATCTTCCTGGGCGTGTTCGAAGTGTATCCGGTCGTGGCGGCACTCACAGTCGTCGGCATCGTGATCACGGCAGGGCTGTACCTGCGCGCGATCCAGGCAGCGTTCCTGGGAACCTTGAGCGACCGGTGGAAGGGGATGCCCGACCTTGGTAGGCGGGAGGTGTGGTCTATCGCCCCGCTGCTGGTCCTGACGATCCTGCTCGGCATCGCCCCACTCCTTGTCCTGGACGTCGTGCATCGGACAGCGAGCGCGCTACCGTGAACATGGAGATGAATATGGGCCGCGACCTCGCGCTGCTCGCGCCCGAGATCGCGGTGCTCCTGACGGCGGTTGGGGCGCTGGTGCTCGAGATGGTGCGGCTGCCCCGGGTCGGGCTGGTCTTCACTGTAGTCGGACTGCTCGTCGCGACCGGTCTCTCCACGCTCCTCATAGGCGTAGATACCACGCTGTTCATGGGCACCTTCCGCGTGGACACCCTGAGCACGTGGGCGAAGCTGGTGTTGCTGCCGGCGACGGCACTCTCCGTTATCCTGGCGTACGCAGAGGTGAGGGATACCGACCGCGAGGGGACGGTGTATGCCCTGCTCGCGTTCACGGCGCTGGGGGCGCTCGCGCTCGCCGGGGCGGGCGACGTCATGTTCCTGGTGCTCGGGGTGCTCCTCTCGAGCCTGGGCTCGTTCGCGCTCGTGGCGTACCCGGGGGACGACCGCTCAACGGAAGCGGCAATGAAGTACTTTGTGTTCGGCTCGGTGACCGCCGGTGTGATGGTGTTCGGGCTGACGTACTGGTACGGCGCGACGGGATCGACGTTGCTCGCCGAGCTCGGGCGTGTACGGGAGGTGCCGCTCGCGGCGGTCGCAGGTCTCGTCGCCGTGCTGGTGGGCCTGGGTTACAAGGCTGCGATCACTCCCTTCCACTTCTGGGCACCGGACGCGTACGATGGTGGGCCGGTATCGGTTGCAGCGTTCCTCTCCGTCGTGCCCAAGGCGGGCGCGATCTTCGCGCTGGCGCAGGTAGTGCGCGATCTGCCCCGGTCGACGGGGTGGCCGTTCGCGGTCGCCGCGCTGGCGGCGGTCTCGATGACATACGGCAACCTCGCCGCCCTGGCGCAGACCAATGTCATCCGTCTGCTCGCTTACTCCTCCATAGCGCAGTCGGGCTACTTTCTGCTCGGCGTCGTGGCGGTGGGGCGGGGAGAGCTGGCCCTGAGCTCACTGGTGGTGTTCGCGGCCGCGTACGTCGCGATGAACCTGGGCGCGTTCGCCGTGGTCGCGCTCGTCGGACGGGATTTGGGGGCGTTCACGGGCCTCGGCAGGTCGGCGCCATGGGTGGGCGCGGCTATGACGGTGTTCCTGCTCTCCCTCGTGGGAGTGCCGCCACTCGGCGGCTTCGTCGGCAAGCTGCTGCTGTTCGGCGCCGCGATCGAGGCGGGGTATATCTGGCTGGCGGTGGTGGCCATCCTCAACAGCGTGCTGTCGCTGGGCGTGTACCTGCGGGTGATGGTGCCGATGTACCGTCCGCCGAGCGCGGTGCCGGCGGGTTCTCGGCCGGTAGCGTTCGTGTGGGCGGTCTCGCTCGTCCTCACCTTCGCCGTAGGCCTCGCGGCCCAGGCGCTAGTGGGCCGACTCGCGTGATCCGGGGGTACTTGGGGCACGCGCCACCGCACGTTCCTGGTTCGGTTGCTGCACGCCCCTCCATCGTGGCGACCGGGGAGCCAGGCAGGGTGGAACGTGAGGGGGAACGTGCATCGTCGCGCGGGCACGGGGGATCGGGGGTACCTGAATGCGTTCGCAAGGTGGTCGAGTGATCCCTCCGGAGAGCGGCAGGAAGCGGAGCGCGCAAGCTAGCTCCCGGAGCATGGACATCCCCCTGTATTCCGAGCGTCGAGGTGCGGGCGGACCTCCGATTGTCTTTCTGCACGGACTGACCGCGTCCGGCCGCTACTGGCGTCCCGTGGCGGAGCGGCTCGATGCCGCCGAGCTGCGCCTGTATATGGTCGATCTGCTGGGCTTCGGCCGCTCACCTCGCCCGGAGGTCGCCTACGACCCCGAGGATCATCTCGGCGCCCTCAGCCTATGGCGACGAGCCGCGGGTTTGGAGCACGAGCCTCTGTTCCTTGTCGGCCACTCGGTTGGTGCGCTCCTCGCCCTGGAGTGGGCGAAGCGCGACGCCTCGGTCGAGGGAGTTGTCCTGGTGTCCGTTCCCATCTATCGCGATCCGGCCGAAGCCCGGCAGCGATTGGCTGGTCTCTCACTCCTCAACCGACTGACGCTGTCGCGTCCGCCGATCGCCCGGGCTCTGTGCCAGCTCATGTGTCATACACGCCCGCTCTGGCGGATGCTGGCGCCGCTCCTGGTGCCCGACGTGCCGGCCGAGGTCGCGCGCGACGCCGTCCTGCACTCCTGGCGCTCGTTCTCCGGAACGTTGCAGAACTGCGTATTCGGGTCAACCATCAGCATCACGGATTTGGAGGCCATTTCCGCAGCCTTGCTCTTCCTGCATGGGTCGGATGATCCACAAACGCCCGTAGTGGTCTTTCGCACTGCGCCGGTGGAAGATGTGCGAGCGCTGGTTGGCCCATTACAGCGACAGCACCTGCCGCGAGCAAGGCTAATCGAGCTGTCTGGGATAGGGTGTCCCTCATCAAAGCCCTGTTCCCGCTCTCCGACCCCGATCGACTGGCGACGGAACTCTCTCGCATTCGTCCGGCTGATAAGGCATTGTGGTGGATCAGGATGTCGGCCCACCTCTGGGCGACGCAACAAGAATGAGACCCAGCCTGTAACGGAAGCGGCCGGCTTAGCAGTGATGACGGCGGCGTTCGCGCGCTGCCGATCTTCCTGGGCGCGACGGCGGGCTACTTCAGGATGCGCGGCCAGCCGTGGGTCAGAGCTGCGTACTCGGCAAGCTGACGCTGCTGGCCTTCACCGCGGGCGTGCTCACGACGCTAGTAGTGGAGGAGCTGGTGCCGGAGGCTCACGAGTACGAGGAGAGGCGGAGTCGCCGCGGCCGCGTCGCGCCGCTCGTGTGTTCGCAGCCGGCTTCGCGCTGTTCGCGCTCATATCCGTAGCGGTCGGAGACACCGTCCTGGTCTGGGGAGCGTTCGAGGTGATCGAGAGCCCGTGATTGGCACGAGAGCGTGCAACTTGAGGCGGGATTCCTGATGATCGGAATCAGTACGAAGCTAAGGAGGGATCTCTTATGACCGTACTGACCGGCGAGATCCTCAACGCCGTCGCCGTCGTCGTGGTGGCCTGCGCTGGGCCCGCTACTACTCGCCGTGCGGCCTGCTGGTGCGGGATCGCCTGCAGTTGGCGCGCGTGGACATCGGCTCGGCCGTAGGTACGGTGAGCGCGCAGGACATGGGCGGCGATGCGCTGGGAGCGGGGGCTAGCTCACGCCGCTCGCGCAGCGAGGTCGCGGGCGAGTGTCCGTCGGCGGGCCTTGAACTCGGAGGCCGCTCGCCTGGATAGCGCACGAGGCGAGCGTCTCGAACGCGGGCTTGGTCACCCACAGCCACGAGCGCAGCTTCATCTACGCCGCCGATGCTGCGCCACAACGTTCTCGGTGGGCGGCAACACCTTCACGCTCGAGGAAGGCCAGGCGGGCTGGATCGAGGACTGACGCAGACGTCGGCCATGGCCGTGGCGGGCACCGACGATCGAGGCCGCCGACGTGGCAGCTTCCTGGGAGATCCGCGCTCGCGATTCCCGGCGTACTGGCGCGCCGGTCTGGGCTTGGAGGACGCCGAGCGGCTCGGTGTTCGAGAGCGAGACGCTGCATAGGGCTGCCTGCCAGGGAAGGCTCATCTCGCCGTCCTGGCGCGCTCAAGCTCGTGCTGGTGGAGGTGCCCACGGGCGGCCAGACGTCGGTCCACACCCACCCGGGACCGGAATTCATATACGTGACCCGGGGAGACATCGACTACCAAAACGCGATCATAGGGACCAAGGAGATGGGCGTGGGCGACAGCGCCACGCTGCCCGCGAACACCGCCGTCCAGAAGCGCAACCCGGAAGGAGAGACGGCGGCTGTTCCTGACGTTATTCGTAGTGGATCCTTCAACGAGTCCCTAGCGCCAGAGGCGACCTTCGGGCAGATGCCGGATGACATGCCTAAGACGGGCGCGGGTGGGCTGTCAGGTTCCGCCAGCACCGTCCCGATGTATGCCTTGTCTCTAGCCGCTATCATAACCACACATCCAGTGGCAGCTTCTGATGATGTACCGGCGCGCGCACGGGTGTTCGCGAGAATGTGACCTCGGGCTGCCAGCCTACTAAATCGCCAGTAGGGACCAAGGAGATTCACTCTTTGCCCCTTTTCCGTTATTCGTAGTGGGAGCCCCTAGCGCCAGAGGCGACCTTCAGATGCCGGATGACCTGGAAGGGGGTATCTTTCTGGCTTGTCTCACGATAGCTCTCGAAGTGGTGCACTCGGAGAAATTGGCAGTCGCCAGTGTCGCGCTCATCCCACCTCGCGGAAGGGATCCCGGGCAGCACTTCCGGCTACATCTTTGTCGCCCTGGATTATGCGACAGTACTCGACGGTTCGCAGCTCGCAGATAGGCTGCTGCCGAGAGCGCTCCAGCAGAGCATCGAGCTCACGCTTGAATCGTGTCAGTTCCGCTATCCGACCCTCGACCTCCCTGGCGCGACTTGCCAAGGTCTCGGTCACGTACGCGCAGGAGGCTCCCCGCGCTCCCGGAAAGCCAACACCTCCCGGACCTCCCCCCAAGTCAGCCCCATGCTCCGTCCGCTCCTGATGAACCGCAGGCACTTCTCGTCTCCCTCCCCGTAGACCCGATACCCGGACCCGGTCCGTCCGGTTGCTGGCAGCAGCCCTATCCGCTCGTAATACCGGATCGTCTGCGCGTCCACGCCCGTCCTCTCCGCCAACACCCCGATCCACTCTCCCGCGCCTCCTCCCACCATCATCTACTCTGCCTACCTTGACATTGTAGCTACTACAAGGTTGTACCCTCGGGTATGGAGACAATGACGGAGAGACTGGGCCGCGTGGGACGGGCATACCTCGTGTGTGGTGCGCAGCCGCTCGTACTTCCCGCTGTGGCTAGGTCAACTCTTCTCGGCCTTCGGGGACACGTTGCACTACATCGCGCTCGTCGTGCTCGTCTTCGAGCTCACGGGGCGGGGGCTCGCGGTCGCGGGTCTGGTAGCCGCGGAGGTGGTGCCGGTGCTCCTGCTCGGTCCCGTTGCGGGCGTGGTCATCGACCGCTTCAGCCGCAAGCGTGTGCTGATCGGCGCTGACCTGTTGCGGGCGGCGCTCGTGCTCGCCCTGCTCTCCCCCCAGGGTATCTGGCACGCCTATGTGGTGGCCGCCGGGCTCGCTGCCGGGAACACCTTCTTCAACCCGACGGTGCAGGCCGTGATCCCCGCGCTCACGAGCGAGGAGCAGAGGCTTGCGGCGAACTCGGTGGCGTGGTCCACCGGCCGGCTGGTCAGATCCTGGCGTCGGCCTTCGCGGGCGGCCTGATCGCGCTTATCGGGACCGATGCGGCCTTCGCGGTCAATGCGGCGACTTTCGTGGTGTCGGCGCTGCTGATCGCGCGGCTGCTCATCCCCGTCCACGCGGGACAGTTGGGAGCCGGAACCAAGCGCGGTCTCGGGAGCTACTTCGCTGACGCGCGTGCGGGCCTTAGGTACGCACTCAGAGACCGCTTCGTCTCCCGCCTCCTCGCAAGTCCAGGCGCTTGCCTCCCTCGCCACCGGTGCCACGAGCGCGATGCTGGTGGTGCTCGCAGAGCGGCACCTGGGGCTGGAGCCCGAGGGCTTCGCCTGGCTGATAGGCGCCATAGGTTTGGGGGCGCTTCTAGGTCCGCTCATCCCCAACACGCTGGCCCGAGACTACCGCGACGCGAAGTGGCTGTTCGTGCCGTACGTGATCCGAGGCTTCGGCGACGTACTGCTCGCGGTCCTCACCCCGCTGCCCGTGGCTCTGCTGATCCTGTTCGTGTACGGCCTCAATACTTCTGGGGGATCGTGGTGTTCAACTCGACGGTGCAGGGGACGGTGCCCGAGCAGGTGCAGGGCCGCGTGTTCACGCTGCTCGACGTGACCTGGAACGCCATGCGACTGCTATCCTTGGGGATCGGCGGGCTCCTGGTGGATGCAGTTGGGATCCAGGCATTGTTCTGGGTGGGTGGCCTGCTGCTGGCGCTGGCAGGTCTCCTCGGGCTGGCGCTCCTGGGCAAGCATGATTTCCGGCGCGCCGGCAGGTAGCATAACGATAGCGAGGTGACCGGATGGACGAAAACAAGGATCACCATCACAACTGAAGATCGGCGAGCTGGCAGCGGTCTCGGGCTCAACCCCAAGACGATCCGTTACTACGAGGAGATAGGCCTGCTGCCCGAGCCGAAACGCACGTCGTCAGGTTACAGGGTCTACACGGCAGCCGACCAGGAGCGCCTGCGCTTCATAGCCAAGGCGAAGGCGATGGGACTGACGCTCGAGGAGATCGCCGAGATCCTGCGCCTGCGGGAGGGCGGTGAGCAGCCGTGTCGGCACGTGGTCGAGCTGCTCGACAACAAGGTGGCGCAGGTGGACCGCTACGTGCGGGCGCTCTCGGACTTCCGGCAGGAGCTCGTGGGGCTGCGCGAGGAGGCGGCCGAGAGCGCGACGACCGAGGCGCACTACTGCCGAATCATCGAGCGGCACGAGGGGGCGCACCATGACGAGCACCTGCTGAGCGGGTTCATCCAGGCGCCCCACAAGAAGCACCGGAGCAGCTAACCATCAGCCCGCAGAGCCGGGGGCTCGCGGACTCCTCCCTCCATGTGCCGCAGCTAGGTTGGCGGTAGCCGGCGGAACCCCTCGGCCAGCGCGCATGCGGCGCGCTCTCCCAGTCGCTCGGCGATCGCCCGGAAGAAGGCAGGGACCTCGGGACGGTCCCTGCCCTGGGTGGCGTGCTGCCGCAGGGCCGTCATCCGCAACTCAAAGGTCTCCTCTATATCCACGAACACGTCCGGCTGGCCGCTCATCATGAGCATCAGCATCTCCACCTTGTGCAGCGGCAGCCCCTCGCGCAGCTGCTCCAGCTCGCAGAGTGGGCCCGGGGCACGCAGGTAGGCCGCCTGAAAGGCAGCCAGGCCGAGCGTCGTGTGATCCGGATAGATGGAGCAGGAATCGTGGGAACCGTTGCCGGGGTAGGGGTCGTGGGTGATGACCGTGCGCGGCCGGTACTCGCGGATGAGCCGTGTGAGGTCGGCCCGCAGGCGGGGCATCTGGAAGGCGAGGTCCCCGTCATCGTAGCGCAGGAACCTGACGTCGGAGACGCCGACGACCTCCGCCGCGGCCCTCTGCTCGGCCTCCCGCAGCTCCGCCAGACGCTCGGCGGTCATCCCAGGGTCGCTCGTTCCCCGGTTACCGCTCGTCGCCAGGACGTAGCCTACTCGCTTGCCCTCCCCCACCAGCCCGGCAACTGTGCCCGCGCAGTGAGCCTCGATGTCGTCGGGATGGGCGGCGATGACCAGCACCGGGTCGCGGAACTCTTCAAGCATGGCTTACGACCCCCTTCGGCTCGCCGCGCAGGGCCGAGACGACCAGGGCGAGGAGACCGAACCCGGCGAGGACGAGAAACGCGTCGTGCAGACTAGCGGCGAGGGCGTCCCTGGTCGGCTGACCGATCCGCTCGTAATGCGTCTGCCGCCACGTCCA
>JAUJMR010000015.1:52328-61516 GCA_030446765.1 Chloroflexia bacterium
GGGCGTCCCTGGTCGGCTGACCGATCCGCTCGTAATGCGTCTGCCGCCACGTCCACACGGCGCTTGCCACGGCGACTCCCAACACCTGTCCCAGGTTGCGCGACAGCGCGAGCATCCCCGAAACAGTACCCTCCCGCCCCTCTGGCGCCGAGCCAAGGACCGCGCTGTTGTTCGGCGCCTGAAACAGCCCGGCGCCCATCCCGTACATGAGGAGCACCGCCGCGGCGAACCACAGCGGGGTTGTGGAGCGGAACGCTGCCATCGCTAGTATGGCGGCAACGATCAGAAGGAGCCCAACCGTAGCCGGCAGTCGGTTTCCGAACCTGTCGGCAAGCGCCCCGGTGAGCGGGGCGACCGGTAGGATCGCGAGCGGCACGGCCATCATCACCAGGCCGGCCACCGACGCCGGGTACCCCATCAGGTCCTGCAGCGCGAAAGGGATCAGGAACATGTTCGAGGCGAGCGCGATGAAGGTAAGCCACGCCGCCAGCAGCCCGGCCGAGAGTCTCCAGGAACCGAGGAGGCGGGGATCGACGAGTGGTGCGCTCTGCCCCCACTCGACCAGCACGAACAGCAGTCCGGCCGCGAGTGCCAGCACCAGAAGGAGCAAGCTTGTCTCGCCCCGGTCGGGCCGGGCAAGGCGGGTGAGGGCGAGGAGTAGCAGCGTCGTGGCGCCGAAGACGAGTCCGGCGCCGACGAGATCGAGCCTGCCCTGGCTACGAGTCCCGGTTCTCGGCAGGGCCTTCCAACCCCACCAGAGAGCTCCAGCGGCCAGTGGCAGCGGCATCAGGAAGATCGCCCGCCAGCCAGCGGTTGTCACGAGCAGGCCGCCGAGGGAAGGGCCAGCCATCAGGCCGGCGGCTACAGCCGCGTGCATCCAACCGAGCGCCCGCCCCCGGCTCCTATCCGGGTAGGCCACCGTCAGCAGCGCCTGACCGGTTGAGAGGAGCATCGCCGCACCGAGCCCGAGCAGGCCGCGAGCCAGGACGAGCCACAGCAGGCCCTGGCTCAGTGCGGCAAGGATTGAGGCTAAGGCGACCGTAC
Source organism: Chloroflexia bacterium (assembly GCA_030446765.1). GTDB lineage: Bacteria > Chloroflexota > Chloroflexia > Thermobaculales > Thermobaculaceae > JACDAU01. The sequence continues at coordinate 53,373 of JAUJMR010000015.1, forward strand.
CCATACCGACCAGGTAGAGCACGCGGCCGCCATGGAGATCGACCAGCCGGCCGAAGAGGACCAGCGTGCCGACGATGGCGAGCTGGTAAGAAAGGGCCACCCACTGGATCGTGCCAGGCCCGACATCGAAGGCCGCGGCCAGGGTGGGCAGCGCGACGTTCACCAGGCCGACCTCCAGGCTGGAGAGCATGGTCGCGAGCAAGACCAGTGCGAGGATCGAGCGAGGCGGGGTCGTAACGACCCGGTCGCCCCCTCGGCATGCCGCTAGGGTCACGGCTCGATGCCCTCGAAGAGATCTTCCTCGTGCGCCGCTGGTTCAATGCCGTGAGTCGCGGCGAGGTGGAAGTACTCTGTGCTCAGAGCCACCCAGCGGGCGTCTTCGGTGAGGTTCGCGAAGGGCTGGTCGTGCGCCTGCGTCCTGTGCGCCTCGTTGGTCGCCCGCTTCTTCTGATCGAGCCACGGCCTGACATCGAGCGCGACCGTGACCTGATCATCCGGGATGCCGGGATACGCCCAGTTGATCGCGTGGACGAGACTCTCCGGCAATGTCGTGTAGTAGAGCTTCGACGCCGTGTGCGCCGACAGACCCTGCTCAGGATAGGCCATGGGATCAGCGGCTAGCTCGAAGGCGGCGGTCGCGGCGTAGTGGACCGTGATGTGGTCGGCGTGAAGCGTTCTGCCCTCGGGGCCGAAGGTCAGGACGACGCCGGGCCGGACGCGCCGGATCGCGGTCACCAGTTGACCGGTGAGTTCCCCACGGTCGACGTCCGCCAGCGTGCCGTCCCGATAGTCGAGCAGCTGCCACTCCCTGACGCCCAGGATCCGGCAAGCCTCCGCCAGCTCCCGCTCCCGAACCCGGGGCAACTCCTCGGGCGTGCACAGCGGCGGCTCCCCGCACGAGCCCGCCTCACCTCGTGTGGCGACAACCAGGGATACCCTGACGCCCTCACCCGCGTATCTCGCGAGCGTGCCGCCGACGATGCGGGACTCGTCGTCAGGGTGGGCGAACAATCCTAGCAGAGCTCGTTCAGCCATAGCATCCTTCCGTACCGCGGGCCGTAGGCAGAAGACCCACCCCGCCCCGCATTACCAGGGGCTCCAGAGGCACTCGCCCTCGGCATCAGGGCGACACCCGCTGCATGCTCACTCCTTCGCCTAGCACCGTCCTCAGCTCGCGCTCGACCTGCTCCACATTGTCCGGATCGTCGACCTGCACGTAGAGACCACTCGCCTGCTCCGAGAAGCTCGCGAGGCGCTCCGCTACATTGAGCGGTACGAGCACCTGGCTGTCCGTCGCCCGGTCACCCGTGCTGAACATGCCGATCACGCGTACCTCGAGGTCGCCCAGCTGGATGGGTGGGTTGTGGTCGATCATGCCCGCGATCTGGTAGCCGTATATGGTCTTGCCGGCACTCGCGTACTCCCGCCCGACGATGGCCACCGACCGCTCCGCATCCTGCGGCCCGAACGCGCGTCCGTTTACGACCTCCGGCACTGTGTCCTGGCTCGCGCCCGGCAGACGCAGCGGCGCCCCGGTGTCCACTCCGATAACTCGGGATTCGGCGACATCCGTGCCGTCCACCCTCGCGATGACGTAGCGCTGCACGGCCACCACGTGCGCGATGTTACGTGTGGCCTCAATGACCGCCGGAGAGAAGGCCACCGAGGCCTCTATCGGTCGCACCTCCAGGAACTCGTATCGCTCAGACTGCGGGGCCGCATCGCCTCCGATCCGCGTCTCCGCCCGACGCGTCACCACTGCGTAGATCGCGACGCTGGCGACAAGGATGACGCCTGCAATAACCAGCTGGAGCCGTGCGCGCGGGCCGGTCCAGGGACTACTCACCGCTGGCACCCGGCACGTTTCGAGCGTCCGACGCCCGGGTGGACAGCGGCCGGATGCGACACCAGATCGGCTGCGCGAGGAAGGGGGCGAGGAGCATAGCCATCGCAACGAAATAGAGCGGCAGGTTCATACCGTCGGCGTAGACGGCGGTGTAGAGCAGGAGGCCGCCACCCAGGACGAGCGCCAGGGCCACCGGTCCTCGCCGGATGGCTCCGAGCGCTAGCAGGGTCAAGGACACCACGAACAGGGGGAAGCTGACGGGACCGAGGAGCCGGTTTACGTGGTTGAGGAAAGGGAGCGCATACCCCCGATGCACCGAGGAGCCCCAGGATCAGGCCCAGCTGCATCCCGACTATGCAGGTGATCTTCGCGGTGATAACGCCTACCAGGCCGAAGCGGTCGAGGGTACGAGTGGGATTATCAGGGTCTGTCTTCATTCTCTCGTGGTCCTATCAGCCAGCGCCGGGCTAAGGCATTCTCATTGAGTGGGACGGGCTCACTTGCTTAGCTGCCGGCATCCGCAGCCGATCCCGGGCTCCCTCGAAGGCGATCACGTCTGTCGGGCAAGAGAGTCTTTGCGCTGGGCGACACCAACTCGTCGACCCCCACCGGCAGACAGGCACAGGTCGCCGGGAACGAAGCGCAGCCGCAGGTAGGCTCGCCTTCGTGCTCCAGGGCTAGTCGGTACCGCTCCTCCAAGCTTGACGAAGGCCGAAAAGCTCCGCCAGCCTCTCCTCGCACTCGCCGATCTTGCGGCGCAGCAGCTCGGCCACCTCCCGACGCAGCGGCCGGCACTCGCCCTCCTGCGCCACTCCAGTAGACCTCGGATCTCATCCAGCGAGAGGCCCAGGAGCTTGGCGCGCCGGATGAACAGCAGCCGTCCCAGGTCGGCCTCGGTGTAGACTCGGTAGCCGCCGGCTGTGCGAGCTGGAGACCCGAGCAGCCCAAGCCGCTCGTAGTACCGTACAGTGTCTGCGCTTACTCCAGCTTTGTCGGCTAGGTCCCCAATGTGCAGCACCTCACCGTCACCGATACCTGCCATATTCTCCCTCCTGCTGACAGTCTAAACCTTGGACCTAGCTCCAATGTCAGAAGCATACCCCCCAGCCCATAGGTCGCGAGTCCGAGACGGGAGAGGTGCTCTTCGCGCGAGCTTCCTTTCAGCCCTTGACTTTCCAGTCGACTGAGAGTTAGGATACGGAGCAAGGAGGTGGATATGGATTACTGGCTCCAGTTCTGGTGGCTCTTCCCCGTCGCGCTCGGCATCTGCATCACCGTCTGAACGCTGGGTGTCTCGGGGCCGTGCTCTTTGTCCCCTTCTACACCCTCGTCTTTCCGCTCCTGGGCTACCGCCTGGAGCCGGTGCAGGCGGTCCAGGTCGGCATCCTCACCGAGATCTTCGGCTTCCTGAGCTCGACATTTGCTTTCTGGCGCCGCGGGCTAATCGACTTCCGAGTGGCGGGCTTTGCGTTGGTCTTCGCGGTGCCCACCGCTGTCCTCGGAGGCTACCTGGCCAACCGCATCCCAGGTGGCTGGCTGCTCATAGCGGTGGGGCTGGCGCTCATGGTGTTCTCCTTCCTGCTGCTCCGGGGACTGTGGAGTCCGCTCATCTTGGATGCCCCAGTTGATAGCAATGGTGTCAAGAGCGGCGGGTCGGCAGTGAGGGAGCACCGCGACCGCGCGGGAAGCTCTACAGATACGTCCTCCGCAACGACCCGGTACGCGCGCAGCGGCGGCGACCGTGGGGGGCCTCTTCCAGGGTCTGGTGGGGCTTCTCCGCTGGGGGGAGATGAGCACCGTCGAGCAGGTGTTGCGGGGTATGCCGGTCCGCATGGCGGCGGGCAACGCCCATCTCATCATCGCCGGCGCGTCCCTCTCGGCCGCGTTCACCCCTGCTGGTCGCCGCCGGAGAAGGGACCGAGGTCCTGGAACATCCTGGCGACCACCGTGCCCGCCGTCCTGGTGGGCGGCCAGATAACGGGTTTCCTGGCCGGGCGCATCCCCCAACAGGCCCTGCGGATGGTGCTCGCGAGCTTCCTGGGCATTATCGGCGTCCTTAGCCTCTCCGCGCCTCCGTGGCCACCGGGCTGGGCCTGCCCGTGTGGACGCTGCTTGCCGTGCTCGTTCCCTTCCTTGGGCTGCTATCCCTCTACATCCTGCCGGCCGGGAACCCAGGTGCAAGCTGTGCCACATCAGCCACCGCATCTACGGCTCCTCGCCCGGGCGCCACGGTGGTTGTTGCTGAAGCGTGCGTCCGGTGCGAGCGAGAAGGGGGGACGGCGCGCGGTTCCTGCTCCTGCTCGCGGCCCGCCGGTGCAGTAGAGGCAAGTGATCTATTTCAGGGCTTACTCGATAACAGGAGTATCCGATGACCGCACATACCAATAACCAAATGATGGAGCGCTGCATCAACGAGTGCTTCGAGGTCGTACACACGACTGCCCACTGCGCGGATCACTGTCTGAGCGCCGACCAGGCGACGGCCATGGCGCAGTGCATCCGCCTGTGCCTCGACTCCGCTACCATCGCGGCCGCCTGCGCGGAGATGATGGCCCGCAGCTCCCGGTTCTCGGCGCAGCTATGGGGCGTCTGCGCGGACGTCTGCGACGCGTGCGCCGCCGAGTGCGAGAAGTACGATGGCGACATCATGCGCCAGTGCGCGGAGGCCTGCCGCCGCTGCGCCGACACCTGTCGCCAGATGGCGGCCTAGCCCCTGACGTTGGTACCGGCTCCGGTTCCCGCTCGCGGACCGGGCCGGTACGCTCCACGCTCCTGTCACCTTGCCTTTCCAGTTAACTGGCAGGATTAGGCTGGCAGATGGCATCGCGAAGAAGAGAAGGTGGAATGCTCATGGAAGAGGGGATTTGCTAGTTCCCGCGGCAGCGCTGTTCGCGCTCGCCCTGCTACTCTCCGGGGGAGGTACAGTCCTGGCCCAGGCTGAGCGTGAGCCGTGGATCTACGTGGCCAACGCCGGCGCCAACACCATCATGGTGATAGATCCGGGGCGGGACACGGCCCCGGTAGTCGTGCCCGTCGGCCAGGAGCCGCACCAGATCGTCGTGCCTGCGGGAAGCGGGCGGATATACGTGGGGAACTTCGGGGAGGATACGGTCTCGGTGATAGACGCCAACACTCTGGAGGAGATCGGACGGGTCAGGGTGGGACAGAGCCCGACGCGGTTGGCCGCGACCCCCGACGGCCGGTTCGTGCTCGTCAACAGCTTCGGCGAGGGTAGCACGTCCGTCATCGAGGTGGCGACGAATCGGGTGGTGAGGGTGATAGGCCAGGGCCGGGGGGCGGCACGGCCTCGCCGTCTCTCTCGGACGGACAGATCGCGTTCGCGGTGAACAGCCTCACGGATGATGTCTCGGTCATCGACCTGGGCACCTGGAGCGTCGTCGGGACGATCCCCGTGGGCAAGCAGCCCTTCGGGGCGGCGATCAGCCGGGACGGCCGTACCTTGTACGTGGCGAACGCCGGATCGAACAGCGTCTCGGTGATCGATGTCGACAGTCAGGCCGTGGTGACGGACGTACCGGTGGGCCGCAAACCCTTGATCGTGGCGGTCGCGCCCGATGGTCGGGCGCTCTACGCCGGTAACGCGGCCGACGGTACCGTCTCGGTGATAGACACCGCTAGCCGGGCGGTCCGGGAGACGCTGGCTGTCGGGGGTAGCCCGATCGGCGTAGGCATCTCCCCGGACGGACAGCGACTCGTCGCCGACAACGCCGCGGCACGGCTCGTGGTGCTCGACCTGTCTACCGGAACGGTGTTGGACCGCCTACCGGTGGGCACTCAAACCCGTCGGGCTCGTGGTATCCCCCTTCGCGGGAGGCGCTCAGCCCCCGGGCGAGCTTCCGCGAGCCGGAGGCGGCGGCACAGCCTCCAGTCCTCTCGGGGAGGCGTCCGGACAGCCTGGATGCTCCCGGCGGCGCTCGTACTCCTCGGCATGGGACTCGCCGCCCGACGACTCTTGAGGCCAAGTGAGGCGGGGAATGTCCCCTCTGATCGACTCGACGGGGAGGGGTAGAGGATGAGCTCGGAGAGCCAGGTCAGTCGCTCGGCCGCGCCGGGCGAGGTGGCTGCGCCGAGCGGTGAAGACAGGGGACGAGGGGAGCGCCTGCTCTGGGTGCTGTCGGCGGCCACGTTCCTGATCTTCTTTCAGGCGTTCATGGTCGCCCCGATCCTGCCTCGTCTGGCGGAGCTATTCCGGGTCCCGGTCGGGACGATAGGACTCATCGTCCCGGCCTACCTGATCCCGTACGGGGCGGCCACCCTCGTGTACGGTCCGCCCTCCGACCGCTTCGGCCGGGGCGGATCATCCTCGCCTCCCTGCTCGCCTTCATTGTCCTCACCGCCCTCACCGCTGCCGCCTGGTCGCCGTCGAGCTTGCTCTTGCTGCGGTTACTAACCGGGCTCGGGGCGAGCGGCGTCGTGCCCATCGCGCTGGCGCTCATAGGCGACCTGTTCCCATTCCGCGAGCGGGGGCCGGCCCCTGGGCTGGCTCTTCGGGCAATGGCCGGGGGGATGGCTTTCGGTTCTACCGTGGGCGTCGTGCTCGAGCCGTTCATCACCTGGCGAGGACTCTTCCTGGGCGTCGCGGTGCTCGGAGGCGTCATCTTGGTCCTCCTCCTGCTCTACCGGTCGCTCCTCAAGGGCAACCTGGCCCAGTCCAGCGCGAGTTATCGGCAGGTGCTGGCCGGGTACCTGCAACTCCTGCGCGAGGGCCGCGGCCAGCGCACGTACGGCTATGTCTTGCTCAACTCGATCTTTCATTCGGGGGTATTCATGGCTGGGACTGTACTTCGCGCGGCGGTACGGCCTCGACGAGATCGGCATCGGCCTGGCGATCCTCGGCTACGGTGTGCCGGGCTTCCTTTTGGTCCGCTGATCGGCCGGATGGCCGGCCCGCTGGGGACGACACCGCCTCCTACCGATCGGCCTCGCGATAGGTGGCGCCTCGGCCGCCGCTCTCGCCCTCGACGTGCGGGTGGTCGCGGCAGCCTTGATCGTTACCGCCCTCTCCCTGGGCTACGACATGACACAGCCGCTTCTGGCCGGGATCGTCACCGATCTGGGTCCCCGGAAGGGACAGGCGATGGGCCTCAACGTCTTCACCCTGTTCACCGGCTTCGGGCTTGGGAGCCTGCTCTTCTCCTCGGTACTCGACCTCGGCCTGGGCGGCGCGCTGTTACTCTTCGGCGGCCTGGAGTTGCTGCTGTCCCTGGTCGCCATCCCGCTGTTCCGCGGGGAGGCTCCCCATCGCCCCCAACCTTCCTCTTGACATTCCAGTCGACTGGAGGGAATAGAGTGAGATAAGGGCTATCGCGCGGGACGATGCGGGGCAGGCAAGCTGTCCTCGCGCCGAGGCGGGGTCAGGACCCGTAAGCCGTCCGGCTGCGGGAGTTTCCTCCGCCGGGCCGCAGCTCCGCTACCCGAGGCGCGTAGCCGAAGGGCGGACGCGGATAGGAGCATGTTTATGGATGCCGTAATCGAGAGTCTGCTGATAGCCCTCGGGTTCTTCTACAAGGCGCTGTGGCCGATCCTCTTCGGGGTGCTCATCACCGCCGTCATCGAGACGCTGGTGGACGAGCAGAAGATGGCGCAGATTCTGGGCGGCCGGGACCTGCTGACGACCGGCAAGGCGACGCTCGCCGGCGCGATCAGCTCGGCCTGCACGTTCGGCGCGGTGACGATCACGCAGGCGCTGTTCAAGAAGGGTGCCTCGCCCGTGAGCTCGTTCGCCTTCAGCTTCGCCTCGACGAACCTGGTGTTCGAGCTGGGGATCCTGATCTACGTGCTGCTGGGACCGGCCTTCCTGGCTGCGGAGCTGCTGGGCGGGTTTGTGCTCATCGGCATAATGTACCTCCTGGTGCGCCTTACGCTGCCCGAGAGAACCTTCGAGGAGGCCCGCAGACGGCTCCAGGAAGAGGAATTCGACCTGACGGGGTTCAAGGAGCAGGTCTCCGCGCAGGGGAACTGGAAGTCGCAGCTGACGAGCGTGGGCGGTTGGCGCCGCATCGCGGCGAACTACTTCCACACCATCGGCAGGATCTACAAGAGCGTGGTGTACGGCTTCCTGCTCGCGGGGTTCATTGTCGGGCTGGTGCCGCCCACCGTCTGGGCCTCCCTGTTCCTGGAGCCGTCGAGCTTCCTCGGGGTCGTGGAGAACGCCACCCTGGGAGTGCTCGCCGGGGTGCTCAGCTTCATCGGCTCGATGGGGAACGTCCCGTTTGCCGCGGCGCTGTGGGTCTCGGGCGTGTCCTTCGCGGGCGTGATCGCCCTGATCTACGCCGAT
>JAUJMR010000015.1:61616-75677 GCA_030446765.1 Chloroflexia bacterium
TGCAGCACGACACCCTGGGCACCGACTGATGCGCTTTGTTCGACGTTCGCGCGCGTCCAGACAGGATGTCGCAACAGTCTATGATCGGCTCGCGGGCCGGTACGACCTCTTGGGAGCGCTCTGGGACCATACCATCGCCCGGTCGGCGGTCGGGTGCTTTCGGACACAGGTCCGCCAGCGCGTTCAGCCGGGAGCGTACGTACTAGACGTAGGGGCCGGTACGGGCCGAAGTATCGCGCTGCTGCTGGAGGAGGCCCGGCCGGGGCGGGTGGTGGGCGTCGACGTCTCGGTCGGCATGCTCGCCAAAGCCGGAGGACGCCTCGATGACGGGAGCGGTCGGGTCGCGCTGGTCCGGGCGGATGCCACCCGGCTACCGTTCCCCGATGACACCTTCGACGTCGTGACGAGCATGTGGATGCTGGAGACATCACCCGACCCTTCGGCAGTCGTACGGGAGTGCCTGCGGGTCCTACGGCCGGCGGGCCTCCTGCTTGTCGTTTTCAATGGGCTGCCGCCGCGGGGGGCTTTGCGCATCGGCGCGCGGGCAGTCGAACTCATTATGGAGCCTGGCTTCGCCGGGCGCTTTCTGCGCGAGGAGGAGCAGCCGCTCTGCCACTGCCCAATGTCTTGCGCTCGCCGCTATCGCCACGGCCTGGCGACGGTGGCGACTTTCGGCAAGGATTGTCGGTGGTACCTCTCCTCGCGGGAACGGTGATCCTCGTGGGAAGTTTGACGGTCTCACCGCCCCATGACGATCCGGATGTCTCCCGTGTCTTCTCCTACTCATGTCTGAGCGAGCGGGCTCCCTAGCACCTTATTGGACGTGGCCCAACGCCGGAGATCCACGAGGGAGGGTCCTGGCAGGATTCTCGATCGGGGTGCATGGGCGAGCTATGTACGGGGCGGCGGACGGTCCTTGACTTTCCAGTCGAATGGAAGGGCTAGTATGTATCTAGGTGGCATAGGAGGTGATGCGATGGCGATTGACACCATAACGAGCGGTGAGATCGAGTCCAGCGTGCTCAAGGCGCGAGGGCCCGTAGCGCTCGACTTCTACCAGGAGAGCTGTCCGCCCTGCCACGTGCTGGAGCCGCGCCTCGAGCGGGTAGCGAGAGTGTACGAGGGGCGGGTGGCCGTGTACCGGGTGGACGTCGAGACCGATATGCCTGCGGCGGAGCGATTCAACGTGATGAGCATCCCCACGGTGCTCGTGTTTAGGGGCGGGCAAGAGATCGAGCGCCTGGACGGGCTGATCACCGAGAGCGACCTCGATGCTACCTTCCGACGAGCCTCGGGCGACTGACCCCGGCCCCCTCCTTGACTTTACAGCCGACTGGAAGGTGTAGGCTTAAGCGTATTACTCACAGTGCCACGGCAGGGACTCGTGGCGGGAGGATGAGAAGATGGCGAATGAGACACTTGGCTTCAAGGTAGTAGGCGAGCAGACGATCCACTGCGCGGGATGCGAGCAGCGCATAGGCAACGCCCTCAAGCGCGTGCCCGGCGTCCAGGACGTGCAGGCCAGCCACCAGACCCAGGAGGTCCGCGCGACGATCGATCCCACTCGGGCCGATGCCGGGCAGGTGCGCGCGAAGCTGGAGCAGCTCGGATACCAGGTCACGCCACAGGGAGGTGCGTGATGAGCACACAAGCCCCGCGCCGTGGCGACTTGGCGGCGCGGACCAACGAGCCTGATGCCTTTGCCCGTCAGGACGGCGCGGAGAGGCTGCAGCTCAAGATAGGCGGCATGTCGTGCTCCTTCTGCGTCGCGAGCATAACCAAGGCGATGGAGCGCACGGAAGGCGTGAGGTCCGCGAGCGTGAACCTCGCCCACGAGGAAACGCTCATCGAGTACGAGCCGGGGAAGATCGGGCCGAACCAGCTCAAGGAGATCCTGCTCGACCTCGGCTACACCGTGCGTGACGCCAACAAGGTGCGCACGTACGAGGAGGAAGAGGCGGAGCTCAGGAGGGAGCGTAACAACCTGCTCATAGCGGCGGGCTTCGCCGCCGTCTCCATCACCACGATGGCCCTGATGTGGCTGGAGTTGCTGCCGATACCGGCCTCGCTGCCGTTCCTGCTCTGGCTGATGCCCACCCTCGCGCTCGCCACGGTGTTCGGTCCAGGCTGGCACATACTCACGATGACATGGGCATCCCTCCGCCGGCGTATCCTCAACCAGCACGTGCTGCTGGAGTTTGGCGCGTTCGCCGGGCTTATAGGAGGCTTCGCGGGGTTCGTCTTCCCGGCCTTCCCGATCATGGACTTCTTCGCGGTGGCGGTGTTCATAACTACCTACCACCTCCTGTCCGGCTACGTGTCCCTGCGGGTCCGCACTCGCAGCTCGCAGGCGGTCAGGAAGCTCCTGGCGCTCGTGCCGCCGACGGCGAGAGTGGTGCGCGATGGTCGCGAGGAGGAGATACCGGTCGAGCAGGTGGAGCCCGGGGATCTCGTGCGCGTGCGTCCCGGCGAGTCCATCCCTGTTGACGGTGAGGTCGTCGAGGGCGCATCCGGCGTGGACCAGAGCCTGGTGACCGGCGAGTCGATGCCGGAGGAGAAGGAGCCTGGCGACGAGGTAATCGGCGGCTCAATCAACCAGACGGGAACGCTGCTGGTGCGCATCACGAAGGTGGGCGAGGAGAGCTTCCTGTCGCAGGTGGCCCGCCAGGTCGAGGAGGCGCGCGCGCTCAAGCCCGGGATACTCGCGCTCGTCGATCGGATACTCACGGTGTACGTACCAGCGGTGCTCCTCTTCGCGGGGGCCGCGATCCTGATCTGGACGCTTGGCGCCTGGCTCGTAACAGGCGAGGTGAACCTCACGCGCGCGACGTTTGCGGCGTTGGCGGTGCTCGTGATGGGCTATCCGTGCGCGCTCGGCATGGCCACACCGCTCGCGATGATCCGGGGAGGCGGCATGGCCGCCGAGCGGGGGATCCTGATGCGCTCTGCCGAGGCGTTCCAGGTGCTCAAGGACGTGAGGCGGATCGTGCTCGACAAGACGGGCACGATCACCCGGGGAGAGCCCGCTGTCGTCGAGGTGGTGGCGCTGTCCGGTCGAGACCAGCGCGAGGTGCTACAGCTCGCCGCAGCCGCCGAGGCCAACTCGGAGCACCCTCTGGCGAGAGCAGTCATTGCTGCGGCCGAAGCGCAACACCTGCCCATGCCGAAGTCTTCGGACTTCAAGGCCGTCGCCGGCAAGGGCATCACGGCGAGGGTCCAGGGGCGCTGGGTGGCAGTAGGTAGCCCGAAATTCATTGAGAGTGAAGGCATAAGCCTTGGGCCGGCTCGCGAGCAGGTCGAGGCCATGCAGGCGTCGGCCCATACGGTTGTCGCCGTGGCGGTGGATCGGCAACCAGCCGCGCTCATTGCCATCGCGGACCAGATCAAGCCGGACGCGCGGGAAGCGGTCGCACGCCTCAGGGAGGCCGGGCTGGAGCCCGTGATGCTCACCGGCGACAACGAGCGCACGGCTCGGGCGGTCGCCCAACAGGTTGACATCACCGAGTATCGCGCCGAGGTGCTGCCGCAGGACAAGGCGGAGGCCGTGCGCGAGCTGCAGAGGCAAGGCCACCGGGTGGCGATGGTCGGAGACGGGATCAACGATGCCCCAGCCCTCATGCAGGCGGATGTGGGCATCGCGATAGGCGCGGGCACCGACATCGCGATCGAGTCGGCCGACGTCGTCCTGATCGGCGAGCGGCTGGGTGCGGTGGTGGACGCCTACCACATAGGCCGGGCATCCTACCGCAAGACGTTGCAGAACCTCTTGCTCGCGTTCGCCTTCAATGGTATCGGCGTGCCGCTGGCCGTGACAGGCCTCGTACACCCAGTCTGGGCGATGATAGCGATGGTAGCGAGCGTCACGACAGTGCTCACCAACTCGTTCGCGGGGAGGCTGCTGCCGAAAGCCCGACGAGGCAGACAAGCATAAAGCGGGCGATAAACCCGAGATGATAGATAACGAGGTAAGGAACAGATGAAACGAAACGTAGTGGTCACGGCGCTTGTAGCCGTGCTGATGGCCGGGTTCGTCCTGGCATATACGGCCCTAAGGCCGGCCGATGCGCAGCCGGGCATGGGCGCGATGGGCTCATCACAGTCCGGCGGCGGAATGGTGGGGATGGGCGGCATGGACGCGGGGGACGTGCCCAGGGTGCCGCCGGTCACCGGGTTCGCCGAAGGCGAGGAGGTGCACTTCATCCACCCCGAGGTCTCGGACCCGGAGGTAGCCAAGACGCTCACCGGGATGATGGGCTCGCCCGTCCTGGTGGTCCCGTCACTCGCCGACGCGCCCCAGGAGGCGCTCGCGAGCGTCTACGTGTTCACCAACGGCGTCAAGCCCGAGGGGGCGCGGGGGCCGATGGGCTTCCAGGCCGACGTCTTCGACAATCCGCCCGGCACCGAGGGCTACAGCCCGCTGCGCGCCTTGAACCTGGTCAGCTGGAAGGACGAGGGTGCGGCCCGGGTCCTGAAGTCGGTCGGAGAGGTGAAGCAGGCCCAGCAAAAGGGGGAGATAACAATCGAGCGGAAAAGCGTGGTGGTGAACATGCCGTTTCTGACGTGGCCGGGCGGCCAGAGATAGAAACAGCGGAGCTTACTCGAATGGGTAAGGACAGCAGGTCGGCTCGGGATGTATTCGAGGACCACCTGCGCGAGGGCAGGCAAGGCTCGGTCGAGGAGGATCTGACGCGCAACTACGCACAGGACGTGGTCCTCCTCACCGGTCGGGGAGTGTGCCGAGGTCACGACGGGGTGCGGGAGCTGAATCGGCTCCTGCAGGAGGAATTGCCAAGTGCTACGTACGAGTACCGCACGCAGCTCGTCGAGGGCGAGGTTGCATTCCTTGAGTGGGAGGCCCGCTCGGAGAATGCCCGCGTGCGGGACGGGGCAGACTCCTACCTCATCCGGGACGGGCGCATCATCGCGCAGACCATCCACTACACGGTAGAACCGCCGACCGAGGATGGATAACTACGTTCTTGCAGGGCTCCTCGTGCCCCCGTACCCACCACCTCGATACGAAGGTGGTATTGTTCACAGAGAGGAACCGTTTTGCGTAGCAGGCCTATCAGCATCCATATAATTACCAGCGCAGGCTGAACGAGGTGCGTGGAGGCCAAGCGTGCCTTGGCCCAGGCCCTCGACCGGCTCGGGGAGCAGTACCGGATCGAGGTGCAGGAGCTCGACCTGCTCGACAACCTGGATCTCGCTGCTCGGCACGGCATCATGGCCACACCGGCGGTGCTCATCGATGACGAGCTAGCCTTTGCGGGTCGCATCAAGGAAACGGACCTCAGGGAGAAGTTGGAGAGCATCGCCCGGGGAGATGCGTGAGATCAGGTACCCAAAACCCGCGAGGGGGTGCCTGCGAGAAGGTACATCGGAATCTATAGGAGGGGACGATATGCTAGGCGTAGCAGCTAGGCGAGAACCGAGGCGACCGGCACTATTCGCGCTAGCGGGCGGGCTGGGACTGACCCTGCTCGCCACGGGTGGCGCTCTTGCTTCCGGAGGCGACTTGCAGGCGATGGTGGATATCTGCCAGCGAATGTTGGCGGCCGCAGGGGTGGAGCTCTCGGGCGAGCAGATACGCTCGATGATGGGCGCCTGCATGGGTGGAAGCCGGTAGAGACAGCCTGATGGCTGAGAACGAAGGAGATAACTCTATGCCCAACGCCGCGAGGAGGTGGGCCCTGGTGGTTGTCGTAATCGGGACCCTTGCCGGGGCATACCTATGGGTGAATGGGGTGCCGGGGGCGGCCCAGTCTCCGGGTCCTGCCGAGGCGATCGAGGGGCGGGGAGAACAGTCGCAGCTACCAGGCTTACCCGGTACGGAAGCCGGGTCGAGTCCGAACGTGCCGGCTCCGAAGCCGGGGCAGGCGAAGGTCGTGCTCGAGGACCTGGGCATGACCTGAGCGTTCTGTCGCGCCGCGGTCGCGGGCAAGCTGCGCAATACCCCGGGCGTCATCGCCTCGCACGTGGAGCTGGGCACCGATAGCGCCACGGTGCTGTACGATCCAGCCAAGATCGATATCGCCGGCCTGAAGCGGACCATCACGGAGGCGGGCTACAAGGTGCGCGGGGTTCGCGAGGTGGCGAAGTGATCGAGGCTATCTTCGACTGGATGATGAGTATATATCACCTGCTCGCGTCCTCCACCCGGATCTCGCCGCTCGTCTACGCCCTGGTCCTGGCAGGCGGTATAGCGAGCGCCGTCAGTCCCTGCTACGTCCCGGTGTTGGCCATGTTCGGCGGCTACATAGGCGGTTACGCCCGCAAGGGGAGGTCCGGGGGACTCCGTCTCGCGGTCCCGTTCGTCCTGGGGAACGCGGTGACGCTGGCACTTGCGGGAGGGGTCGCGGCGTTGCTGGGCGCCTCCGCCCTCCGGGTGTTCAATGGCTACCAGCTGGATCGCTGGATCCCCGGCCTGATCGGGCTGGCTATGGGGCTACAGCTCCTCGGGCTACTGAAGCTGCGAATGCCTACGTTGCCCGCCCTCGGCGGGGCGCGGCGACCGGAGGGGGCCTGGGGCGCTTTCTCCCTGGGGCTGCCCTTCGGCCTCGTGGTCACGCCATGCACCATCCCCATCTTCTTCGCCATCGCCACGTTCGTCGCGCTCCAGGGGAGCGTGCTGCACGGCGTGGGGTTGATGGCGACCTACGCGCTGGGCCGGGGACTGGTCCTGCTGGGCGTCGCTACCTCGGCCGGCCTCCTGAAGTCGCTGAACGTCGGCCGCACCTCCCGGTACGTCGAGCGTGCCAGCGGCGCCCTGATCCTGGTCGCGAGCGTCGGCCTGCTGCTGTTCTACGACGCCTTCGTCCGCTTCACAGGCCAGTGGATGCCGATGTCGCAATGAACCCTCCGCGCCCGGATACAGGTGCATCCACCTCCGGGTCGAGAACTCTCCGGGCGGGCGAGCGGCGGCAGCTCGGGCTCATACTCGTCACCTCGGCGGTCACGCTCGTCACCCTCGTCGCGGCGGGCGTTGTGGTGGAGCGCTCGGCGCGAACGCCTCTGGTCCGAGTCGGGCAGCTGGCGCCCGGCTTCAGTCTGCCCGCGACCCGCGGGGATACCTTCTCGCTCTCCTCGGCGCGCGGTCGCCCGGTCGTGCTGGCTTTCGTGCCTTCGGTCCACTGCGGCTACTGCAGGGAACAATTGCGGGGGATCCAGGGCGTGCTGCCGGAGCTGCGGAAGCGCGGTGCGGTAGTCGTCGCCGTGTCGACCGATACGCGGGCGGTGCAGAGAGCGGTCGCCTCCGATCTCGGGCTTGCGTACCCGCTGCTGTCGGAGGCGCCTACGACGGGCCAGCACCCGGTCGGCTCCGCCTACGGCGTCTACCACCTGGACGACCAACATCCAGGACCGGTGGACGCGAACAGCCTGTTCGTGATCGACCCGGAGGGCATCCTGCGCGCGGCTGAGGTGCGGCGTGGAAGGGAAGGATGACTGGAGGAGATCCTGGCCCTGGTCGACGAGCCCCTAGGGCTGGACGGTGACGGATAATGAGGCCGGATACCGGGTCCTCCCGTAGGTGGACGCTCACGGCTCTGCTCGCCCCATCGGCCCTGCTGCTTCCCCACTCCGGGCTCTACGGGCGCTTCGAGGGGGTTTCACACTTCCTGCACACCCTGATGGGCTGGGACGTGGGCCTCCTCCGGCTGCTGGCCGCAACCTACCCTGGTCAGCCCCGGTCCCGCTGGGACGGATTCGCGCCTCTCGCCCTGGCACTCTACGCGATGACCCCCGATTTCGTGTACGCTGGGGGCCCGCGCACCGGGACTGGATGGATGTGTTCCTGTTCCACGTCGCGCTCGACGAGATCCTGCCGTACGCGCTGCCCGTGCTAGCCATCTTGTGGGTGGTCCTGCTGTTTACTTACATCCGCTTCCGCGCGCCAGGAGGCGAGTTGGCAGGCCAATGAGGAAACTACCGGAGGTAACAATGGCGGACAGCATCATCTACTACGACTACACCTGCCCCTACAGCTACCGGGCGGCCTGCTGGCTGCGGCTGGAGGAGGCGGGCGAGAGCTCGAGGTCGAATGGAAGACCTTCTCCCTCAAGGAGGTGAACCGGTCGGGAGGCGAGCCTCGGTGTTCGATCGCCAGCGGGCGGAGAGCGTGAGCGTCCTGGCGCTGGAGCTGGCCAAGGCAGCCCAGGCGGCTGGGCCGGGCGTGTTCGAGCGGTACCATTACCGTGTGTTCGAGGCAATGCACGACGACGGGAGGAAGCTGAAGGCGAGCGACCTGCTCACGATCGCCCGGGACGCCGGGCTGGACACCGGACGATTCGAGGTCGAGCGGCGGGAAGGGATGTGGCTCCACCGGGTGGCCAAGGATCACCGCGAGGGGATGGAGCGCTGGAAGGTGTTCGGCACACCGACACTGGTGCTCCACGGCGAGGCCGCGGTGTATCTAAAGTTCACGCAGGCGTCGGCCACGCCCTCCGCCGCCGCCGAGGTCTACGACGCTCGTGTGCCTCGCCAGGTGCCACCCCGGAGTTGGTCGAGATCAAGCATCCGCGGGGGGCTTCATGACGAGGAAGCGGTTTGTGGTCATCGGGGCGGACGCGGCCGGGATGAGTGCGGCGTCCGAGGCGCGGCGGGCGGACCCGACCTCGAGATCGTGGCGTACGACCGGGGAGGTTTGCCTCCTACAGCCAGTGTGGCCTGCCGTACCTCGTCGGCGGGGTGGTCGAGGACCGGCAGCGCCTGATCGCTCGCACCGTGGAGGAGTTCGAACGGCGGGGATCACTGCGCCTGCACCACGAGGTAGCGGGCATCGACCCGGAGCGCAAGGTTGTGAGGGTGCGGCACGGTGGGAATGAGTTCGAGCAGGGCTACGACCGGCTGCTTATAGCAACCGGGGCCTCGCCGGTCAGGCCGGAAGCGTCGGGACTGGAGCTAGCGGGCGTCTTCCACCTGGATGTGATGGAGGACGCGATCGCAATACAAGAGCACCTCCGAGAGCACCGGGCCGAACGGGCCGTTATCGTGGGCGGGGGGTACATAGGCCTGGAGATGGCCGAGAACCTCAGGCAGCTGGGACTCCAGGTCAGCCTCGTGCAGCGCGGGCAGCAGCTCTTCCCCTCCGTGGACGTGGGCATCTCCGTGCCGATAAACGAGGAGCTGGAGCGCAACGGAGTGGATGTGAGCTTCTGTGACGCGGTGCTCCAGCCTGCGAGGGCAGCCACGGCCGAGTAGTGGACGCACACCAGCCGGGGAGGTGCCCGCAGACCTCGTCCTGCTGGCGACGGGGGTGCGTCCGAACGTGGGCTCGCGCAAGCGGCGGGGATCGCCCGCGGCCCCCACCGGTGCCATAGCGGTGGACGACCGGCTGCGGACAAGTGCTCAGGATGTGTTCGCAGCGGGAGACTGCGCGGAGCACTGGCATCGTCTGCTGGCGAGACCGGCGTGGGTGCCGCTGGGCACGACGGCCAACAAGCAGGGGCGGATAGCGGGGCGCAACGCCGCCGGCGGCGACGAGCCTTCGCCGGGATAGTGGGCACGGCGATCACCCGTGTATTCGGCCTCGAGGTGGGGCGCACGGGGCTCACCGAGCGGGAGGCGGAGGCCGCGGGGATCGGCTGCGTCGTAACCACGCCTCGACTCCACCGATCATGCTGGCCACATGCCGGACGCGCGGGATCTCACAGTCAAGCTGGTGGCCGAGGAGGACACTGGGCGCCTGCTAGGCGGGCAGGCGGTGGGCCGGGGAGGTGTAGACAAGCGGGTCGATGTGGTAGCGACCGCACTGTACGCGGGTCTGACGCTGGAGGACCTGATCAGTCTGGATCTCGAGTACGCGCCGCCTTTCAACAGCGTCTGGGACCCCCTGCAAGCCGCGGCGGCAACATCGCTGTTGAGGCGAGGGTGTCCAGCTGATCCGCAGACTGAAGACTTTCGTCGGCGAGGCGCCCGGATATACGAGGGCTGCCCGATCCGCCTTATCGGGGTATCGTCTGACTGTCTCCGCCCAATATCTGCGATACCACTGCAGGAAGTCGGCCCTGAGCATCTGGATTGTCAGCGCAGCTTGAGCTAGACTGTCGCCCATCACAAGAGAAAGTTGTCGGCGGTGGAGGGCGGCTCGATGGGGCAGGGGATCGGCGCAAGGCAAAGCTGCGAGTGGTTGACGGGATGCGGCACGGCCTGCCCTGTAGGGAGGCTTTGAAGCTGGCCGACGTGCCGCTCAGCGAGAGGACCGCGTACCGGGCGCTCAGGTGGTGAGAACGAAGGGCGAGGGTCTCGGTGATGGGCGCCACGGGCACCCTGCAAATTAACCGCGCCCATCCGCGAGTGGCTAGTGGAGTACTGCCGAGGCGCACCAAGTACCCCCGGCCGCGCCGTGCAGGCAGGGATCCGCGAGAAGTTCGGCGGTGCGGTGAGCATCAGCCAGATCAATAGGACGCGGAGGGCTCTCGGGATAGCTCCCCGAGGGGCGGGGGAAATCGGCCGATTGGAGATGAGGGCTCGGTCGAGGGGGCGGGGTATCTCCTGCTCCTGGCCGCTGCCCACGAGACGGGGCTGATAGATGCGCTGGAAGCTGCCCTGCCCGAGGATCTGCAGGCTGACAACTCCCGGCGCCGCTACATAAACCCAGACAGCCGCCGGGCTCTGCTCCTCACGTTGCTGTTCCTGCCCGCCGTCGGACTCAAGCGCACGCACGACCTGCGCGGATAATCGGGACGCACTGGCGCTGCTCGCCGGGAGGCAGAGAGCGTACGGCTACCGCCACACCGAGCGCTTCCTGTCGGCGGTAGCGAGGGCGCGGGGCCGAGATGCTGACCGATGCCCTCGCCGCGTGGACGGCGGAGGCTGTGGCGGCCGGGACTGCGACCGGTCGAGAGCCTGCTCTCCCGCCTACTACGTCGGACGGCCACCGCAAGGCGGTGCACTCGGACAAGCTCATCCCCAGGGGTCTGGTGTCGAGGTACGGCAAGGTACTGGGGTGCCCGGGCGCTGATGCTGCTGCACGACGAGCACGGCCATCCCTTGCTGGCCACCACCCGTCGCGGCGACACCCATCTGACCTTCGGGCTGCCTCAGATCATCGAGCGGTACGAGCGGGCGGCAGGGCAGCGGTCGGCCCAGCGGATAGTCGTCGATCGCGAGGGGATGGCGGCCGGGTTCCTGGCGGGGCTTGTGAGGGAGAGCCGGGATGTCATCACGGTGCTTAGGAGCAACCAGTACAGCGGGATCGAGTCATTCGCCCACATCGGAGAGTTCGTACCACTCTCAGGCTCGACAAACAGAGTTACACTCGCGAGGTAGCACCGCTCGCTACTCGCTTCCTCCCCGATCAACCGGGTGAAAGCCTCGACCTGCGTGTGGCGCTCGTGCGGGATCTTCGCAGGCCGGTGCCGTGCTCCAAGCCGCAGGATCGTCCAAGCGCACCCACGCCGCCTACGCCGACAACCCGTCCTGGTTCGACGATGCCTGGATCGCCACAGCAGCTCCTCGGTGCCCACCGAGCCCGCGCTCGTGCCCATCGTGACCACGGCGACGGAGTTCGACGCCCTGGAGCTGGCCAGGACCTACACTCACCGCTGGCCGCCCAGGAGAACGTCATCCGCGACTGGTTGATCCCCCTAGGGCTGGACACCAATCACGGTTACGCGAGGCACCGGTGCCGAACTCCGAGGTGGAGAAGAAGCGATCGATCCTGGAGAAGAGGCTTGCCAACGCCAAGCGGTGGGGCGAGAAGGCGAGGCTGGCGTCACTGAGGGCCCAGAAGACCTCGGACCACAGGTGGAAGGGGCGAAGGCGCACAACCAAGAGCTGTACTCCGAACTCAACGGGCGCCTGTCGGAGCTCGACTCCCAGGGATATCGGAGCGGGAGTATCGTGCCCGGAAACGGGAGCTCGTGGGCGCGGTGGAGGAGGATATGAGGGCCACTGACGGGGCTACTACCGGGCGTTCGACACGTGCACCGAGAGTACGCCAAGTGGGAGTGCTACTGCCGGGAGCAGCGCGAGATCCTGCGGCGAGCTGGAGGATCTCGAGGCGGGCGCGCGCCAGATGTACGAGCTGGACGACAGGAAGGACAGGTGATGACAGCGCTCAAGCTAGCGCTGGCCAACCTCGCGATGTGGGCACGGGACAACTACTTCCCGCCCGAGTACGCGCACGCCACATGGCAGCGTCTTGCATCCTTCTTCTGCGTGCCCGGCGAGGTTGTGCGGGACTCGGACATGGTCATAGTCGACCTCAGGGGCTTCAATGATCGCCGGCTCAACCACGACCTCCTCGGAGTGTGCGCCTTGGTAGACAAGGCTCAGCCGCGGCTGCCGAATGGTCGGCGCCTGGTGCTCACGGCACCGAGGCCACACAGCACGCTCTCCGGAGCGGGGCAGCGCTCGGTGGCGTAATGACAACGCAACGACCGGGCCTCGGTGCCGGTAGCCTGGTCCGCCGAGCAGCTCAGCCATCGGGCCGGCCCCCCGGATGCTGGCTCTCACATCCCCCGTAATCTGAGAGGGCATACCGGCATGGGGTGCCGGTATGCCCTCTACTCCATGTGCACGCACCGTGGTTTGGGTCGAGACCCTAATACGGCTTACGTCCACCCCTAACCCCGCATAAAACCCACACTTCCAGCCCCACCTCTCGATAGATCTTATGAGGTAGACCCACAGGCGGTGTTCGCTGGCGCGCCGCTTGCGGACCACGCGCGATGGGTTCGATGGGCTGGCGTGCTTGCCGGCCGACGCGAGGGGGAAGGCAACTGTGGTGAACGTTGAGAGGGCCGAGCGGACGGCGGACGCGCGCGCCAATCCCTTGGCCGCACTGGTGGACGAGGGGCAGAGCGTCTGGCTCGATAACATCACGCGCGACTTCGTGCGCGGCGGCGAGCTCAAGCGCCTGGTGGAGGAGGACGGCCTGCGGGGGCTGACCTCCAACCCGACGATCTTCCAGAAGGCCATCGCCGCGGGCGATAGCTACGACGAGCAGATGCGGGAGCTGGTCGCCGAGGGTAAGGACGCCGGCGAGATCTTCGAGGCGCTCGCTGTGACCGACATCCGCGAGGCGTGCGACGTGTTCCGCCCGCTCTACGACGCGGAGGGCGGCGCCGACGGCTTCGTCTCCCTGGAGGTCTCCCCCTCGCTTGCCCGTGACACCGAGGCTACGCTGGAGGAGGCGCGCCGCCTGTGGCGGTCGGTGGACCGCCCGAACCTGATGATCAAGGTGCCGGGGACCGACGAGGGCGCGCCCGCGGTGCGGCGGCTCCTCGCGGAGGGGATCAACGTCAACGTCACCCTACTCTTCTCGATCGAGAACCACGAGCGGGTGATGTGGGCGTATATCGAGGCTCTGGAGGAGCGCCTCGGGAGGGGCGAGGCGGTCGACCGGCTGGCCTCCGTCGCCTCCTTCTTCATCAGCCGCGTCGACACGCTCGTCGATGGGTTGCTGGACGAGAAGATCGAGCGGACCGCGGACGGGGCGGAGCGGGAGCGGCTCCGGGGACTGAAGGGCAAGACGGCGATCGCGAACGCGAAGCTCGCGTACGCCCGCTTCCGGGAGGTATTCGGCGGCGAGCGGTTCGGGGAGCTGGCAGAGCGGGGCGCGAGCGTGCAGAGACCGCTGTGGGGTTCCACCTCCGTGAAGGATCCCGAGTACCGCGACGTGCTCTACGTCGAGGAGCTGATCGGCCCGGACACGGTGAACACCGTCCCGCCCGAGACGTTCCAGGCATTCCTCGACCACGGGCGGGTGCGGCGCACGGTCGACGAGGACGTGGAGGGTGCGCGCCGGGTGCTCGACGAGCTCGGGGCCGTGGGTATCGACTACGGCGCGGTGACCAGGCGGCTGGAGGACGAGGGCCTCCGCAAGTTCGCCGACTCCTACGAAGAGCTCATCGAGGGCGTCGAGCAGAAGCGGGAGCGGATGCGGCGGTAGTACGCGCCCTTCCCCAATCTGCACCACGCGCCCTGGCACGGCGGCTGCAGTCGGTCGCGGGCATCGCCCGGAACCGCAAGGATCAGGACCTCAGCCACTCCTTACCGTGCACATCAAGAGTGGCGGCGGCCTCACGGGTGATGAGGTAACCACCACAGGTGGGC
>JAUJMR010000061.1 GCA_030446765.1 Chloroflexia bacterium
CACCCGATTTACGACCAGCAAGCTGCGCCGACTCGGTGTAGGTGCGTCCATCGGCCACCGCAACCAGCGCCTTGGCGCGCGCGACCATCGCGGCAGGCTCGGCTTGGGCACGGCTCAGATGGACGAGGTGCTCCCGTTCCTCGATCGTTAGTGGACGCAACGGATCTTTCTGCCGACGGGTCATTGGCGGACTCCTACTCGACCTGATCGCGGAGACCGCAGCCTACACCATCCATCCCCTATATGGCTATGTCCAATGCAACTGACCCACTAGTCGGGCGCTCAGTCCTCTACTGCGAAGATTCACTGGCCCGAGAGTACCACTGCGGCATCCTCCGTGGCCGGCAGTGCCTGCAGGTGGCGCAGAATCTCCAGACGGTACCGCCAAACGTGCGCGGCACCTTCGTCGCCGTATAAATCCAGCACCATGTACTGCCCTTTGGGGTCGCAGCATGCCAGCATCTGGTCATCCGCCCAAGTGGGCTCGCGTCGACGAGCCATCTCGAAGCCAATGGCGCCATCTTCCCTCGAAGGCTGAGGCTGGGGGCTGCGTACCCACCGCTCATTGGCTTGAGCGGCCAGACTAGCGACTATGCGCGCCCTTCTTCAGTGCCACGCCTGCACGGGCGGATGTCGGACAACCCAGCTCGTCCTACCAGCCTTGACCACAACAGGTGTGTATTCGGCCTACGGTGGCGGGCTGGGACCATCAGTTGCTCGGAAGGTACCTCTGGAGACAGGAATCCGTTGCGGAGTGAGCAGGTCCCCCCGGCGAGAAAGACCGCGGTAACTATGGACCCCAGCGTCAGCGAATAGGTTACGCGTGCCAGCAGGTCCAGCCGGAGCACGGCTATGCCTGCTCCCGTCGCGAGGAGCCCCAACATCCAGGCCGTGGCGGCAAGCGGAGCCAGGCCGCGAGCGAAAAGCACCTGGTTCAGCAGTTCGTTGAGCAGGTAAACGGCAGCCAGGACGGCGAGTACAGCGAGCAGGCCACGGCCCATCCTAGCGTCTTCCCCAAATGCCAGCCTCATCGCGAACTCGCCCAGAAGCCACGTGCCTGCTACCAGTCCGACGCCCGCCAGTCCTATGAGCCCGAGCGCTCTTCTGGTGAACCGATCAAACGCTCGCTGGTCCCCGACGGCAGCTATGCGGCTCAGATGAGGCAACAGGTTGTTCACCGCCGGACTGAGCACAAACTGTGGCATGCGGGTCAGTGTTAGCGCGTTGAGGAACAGTCCCGCCTGTGCATGCGCCCTCGACCCGCCAAGGCCACCGATCACGATCGGCCCGCCGTTCGCCATCGCCTGAGCGCCCGCCATGCACACAAGCACCGGGAGTGCAAAGCCCAAAGTCTGGCCGAGATCAAACGTGGAGCTCTTGCGTCCCACGACTGGCACAGGGGGGACCTGCACCAACGCCGCCCCGAGGATCGGAGCCACCACGATCGCCATCGCGGCTCCGACGACGTCTGCACCAAGCGCGATCAGGATAGCTGCCACGCCTAATCGGGCGAGCGACTCGGTGACCAGGAGCACGCTGAGGCGCGCAAACTGCCGGTGCCCTGTCAGCAGGCCACGGCGGAAGTAGTTGATCGCATAGCCCGCGACTGCAAGCACCAGTGCCGCAGTCAGCCACCCGTTGTCCCTGAACAGCCGCGCCGTGAGCAGTGGACTCACCAGGAGTGCCACCACCACGAAGCCCGCCAGCAGGAACAGTGACAAGCGGCGCACGGACCGAACGACCGCGTCCCAGTTTTCCCCACGCGCCTCCCGCTCCGAGATGTGGCGGGCGAGCGTTTGGGTCGTGCTAACCCACAGAATCTGCGAGACCAGGAACGTGCTGGACCAAAGAATGGCGACCGAACCCCATCAGTCGGGCCCCAGGGAGCGACGTGCGAGGATCTGGAAGAGGAGCGTAGTCCCTCCCGAGATGCCGAGCGCGAAGACGAGGTACACAGAACCTGCCCGCACCCCTTGTGCACGAGTAATTGCGCTCATCTCGATCCGTCGTATGCGTTTGTCTATCGGAGCCACGTGTGAATGATAACCCGGAGGAAACCGAGCGGATAGCCCAGACCCTTCGGCTTCTTACTCTCTCCCTCGGCTCCTTGCAGGATGGTCACAGGCACTTCCCGTATCCGCTGTCCCTTCTTAGCTGCCTTCAGTATGAGCTCCGCCGTACTGAACCGGTCCTCGCGCAACTCCAGGCGACCGAGCGCGTCGCCGCGTATCGCGCGGAACCCGTTGGTGCAGTCCGTGATCCTCCCGTGGCTGAGAAGGGAGATCAGGCGGGAGAATCCGACGATACCGAGGTGCCGCGCGCCTCCGGCGTCCTCGTAATGCCCTAAGAAACGCGAGCCCATAACGAAGTCGGCCTCACCGGCGGCAATCGGTGCGACAAGACGCTCGATCTCCTCTGGTTGATGCTGCCCGTCGGCGTCCATGTTAACGACCATATCCGCCCCCTGGGCGCGAGCGATCTCGAAGCCCGTGCGCAGCGCGTCTCCCTGTCCGCGGTTGATGATGTGAGCTGCCACCGGGAACTGATGCTCGATTGCCACCGCTTCGGTCGCACCCGTTGCACCGTCCACGACGACAAGTGCTTCCACGTCGTATCCGAGGAGTCGATTCGGCACCTTTGTCAGGACGCCGAGAATGGCATCCTGCTCGTTGTAGGCGGGAATTATGATTAGCAGCTTACCAGTCTCGGCCACGGCGCCGGAAGTGGGGCGCGGGTAGCGCTCCTGGTACTGACGCCGGGCGATGGCGCGCACGAGCTCGTCGTTTCTGCGGTTGCTTGTGCGCACCTGACCGAGGAGATAGAAGAACAGCCCAAAGAGCAGCAGGTTCGAGAAGACCAGAAAGGCGAAGCCCCGGTTCTGTAGCCGAAAGATCGAGGTCAGAACGTTGCCGACACCCGGCAGGAAGGCAACTACACCGATCCCGAGTGCGACGAGTAACGCGAGCAGCAGGTCGGACCTGGCCCTGCGCCCCGGCCGTATTTCATGAACCCGTAGGCGAGCGACGGCGATCGCGACGCCGACCAGTCTCACGTTGTCCATTTATCGCCAGCTTTCGGCATTCGAGTAGATATACCGTACTTACGAGCGAGTGGCGCAGGCACCCGCCCGCAGTCGACGCTTCGATGCCGTGGACGAGGTCTACTTCTTCGAACTCAGCGGCAGCAGGATCGTCGACGCCCTGGGGTGTGGAGGACACCCTGGGGCGTATGGAGCAGCTCGGGCTAGTCTGAATCCCGCCGCGGCAACTGCACGGACTCAACGTAGACTCGGTTCACCGACCAGCGTTCCTGCCAGCCTCACCGCAAGCCGGTGCAGGAGGCGAACTCGCGCCTGCCCACCTCCAGCGCCTCGAGCTGCGATGCCGCTCGGCACCGAGGCTAGTTTCTGGTGCGAAAAAGCCTCCGCAGGGGGTGGGATTTGTGTGCTGAGGACAAACCTGACCCGCAGGAGGCTTGGAGCACTATGATAGTGGATAGGTACGACGCGGTGGACCTGTGTGAGCTGATACCGGAGCTGAGGCTCGAGATGGAGCCGGAGCTGCGCGAGCTCGACCGGCTGCTCACGGACGACACCCTGTTCGCGGCTTGGTGAAGGCGGACCTCTCGAAGCGCCGCGAACTCAGGCGAGAGCAGCCGACACTCGACGCCGGTCGGGGTGATCCTGCGGATGCTGGTGCTCAGGCGGCTCTACGACTGGAGCTACGAGGCCACCGAGCGCAACGTGTCCGACTCCCTGGTGCTTAGGCAGTTCGCACGGGTGTATCTGGAGCCGGCTCCCGACGACACCACGCTGATCCGGTGGGCGGCCCTGATCGGACCCGGCACGCTGGAGGCGCTCAACGAGCAGGCGGTTGAGCGGCCAGGACGCTCAGGGTGACGCGCGGCAGGAAGCTCAGGACGGATGGCACGGTGGTGGAGGCGAACATCCACTACCCGACCGACAAGCAGCCTGCTCAGCGATGGTGTCAGGGTGGTGGAGCAGGCTCCCTGAGGCGGGTGAGGGCCGCGGTGGGCGAAGCTGCGGGCGATCTGTTCCGAGACCGAAGCCGTTCGGCCAGGCGGCTGGCGAGGAGCATCGCGGAGACGGCGCGCCGGCGTGGGGCCGAGGCGGAAGCCGCGCGCAAGGGTGCGTACGGGCGGCTGCTGGAGGTCGCCGAGGCCAGCGCGAGGCGGGCCGGGAAGGTGCGCAAACTCTTGGACGAGGAGGCCGCGGGGCTCCAGGGGCAGTTCCAGCGCTACGAGGGACTGATCGATCGGGTGGTCAAGCAGACACGCGCTCGGGTGCTGGAGGAGGAGTGTGCCGGCTGAGGAGAAGGTGGTGAGCCTGTTCGAGCCGCATACCGCGATCATCAGGCGAGGCAAGGCGAACAAGCAGACCAGTACGGGCGCAAGGTGTGGCTCGACGAGGTGGAGGGCGGGATCGTCGGTGGCTACAGGGTGCTCGTGGGCAACCCACCGGACCAGAGGCAGTTGGAGCCGCGCTGGACAATCACCGGCAGCTGTTCGGCAAGCCACCGCAACTCGTAGCCGCAGACCAGGGCGTGTACTCGGAGGGGAACGAGGCTGCGCAAGAGGCAGCGGGCGTCCAACAGAGTGGTGCTGCCCAAGCGAGGAGGCAAGACGAAGACGAGGAGGCCCACGAGAGGCAGAGGTGGTTCCGGCGCGGGATGCGATTCCGAGCAGGTGCGGAGGGCCGCATCAGCGTAATGAAGCGACGGGGTTGCCTGGGCGGGTGCCGCGATAAAGGGGAGCAGGGCTTCGGCCGATGGGTGGGATGGGGCATACTGACGGCTAACCCGAGCACCATCGCCCGGACGGTGGCAGCGCGATGATGCGCGGAAGACCCGGATCAAGCCGATGGGGCAGGATATGCCGCGCTCCCGCCCATCCCCTATTTCGCACCGGAAACGAGGCTAGGATGAGCTTGCTCACGGTCCACCGGCCTCAGCCGCCGCCAGCTCGGCATCCGCCTGGCGCAGCACGCCATCCGGCGTGGTAACCAACAGTGCGCTCACGCCTCGCTCTCGCATGCGCACCGCAGCCTCCGGCCTTCGCGCCGAGTTGATAGGTGGTGAGGCCGGGCCTCATTACCTCCTCCACGGTCGGCTCGGGATCGGAGTCCGGCTGCTTGCCCGAGAGCACGCCCAGCCCTCTCCACTACCCGGCCGTCACCTCGGCGCTGTAGTGATGTCGTGCCCCAGGAGGCGTCCTCCGCCGCACGGACGAGGTCGCCCGGATCCAGACCCTCCGCGTGGCGTACCCGCGCCCCACCACCCACCTCCCAGTAGACGGTCGCCTCCGCGACCCCGCCCACCGCCGTCGGGGCGGCCTCCAGCCGCTCCCCGCAGCGCGAGTCGTCATGTCCCCGATCAGCAGCTTGGTTTGCTTCCACGGCCCGTCCTCCGTTCACTCCGCGCAGCATGAGGGTCATCGTACCATTCGGGTTTTTCTCACGATAAGGAGGCTGTTTGAGCGCCATTTCGAGCCGCAAAGACTTTCTGGTGCGAGTTTTCGGACGGAAGTTGAGCCGATCTTGGCCATTCTCAGATCATCTTGCCCTTCTCTCGTAGCGGAAGCAAGATTCCGCTACGAGCTTTCTAGGTACGAGACCGGGATCAGCGCTACTCCCGCGCCGGGACTGGGCTGAATAAGCGCTCAGTGTCAATCTCGTAAAGTCTTAATGTGAAGATTCCCCAGTGTGGTACGGCGACCCGAAGAGAGACGGCGATCGACCCCAGCGCCAGGTACTTACTCCGGAGAGCGCTTCAGTCTCAACTTGGCGATGCGTAGTCCGTCCATCTCCTCGACCGTGGCGACATAGCCGTCCAACCGGGCGGTGAAGCCCACCTCGGCACGGTGCTTGGGAGCGAACACGACCCCCACCCACCGTGTTGTACGATCGGTATCCATACGAATATTGAATCGCTCCACGAGCTCCGGGATCGGCAGCAGTCCGTTCACGAGGGCTTCATCCAGGCCGACGATCTCGATATCAGGGCTGGACGCCTCGGGATCCTCCGCGACGCCGCCGACGAGCCCATCGATAATCCCTCTCGGGTAACGATGCCCGCCGTTCCCCCGTACTCACATCGATCACCACCGCCATCTGGGTGCGGCGCTCCCTCATCTGCGCGAGCACGGTGTCCGCGTGCGCCGTCTCGTGGACGAGCAGGGGCAGCTGGGAAGATCCAGCACGTTGAACGCCTCGAGCCTCCCCACATCGAGTATCTCGGCGAGCATACCCACGAAACGCTTGACGTTTATCACGCCCACGACGTTATCGATATACTCGCCTTCGTACACCGGGTATCCGGTATACCGCGCCTCCACCGCGGCCGTCCATGGCATCTCGGGCAGCGAGATATCGGAGGGGACGGCTACTACTTCCGTCCTCGGGAGCATCACGCTTGCGGCGGTAATGCGGTCGAACTGGAAAGCGCGTTGTATGAGGTCCTGCTCGTGCGGTTCCAGGACACCGCCCTGGGCGCTGGCGTGTACCAGCATCTCGATCTCCTCCTCGGAGTGGATCATCTGCGCCTCTGAGGCGGGCTCGAAGCCGAGTGCCGGACGACCAGCCGACCCATGCCGTTCATGAGATTGATGAATGGGCGGAACACGAGAAAATCCGGGCGGCCCCGTCACCCGCAGCGCGGTGCTCTCCGATGCCACCTGCAGCGCGATCGTCTTGGGCGCGAGCTCCCCGAGGACTATGTGCAGCACGGTGATAATGGTGAAGGCGATGCCAAACGCCACGCCATGCACGCCCCAGGCAGATCCCGTCTCGCTAAGGCCGAGCGTTCTCAGCGGGCTCTAACAGATGGGCGGCGCAGGCTCCCCGATCCGACCGAGCAACAAGCTGGCCATCGTGATGCCGAGCTGGGTTGCCGCGATGAAGTCATCGGTGTTGTCGAGCGCCTTGCGGACCGCGGGCTCGCGCGTTGCCTTCGGCTACAAGCTGGTCTATGCGTGTCTTGCGGACACTTGCAGTGAAATTCGCAGGCGACGAAATAGCCGTTGGTCGAGCCAGTAGCACCACCAACAACACTAAGATCGTCCCCAAGATAGACCGTCCATGTCTGTTGTAACTCCTCACGGACTCGGCTGCCACAAAGAACCCACAGGGCCTCCGCCTGGGCCTTCGAGTGCCACTGCTCAATCGCTGGTTCCACATCACTAGACTTCACCAACAAAGCTACCACCCCTCCGTTCACCGCGTGGGCTCCATAGTCGGTGACGCGGGCGCCGGAAATACGACCGAGCAGCACGGCGGCTGAAGCACTCCGCCGGCGATCAGCGCCCAGCCAAGGGGACTTGGCAGGGCCAGGATTGCTAAGAACAGGCTGGCGGAACCGGCCCGCTGCGCCGAGGACAGATCGGCTGAGGCCGCCTTCTCCCCCGGCCGGCGTCCAGCGTTTCGGCTAGCTGGGTCGCGAGAATACCGCCGAACGCCACGGTTCGCGCTGCCGACAGACCGCCTGAGCGCAGTGCCACCAGGTACGAGGCGAGCGTCGGCATCACCGTCGCCATGCCGCGGTAGTGGTCGAGGCTGCCAAGCTCGGGACCAGCAAGCAGGAGCACCAGCCAGCACACAGCGTAAGGTATATCCGCACCGAGGAAGTACGGCTGGACGGTCCACGTGGCAGTTAGACATTAGATGACGCTTGTGAGCAGCCCTATGGCCGAAACCAGGCGTGAGAGCAGTCCCGCGAGCGTAAATACCCCTATCCAGATCACCCGCGAGGACGATGACGGCGCCGACTAGGGTGGCGTTCGGGACGGCGAACCGTGTGATCAAAGGCGAGAGCAGCAGCCCGCGCCGCAAAGCCGAGCAGTTGCTCGCCAGCGTAACCGGTAGCGGCAGGGTCGAGGAAACCCGGGGGTGTCGGTCAGCTTCTGCAGTCCGGCGTAGATGAAAGTGAGTCGAGAACACACGAAGAGACGGACACGACCAGGACGCTTCCAGGTGCCCGACCCACCTCAACGGGCGCTGCATCAGTGTCATAGTCTCTCCGCCTCTGGGGCGAGCTTCCATCGTGGCGTGCGCCAATCACTTCCACTACGCCGCGTGAGGCGAGTTTCCCTTCCGTCCCAGACTTACGTTCCCAAGCAACACCCCAAGTCGGTCTCCAACTTCTGCGAGATTACGTGTTCCAGCCGGTCGGCCTCGATGCCTGCCTCTGCCGACGAGTAATCAAGGAACCGTATCGAGTATCGTGCTATCAGGTCGCGGCGACGAGCGGCCCGCAATGCCAGCGCCTCGCCAGCGGGCATCAGCTTCGCACCGTGATACGGAGTGTGCTCCAGCAACCCGGTGAGCTTTCGGATCATGCGCATCGCGCTGGTCCGTCGCCCAGCCGGCGCGCTACGGCGGACGTGACGGCCTTACCGCTGGCCCTCTGCGGCTTCGTAAATGGCCTCCAGATAGCCCTCGGCTGTCCGACTAAGGAAACATCACTGCCCACCGCTTCAGACTCCATCCGGCCGGCTCGCAGTGGGGACCACCTCGGTGCCGGCGACCTCAGGCAGCGCGAGCGGCGCAACAAAGCGCCGCCTCCCAGCCGCCACCGAGCCAGGTCGATCACTCCCACCTCCTCCCACCTCTCCCGCGTGCAGACCAAAGGAAAGACCCCGGCGGTGCGCGTCACGACGCTCAGAGGAGATCACCGCGAGGTTCCCGATGATACCATCAAGAAGAGTCGTTGTCGCAGCCGATACAACTTGAACCATCACTCAGAAGTACCTGAGCGACCGCTACTACTGAGGAAGAACGCTCCGTAGCCCCACCACTCTGCGTAGTGTCGGGGCGTAGCTGATATGGAGCAACCCGGCTACGAGCGACGGTGCCGCCGCCCGTATACGAGACCTGTCTCCAGTGTCTCACCACGTATGTTCGTGGCCAGAATCGTTACCCCATAGCATTCTCTCCAGTGGTACGCCGCACCGAGTGTCGTAGGGTGGTGCGCGGATGTGTTCGCATCACCTCGATCAGGGTGGCAACCATCACGACAGCTACGTGCGGGATACCAAGAAGTACGTGTACTCGCCTGGGACATCAAGCCTACGACTCCAGGACTGGCCGCCTCTGCCTTGAGTCCCACGGCTCGGCACGCCCTCCAACGACCGTGCGCTCGCCTGCTTGCGCGCCTTCGTCGGGTCGCCCGTGACGGTGTGGGCCATCCCATCCGTGTTCCGCCAGGTGACGATGTCCCCGACGTTGATGGTAAGCCTTGCCGGAGCGTAGTCCAGCCCGTTCATCTCGACTTCTGGGGCCCTTCTCGCCCCTGCAGGCGGCGGCCAGTTCCGCATCCGAGCGTTCCAACCGCCGCCATCGCCTTCAGGAGCGTTCTGCGCGAGATCCGCGTCACCTGTTCTCCTCCGTCACCGACATCCCCGCTTACTTGATCACCAGTCCGGTGACATACAGGATGAGCATCCCCGCCGTGATGCCCGCGAAGGCCGTCATCGGCATCGGTTGCTTCGCCTCGTCCTTCCAGATCATCTGCCTCGCGATCTGATACCCCACCTGGTAGACGGCACCGGCGCCGATCGCCAGGAACAGCACCGACAGCACCTGTGAGGAGATCAGCCCGCCGACCCAGGCCCCGACGATCGCTGGCGCTCCCGCGATCAGCCCGAGCAGCGCCAGCGAGCGCAGCGACGGCTTGTCCCTCGAGATCGGCACGACGACCCCGAGTCCCTCGGTGATGTTCTGGATGATGAACCCGATCACCAGGAACGCCCCCAGCGCGGCCGCACCCACGGCATAGGCCGCGCCGATCGCCAGCCCCTCGCCCAGGTTGTGCAGCCCGATGCCCACCGCGATCATCGACGCCAGGGTCATCCTCTGCCCGCTCTCGCTCCGGCCGACGCCCATCTGCCGTCGCGAGATCGCGTCCAGCAGCAGGAAGGTGCCCACGATGCCGATGCCGATCAGGCCGACGCCCTGGTACGGACCTCCCAGCTCGCCGCCCAACTCCAACGCCTCGGTGGTCGCGTCGAGCCCCAGGTAGATCAGCAGACCCACCGTGACGGCCATCAGGAACATCATGGCCCGCGGCCCGAGGCGCCGCAGTGCTGGGAGCCAGAGCATGCCCAGGACCACCGGGATGATGCCGACGTAGAAGCCGACCAGGGTGAAGCTCCAGAGCGTCTTCGCCGACGCGGTGGCGGTCGTCGTCGCCACCGGGATCTCGGTCCCGAACGCGACCGCGTTGCCGGAGAAGAACGTCAGCCCGTACGCCTCGCCCTCAACCCACGGGTAGTCGAGGGTCGCCACAGCGCTACCCAGGCGCGGTATCGTCGGGC
The DNA here is from genome assembly GCA_030446765.1 of Chloroflexia bacterium. Lineage (GTDB taxonomy): Bacteria > Chloroflexota > Chloroflexia > Thermobaculales > Thermobaculaceae > JACDAU01. The sequence continues at coordinate 10,327 of JAUJMR010000061.1, forward strand.
TGGGCGAGATCTCGAACGGCCAGATGGCGTCGTTGATGTTCACCTGGGCGATCGTCACCTCCTGGGGGCTGGTGTTGCGCAGGTGTACCTCTATCTGTCCGGGTCGCAGGATCGTGCGCCCGAACTGCACCGTCTCGATCGGCGCGGCGGGCTCGACGTTCAGGCCCGCGCCGTTCGTGCCGAGGAAGAGCGCGATCACGCCCGCCAGCAGCACGAGCGGTACGAGGAAGAGCGCGACTGTGCGCGCGCCGGTCTTGTTGGTCCCGCCGGTCGAAGCCGGGGTAGTGGTCGTTGCCATGGTTACTCCTCCACCTCGAACACGCCCGTCCAACCGAGCTCCGCGAACTCCGTGACGTGGGCGTGGAACATGTATCTGCCGGGGAACTTGTACCGGAACTCCAGGATGCCGCGCTGACCCTGTGCCTGCGCGATGGTATCGGTGAACTCGCTGGGCGTTCGGCTGGTGCCCGTCGGGTAGTAATTGAAGAAGTTCGCGTGCATGTGGAAGGAGTTCATCAGATCGAACTCGAGGATGTTCACCAGGAAGACTCGCACCAGCTCCCCGACCTTGATCTTGATCGGGTGCTTGTCGTGGTCGTAGTGGAACGGGATGGAGTTGACGGCGTAGAAGTCGTTCTCGCCATCGAAGTCCACATCGAAGCCGTTCAGCACCATCACGTACTCACGGTCGGCCTTTTGCCAGCCGTCCTTCGGGTCGATGATGAACGCGCCGTACAGCCCCTTGGCGATGTGCTGGGCGAGTGGGGCGGTGTGGCAGTGGTACAGGTGCAGCCCGAAGGGCTCCGCGTCGAAGTCGTACGTGAACTCCTCGCCGGGCGGCATCTGGCCCGATTTCTTGTCGAACACGCCGTCCACCAGGCCCGGGTGGACGCCGTGGAAGTGGATGCTGTGCGGGTGCTCGGTGGCGTTGACGAACCTGATGCGCACCCGGTCGCCCTCGCGCACCCGGATGGTCGGGCCCGGGACCCGGCCGTTGTACGTCCAGGCTGGGTAGACCACGCCCGGCACGACCTCGATCTCCTGGTTCCGGGCGACGAACTCGTACTCGTGGAGGGTCTGGCCGTTCGGCAGCGTGCTGACCTTCCCGGCGTCGAAGTCGGTCAGGATCTCGGAGGGGTCGAACCCGTTCGCGGCGTGGTCCACCTCCCCCCTGACCGTGGGCATCACCATCTTGTGGCCCGGAGTGTCGAGGTTCTGGGCGCCACCCGGCTGCGGCCCCGTGTCCGCGCCGTTGCCGTGGTCGCCCGAGCCGCTGTCGCCGTACGCCGGATCCTGACCCAAGGCGGGGCGAGATCCCGGCAGCACCGCGCC
>JAUJMR010000062.1 GCA_030446765.1 Chloroflexia bacterium
GTACGAGGTGGAGCTCAAGCCTAGAGCCGCATAGATCGGGTTTTCGTAGGAAGCCTCGCGCACGGTGATGTCGAGGAACGGCACGCACTGATGAGCCAGGTGCTGGAGGAGCATCCGGAGGTATCGCTGCGGTCGCTGTGCGAGCTGTTCGGGGTGAGCCGTTCCTGGTACTATGACAAGCCCGGCGCCGAGGAGAAGGCTGAGCGCGATGTGGAGCTCAGGGACGCCATCGAGCGGATCGTCCTAGAGTTCCCCGGATACGGGTACAGGCGAGTGACGGAGCAACTGCGCAGGGAGGGGTGGGACACGAACCACAAGCGGGCGCTCAGGGTGATGCGGCAGGAATCGCTGTTGTGTCAGCTGAGGAAGCGTTTTGTGGTTACGACCAACTCCACTCATCGTTACAGGACCTACCCCAACCTGCTCAAGGGGATGGTGACAGACTCGCTCAACTGCGCCTGGGTTGCCGACATCACATACATCCGCTTACCGACCAGCTTCGTGTACTTGGCGGCGATCCTCGACGCGTACTCCAGAAAGTGCATAGGCTGGGCGCTGTCCCGGTTCATCGATACCCGGCTGACGCTCGCCGCGCTGCGGATGGCGCTTGTGGAGCGCCGGCCTCCTCGCGGGTTTATCCACCACTCCGACCGAGGCGTGCAGTACGCATCAAGCGAGTACATCGAGGTCCTGGATTCGGCAGGCGCAAAGATAAGCATGTCGGGGAAAGGCAACCCATATGACAACGCCAAGGCAGAGAGCTTCTTCAAGACGCTCAAGACGGAGATAGTCTAATCACAAATGACAAATTCTGCTTCACTCGTCGCGGCCAGCTTCATCTGAGCTGGAGACGGCCGGGTCCGAGGTTGCGAGAATGTCCTCCTGGAGCGGATGCAGGAGGCGGCGATGGAGCGGCAGCGGCGGGTTCGGCGGACAGAGGTGAGCAGGGACGACGCCGAGCGTCGATGGGACCAGGCGTATCAGCGCCTCCTGAAGTGGGCACGGGAGGCGGACGATGAGGGCCGGGATATACGCGAGGGTCTCGAGCAAGCGGCAGGCGCAGGACCAGACTATCCAGCAGCAGTTGACGCGGCTGCGGACACATCTGGAGCAGCAGGGTTGGGAGTTCGACGAGGAGCGAGTCTATCCGGATGATGGGTACAGCGGGGCGTCCTTGAGCCGTCCCGGACTCGACAGGTTGCGCGATCACGCGGGTCTGGCCGAGCTCGACGTGGTGGTCATCACGGAGCCTTCCAGATTGGCTCCGAAGTACATCCACCAGGTGCTCCTGATCGAGGAGTTGGAGGGGCACGGCTGCCGGGTAGAGTTCGTGGACCGTCCGATGAGCGAGGATCCGAACGACCAGTTGCTGCTGCAGATCCGGGGGGCGGTGGCGGAGTACGAGCGCTCGCTGATCACGGAGCGGATGAGGCGGGGGAAGCTCGCGAAGATGAGGGCGGGACAGTTGCTGCCGTGGACGAGGGGCCACTACGGATATCGGGTCGATCCCGAACGTCCGAGAGACCCTGCGGGTGTGAGGTTGGAGGGGTACGAGGCGGCGGTGGTCGCGCAGATGTTCGCGTGGTACCTCAAGGATGGAGCGACCCTGTACACGGTGTCCAGGAGGCTGGAGCGCGATGGTATAAAGACCGAGGGGCAGGCCCTACTGGACCGGCTGCGGCGTCCGGGCGATCTTGCAGGACCCCGCTTACACCGGCACCACCTACGGTAATCGCCTGCGTTCGGTGCCGTCCAGGGGGAGGGTATCGGCGCTGCTACCCGTGGGGCCAGGCCTGAGCCACGTGCTCAAGCCCGAGGATGAATGGGTGGCCATCCCGGTGCCCGCTATCGTATCCGAGGAGGTGTTCGGGCTAGTGAGGGAGAAGCTGAGCCGTAACCAGCGGACGGCGATGCGCAACACCAGGCACGAGTACCTGCTGAGGGGGCTAGTGAGTTGCGGGATGTGCAAGCTGACGGCGGGAGCACGGACGATGCCGCAGGGGTACGACTACTACGTGTGCCGCGGCAGGACCGACAAGCTCAGAATCAGCGAGGGCAGGCGATGCACGACCAGGTATGTCCCCGCGGAACAGCTCGACGAGCTCGTGTGGGAGGATCTGCGCGAGGTGTTGATGGATCGCGAGCAGGTAGCGGCGGCGTTGGAGAGGGCACAGGGAGGGGCGTGGCTGCCGCGGGAGCTACAGGCGAGGCGAACCAACATCGGGCAGGCGATGGCGGGAATCGACCGCCAGAAGGAGAGGTTGCTGGAGGCGTACCTGGGCGGGGTGCTACAGATGCCGGAGTTCGAGCGCAAGCGGCGGGAGCTGGACAGCAGGATGGAGACGCTGCGGGCGCAGCAGGAACAAGTCGACGCGCTCGCTCGCCAGAGGATAGAGCTCGGGAAGGTGGCGGACTCTATCGAGGAGTTCTGCCGGCAGGTGAGGTCGGGGCTCGACACGGCGACGTTCGAGCGCAAGAGGGCGTTGGTGGAACTGCTCATCGATCACGTGGTGGTCACCGACGAGGAAGTGGAGATCCGCTACGTCGTGCCCACATCCCAGTCCGGGTCTCGCTACCCCTTTTGTCACTTGCGGTTAGACTATCGAGGAGGTGTACCTGAACGAATACCGCACCATTGAGGAGGCCGACGCGAACATCGGGCACTTCATCGAGGACGTATACAACCAGAAGCGGCTACACTCGAGCCTGGGCTACCTGCCCCCGGTCGAGTTCGAGGCAGCCCCGAACCTCGCCAGAGGCTTTCCCGATACGACGGCATCATCCGGCACGAGAAGGTTACCGGATATGGGATGCCGGGTGACGGGTAGTACCCATCCTCCGCCAGACCGTGGACTCGAGCATACGAAATCTGCAGGGGCTCCTGGCAGACCGGGGTGTCCACGAGCCGTCGATCTTGTCGCTGGTGCGGTATTCGGCTAGTGGCGACGGAAGCCGTAAGGCGTGACGAACCTTACTACAGACCAACCCCCTTGTGTACCTTACTGCTCCGGGCGCTGTGGAAGCCTTCGCCGGTGAACCCGTGCGCTATCCGGATGTCGTCATAGCCTTCGGCGCTCAACTGCCATGCGCTCGACCAGATGGTCGTACCCTTCCAGATCGGAGGTGCTACGCATCGAAGGGCAGACGGATAGCTCGGAAAACGCTCCGCTCACCCATACGATCCTGATTTCCACCTTGTCCGGCACCGGTCGCCTGAGGATGACACATCGGATGAGACTGCGCGAAGCGGTGCTTCTTCTGCTCGGGTGTGAAACGACCGCTCTCCCTGCTCGGGTAGCCGAGGCCCCAGATCGCGCAACTGTGCACGCAGCCCGCGGATGCAGAGCGGATACTGGCTGAGTTCGCGAGACCCTCTCTGCAGCTTGGCGGGTCTCCGCCAGAGTCTGCAGCGCGCTCCCATCTCCTCTCCAACTCAGCGGCGACCAGCCGGTGTCCAGCACCGCCATCGCTGCTGCCTCTCGGCGAGCCTCACCTCGTATTCGGCGCGTTGCACCTGCTCGGCGGTGCACGGCAACCTCTGGTGATCTGCCGCTGCGTAGCCAACACCTCGTCGAGCAGATCGAGCTCTGCAGGCGCCAGCGCCGCGAGAACGCCTCCACCACGGCGGCCTCCAACCTCTCGCCGTTCGAATACTGTCATCCGTGTCGCCGTGGGAATCGGGCAGCGCCTTGCATACGTAGCGGATCGCCGGCTTGTAGGAGACCTGCATCCGTCTGCCGCAGTGGCCGCACACCACAAGCCCCGCAAGCAATGCTACCCCCTGTCGAGGGCCCAGACACATCACTTGCTGTAGTTGCTGGCGTTGTCCGGATAGCTGCCGCCTGTTAGCCAAGTACTCCTCCCAACCGATATAAGCAGGATAGGCGTCGTGACGGAATCACTCACTCCTCCACAGGGCGCCTGAGAGTGCAGCCCCGACTTCGCCAGCACCGTTAGAAGCCCGTACGCCCGTAAACAAACGCTGCTCGCCGGGTTCGTCAGTATCTCGTGGATAGCCGACTCCGAGGGCTTCCTCCTGGCAATGTGCCCCGCGTGTAGCCCCCGACCTGCTTGCGTGGGAGCAGTATCCCCTCCTCGCGCGGCCCCTTTGAGCACTTTCGGGCAGGCGCAGATCTTCGCAAAGCGCTCGAACACCAGCTCGATGGCGTGCCGCACCTGTAAGTCCGGATCCTTCATCCGCGCCCATCCGGCGGCCCGCACCGAGATCGGTCGGCGGCGACTGCCTGTAGGTCCCCTGCTCTATCTGGCGCCGCTTGCTGGCATGGGGCAGGCGTAACGGGTTAGGCTCGGCCTCGCTCGTATCCCCGGCCCAGCAACAAGCCGGTCGTTGTACTCTCCGGGATCGAACACGCCATCAGCATCGGCGATGAGCGTGTCGGACACGGCAGCGAGATCCAGCAGCGTACCAGTCGGCGTTATTGCGCGCCAGGGCCGGCTGGCTTCGTAGGCGAGCACGATGCCGACGTGGCCCAAGCTTACTGCACCGACGAGCGCGGAAGCCGCTCCTGTGCCCGTCGCTCCCCGGACTTGCCCAGATCCTCGTCTATGACGCGAATACTCGATCTCGGCCAGCCAAGCTGGATCGCGCGCTCAACCAGGGCGTACTGGTTCTCCTGGCTTGTGCGATTATCCCGTACCTGCTTCGGCGTGGACTGCCTGACGTACACGTATGCCTGCAGGCGCCATGGTGGGCAGGTGTGATCTTCTCGGGAATACTCATCGATCGTCTCATAGCCATCAGACGCACTAACGTCCGACTCACCACGGATTTCTGGTACGGATCCAGGCTGTTCCAGGCCTGCTCGAGTGTCGTGGCTGTGTAGGATTCCGATGCTTGGGGAATATCGGAAGTGGGAGTTGCGATCCGCGCTTGGGCCGTCATAGTTGACCTCCTGGGCTGGGTCTGTGCGAGTATGGACCTAGCACAGCCAGGAGAGTTCAGGCAATTCCGCGCAGAGTTTACAGGGAGGTATCGGTTGGAATGGGGGACAGGTTAGTCGCACCTCGACCAGGGATCGGCCGCTCGATGCCCAGGAAGAGCCGAACCACACAAGCCGACCTAACCGAGGCTTAGTCGTAAGGCTTACGCAAGGGAACGTTAGCCCGTACAGTGGACAAGGTGGGATCGATTGTAGGCCCGCTCTATCGCCGGAACCATATCACCGATTATGGCAGTGTTGAGTGCTTGTATAAGCAGAAGCGGCTACCGCGAGCCTGGGCTACCTGCCCCAGCTGAGTTCGAGGCCGCACAGATCGAAGTTGAAAGCTCGGCACTGGTCCGGCAAATCGGGTTTACGTTCACTCGGCGAGCCCACCTCTACGCTTCATCTTGGGGTGGGTTTGCGGCACGGAGTAGATGGGTAGGTATTGTCACGGAAGGGCGGTACGATGCACACCGCACGATACGCATCTCGCTTGAGGGCGCGAGCCGCTGAGTTGACGGCTATACCGCGAATCCCCCGGACGCGGAGACGCAGCCGGTACCAGATGGTGCTCCTGGGCGCGCAGGAAGACTTCGTACGAGATCAGCGCCGCTGGACAAGGGAGCCCGACACCGTGCAAGAAGTGCTGCGGCGCTACGTGGATGGGGGTAGCGGGGCTGTGCCGAGGAAGAAGCCACCGGGAGGCGCGCGGGTCGTCACGCCCGAGTGGGAGGCGCAGCTTGCTGCGGTTGTCGGGCTGAGCCCACGTGAGGCGGGGATGGAGAGCGCGAACTGGACGACCGGGCTGCTGGCGGAGCACCGCTGGCGGGGCGGACAGGCATCGCTGTCGGCATGGACGGTGCGGCACTACCTGCACGCGAACGGCTACGTGTCCGCGAAGCGACCGACGTGGACGCTCGCAGGAAGGCGGCCGAGCAGCCGGGGTTAAAGGAGGAAAAGGTTGAGGGTGGAGGTGCTGCTGTCGGCCGCGTCACAGACCGAGCCTCCACCCGTAACTGAACTGGTAGAGCCCAACTGCAGGCAGCACTTCTGACGACCTGACCGATCTGCTGGCGCTCCTGCCCAAGGCGGATCTGTACCTGCAGGACGAGGGTGGAGTTCGCGCTCCACCCGACGCTCCACCAGGGTATGGTGCCCGGGGGCAGGAGGGGACAGCGGCTCGTAGAGGCGCCGGGGAATCAGAAGGTACACGGGTTCGGGCTGGTGGACTGGCGCGACGGCTGGATGCATACGCTGACTGCGCCCGGACGCGCGCAACCGTTCTTGCCATCAACTCGGGCCGCAGTCGTGCGCTCGAGGAGCGCGGCAGAGTAGCGATGAGCGATCTGCGACGCCAGTACACACGCCGGAAGGCTCACTCCTGGTGCGCCTTGTAACTGCAGGGCGATCTGCGCCTGGTATACACGCCGAGTACGATCCGGAGGCGAACCGCATCGAGTGGCTGTGGCGCTCCTCGCGCAAGGAAGGTAACGCACAACCACGGGCGTAGCAGTTCACACTGCTGCAAGAGGATGCAAAGACTCTGTCCTGCGGAAGTTGCGCGAGCAACCCAAAGAGGCCTGCGCCAGATCGGCAACCCTACGCCCTGGACGACGATCCCGCCGCCCCACATATCCTTGCCACTATGAAGCTAGCTTGGAAGCATTTAGGAACTGATGCGGAGTCTCTTGGGTGCAAGGATGCCATCACCATCACGGCACCAGGCTCGCGCGGCCTAGTAGCCAAGAGCAGCAGCGGAGCAAAGGCGACAGCGACTCCTCATCCCCTACGGAACCGCGCTGCCGCCTCACGCTTTGATAACACCGTATGCGGAGGTTCCTCATGCCGGAAAACCCCGGAACCGAATATACTTTCCCAGGGTCGGCCCACCACCAAAGGTGACATAACAAGAATGAGACTAAGCCTGTACTGGAGGCGCCAAGTATAGTAGCGACGACGGGTGCGAGGTGGGCGGAATCACGGTCTCAGTCTAGATGCGCGATATCACCACTGGGCCGACATCCTGCTTCAAGGGTGCCATCACACAGTAGTATATAGCACCAGGCTCGCGGCCTGCCAGTGGAAAGCGGCAATGAGTCAGAGGCGGGAGCAAGGGGCACAGCACGACAAGGGCTGCCCTGCCTCCTGCGCTAAATAACGCCGCTTGCGGAGGGTCCTCCGCGGCAGGTGGTTTGCAATACGACACTTGACCGAAGCGGGTGGGAGGCCGGCCGCGATCACCCGAATGGAGATGGGGCACTCTTACGGGAAACGATGTGGTCACAATTGCGCCCCATCCTAATTTGGAAGGAGGAATTCTATGCCCCTACTGCAGGCGAACGTCGGTGATTTGGCGCCAGACTTACTAGAGGTGCTGACGGTAGATCGGTCCGGCTCCAAGATCTGCTTGGCAGGCCGTTAGCTTTTCGTCTTCTATCGAGGCGGGTGGTGACAAGTTGCGGTGCAAATGGCGCAGTTGCGCCAACACCACCAGAATTTGGCCAGCACGGGGCTCAGATCGTCATATAAGCAGTGAGAATCAGGAGGCGGCGCCAAGCTGAGAATCACAATTGGACCTCCCCTTTCCCGTACTTGCAGACGCTGATCGGCAGGGTCATTGGGACTTACGGCGTGTTATAAGGAACGAGCCGAAGGCCGAGCGATATCACGACCTGCCACGTTCGTAATCGATCCGACTGGTGCGATCAATATCATTCGTTGGAGAAGACGCTGGTGATCGGCCAGCCGAACACAATCCTGCAAGCAGTTTCGGAGGCTGCAAGCCCTGGAGCCCGGTAGAGACTGATTAGCCTGATCACTATCGGGTTGGTACGGAGTTACGCGGATTCCTTCGGCCCCATGGGAGGAAACGTGTCGCAGGGCAAAGTAGAGGCAGTATTTTCGCTCATAGCTACCTCAGATGCGGCGGGATAGAAGTACCGGAGAGCTGGGCCGGTCGCCTGGCCAGAACGAGTGGGTCGTCCGTCATGGACACAGCCATACGGATAGGCGGAGTATACTCGGTGCTTGGCTTGACAGTACGGAGGAGCCTGCACCTCGGCGCAGAAAGAGCGACCCGCTACGACTGCTCACGGAGGAATGCGAGGGATTTCTGGAGCGGATCAGCCGGTCTCAGGCCAGCCCGTCACGCACGTAGCCCGCGCCAAGGCGTTGCTAGCGGTAGCCGAAGGTAGGGATTATACCGAGGCAGCGAGGCTTGCTGGTCGCCGTTCTGGTGATGCCGTCTCCCTGGTGTCGCTTCAACCAGGAGGGTATAGCGGCGCTGGAGCCAAGACACGGAGGAGGGCCTGCCGCGCTGGGGAGCGCGAGGAGGATGCTTGCTGAGGTGCGGCGCACCGGACAGGAGGCGGATGGCACGGCCACCTGGTCGCTATCGACGCTGCAGCGAGCGTTGCGGGGAGCGGCTGGTGGGCTGCCCAGGATCCTTGGGGATACTATCTGGTGTGTGCTCCCAGAGATGCAGGCTTGAGTTGGCAGCCAGGATGCGGCGCGGTGCGACACCGGCACGGTGATGAGGAGGCGCAGGGAGGCCCGTCGAGGGTGACGGACCGCGACGCCACGGCAAAAAACTTGATCAGGCGCGCGTATCTGGAGGGCGAGCGGTTAGGTTTGGAGGTATGGACCCAGGACGAGGCGGGACCGTACCAGACGGTGCCGTACCCTGGTAGCAGTTGGGAGCCCGAGGGTGAGCCCCGCACATCGACCACACGAATACTTCCGTGGCGGGACGGCAGAAACTACTAACACTATTTCACCCAAAGAGCGGTGAGGTGAGGGCGAAGGGGGTTACAAGTTCCGCCAGCCGTGTGCTGCATCCGTGGCTCAAGGGGTGACGCAGATCCTGGAGCGCTTACGGAGCCGGAGAAGATGCTCAGCGATGAACAGACTCGGAGCTCTGGAAGAGCTGGCAGGAGGACTATCGGTGAGGATAACGCTCAGCGAGGAGTTGCCGCACCTTCGAACTCTTGGTGCTGGACAACCTCGCCGGGCACAAGAGCGCCGGAGATGGTGTTGTGGATGTTCGAGCACGGGTGATGCCGCTGTACACGCCGCTGGGTGGGAACCTTGGCTCAACCATGGCCGAGTCCGTGCAGCGCATCCTGACGAGACGAGCCTTGAGGCATCGCACCCTACAAGCTCCCAGCGAATCATCCAGTGGTTGAAGCGACCGTGTGTGGGTGGAATCGGGAGCCCACGCCGTTCGAGTGGGGCAGGAGGCGCAAGGCCAGACGAGAGCGAGCCTACAGGCGCCGACGCTGCGGTGGGAAGTGGCGCAAGCGCATGGGCTATCCGACGCGGGGACCGTTCTCGAAAAATGGCAAGCTGCCTCGACGGACGACCCACTAGTTGAACAGATAGCCGTACGGCTAGAAACGAGCTCCCTAGAGGTAAGAGCTCGAATCTGAAGGAAGGCCGGTGCACCTCTTGCCGATGCTTTGCCTCGCCAACGCTTCCCTCCGCGAGCCCGCCATGGTGCGAATTCTGTGATAGCGATGTTGGTGCGTTGAGCGGTTGATACCGCCACCGTTATGGGGAACATCGAGGATGGCGGCTCGTACCCCGAGAGCAACTCATCCGGCAGGGCGCGCAACGGCCGGGTCGCCTCCGCGGTACCCGGGCGTTGAGCGCCGGGTCGAGCCCGCCCAGCGCAGGTCCAGGAAGTCGGCCCTGAGCGTCTAGACTGACAGCGTAGGCTGAGCTACACTCTCGCCCATCGTACGTGGATTTGCGCTTGATGGAGGATGGTCCGATGGGTCAGGGGGATCGGCGCAGGGCGAAGCTACGCGTCGTGGATGGGATGCAGCACGGCCTGCCCTGCAGGGAGGCACTGAAGCTAGCTGATGTAGCGATCAGCGAGAGGACAGCATACAGGGCGCTCAAGGTCGTGAGGACCAGAGGCGAGGAAGGACTCACAGACGGGCGCCACGGGCACCCCTACAAGCTGACCACGCCGGTCCGGGAGTGGCTCGTGGAGTACTGCCGGGGTGCTCCGGATAGCCCCAGCCGGGTGGCGCAGGCCGAGATCGGCGAGCGGTTCGGGGTCGCCGTAAGCATCAGCCAGATCAACAGGACGAGGAGAGCTCTTGGGATCAGTTCCCGAGAGGTGGGGGGAAAATCGGCAAGGTGAGCAGCGAGGCTGGGTCGAGGGGGCAGGGTATCTCCTGCTCCTGGCTGCACTTCACGAGACTGGCCTGATAGATGCGCTGGAAGCGGCGCTGCCCGAAGATCTCCCTGCCGACAACGGTCGGCGGCATCACCAGGATCGTGACTGCCGCCGGGCGCTGCTGCTGACGCTGCTGTTCCTGCCCGCCGTTGGCCTGAAGCGGACTTACGACCTACGCGGATACACCGGCGACGCCCTGGCACTGCTCACCGGCCGGACGCGAGCCTACGGCTACCGCCACACCGACCGATTCCTGTCCGCAGTAGCGAGGGCTGGCGGAGCCGAGAAGCTCACGGATGCGCTCGTCGGGTGGACCTCGAAGCTGTGGGGGCGCCAACCGCGGCTTGCCTACGATCCGCCTCACGCCTACTACGTCGACGGCCACCGCAAGGCAGTGTATAGCGACAAGCTCCTCCCGCGCGGCCTGGTGTCGAGGTGCGGCAAGGTGCTGGGATGCCGTGTACTGATGCTGCTGCACGACGAGCAAGGACATCCCTTGCTCGCTACAACCCACCGAGGCGACACCCACCTGACAGCTGGACTGCCCAAGATCGTCGGGCGGTACGAGCGGGTCACCTGTCAGCAGTCGCTCAGACGTATTGTCATCGACCGCGAGGGGATGGCGGCGGGGTTCCTGGCGGGGCTCGCGAGGGAGGGTCGGGATGTCATCACAGTGCTGAGGAGCAACCAGCACGCAGGGATGGGGTCCTTCACCGATGTCGGCGAGTTCGTACCGCTCCGGTGGGATCGGCACGGCAAACTCACACGGGAGGTGACCGCGGCTCGCTGCTCGCTTCCACTCCCCAACCGTCCCCCTGAACGTCTCGACATGCGAGCAGCGCTCGTGCGGGATCTACGCCGGCTGGTGCCGTGCTCCGAGCCGCGGGATCAACACAGGTCACCCTACGCAGACTACGCCGACAGCCCCCGGTGGTCCGACGGGGGGTCGATCACCAAACCCAAAGCCGCGATGCCCACCGAGCCCGCGCTCGTACCCATCGTCACGACCGCCACAGGGATCGATCCGTCAGAGCTGGCTGGCACATACAGGAAGCGCTGGCCGATCCAGGAGAACGTCATCCGCGACTGGCTGCTGCCACTAGGCCTGGACACGAACCACGGTTACGCGAAGAAGCTGGTACCTAACTCAGAGGCCGAGAAGAAGCGGGTAGCCCTGGAGGAGAGACTCGGCAACGCCCGGCGGTGGGCAGAGAAGGCAAGGCTGGCGTCGCTGAGGGCGCAGAGGACCTCCGACCGGCGGTGGAAGCGGGCGAAGGCACGCAGCCGTGAGGCATATTCGGAGCTCAACGGCCGATTGTTCGCGATGGAAGGGGAAGGCTTGTCCTCGCGTGAGTACCGGGCGCGAGGTAAGGAGCTCGTGGACGCGGTGGAGGCGGAGATGGAGGGGCACTGGCGGGGCTACTACCGCTCCCACGACACGTGCAACCGAGAGTACGCCAAGTGGGAGCGCTACTGCCAGGAGCAGCAGGAGCTCCTCCGAGAGATGGAGGATCTGAAGGCGGGCGAGAGGCAGATGTATGAGTTGGACGACAGCAAGGACCAGGTGATGACGGTCCTGAAGCTAGTGCTGGCCAACCTCGCAATGTGGGCTCGGGACAACTACTTCCCGCCTGAATACTGCCGAGCCACCTGGCAGCGGCTCATACCGTTCTTCCAGCTGCACGGGCGCGTGGTCCCGGGAGAGGATACCGTGGATATCGAGTTGCGTGGCTTCAATGACCGTCGGCGCAACCGGGACCTAGCTGCATTGTCCACAGTGGTTGCCGAGGCCGAGCCGCGACTGCCGGACGGGCGGCAGCTCCTG
>JAUJMR010000063.1 GCA_030446765.1 Chloroflexia bacterium
AGGAGGTGGCTGCGGCGATGCGGCAGGCGGCGTCGCCGTCCGGGGCGGAGCTGGCCGATGAGGCGGCGCGGGTGCTGTCGGAGCGCCTCACCAGGGAGCGATAGCAAGCGGGCCTCCGGCGGGTGATAGACCAGCGTGTGTACCCTGAGTCTGTAGGAGGATCGATGTCCATCAATTCCATCATCGCCGCGGTCGTGGCGGTCATCATCGCGATAGTGATACTCCGGCTCGTGGGCGTGATCTAGCTCGCCTGAGCGAGCCTACCATTCCCGGCGCATCACCGTTGCGGGATGTTGCCACCACGGTCGGTCTAATCGGATCAGCACGAGCTAATAGTCCGCGGATGGTTCCCGCGTTGCTCGCCGACGCCCTGAGCGTCAGCGCGGTTTCGTTCAGTGATAAGGCTGATCTGACGTATCCTCCCCGGCCCACTCCGTCGACCATGTCAATGCGCGGGTGATCGACTGCGCGGTCGCAATCCCCAGATAGTTCGCTGCGAAGGCGTTGCCGAGCAGGATCGTCGGCTGCTGGTGAAGCAGGGCAAGCTCCTGGCTGACGCGTGATGCATAGGCGACAAGTCATCTCGTGGATGCGAGCAATATGCTGAGATCAGCCGTGCATGGTGATTGTTACCTGTTTGAGTCGCGGGATCTTTCGCACGAGCGTTCAGCGTTAGGGAATCGTTCCATGGATATACCAGTACACGGCGACGATCCCCTCTGGTACAAGGACGCGATCATCTACGAGTTGCATGTCCGCGCGTTCCGGGATGGAAACGGCGACGGCATCGGCGACTTTCCCGGCCTGATGCAGAAGCTCGACTACCTGCAGGCGCTCGGCGTCACCGCCCTCTGGCTGCTCCCGTTCTATCCCTCTCCCCTCAAGGACGACGGCTACAGCATCACGGACTATATGGGCGTCCACCCTGCCTACGGCACGCTGGAGGACTTCGTCGCCTTCGTTGAGGAGGCGCACCGGCGGGGACTGCGCGTCATCACCGAGCTGGTCCTCAACCACACATCCGACGAACACCCGTGGTTCCGCCGCGCACGGACGAGCCCCGAGGACAGCCCGGAGCGCGACTACTACGTCTGGAGCGACACACCAGATAAATACCAGGACGCACGGATAATCTTCCAGGACTTTGAGCGCTCTAACTGGGCGTGGGATCCGGTCGCAGGCGCTTACTACTGGCACAGGTTCTACTCTCACCAGCCCGACCTCAACTACGCCAACCCCGCCGTCCAAGCGGCGATGCTCGAGGTCGTCGACTTCTGGCTCGGGCTCGGCGTGGATGGGCTCAGACTCGACGCGGTCCCGTACCTCTTCGAGCGCGATGGTACGGACTGCGAGAACCTGCCGGAGACTCACGCGTACCTGACGCACATACGATCCCATATCGACGCCCGATTTCCGGGACGCATGCTGCTGGCGGAGGCGAACCAGTGGCCTGAGGAGGCGATCGCCTACTTCGGTGAGGGGGACGAGTGCCACATGGCCTTCCACTTCCCGGTGATGCCGCGCCTCTTCATGGCAATTCGCACCGAGGACCGCTTCCCGTTGCTCGACATCCTCGCACAGACGCCACCCATCCCGCAGAGTTGCCAATGGGCGCTGTTCCTGCGCAACCACGACGAGTTAACGCTGGAGATGGTAACCGAGGAGGAGCGGCTCTACATGTACCGGGTGTACGCCGATCGTCCCGAGACGCGCATCAACCTGGGCATCCGGCGCAGGCTGGCGCCGCTGCTGCACAACAACCGCCGGCGCATCGAGCTGATGAACGCGCTGCTGTTCAGCCTGCCGGGCACTCCGGTGCTGTACTACGGCGACGAGATCGGCATGGGCGACAACCCGTAACTCGGGGACCGCGACGGCGTGCGCACGCCCATGCAGTGGAGCGCTGATCGCAACGCGGGATTCTCCGACGGACACCCACACCGCCTGTATCTGCCGCTGATCATGGACTACGAGTATCACCACGGGAGCGTCCACGTGGAGGCCCAGGCCAGCAACCCGAGCTCGCTGCTGTCGTTCAGCAGGCGGCTGATCGCGCTGCGCAAGCGCCACCCGGCGTTGGCGCGCGGGAGCATGGACCTGCTTGATGTCGACAATGACAGCGTGCTGGCTTTTGTCCGCACCCACGGGGATGACAAGGTGCTGGTCGTGGCCAACCTGTCGCGCTTCGTGCAGCAGGTTGCGCTCGATTTGGACGCACTGCGAGGGCTTGTACCCGTCGAGATGTTCTCGCGCAGCCCGCTCCGGGGTAATCCTCGAGACCCCCGGTTACTCGTGCTGTCCCCGCACGCATTCCACTGGTTCGTGCTCGAACCCCAGTCGACGAAGCGTCCCAGTGTGACCGAGGTTACGGTGCCGGTCCTTACAGCAGTGGATGGGTGGGAAGAGCTTGTGCTGGGCGCCGGGAGAGAAGAACTGGAGGAGATCCTCCCGGCCTATCTCCATGGGCGCCGGTGGTTCGGCGGGAAGGCGAGGAGGGTCCTGTCGACCAGAATCGTGGATGCCATCGCCGTGCCCTACGGCGGCGCGTGGGCATACCTGGCGCTGATCCGCGTCGAGTATGCCGTCGGCGAGTCGGAAACTTACGCCCTGCCCTTGGCTTGCAGGCCCATCCAACCTGCCGCTCCTCTCGCTGCCGGGGCGGAGCAGGGGATCATCGCTCGCGTGAAAACAGGGGGCGAGGGACACCCTGCGGGATGGGTCCTGCAGGATGCGTTCAGCGACCAGCGGTTCGCCGATGCGCTGCTTGAGGCAGTCAACCACGGCTCGCTGGACGGTGGTGCAGGTAGCACTACGATGGTGCCGACGTCGGCGTTTGGGCGAGTTGCGGGGAGCGTTGTGGACGAGCAGGAGTCCGCGGAGGCGCAGGTCGAGAGAACCAATACGGTGGTGCGCTATGGCGATCGGCTGGTACTGAAGCTGTACCGGCGCCTGGAAGTTGGCCCCAACCCTGACGTTGAGCTTGGTCGCTTCCTCACCGAGCGGGCGTTCGCGCGCATCCCGCCACTGGCCGGCGCCGTCGAGTATCGGCGAGATCGGCAGGAGCCGGTGACGCTGGCGATTCTGCAGCGCTATGTGCCAAACGAGGGGGACGGCTGGGAACGCACGCTGGAGCATCTCGAGGGCTATCTGTGCCGTGCCCTGGCAGCGGGGGAACCGCCTCGCGATATCCCGGCGGGCGTCGTGGCGCTCGTGGCCCTCTCCTCCGAGGAGCCGCCGCCGCTTGCGAGGGACCTTATCGGTCCGTATCTCGATGCCATCCGACTGCTGGGACGGCGAACGGCCGAATTGCACGCGGCACTCGCGTCGGATCCTGAGGATGTCGACTTCGCACCCGAAGCCACTACGGCATTGTACCGGCGATCGCGCTATCAGTCGCAGCGCAGTATCACCGGGAAGGCATTCAGGTCGCTGCGTCGGGAGCTGGGCACGTTGCCGGTCCGAACCCAGCCGGAAGCCCGCCAACTTTTGGAACTCGAGGAAAGGGCACTTGATCGCTTCCGGGTGCTATCGCAGCGCCCCATCACCGCCGCGCGCATCCGTTGTCACGGCAACTATCACCTCGGCCAGGTGCTCTTCACCGGTAATGACATCGCGATCATCGACTTCGAGGGTGCGCCGGCGCGGCACCTCTCCGAGCGCCGGCTCAAGCGCCTGTCGCTTACCGACGTGGCCGGTATGCTCCGCTCGCTGCGCTACGCAGCCCACGCTGCCATATCGCAATATGGCAAGGCCGAGGCGGCAGATGGTGCGGGGCAATCGGTGAACTTGGAGCGATGGGGCCGCTACTGGCGACTCTGGGTCTCCGCAGCTTTTCTGGGCGCGTACCTGCACACGGCCAGGCGAGTACCCTGCCTGTTGCCAACGAATGACGACCTCGCCGCCGTGCTCGATACACTCCTGCTGGAGGTGGTGATGTACGAGCTGGGGTATGAGCTGGCCACCCGCCCTGAATGGGTGCATATCCCGGTGCGAGATGCCCTGGAGGCCCTGCGCACGGAGACCGGCGCCGCGACGGATGCCGGTATGGCGGCCGCGCGCGGTCCGGTGGACCTGGCAGATGCGTCGGTTGAGAGTCTGCATCGGTGAGAGCCTACGAGATGCACCGGGATCACCGCGTGGGTGCGTACGGTGCTACTATTGCGCGTGATGGTGAGTGCAAACGATGGGACGAATTATGCTCACGAGCAACTCTCGATTGATGCCGGTGTCGGCTTGAAGACACTTAAACACAGTTGATGAGGAGGAACCAGCATGGACCAACTTCCGACAGTGCCCAGCACATTCGACCACTCCGGACCGCCGCGGGTGCGGGCCCGATGCCCCGAGTGCGAGCGCGAGGATCTCTATGAGATACCATTGCAGGCGGACAGCAATGTGCCCGGCGACTTTCCCGCCACGTGCGGCAACTGCGGGGCCGAGTTCCGCGTTGACCCGTCATCACGGGCCAACCCCGACGTTGTTACGTAGGCACATACCGGCCCCTTCCCCCGCCAGCGTTGTGACGCCCGTGCTCCCGTACCTACAGTGGATTCACTTGCACATCAGGGGCTGACGGCGGACAGGCTCTTTCAGGAGATAGGCAAGTATCGATGCACGGTCTCCGACAGGGTGTGTAGATCGAACGACTTGCGTATGAGGCCGACCGCGTTGCACTCCCCCGGATCGACCTTCCCCGCGGCGCTCATTAGCAGGACCACCGTGTCTTGAGTCTGTGGGGCCTCGTGCAGCCGCCGGCATAGCTCCACGCCGTTCATCCGCGGCATCATGACATCGGTGAGCACCATCCGGGGCTGCTCCTCGAGCGCAATGCCGAGCGCCTCCGGCCCATCGCCCGCCGTGAGGACGTCAATGTCCTCTTCGTCGAGGATCATCGCGATGAGTTCCGCAATCTCCGCCTCGTCGTCCACCACCAGTATCTTATCCATTCCCCTATATACGCATCGAGCGAGCCCATGGTGGGGTGTAACGGTCAATATCGGGTAAAAAAAGACGTCAACATCTGGTAAACATGCGGCCCGCGCGGCAGATGAGGAGCGAGATCCCGAATGAAGGCCCGCCGCACACGGTG
>JAUJMR010000064.1 GCA_030446765.1 Chloroflexia bacterium
GTCCATCCTGACGCTGGAACACCCCCATCTGTGTCGGCGAGCCGACCTCGAGGTCTTCGGGCCCGACCGGCAGGAATCGCACCGAGTAGCCGAAGCGTCCAGCCACCTCTGCCGCCCAGCCCTCGAACTCCGGCCGGGTCCACTCGAAGCGGTGGTCCCGGTGCCGGAACGTGCCGGCGGGCAGGCTCTCCCACCGGACGTTATACTCGGCATTCGGCGTGGTCAGCAGCACCGTGCCGGGCCGTGCATGCTCGAAGAGCACCCGCTCGAATGCCGCGAGCCTCGGCGCGTCCAGATGCTCGATCACCTCGACCACGGCGGCCGCGTCGTAGCCTTCTAACCGTCGATCCCGGTATACCAGGGAGCCATGGATGAGCTCGATGCGCCGCCGCTGTTGCTCCGGCATCCGGGCCAGGCGCAGGCGCTCCCCGGCCCGCTCGAGCGTCCGGTGCGAGACGTCCACGCCGACGATCCGCTCGTAGCTCCGGTCGGCGAGGAGCGCTCGGATGAGCTGCCCCTCCCCGCACCCGAGGTCGAGCACCCGACTGGCGCCGCTGCCCTTCAACACGGCCACGACGGTGCCTATCCTCTGGTCGTTCAGCCCCATCGGTCGCTCGACCGTCGCCTCCTGGGCGTCGTGCGCTTCCTGTGCCTCATCCGGATCGGGGGTCTCCTGCTCGACGAGCCGGGAGATGGCGTCGCGCGCAAGGTTCCGCTGGTGCTTGAGGTAGCGCCGCACGATCGTGTTGCGCTCCGGATGATCCGGGAGCCAGCCCTCACCCCGGCGCAGCAGCTTCGCGACCTCCTCGTCGCCCACCCAGTAGTGCTTCTGGTCGTCCAGCACGGGCACGAGCACGTACAGGTGCGCGAGCAGGTCTTGCAGCCTGCAGGTTGCCTCGAGCGTGACGGTGTAGTACCGGCTCTGGCCCCACTCCGGGAAACGCTCGTCGAGCGGGTGCCCCACGGCTGTGACCGCGTAGCCGAGCGGCTCGAACAGGCGCCGCAGGAAGTCCTCGCCGCCCCGGCTCGGCAGGGCGGTGAGCCTGGCGACCAGCGGGATGGGCGTCCGCGCAAGCTCCGCGCGGGAGTCGGACCTGCCCGCCATCGCCGAGCGGAAGACGTCGGAGATCGCGACGCTCAGGAACGAGGAGGCGACGTACGGGCGGTCGTTGACGTACTGCCCGAGGCTGCCGTCGCCCGTTCCTCGCCGGCCGCGCACGAGTCCGACCGGATCGACGTCCAGCAGCAGCGCCGCGGTGCAGCGATCATCGGCCGCGTCCGGATAGAAGACATGGGCCTTCCCGAAGGCGAGGTCGAACGACTGCGCGCGGCCCGGGTGCTTGTGCAGCAGGTGGCCAAGGTCCGTCGCCGGCCGATATGTGGTTGTGATCTTCAGCAGCACCTGTGACCCGCCTTCGAGCTCGCCAGTTCTTCCAGTCCATCTCGCGACCAGGTCGAAACTCTGAGGTCGCTCCACGTCAGTTCGAAATCCTCCCTACTCTCGTCCAGGAGGTATCGGGTCACGGCTGCCGCCGCCAGCCCCGCGAGGACCACCGCCAGCGGGCGCGTGAGCGGGTAGTCGCACGGATCGCCCATCACGTCCTGAGGCACCTGATACCCCGGCTCCCAAATGCCGCTGCCGTACATTCCACCCGGCGCGAAGCCGACATGGAAGCAGGGCAGCCTTGAGCGCGCCGACTCGGCACTCACCGCCGCGCGAGCGGCCCTGTTGTCGAGCGCGTCGACTACGAGAGCCGCGCCCGCGAGCAGCTTGGACGCGTTCTCTTCCGTGAGCTCCTCCGCGACAGGCTCCACTCGTGCACCCACTGCCCGGTAGAGCGTGTTGGCGAGCGCCCGCGCCTTGGGCGCACCTACCTCTCCGCGCCCGTACGGCTGAGTCGAGAGGTTGCGCGTCTCCACGCGGTCCCGGTCTATCACGCGCAGGCGCGCGTAGCCCATCCTCGCCAGCGTCTCCGCCAGGTTCCCACCCAGAGCGCCCGCGCCGCACACCGTAATCGCGGTACTCGAGGCCGCTCCCAGCGGGATATGGCGCTCTTCGTGAAAGAACGGACTGTTCGGATCGAGCCGCGTTACCACCCTTCCTCCCCCATCGCTTCATCGCGCATCCAGCCCGGCCGGCGCTCAAACACGCCCACCAGGCTCGTCAGGTCGAAGTCCCCATCCCGGCCACTCAAACAAATGCCACTCGATATCACCGACAACTCCGGGGAGACCAGCGAGCGGTAGCGGCGCGCCGCGGTTCCGGCCCCACCCGATCTCTCCCGCCACTCCACGATCAGCTCGCCCGGCGTGCCATCGGCGTTGGTCGTCTCGCTGTAGCCGAGCAGCTCCGCGTCGGCCTTGGCCAGCTCATGGCGTAGCCGCTCCTCCAGTCGGTCCGCCCTCGCCACGCGGCGCAGCCACTCCAGTCGCTCGCGCGGGGTGCCGCGGAGCGACCTCAGCTCCCGCAGCCGCTCGTCGGCGTGGGCAAGCTCGAGTCCGCGCACCTGCACGTACTGGAGCGCGAGCCGCTGCGAGCCCGCGAGGCCAGGCAGCAACCTGTCCCGGCCCTCCGGTGCCGCGGCCGCTTCACGCAGCCACTCCGCCTGCGACGGGTCCGCGAGCGGGTCCGGCCCACCGAACCAGAATGTCCGGCCATCCACCCGTGCGAGCACCCGCTCGAACGCCTGCGCACCGTCGAGCGCGTCGCAGAGGTGCACGGGCACCGGCTCCCCCGTGAGCCCGAAGCGCTGGTGGGCGTCGCTCTCATTGTAGGGCAGCGCCCACCACATGCCGGTCACCTTCAGATCGGGCCAGAGCAGGACCACCCGCAATGCCGGGAAGATCTCGAGGTACGACGCTCTCTCCCAGGGGAGCGCCTCGCCAAGTGGCTCCGCCTCCCGCTCGCTCACAGGGCGGAAGTGCCCCCAGCCCGAGTATCGGCGCGTCGGTCTGAACTCGTACACGAGCCCGCCGATACGTGTGCTATCCGGCCGCCGGGCACGCACGGCGCGAGCAGTTCGCGATCGAGGAGCGCCGCGCCCTCGCCGCTCAGCTTGGCGACAAGGGCACGCGCATCCGATCCAGGGACGGACTCCCGGCTCAAGGTGTTGCCGCCCCGATGGGCGCCGTGGGTCGCCGGGGCAGCTCGCGGGCCACAATCTGCTCCACCAGCTCTGCCCGCGAGGGCATCGCCAGCAGCGGCAGCACGTTCGGCAAGCTGTAGTAGTCGCCCCTGAAGTCGTACCTCATAAGCTCCACGCCTCGCCTTTCCAGATCGGTCCCGAACTGGTGGTACGCACCGCCCACGTGCACGATCACCACACTCGGTGAGACTCCCACCTCGCGCGCGTACTCCGTCCACGCGTCCCGGAAGAACGGCGCGGTATTCTCGCCCTCGTCCGTGACCAGCACGATCTGCTCGGCGTACACGCCCTTAGCGCGCATCATCGCAAGCGGTGCGCCGATGCTCGTGCCTCCGTTCGCCTTGATGAACTTGAACGCCTGCTCCCACTCGCTCATCGTCGGCCGCTTCCCGCCTGGCTCGGGGCGGCTATCCTCCCGCTCCGCGCCCATCAGACCCGAGACGACCTTGCCCGGCAGCGTGTGCTTCCGGTCCGGTACGCTCGGCTCGATCTCGAACGCGACGGTGTCGAATGCATACACCCGGAACTCGGCCGTGACCACGGCGCTGATGAGGGCGGCGAGTTGCTTTGCGACCTCGATTGCTTCGGTCATCGAGCCGCTCTTGTCGACGAAGAGCGCGGTCGGTCGCTTAATCTCGACCTTCTCCGCCACGCGCCTGTCCATCACCGCCGTGAGCGTCTTCTCCGTCTCCTCGTCGAGCTCCGCGGCCTTCATCGCCCGCTTTGCCTTCATCGTGGAGACACGCCTGTCCGCGCCCGCCGCCTTCAGCTTGTCGTCGATGAGCGCCTTGACCTCGGGGTTGTCCATAGCGCCCCTGCGCTTGAGCATCCCCAGGTTGTTGATCACCTCCTGCGGCGACATCGCATCGATGAGCGCGACGAGCAGTGCCGGGGTGACGTGCCGGAGCGCGCCGACGGCGGTCGTGGACGGGATCTTCCCATCCAGGATGATCCCCGCCTGCTCCTCCGAGCTCTCCGCCTTTGCCAGCCGCTTGAGCGCGGCGAGCGGGCTGTCCTCGGGTGGTGTCCCGTCGAACAGGCTCGCCTGCGCCCTCTCACCCGGCTTGATCCGCAGCGTCGCGTAAAGGTGCTTGAGGTGCGTGCGCGCCCTGAGCGCCGCCCCGTCGAACTGCCGGGGGTTGCGCTCGCGAGTCCCAAGGTAGTGAGCGACGGCGCTCCTGAGCACGCGAGGACTCTTACCGATCACTCGCTTGGCGTGGTCAACGACGCGCGCGACCTCGAAAGGGGCGAGTCCCTGCAGCAGCACCCAGCCCACCTCGCGGAACTCAGGGTACTCGCTAGTCAGCAGGTGAGCGGCGAACAGCACCTTGTGGTCGCGCACCTCCCCGCGCTCGAAGTACCAGGGCGCGAGGTGCGCGTAGAAGAGCGGGTCGCGCTCAAGCGCCTCGGCATGCAGCGGTGCGAGCTCGTCGAGCTTGCGGTGCGGCGTCGTCAGGAAGGAGTTCAGGATCTCCATCCGCACGTCGCGTTCTGTGTTCGGCGTGCTGTTCGTCATTCTGTATCACCTGTCCCGGGCACGTCGCCCGTCCTGTCTGCCCGCACACCCGCGAACGTATGCGCTATCGATAAATCACCGAGAGGTGCCGGAGGTGATGCCCCGCACGACTCGAAGGTGCTCTTGGCCCTTTCAGGCGGTGCTCCCAATACGGGGCTGCTGTGGGGTTCGAACCCACAGCCTGGCACGTGCGTGCGTGCACCCTACCGGTTTGAAAGCACACGCGGTCGGAGCGCGGGGAGTCCACCTGCCGGGTCGAACGAGGCGCGCGAGTTGAGAGAGCTGTTTTGCTGCTCTGCCAATTGAGCTACCGCCCCACGAGGGGCGGGCGGGGCTCGAACCCGCAACCTTCACGTTATGAGCGTGTGTAAGCTCTATCTGTGGGAGCGCGCCTCGTTAACCTGCTCGGGAGACTACCCGTAGATCG
>JAUJMR010000065.1 GCA_030446765.1 Chloroflexia bacterium
TGCCAAGCCGCCCCCGCCCGAGTCGGGCATTCCCGGCAACTGGTCGAACGGCCCCCAGATGGCGAAGGTGATGCCGGGGGTCTGGATGTTCACGAAGAAGGTCCTGCCGTCGGGCGAGAAGGTCGGTCCCGCGAACTCGGAGAAGGTACCCTCCTCCTCGCCGGGGGCCGGGATGCTGTGACTCGCGAACGGATACACCTCGCCATCGGGCGTGATGCCCATTACACGGTTCTCGCCGTCTCCGTCCTCGGCAAACCACAGGTCTCCCCACGGCGTGATCGTGATGTTGTCCGGGCTCTCCATCTGGTTGGCGTCCGTGCCCTCGTAGAAAAGCTCGAGTGTGTTAGTTCCGGGCATGTAGCGGTAGATCTGCCCGAGCCGTGCCTCTCCGCCGGCGGTGTCGTCGAACCTGAACGCGCCGCCCGTGAACTCCGCCCCCTCAAGCCGATTGAAGCGTGCCGCGCCACCGTACAGGGCGTCCGCCGCCGCGTCCTCGGCGCTCACGTCAATCCACTTGACCTGGAACCTCTGCCTCGGGGCGTAGAAGTCCATGTCCAGCAGCGGCGCCTCCTTGAGCGCAAGCGCCTGGAGCTTGCCGCCCTTCTGCAGCGCGCCGGGCCGCTTGCTCGTGTCGTTGGGGATGTACCGATACAGAAAGCTGGACCGGGTGTCGTTGCGGGGATCCTTCTCATCGATCTCGCCGCGGAAGTCGTCCTCGGTCAGATAGACGATCCCAGTTGAGGGGTCTATCCCCGTCGCCTCGTGTGAGAAGAAGCCCATATCCTTTATCGGCGTCTTCGAGATGTCGTTCTCGGGGTCGTTGGGGTCCACCTCATAGACGTAGGCGTGGCCGTCGTCGCGGTTCTCCTCGCAGGTAAGCCACGTCCCCCAGGGCGTCGCGCCGCCCGCGCAATTGTTTGCAGTGCCCGAGGAGGTGATGTACGACCTGATCTCTTTGCGGTCGGGTCCGACAACGATGCCGGTTGTGCCCCCTGGCTGCTTCCGGTCATACGGATTCCGGCCCTCCACAGCCGGCTTCTCTGGCCCCTCATCATCGTCTATATTCAGCTCGTGATTGCGTACCAGCACGACGGTGCCGCCCTTGCCTGCGAAGGCGTGCATGCCGTCGTGATCGCCAGGGACTGGGGCGCCGCTGGAGAGTTTTCCTCCCTCCTGGGAGATGATGCGGCACTGGAAGCCCCTGGGTAGGTCCAACGTCCCGCCTGGGTCGCGCACCAGATCACCGTACCCTGCCGCGGGGTTAACCTTCGGGCTCGGTGCGAGATCGGGCCGCGCCAGCGCGCTCGATGGTCCCATCAACAGCGCCGCCGCTCCGCCGGTCATTCCCAGGAAGTTGCGTCGGCTCAATTGCGGGACTCGCCGTCCTCTCGATATCGTCATGCTTCTCTCCTCAGTCTTGCTTGCATCCGGTTTGTAGTATCAGATACACATCCCTACTGCCGCCTCCCTATCGGTGCCACCTCCTCCCGCTCCCTTCCGGGTCGGACCGGAAACTCCACGACTGCGGGCTTGACCCGTCGCGCCGGCAGCAGTACTATATCAGTGCTGCTTGATGCAATATACCCGTATATGATTAACGCTCGGTTAACGAATTGGAGGGCCTTATGCCTGCTAGCTCGCCCACGGCGCCGACGCCCGGATCCCAGGGAGCCTTCTTCAGGCTCCTCGCCGACGACACGCGGCTCGCGATCGTGCGCATGCTGACGGAGACCGATCTGAGGGTGGGGGAGATCGTCGAGCGATTGCGTGCACCTCAGAACGCGGTGTCGTACCACCTCAGGCAGCTGCGGGAGCTCGGGCTCCTACGGGACCGCCGGGGCGGCTACGACGCGCGCGACGTGTACTACAGCGTGGACTTGGACCGGCTCCAGACGCTGTACATGGCCGCTGGCCACTCCCCGCACCCAGGGCTGGCGCCTGCGGCCGAAGAGAGGGGCCAGGATGAGACTGCGGGCGATGAGATAGCCCAGCCTTTGCGGATACTCTTCCTGTGCACGCACAACTCGGCCCGTTCCCAGCGGCCTGCGGAGGCCAGTGGCCCGCAAGCTCGGCGGAGATCTTCCGCCGAGGCGTTCAGCGCCGGCAGCGAGGTGAGCGGAGCGCCCACCTCATCACTGCAACTCCTCCGCGAGGTGGACATATCGAGTACCCACTACTCCAAGACGCCGACCAGTTCCTGGTCAGGAGTTCGACTACATCATTACGACGTGACCGCGTGAACGAGCGCCCGGTCTTCCCGGCGATCCCAAGCGCATCCACTGGAGTTCTCCCCGATCCCAAGGCTATCGTGACCCGAGGAGGCAGCTCGACATGTTCTATAATCCGTCGGAACTCGGGCATCGCGCCGCCTCATTCGCTGACCTTGCTGCATCCCAGACCGGGAGCGCATCAGGCTGCGGCTATCGGATATCCTGGCGGAGCGGTCTTGAGCGACCCTCCTCATCCGCCGGGCCGGTGCCGAGGCCGAGGTACGCGCTGGTCAGCGGCCGGCCGCGGGGCGATCGTCGTGAACTCCGATACTGGGGTGCCTGGCCACGGAGTGGGCGTCACGTTCGGGGCTCGGGATCATAGCGATGATCGCCTCGGTGCGCATATCTCGGCGTACTTCACCCGCGGTGACGGTTGTAGCCTGGTCGCGCGTCGTCCCCCGGCGCGACGTGCCGGCCGGCCGGCCCTGCCCAGGTCGCTGGGGCAGTGACGGGAGCGCCACCTGGTGCCTTTTCTCCGGCCGGAGGCGTCCCCGGGGCGCCACGACCGCATCCGAGAGCGCGTGGCGGTCCCTGCTCCGGAGATGCTCCCGACGGCCGTCCTGGATGTTCGTGATCACCGCGGTCGCTACAGACACGCGGGCCGTGGGCGAGCTCGCGGCGATCGCCATCAGGCGACCGTGGCGCCTGGGGCGCTGTGGGAGGGCCCATGAAGTGGGTGCTCCCTCAATGAACCCGGCTCGCCCTTCATGGCCCGGCGCTCGTCTCGGGGACCGGACACCGGGTGTACTGGCTGGGTCCGCTGGTGGGGGCGAGCATCGTAGCCTTCGCGTACGGGTGGCTGCGCGGGACCTGAGGAGGCGATGCTCGCCACGGAGGAGAGGCCCGCCGCGAGATGCTGGCGTCCACAGATCTTGTGAGCGAAAGGTAGGGGCTGTGTCGGACAAAAGCGTGCCTTCGTATGCACCCACACCCAGCGCGCAGCCAGATGGCTTATGGCCGGTTCCGATACCTGGCAGGCGAGCGCTTCGATGTCCACAGCGCCGGCACCGAGGCGACCGGGTGCCTCTGGCGGTCCGCACGGCGGTGAGGCCGCGTCGACATATCAGCATCAGAGCAAGACGCTCGACCGGTATCTCGGGCAACCTGGGGCTACACGGTGACGGTGCGACCAGGCGGCGGAGAGCTGTCCTGCTTCTTCAGCAGGGCCAGACGACCCACCGGGTCCCTGCCCGACCCATCGAAGCGTCACGGGCCTGGGGCGAGGAGCGGCTGGCGGTGCAGGCACGAAAAGACCCACTCGCGCCAGCGGGAGGATCTGCTGAGCAACGGCGCCCAGCGCCGGGGTGCCCTGGCCGTGGTGGAATTTCTTAGTTCAAGCGCACGGCGGTCACGTACCGGCGGACGCCCGATCCCCCTCCGGTACGGCGCGAGCGTGTACCGCATATTGCGCAATCACCGGGGGACGGCGAGGACGAGGCCACAGCTGGGCGGGGTCGAGACCCGCGCCGTGCGCTACCAGAGCCGAGGCGGCTGGGCGCTCATCCGGCGGGGCGTGGGCGCGGTGGTCGCGCTCGCCCGCGTTGCCGAGCGAGCCGGCGGGCGCCGGCGGAGAGCACGACAGGCGACGGATGTCGTGAGCTGCGCGACGGGCAACCGGCGACCCTAGCGCCCCGACCCGCCATGGCTCACCCTTCGAGCTCGATGTCGCGGCCTGGGCAGGTTTCGACCTCCTGCTCCCCGGGCGCCCAGCGCTCGTGCCCCGCGCGCTCGCCACAGCGTCATCCGCGCGAAGGCGCTCGTGGAGCGCGCCGATGTACAGCACTCCGAAGCGGATATGGAGAGGTCGGGTACGAGCGTTCGATTCGGTTGCGACGGCGTCGGTCGAGCCCCATTGCCTGGCCGCCCAGGGAGCTGGAGGGCGGGGAGGCGCTTTCCTCCCCGCCCGGATGGCGCAACCGCGCGGCGTGCCAGGCGGAGCTAGGGAAAGGGTACGAGGCCTGGCTGCCGGCCCGACCAGGGCGGCGTCCTCGCGGATCGGCGATCCTGCCCGCCGCCGCACGCCACCACCTTGTAGTCTGCCCGCCACGCTGCCGGCGTTGGCCGCAGCGCACGGCCGCGCTGGCGGTTGTAGTACTTGAGGTGCGCGTTCTCCTCCAGCTGGAGCCCTGCCTCCGGTAGCGTGAGTCGAGCGGCCGGTAACGCCCTGCAGACTCGACGCCTCGATCGGCGGCGGAGAGACCCCGGCGAGCCTTCAGGGCGGCAGGCCAACCGAATGGCGAAGGAACGAGCGCACCACCTACCCCCGATTCAAGCGCGGGCCATCCGTCCAAGATAGTCGCGCTCCACACCCCCACCAGGCCCGAGATCGAGTTCAGGGTCAACGACGCGGAAGGCCCCGGAGCCTGCTGGTGAGGACCGGGAACGCTGGAGCGGCCTGTGCGCCCGCCTGGAGATCCCCCAACCGACGGGCGTGATCGGCCATATCAGGTCTTGCCTTGGCTTGGGTCCCGAAGTGCCCGCCAGTGCTCCACCCAGATCCACCTACCGCCACCAGGATGCCATCCGGGATTATCTCGGCGTCGGGCCATACGACGACCTCGCGCAGCATATCGCGATTCGGGCTGTGCATGAGGCGGCCAAGACGATGGACGACCCGGCGGACCTGATCAACGTGGCCGTCGAGGAGTTGGTCAAGGAGCGCCGCGAGCTGCCCGCCTTCAGTACGCTCGACCGCCTCGCCCGACACATCCGCTACGCGGTCAACAGCCGCTACTATCATCAGGTATTCGGGCGTCTCTCCTCGGATGAGAGGGACAGGCTGAGCAATCTGCTCGAGACCGACATGACGCGCCGGTCGGATCTCAATCTATTGAAGCAGGGGGCCAAGAGCGCCTCGGTGACACACATGCAGGAGCAGCAGACGCGGCTGGTCTGGCTCCTGGGCTTCGGCGATGTGGATCGGCTGCTTATGGGCATGCCACAGCCGAAGATCGTACACCTCGCCGCCGAGGCGCGGGCGCTGGACGCGTCAGAGCTGCGCGACATCAGCCCGCCGAAGCGCTACGCCATGTTGCTCTGCCTGCTGCATCGGGCCCGGGTCGCGGCGCGCGACGGCTTGGTGGAGATGTTTCTCAAGCGGATAGGACGGATACACGCGCGCGGTAAGGAGGAGCTCGAGAGGCTACGAAGGGAGCACCGCACCACCGCCGAGGGGCTCATAGGCGTGCTAGGTCGGATACTCGAAGCGGAGGAGGCGGGCGAGGACGAGGCCGATCTCGGGCGGCGGGTACGAGAAGTCCTCAGCGTGCATGGGGGTGTCGAGGCGCTGCGGGAGGGCTGCGAGGCGGTCTCGGCATACAACGGCAACAACTACCTGCCCCTCTTATGGAAGTTCTACCGTGGCCACCGCAGCCTGCTGTTCCGCATCGTGCGGTCGCTGGAGATTTGCTCTACCACCCAGGATCGAAACCTGGTCGCCGCGCTCGACTTCCTGCTGGAGAACGAGCACCGCCGGGGGGAGTGGCTGCCGGCTGAGGTCGGCCTCGGGTTCGCGAGCGAGCAGTGGCAGCGCACCGTGCTGGCTCGGAAGGAAAACCGCTACATGCTCAACCGCCGGCACCTGGAGATCTGCGTCTTCTCGTACCTCGCCGCCGAGTTCAAGACCGGGGACCTGTGCGTGGCGGGCTCCGAGGAGTTCGCCGACTATCGAGAGCAGCTCCTACCCTGGGAGGAGTGCGAGCCGATGGTTGCCGGCTACTACCGCGAGCTCGGCTTCGAGGGCACGCCCGACGCGTTCGTTGAGCA
Organism: Chloroflexia bacterium; assembly: GCA_030446765.1. Lineage (GTDB taxonomy): Bacteria > Chloroflexota > Chloroflexia > Thermobaculales > Thermobaculaceae > JACDAU01. The sequence goes on from JAUJMR010000065.1 coordinate 6,036, forward strand.
GCCGCGCGACTGGCTGACCCGCACAGCCGAAGCTGTAGACAAAGGGTACCCGGAGAGCGGGCAGGTAGTGATCGGCGGGAACGGCGAGCCCGTGCTCAAGCGCCTGCCGCGTAGGCCCCTCCCCGCGGGCCTCGCGGCACTCGAGGCCCAGCTGTCCGGGAGGATGCCGGAGCGCAACCTGTTGGATGTCTTGTGCAACGTCGAGCACTGGACCGGCTGGACCAAGCACTTCGGCCCACTGTCGGGCTCTGACCCAAAGCTGGAACGCGCGCGGGAGCGCTACATCGTCACTGCATTCGCATACGGCTGCAACCTCGGGCCTACCCAGACCGCTCGCCATACGAGGGGATTGGTGACGCCGCACATGCTCGGGTTCGCGAACCGCCGGCACGTCACGGCTCAGAAGCTCGAGGCCGCGACCCGGGATATCGTCAACAGCTACAGCCGCATCCAACTGCCGAAGCTGTGGGGTGCGGGTAGGGCGGCCGCGGCCGACGGCACGAAGCTGGAGTTGTACGAGAACAATCTGCTCAGCGAATATCACATCCGCTACGGGGGCTACGGCGGCATCGCCTACCACCACGTCTCGGACACCTACGTCGCGCTCTTCACCCACTTCATCTCCTGCGGCGTCTGGGAGGCGGTCTACATCATCGACGGGCTGCTCAAGAACACCTCCGACATCCAGCCGGACACGCTGCACGCCGACACGCAGGGCCAGTCCACCCCTGTCTTCGCGCTGGCCCACTTGCTGGGTATCAAGCTGATGCCGAGGATCCGCAACTGGCAGGACCTGGTGTTCTACCGGCCGAGCAAGCAGGCTGCATACGAGCATATCGACCCGCTGTTCGGCGACCCAGTGGACTGGAAGCTCATACGGACCCACTGGCGGGACCTGCTACGGGTGGTGCTCTCGATCAGGGCCGGTACGGTCCTGCCATCGACGCTGCTCCGGAAGCTGGGAAACTACAGCCACAAGAACAGGCTGTACCAGGCGTTCCGAGAGTTGGGGCGTGTCGTGCGGATGGTGTTCCTACTCGAGTACCTCTCGGACGCGCGGCTGCGGGAGCGGATCACCGCGAGCACGAACAAAGCGGAGGCGTACAACGGCTTCTCGAAGTGGCTGGCTTTCGGCGGGGACGGGGTGAACACCGAGAACGACCCCGACGAGCAGGAGAAGCGCGTGAAGTATACCGACCTGGTGGCGAACGCCGTCATCCTCCACAACGCCGTAGACATGACTCGGGCGTTGCGCGAACTCATCGGCGAGGGATACGTGGTCACGAGCGAGGAGTTGGCCGCGCTCAGCCCCTACCTTACCGGGCACATCAAACGGTTCGGCGATTACGTGCTCGATCTTGGCATCGTGCCCGAGCCCATTGAGGTCGACTTGCCGTTCGAGGTCTAGCTGAGCAGATATCGCCGCAAACCGAACCCCGTCGCCTGTGGCAGCTTTTTACACGTATCTCGGCTGTACCCCAACACAAGGTTAAGGACCGACTTGGAGAGGCTGGTCTCTGAGGGGTCCCCCTAGTGCATAGTCAAGCTGCATTTTCGGGGATGGAGAGGTGAACCTCGTGGG
>JAUJMR010000066.1 GCA_030446765.1 Chloroflexia bacterium
CTCTGGCATGTCCCTCTCCCTTTCCATAGCTACCCGGGGAAGCGCCGCACGCGCCCGCGGGTCTCCTCCCATCACTGCCGTGTCTCGCCCCGGAGTATCATGACTTCCCAGCCAACCGCCCGCGCCCGGTCGATCTGACGCCGGTTCTCCTCCTGGACCGTATCGTGCTCGGCGATGAACCCCTTCGTATGGACCCCTCCCCTTGCGTCGATGGCCGTGCCCTTCCCCGGCCACGCGAAGTCGGTGTGCCCGGATGGCGCGGGCTTGTGCTCCCTATGGTAGTCCCCGCTCGCGCCGCCGTACTGCGCGCGATCTTGCCTCTGCCCAAGGGCCTCGAGGATGCCCATCATCCGGCGTTCGACGCATGATTGGAGGCATTGACTGCGCAGTAGATCAGTTCTGCGCAGTAGCAGGGGTATATTAGGCGCGGCCGGTGCCTACTCGACGTAACGCGTGTATCGAAAAGCCGCGCTGAGCCGGTGCGGTCTCGTACGCTACCAGAGTGCGTACCGGCGGCGATTTTATGGACACTGGGAGCACACGAGTCTCCCCTAGGATTCCGTAAGCCTGGTGGCGAGGATCGTTCGGCGATCCGCCTCGGCCAGCCGGGCTGATGCCGGGCTGGCCTATCAGCCGGCTCCATCTGTTATATCCGTGTATGCCATGTCGGTCCTGCTCAACACGATTCGACTCATAAGGTGTCTCTGGTGCTGTATCCGGTATGACGCCTCCCCAGTTGCCATACTCCGCCCGCAGTGCCGGCGCCAGCTTGGTCTGCGTGGACGGTGCATGGCGCACCAGGACGCGGCCTTAGCGCCCCCTACCAGGGTTAAACTCGCGCACCTTACCGTTATGTAAATCAGCTGCGGCACCACCGTGCGGTCAGTACGACCCGTCCTGCCTCGCCTGCTAAGATCGGCAAACCCAAGCGGAAACCACGCGATTACATCTAGAGGAAGACTTAATCCAAGTGCCACCTATTGCATGGTCGGAGCAGATAGCGTCGTCACCGGTCGGCATAGGCTTACTCCGGTGCCAGCTCGTCTACGCTCCAAGGGCGCGGCTCGTCCGATATGCCCTGCAGGACCACGTACCCGACTACCAGCAGTGCGAGCAGGCTGGCGACCGCGGCAGGGCGTCCCAGGCCCAAGGTGTTGACGACAAACCCCCACAGCAGCGGCCCGATTATGGCCGAAAACCGCCCGACCATCGCATACAGGCCGTAGAACTGCCCGAGGTACCTCGGCGGCGCCAGGCGCAGCATGTACGGCCGGTCGGCGCTCCATGTCCCGCCGAGAGCCACGCCCGCCAGCGACCCGACGACCCAGAACAGGGCGGGCGTCAGATCGAGGACCGGTATAGCTATGGTGAGGGAGAGCACGACCATCCACAGGAGCAACATCGCGTTCAGGGTGCGCTTCGGCCCGAACCGGTCCACGCTCACCCCGGCAACGAGCCCACCAACTACCGCGGCCGGTATGCTCGCGAGCAGCAGAAGCTGCGCCTCGTCCGTCGAGAATGCCATCTCCTGGGTCACATAGATGCCCATAAAGACGATCAGCGTGTTGGCCGCGTCCGTGTAGAAGACGCGACCGAATAGGAATCTGGCCAGACCGCGGTACTGCCGTGCGCGCTGTACCGTCTGCCTGGTCTCGACGAACGCTCTGCGGACTGCCCCAAGTCCGAACGGCGACACCCGACGGGGTCGCTCTCGGATGAGGAAGAACGCCGGCAGGGCGAACACGAGGAAGAGTAGTCCTGTCACGCGGAAGATCGTCGTGTAGTCTCCCGGGGTCGGCTTTTCGGGCAGCAGCAGCATCCCCATGGTGATGCCGATGATGGAGCCGAAGTAGCCGATGCCCACCCCCAGGCCGCCTACCCTGCCCCGATTCTCCTCGGTGCTTACCTCGGGCAGGAGCGAGTCATAGAAGATCTGGCTGCCCTGATAGAAGTAGTTGGCGATGACGAAGAATATCAGCGATGACAACAAGCCGCCGGTGCCCAGGAGCAGGGTGAACCCGACGCAGACCGCGGTCGATACCGCGAGGAAGGGCAAGCGTCGCGGCGCCTGGTCGGAGAGGGCGCCGAGGACGGGTGCGCTCAGAAACATCAGCAGCATGGACAGGCCATTGGCATTGCCATACGCCTGGTCCGTCGCGCCCATCGCGCTGACTACCCACAGCGAGAAGTAGAGGCTGACGATGTTTATGCTGAATATGGTGTTCGCCAGGTCGTAGAGGACCCAGCTCCCCACGCTGAGCCGCGAGATGCGGCGTGCCGATGGGGAAGTGGGCTAGCCACAGCGGTCATGATTCGTACCTCTTGTGCAGCTGCTGGTGAGGGAACACTCGCGAGATGGAACTCCGGACGTAGGCCGTGTTAGTCCGCGTGGTTCCCGCCGTGGGGTGAACAACAATTCGTGGGAGGCGGGGCCGCGCTCGGGTGAGCATGGCAACCTCGCCTCCATTGCGCGCCAGACTCGGAAGATGCCTACTTTCCTGACTCACCACCCTACCGGGACAGCTTCATCTCCCGCTCGGTGACGGCGAAGTCATAGTGGTAGTGCCAGGAAGTTTCAGTCTCCGAATAGACCTCTTTGTAAGCACCCGCCTCCACAAGCGCGTTCCCGCCGACGAACTTGCCCTGTTCCGCCATGACCGTCACGGAGAAGGGGACCTTGGTCCCGGCGACGCAGCGGATGACACGGCCGCTATAGCCGGAGACGGTGTTGGTGCGCCCGCCACCTGGCGCACTCCGGCGTACACCCCGACGCCGCTGGTGGTCTTCGAGCACGTGACGGTGCCCTTCACCACCACCCTGCCCAGGGTGATGCGCGTGGCGGACGTGATGGTGGTCGCCTGGATGCCGAGGTCCACCTTCCCCTCGTGGGCCATCGCCGGTACGGCGAGCACCGCCACGAGCATCAGCGCGATGAGTATGCGCAGTCCGAGTCGTGAGCCTGTCCTGATTGCGATCTGTGCCATGGTCTGTCTCCTTGATGGTTCTGTATGGTCCCTATCAATTCTTCTGCGCTGCGGTGCTCCATGGGCATCCCCTCCGTGTAGGCGTCCCCGGTCCCAGCATCCCAGCGCCCGGACCTGGACCAAACCGTAGCACGACCCCACTACGGTCAGACTCCGGACACTGCGGCCAGACTGCGGCGTTCTACTTGGCGGGAGCGTGGCGCGCGAGCAGCAGCTACGTCAGGCCGAGGGGGACACCGGCACGGGTGCGAGCGGTGTAGATGCAGCCGCCGTGGTGTCGTGTCCATCGCGTTCGGGTTGCGGGAGATGATTCCTGCCCGTAGCGAACGTCAGGCACACGTGGCCCTCCGGCTATGGGCGCCCATAGGTGCGATAGAACTCGTTCTGGAACAGCTCGTCGGGGTCGTATGCGCGCTTGTGCTCGAAGAACTCCCGCCCCTGCGGATAGGCGCGGGCGAACTGCTCAGGGGAGGCGTGCAGGCGATAGGGCAGGTAGTACGTCCCGCCCTCCTGCAATGCGGCGTCGATCAGCGCGCGCGTCATCTCCTTCATCGCCTCCTCTCCCCGCGGGGTCCGCTCCTGGTTGAAGAGCATCACCAGCCCGAAGACCTCCCTATCGGCATAGCGCAGAAAGCTGTCGTTATCGGTGTGCACGTTGCGGATCGTCACGTTCAGCAGGTCGCCCTGGTGCTCGGGGATGATCGTGCGCAGCCGCTCAAGGAACGCCCCCAACCGGTCCGGCGGGACGAAGTACTCGTGGAGGATGTCGGTGCTCTCGGCGGTGCGGTTCTCGAACGCCTCAATCCCCGCGTCGGACAGCTGGTTGCGCGAGAAGGCCCTCCTTCGATTGCCGACGCGAGCCGCTTCTCCAGGTCCCACCGCAGCTCTTTGCCGTAATCGCTGCCCACCGTCCCCGGAAGACGGTGCGCCTGAGCCTGCCGAACTGCGCCGGCGTCAGCTCCGGTATCTCCTCATCGGGATCGCGGTAGAACACATTGAGCGTCGCCTCGCGCAGGAAGTTGTCGGGCGAGACGTCGAGGCGGCCGAACACCATGCCGACATCCGGGCGGCGATTGACCTCTCGCTCATATAGATCTCCATACTGGTCGCTCGGTATGACGAAGTGCTCGAGGCGGTAGCGCACATTCGGCACGACTCTGAGGTCGACGTCTAGGATCACCCCGAAGAGCCCGTACCCGCCCAGCACCAGGGAGAACAGCTCGGCGTTCTCCGTGCGGCTGCACCGGACGATGGAGCCGTCGTCGCGCAACAGGCGGAAAGACTCGACGGTCGAGGCGATCGGGGGATGGTTGGGCTGCCAGCCGTGGGCGTTGACGCTGATGGAGCCGCCGACGCTAAACGTGTTGTTCGACTGCATCACCGCCACACTTCGCCCGTGCCGGTCCAGGTAGGGGATGATATCCGCCCACCTGGCCCCCGACTGGGCGCGCAGGATGTTCGTCTTCGCGTCGATCGTGAGCCGCTTGAAGGGCAGCATATTGATCACGATCCCGTCGGGGGCGATGGTGTGCCCCCCATGCTGTGCCGGGCTCCCGCGATCGAGACGGGCAGCTTCTCCGCCTTGGCGCGGCGTAGCAGCGCGGCGAGCTGGCGCTCCGCGGCGGCGGGATCGGTCGGTATGTCCCAGGCCTCCTTCACCTGGGTCCGGTTGAGCCGGCTGGCATCGTCGGCGAAGCCGGTGGGGATCGGCTCCCGGGTGTCCCGGTCGTGCAGCGCGGTGCGACCGAGGTGGAATGCCGGCCTGCCGAACACCACCAGCAGGCACACGACGAGGAGCAGCAGCACGACCCTGGGTCGGAGCAGCCTGCGGAGTAGCCTCATGACGTTATCTCCCCTACATACCCACAATGCTGGAATGGCTCACGGCGTGCACGGGCATACCAACACAGCACTCGACGCTCATATTAACCGGAACCGAGTGCCAGGAGACGGCCGTTTCGAACAAGGGGCTGCGATGCGGTGGAGCGCGGGCAGCTCCGCCAGTTAGAGGCCCGGGCTGCAATGCCTTGCCTCATCCATGACCTGCGTAAGCACCTCTAACCCCTTGATCCGCCGACGTGGCTCCAGGTCGCCCGGCCGTCAGTCCCCGGCCCGGTTGACGCTACAGAACGTTTCGCTTGAACCAGTCCCACGGCATCGCCTCCTTATAGTGCAGCAGGTACTCCTGGGGGAACTTCGGGATGTACAGCAGCCCGAGCGCGACCGCCACCCGCTGCCACGTATCCAGCCTCACGCCCCAGAAGAACCGGTCGCGAGCCGAGCAGAACAGGAACCAGTTCTCGAACATGTTCGGGAACACGAACAGCATCATCCGGATGCCGGTCAGCTCGAACAGCGCGATGCCCGCCAGCCGGTACAGGAAGAGGAACACGCTTGTCCGGCGCGCCAGCACCTCGGCCCAGCGCAGCGGCACGAGCAGCTCCAGCGAGAAGTAGTACAGGTCGAGGGTCTTGTCGAGCTGGTGATAGTGGGGCCCCATGCCGCCTTGTCGGAACAGTTCCACGATGATCACGTCACCGCCGTCGAGCAGCATTGCCAGCACGCCCCCGAGCAGCGACTTGCGCAGGATCAAGAGTGGCACCAGCAGGCGCAGCGCCACCACGAAGTACTGGCCCTCGGTCGTCAGTCCGAACATGTCATACCCCTGTCTCCGGCACGGAGTGAGCGCTCTTCTTCGTCCTATTTGCCGGCAGTATCGCACTGCCCCACTGCGGCGCGACTGCGGCGGGAGTGCAGCAGCGGTGTGAGGAGTGGCGTCAGCGTAGGGGAGGCGGTCGCCGCCTTGCTGGCCGGAAACCCCGTCGCGGCAGCGATGCTCGGTAGGGCAGCAACGCTTTTTCCTACGCCGGAGAGCTGGCTATCACCTTGGCCCGTACGGAGGAACAGAACCCTTCCACCGCTCCTCGCGGGCAGATATCTGCGTGTGGCTGCCCGTGAGACTTCAGTTGCACGGGAGTGGGCGCCGGAATCGGCAGTCTTGGCATTTGAGCCAGGGGCGGACGACGGGGTGCTTCTGGTGCGGGCGTGCGGCGACGTGGATGCCTATCTCAGCAAGCGACAGGAGCAGGAAGAGTAGCAGGAGTCGGGACATGTGTCTCATCATCGGTCTCCGCACACCCACTAGAACCGCCACTATACTTGCTGTGACAACGTGCGTACCTGGAGCTGCGTCCAAGTCCCTCACTCTGATGGCGATGGTGCAGTCCCCTTGCAGCGGTAATCGGGGGAGCGACGTTCGGTCGCTCCCCCCGCTTGAGGAATCGAGGCTACGGTGCCAGGTAGTCGCACAGCCCCTGGAGCGGCAGCCGCAGGCCGGACTCGGCTACCACCTCCTCGGAGATGACGTCGCCATTCTCGTCGAACGTGAGCACCAGGACCGTCCGCCCCGCCTCGCCGCTGGTGATGCCCTCGCCCGGCGCGTTGCGGTGGATGACGTTGGTGATGTAGAGCGTCTGGGTGCCGTCGTCGTTGAAGACGACCCGGAGCGACCCGGCGACGCCGGCATCCAGCGTCTTGCCGTTCGCGCTCCACGTCACCTGGTAGATGCTCTGCTCGATCACCATCCGCTCCTCGCCGTCGTGGTCGTAGCGCCGATTGAGCAGGGAGTCGCCATCGAGCCACGATATGCGGAAGCGGTCCGGTTGCCACAGGTGGACGTGCGCATCGACGATGGGGAAACTGGGCATCCGGC
>JAUJMR010000067.1 GCA_030446765.1 Chloroflexia bacterium
TTCCGCTCGCCGAGTTGAGCGGCTGGCTCCGGCTCGACCAGATTGTAGATCCCGGCGCTCCCGCAGCAGATCTCCGACTCCACGATCGGGATGAGGCTGATGCCCGGGATGCCCTCGAGCAGGAGCCTCGGCTCGCGCGTGATCCCCTGAGCATGCGCCAGGTGGCAGGCGTCGTGGTATGCCACGGTCGCCTGGATCGGGTGACGCGGCGCAACGGGCCCGAGCTGTACGAGCAGTTCGGTGACGTCTCGCACCCGGCTGGTGAAGCGCTCGGCCCGCTCCGCGTATCGCGGGTCGTCCCGGAGGAGGTGCCCGTACTCCTTCATGCTCGACCCACAGCCTGCAGCGTTGACGACGACGTAGTCCAGATCGTACTGCTCAAACGCGGCTATCAGCCTGCGGGCGTACTCCCTGGCCTGCTCCTCTCGCCCGGAGTGGAGAGCGAGCGCGCCGCAGCAGCCCTGACCGCCCGGCACATACACCTTACACCCCTCCGCCGCGAGGACGCGCGCCGTTGCGACGTTCACTCGCGGAAAGAACGCTCGCTGGACGCATCCGGTCAGCAGCCCTACGCGGGCGCGCGTCCGGCCCCTTGCCGGCACTCGCTCGGGCACGCGCGCCCACAAGTCCTTCCACCTTATCTGAGGCATCAGATCGTGCGCACTCGCGAGCTGCCGCGGCAGACTGTTCGTCATCCCGCTCCGGTCGACGAGCGCCTTCAACCCCGTCTTCTCGTAAGCGAAGAGAGCGCGCGCGAGCAGCTGCAGCCGTTCCGGATGGGGGAAGACCGCGAAAATGAGGGCCCGGAACGCACGGTCGAGCGGACCCCTCCTGTGCCTGCGCTCAATCTGCTGGCGCGTTGCCTCGATCAGCTTCCCGTACTGGACACCCGAAGGGCAGGCGGTCACGCACGCCATGCATCCCAGGCACTGGTCGAAGTGGCGGACGTACGTATCGGTCATCGCGACGGCGCCCTCGTTCCCCAGCTTCATCAGGTGAATGCGTCCGCGGGGAGAGTCCATCTCCTCTCCCCAGAGGAGGTACGTGGGACAGGTGGGGAGGCAGAAGCCGCAGTGCACGCAGTCGCCGATCAGCTCAGCCGACGGTGGGTCATGCTCGTCGAAGGCAGGATAAGGCGCAGGGCGCGACCAGAGGGTCGTCAGCCGGCTCCGTCCGTGGATCGCGCCTGGCCCGGTCGCAGGCGCAGCGTACCCGATCGCCTGGGGACCGTCCCACGCGCTCCGCTCTCCGGCTGCCTCAGCCGCGGCGTGGACATGGGCCGGTAGACTGGCGGTATCCCGACTATGACCGCGGGATGACTCTTCGCGTGCTCGTCTGTCGCGTCCGTAGCTCACCAGCCCCTCCTCAGATGCCGCCCGCGTACCGACCGGGGTTGAGCGTCCCTCGCGGGTCGAGTTGTACCTTGATCCTCCGCATGAGGCCAAGGCCCTCCCCGACAGCGCCCCAGACGTCCACACGCGCGCGCAGCTCTACCGGCGCCCGCCAGATTACCAGGTTGCCACCCCTCGCTTCCGCCTCCTGCCGGAGCGTTTGGAGCAGCGATGCTGCCACATCGACAGGCGGGCCATGCCAGCGGAGGAGTGCATGGCCGTGTCCGAGGTGCGCGCGTATGGAGAGCGGGACGTTGGCGGCCCTCGCCGTCTGCTGGGCTGCCTCGATCAGTTGCGGCAGCTCGACAAGGGTAGTAATCAGTCTGGCGAGCACGTCCGGAGCATCCGTGTCGGTGATGCAGTCACTCGTCTCGCACGCCAGCGATTCTGCCTGCCCTGCGAGGACCCGCAGGGACCTGCCCACACTCTGCAGCGCTTCTACTGCCGACCGGGACTGAGCCTCGATGGATCTCGGGGAGCTCTCGAAGCGCACGAGCAGCGTAGAGGTCCGGCCCGCAGGCGCAAGATAGTCGAGCGATGTAGGGACTAGCGGTGAGTTCAGTATCGCGACCGCTCCCGTCGCGGCCCGGGCGGCCGTCGGAGCTTCCAGGCATACGGTCGTCGAGGCCTGCGACAGCGGGTGCAGGCGGAAGGTAGCCTCCGTAATCACTCCGAGCGTCCCCAGCGACCCGGTCAGGAGCTTGGGGAGATCGTAGCCTGCGACGTTCTTGACGACCTTCCCGCCGCCTCTCGCGATCGTTCCGTCGGCCCGCACGAACGTGACGCCGAGGAGGAGGTCACGCACGCCGCCGTACCGCAGGCGGCGCGGCCCGCTGTCCGCCGTCGCGATGAGCCCGCCGATCGTCCCCGGTACGGGAGGGTCTATCGCGAGCCACTGGCCGGATCGGGCCACCGCCGCCTGGAGGTCCGCCAGGCCCACGCCTGCCTGTGCCGTGACGGTGAGATCGCCGGCCGCGTGCTCGAGTATGTGGGACATGCGGATTAGGTCGACGAGGATATCGCAGCTCGCAGGCGCGCTCCCTCGATCGAGCTTCGTACGACTCCCGCATGGGATCACCTTCAGCCCCTGCCCGTTCGCCCAGCGCAGCAGGCTCGATACCTCGTCGGTACTCTCGGGAATCACGACCACGCCGGGACGGACGCCGAGGACGGCGTCCGCGGGGATGGCATCTCGCACGCGCGAGAGTCCTGTCTCGCGCGCGACCTGCTCCGACGTGATCGTCGCACCCGCCACCCGTCAGAACCTCTCCGCGAGGCCGGCCTGCTCGAGTGGGTGAGGCGTGTACCGGCCGGGCCTCTCCCCACAGAGGCGAGGAGTGGGGAAGACCTTGTCCGGGTTGTAGATGCGGGCTGGGTCCACCGCGCAGCGCAGCATCTGCATCGTGTCCAGGTCGTCCGAGCTGAACATGACCGGCATGTACTTCTTCTTGTCCGCACCCACACCGTGCTCTCCAGTGATGCTGCCACCTGCGTCGACGCAGACGCGCAGTATCTCCCCGGCCAACTGATCAGCCTCCTCTGCCTGGCCCGGCACTGAGCTGTCGAAGAGCACGAGGGGGTGCAGGTTGCCGTCGCCCGCGTGGAAGACGTTGGCGACCCTCAGACCGTACTGCTCGCTCAGCGCCGTGATCTCCTGCAGCACCTGGGACAGCACGGTCCGGGGAATCACACCGTCCTGTACGTAGTAGTCGCGGCTGATGCGGCCCATCGCGGCGAACGCGGACTTGCGGCCCTTCCACATCAGGACTCGCTCGTCCTCCGATTGCGCGACGCGGAGCTCCGTCGCGCCGTTGGAGCGGCAGATCTCCTCGACGGTGCCCATCTGCTCCTCGATCTCGACTCGTGGCCCGTCCAGCTCGACAAGCAGGATCGCGCCAGCATTGAGCGGGTAACCGGCGTGCACCGCCGCCTCCGCCGCCTGGATGCTCAGGCTATCCATTATCTCGATCGCGGCAGGGAGGATGCCCGCCGCGATAATCCCGGACACGGCTGCGCCTGCGGCATCCGTACTGGGGTAAGCCGCCTGCAGGGTGAGCACCGCTTCAGGCTTGCGGACGAGTCGCACCGTGACCTCGGTGACGATTCCCAGTGTGCCTTCCGATCCGACGAGCACGCCGACGAGGTCGTACCCCGGCTTCTCGACGGCCTTCCCGCCCAGGTGGACCACCTCGCCATCAGAGAGCACGACGGTGAGACCGAGGACATGGTTCACGGTGAAGCCGTACTTCAGGCAGTGCGCTCCCCCCGAGTTCTCTGCGACGTTCCCGCCGATAGAGCACACCTGCTGGCTCGATGGGTCGGGCGCGTAGTAGTAGCCGTGGGGAGCGACCTGCTGGGTGACCGAGAGGTTTAGCACGCCCGCCTGCACGACCGCCCGCTGGTTCGGGAGGTCGACCTCGAGCACGTCTCTCATCCGGCTCAGGCCGAGCACTATGCCCTGCTCGATGGGGAGTGCGCCCGCCGAGAGCCCTGTGCCCGAACCCCGCGGCACGACGGGTATCCCCTCTCGTGTGCAGAGCCGCACTACCTCCTGCACCTGCTGCGTGCCAGTCGGCAGCACCACAACCATCGGTACCGCACGGTAGTTTCGCAGGCCGTCCGACTCGTACGTCATAAGCTGCTCGCGCTCGGAGATCACCCCCTCGGGTCCGGTGATCCTGACGAGCTCGTCGATCAGCGCGCGTCTATCCATCTTAGCCTACATAGTACTACAGCCCGCCCGCCCGCAGGAAGTGAACCGGCTGCCTGGCGTGGCGCGTGTGCAGGTAGTCGGAGCCGAAGCGCAGACAGCGCCACATCTCCTGCGTGAAGGGCTCATTGTTAGTTCGCATTCGTATGCCCGGGATATCTCGCTGCCAGATTGGTAGGTCGCCATAGTTTATCAGGCGCTTGGCCCAACGATAGTGCTGCTCATCTGAACTGGCAGACCACCTGAACTTGGCCCGAGCAGCCCTCTGCTTCAAACCGACAGTGTATTCCCGCACGATGAGTGAGAGGATAATCCAGCCCCTGCTGTCAGTCTAGATGCCTCGGACCGACTTCGTGATTTACTGTCAATCGTGGCGCATCCGGTAGGCCTTGCGCAATCCGAGCAGCGC
>JAUJMR010000068.1 GCA_030446765.1 Chloroflexia bacterium
CAGGCCGGTCAGGAGCGCGGCGTCCACGGCGTCCGCGGTGGGGGCTGGCGCGTTGTCTGCCGGTCTTCCATCCATTTGATGACTCCCTTTTGTGCGTCGGTCCGTCGCTCTTCTCGGCGACGGTCAGTGCCCCGTCCCCTGGTAGCGCATCAGCCCCCGGCGCCACACCAGGCCCGCCAGCAGCGCCACGGCCGGACCGGCCAGCGGCGCCGCGTAGCCGATTGCGCGGTCGCCGCCTGGTCGGCCCAGCAGGACCGTCCCGGGGTAGTAACTCACGAACGCAAACGGCAGGACCCAGGTCAGGAGCGCCTGGATGAGGCGGCCGTACAGGCTCACCGGGAACTTGGCGAACTCGAGCGACTGCTGGACGAGGAAGGGGAACGCGCTATTGGCCGAGGGGTCCCAGAACGCGACGCAGTTGGTGGCGAAGTTGACCGAGGCGATGAGGGTGGCGCCGCCCGCGATCGAGAGCGCCAGGAAGCCCCACTGCCCCGGTCCCCATGCGATGTCGAGGTGGTCGAGCGCCCGGGCGAGGACCACCGCCCCGAGCAGCACGCTGCCGAAGCCGTGGATGCTCGACATCTGCGTCACCAGCTGCAGCGCCGGCGACACCGGACGCACGAGGAGCCGGTCGAACTCCCCGCGGTTCACCAGCGCGCGCAGGCGCCACTGGCCGTCGGCCAGGAGCTCCACGAGCCCGCGCGGGACGATCGCGAGCGCGTACAGGAACGCGATCTCCCACAGTGTCCAGCCGGCGACCTTGGGGACGCGCTGGAACACCGTCCAGACGAAGACGAGCCCGGCGCCGTGCGTGAGCGCGACGCCCACGACGCCGATCCAGAAGTCGGCCTCGTACTCGAGGTGGGTCCGCAGGTGGACCAACTGTAGCCTCCAGTATAGTCTCGCCATGCGTACGAGCCGCCCCGGCACCCCTCAGCCTCCCTGGACGTCCAGCGCGCGCACGCTCGGACCCCACAGCAGCCGCGCGAGTAACCAGAGGGCGCCGGCCCAGAGGACCTGCATCCCCATGGCCCCCAGCGCGCCGAGGCCGTCGAGCCTGCCGAGGTAGATAGATGCGGGCGTGTAGACGATTCCCGAGAACGGAGTCGCGAGCGCGAGCGCGCGCAGCCACTCCGGGAAGAACGCGAGCGGTATCAGCGCGCCGGAGAAGAGGTTGACGAGCGCCGTCTGCGCCCAGATCAGCCCGATCGCGTTCTTCGTCCAGAAGCACAGGAGCGCCACCAGGTAGCCCACCAGGAACTTGACGAGAAAGCCGAGCCAGACGCTGGCGAAGAAGAGGAGGGCGGCGAGCGGCGAGGCGGGCGGAGAGATCCCGAGGAGTAGAACGCCCAGGAGGAGTGCGATGCCGGAGCTGAGGGCGCCCTCGACGACCGCGGCGCCGAACGCCTGCGCGAGCTGCGCGCCCAGGTAGTCGACCGGGCGGACCAGCTCCGCGGCGACCTCGCCCGTCCTGATCGCGTTGGTCATCCGCGCCAGCGAATAAAACGAGAGCAGCGCGTTCACCGCGTACGAGACGAGGATGTACGTGCGCATCTCCCACCAGGCGAAGCCCTCGATCCGGGCGCCCTCCGCGAACACCGTCCGCCACAGGTAGTAGAGCATCGCCACCCAGATCAGGCTCGAGAGCAGGTTGAGCAGCGTCGTCCCCCGGTAAGCCACCGCACGCTGCACAGAGGTGAGCGCCAGCGCCAGGTACTTCGGGCGCGGTCGCAGGCGCATCGGGGCAGCCAATGCGCCGTCACTCACGGTGCCGCCCCCTCCTCGGCGAACCGCAGCTCGCCCTCGTACAGTTGCCGGATGATACGCTCGATGCTCGGCTCGTCGAGTCGCAGGTCGTTGACGGGGAGGACGCCCATCAAGCGGCCCGCGATGGCGCCGGCGGTGGCGTGCGCGGAGTCGAACTGGACCGAGAGCCGATGCGGCTCCGGCTGGTCGATCGCGACCGTGGCGAGGTCGCGCAGGGCATCGGTGGCAATGGCGACGCCTCCGGGGTGCGCCTCGTGCAGGATCAGGTGGATGACGCGCTCGCGGCCGAAGCGCTCCCTGATCTCTTGGAGCGGCCCGTCGAACGCGATCCGCCCCTTGTCGATCATCACGAGGCGCGAACACAGGCCCTCGATGTCGGCGAGGTCGTGGGAGGTGAGCAGCACCGTGACCTCTCGCTCGGCGTTGACACGCTTGATGAACTGCCGGATACGCTCCTTGACGGCGACGTCGAGCCCGATCGTCGGTTCGTCGAGGTAGAGGACCGACGGACCGTGCAGCAGGGATGCCGCGAGGTCGCAGCGCATCCGCTGGCCGAGGCTGAGCTGGCGCGCGGGCGTGCGAAGCAGTGGCTCGAGCTCTAGTAGCTCCGTCACCTCGCGCAGGTTGCGCCCGAACCGGTCCTCGGGAACCTCGTAGATGTCCCCGAGGAGTCGCAGCGACTCCTGGACCGGCAGGTCCCACCACAGTTGGGTGCGCTGCCCGAAGACGACCCCGATGTTGCGCGCATTCTCGATCCTGCGCTTGTGGGGCACAAGCCCGCCGACGCGCACCTTGCCGCTCGAGGGCACGACGATCCCCGTGAGCATCTTGACCGTCGTGGATTTGCCCGCCCCATTCGGCCCGACGTAGGCGACGCTCTCCCCCGCCTCGATGGTAAGGTCTATGCCGTCCACGGCGAGCTTCTCCTCGTGGCGAGGGCGCAGCAGGTGCTTGACCGCGCCCGCCAGCCCGGGCGACTTGACGGGCAGCCGGAAGCGCTTGGTGAGGTCGTGGGCTTCGATCAGCGGCATACGTATGCTCCCTCGCACGCCGTGCCCGAACGGACGGCGCCCGGCCCGGATGCCCGAGGCCGATCACGTCTGGTCATCACGACCATGCTCTCTCCTCCACGGCGGCCTGCAGGTCGGCGCCCGTACCCTTGACGTAGATCATCGTGGTGTCGCCCCATGATCTGCGCGAGCCTGTGCAGCGGCACCTTATCTGCCATCCGGTAGCCGAAGCGGTGCCGCAGGTCGTGCGGGGAGACGTCCTCGACTCTCGCCAGCGCCGCCTACCGGGACACTATATAGCAAAGGACCCTGTGGAAGATGGACGCGAGCTCCCTCTCTCACGCGTCGCCAACGAAGCCGACCAGCATGGCCGCCATCCTCATCCAGAGCTAAACCGGGCGGCGCGATAGGATGCCGCATCAGGCGAGTATGTTAGCAGACACTCGTATCGGAGCGTATGGGAAGCATTAGTGGACATTGGCGGGCGCTTTTCGAGGCACGAACGTCTGCTCATGTGTTCAGCGGCAATTAGGGGTGGACGTATGTCCGGCGATCCCGTCCTCTGCAGGGCTTAGGTGATCTCCAGGAATAAGGGCGGTCAGACCGAGTGACGCAGCAGCGCCACGTAGCTGGCGCCATCCATCTCACAGTGCTCCAAGCGCCAGTCAGAGCCGTTCAATAATGCCTCTAGCTCCTCCACGCTAGTGAACAGGTAGTCGAACCAGGGGGTGGCCAGATCCTCATGCCGTACCCGCATCCTGATCTGTCCCGGCATGCGACCCCGGGTCCTGTTCCACTCGTGATATGCCAGGTGCAGCGGGTTCTCCGTCTGGTATGGGTCCATACCCTGCCCAATAATCACAGCATCAGGAGCCGCCTGTGCTGACAGTGCCTCAAGTATACGTGGCGCGTTCTCTGCGTCTCCCAGTAGTCCCAAGTTATTACCAAGCATCAGAAACGAATCGAAGCAGCCCGCGTCTTGCCCCCCAAGATCCGAGACCGTCCCGGTTACTACGCGCTGGACTCCCCGGCGTCGGCATACCTCTGCGGCAAGGGGCGATATATCCAGCGCCACGACCTCGAGACCGGCAGCCTGGAGATGCAGTGCGTGCCGTCCGGCACCGCTCCCAATATCTAACACGCGACCCTGGGCCTTCTCACACGCCCAAGTATTCAGCGATCCCCAGGTGTCTGGGCGGTCGAAGTACCGGGCCGCATCGTCGCCCGCCAGGTACCCGTCGTCACGCTCGATCAGCTCTAGCACCCGGCCGGGCTCCGCCCCGTGCTCCCAGCACTCCATCAGGAGCGCGCCGAATGCATCGCCGGACCTCGGCCCGTTACGGATAGCGGGGCGGGTGCCGTGGTTATCTCCTGGTCTGTCCATTGTCCTCCCCCTCGCTGTAGCGCTACGTCGGGTCCACGATCAGTTCGTCCAAGCCCTACTCCCCGGTGGCGGTCAGAGCTGCCCACACGCCCTGTACAGCTACCGCCACGACCGATAGTTAGTCTCCTCCGTGCCGAGGAGTATTAGCAGAGTCTCGGCCCACTGCTAAGGTGACGCAGCAAGAATGAGACGCGCCCTTCGTCACCAGTTTCGAGAGTGTGCTAAAACCGGCTTCCCTTATACTGGCTTACCGCGTGGTGGCGAGCTGCCATCCTCGGCGTACCGAGAAAGGGAGTGCCATGCCTC
>JAUJMR010000069.1 GCA_030446765.1 Chloroflexia bacterium
GGAGGCGACCTCGCCCCGATCGAGCAGCGTCTTGAGGATCACCATCGTGGAGCTGATCGCGATGATGCCGCCGAAGAAGAGACCCTGACCGAACGGCCAGCCGAGGAGCAGCCCGAGCCCCAGTCCCGCCCCGATCAGCAGCAGCACCTGCACGGTGGTGCCCACGAGGGCCACAGCCCGCACGCGGGCCAGCTCCTTGAGCGAGAACTCGATGCCGAGCGCGAACATCAGGAAGATGACGCCCACCTCGGCGAGGGCGGCGATCTGCTCGCGATCCCCGACGAAGCCCGGGCTGAACGGCCCGATCACGATCCCGGCCAGCAGGTACCCGACGATCACCGACTGGCGGAGCCGATACGCCAGGAGCCCGCCGAGGAGCGCGATCGTCAGGGCGACGGTGACGTTGAGTATGAGGTGCAGTTCCTCGCCCAAGCGAGCGCCTCCGGGGAGGGGCGGGCCTGCCCCCGCCGGGCATCGGTGGTATCCTTGGGCCGCATTATACCGTACACGATCGCCCCTTCTTAGAAGTAAAGTGGCCACCTGCGTAGGGAAACCGAGCCCGCCGAGGTGTCACTGTCCGCTCTGAGTGGCGCGATCCGGGGCTATGTCGCACTTTGGGTGAAGGGCGCAATCCGTAGCAGTCCGCCATCTCCATCCGACACCAGGTGTGGTGGCACGCGAGCCCGTTTCCCCGAAAATGAGACAGAACCCGATCCGGGACGCTTTCGGCGGCGTGATGAGTGGCTTCTATCCAGTCCCGGCAACGCGGTCCCTGCGCG
This sequence comes from Chloroflexia bacterium, assembly GCA_030446765.1. Classification (GTDB taxonomy): domain Bacteria; phylum Chloroflexota; class Chloroflexia; order Thermobaculales; family Thermobaculaceae; genus JACDAU01. Next base: position 780 of record JAUJMR010000069.1, read on the forward strand.
AGGTGTGGTAGTATCCCCATCGAGAGTGGCTGAGGTTCTTCAGCAGGACTGTTATCCATGGGTTGCCGCAGGAGCCGCAAAATCCAGCCGATCCTCCCGCTGTCCTGATACCCGGCGCGATTGGACAGCGGGAGGGGTGCCGCTAGGCGATCCCCTCCCTTCACTCATTCACAAGTGTGATGGGAGTTATACACACATGCCCGAAGATCGTTCGTGGGCGCTACCGCCGCGCCCTGAGTTCGCGACTGTCAAGGAGTACGGCCAGCGTTTCACCGACCCGACGTACTGGCGACCGTACATTGAGGAGATCTGCCGCAGGCATCATCTCACACCGTGTGGGGAGATCCGCTCGGGTCTGCCCGGCACCTACCCCGTCTTCATCGTCGACGGCCGCTACGCCGTAAAGCTGTTCGGCGACCTCTTCAAGGGCGCGGTTAGGTTCCCGGTCGAGTTGGAGATGTACGGGCTGCTAGCCACCGATCGCGAGATTCCAGCGCCCGCCCTCGTGGCGAGCGGCAAGTTGTACCCCAAGGGGAACGGCTGGCCGTGGCCGTACATCGTCACTGAGGCGATAGCGGGGAAGAGCCTCGGCGAAGTCGAGGAGCATGTGAGTCATCGAGATAGGGTAGACGTCTGCCGCTTCTTCGCCCCCGCCGTGCGCCGTATCCATAGTCTGAGGCCGAGGCGGAGCGGGTACCTCCGGCCCTCCTGGGGCGCCTTCGACCGTTTCCTGTCGGAGCAGAAGGCGAGGTGCAGCGAGAACCACAGGGGGTGGGGCTCGCTGCCGGGGCACCTGGTCGGACAGCTCGACGAATACCTCCCCCCTGCTCCCGAGCTGGTCAACCACGGCGCTCCTCCCTGCGTGCTCCACTGCGACCTGAACGCCGACCACGTCCTGGGGCACTTCAAGGGAGGCCGATGGCGACCGACCGGCATCATCGACTTCGCCGACGCGATGGTCGGCGACCGCGTCTACGAGCTCGTGGCGCTGCACATCGGTCTGTTCCGCTGCGACAAGGGTCTGCTGCGCCTCTTCCTTGGAGAGTATGGATTCGACGAGGACTTGCGGAGGGACTTTGTTCGGAGGGCGATGAGCATGACGGTGCTGCACGAGTTCGATGTGCTATCGGAGGTCATTGGCGTCTTCTCCGCTGCAGAGAGGGTCGCCAGTCTGGAGGAACTTGCCGCGCTGCTATGGGACCTGGACCAACCGGGACTTCGGGCGTAGTCGACCCGCGTGACCGGCTGCGCGTGCCCAATGTGACTCGGGACGGAGACAGGGCTTATCCGACGCGCTCAGGCTTCCAGACCAGTTAGCGCGTCGGATGCGACACAGCAGGAAGCGGTGGCTGCGAACCGCTATACTCCCTTCCGAGAGCAGGCGGCCCTCCAGATCCCGAAGCCGGCCGAGGTACTGCCCACTGCGACGGGTGGCTGGGGTGGTCGACTTCTCCTTCGTACGATAACTCACCGCCCGCTTCTACCGTCAGACCGGCCGATTGCGCGGCTGAGACGCACGTCCAGCTCGAACACCTTTGCCTTCCCGCGACGCGGCAGAGTGCGCTGAAAACGAGCGACCTAACCGCCACCCTAGTCCTTAACTGGCGGCCCTGATCCGTACTGGACTCGGTGACATCATTAGTTCACCACCATCTACCGGGCTATTCCGTATGCGGGCCTGGAACCCCTGACGCGCTAGGTGTTTCCCCGCTACAGCGGATAGGAGTGTAGTGGATCCGTCTTTTCCTGGTCTAGATGTTCAGGCGGCAGTGCGGGCTGAGAGCCTGGTAACAGCGGCGAATCAAAGGGACAACTCGGCCAGAGGCTGGGAGTGGAACAACAACCCTTGGTACACAGTGGGGCCGTTCATCGGGCTGCTTGTCGCGGGGCTGTACGCGGTGGCGAGCAAGCCGCTCAGCGTCAGCGGCGTCTACCTGCAGACGGCGATGTACGTACGCCGACGGCCGAGCGGCGGAGCCGTGGGCTGCGGGTGGCCCGACCATTCTAAAGGATGTCTATCTCCCTCGCCCGCGCCACCGCCTGCGTGCGGCTGCCGACGTCCAACTTGCCGTAGATGTTGTTGATATGGGTCTTGATGGTACCCACTGTGACGACAAGTTCCTGCGCGATCTGCTTGTTGGGACCCGCCGCGATGGGCGTCAGCACCTCCAGCTCGCGCCCGCTGAGCGGCTCGGCGAGGTGCTGGGCCGGTTCATCCGGGCGCATCGGCACCGATGGAGTGGCGCCCGGCTCGCCCCGCTCTATCGCTGCCGGCAGCTTGCGGAGGTACGCTGCGGAGGATGTCGGGCCTCCCCCTGGCGCCCCGCTTGCCGCGCATCCAGCACCCGCCGTAGCAGCCGGGCCATCGGCTCGCCCTCGTCCGCGAAGGTGCGTACGTACCTCCGGCTCCGCGAGTGACAGGGACCTCATCAGTACCCTCACCGCTCCCGAGCGGTCTGCTGTGCTTCCTCCCTATCGCCTCGGTCGCCAGTATCTCGATCATGCTTCCAGCCCGGCCTTGCGCCTCGGCCGCTCCAAGCAGGCGTTGCAGGAGCCGTAACGCGTCGTCTGGCCTATCTTGTGCGATGAGAATCCGGGCAAGCGCGAGGTGCTCCAACCCCGCGCATATAGCTCACCTCGTCATCCGCGTCGAGCGCGTGCTCCTGGACCCAGCGAACCGCCGCGGCCATATCCCCCTTGGGCAAGCCACAACTGCGCCTGGTACGCCTCGACAGTCGCAATGAAGTGGTTCCGGTCGGAGATACGCGCCATCTGTAGCGCCTCCTCTACCAACTCGGAGCGCGCCGGGGGGATGTCCCCCCGCGCCCTGTCTGACCCCGCCAAGGCAGACGTAGCCTCCGGCGAGCTCCAGGTCTCCCTCCAAGCGGGCGATCTCCAGGGCCCTGGGTCAGGTACTGCTCAGCCGCGTCTAGGTCGTTCCACTCGCGCAACAGATCGCCCAGCTCTAGGTAGATGAAGTCGGTGGTTTGCACGGGCCGCGAGTGCCCCTCCGAACCCAGATGGCCGCGCGCCGGGCTATCCTCGCCGCCTCCCGTAGGTTGCCTCGTTTACGCCCTAATACGACCAGGGCCCCCATCGCGAGCAGAGATGTATACGTATCGCCAGTCGCCTCACCGACGGACGTGGTCTCATTGAAGACTTGTTCCGCGGCCACGAGGTCTCCGATGTATGAATAAGCAATTCCTAGATTCAGGGAGGTGAGCCCGCGCGCGACCAGAGTGATCCTCCGGCAGGAGACCGAGCGCCCGCCGGCAGAACTCGATGCTCGCATGTGGCTCGCCCCGCATTCGCGCCACGTACCCCGCGCAGTGCGGCGATCTCACCAAGCATTCCCCGGACCTTATGATCCTGCCCCCCGCCACCCGAGGGGTCGGTCGCGCTGCCCACGCCGATCCCCAGTGCGCGCTCCGCATCTTCTAGGCGTCCCTCGACCGCCAGCAACCGGGCAGGGAGCATCAGTGCCCAAGCGTCGCCGATGGACAGGCGTGGATGGGAACGTATGAGCGCTTCCGGCAGCACTTCTACCCAGCCCTGGAGCGTGACTATCTCGCCACGTCTGAGTAGCGTGACGGTAAGGCGCTCGATCAAGCTCGCCGCCCGCTCGTAGTCGCCGGCGGCGAGGACGTGTTCCGCAGCGGCCTCCACCAGGCCCTCGCCCTCGTACCACTCCGCCGCCCGCAGGTGCAGCTCGGGCACCAATCCTGGCTGGGCGAGCCGCCGCCGGTGGCGCAGCACGTCCCGGAAGAGATGGTGATACCGATACCAGCGCCGCTCCTCGTCGAGCGGCACGAGGAACAGGTTGGCGCGCTCAGCCACTCCAGCATCGCCTCACCACCCGTACCGCCCGTCACCGCGTCGCACAACTCTCCCGAGAGCCGGTCGAGGATCGAGGTCTCGATTAGGAATAGGCGCACCCGTTCCGGTTGCCGCCCGAGCACCTCCTCGGTCAGGTAGTCTATGATGCGGCGGTTGCTGCCCGTGAAGGCTTCAATGAAGCCTACGGTGTCCTCCTCCCCTTCATCGAGATCGCCGCGAGTTGTAGGCCCGCTACCCAGCCCTCGGTGCGCCCCTCGAGCGCCGCTACGTCCCGCGGCGGAGACTGGGACGCCCACCACCCCGTCGAGGAACTCGGCCGCTTCCCTCGAGGGTGAAGCGCAGGTCCGACGTTCGCAGCTCCGCCAGTTGTCCTCGGGCCCGCAGCCGCGCGAGTGGCAGGGGTGGGTCGGCGCGGGTCGACAGCACCAGGCGCAACTGCTCCGGCACGTGGTCGATCAAGAAGGCGAGGGCGCTGTGGACGGCCTTCGACTCGATTAGGTGGTAGTCGTCTAGTACGAGGGCGAACGGCTCCGGCTGGGCGGAGATCTCGTTGATGAGCAGCGTGAGCACGCTGCCGATGGGCGGGGACTGCTGCGAGCCCAGCAGCGTCAAGGCCTCTCGCCCAGCCCCTCGCGCAGCCGCCGGAGGGTGGCGATGATGTAGCGCCACAAGCGAGCGGGGTCGTTTTCGCCCTCGTCCAGCGACACCTAGACGCCCGCCCGCCCGCTCCGATGGCTCCACTCCGCCAGGAGGGTGGTCTTGCCGAAGCCCGCCGGTGCCGACACGAGCGTGAGTTCACTCTCGACGCACTCGTCGAGCCGCTCAATGAGGCGCCGGCGGGAGAGCAGCTGGGGACGCGGGCGTGGGACGTAGAGCTTGGTGGATAGCAGGGCGTCCGGTCGCGCAGCGCTCACGTCGGCTGTCGATGGTGCGTGTCGGTGGGTCATCGGACTCCCGGATACCCATCACCTAAGGGATGAGGTCGGCCTACTTACTGACCGCATTCTACGCCCCCGCTCGGGGGACTGCAAAGTACGTGAGCCAAGGCCCGGGTTCCTCGGCTGCCCGAATCCGATCTCGCGGCCTTGGTTCGCCGCCGGGTATCTCTGCTGCTCCGCCGGCAACGCAACCGACTGACCCTGAGTCGTCGAGCAGACACTTTACGCGGGCTCGATGCGGCTCACCGAGAGCAGGGGCAGGCCGAGGTCGCGTACCTTGTTGAGCAGCCCGTGCAGGGCGGCTTCGTCTATGACCGGCCCCGTGATCGCTGTCTCACCCCCCTCGTCGCCGGTCACTGCGAGCCCGTCGAACCACTCCGACCAGTCGCTCTCGAGGCTACCTCCGACCCTGATCTCGTAGACAGCCGGGAAGCCGGTACCCATCGTTGCATCCCTCCTTCTTCCTGTCACTGGTCCCCGGATCCGTATCAACCACTACCTCGCGCTCCCCCCGTCCATGCTCGGGCGGCGGCAACGGGCGGTATTCTCTGATGGGCGGGGTAAGGAGTGGCTGCCTCCGTACCCGCCGGGCTCCGGCTGAGCTGCTTGTGATGCAAGTACGCTCCCCTTTCCCTGGTTACTGCACTTGATGTGCTACCCAGTCGCTCCCGGCTCAGAACTCCCCACGAGCTGGTGCGGAGACGAGGGGGCGGCGCACCACCGCCGCCCCCGGGAGGGATGTGGACCGACGACAGTTCAGCGTCCGTCACCCCTCCAAGGGTATGGGCGGGCAGGGCGGAAGGTCATCCGACAAAGGGAGGATCGAGGGGGTGGATTGACGCCCCCCTCAGCCATTGCGCGGACCGGCTGTAAGCGCCGCATTGTATGCCGCGGCGAAGTACCTCCTAGCCAGGTCGATTCCCTCACCGTCCGAGCACCTCATCAAGCGTGCCCGAGGCGTACGCGAGGGCCTGCTCGGGACTCAGCCGCCGCCCCTCCGACCACGCCTCCGCGAATCGCCGGTCGCCCAGGTCGCTCCGCGCGACGGCTCGCGAGCGTCCGTACTCCGCGCCGATGAGCGGCACCCATGCCCCGGTTGCCACCGACATCCCCTCTACCGCCCCGAACAGGCGTGCGGCGACCTGGGCGTCTCCCCGCAGACCCGCCCGCCACGCGAGCACCTCCAGGCAGACCCGTACGTCCGTTGCAGACGGCACCTCACTGGTCTGTATGGCCTCCATCGTTGCCATTGTCCTAATCTCCGCGATCATCGGTATCCCCCCCAGCAGCCCGAGTAGGATGGCGAGCGCCCCGTTCGGGCTGATCATCGTCACCAATACGACGAACCCGACCACGATTACTTGTACCGTCCCCATCGCCGCCACTCCTCGCAGTCCATGATACCGCCGTGCCGATTGGCTACTCCGCGGTCCTCATACGGCGCCCGGGAGCGGGCGCGCACCCCCGACAGCACCTGAACAATGGGCGTTGTCAGGGTCGCTGTAGGGTGCGTGGGAAGGGAGGCAACTTGGGCACTCTCTCACCGAGGCAACCCGTCCCTGGGCCGAATCCCCGGTATATGCCTCACATAAACAGGGTCTTGTCCCACCGCGGGCGCCGCCCATATGGGCCATCGGACCTCTCCTTCACTCCATTCGGTATATATCAGTCCGGGTGCATGGTGCGCGTGCCGGGCAAGTGTCGTTGCCGCACATCGGCTGCACGCTCTACCTCGGTGCGATGGGCAAGCTCTCCAGCCCCCGCAGGAACAGTCCCTTACGCCAGCGCAGCGACCCGGGTGACGCCGCGAGGCGCATATCGGGGAGACGGTGCAGGAGCGTCCCGATCGCGATCTGCGCCTCCAGCCGCGCCAGCGGAGCCCCCATGCAGTAGTGCCCGCCCTGCCCGAACGCGAGGTGCCGGTTGGGCTCTCGGGTCA
>JAUJMR010000070.1 GCA_030446765.1 Chloroflexia bacterium
TCTCGTCCGTCCTGTCGGTGCTAGGCACTCCGGCGAGCGGCCCGAAACCTTGTGGACGATCTCCTGGACGCCCGAAGGGGTGCCGTTCGGGTCCAGCGGCCCTGCATCCCGTGCTCAAGAAGAGCGCCTGACTGTCAATTCCAGTCCACAAGCTAATCCCCGGCTGTACCGGTCTCCACCCGCTCGCCTTGCTGTGCTTAAATCACAAGTCTAGGGTTTTGGTGGCGGAATAGGCAGACGCTGCCGACTTAAAATCGGCGGCCCGAAAGGGCATAAGGGTTCGAGTCCCTTCCCCGGCACCATACAGCCCCTGATCGTGTGTCCGTCGGTCGCCATCGGAGAGGTCTGTCACAAGGCCGCTATCTAGCCCCTGTCCCTAAGGGATACGAGTCCACGGGCGGCTGCGATTGTGACGGCCTCTGTCCGGTTGCTTGCGCCGAGCTTGGCGAGAATAGAGCTGACGTGAAACTTAACCGTGCGCACGGAGCATCGCAACTCCGTGGCTACCTGTTTGTTCGCGAAGCCACAAGCGAGTAACTCGATCACCTCCGTCTCGCGCGGGGTGAGCTCTTCGGCGGTCCGGACAGTCAGGCCAGCGCTACGTGAGCCGACCTGCCTCAGTAGACGTGAGGCCACCAGTGGCTCGATCAGGGAGCGGCCGTCGCGGGCGAGCCTGATAGCGCGGAACAGCTCCTCCCTGGGGGCGCCCTTGAGCAGATAGCTGCTGGCGCCCGCGCGCATCGAACCGAGCACCTGCTCCTCGGTGTGATACGCCGTGTACACGATGACCTGCACGTCCGGCAGCTCCGCCTTGATACGGCGGATAGCCTCGACGCCCCCCACCTCCGGCATCTCCAGGTCCATGATGATTGCGTCCGGTCGCGTCTCACGAGCGAGCGCGATCGCTTCCCCGCCGCCCGCCGCCTGGCCGACGACCCGAAGGTCGGCCTGCGTACCAAGAACAAGGCAGAGCCCCTCGCGCATGACAGGATGGTCGTCCGCGAGCAGTATCCGAATGGTCCGCTCTTCACTCACCGGTTTCGGTCCCCGATGATACCGGGAGCGACATGGTGAGCCTCGTGCCCTGGCCCTCCAGGCTCTCGACTATGAGCTCCCCGCCAAGCAACCTTGCGCGCTCCCGCATGCCCATCAGCCCATAGCCTATGCGGCGTCGGTAGTTGGGGGCGATCCCGATCCCGTCGTCGAGAACACATAGACGCAGCGCGTCAGCGTCGAACCGAAGGGTCACCAGCACGGTCCGGGCGCCTGTGGCATGGCGGCGGACATTCGTGAGCGCTTCCTGGCACACTCTGTACAACGCGGTCTCGGCATCTGCTAAGAGGGCGGGCAGGGAGGGGTCAGCTTCCACACGCGCCTGAATGCCCGTCTCGTGGGTGAAACGAGCGGTCAGGTATCCGAGCGCTTCGAGCAGCGTGCGCCCTTCGAGCGCCGTAGCGCGAAGGTGTTGCACCGAGCGGCGCGCCTCCTGCAGAGCCTCCCGCGCTAGAGCCATCCCTGCCCGCACCCGCTCGCGGGCCTCGCGCGGGCTGTCCGGCAGGAGGGCGTCCGCGGTGTCGAGTTGCAGGGCGATCCCGGCGAGTTGCTGGGCGAGAGTGTCGTGTATCTCTCTCGCAAGGCGATTTCGCTCCTCGAGACGGACGGCGCGCAGGCCTTCTTCCGCGAGACGGGACCGCTCCACGGCAACAGCCACGTGGTTTCCTACGGTGTTCAGCAGCCGAAGCTCCTCCGCGCTCAGTCCCCGCCAGTCGGGCCCGGCCACGTTCATCACGCCGACGCGCTTCTCACGGAGATAAAGAGGGATGCTCGCGTGGTAGCGCAGCCCCTCTGATCCTGACTTCGCGCCCTCCAAGCGGCTACACTCCAGCACGTCTATGTTCTCCGCGCCCTCCATCTCGCCACCGAGGAACTGATCGAGGCACCGGCAAAGCCACCCCTCCATGCGCGCTGGTTCCTGCAGGAACGGCGGTAGGTGGCGGGAGGCGGCGAGGTACGGCCTCCCCTCGGAGTCGAGCAGCCACACCCAAGCGGAGCGCAAGTCCAGAAGTTCCGCGACGAGCGTGAGCGTCGCGTCGAGCGCGGAGTGTACGTCGCCCGCGCCGTTCAGCGCCTGCGATATTTCGTTGAGGATGCCCAGCTCGCGGTTGCGGCGCTCCAGCCATCGCGCGAGCGTAGTGGCGTCTTCTTCGTGCCCCGATGACAGAAGGTCACCTCGGTGGGAGTACATCTTCCTCTCTCAATCAGCTCTGCACCTAATTATCGCACACGCTCCTGCCAGCACCCTGTACTTCTGTCCAGGGCCGACGCTGTACCTCTGCCCATATCCCCACCGTTGGGGGCCAACGTAGACTCTGACTCAAGTGATGCAGAGCACTCGCATGTCCGGAAGGCCAGGAGGAACACAGATGACGGTAATATCTGACACTCTCACGCGAGTCACTACTATGGAGGAGTTGCGAACGAAGGGGCGCATCGTAGTACGCGTCTCGGACAGGCCGATAGCCCTGTTTCTCGAAGAAGGACGGGTGTACGCGGTGGACAACAGGTGCCCGCACATGGGCTTCCCGCTGCATCGGGGCAGCGTCAGCGACGGGATACTCACATGCCACTGGCACCACGCGCGCTTCGACCTGTGCAGCGGGGGCACGTTCGACCAGTGGGCGGACGATGTGCGTGTGTACCGTGTAGAGGTCGGCGACGACGGGGCGATTCACCTCGACCTCAGCGCCATGCCCGACAGACGCGCGCATCATCACAAGCGGCTCCGGGACGGACTCGAGCAGGGTCTGGACCTGGTGCTGGCAAAAGCAGTAATCGCGCTCATGGACAAAGGTGCTGACTCGGGACAGCCCTTCGAGATTGGGCTGCTCTTCGGCGCGAAGCACCGGGATGCAGGCTGGGGGCAGGGGCTCACGATGCACACGGCGCTAATGAACATGCTGCCCCAGCTGGACCCCGCCGACCGGCCCCTCGCGCTGTACCACGGGTTATCCGCGGTGGCGCGCAACTGCGCTGGAAGGCCTCCTCGCTTTCCAATCGAGGCGTTGCCGGAAGGCGACGCGGATATGTGGACTCTGAAGCGATGGTTCCGCCGCTTCGTCGAGGTGCGCGACTCCGAGGGCGCGGAGCGGTGCATCGCCTCCGCCGTGCATGCGGGCGCTGGCAGCGAGCAGGTAGCCGATATGCTCTTCGCGGCGGCGACGGACCATCGCTACATCCAGATTGGGCACGCGCTCGACTTTACGAACAAGGCGCTGGAGGCGCTCGACGTCGCGGGTTGGGAGCATGCCGAGCCGGTGCTGACTAGCCTGGCGCGAGGGTATGCTGTCGCCACGAGGATGGAGGAGAGCAATGCGTGGCGGCACCCTGTAGACCTGGTGGATCTACTGGAGCGAGCGTTCGAGCGACTACCCGAGGCGGTGGAGCGCGGAAAGGTAAGCCACAGAGCGCGGTTGAGCAAGCGGGAACTCGCGACGGTGCTCCTGGACGACGATCCGCAGGCAAGTATCGAGGCGCTGCTTGACGCCCTGAGCGACGGAATCAGCGGTGAGGAGGTAGCCGAAGCGGTGGCGTACGCGGCGGCCTTGAGAATAGCCCGGTTCTCCACGTCCAACGAGTTCGGCGACTGGGACACGGTGCTACATACCTTCACGTTCGCGAACGCGGTCTATCAGGGAATGCGGCGCTCCCCCTCGCCTGAGTTGCTGCGGGGTGTGCTCGACGCGGCGATGAGTGTGTACCTCGACCGCTTCCTGAACGTGCCGCCCGCTCCGCTGCCGAGGCTTCCAGCGGACGCCGAGCTGAATCCGGCGGAGTTGCTCTCCGGGCTGCCGGAGTTGTTGAGCCGGAGACAACAGGTGAACGAGGCGGGCGAGCTGGTAGGCAGGTACCTCGCGGGCGGGGGAGAGCCCGCATGCGTAGTGGCGGCGCTTGGCGCGGCGCTACTGCGGGAGGACAGGGACTTCCACACCATACAATGCGTAGAGGCAGCTTTCCGGGTGCACGAATCCCTGCGGGGCACGGAGGAGGGTGCGCACGTGCTCATCGCCGCCGCTCGATACCTCGCCGCGCACGCCGCCACACCCAGGGCCCAACTGCAGACGTACCTCATCGCGGACAGGCTGCACCGGGGAGAGCGCCTGTACGAGGAGGCGTAGAGGACGTTCGTCCCGGTAATATAAGGCAAGTAGGGGCGCTGTACCCGCTCGTAGCCGGTGGGCGCGTTTGAGGTGAGTTGCCAAGGGGCGAGGCATCAGCCCGGACAGGTCTGACATGGTCCTCATTAGCTGTCCTGGAAATGCTTCTCCTCTACAGGTCTGACTCGCGCGCCACGCTCGTGCTCACTGCAGGCAGAACTCGTTGCCTTCCG
>JAUJMR010000071.1 GCA_030446765.1 Chloroflexia bacterium
GTGTGCGCTCGCCGGATGTCCCCCTCCTCCAGATCCTCGACCCTGCGCAGCCAGCCGAGGGTCGAGAGCTCGTGCTCACTACCCCAGAACCCCGCGTGGAGGCGGCCGAGCACCTGGGCCGCCTCGACGTACCGCGACTCGGTCCACGCCGCCGGCTCGGGCGACGGCTCGTACGCCTCGAGCAGGATGCAGGCGCGGACGGCTTCGTCGCAGTGGCTGGCGATCACGCTCGGCACCCGTACCCGAACGTCGGACGCCAGGTGCCGGTAGAACAGGATCTCGCGACGCGCGCGCTCCATCGGGTACCCGGGGCTCTCGGGCCGCGTGACCTTGAGGAACAGGTCGCCCTGCGGAAATCGGAGCCGGTACGCGGTCGCCCCCGAGGCACCGCCGCTCAGCACCTCGTACCCGAGCAGTTGGTCCGGGTCGGTTCCCAGCGCGGCCAGACACCGCGCCAGGATCTCCCCGTGAGGCGCTTCGTAGGCTTCGTGCACAGCCGTTCCTTTCTCGATCCGGTTTCCGGCCGCATGAACAGGGCCGGGGGCGCCCTGGCGATCTCACCCGCATCTAGCGTATAACACGGATGCAAGGATGAAGGGTTGAGGCGCTTTGTAGCCCGTAAACTGGTCGGGAGTATTCCTTGGCTCTGAGGGTTTGGGCAGAAGGTGGAGGGCTATCTGAGACCGGTTGACTTGGCCCGAGCGGTGGGGGTGAGCGTGCAGACGGTGCGCAAGTACGAGGCGTGGGGGTTCATGCCGCCCGCCGAGCGCAGCGCGACGGGCTACCGCCGCTACACCCACCGGCACCTGCACGCCTTAGAGGCCGCGCGGACCATGAAGGCGGGGTACGGCTGGCAGTCGGCCTTGAGCGTGTTGCAGGCCGTGCACAGGGGAGATCTGGACTCCGCGCTAACCGTGGTGGACTCGCGACACGCTCAGCTGGACCGCGGGCGCAGGGAGGTCGGGGAAACGCTTCATGCGCTGAGGATCGTTGCCGGGAGCCACGAGACGGGGACTCGGGCGCATCGGTCGGTAGGGCTGCGGGTGGGCCAGGCCGCGAGGCGGGTGGGCGTCCGCGTCTCCGCTCTGCGGTTCTGGGAGGAGGAGATGCTGCTACACCCGCACCGCGACAAGAGCAGCGGGTACCGGCTCTACGACGAGCAGCAGATGCGGCGGTTGCGGGTCGTGGTGCTGCTGCGAGAGGCGGACTATGATTTCGACGCCATCCGTTCGGTGCTAGACGAGCTCTCGGCGGGCCGACCGAAGCGCGCGCTCAAAGCCTTTGAGAGGCGACGGGTTGAGTTGGCCAGGGCCAGCAGGGCTTGCGCTCGGGCCACCGCCGCCTTGTGGGGCTACGTGAGCGAGACAACCATGCACGTACCCGAGAACTGCGAACCGGAACGGCGTGGGTAAACGCAATAACCTCGACCAATCGTAGAGTCGGGGGCAATAACCGCGATGAGATCGGCGCAATAACCTTGATGCGGGAGCCGTGTGGGGGGCATCCCCGAGCAATAATCTCGATCTCTTACCATTGAGATAGCGCTTCTATGCTATAACCCATCCGCCTTCTACCGGTAACTGCCTACTGGATCACACACTGAGTTGCACCGGTAGAGCCGGTCCACCTTGCAGTTATTGACGCCGCAACAGAAGTCATGGTGTGACTCTGCCAGCTAGATGTGGGCACTCACTTGCTACGAACGGAGCGAGTAGTCGGCTGCACCGGCGAGGTATATCGGTCTGTCCCACCCTGATCCGAGCGGAGCAACTGCTTCACCGCCCAGTCATTCCCCGCCTCACCAGCGTCGATCCCCGCGACCGCGGACGCGATAACCCACGCCCAGTAGATAGGGAGAAGCAACTCCCGCTCGACCGGCTCCAGCGGCGACACCTCCTCGTAGCCGCGCACCACGTGGTCATAGTGGCCACGCCATGAGAGCGCGAAGTCCGCTACGCGAAGATCGAGGTGAGTCGCATCGAAATCGAGTAAAGCTGAGAGGGTTCCACGCGCATACCTGATGTTCCAGGGGGTGAAATCGCCGTGAATGACGACCGGCGCGGCGCGCGTACGGTAAGAGTGCGGCGAGACGCTCGCGCACCCGGTCGGCGTACGCGCGCAGGACGCGCCCGTCCTCCGGAGACTCACGTTCGTACTGAGAAAAGGATCTCGTCCGCTGGCGGCTTGCCCGTCCGATCGAACAAGCCCTCGTCCGCCCGGCGCCACCCCGGCCGCTGCCCAATCTCGACTAGGTTCTCCATCGCCGCATGGAGCTGCGCGAGCAGCCGTCCGCGCCGAAGTTGCTCGGCGTGAGCGCCCGCGACCGACCGCGGCGAGGGGCCCGGCCCGACATATGGCAGAAAAGCACACCAGATCGAGCCGCCCGCCTCGACCGAGGGAGCGACGGGCGTGGGCACGGGCCAGCCTCGTCCATCCAGGTGCTCAAGAAGCCGCAACTCATAGGACACCTCGCCGTGTAAGCGACCTGGAGCGTACCGGCGCAGTACGACCCGCCGGCCGGGGACTCCACAATCCAGTGGGTATTCTCGCGGTGCGAGACGAGCCGGATTCGCGACGCGCTGATGCCCATGGTGTCCAGAACGCTACGAGGGTCGACCACACCCGAATCTGATTGAGCCAAGGCAGGCAACTCCGTTTACTCACGTCTGAGATGCGCGCATGAACCGCCGGCGAGGAGGGATACCAGGAGGCTTGGGGACTCCCTATGCAGCCCTGAAAGTGTCCGTCTGGAGCGGCGTCGCGACAAGGCACCTGGCTGCGGTTCAGTATCGCACCCTGCGTCGGGGTGGGCAAGCAGGGTATCAGCCCGACACGGTTTTGGCGTGGGTGGAATGAGATATTGGCCTGGTGGTAGACTCAAGCCGATGGATATGCCAGACGCACCCAACCTGCTCTTCATCACGACGGACCAGCAGCGCTATGACGCGCTGGGGTACATGGGGCACCCGGACGTCCGCACCCCCACCTCGACCTGCTGGCGCGCGACGGCATCGCGTTCGAGCGCGTGTACGTCGCCAACCGGTGTGCATGCCGAGCCGGGCGACGCTCCTGCTAGGGCAGTTCCCCGACTCCCACGGGGTGCGCCGCAATGGGGTGGAGGTACCCGACAGGCCCTGGGGCATAGCGCGCGTGCTAGCCGCTCACGGGGTTCATACCGGCATCTTCGGCAAGACACACTTCGGTCCGTTACGCCGCGACTACCGCCCGGGCCTCGTTCCATGACTGGCGCGCCGGCGAGGGGTACTACGGGTTTCGCGAGCGGGCGATCACGCACGACCTCAAGGACCTGGTCTCGGACGTACCCACGCACTATGGCATGCCGGGCGCCCCGGGACCGCGGATGTTCACGCACGACGACTACATAGAGTGGATCCGCCGCGAGCACCCGGACACATCGGGCTCGCGGTCCGCGAGGGTCTGCCGCATGGGCAGACGGTGAGCGCGCCCGAGTTGTGGACATCCGCCCTGCCGACCGAGCTCCACCAGTCCACCTGGATCGTCGATCGCACGGTCGAGTTCATGTCGCGGTACAGCCACGGGTCGAGGGCGGCGAGCGCTTCTTCGCGTGGTGCTCCTTCGTCGACCCGCACCACCCGTTCAACGCGCCCGCGCCGTATCGCGCGCTGTATGACGCCGCCTCGCTCACGCCACCGGTATGCAGAGAGGGGGAGATGGAGCGCCGCTCCCCTACCACCGCGAACGCCAGGCGAAGGAGTGGCCGGCGTGGAGCGAGCACTGGGCGGAGTACCGGGCGCAGTATTACGGCATGATCTCCCTGATCGACACGCAGCTAGGCCGCATCGTCCGGCGGCTGGGGGAGTTGGGGGCTCGCCGATGATACGGTCCTGATATTCACCTCCGACCACGGCGAGATGCTCGGCGACCACGGGCTCGCGCGCAAAGGGCTGTTCCACTACGAGCCGCTGATCCGGGTGCCGCTGCTTTTGTGGGCTTCCCCGCGTCTGTCCGAGCGGCTGGGGCTGCGGCCGGGGCTGCGCGTGCCGGGCATCGCCCAGAACGTGGACATCCCCGCAACTCTGCTGGACCTGGCGGGGTGCGCCGCTGCCAAGCGAGCACCAGGGATCTCGCTCCTGCCGTGGTGCCGGGGAGAGCGCACGGACGGCCCCAGGCCATACGCGCTCGTCACGAACGGCGGCGAGGGCCCGAACTACGAGCCGTGGCCCGAGCTGCGCACGCTCGCGACCCGGCGCTGGAAGCTGCAGTACTACGTGGACGAGGGCAGGGCAGAGCTCGATGACCTGGAGTCGGATCCGCAGGAGGTGGACCCGCCCGATCCGGAGCAACACCGGGATCTGGTGCGCGCGACGCTTGGGAGACTGGTGGATGCGGGCAGCGGCGCCAGCGTCTGGGGCGAGCACATCGGTCGCTGGTAATCGGCCTGCCCCATGGCCGAACCTCACCACCCGCTGAACCCACCCGAACCCAGCGACCACCACAGGCTGTACGGCTTGGATCCTACGCACCGAGGACAGAGGTAGTAGCACCTCAGGCGGGTCCACCAAGCGAGCGGCGGGTCCTCGTTCTTTATCGGTATCTCGGGCGCTCTCATCCCCGAGTTAGTCTCACTCTCAGTGCGCGACCTCGCCGGTGGGCCAAGATCGTGATGTACTACTGTGTCCAGGCAGCCGACGTGTGTAGCGGCCTCGCCGAGATAAGCAAGATCAAAATACCAATGCATCAACTCGCCGCTAAACCGGGTACCGCGGTAGTCCTCTACGTCCGGCAGCCGGTTGCGGGGCTGGGACGCACGTACAACTCGAACACCCTTACCTTTCCGCAACGCGACAGAGCGGCCCGATAACGGCCTGAGCAACCTAACCGCTATTCTATAGACCTGCTTCCTCGGTCAGCACCCTCCGCCTGCCTGCTCTCGAAGGCACGGACTCGATACGGGGTGCATCCTCCCCAGCTTCCCTCATCCGCCGCACCAGCCGTTCCCGCATCACCGCGCACACATCCCGGTGCGACTCCAGCTCGACCAGGTTATCGAGCTCCCAGGGGTCGGCCACCAGGTCGTACAGATACCGCTCCACGTACTGGCCGGCACCAGGCACCTGATGTCCCTCCACGTCGGGTGCGACCACGTAATACTTCCAGCGACCGGTGCGCACCCCACGGCCCACCTCAGACTCGCTCACCTGAAAGAACACCTCCTGCGGCCATCCGTCCCGCTCGCCGCGCAGGAGCGGCAGGACTGAGCGGCCTTGCATATCCGTGGGGAGCTCCAGCCCTGCCGCATCCAGGAGCGTCGGCGGCAGGTCCACGAGGCTCACCAGCTCGCGTATCTGCCCACCACCCTCAAAGCCGGGCCCCGAGATCGCCACGGGTATGCGTATGGAAGCCCTCATGCGGGCTGCGCTTGTACTCCCGTTACGCGTCTTGAAGTGACAGCCGTGATCCGAGGCGAAGAGCACGATCGTTCGCCCCAGCAGCCCCAGGCTCCTGAGCGCATCCAGGAGTCTACCCAGCGCCTCATCGATGCGCCTAACCATCCCGTAGTAACCGGGCAGGTGTCGTTGCGCCGAACCTCGAAGCGCCGCCAGATCCACTGGCATCCACTTGCCCTCGTACCGCTCGGCGTAACCGTCGGGTGCCGGGTAATCGTCTCTGCTGTTCTGGTGGTGTGGCTCCAGGAGCGACAGGAACAGGTAGAAGGGGTCGTGCTGATGGGCGTCTATATACCGTATCGCCGCGTCCGTGACGGCATCCACCCTGTAGCCCGGCAGCCTCACCTCCCGCCCCCGGTCGTCGTACAGCAGGGCGTCGTAGGAGTCGGAGCAGAGCTCCGGAGTGTTCACCCCGAGCCAGTACTCGTAACCACCCCGCTGACCGTCCGGGACCGGATCCCGCTCGGCCAGGTGCCACTTGCCATGTATGTAAGCCGTTTGGTACCCGGCATCTTGGAGGTACGTCGCGAGCGTCGGGCTACTCTGGGGCAGGGGGGATCCCGTTACGCCAGCAGCCACCGTTGTCGTCGCGTACCGCCGTGCACGTTCGCGGTGGCGACCTCCCACAAACTACCTTGACCTCGCTGATTGAGCACGAAGCAGAGCTTGCCTCCGCATGATCCGGCGGTAGTTGCTCTTGCCTCTTCTTGCTGATTCGCGCATCGCTCCTGCCTTCGCATGCTCAATGCCGTATGAGTCTGAAGAGACGATCGTGCCGGGCCGCACAACGGCTGTGGCGTGCAAGGCGCATTGTGGAGGTGCGTGCCACGTCTCGCCATCGGTCTGTGGACAGGTTCGGCGTGAGATCGAGCGGATTGCCATGGAGGAAGTCGGTCGTGTCCCAGCGCTGCTGGTCGGTGAAGAACACCACCACATTGGGCCGATCGACCTGCTCCCAGCGCTGCCTCACCATTGTCGCCCCCTGCTAGCCTCGACCACCACGATCGAAAGGATACGACGACCGAGTGCAGTATTGCACTTGCCTTGCCTATCCCAATCTCCACACGGTAGCCATCTTCGTCAGCGCTGTCAGCAGCACCACCAACATCTACGATAGGCGAGAGTCTCCCACCGCGGTCAGGTATCAGCAGTCTATATACGCAACGTCGACGATGGGCCGACATCCTGGCCAGGTATGACGAAACAAGACCGCTCCTCTCAGTCCATCAGGCGCGCACGTGCTAGGCATCCGATGGGGAGTTAGCGCGGCAGGGACTACCGCTCGCTCGGGGGTTACGACCGAAGAATAGCGCTAATCAGGATTAGCCGTTATGATCGTGCCAATCAACGCGGATAACAACCACTAACGGTCGGGATAAGGCCACTTCGCCATGACTGCTACGGGTCCGCACTTTTCACATTAACGGGAAACTACCGTTCGCGTCTCGTGGTACGTCCCGTATCGATACGGGCGTTCAGCCGCCTACGGATTCGAGTCCAGACACACTTGGGAGAGGAGGCTAGGGCGTGCAGCCGAGCAGACACGTGGCAGAACGCTTTACCGGTGTGGGACTGGACTTCCCTGGCAGCCACCATTGGCGGGCTTAGAGTGGCCATCCAGGGCAGACGATATGGAGAGCACTGCTTGGGGAGGCATAGCGCTCTCTTTGGTGCACCCTTGGCCGCATCGGTCATATTGGTTCAATCGCCGCGTGTGAGTCCATTGCGCGCTATGGCGGTGGCGTCGTGACTCACCAGTCCGAGCAGATGGATCCTCTGGAGGAGTTAGCAGCTCAATTGCGGGCCGCCTATCCCCGGGCACCGACCGTCGCACCGCTCACCGTCCTGGACGAGGGGTTCGGCAGCCTCGTCGTCGAAACAGCGTCCGGCGTCGTCTTCCGCATCG
>JAUJMR010000072.1 GCA_030446765.1 Chloroflexia bacterium
GACGAGGGCAACGATCTGCCGTACGCCCTCTTCTTGCCGACCTATGCGGCCACGGCCTGGTATCACCGCAGGCTCCCGCCCGACCTACAAGCGCGCGACCTTGGCGAAACGTTGGCCGAGGTGGAGGCGTGGGCCGGGGGGGAGTACCAGATTGCGCTCGCCAGGGGCAGCGCGCTGGAGGGAGACGAGCGCGCGGCCGTGGCCGAGCGCCTGGCGCGCTACACGGGGTTGTCCGCCCGCTACGTCGAGCAGAGCGACCTGCGAATTCAGATCCATCGCTTCTGCAAGGAATTGCTGCGGGACGAGCGGCGTACCGTTGGACGGCTGGACAGCCGCTACACCGGCTTCGACGCCAGTGGGGTGACGGAGACTCCGGATTTCGACCCCAGCTTAAGTGCGATTCGCCCACCCCACACTGCTGTCCTCAATGACTACCTGCGGTCGGAGTTAGGGCACGAGACCGACGCCGAGTACCACATCCTGCGTGGGTTGGAGTGGGATTGGGACACGGCGAAGGAGGGCTACCCGAAAACGAGCGGGGCGCTGAGCAGCGCGTTTGCCAAGAATCCCTACCTCCGGCTCTTCATCGCGTCCGGCTACTATGACCTGGCCACGCCCTACTTCGCGACTGATCACACCCTACGCCACCTGGCCCTCGACCCCGCGGCACGGGCCAACGTGCGAACGGAGGAGTACGCGGTCGGGCACATGGTCTACCTGGAGAAGAGCGCCCTCAGCAAGCTCAAAGCGGACGTGGCCATCTTTATCGCGGACGCCCTTTCGACGGTGGAGAAACCTTTGCGCCCGTAACGTGGGAGTTCAGCGCACCCCACCGGCCGGCGCCTCAAGTCATCACGGCGCGGGCTGTCGAGATCTCGGATGGCAACCACTGGCGGCAGCCCGGCTAGCCCGGATGCTTCACCATTGCGGTAATTGTCAGCAGGCTTCGTAACTTGAGCGCGGGGGTTGTCGTCCGCTTCGGGGGGCGACGACGACCGCCCTGGATGAGCGATCCAGGCTCCTGACCCTCCAGGATGTGGGGTGGTGCTTAGATAAGACCTTGACGGTGGGCGAGGGCTGCCGCGGCGGAGCGGGAAGGCAAGCTGAGCTTACTGAGGATATTGGCAACATGGGTGCTGGCGGTGCGCGGGCTGATGAAGAGGGTCGCGGCGATCTCCGCATTGGTGCGGCCCTCGGCGACCAGGCGGAGCACCTCCACCTCCCGCTGGGTGAGGCCGCTGAGTGAGAATCTGTCACCCGAGGAAACAGGCGGTGGCAGCGGTGCTCGCTCGGCAACGGCGGTCGCCTCGATGACGGCATCGTCCGGGTCCAAGCGCCGGCCGGCCTGCCAGGCGGTCGTGAAGGCCGATTCGCCGAGGCGGCTCCGTAGCGCTTCCAGGCCCTCCTGGTACCGGGTGCGATCCGCGGGCGGGATCGGCGCACCAATCGCCTCTCGCAGTGCCTCAGCCGCACCCCAGAGTCGCGCCGAGCGCTCCCCCTCGCCGATGCGGGAGGCCACCATCGCCATCGCTTCCAAGCTCTCCGCCAGGTACCAGCGGTTGCCGGCGGTCTGGATCAGGTGAAGCGCTTCTCGCAGCAGCGGCAACGCCTGCCCATCTTCCCCCTGCTCGGCGAGGGCCCGCCCGAGGTGGATCAACACGCGGCCGCTGCCCAGCTTGCTGTCGAGCCCGCGATACAGAGCCAGGCTCTCCCGAAGCCGGGCGGCGGCTCGATCCGGGTCGCCCTGCAGCAGCCCCGCGTACCCGCGCTGACCAAGCACCGCGGCGATTCCGTCCTGGTCGCCCACCGCTCGGATCAAGCTCTCGGCTTCCCCGAAGCAGGCTTCGGCCCTGTCGTGGTCGCCCGCGTGAAGGGCTAGGGTGCCGAGCCGGTTGAGGGCGAAGGCGGTGCCGTAGTCGATGCCCGCCTCGCGGTAGAGGGCGACCGCCTCGCTCAGCGCTTCTCCGGCTCGGACGTGGTCGCCTTGTAAGAAAGCCAGGACACCTTCCGCGTGGAGCGCCTTGGCTCGCACGCCAGCCGGTAGCCCCGCGCTGCGGACGAGAGCCTGCTCCAGCCATCGCCGCTCCTGGGCGTAATGGCTGTGGTGCTCCCAGTAGCGCAGCAGGGCGCCGGCCAGGCACAAGCCCTCCTCCAGCCGTCCAGCCTGCAACGCCCAGTCCAGTGCGCCGCGCAGATTGTGATGATCGCGCTCCAGGCGATCCAGCCAGACGACCTGCTGCGGACCTGTCAGCTCCGGCTCAGCCCGGTTTGCCAGCGCGAGGTAGTGGGCGAGGTGGGCGTCCCGCACCTTCACCTCTTCACCGGACTCCGCCAGACGCTCTAGGCCGAACTCCCGGAGCGTCTCAAGCATCCGGAGCCGCGCCTCTCCGCCGGTCTCCTCCTGCTGCCGCAGCAGGCTCTTATCGACCAGGGAGGAGAGGTCATCAAGAACCGAAGTCAAGGAGTCAGCAAGTCGAGACGAGGACGACGTACCCATCTCCTCGACACCTCGCCGCCTTGACGCCTCGACCTCTCGACTCACGGCCTCCGCCGCCTCCAGGTCGAAGCCGCCGGCAAAGACGGAGAGGCGGCGGAAGAGTGCTTGTTCTTCCGGGGTGAGGAGCGCGTAGCTCCAGGCACAGGCTTCCCGCATCGTTCGCTGACGGGCTGGCAGATCGCGTGGCCCACCCGTCAGGACCTGGAGCCGGTTGCTCAAGCGAGCCAGCAGAGCGGGGGGCGAGAGGATCTTGCTGCGGGCGGCAGCCAGCTCGATCGCCAGCGGTAGCCCATCGAGGAGGGTGCAGATGGTGGCGATGTCCGCGGCATTCGTCTCGGTCATGACGAAACCGGGGCGGACAGCCTGGGAGCGCTGCACGAATAGGGCGACAGCCTCGGTGACCTCCAGTTCGGAGAGGGGTGGCAGGCGCTTGGGGTTGGGCAGTGATAGCGGGGAGACAGGGAACTCCTGCTCCGCCGTGATACGCAATCCAGCCCGGCTGGTGGCTAGCACCTTGAGGCCGGGACAGGAGGCAATCAGCGAGCTGATTTCCGGCGCGGCCTCGGTGACCTGCTCGAGATTGTCGAGCACGAGGAGGATGTCTTGCTCGCCGAGACTGAACGCGAGGTGCTCGCCTAGCAGTCGGTCGCCCTCCTCACGGACACCCAGCGCGCGGGCGATGGCGGCCAGCACGAGAGCTGGGTCACGGACCGGCGAGAGGTCAACGAAGGTCACACCAGCGGCGAACTCGGGCGCCAACGCTTCGGCAACACGCAGCGCGAGCCGCGTTTTTCCCACTCCCCCTGGACCGGTCAGCGTGACCAGGCGCCGCTCACCCCGAAGCAGCAGGGCACAAACCCGATCGACCTCAGGCTCTCGTCCCACAAAGGACGTCAGCGGGGCCGGCAGGCGGGTGGTGGGGGGGTCCCGGTCCGGTAGGGGTGCCAGGGGGACCGAGGTCGTGCCGGATCGACCGGCGGACATCGCGTTGGCCACATAGAGATCCTGGCGTGAATACGTTACGCGTAGTCCCATCATGGGACCCGGTGGGGTGGCTCGTCAATGACCCATTGGTCCCACGGCGCCACCTTTGGCTGGGCTGCTCGGGGAGCAATTGGGAAATCGGCGACCGATCTTCCCCGTGGTGCGATGGTGGGTGCAGATCGTAGATCGATCGGGAACAGCGCCACCTCCTGCCGGCGACAGGAGGTGGGTTTCCCCGCTGCGCTTAGCTGGCTGGTGAGGCCTCGTAGGTAGAGACGAGTTCGGGCAGTTGCATGTCCGGCGGCGGGTTGTTCAGATCGACCCCTGTCACCTCGGCCAACCGCCGTTTGAACCATTGGTCAAACTCGTCCTGGGACTGGACGAACTGGCTGAAGGCATGATTGAAGTCTTGGCTTTCCATGTAGACCACGAGTTGGTCGCCGCCCCGCGTCTCTTGGACGAGGGCGTCGACGTCCCGGCCGCCGACCTGGCCATCGTGTTGGCGAGCAGCAGGTCCCGGCGCCAGATGGTGCAGAGGATGGGCCGCGTGGTGCGCAAGAAGAAGGACGGACGTCTTGCCCGGCTCGTTGTCATGTACGTCTTGGGTTCCTCGGAAGACCCCGAGGTAGCGCACGAGGATTTCCTCTACTTGGTCACCAAGGTGGCGCGCGA
>JAUJMR010000073.1 GCA_030446765.1 Chloroflexia bacterium
CAAGTGGGAGCGCTACTGTCGGGAGCAGCGTGAGCTCCTGCGCGAGTTGGAGGACCTCAAGACTGGCGAGAGGCAGATGTACGAACTCGACGACTCGAAGGACCAGGTGATGACCACGCTCAAGCTGGCGCTCGCCAACCTCGCGATGTGGACCCGCGATAGGCACTTCCCGCCCGAGTACTCGCAAGCTGCCTGGCAGCGGCTAGCGCCGTTCTTCCGGCTGCAGGGTCGGGTGCTGTGGGGACCGGGCGGTGTGGGCGTGGCACTGAGGGGTTTCAACGACCGGGGGCTCAGCCGGGACCTGGCGGCGGTGTGCGAGCGAGTGGCTGAGGAGCGACCGAGGTTACCAGGGGCCGGGCTTCTGGTATTCGAGGGGCCGGAGGCCCATCCTCTCGAGTGTGCTACGCGCGCACGGCATGTCGCGTAAGGTCTCGGCCGGATGACAACTTTCCGGGAACAATCTCCCGACTTTTGGGAAGATCGCCCTCTATCGCCCGGGAAAGTCCCTCCCCTATGCTCTAGTCGTACAGATCACCGCAGGATCGGCGGCGCCAGATCCCTCGGCGGTGGATGGTCGGGTTGGGAGATGACGGCGGAAGCCGGGAAAGGAACGGCGTTCTCATGATGACATCAAGACCCTACGACACATACGAGCAGCCGTCCCGTTGGGAGCGGCCAGCACTCGCCAGCGGCATCGTCTTCGCCGTGCTCCAGATTGCCGCGATAGTATTCGCCGCGGCGTTCCTCCTGTCGAAGCTCCCGCCGGTCGGAGCCCCGCTGGACGAGTGGGCGCAGGCCCTCATGCGGATACCGACGATGACGGTCAGCATGGCGAACTACCTCCTCCTGCTGCCCGTGCCCTTCTTTCTGCTCTTCCTGGGCGGGCTCTTCGGCGTCCTGCGGCGGGCCGAGGGTGGTAGTGGCACGCTGGCCGTCTCCGCCCTGGTAGCCGGCATCGCCATGGCGATGACCTGGCCCTTCGGCATCCTCATCGCGGGGATCTCCTCTAGCATCGTGGCGGATGGTGGAGACCTGGCTACGGCCTGGGCGCTCGACGGCATGGCCCCGCTCTCGCTCGCGCTCAGCGCCTTCCCTCGCACGGTCCTGCTGGTGGCTACATCACTGTTGCTGCTCGAGAGCCGGCTCGCGCCCCGCTGGATTGGCTGGCTGGGCCTTCTGCTCGCACCGGTCAGCCTCATCGGGACCGGGATGCTCCTTGTCGGGGACCTCTTCCCTATCCTCGCGCTCGGCACGTTGATCTTCGAGCTGTGGGTCCTTGCGCTGAGCGTCTCGCTGGTGCGGAGGGAGCGGACGGCGAGTCAGCCGGCTCCACAAGTCGCGGCCGCGCCGCGAATGTGAAAGGTGGTGTGTCGGTCGATCAGGTGGCACAGCGGGGCCAGGCGGGTCTACACAACCCGCCTGGCCCCAACGCATGAATCGGCTCCAGACAGCATCAAGTACAATGACAAGCGCTCATATTGGGCAGGACGAAGCGGACAACCGGGCCGGAGAGACGGCAATGGACTACGCTGAGACCCTAACCGCAAAGAGCGAGTCCGTACGCGCGACCCCGGACCTTCCGACGCGTACAGCACGCTGGCTGGCCTGGTCTTTGTGGACTGCCGCCGTGAGCCAGGTGATTTTTGGTCTCCTCCTGGCCGTCCTGAACCGCCTGAGCCTTGAGTTACTCTTCGCCGAATACGTAGTAGATACCGTGGCCGCCGCGCTGGCCTTCGCGACGGTCGGCGCGATCATCGTCATGCGTCGCCCGGGCAACGCGGTCGGCTGGCTCTGTTGCGTGGTGGGCGTCGGCACCAGCGCGGTTACCTGGACCGGCCAGTACGCCCGGTACTCGCTCGTCACGCGGCCCGACGCCCTCCCAGGCGGCCTGGCCGCGCTCTGGCTCAACTCCTGGGTCTGGGCCCCACCCGCGGCGCTGGCCGCTGTATTCCTGCCACTACTCTTCCCGGATGGTCGCCTTCCCTCCAGGCGATGGCGATCCCTGACCTGGCTGGCCGCCAGCGCCACTGCGATGTTCACTGCGTCCATCGCTCTCGGGCCCGCCCCAATCGGCAGCGGAGTCCTAGCGGTCCGGAACCCGTTCGCTCTCGAGGACGCGAGGTTACTACTGGATGTGATGAACGGCCTCGGCATCCCGCTGATGCTCGCGAGCCTCGCCGGGGCGATCGCAGCGCAAGTAGTGCGCTTCCGGCGGGCGCGGGGCGAGGAGCGCCAGCAGATCAAGTGGGTCGCATACGCCACCGCCCTGCTGGTCGGCGCCATCGTCACTCCTTCGCTGCTCGACCCGTCGGGCTTCACGGAAGATCCCCTACTGAGTGGGATCCTGCTCTCAGTGGCGTACCCGGGCCTCCCCGTAGCGGTGGGCATCGCCGTGCTGCGCTACCGCCTGTACGACATCGATCTGATTATCAACCGTACCCTCGTGTACGGCGCACTCACCGGCTGCGTCGTTGGCCTCTACGTGTTCGTCGTCGGCTACCTGGGCGTGATCTTCCACGCCGGCGGCAACCTGCTCATCTCGCTCGTGGCAACCGGCCTCGTGGCCGTGCTGTTCGCGCCCCTGCGAGATTGGCTGCAGCGCGCCATCAGCCGGCTGATGTACGGCGAGCGAGACGAGCCCTACAGGGTGATCTCGCGCCTGGGGGAGCGCTTGGAGGCGGCGCTCGCACCGGACGCGGTGCTGCCCAGCATCGTGACGACGGTGCGCGAGGCACTCAGGCTGCCGTACGCGGCCATCGCGCTCCCCCGAGACGGTGCCTTCGACATCGCCGCCGCCTCGGGGGAGCCGCCTGCCGATGTGGTTCGCCTGCCCCTGTCGTACCAGGGCGAGACCGTAGGCGAGCTGCTGCTCGGGTCGCGTGCACCGGGCGAGGGCTTCAACTCCGCCGACCGGCGCCTCCTGGGTGACCTCGCGCACCACGCCGGCGTGGCGGTGCACGGGGTCAAAGTCATGAGGGACCTGCAACGCTCGCGGGAGAAGCTCGTGCTCGCCCGAGAGGAGGAGCGACGCCGGCTACGACGCGACCTCCACGACGAGCTGGCCCCGACGCTCGCCGCGCTCGGGCTCACCGCCGCTACGGTGGGGGCGTTGATTCCGCGGGATCCGGCCAGGGCAGCCGACGCCAACACGAAGCTCGAGGCTGCCCTCCGCGCCGCCGTCCGAGACGTACGTCGCCTCGTCCACGACCTCCGCCCGCCGGCGCTGGATGAGTTGGGCCTGGCCGAGGCTATCCGGGAACGTGCTGAGCAGTACAGCAATGGTGCGGATCTCAGGGTGAGGGTTGAGGCCCCAGAGCCCCTCCCGCCGCTGCCTGCCGCGGTGGAGGTCGCCGCCTACAGGATCCTGCAGGAAGCGCTGGCGAACGTGGTGCGCCATGCCGGGGCACGCACCTGCGTGATCCGGCTCGCCTCTTCGGGGGATGCGTTGCGGGTGGAGGTGGTCGATGACGGGATCGGGCTGCCCGCGTCGCCCCGCGCCGGCGTTGGACTGCGTTCCATGGAGGAGCGCGCGGCCGAGCTCGGCGGTACCTGTGTCGTCCAGCCATCGGCGCCGACCGGGACGAGCGTGTCCTTCCGTTTACCGCTCTCAGGGGCGGACCAAGTGACCAAGGAGGAAGCGGATGGACTCGCTGCGCGTGCTGATCGCCGATGACCACCCGTTCTTCCGGGATGGGATGCGCATGTTCCTGGAGACGACACCGGATATTGCTGTGGTGGAAGAGGCAGCGACCGGCGAGGAGGCCGTGGCACAGGCCGAGAAGTTGCAGCCGGACGTGATCCTGATGGATATCAAGATGCCAGGCCTGAGCGGTATCGAAGCCACTCGGCGTATCTTGGAGGCTAACCCCGGGGTTCGGGTGCTGGTGGTCACGATGTTCGAGGACGATGCTACCGTCTTCACGGCGATGCGAGCGGGGGCGAGGGGCTACGTGCTCAAGGACGCGCAGAAGGACGATGTGCTGCGGGCGATCCGGGCCGTAGGGAGGGGCGAGGCGATCTTCAGCCCCGGCATCGCCGCCCGGCTGATGGATTTCTTTACGACCGCGCGCCCCGCAGCGTCGA
>JAUJMR010000074.1 GCA_030446765.1 Chloroflexia bacterium
GTCTTCTCGTCGGTCTCCCATATTCGCCTAGCCAGGATGTCTTTGTTCTCGCTGAGGTCCGGCTGTGCCGCGAGATACGCGATCAGCTCTACCGGGATAATGCCGCGCTTCGCCTGATAGATCAGCTCGCCGTTCGTCCGCTCCAGACTGAACTCCCCGAACAGGCGGACGTAGTACGGCGTCGAGATCGGGATGATTCTCTGGGTATCAGCCGCCGGTACCATCGTACTCTCGTCTTGCTTAGACGCGAGCTCCGTGTCCTCGGCGTGCTGCTCAGCTGCAACTTGGTGCGCGTCCGGGTCGAAATCCGATCTGACTATCTCGACTGGCTCGCGTTCGGTGATATCTGCGGATGGTGCTACCAACTGTGCTACCGCTTCCGGCTCCACCTTCCGTTTCGATTGGTCCGGCATCGTACCATGTGCATCCGCAAGAGGGATGGGAAGCCGTGGGGACGGCGATGGCGGCATCTTCGCCTTGAGGTAGCCCAGTACCCGCGACCTAATCGCGAGTCCACCTCTCGAAGCTACCCAGAAGTTGAATCTCTCAGGACCCAACAGCCGCCTTCGTTGCTCGCGGTCAGGCAGATTCACCACCAGCCTCGTGGTGAACTCGTTTATGCACCACTGGTCGAGGTGCTCCGGGGAGGTGCTACCCGCGATCAGGTACACTCCACAGTCGCGGCCGGCTGTCGTCAGCGACGATACCGACTCATCCTGCCAGTCGAGCTCCGATGCCTCGCGGACTATTAGCAGGATGTCCGGACGATCAGGCCTGGCCTCCCCGCCCGTGCGCTCCTGTAGTTCCAACTGCACCTCATTCAGGCTCACGCTCCTGACGCCCAGATCCGGTCTGTCCATCGGATGATCGCGACGGTCGTAGGACTGCTGCGACCAGGAAATGCCCGAGTCGTTGTCCGCGATCATCCAAGCGTCATGGGTGTCGCGGGCGGATAGAGGTCCTTGATGCGGACCGCCAGCCCCGCAAGCAGTTGCCCCGCCAACCGCCGATCCTGGGAGGCAACCAGGGCGTGCCCGAGCGCTTCCCTGCTGACGTACAGGATTGCTGGTCCACGCAGACTTCTGGCGGGTAGCAGGCACAAGGGTATGAGCTCGGCGCACCCACATGTCTGACCTACCAGCGTGGCAGAATCGCTCACCTTATCGATGCCCCAGACTGTGAGCAGCAGATCGGGGCCGACCTGGCGCAGCACCCCGCCCTCGCCCAGCTGCGCTATCAGCCGCTTCTCGAACACGAATAGGCGCTCTGTCTGGTGTCGGTCGGCGAGCAGCCTGAGTTCGATAGCCGAGAGCCGGTATTCCGCGGAGACGATGACCACATCTGTCAGGTTCAGGGAGTGGAGCACGTCGCGGAGTTTCCGCACGAAGAGGGTCACCGGATCCCGTCCGGCGTACGGAAGGTAGATTCCCGCGTGGTGAGCGAGCTCCCGCTCCGTGACTCTGGAGCTCGGCACCAGCTGGAGGAGCACTTCGTTGCCCGTGCGCTCGGTAAGGAAGAGCAGGATTTTGCCGAGCCACCATCCAAGTACCCGAATCATGGCCCTGCCTGACAGCCGGATCGCATACAGGATCGAGAGCAGCCACGCGGCGAGCAGCGACACAGACAGCAGAGCGGATGGCCACCCTTGTCCACCCGTGAGCAGGCTGTTCCAATCCTTGGGGACAGGGACGTAGCTTGCGAGAAACAGAATGAGGGTCAACCCAGTGACGGCCAGCCACAGACCTACGAGGGCGCCCAGCCATCCGAGCGGGCTGTGGGGCTCCAGCTGTTTCCATAGTGTCCGTGGTCTCCGCACGAGCCTCCCCAATGTCCGGCTGCTCTCATTCCAGAACCGACAACCTGACGGCGCGAGCCAAGGTCAGCTTGCGCTTATTGTATTCCAATCCGGTGCCCCAACGACGAAGCGTATTCGTTAGAGGTAGCGAGTTCCCTGGAAGCAAGCGCGATGATGGAAGTTAGCGTCAAGGTGGAAACAGTGTTTCCCGGTTTTCTTGCGGTATTCAGCACCAGTGTTTCCACCTTCGGACAAAAGCAGTTTGCGTGAAGGTGGAAACAACACTGCCGCCCCCTCAGCCTTCGAGTCGGCGTCCTCAACCGTCCTGCTGCGGCGGTGGCTGCCAGTGACCATTGCTGCGTGTCCAACCCAGCCCGCGGATGGTGTTGCTCATCGTGGTCGGATTCATCGACGTCCCACAACTCGCGCTCCATAGCTCCACGTGGACTGCGAGCGGAGCAGTTGGATGAGCCTCCAGCTGCGCCCGCAGCATATCGTGTTCCTCCACCTTGATGCGACGTGGCCGTCCGCTCCGGCCTTTCGGCATTTTGGGTCGCAAGGCCAGCACTCGCCGCACCAACACCAGACTCACACCCAGCTTCTCCGCCACCTGCTTCCCAGTCAGCCCATCCCCCGCCTCGGCCAGGATCCGCTCCCGCATCCCGCTGGCTTGCAGCGCGGCGTAGCCCTCCACCATGCCAACCAGTCGGAGTCGTCCGGCCCTCAGTCGTGGCCTGCGTGCCACTCCAGCCCCTTCGAAAGCCACATCCACCGTGATGGGTATGCCTACGGCAACCATCCCGATGCAGACCTCCTCAAGCGCCTCCCGCCACGCCGACAGGCGCATCCGCTCCTCGGCGACCTCCGACCTCGAGGGGGGCTCGCCGTACGGGCTGCAGTCGTAGTCGAACGATGAGTAGATGCGGTCCCGGCTGAAGTGGGAGCCGCACTCCGAGCAGTAGTATATGTCTACGGCATCCTTGCGCCTCAAGGGGTGGACGTTGCCCGCGCCGGTAGCGCCGAAATGAGGGCACATACGATTCAGGCACGAGACAAGGCTAGCAGGCACGCGGTGATGCGTCGGGGGCCGAGCAGCCTCCGGCATCAGCTCCAGCGCCGCCATCGCGCCGACCACCCGCGTCAGCGACACCGATGCCTTCTCCCACAGGTCCCCAGGCAGAGGCGCCTCCCTCGGGATGGGTGGCAGTCGCCTGATCCCGCGCCGGGCCATCTCGTCCGAGACCGCTCGGAGCGCGTTGCCGATCGAGTCCGGCCCGCCGCGTTCCAGGAAGAATCGGTACAACGACAGCAGCCTGGCGTCGAGGGCAAGGGTGTCCGCGTCCGCCCCGTGAACTGGCAGGTCCGCCCACGAGACCGAGCAGTTCGGGCAGGTGAAGGGCGCGGCCCCGTGGAACGGGCGCAGGGTAGAGTCGCAGCGACACTTGTGTCCGAGCAGTGTTTCGTGCTCCTGACAGGTGTACACCATTGGCAGGGCATGGCTCCTGGCGATGAGTCGGCCAGAGATGATGCACTCCGGGCACACCCTGAAGGGGCGCCCCACTACGATACGCCGAGGCGTCAGCTGCCCGGGTGCCCGCAGCCTCTCCAGCCCCGCCTCAAAGGTCGTCTGCCGCAGCGATGCCACCGGCACCGCCAGCAGCCCGCCCAGACCGGACAGGTCGATAGTCCGCGCGTACACAAAGGCACCCAGCTTCTCGCCCAGGATGGTCAGCGAGATGGGGTGCGCGTGCAGCCCTCGCGCCGTGGTGCCCGCCGCCCACCCGTTGACCAGGTCGCACCTCAGCACGAGACCGACCAGCCACTCGTCAGGCACCGGCTGGACCCTGTGGGGTAGTGTCGTGCTCCAGCGGGGGTCGCCGAACAGGATGCAATCACTCACCCCGACTCGACCATCGATAGCGTCGGTTCGCCGTCGACGGGCGTGACCTCGTCAGCGCGCAGTACCATCAGGTTAGCCGCCGAGCGTAGCATCTCCGCCGTCACATCCTGATGCCCCTCGCGGTCGGCGACGGCGAGCGAGAGCGCGACGAGGTTGGCCAAGTGTCCCATCGTCACCCGTCCGCTCCCCTCAGGGTCGAGCACGGGATGGGTCAGCCAGCCGTAGATGGAGTCCGACCAGCGGACGAGCTGAAGCTCTGGGAACCGGTCGCGGTACAGGTCCTCATACCCGGCACAGATCTCCCAAACCTCCTCCTGGGTATGCCCCAGCACCAGGCAGTACGGACGGGCAGGGTCGAGCCGCCTGCGGAACTGACGCCAGATGAG
>JAUJMR010000075.1 GCA_030446765.1 Chloroflexia bacterium
CTGATTTCGCCTCCTTCATCGGGATGTACCCGAATCCGATGCTGCATGCGATGACCGTGGGTGAGCTCGCGCGGATGTACAACGAGGAGTTCGGCATCGGTGCGGACCTCAGGGTGATCCCGATGGATGGATGGCGGCGGGATCGGCACTTCGACGAGACGAAACTTCCTTGGGTGGGGATCTCGCCGAATCTCCGGCGCTTGGAAGCCCTTTTCCTCTATCCCGGAACGGTGCTGTTGGAGGGCACCAATCTCTCGGAGGGGCGGGGAACCGATCTACCCTTCGAGCAGACCGGCGCCCCCTGGCTCGATGCGGAGAAGGTCGCAACGGAGATGAACGCGATGGGGCTGCCGGGGGTCCGTTTCTCCGTGGTGGAGTTCACGGTGGAGGCGGATGCTCGAAAGTTTCCGGGCCAGACCCTTCCCGGCGTACGGCTGATCGTCACCGATCGCGAGGTCTACCGCCCGCTCGCGACCGCAGTCCTGCTGATCGATCGAATCCGACAGCTGCACCCGAGGGACTTCCAGTGGATCGGGGCGAGTCGCCGCAGCCCTGAGATGTTCTGGGTAGACCGCTTGGCCGGCACGGATCAGCTCCGCAAAGCCATCGAGGCGGGCGAGCTACGGGCGTTCATGGATCGGTGGGCTCAGGACGAGCAACGCTTCCTGGAGCGGCGCGAACGATACCTGTTGTATCCCTGACACTCCCCATCGCCCTTTGTCGGGGCCGCGGCCCCATCGTCCTCTCGACCGCATAGGCGCTGGTCGTACCATCGGGTACTGATGCGGCGCCTACCCATGCGGGATCGTGCCGCGGCCTTGGATTCCGGCGAGATTCATGACGGAGGTTGCCCGATCGCTCGGCCCCAGGGCCAAGCGATTCCGCGGCTTCGCGGATCCGTCGCGACCTGCGATCGTCGAGGCGCTGCGCGGCGACGCATGGAATGTCACCGACATCGTCGAGGCCACCGGTCTCATACGCCATCGGACGCCTCCAACCGCCGGGTGTGCCTGCTGGACTGCGCCCCGTGGAGCGGGAGCCGCGGGTCGCTTCCCCACCGCCGCCTCTCGGACCAGCGGGTGGCGGCGCTCGCTGGCCGGAGCGGGGCCATTCCGGTCTGACAACTCACCGGAGGGAGCCCCTGCACCCATCTGACTACGGTCCGCTGCGTTCACAGCTGCTTGTGCCTGCTCTGCCTTTCTCGCCTCAGATCGAGTCCGATGCTGACAGTCGGGGTTGATCTGGCTCCCCCGCTTGGGAGAGGGAGCGCACGAACTCGGCGGCGAGGGAGATCAGGGCATATTGGCCGCGCAGCGTGAATCGCTGTAGATTTTCAGTACCCACTGACGACAGCATTCTGACCACAGCGTCTTTCGACTGTGGCCCGTCGCGGTCGACATACCCCAGCCCGACGACAGCCATGCGATTCCCGATTCGAACCTGCGGTACCCGCCCCGCCCGACGCGCCGCCCTCCTGCTCCTCTGCGTGTTCGCCGCCGGTTGCGCCTCCGCTGGAGGCCGCACCGCGCCGCCGGCCGATGCGCCGCCGCCCGTCGTGCGGGAGTTCCGCGGCGTCTGGGTCGCCGCCGTCTCGAACATGGACTGGCCCTCCCGTCCGGGCCTGCCGGTGGACTCGCAGAAGGCCGAGCTGGTGCACATGCTCGACCGCACAAGGGAGCTGGGGCTCAACGCTTTCATCTTCCACATCCGCCCGGCGGCGGACGCCCTCTACGCCTCCGAGATCGAGCCCTGGTCGGAGTACCTCACCGGACAGCAGGGGAGGGCACCGGAGCCATTTTACGACCCGCTGGAGTTCGCGCTCCGCGAGGCGCATGCGCGCGGGCTGGAGCTGCACGCCTGGTTCAATCCCTACCGCGCTCGGCATCCCTCCGCCCGTGGCCCGTTGGCCCCGACCCACATCAGCAATACCAATCCGGAGCTGGTGAAGGAGTACGGCAGCTACCTCTGGATGGACCCGGGCGAGGAGGCGGTCCGGGAGCGCAGCATCAACGTCGTGCTGGACGTGGTGAATCGCTACGACATCGACGGAGTGCACATCGACGACTACTTCTACCCGTACCGGGAACGGGGCCCGGACGGCAAGGAGCTGGACTTCCCCGACTCGGCCAGCTACGCGAAGTACCTGGCGGCCGGCGGCACTCTCGGGCGCGCCGACTGGCGGCGCTCGAACGTGGACCGCTACGTCGAGGAGCTGTACGAGTCGGTGAAGCGCAGGAAGCCGTGGGTGAAGGTCGGAATCAGTCCGATCGGAACCTGGCGGCGCGGGGGCGCGCCCCAGCTTGGCGGCTTCGACGCCTTCGAGCAGATCTACGCGGACTCCCGGAAGTGGCTTATGGACGGGAACCTCGACTACTTCGTGCCGCAGCTCTACTGGCCGATCGCTCGCAGCGACGTGAGCTTCCCCGTGCTGCTGAACTGGTGGGCGCAGCAGAACCCGAAGGGGCGCGACCTCTACGCCGGGCTGATCCCGGGCAACGTCACTCTCGACGCGCCAGGGCCGCAGAACCGCAGCGGCTGGCATCCTGACGAGATCGTGGGGCAGATCTACATCGCCCGCGGGCACCCGGGGAGCGACGGCCATGTCCATTTCCGCAGGGGCAGCCTCATGCCGGACGGGGCATACGGCCCGATCCCCGGTGCGGACACCCTGTCGGCGGCGCGGCTCGATTCGATCCGGGCTCGGCAGGCGGCGGTGCAGGTGCGGCGCGACTCGCTCACGCGGAAGCTGATGACCGAGACCTACGCGCAGCCGGCGCTGGTGCCCCCGGCGACCTGGCTCGACGACGACCCGCCGCCCGCCCCCCGCGCCACCCTGCGCCGCCAGGGGGAAGGCAGCACTCTGGTGATCGAGGCCAGCCGCGGGGAGCAGCCCTTCCTCTGGGTGGTGCAGTCACGCTGGCCCGAGGGGTGGCGCACCGAGATCGTGCCCGCAGCCCGGAGGGAGTGGGTGGTCGGGAGCTCGCTCGGCCTCAGCGGCTCGCCTACGGTGGTGTGGGTCTCGGCCGTGGACCGACTGGGGAACCAGAGCCGACCGGTCCGTCTGGACTAGGCTATCACTGCGGCTCCATCTCCTCCGGGTCCAAGATCACGCGCCCACGAGCAAGCAGCCGTGGACGGGATCGGCGAAGTGGTTGCGGCGTCCTGTACGAGGGCAGGGAACGGGGGATCAGCAGAGCAGGGCATGCGGCCTTGAGCGCCGCATGCGAGTGCGAGCCACGCGGCCGGGCGCTCAGCTCGTGAGCGGCTGTGGCTCCACCGCCTCGTCAGGTGCCGCACTCTGCGTCCCCAGTACCTCGCGGACGAACTCGCGCCGCCATTCCGGCTGCGGGTGCCGGACGCGGCCCGGATCGGGCGCGTTCCAGGTCCGCTCCCACGCCGCCGCGGCGATCGCGAGCGCATCCGCCGTGGTGAGCCTCTCCGCCCGCAGTCGCCTCCGTCGGATACGGGTGTGCAGCACCTCGTCGGCCCAAGTCATAGTCGTGGAAGTGCTCCGAGAGCGCGTCGCCGGCGGTGCGGGCGTTCCCGCACTCGGAGCGCTTCCCCGCGCGTCGCAGGGCATGAGCCCCTGCGCTCGAACGACAGACCGGCGCCGCCGTGGAGCAAGCGGGGGGCGCCGGCTCTTCCGGAAACCCCGGGCCTTCTATTTTGATCTCGCCCGTGCGCTGTCGAAACGACGAAGTGCCCGTACACACCGATGATACGCACCATGCATTCGAAGAGCTTTCCACCACCCCTCGTCGCCACGATTGCGATCGCGACCGCGACCCTCGGCGCGTGTGCCGGGTTCTGGCCGCGCGGATCGGCCGATGATGGCCGCGACGCCTATCTCCTCATGGCAAACCCGGCCGAGGACATGTCCACCGGGATCACGATCGGGTGGCACACGAAGGTGGAGGATACCTTCGTCGAGATCGCGCCGGCGGGCGACGC
>JAUJMR010000076.1 GCA_030446765.1 Chloroflexia bacterium
AGCGCGAGGTCAAGTGCCTCACCTTGCCGTAAGGGGTCATTCGTCGCCGGCATTCCGCAGCCGCCAATTGCCATCAGAAGGGGCACATCTGCTGTTCAAGGGTCGCAAAATGCGAACGTTTGTGCTATAATTATGTACGGAACGAGCGATATGAGGTGCCCCGATGAACGGAACAAAGTACACGCATGAGGAGCTCGTCGCACGGGCGAGGGAGCGTGCGAACGAGGAGAATTTGCACTCCTTCCAGGTCGAGCGTCGGCGATTGTACCTGGTGAAGAGCCGCAAGCTGCGGCCCGGTACGTACCACATGGTCCGTGTGCATCGCAGCGGCCAAGTGACGTGCGACTGCCCCGGCTGGGAGCGGTGGACGGTCTGCGCACACCAGCAGACGGTCGTGAAGCGTCTGGAGCGTGAGGCCGCGCGCCGCGAGTGGTACCGTGAGCAGTACCTCCAGGCCGATTTGCTCGGTGCTGAGCCGGAGCGCGACCTGCCAGTTGACCACACGGTCGATCTCCAGGCTGCCTGACCAGCGCCACGGTAGGGAGGGGTCGGGAATCCGGCCCCTCCCTGTGCTTTAACACTGAACCTGCCCAAGCTAACGCCGTCTGCCACACCCAATGCTGAGCCAGGCTGACGGACGCTGGATTATCGTAAAGGTGATTGTGCTCTGTGCACTAAGCCAGATGGCGTAGCCCGATACCTCCTGCGATACGCATAAATGCGTATCAAACATGGCCGCGATGGCGGTTACGTCAATGCTGGCGACGGCTGTATTCTCTACTCATCGGGAGAATATGTGGTCGCGTACCACCGTTCGCGCGGGCGGAAAGGATATGGCAGTGACCGCTCAGGCAGCAACAACCCGGATGTCCCAGGGTTTGCTTGACGAGGAGCGCTTGCTCGTGGAGCGGGCGCGCCGCGACCCCGCCGCTTTCGGCGACATCTACCTACGCTATCACGATCGCATCCATGCCTATGTGTATAGCCGCACGCATGACCAGGAGGTCGCGGCCGACATCACCGCCGACACCTTCGTGCTCGCGCTGGAAGGCATTGGCACGTACGAGTGGCGAAACGTGCCGTTCGGGGCGTGGCTCTTCCGCATCGCCGCGAACCAGGTCGCCGGACACTACCGCCGGTCGCGCCCGCATCTGAACCTCAACGAGCGGATGGTGGGAGACACCGGTCCGGAGGAGGAGGCGATGCGCCACGCGGACGCGGAAGATGTGCGGATCGCACTCACCTGGCTGAAGACCGATCAGCAGCGCGCGATGGAGCTGCGGTACCACCAGGGCATGCGCGCGCGGGAGATCGCCGCCGAGATGGGCCGCACCGAGACCGCCGTGAAGCTTCTGCTGCACCGAGGCATGCTTACGCTGCGCTCGCGGATGCTGCCGCTCAGCGCCTGAGCCGCCGGCGCGCGTATCTGACGTGCGGCTTGACCAGACCCTCTTGTGTCCGCCCCCAACAGCGTGCTCAGCGCCGCGGAGTTGCTTAGGCATGGAGACTTCAGCACACAGTGGCCTGACCCTTGCACGTGTCGCCTCGATTCACAGGAGGGAAACTCATGCAACTTGAGGGTAAGGTAGCACTGGTCACCGGCGCGGGATCGGGGATCGGCCAGGCTGCAGCGGTGCTGCTAGCAAAGGAGGGCGCCAGGGTGGCCGCGCTCGATCTATCGGAAGACGAAGTCCAGGGCACCGTCTCACAGATCGAGCAGGGAGGCGGCGAGGCAATGCCCGTCGGCGCCGATGTGTCTCAGCCCGACCAGATGCAGCAAGCAGTCCAGCAGGCCGCCGAGCGGTGGGGACGGCTGGACATCGTGTTCGCCAACGCGGGCATCAACGGCGTCTGGGCGCCGCTGGAAGATCTGGAACCGGACGAGTGGGACAGAACGCTGGCAATAAATCTCAAAGGCACCTTCCTGACGGTTAAGTACGCCGTGCCGCATCTCAAGCGGCAGGGCGGCTCGGTCATCATCACCTCATCGGTGAACGGCACCCGCATATTCAGCAATACCGGCGCGACCGCCTACTCGTGCTCCAAGGGGGGGCAGGTAATCTTTACCCAGATGGCGGCGCTGGAACTGGCCCCGCACAAGATACGCGTCAACGCCATCTGTCCGGGCGCGATCGAGACGAACATCGGCGAGAACACCGAGCAACGCAACACGGACGAGGTAAAGATCCCGGTCGAGTTTCCCGAGGGGTCCCACCCGCTGAAAGGTGGCCCCGGAACACCGGAGCAGGTCGCGCAACTTGTCCTATTCCTTGCCTCCGACGCCTCCAGCCACATCACCGGCACGCCCATCTGGATCGAGGGGGCGGAGTCCCTGCTGCAGGGGTAGACGACAAACAAAAGGGCCGGGAGGTATCTCCCAGCCCTTTGTCTCTGCGCAAGTTTCGGTAACGTGACGAACAGTAAACGGGCGATGTCGCGTGGAAAAATGCTCTATGATGCCTCCCGCTTACGCCCGAGGAGGTAAGCGTGTCGCTGGAAGAGAACAAGGCGGTGGTCCGCCGGCTGTACTATGCGATGAATCACCGAGAGTGGGACTCGCTCGATGATCTGTTCGCTCCCGGCTACCTACACCACAGCAGCCCCGGCCACGATATGACCCTGGAGGATCTGAGGCAGGTCATGGTGGCGACGGCGGGCCAGGAGGGGGCCTTCCCCGACCTTCAGGCACGGCTTGACGAGATGCTCGCCGAGGGGGAGAAGGTGATGGCTCGGTGGACGCAGAGCGCCACCCACAGCAGCGAGTTCATGGGCATACCGCCGACCGGCAAGCGCGTGACGTAGTCGGGCATCAACATCTTCAGGGTCATCGACGGCAGGATCGCCGAGGACACGCCCCACTGGGACTTCTCCGTCATCCTGCGCCAGCTGCAGGAGGCCCAATGATTCGGAAAGACGTTTCCGGATATCGCACTACCGCCACCTCAGATGAGCAGCGCCGCCATAGGGCCAAGACCCTGGCAAGGTGTTCGGGCCGCGAGCCACGGATTCGTCGCTACACTCGAAGAACATGACCGCCGGTCAGCCCCGAAGCTTGCCTAACTGCCGTCTCCCTGTTGCGTGCGGATACGTCAAGACTGCTGACTCTCGCTGTACCGCCCGCCGCTGGCGTGGACCCAGCCGTAGCCGCACTCGCGGGCCAGGTGGTACCAGCGCGAGGAGCCCGCGACCCGCTGACCGCCCTCCGTGTACCCATCCGTAAGCAGGACGGCGGGGCCAATCGCGCGCAACGCCCTCCCGGCCCGCGACGGCGCGCCGCGCGACACCACGTTCGACGCCGTCACCTCCAGCCTGCCGGGCCGCCACACCACACCCGGCTGCCGAGCGAGCTCCCCGAAGTACGCCTCGATCCCGGCGAAGATGCCGTCCGCGACCACCTCCGGCGTGTCGCTGAGCGTCCGGGCCTCGCGCGCGACCGCGTGGGAGCCGCACTCGATGAGGGCGGAGACGAACGGCTGCTCCCGGCAAAACACGTAGCGGGCGAACTCCCGCCCATCCAGCCGGTCGGCGACCCGCACCTCGCGGACGCGCATGGCCCGGCCCACCTCCGGCGCGACAGCCGCGGCGAGCGCCTGAGAGAGGCGCTGCGTGCCGCCGTGGCCCGCCCCGTGGCAGCCAACCACGCGGGAACGCGGCCCCGAGTCGGTGTGGATGCTCAGAACCGCCTTCTGCTCCATTCCGCCCCGCCGCGTCCGCAGCCATGCCTCCGCCTGTCGGTGCTGTTTGCGCAGCATCGGCAGGGCGGGGCCTTCCTCCAGGCCGGGCCAGAAGACCTCGGCTTCGTACCCCGACAGGTCCAGCAGCATCTCCCGGACGAGCTGCGCGATGACGCGCGTCCCCTCCCCCTCGCGATACCCGTCCGGCCCCTCATTTCGCTGCACGCTCGGCAGCAGAGCGACGCTTCTGCGCAACATCTTCCTCCGTG
>JAUJMR010000016.1:0-9782 GCA_030446765.1 Chloroflexia bacterium
CTCGGGATGTTTCACATCCGGCTCAAGTACCCCAAGCAGGACTTGGGAGGGTTCACCAACGAGACCGGAGAAGTGATCGGCTTTGGTGAGGCACCCCCCGGGACGGACCCCTACCTAGTTGAGGACGTGCCCCATGTCATGTACTTCAACATGGACGCTGAAGCCCTGCATGGGACGTACTGGCACAATAACTTCGGCCAGCCCATGAGCCACGGCTGTGTCAACCTGACCCTGGACGTCGCCGAGTGGCTGTACGGCTGGGCGCCACTGGGTACGGGCGTCTGGATCCACGACTAGGACTGACTGCGAAAGGAAGCCGAGAGAAAGCGAGATATTGCGTTGATAGCGGTGACCTCTAGTGTAGACATTCCGTAGTGGTGATCGACAACAACCCCAGCCCGTCACCGGTCAGCGTCTACGTTCGTCGGTGCCTCGATCCGGATCGGCGCATTGATGTCGCGGTACTCCAGCAGCATGTAATGTCCTTGGGCGACCATCGCCACCCGGTAGACGTTCCCGCTCTCAGTGCCCACCCACCACGCGAACCACGCCTCCGCCTGGGCACCCTGCTCAGGCAGGTAGAAGGTAACGACCTGCACCGGTTCGCCGTTGATCTCCTCGGTGACTCCCAGTTGGAAATCCTCGGCGCCCTCGTAGATCCCGCCCCATTGGGCAGGATAACTCGCCCGGGTTGGCGGTGTTTCCAGCCAGCCCCCCTCGGGCCCGAGCTGCCAGCCTCGATCGCCGATCGTAACCCTGTGCGAATAGCGAACCTTGGGTGGCGCGGGTGGCTCGCCGGTGGCCAGGGGCGCGAAGCCGGCCGAGTAGACCCCGACGGTGGCCTGCGCGGGTGGCTGCCCCTCCCCGCCCACGGAGATCGTGCGCTCGACGATGACGATAGCGTCCGATCCCGAGACGATGCGCTCCGTCGAGCGCACTGAGGTCCACGCGGTCATCTGCTCGATGCCGCGCGCGAAGAGGGCCTTGGCCTCGGCCGAGCCCTCCCGCTCCGGTGGCGCGTCGAACCCGTGGACGTTGGGGTCGGGCAGCAGCAGATACATCCGCGCTTGGACGTCCTCATTACCGTCATCCTGGGCGATACCCACGTCAATCCCCCACCACCCATTCGGCCCAAAGGTCACCCCCTCGGCGGTGTAGGTTGCGGTAGCTGGATCGCTGAGCGACAGCTCGACCGATTGGTGCACCCCGTCGCGTTCGAGGCTCCTGATATCCAGCGTCAGGGCCGGGGGTGGCTCGGTGGCAATGGGCTCGCCCTCCTGGTCGGTCAGCTGCACGCGCACCTGGTTCTCTCCCGGTTCCGCTGGGTCCAAGGTCAAATGCACGACGCTCATGGCGCCGCCGGCCGTGGAGGCCGTCGCGTTGAGAATCACCTCGTCCAACGGGGGGCTCTCCAGTAGCGGTGGGGCCGAGAGAGCCAGCACGGCGCCGGCCAGCACCACCGCGGCGACGGCAGCGCTCTCGATCCGGGTCGTCCGCCCGATGGTCGTCGCAACCCGCCTTGTGAGCGTACCGACGGCTCGCGCAAGCGCCGCCCGGTGAAAGATCGCGAGACCAAGGGGCACCAGGAGGAGGAGGAGTTTGATGAGCAGCACGACCCCGTAGTCGGAGGTCCAGAGCGTCGCAAACGCATCCGGCGTGACGCCATACTCCTCGACCCCCGCAGCAAGGGGAAACGCGAAACCGGTGTTGATGAGCCCGGTTGCCAGGGCGATCGTGACCAGCGGCAACGCGAGGGTCGAGAATCGCCGGAGCGGTGCGACCTCGCTGGTTGCCGCCGTAGTATCGCGGAACGGCCACCACAGCGCGAGCAGTGCCAGGCCACCCGTCCAGAGGGCGACAGCGACTTGATGGACCAGGTTCGACAGGGTGGCCACCAGCTGCCAGCTCTCCTCGCTCACTGCGTGGCTGGTCAGCGCTAGTCCAGCGAGGGCCAGGAGACTGCCGGCTGTTCCTCCCCATGTGATGCTCGGTTGCATCCTTCCATGGAGCGGGATGGTGAGTACCATGGCCAGGACGATCATGATGCCCAGCCCGACCGGCCGCAGCCACCAGGCGGTGGGCAAGCCGGCGACGGCTGAGGCGAGATCAAGCTCGACGTTCTCAGGCGGATACCATGTCTGCAGGAGCGGTTCGGCGAGGGAGGCCAGCAGGGCCACGAGGGCGCCGGCGAGGATGAGCCAGGCACGACGCCTGTAGTAGGACGGGGATTGATCGCTATCCCCGAGCACCGCACGGTCGAAGAGGAACCCGGCCAGGGCAACGGCGACCCCGAGAAAGGTGAGCCAGCGCATGGCGACGGCCCAGGCAGCGGGCGTTTCCCCTTCAGTCGTCGCCATGCCGGGGGGGACACCACCGCCGACGCGGAAGCCGTAGGTGCCGCTCAAGATGTGGCCGTCGCTGGCCGACCGCACGGTCCAGGCAACCGTATAGGTGCCGGCCTCCAGTGCTCCGATCTCGGCGGTCACCGTGCGCCGATCACCGCCGAGCGGGAGCAGCTGCACGGGCTGGGGATCACCGGCCGCATCGAAGAGTTCCAGCGACGGCGCGGGGTCGGTAGCGGCCACCGCCCCGGTGAAGACCAACTCAATCCGGTCCGGTGGCACGACGACGACGCCACTGACCGGCGGGTCGGCCCGCTCCAGCTCGGTGTGCGCGCTCGCTTCGGGTGCTCCAACGAGCGCGAGCAGGCTCAGGAGAAGGAGCCACGGGCCGATTAGGCGGCGGAGGGGATGGGTCGACGATGCAGGGCATGGGTCACGTGACATCATCGGGCCGCGTCGACGTGCTGCGGTATCCCTGCTTCCGGTCTCATCCGATCGTCCTTCTGCCTCCGGCGGGGGCAACGGTGACGGTGACGCTACTCGATGGCGAGGGTGCCCTCCATGTCGGCCCCGCGGCGTCTGTGCTCGCAGGCGGGGCCGTTGCGCTACTGGATGCGGGGCCACTCATATTGGAACCACCTCACGAACTCTAGGACTGAGGAACCGGTGATGGGGAAGGTCATCGTGACAGGACCGACGATCAGTCCCGCCCGCTGGGCGGGACTGATCGCTATACCGTTGGCTCGCAGGGGACCCATGAGGCCATCCTGACGATCTCGGCAAGAAAGGTAACCTCCGTCATCTCCCGATCCTCTGCTCCCGGGATCGCTGCGTGCGTCGGGCACACATGCCAGACGCCATATACTTACTTGATGTAAGATAAACGCGCAAGCATGCTTGCGCGGTGCATCACGTTTGTAGGAGCAACTATGGCGAAGGTACAACACCACCGATCACGCGGCAGAGCGTCCGCCACTCGCCGGAAGGCCAGCGCGCGCAACAGGGGGCCGACGACCAGGGGCGCTGCTCAGGAACCCGCCACTCGCCCTCGCCGTCGAAGTGAATCGGATACCTTACAAACTGTAAGAAATTCGGCGATGGTCGTGCGTGAACGTTAAGGAGGCACCTCATGCTGATGAAGATCCGGAGAGAACTCGCTGTCGGTGGAGTGGTCGCGATGCTCGCCGTGGCGATCCTGACGAGCGGCACGCTGTTCGCACAGTCTTCGACACCTGTTCCAACCGGCGACCAGACGGGCATGTCGGGCATGATGGCCACCCCCGGGACCGGAATGGACGGCATGATGAACATGGCCACCCCGGCTGCCGACGCCGCTCCAATGGACCAGATGATGAAGCAGTGCATGGACATGATGCAGATGATGATGGGCATGATGGGCGGTGGCGACATGTCGGGCATGATGGCCACCCCCGGGACCGGAATGGACGGCATGATGAACATGCCGACGCCGCCACCCCGGATGATGCCGACGCCGCTCCAATGGACCAGATGATGAAGCAGTGCATGGACATGATGCAGATGATGATGGGCATGATGGGCGGTGGCGACATGTCGGGCATGATGGCCACCCCGGGACCGGAATGGACGGCATGATGGAAGGGATGGGTACGCCGGCATCTGGCACCTAGAGAACGGCGACGCGCGACGCCGCAACGGGGAGTAGTCATAGCGAAAAGGGAATCATCAACGATACAACCCGCATGGTCCTCATCGCCTTTGGCGTGGTCCTCTCGTCATTCCGTTGGTCCCGCTGTTGTTCATGGCGGGGAGGATGAACGGCGGAGGCGCCCGGGTCATGGGCGGTCTGATGCTGCTGGTCCTGGTGATGGGCATCGCCCTCATTGCGATCTGTGTTGGGAGGCGCCAGTGACTGAGCACGCGGACCACTCCGCCATGAAACGCCGTCAACAGCACGAGGCACCGTCCGCCAGCGGTATACACCCCGGGACGCCCTTTATTACGTCGGGGGTGCCACCGCGATGATCACGGTGGCACCCGTACTTCGGGCTTGCTGTAGCACTCAGCGAAGCGAGACGCCATCCGCCGAGCTGCCAAAGCTTGGCCATCTGGTGTCACCACCATCAGTCGAACCAGCCGCGATCACTGCTCCGAGTACATCGCCAACCGCGAAAGCGGTGTCTCCGCAAGAATCGGCAGCATGGACCACCGATGAACAAGCACGGTGACATCGTCCACCCAATACGGTCAGTCGGCGGAGAAAGTGGGAGAAGGTCACGCGGCGCAGCGTCGGCACTGGCCGGAGCCGTCCCCCATACCTCGACGTATCGGTGACCCAGCTCGACTTTGTGATATACACAGTCGTCTACACCTATTTTGTATCCCCCATGGCAGAGGCCGCTGCGCCCAGGGGGACAACTGCTCCTGATTCACGATAATGGGGATGAAACGATGTCCAACGTCACGATCTTTCGTCGCCCACGGCCTTGCCGTCTCTGGATGGACATGGAGACACCATTGTCAACGGGGTCAGGTGCGAGATTGGCTTATATCGATGATAAGGAAACCGGCTTGGGGTGACTCCCGACCTTGATGCATGAATTCTCGTCATCGCCACCGGCGGCGCCATCTTGATTATCTTCTTGCTCTGGTTCTTCTTCGGTCCCAAGACCGGAAAAGCGGCCGTGCTCCAGGCCGGCGTGCAGGAGGCCACGATCCGCGTCGAGGGGGCGTATCAGCCCAACCGGATCACGCTGCAGGCGGGCGTTCCCGCACGGCTCAAGTTCGACCGCCGGGAGGCGACCGACTGCTCCAACCGGGTGGTGTTCCCCGATTTCGGTATCTCACGCGCTCTGCCGGCCTTTGCTACCACCACAATCGAATTCACTCCGCACGAGCCCGGCGAGCACCCCTTCGCCTGTGCGATGAACATGTATCGGGGCACGATCCTCGTCGAGTCCGCTGACGGCTCGGTTCCTGATGGGAATTCGCGACAGGGACCGGCGCAGGTGCGACCAGGAAGTCGCGCCGCAGCCAAGTGCGGAGGAGCGGCCCGCTCGGGCGGAGTTCCTGGTCCGCGGCATGCGGGTCATCACCACCGTGACCGCATTGCAGGATCTGCTCGAGCGGGAAAAGGGGGTCGAGCGGGTGCAGGTGAACGCCGATACCGAGCGGGCGACGATCGACTACATCGCGGGCCTGACCACACCCGACGATCTGGCGCAGGCGATCCGGCAAGCGGGCTTCAAGGCCGAGCCGGTCACCGAGACGGAGGAGATGGAGGATCAGGGCGCTGATTCCCGTGAGTCCGAGCTCGCGGACGTGACCCGCCGTTTTCTGATCGCGGTCGTCCTCACCGTCCCCCTCACGATCGCTGCGATGTGGCACCTGTTCGCCGACATGCCCGGGGGCCGTTCGGACGTGTCATCGACTTTGGCGCCGACCCGTTGGTGCAGCTCGTCCTCACCGTCCCTGTCCTCTTCTACAGCGGTTGGGGCTTTTTCAAGGGCACCTGGTACACGCTGCGTAACCGCACCGCCGACATGAATACATTGATCGGGATCGGCACCGGCGCCGCCTTCCTCTACAGCCTGGTCGCCACCTTCTTCGGCGCCTGGCTGGAAGCGCGCGGGGTCGAGGCCGATGTCTACTACGAAACCGCAGCCGTCATCGTGACTTTGATTCTGCTCGGCCGGTTGCTGGAGGTGCGCGCAAAGGCAGGAACCTCTGCCGCGATCGAAAAACTGCTCTCCCTCCAGGCCCGCACGGCGCGCGTCCGACGTGATGGCAAGGAACTCGATGTGCCAGTCGAGGAGGTCGCCGTGGGCGACCTGGTGGTGGTCCGTCCGGGCGAAAA
This sequence comes from Chloroflexia bacterium, assembly GCA_030446765.1. Classification (GTDB taxonomy): domain Bacteria; phylum Chloroflexota; class Chloroflexia; order Thermobaculales; family Thermobaculaceae; genus JACDAU01. The sequence goes on from JAUJMR010000016.1 coordinate 6,178, forward strand.
ACTTCCCGTCGACGGCACCATCATCGAGGGTCAGAGCACGATTGATGAGAGCATGGTCACGGGAGAGAGCGTGCCGGTGACGAAGGGCGTGGGTGACCCGGTGATCGGCGCCACGATCAACACCGAGGAGGCTTTGTCTTCGAGGCCACCAAGGTGGGCACCGACACGATGCTGGCCCAGATCGTCAAGCTCGTGCAGGACGCGCAGGGATCCAAGGCCCCGATCCAGCGGCTGGCCGACGTGGTCTCCAGCTACTTTGTCCCGGCCGTGATCGTCATCTCCGTCCTCACCTTTGTCGCCTGGTTCGTCTGGGGACCGGAGCAAGCGTTCCTGTTCGCGTTGCTCAATACCGTCGCCGTGCTCTTGATTGCGTGCCCCTGCGCGCTCGGGCTCGCGACCCCGACGTCGATCATGGTCGCCACGGGCAAGGGTGCCCAGAGCGGCATCCTGATCAAGGATGCGGAAGCGCTGGAGGTGAGCGGCAAGCTCAACACCGTTGTCCTCGACAAGACCGGAACCCTGACGCAGGGCCGACATGCGGTCCAGGACGTGGTGCCCGCCGAGGGCGTTTCCGAGGATGATCTCCTGCGGATGACGGCCGCGCTTGAACGCAGTTCGGAGCATCCGCTGGCGCAGGCGATCGTGAGCGCGGCAGAAACGCGGAATCTAGTCATTCCGAAGGCTCGGGATTTTTCGTTACGCCACCGGCATGGGGGCGCAGGCCACGGTTGGCAGGGCCGAGATCTGGCGGGGAATCGCCGGATGATGGAGGAGCGCGAGATCAGTCTCGCGCCCATGACCGAGGTTGCCGCACAGCTCGTGGAGGAGGGAAAAACGCTGACCTACGTCGTGCGGGATGGTCGGCTGATGGGGCTGATCAGCACCGCCGATGTGCTGCGGCCCACCTCCAAGGCTGCGGTGGCTGAGTTTCACCGGCTGGGGATCGAGGTGGCGATGATGACGGGGGACAACTGGGGTGTGGCGAGAAGGGTGGCCGATGAAGTTGGGATCGATCTGGTCCTCGCCGAAGTCCTCCCGGAGCACAAGGCATCCGAGGTGGCCAAGCTCCAGCGGCAGGGAAAGATCACGGCCATGGTCGGTGACGGGATCAACGACGCGCCGGCGCTCGCGCAGGCGGACGTCGGGATCGCGATTGATCAGGCACCGATGTGGCCATCGAGTCCGCCGATGTTGCACTGATCAAGAATGATGTCTTCGATGTCTCTCGCACGGTCGCCCTCTCTCGCGCCACGATGCGCAACATCCGCCAGAATCTCTTCTTCGCCTTCATCTACAACGGTCTTGGCATTCCGATCGCTGCCGGATTGCTCTACCCGATCTTTGGGTGGCTGCTCTCACCAATGATTGCCGCAGCCGCGATGGCGGCCAGCTCGATCTCGGTCGTGCTCAATGCGCTCCGGCTCAATACGTACCAATTGCCACCTTCACCCGCAGTCGCTGAGCCAGCAACACGCTCTCGTTCCGACCAGCGTGAAGGGTCACCGGCGATGCCGGCACGTCCCGCGCGTTGCGCGAGGAGCGTGGCACTGACACTGGTATCAAGACAGGAGCGGTTGACCCGGTGTGTGGGATGCAGGTGGACCCCCGTCACGCCGCCGACACCAGTGAGTACAACGGAATAACCGTTTCCTTCTGCTCGCTGGGATGTAAGACTGCGTTCGAGCGCGAGCCGGAGCGATACGCCAGCGCGACGTCTCCGTGACCGGTGCAGCTGGCTCATCGGGCAGACGGGCGACGTTCCTGTCCCTGCCTGAGGTGAACGTCGTCATCTTCGCCTTCCTGCTCAACTTCGTCTGGGAGTTCTGGCAGGTGCCGTTCTTTCAGGGCATGTCCTCGACTCCGCATCCAGAAGATGCCCCAGGGACCGGCACTTCCCTCGCTGCGGCCCATTCGGCGTTGGAGCAGGCCAATGCCCTGATCGACCAGCACGAAAAAGATGCCCCCGGCGACGAAGTCTAGGCCCACCAGCCAGGCTGGCGCATCGGCAAACGCTTCCGGGAGCAACTCGACTGCCACCACGGCCAGCACAATGCCCGCTGCCGCATGCAGAGCCAGGCTCAGGGTCCGCTGCGACACGTCAAGTTTCTCCGCAAGAAGCCCGCCGGCGAAGTTACTGAAGGCCGGTAATGCTGTCAATGCGAGAACGACATCCTGGCACCCACCACCGTTTTCTTGAACCCTTGAGGCTGGCCATGCCCGTTCTTCATGACCCAACCGCATTCTCGCTCGGTCCGCTGGATGTGCGCTGGTACGCCCTCTTCATCCTGACCGGTATCTTCGCCGCGATCGGTCTCTGTTCCTGGCTGGCGGAGCGGCGCGGGCTCGACGGCGAGTTCCTACTCGACCTGGCGCCCATCGTGGTGATCGCCGCGCTGATCGGCGCCCGTGCCTACTATCTCCTGCTCAAGTGGGAGTACTACCTCGATCATCCGATGAAGGCGATCAATGTTCGCCTCGGCGGGATGACGATCCACGGCGGCATCGTCGGTGGCGTGCTGGCGGTGGTGTGGTACACAAGGCGCCACAACCAGCCGTTCCTCAGGTGGACGGATATCGCCGCTCCCGGCCTCGCCCTCGGGCAGGCCATCGGCCGCTGGGGCAACTGGGCCAACCAGGAGGCGTTCGGCACACCAACGGACCTGCCGTGGGCGGTGACGATCGATCCGGAGAATCGCCCGGACGAGTACGCCGATGTCACGACGTTCCACCCGGCATTCCTCTACGAATCGACCTTCAACCTCATTAATGCGATCGTGCTGTCCTGGCTCGTGCTGCAGGTGCCGAAGCGAGGCTGGCTGCACACCGGTGATGTCACCGGCATCTACCTCATCGCCTACGGCGTCGCGCGGCTGATCATCGAGCGGATCCGAACCGACAGCCTGATGATTGGTCCGTGGCCCGCTGCGTACTGGTTGAGCATGGCGCTGATCCTCGCCGGGACGGGCCTCATGCTGACGGCGCGGTGGCGCGACGATCGAGTGGGATCGGCGTCCAGAATCGAAGAGGAGAGAACTTCGATGTTGTGATCTTGCCCGATCAACACCCTGCTGCTCACAGTGTCGCGGCGGCCCCGGTGGCCGCCGAGAAACGGGACAGCGAGCGCCCGGAGGAGGCGGATGCTGAGGAGAGCACACTCACGATGTTGAACTCGCAGGCCTCACATTCGTTGTTGACGTCACCGATGCGCGTCGGATGAACCTGATCCACGAGGGCCATGCATGATGCGACGAACCAGGCATGTGCTGATACCGCTCATGGCCAGCATGATGATCATCGTTGGTCTCACGACCGGGGTCTCCGCCAGCACCAGCATCCAGCCGCCTTCATGGGGCGAGGAGACGCCCGGTGGGATGCAGGTGGGACCGCTGGGGCTCAACCCCACGGCGGAGCGGACGGCCGCGCCGGTGTCGATCCGTATTCCCGATGCCGATGTCGATGCCGAGGTCGAGCGCAACCAGATCGTCGACGGCGTCATGCTCGACCCGAGCGGGCCGTGAGTGGTCTCCTGGTACCGGGAAACCGGCCAGTTGGGTGAGGTCGACAACGTGGTGATGTCCGGCCACGTCGACTACTGGGATGTCGGC
>JAUJMR010000016.1:9882-54963 GCA_030446765.1 Chloroflexia bacterium
GGGTGAGGTCGACAACGTGGTGATGTCCGGCCACGTCGACTACTGGGATGTCGGCCCGGCCGTCTTCTGGACCGTCGCGGATCTGCCGCAAGGCGCGCAGATCCATGTTCAGGGCGAGAACGGCGCGACTCACACCTTCGAGGTCGAGTGGGTGAAGACCTACGAAGTCGCCGGGCTGACGCCCGAGGTGATCAACGAGATCGTCGGGCCGACAGACTACCGCGCGATCGCCCTCATCTCCCGCGGCGGCGACTTCAACTACGACACCGGCGAGTATCTCTCGCGGACGATCATCCGGGGGCGCCTCGTCGATGCGGAGGGCGTCACGTCCCGGCTGATTCGGCGATTGGGTTTCTGAGAGAGGTTTCCCGACGAAACGGTTGGGAATCATGGGGTGACAGCCTTTCACACTCGCCTGCACCGCCTAAACGGTTACGAGGCTGCATCCTCGCTGGGCGACTCGCCCATGACCATCTCGGCGTAGGCGATGGCCTCCTCGGTGGTCATCTGCTCGAGCACGACCGCGCGGACGATGCCGTCGTGGTCGATGAAGACGTGCGTCGGGAAGTTACGGATCTCCCACGTCACGGCGGTCTCGAACAGGTCGGGGAACGCCTGCGGGTCGGCGACGGCGGTGAGGTAGTTCGGATCGACCGTGATCGGGAAGGTGGCGCCGACCCGCTGGGCGTACGCCACGGAATCCCGGGGATCCTCCTTTATCGACGCGCCGATCATGATCAACCCTCGCGGTTCCAGCACTTCCCACGCGGCCTGCAGTTCCGGCATTTCCGCCCGGCAGGGCGGGCACCAGCTGCCCCAGAAGTTGAGCCAGACCGGCTGCCCCTTCAGCTCGGAGAGCCGGAAGACCTCATTGTCCCCGGTCGCGTAGAGCGTCATGAACTCGGGCGCCGGCTCGCCGACCTTGGGCAGGAGGCTGCTGTTGACGCCGCCGTCGCCGAGCTGGCTCGCGCCTTGGGAGCGGGCGACCCAGACACCGGTGGCGATGACGAGGAGCGCGACAATCACCACGGTCACAATCTGCTGCAAGCGACTTTGCCCCGTGGCTTCTTCGCGGGTACCGGGCGGGGCGATCGCGGAACTTGGGACAGGGCTACGCATGATGCTAGACACCTCCATAGGCGTGGAGACCGCCGAAGAAGTAGTTGCCGTAGTAGGTGAACATCACCGCGGCGAACCCGAAGAGCAGGATGGAAGCGCTGCGGGTGCCGCGCCAGCCGCGCAGCGTCCGCGTGTGCAGATAGACGGCATAGACCAGCCAGGTGAAGAGGGCCGCCGTCTCCTTGGGATCCCACGACCAGTAGACGCCCCAGGCGTCGTGCGCCCAGATCGAGCCGAGGATCAAGAGGAGCGACAGCAGCGGGAAGCCGATGCCGACCGCGCGGAAGGCAACGTCGTCGAGTACCTCCAGGCTCGGGAGCCAGCGGATGCTGCGCTTTTGCTTGATCAGGTAGAGCACAGCAGCGGCAAACGACAGGGCGAAGGCTGCGTAGGCGAAGATCCCCGAGGCGACGTGAATAGTCATGATCGGGCGGGCCTGCAGCGCCGGGATCAGCGGCGTGATTTCGCGAAGCTCAGCAGGCAGCGCCCAGATGTAGAGGGTCATCCCGAAGGCGATCGGCAACACGATCGCGCCGAGCTGCCGGATGTTGTACATGCGCTCGAACGCGATGTAGATGATCGAGATCGCCAGTACGAAGGTCAGGGAGAACTCGTACATGTTCGCCGTCGGCAGCCGCTCGGCCGCGATGGTGCGGAAGAGGACCGCCATGAAGGCGAACATCGCGCCGAACCGCGTGAGCAGCGTACCGTACTGCCCCACACTGAGGCTGCCGGGTGCGAAATCGGCCGTGCTGCTGGTGACGGTGGTGCCGGCCGAGGTGGTCATCATGGCGCGCCGAACCTTCACCCGACCGACCGTGTAGGCGATGTAGCAAAGCGCCGCCGCCCCTAACGCCACCGAGGACGCCGCGAAACAATAGAAGGACAGTTTGACGAGTGTTTCCATATCTGCTCTCCGATCCCGCAACAGCCACGGTCCCGTGGGTGTTGTATATCCTCTGTTCCCGTTCTATCGGGTGTGAGTAGATGGTGCGGCGCCTGCATCCCCATCGTGCCAGTTGCCCTCGTGATCAGGCCGCTTCACCGTCGCCCTGGTGTCGAGCTGCGTCTCGGCCTTCTCGACGAGGTCGAAAAACTCCCGCTTGCCGCCCCAGTCACGCTTCGCGAGCGGAGTCATGATCAGCGTGCCGCCTTGGGTGGACTCCTGGATGACGCCGCGGATGCGTCGCAGCGGGAAGTAGAAGGTGACCGAGAGACCACCGACCAGCAGCACGGACGCGATCAGGAAGATGGGGATGCCGGGGTTGTAGGCGACCTGCAGCACCGTGAAGCGGGACTCCCGCTCGAACGTCACCGTCAGGTCGCCGACCTCGGCGGGTACCCCTTGATCGAACACGGCCGCCTCCGCGTCAGCGCCGTTCATCCCCTGGCTCAAGGGCGAGACCTGCACCCACACCTGCCCGTATTCGAGCTGGAGGGTGTCGAGGTCGGGCCGGTTGGCACGGTCGCTGTCCGGCCCGACGACGGCGATCTGGACGCCCTGCGCGGGCAGGCGGATCAGGCCGGCGGGGGCGTCCGGATTCTCCCGCAGGGTGAAGAACCCCATCTCCAGCGGCCCGGCGTAGAGCTCGTTCCCGATGGCGTCCCGGACGAGCATATCGGCCGAGATCCCGAAGCTCCCCTGGTAGAAGGTGGCGACCCCGGCGCTGATCGGGTTGTTGACCGTGATCGCACCCGACTTCACCTGCTCGCCGTCGTCGTAGATGACGACATCGCTTCGGTACTCCGCTGCGTCACCGGTCGGAACGTAGGTGTCCCGGAAGCGGACCAGCTCCACGCTCAGATCGGTGCCGTGACCGACCGGCCGGGTCTCCCCCTCGGCGACGGCGAAGTCGACATCGCGGAAGCCGAATACGGAGGCGACGATACCGCCGACGAGCAGCAGGATGAGGGCGAGGTGGAAAGGGAAGGTGCCCAGCTTCGACCAACGGTTCTTGTCAGCATAGAAGTGCACCTGATCGCCCACCCGTTCCGTGAAGAAGCGGTACCGCCTGTCAGCGAGGACCGACTGGATGCTTGCTTCAAGCTCCGCGGCGGTGCCGCCAGTCGCGAACCGGGCGTTCACCTCGGCCCGGTTGATATAGCCGGGCGACGTGCCAACCCGCGGGGTGCTGATCGTCTGCCAGATGCCCGGCACGCGGTTCAACGTACAGACCGCGATCGCCACGGCGAGCAGGGCAAGCGTGACCGCGAAGACCGGACTGCCGAAGACGTCCCAGGCGTACCAGCGATCGACCAGCGGCTGGAGCACCGGGGCGGCGTTCGCCATCCATTGGGGAACGTCGCTGCCGCGCAGCGTGCCGATCAGGACGAGGAGCGCGAGGAAGCTGATCTCATAGACCGCGGCGCGCACGGAACAGAAAAAGCGCCAGACGCGGTCGACGACGTCGAGCGGTGAGCGGGACGGTCTGCCGGCTGTCGTGGTGATCTCTGCCATGGAGCGAAGTATCCAGTCCTAAGGAGATAGGGCCCGAACCGGGACCGTGCCGGACCAGGGTGATGCCTAGATCTCAGGCTCGTAGGGAAGCCACGGGGCCACCCTGACGATCTCGGTGAAGAGCTGCTCGAAGATGCCGAGCACCATGATCACGCCGACGCCGATCATGACGGCACCGCTGATGGTGGTGACCATGGCCATCCGCCGGTTGAGCGAGCGGAGCAGCGTCGGGACGGTGCCGAAGGCGAAGGCGATCAGCAGGAACGGGATCGCCATCCCCAGCGAGTAGACGGTCAGGAGCCACGTCGCCTGCTCAATGCTGCCCTGGCCGGCGGCCATCGTCAGAATCGCGCCGAGGATCGGTCCCACACACGGGGACCACCCTGCTCCGAAGGAGATGCCGACCAGGAACGACGACGGGAGCGATCCCTGCGCACCGGTGGAGACGTCTGCTCGTCGCGTCTGGTTGAACCCCGGCACGGAGATCCAGCCGAGCTGGTGCAGGCCAAGCACGACGAGCAGCACACCGCCGATCCGGACCACCCAGAACCGGTTCTGCGAGACGAAGTCCAGCGATCCCGCGAAGGAGCCGGCAGCACCCAGCGCGGCTCCGAGCGCGACGAAGACCAGCGAGAAGCCGGCCACGTACGCGACGGCGTGCCGGAGCATGACACTCCGTGCCCGGACGCCGGTCTGCCCCGCCGAACTGCTTGTGACGTGGGCCAAAAAGATCGGGATCAGCGGCAGACAGCAGGGGGAGGTGATGGAAAAGACGCCGGCGATGAACGCCGCAAGCAATGTCACTTCCGTCATCCCGTAATCCTCTCCACAGCAGCGTTCCTGACCGGCGTAGCTCCACGCCGTCGATCACTGGCCACGATTGCGCGCGCCACACTATATCCTTACTTGATGTAAGATACAAAAACAAGGAAGCGTAGCCGGGTTTTATCTTGTCTCAGGGAGCATCATGGCGAGGGCACGACAGCAACGAACACGTGGTAACAGAAAGCAAGCCTTCAGTCGGGCCCAGCAGGCGAGGTCACGGACGGCCCGTCGCTCCAACCCTCGGTGGCCTGCCTGGAGCGTTCCCCTCATCATCATCGCCGCGCTGGTTGCCGTCGGCCTCACGACCTGGTGGGCGACGTCCGCGACGACGGGTACCGACGAGACCACCGCCGGCAGCGTGGAACCGATCGCGACGCTCGACACGCCAGACTTCCACTCCCTCCTCGTCGACCCGCAGGATCCGGAGCACCTGCTCTTCGGTAGCCACAGCGGGATTCGGGAGAGCCATGACGGGGGCGTCACCTGGGAGGAGGGCACGCTGCGCAATGCCGATGCGATGCAGCTGAGCGCCAGCCTCAAGGCGCCGCAGACGATCTACACCACGGGCCACGACGTCCTCCAGGTTAGCCACGACGGCGGGCAGACGTGGCAGCCGCTGGAGCACAACCTGCCGGGCACCGACATCCATGGCTTTGCCCAGGACCAGGGCGACCCCCAGCGGCTCTTCGCCTTCGTCGTCGGTGCGGGCGTCCTGACATCCGCAGATGGGGGGACCACGTGGGAGCCGCTGCCTACCCAGCCCCCGGGCGGTGGGATGCACGTCGCGCTCGCCGCTGCTCAGGGGTCGCTCTACGCGGCGACCGACGCGGGTCTCGTGGTGAGCCGCTATGGGGGCCAGTCCTGGGACGCCTTGGAATCCCAGCCGGCCGGCCAGATCATCAGCCTGGCCATTCCCGCGAGCGATCCCCAGACGCTCTACGTTGGTACCCCGAGCGGGCTCGCCAAGAGCACGGATGGTGGTGCAAGCTGGATACATCTCGGACCGGCAGGGGTGCCAGTCCTGGCAGTCGCCACGACACCAGCGGACCCCGACCGAGTCTTCGTGCTCAGTAATGCTGGCGGCATCTACCGCAGCAGTGATGGTGGCGAAACGTGGCAGTAGGTAGGGCGTGATGAAGGATTCGAGCGTGAACATCCATCGGTACAAACTGAACGGGAGCGGCCTGACCCGCGTGCTGGGCGAGCTGGAGGCGAAGATCATGGAGGCCGTCTGGGCGCTCGGGGCACCGACCGGGAAGCAGATCTGCGAGACACTCGGAGACGATGCCCACTACAAGACCGTCCTCACCGTCGCCAACAGGCTTGTGGAGAAGGGGCTGCTCGTGCGTGAGGCTACAGGATCACGCGCATTTCGCTACCGGGCGGCTGAGAGCCGGGAGGCGTTTCTCGACCGTATTGCCGAGAGTGTGGCTGGCGGGCTGGTGGCGGACTTTGGTCAGCACGGGCTGGCCCAGCTGGTTCGCGCGGCCGAGACGTTCGACCCGGCCTACCTCGACGAGCTGGAGCGCCTCCTGCGCGAGCGAAAGGAGACAGCATAATGCCGCGGGACACGCCGAAAGGGGGCTGGCACCGTCATCTCGCTCTGGTCCCTGCCATAGCGGTCGGATTGGCAATCGCGCTGCTTGCGGCCTATCCCGCGCCGCTCCTGCCGCTGGCTCGCGCCTACCAGGCCCTGTGCGAGCGGTATCCAATCCTCACCCAGCTCACCTTCCACGCGCCACCGACGCTACTTGTCCTCCTTGGGGGTCTCGTCGGTCTCGGGATCGTCGCCGGCGTCGGCGCCGGATCGATCGCCCTCTGGCAGACCCATCGTTTCAACCAGCGGGTACGACGCAGTGCGGTCGCCCCGCCAGCACGGCTGGGCCGGGCGGCGGCCCAGCTAGGGATCACCGGTCGCCTCAGCTACCTCCCCTGGGCACACCCGGCGGCCTGCTGCTACGGCTTCACGCGGCCGGACATCGCTGTCACGGCGGGCTTTGTGACGCGACTGGACGACGAACAGCTCATCGCCGTGCTCGCCCACGAGCGCCAGCACCTGCGTCGTCGCGACCCCCTGCGCTATCTCGCCCTCTACGCACTGAGCGCCGCGACCTTCATGTTTCCGGTGGCGGCCGCGCTCCGGCGGCGGCGAGAGACGCGCATCGAACTGGCTGCTGACCGCGCGGCCCTTGCCGTTGCGCCCCGCAGGGCGCTGGCGGGCGCGCTGTTGGTTGCGCTCAAGGCCCCTCGGATACCGGTACCGGGCGCGGCTGGCCTGACGCCCACGGAAGCGCGCATCGCCCACCTCAGTGGACGAGCCGTCATGCCGGATGTCCCGACTCGGCAGGTGGTCGCCAGTCTGGGGCTGGCCGTGGCGATCATGGGGGCGGTGACCCGTCTCACGGTGTCCGCAGCCTCCGCCGCACGCGCGGTGGAGACGATCTGCGAGTTCTGCACGCACGTCGTCTGACGCGATGCGGTTCGAGCCGTTTTCTGGGGATCAAGGCGTCCGCGCATGACGATCGTGTTTAAAGTCGATCGGCGGTCCAGTCTTGGCAAAACCAGCCCGCGTGCTGTATCTTACACATCGTAAGTATTAGGGATGATTCTGAGGGAGGGATCGACCATGGAGTTTACCCTGGCGGCGTTGCCGTATCTGTTCTTCCTGGCCTGTCCGCTGATGATGGTCTTCTGCGTTGTTGGCATGCGGAAGGCGGGGTGCAGCTCATCGTCCGCAACCGCCCAGGACACCTCGGGACAGCCCCGGGAGGCGCGGGTTGTGGCGCTGGAGGGACAGCTCGCCATGATCCACGCGGAACTCCAGGCGTTACGGGCGGAGGACGCGAGCACAACTGCCGGGTTAAGCGCGGGCGTGGGCTCGCTTCGTACCGACCGGCATCCCGAGGTGGACCATGCCGCACGGCAGCTCGCCTGACGACCGTGCCGCCGATGAGGACGCTGGCCAGCTGCAGGAACCGTCGCGCTTTCTCGCCGCCGTCACGGCTGGCATTGTTGCGCTCGTCGTTGTCGCGTCAGCTTGGTATGTCGTTGAGGGCCAGGGGGTTGACCAGATCGGTCAATCCCGTCCGAGCACGGCCGCCCTCCCACAGGTCGGCCAGCTCGCTCCTGACATCGAAGTGACGGTTATCGACGAGTACGGGGAACCGCGGGACCGCGTGCGCCTCTCGGACTTTGCGGGCCGGCCGATCTGGCTCAACTTCTGGGGCTCGTGGTGCCCGCCGTGCCGAGAGGAGATGCCGGAAATCCAGGCGGCCTACGGGGAGGAGCTGGCCCCGCGAGGACTGGTGTGGCTTGCCGTCTCCCTGGATGAACCGGCCGAGGACGCGGCGGCCTTCGCCGCGCGCCACAATACGACCTTCACGATCGCCTCCGATCCGCATCGCGCCGATATTGGGACATTGTACCCGATCGCCTACTTTCCGACCCATATTCTGATCGACGCGCAGGGGATCGTCCGCGACGTCGTCATTGCCCAATTGGACCAAGCGGAGATCGTCACACGAGCCGAGCAGATCTTGGTGCCGTCACCGTGAGCTGAGCAGATCTTGGTGCCGTCACCGTGAGCCGCGCCGATGCGGCGGTGTCGGCACGTTTGCGCTGTTCGGAAGCGAGCGGTCAGGATCCGTCCCCACGCACGCATCAGCCTCGGCATCTGCCAAGGAGAGACGACATTGCGGGACCGACAGGCATCTCGAACACGAATCGCTGGCAAACGCCAGCGCTATCTGCTGCCCGCGGTGGCCGTCGGCGCGGCGGTGATCGCCCTGTTTGCGCTCGTCATGCTCCGCGGCAGCGGCGCGCCGGCGCTGGCCGGGACCGAGCTCAACGGCAGCCCCGCGCCCGACTTCACTTTGACCGACTACCGGGGGCAGACGGTCAGCTTGAGCGACTTCCGTGGCAAGGTGGTCGTGTTGACCTTCATTTATACCCAGTGCCCGGACGTGTGCCCCGTGATCGCGCGCAATCTCCAGACGGCGTACGAGCAGTTGCCTGCGGAGACCCGTGACGACGTGGCGCTCATCGCCATCACCCTCGACCCCGAGCGGGACACCCCCCAGGCCTTGGAGGAGTTCTCCGAGCGGCACGGCCTTTCCGAGAACCCCAGCTGGTACGCGCTGCGGGGCAATCCGGCAACGCTCGAGCAGGTGTGGCAGGCCTACGGCATCTATCCGGGCAGGACTACGAACCCGGCCACGCCCGCGCACGGCAGGGGGACGCCTGTGCCGGGTGGTGGCGAGGGGCATACGGATGCCATCTATGTGATTGACCCTGATGGGCGCCAGCGCGTGCTGATGCGCGCGTACCTCGAGCCGGCGTCGGTGGCGCACAACATCGAAGCCCTGGCCGACTGACCTGCTCCGTCACGGCAAAGACAATGGCCACCCAATGCCATCTGCGAGGCCGTGATCGCTACAGCCTCCGATCGTGCAATAAGCGACCCTCTTATCTTGACGCTGGTCGGCAACCCCCTTAATCTTACGTATCGTAAGATTTCGAGGTCTTACGTCGCAACAACGCGGAGGATACGCATCCAGCCAGCAGTTCGCGGAAAAAACACCATTATCGGCGCATCCATCGGCCAGCGTGGTGCTCCTCGCGGCGAGCTCAGGGTCAGCGGTTGTTCACACCGACAGTGCACCCCCCGTTGCCACGACGGCGAGTGATCACAGGGGCGTGGCCGCAGCCGTCACGCCAATGGTCGGGACGGCGGATGCCGCCCCAAGAGCCGAGCAGATGGACGAGATGATGCGGCAGGGCATGGACATGATGGAGATGATGGGCAACATGCCCGGGATGATGCCCGACGACGGTTCGGCGGAACCGTTCATGCAGCGGTAGGTGCGTGGCTTACAGCGTGTAGGCCTGTGGCAATTATCTCCAAAGGAGGCAAACACCATGTGTATGAGTTGTGGCTGTGGCGCACCGAACGACGACCACGGCGACGAACGCAACATTACCCAGGACGACCTCGACCGGGCGGCAGCGGCGGCGAACATCAGCCGGGAGCAGGCCGCGGAGAACATCATGGGCTGCTGTCAGCCGCAACGCGCCGATGACGCCGGTCAGCAGCAGAACGCCAGCCAGCAGCGCTCGACCTAGTTCGGTAGCGCTGCGGTAGTGAAAGGTCCAGTCCCTTCCGCTAGTGGGCGTGAGACGCCACCGGCGGGAAGGGGCTCTGAAACACAACGGCTGAGCAGAACAACCGTATCGGAGAGAGGCATGAACGATACCACCCGCACCGTCCTCATTGCCCTCGGTATCGCACTTTTGGTCATTGTTCTGGTTCCGCTGCTTTTCATGGTGGGGATGATGGGGGCCATGACCGGCGGCATGGGGGGGATGATGAACGGTGGCGGCGCCTGGATCATGGGCGGCCTGGTACTGCTGATTCTGGTGGCGGGCATCGCGCTCATCGTCATCAGCACTGGGGGACGGCAGTGACGACACCACGCACTGTGCCCCGTGATTAGAAGCGACTCGATGGGAGGCTCAACGGGCCGTTGCACATCGGCCGATCGACAGCACCGGTTCAGCACATTGGAAATGCACACGCGTTAGTTACACGCGTTAGTTAGGAGAAGAGCACATGTCCCAGACACCACAGTTCGACCGACGGACGTTTCTCGGTGCAGGGTTGGTGGTCAGTACGGCCGGGGCGGCCCTCGGCCTCCGCGCCGTCCTTGCCCACGAGGGTGAAGACCATGGGAGCACACCGACAGCAGCCACGCCGGGGGCCACCCCTAGTGCGACGCCGGGAGCCACACCCGCGGCCACGCCTTCGGCAGGAGCCACCCACTTGGTGGAGATGAACGATCAGCTCCGGTTCGATCCTGAGCAGCTGACAATCCGGGTGGGGGATACCGTGACCTGGCGCACCGTCGGGGCCATTCCCCATACCTCGACCGCTGACCCCGACAAGGCCAACAACCCCGAGGAGCACGTCCAGCTCCCTGAGGGGGCGGAAACCTGGGACTCGGGGATCGTCAGCACGGACGAGGAGTACAGCCGTACCTTCGACGTGCCCGGCGAGTACACCTACTTCTGCATTCCCCATGAAGCGGCCGGCATGATCGGCTACCTGACCGTCGAGGAATAACACGAACGGCGGACAATCGGTTGATGAACCGATGAAGGGGCGGACTTGCGAAGCCGGGATCCGCCCCCGATGAGCCGTGCGGACCTGACCATCCCGGATCTCGTACAGGCAGCCGTCAACTCGGACCTATTTTGGTAAGGAGAGCAAACCTAGGATGTTGAAACGTCAAATCATCGCCATCTTCGCTGTCGGATTCCTCTTGCTCGGTGGATTCACCCTGGTTGCCGGTGGGTTCGGCGCACTCGCCCACGACGGGGAGAGCTGCGGGACCCCGACGATTGGTGACAGCCCATTCATGGGGATGAGCGACCCAGACGCGCCCTACGATCTGCGCTTCATCGACGAGATGGTGATGCACCACCAGGGCGCTATCATGTCCGCCGAGATGATGATCGCCGACTCCGAACACCCCGAGCTTCGCGATCTCGCCCAACGCATCCGGGAGGATCAGCAGCGGCAGATCGACCAGATGCTCGCCTGGCGCGCCGAGTGGTATCCGGACGCCGCCACGCCGGCTATGGCCCTGGAGCCGGGCAATGGATCCATGGGCGGGATGATGGACGGCGGGATGATGGGTGGCATGATGGATGGCGAGATGGCCGATCGCATGTTCCTGCGCATGATGATTCCCCACCACGAGTTGGCCATCGATATGGCCGAGGATGCGCTGATCAACGCCGAGCACGAGGAGCTGAAGACACTCGCGCAAGAAATCATCGATGGCCAGTCGGCGGAGATCGAGGAGATGGAAGGGTACCTGCGCGAGTGGTACGACGAGGCATCGACCCGCGATGCTGCCGACGACATGCTGGCGATGATGCAGCGCATGAGGGGCGGATGCTGATCGTGAGCGGTTGTACCCATCGATTCCACGGGGACGATCGTCATGGATAGCAGCCTCTTCTTCGGGGGCTCGGCCATTGCCGCGGTCGTGGCCGGCGTGATCGCGCTCTTCGCGCCCTGCTGCATCTCGGTCATGCTCCCGGCCTACTTCGCTACGTCGTTCCAGAACCGCCGTACCCTCGTTGCCATGACCTTCCTGTTCGGGGCAGGGGTGGCGACGGTCATCCTCCCGATTGCCATGGGCGCAGCTGCGATTCGACAGTTGCTCACAGAAGAGCACACGGCGATCTACGTGATGGGCGGGCTCCTCATGCTCGGGCTCGCAGCGTACGTCCTGCTTGGCGGCCGACTCCATCTCCCGATGCCCGGACAGCGTGCCGGGGGGCGTGCCGGGCCGCTGAGCACGTACTCACTGGGGATCTTCTCCGGGGTGGCGAGCGCCTGCTGCGCCCCGGTGCTGGCCAGCGTGATCGCCCTCTCTGGCGTGGCGTCATCGTTTGGGGTGGCGCTCGGGCTCGGCACTGCGTACGTGTTCGGCATGGTCGCTCCCCTCTTCGCCATCTCGCTCCTGTGGGAGCGCTTCGACTGGCGGTCGAGCCGGCTCTTCCGGCCGCGCTCGTTCACCTGGGCCGCGGGCCCACTCCGGCGGACGATCACCGCCACCGACCTCGCCACCGGACTACTGTTGGCGCTGGTGGGAGCAGGGATGCTGTGGATCGGGGTGACCCAGGAGGCGATGCCGTCATCGACCGGCTGGCAAGCGAGATTCGCCGGCCGCTTGCAGCACACCGGTCAGGAGATCACGGATGCGCTGGCCTGGCTGCCGGCTGGGCGGCCGGCGCCGTGGGGGCCGTCATTGCCCTCCGCGCGTGGCACGCGTCGCGACAAGTCGGGTGGCTCGGGCCACACGGTGACGATGGCGTGGCGGAGGTCGGGGTCGACGGGTGGCCGACGGCTCCAGGACATGAGATCGATACCGGAGATCAGATTAGGGACAGGAGCGACACGCTTGAGCACAGCGTCTAGGCAACACACGTCGGTACCGAGTAACGGGGCGACATCGCAGTCGCCGATCGCTGCCGGGAAGGTCAGACGCCGGAAGCATCAGGGCCGGGCGCGCACGCGTCGCTCCGGCAGCCGGTCGAGCGGTTGGATCAAGGCCGTCGTTACTATCGGGGTCGCGATCGCAGCCCTCGCGATCTTCTATGTCAGCAGCACGAGCGGCGGGGGTCGTGCTGGAGATGACCTCTACCCCTTTGTGGTCGGAGACCCGGGGCCGGGCGAAACCGCCCCCGATCGTGCTGCCATCCACCGATGGTGGCACATTCGACCTGGCCGACGCGCGCGGCCAGACGGTGCTCCTGTACTTCCAAGAGGGGTTGATGTGCCAGCCCTGCTGGGACCAACTCGTCACAATCGAGGACAATTGGGATCAACTCGATGCGCTCGGGATCGACAAGATCGTGACCATCACGACCGATCCGCTCGACCTCCTCGAACAGAAGGTCGCTGACGAGGGACTCTCCTCCCCTATCCTGTCCGATCCCGACCTCGCCGTTTCACGAGCCTACGAAACTAACCTCTACGGGATGATGGGAACCTCGTACAACGGCCACAGTTTCATTCTCATCGATGCGGACGGTGCGATCCGGTGGCGCTCGGACTACGGTGGCGCACCCAAGTACACGATGTACCTGCCGATGGATCGCCTCGTGGCGGACATCCGCGAAGGACTCTCGACAGGGGAGATGTAATATCATGGAAGTGACCGTCCTCAGCCAGGACAACTGCAGTTACTGCGACCAGGCGCATGAGATTCTTGGCCGGCTCGCGGGCAAGTACCCGCTCTCCATCACGACCGTGGACCTGGGTCAGCCCGAGGGACAGGCCCTCGCCGAAAGCACCGGCATGTTCTTCACCCCGGGCATCTTCATCGATGGCGAAGCCTTTTCCTTCGGACGCACGTCTGAAAAGCAGCTCCGGCGCGAGATCGAACGGCGCCTGGCGGCCGAGGAATAGCGCCGCGGGCTTGAAATGCCAACCGGATGTTGGCGGTGATGCCGCGCATGGTGGGCACGTGCGACTCCATTGCCACTGATTGCGCGATCCCGGCCAGACCGAACTCACAGGTGGAACATCACATGCAATCCATCGGGACTTAGTCCATATTCTGGGGATCACGGCGGCGCTGCTGAGCCTGCTCGTCGGCAGCACCGTCTCCGGCTTGGCGCACGAGGGCGAGGAGCACGGGGCGACGCCGACTGCAAGCCCAGACGCCGAGCAGGTGGAGGCGATGCCGGGCCACCCCGCCCATATCCATCTAGGCACGTGCGATTAGCTCGATCCGGCCCGGCTCCACACGCTGTCCAGCCTGCAGTTCCCGCCGGAGCCCAACGGGACACCGACTTCTCCCGAGGCGGCGGACACGCCGCCTCTCCCCGGGATGACGAGCGTCACCACGCTCGACGCCAGGCCGGCCGACTTGCTCGCCGGTGACCATCCCATCGACATCCATGCCAGAGCCGAGCAGCCCGACGTCGTTCTCGCCTGCGGTGGCAGCGGCGGGATGCCAAGCGAGAACGATCAGTACGTCGGTCTCCAGGCGCGGAACAGCAGCGCACACTCAGATATCGCTTGGCTGCATCGGAACCAGGATGGAACGACCACCGTCGCGCTCATGCTCGCCCACGGCCTCGCTGGCACCGAAGGGTCGTAGCAGACTTGATACTTGGGTCGATTATCCTCATGAGTTCGACAGGCTGCACGAGACGACGACCCGTATCTTCGTCGCTAAGAGTCTCGCCGTGGCGAGGCACCCGGCCACCAGGAGCACGTCGGCCCGTGAGGATTCAACACGCAGGGAGTGGAAAGCATGGCACGCCGAGGCGAGACAGCTCGCGTCCAGCGGCTCTACGACAAGGCGGCCGAGTCGTACGACCGCTTCATTGTGATCCCGGAGAAAATGCTCTTCGGCGAGGGACGCCGCTGGGTCGCCTCGCAAGCGGACGGCGACACGCTTGAGATTGCGGTCGGCACCGGCCGCAATCTGCCCTACTACCCCACGGCCGTGCGGCTGACCGGCATCGACCTGAGCCCGGCCATGCTCGACGTCGCCCGTGACCGGGCACGTGCGTTGGGGCGCGAGATGGACCTCCGCGTCGGTGACGCCCAAGCGCTCGACTTTCCAGACGCGCGGTTCGACACGGTTGTCTCCACCCTTGCGCTCTGCACCATCCCCGATGCCCGCCAAGCCGTGGCGGAGGCGAGGCGGGTGCTGCGACCCGGGGGACGGTTGGTCCTGCTGGAGCACGTCCGCAGTCCGAATCCTGTCGTGCGCGCGGGCCAGCGGATCCTCGACCCGCTCTTCGTGCGGTTCCAGGCCGACCACCTGCTGCGTGAGCCATGCGACGATGCCGAGGCGGAGGGGTTCGCGGTCGATCGGCGCGAGCGATCGAAGTGGGGCATCGTCGAGCGACTGGTGGCCCGGAAGCCAGGATAATCGCCGGAACCCGAGTGTCTGCGGCGGCCGGTCTGGTGTAAGGAGGTACGGAGCATGAATCTCGGCATCATCCACCTAGTCATCATCGCTGGCGGCGCCACCTTGCACGACTGAAGTCCGACCGCTGCGGGGCGACCGACTGCTCGAGCGAGAGCGTCGTGCCACGAGGGAGTGCTCGCGCATGATTATCGACCGTATCTTCACCCCGGGCCTCGCCCAGGTCGCCTATCTGGTCGCCGACAGCACGGCCCGCCAGGTCGCCGTCATCGACCCGCGCCGCGATATCGACGCCTACACCACTTGGGCCGACCAGCACAACGTCGAGATCGTGGCCATTCTGGAGACCCACGTCCACGCCGACTTCGTCTCGGGGGCACGAGAGCTCGCCGCGTCCACCAGAGCCCCCATCTACGCCAGCCGCCTCGGCGCGCAGGCGTTTCCGTACGAGCCCCTCGACGACGGCGACGAGATCACCGTTGGCGCGGTGAACCTCCGCGCGCTTTGGACGCCCGGGCACACGCCCGAGCACATGAGCTTCCTGGCGATCGACCCCGCGAAGGGCGACGAGCCGGTTGCAGTCTTCACCGGAGACGCCCTCTTCGTCGGCGAGGTGGGGCGCCCGGACCTGCTAGGCGAAGAGGAGACCCAGCGCCTGGCCGAGCAGCTCTACGAGTCGGTCACCGACCGCTTCAGCACCCTCGACGACGCGGTGGTGGTCTATCCCGGCCATACCGCCGGGTCGGCCTGTGGCAAGAAGATCGGCGCCGCACCGCACACGACCATCGGCCAGGAGAAGTTGGTCAACTACGCCTTCCGGATCCGGGACGAGGCCGCGTTCGTCGAGACCGTGCTGGAAGGGATGCCCACGCCCCCAACGTATTACCCGGTGGTCAAGCGGGTCAATAAGGTCGGCCCAGCGCTCCTGTCGGCGCTGGCACCCGGTGATGTCTTCACCGCAGACGGCGTAGCCGCGCGCCAGGAGGCAGGGGCGCTGGTGGTCGATGCACGCTCTCCGGAGGCCTTCGGCGCAGGGCACATCCCCAAGGCCATCTTTTCCGGGCTGGGTTCGAACTTCACCGCCTGGATGGGCTGGCTGGCTCCCTACGACCGCGATCTCATCATGGTCCTTGACGAGCAGGAGGGTGCGGCACAGTTCGCGGAAGCGCGCACGGAGCTGCGGCGGATCGGGCTGGACCGCGTCGTCGGCTATCTTGATGGAGGGATGGTGGCGTGGCAGTCCGAGGATCGCGAGGTCGTGACACTGCCCCAGGTGTCTGTGCATGATCTGGTAGACCGGCTCGCCGCGCCACAGGACGGGCTGACCGTGCTCGACGTTCGCAGCGACGATGAGTGGACGGACGGCCACATCGCCGGGGCGGCCCACCGATACGCCGGCGAGATCCTCCAGGGCGCTGAACCGCCAGTCGATGGGGCGTCGCAGGTCGCCGTGGTCTGTGGCAGCGGCTACCGCTCCAGTGTCATCTCAAGCCTGCTCCAGGCACGCGGCCACCAGAGCCTGATCAACGTGGCAGGCGGCATGGGCGCCTGGCATGAGGCGAAGCTGCCAACAAGGCAGGACGATAAATAACGATCGCAACACGTGTCACATGCGTCAGGCAGAATGGAGGGCAGGTTTATGCGCGGCATGCAAGTGGACCCTGAGCACGCCGCGGGGACCAACGAGAACAACGGCGCCGACGAATTGAGCGAACGGGTACGAATGCTGGCCCTGCCGGAGTTGAACGTCGTCATCTTCGCCTTCCTGCTCAACTTCGTGTGGGAGTTCTGGCAGGCTCCCTTCTACCGGGGCATGCCCTCTGCCCCACATTGGCAGGCGACGAAGGTTTGTTCCCTCGCAGCCGTCGGCGATGCAGCAATCACACTGATGTCATTCTGGGTCGTCGTGGCTTTTGGACACACGCGCACATGGGTACGGGAGCCGCCCACCACACAGGTGGTCATCTTCACGATGACGGGAATCGTGGTCACTGTGATTGCGGAACGGGTGGCGACGGAACAGTTCCAGATGTGGGCCTACGCCGACCGGATGCCGACGCTACCCCTGCTCGGCACCGGTCTGCTCCCCTGCTCCAGTGGCTGATCCTGCCACCATTGGTGATCTGGTTCGTCAAACGGCAGCTGAGGTGAGCAGGCAGACTGCCGTACAGCTATGGCACCCGGCTTGCGCGCTGCCGTCACAACATCTGATCGCCGGAGGAGCCCAGTGGACCAGCAACACCCACACCAGAACAACGACCACCAGATGGGCCCGAACGAGATGATGCGCAAGCAGCGGGTACAGACCCTGTGGATGTACTTCGCCAACATCATCCTTGGGCTGTGGCTGCTCGGCAGTGCCGCGGCGTCCGACTACCAGGACACCGCGCTCGCCTGGAGCGATACCCTCAGCGGTGCCGCGATTGTCGCGCTCGGTATCGTAGCGCTCTTCCCGCGTGGCGATTTCTGGGGCCGTTGGGGGATCTGCCTCGTCGGCATCTGGCTCCTCTTCGCCCCGCTCCTCTTCTGGGCACCAACAGCCTTCGTCTACGCCAACAACAGCCTGGTTGGCGGGCTCGTCATCTCCCTCGCGATCCTGGCGCCGATGATGCCGGGCAAGGCGCATCACATGGCGATGATGCAGCCGGGACCGGAGACCCCACCCGGCTGGACGTACAACCCCTCCAGCTGGTGGCAGCGCGGCCCGATCATCGCCCTCGGCATCGTCAGCTTCCTCATCTCGCGCTATATGGCCGCCTACCAGCTGGGTCACATCGGCGCTGTCTGGGATCCGTTCTTCAGCCCCGGCACCGCGAGAATCCTCACCTCCGATGTGTCGAAGGCCTGGCCGGTTTCCGACGCCGGCCTCGGCGCAACCTCCTATCTCCTGGAAGCGCTGTCGGGGTTCATGGGTGGTGTTAGCCGGTGACGCACCATGCCGTGGATGGTGCTGATGTTCGGGGTCCTGGTCGTCCCGCTCGGGATCACGAGCATCGCCCTCGTCGTGATGCAGCCGGTTTTGGTCGGCACCTGGTGCACGCTCTGCCTCCTCACCGCTCTCCTCATGCTGGTGATGATCCCGCTCGCCCTCGATGAGATCTGGGCGATGGTCCAATTCATGATGCAGGCGCGCCGCGACGGCAAGCCGATGTGGCGGACCTTCTGGGTGGGCGGCACGCTCGAGGGCGGCAGCAAGGACGAGCGCTCCCCGCAGTTCGACAAGCCCCGCCCGTCCATGGTGCCCTCCATGGTGTGGGGCGTCTCGATTCCCTGGCCACTCCTGATCAGCACGCTCATCGGTTTCTGGCTGATGGCCGCCCCGCCCGTTCTCGGCGCGAGCGGTGCCATCGCCAACAGTGACTTCCTTGTCGGGCCGGTTGTGGCCGTCACGGCCGTGGTCGCGATGGCCGAGGTTGCGCGCTCGCTGCGTTTCCTCAACATCGTGCTCGGCCTCTGGCTGGTCGCCGCACCCTTCCTGCTCGGGGGCGACACGACAACCTCGACCGTCAACGACGTCGCTGCCGGCGTCGCGCTGATCGCGCTGAGCCTGCCGCGCGGCTCGGTTCGGGAGCGCTACAGCAGCTGGCAACCGTACATCGTGTGATCAACAACACTCGCGACACTCTCACCGGGATAGCGTAGGTAAAGCCCCATCAGCTCGAGGTCGACAAAGCCATCCCGGACCTTGAGTGCCCGCCGCTCAACGTCGAAGGGCGGAGGGCCTAGGAGACATAGAGCGCACGAGTAGTCGGGTCAGGGGCTAGCCCGCTCTTCGGCGCCGGAGCATTGGAAATGCCGGTGCATCGGGGTTATCGAGGCGACGGATGGCGATGGCGTCTGAAGTTTCGAACCCCGGACGCAACGCCGCCACGTGTCCATGATCTGTGAGCTGTTTGACGCAGGCCGTGCACACCTTTCTGGATAGATGCGAAGCCGACCCCTGCGGGGGTTGGCTCGGACAGCGGTCAGCTTACGATTTGCGCCAGGATGTACATCGGTGTCCAGTCGTACAGGACCGAGGCAACATCCATGGGCAGGTTGACGCAACTGTGGCTCATCACCGCACCAAAGTTATTGTGGAAATAGGTGCTGTGTAATGCGTGCCCGCCCGTCGCGAAGTACATCACATCGGTCACCTTGTAGTACTACCCACCAATAAAGCTCTCCATTCAAGCTCTCCATGTCCTGAATAGGGACTTTCTTGCTAATGGAGAACATGCCGGTTGGGGTATCAAACCTAGGCTTGCCGGTACTGACCAGTGAGGTGAGGAACAGCGTATCGCTCTCGTACGCCCACATGCGCTGCTGGCCAATGGACACGACGATCGACTGCGCGGTGCCTGGCACGGGACCCAGACCGTACGGTGCGGCGGCAGGTGCAGGAGGCGGCACGAAGAGTTCTTCGCTGTAAGTTGGGATGTTGCCCTGCGCCACCAGCTCCAGAGGGAGGCCGTATTCGTTGGCGAGAATCTCCCCCACGGGCACCATCCAGGCATCTTGGCCGTTCTCCCAGGCAAGCTGCCCGCGCTCGAACACCTGATAGGTGACGCCGTCGACGACGTACTCCTCGGTGAGGGGGGTTGCCGAGGTAGGCGGTCGCGCCGGTTGCCTCCCAGAAGTCGAGGAAGGCGTAGCGTACCGTGTGGCCCGTCACTCCGACGTAGCGGATCTGCGAGGACTCGGTTGCGGGCTGATCGATCGGCAACCACGGCCGGATGAACGCCGCGTTTGTCGCGGCGGCACCGGCGGGATCGGAGCTTCCCGTCGTGGTGAAGCTGGCGATGGAGCGCTGGAGACTGAAGGGACGAAGCTCCTCACCGATGTCGCCGAGCGCGAAGTAGTTGCCCTCGGCATTACCTTTCGGGTAGTACTCAAACCGCGCGTACTGCAGGTACTGCACGATCGTACCGTCGTCGAGCGTGATCTCCGGCGTGATCGGATACCCGTACGTCGAGGCACCGCCGGCTTCGCGCCACTGGTCGAGGGTGTGCCCGGTCTCGGGGATGTAGACCGACCGCGGTGTGGGCCATTCCTGCGCTTGCTGGCCGGAAACCATGGTTAGAGGCGCGATCAGCATGCTTGTGAATAGCAGAATAAAGGCGTGATGGAGTCTCGGCTTGCGTGAACTGATCAAAAGGTGAGGCCGACCTGCGCTGTCAGGCAGGATGGAAGGTCCGGATAGTGGACGACCAGGTGTCCCTTCACGGCAACGGGATTCCGCGATGACGAGGTGCGGACAAATCCGGCCGGATGGAGTGATCGGATCAGTTCAGGAACACTTGGAGCCTGGTGCGGCGTTGTATGGCAGAGAGAGGAGGCACAGACGTGGGTTCAACCGTCCGTGCGTCACCCAGGAGCCGGTGCTGGTGCTCAGCGTCCGCAAGGACGGCGGGCAACGCCAGGCGATCTTGTCCCGCCGCAACTAATGAGTCTGCGTCTGCATGGCACTCTGACTGAGGCGCCTTGTCGCTCTGTGCAAACGCAGACTGTGGGTGCTCACCGCCAACCAGAGAATCAGAGGATGGGTCATCAGCGTAGTAGGTGCTCGTAAGCGCCATGCCTGCGTCGTAGCCGAGCTACGCGAGCAGGACTGCGAGGCTGACAACACCTCTGAAACGATGCACCCGGCAACGCATTGTCGTCTCCGAATGTCCCATAGTGTTTCCCTGCGGGGCAGTTGATTGCGCTGCTGTCAATGCTATCAGCCGATAGGCTGGTCCACCAACGAGACGGCGCCTCACCCGACCTCTGCATTGCGCAAGATCGCGGAGTGGCAGGACAGGTTCAAGTCATGCTGGTGAGGTACTCGACTCCGAGCCCGATGGTGAGCGTGAGGACGAGCGCGGTGCCCCAGACGAGCCACGGACGCTGGCCGAGTGGGCGCTCCATCTCCGGCTGCTGGTACATCGGGACGATGATGCGCAGGTAGACGGCGAGCGAGAGCACGCTGTTCAGGATGCCGATGACGGCGAGCCATGTGTACCCGGCCTCGATCGCCGCGCCGAAGAGCAGCACCTTGCCGAAGAAGCCGGCCATCGGCGGGATGCCCACCAATGAGAAGAGAAAGATCGCCATGGCCGCGCCCATCCCCGGGCGGGCACGGCCGACCCCCCGGTAGGCACCGAGGTCACGTCCCACGGCGCCGGCGACGGCGAACGCGCCGAGGTTCATCGCCGCGTACGCGGCGGCGAAGACGACGAGCGACTGCATCGCCAGCTCATCGCGTGCGATGGCGACCACGCCGACCAGGAAGTAGCCGGACTGGGCGATGGACGAGTAGGCGAGCAGCCGGACGACACTCGTCTGCACGAGCGCCGTCAGGTTGCCGTAAGTCATCGAGATCGCCGCCAGCACGGCGATGACCGTCCGCCAGTCGACCACGCCGGCCGGCAGCTGCTGGCCGATGACTGCCAGCGCGAAGATCGCCCCGATCTTCGGCACGATCGAGAGGTAGGCCGCCGTCACCACCGGCCCGCCGTCGTAGGCGTCCGGCGCCCAGAAGTGGAACGGCGCCGCTGCCGCCTTGTAGCCGAGGCCGACGACGACCGCCACGAAGCCGGCGGTGGCGGCCAGCGTGCGACCCTCAAGCTGACCGAGGTCCGTCAGCAGGGTCGACCCGCTGCCACCGAACCAGAAGGTCAATCCGAAGATCATCACGGCGCTGGTGACGGAACCGTAAACGAAGTACTTCATGGCCGCCTCGGTCGCGCGCTCGTCCCGCGGGTACGCCACGAGCGTGAACGAGCCGAGGCTGGCCAGCACGGTGCCCAGCACCAGGAACATGGTGTCGCCTGCGCCGGCGAGCGCGAGCGCACCGACCGTCGTCAGCGAGAAGAGGCTGTAGACGGTCGCCTCCCGATCGGTGCCCCGAACCTCGGGGACCGCCATGAGCGCCACCAGGGCGGTGGTCGGCAGGAGCACCAGTTTGGCCCAGACGGCGAGGTCGTCGATCCGGTAGGTGCCCATGAAGACCGTGGTCTCCTTCCCGAGCAGGGGGATCGCGAGTGCCGCCGCGACCAGGGTGCCGACGACGGTGGTCGGCATCGCGACGGCATGGCGGCGCAGCATGCCGGCGACGAGGGTCGCGACGCCGGTCAGGACCACCACGATCTCGGGCAGGAGCAGGCCCAGGTCGCGGCTCATGTCCATGGTCATCGTGTCGTTCACGGGAGGATCACCTCGCTCGCCGTGCGCACCAGGTCGAGCACCAGCCGGGGCACGACACCGATGAGCACGGTCAGCACGAGGAGCGGCACGACGGCCCAGAGGTCCGCACGCGTCATGTCGTGCATGCGTGCCCATCGCTCCGGTACCTCGCCGAGAAAGACCGCCTGGATGGCGCGCAGGTAGAGACCGGCGGTGACCGCGATCCCCACAATCACGATCGCCGCGAGCACTGGCCAGACGTCGAGCGTGCCGAGGAACATCTGGAACTCCGCGGGGAAGTGCGCCAGCCCGGGCAGGCCCAGTGAGGCGAAGGCGGCCAGGATGAAGAGCCAGCCCATCACCGGTGTCGTGCGGAGCAACCCGCCGAACGCGTCCATATCCCGGGTGTGCGCCCGGTTCTGGAGCATGCCCACGAGGAGGAAGAGGGCTCCCGTGACGATGCCGTGGCTGACCATCTGCAGGACCGATCCGTCGATGGCGGTCGCGCGCGTGGCCGCGTCGGTCGTGGCCGCCGCCGCCGCGACGGCAACGACGATATACCCCATGTGGTTGACGCTGGTGTAGGCGACGAGTCGCTTCAGGTCCCGCTGGGCCAGCGCCACGAGGGCACCGTAGACGGCCGAGAAGGCGCCAACGATCGCGACCCACAGCGCGGCCTCCCGGAACGCGTCCGGCGTCATCTGCAGCGCGAAGCGGATGAGGCCGTAGGTGCCGAGTTTGAGCAGCACCCCCGCGAGCACCACGCTGCCGGTGGTGGGCGCCTCGACGTGCGCCGCGGGCAGCCAGGTATGTACCGGGAACACCGGCGTCTTGATCGCGAACGCGATCAGCAGCGCCAGCAGCGTCAGGCCGGCGGCGACGCCGGTGAGCGGCGGGGCGGCGATGATCTCGCGCATGTCGAAGGTCCGCGGGTCCGAGCCGAGATAGAGGGCGAGGATGGCCAGCAGCAGTGGCAGGCTGCCGAGCAGGGTGTAGATGAAGAACACCAAGGCCGCGCGCTGGCGGTCCTCGTACCCCCAGCCGGCGATGATGAAGTACATCCCGACGAGCGTGACCTCCCAAAAGACGTAGAACAGGATGAGATCCAGGGAGACGAAGACACCGAGGCAGGCGGTCTCCAGCAGCAGGAAGAGCGCGACATAGGTCGGGGCGCGGTCGGTGATGTGTGTCGAAAACACGAGGGATACGATGAAGAGCAGGGCCGTCATCAGTACCAGGGGAACGCTCACGCCGTCGACGCCGACACGGTAGGCCACCTCGAGCGAGGGGATCCACGCCGCCTCCTCGACCTGGGAGAACCCCGCTCCGTCGACGCCGCGAATCCAGATCGCCAGCGCCCCAAGCAGGGTGACACCGGAGGCAGCGAGTCCAACGGTGTGCGCGGCCCGCGGCGCGCTTCCACGCATGCCGAGCAGGATCAGGGCGCCGACCAGGGGCGTGAAGATGGTGATGGTGATCAGCGGCATCGGGGACGATCTCCGGGCTTCAGACGATCAGGACGAGGATCAGGATGACGGCCGTGCCGCCGGCGGTGAGCAGGAGCTCACGGTGGACGAGACCGGACTGGAGCTGCCGAGCCCGTCCACCCAGCGCCAGGGTGCGGGTGACCAGCGCGCGGATCGCCCCGTCAATGCCGGACACGTCGAGATCCTCTGCAGAGCGCGCCACGTCCATCGTGCTCCGGCCCGTCAGGATCACGCCATCGTGGACGCGCTCGTCGGTGCGGTGAGCCATCCGGGCCATGGAGAGAGCGGCGCGGCCACCGCCCAGCACGGCGGCATGGATGCCGTCGTCGGTGCGGTGAGCTATCCGGGCTATGGAGAGGGCGGCGCGGCCACCGCCCAGCACCGCGGCATGGATGCCGTCGTCGATCCCATCACACCATCGCGCGACCGCAAGAGCGGGCCCCACCGCCCAGTCCATCCAGCCGTCACCGATGCGGAACCCCGAGCGCGCCGCCTCGACGGTGGGACCGAGGAGCCGCTCGGCCGGCACCAGCCACCCGGCCAGCAGGCCCACCGCCGCGGCAGCCAGGCCGAGGCTCATGGCCAGGGTTGACTCGGGCAGCTCCGCATCGATCAGGTGAGCGTATGGCTCCGCCAGCAGCCCGACGGTGGCCGCCAGGATCACGAGGATGGTGAGCCCGCCGCCCATCAGGCATCCGACCACGCCATCACTGCTGCGGTCGGGAGCGGGCTGGTCGCCCCACAGCAGCCGGAGCGCGCGCCCGGTGGACGCCGGTCAGGGCCGAGGCCACGACGGCGAGGGGAGTGAAGGGAGCGGGGTGGGGCGACTCCAGCGTCGCTGCGATCACCGCGTCCTTCGACCAGAACCCGGCCAGCGGTGGCAGGCCGGCGAGGGCGAGCCCCGCGACGGCGAACGCGGCGAACGTCAGACGCCGCTCCCGGCCGACGCCCGCGAGCTCGGCGAAGCCGGTCGCGTGGCGGTCGTGCTGGAACACGCCGGCGGCGAGGAAGAGCGAGCTCTTCATGGCGGCGTGGGTCGCGAGATGGAAGACCGCCGCCGGGACGGAGCCCGCCCCGATCGCGAGGAGCATCAGACCGAGCTGGCTGGAGGTCGACGCCGCCAGCAGGCGCTTCAGGTCCTGCTGGGCGATGGCGGTGAGTCCGGTGACGACCGCCGAGAACCCCGCTACCAGGCCGACGACGAGC
Source organism: Chloroflexia bacterium (assembly GCA_030446765.1). Lineage (GTDB taxonomy): Bacteria > Chloroflexota > Chloroflexia > Thermobaculales > Thermobaculaceae > JACDAU01. The sequence continues at coordinate 34,581 of JAUJMR010000016.1, forward strand.
AGCACGCCGCTCGACATGAGCGGGAACGCGCGAGCGAGCAGCACCACCCCCGCGACCACGAGGGTCGCCGCGTGCAACAGCGCGGAGACCGGCGTCGGGCCGGCCATCGCGTCCATCAGCCACCCCTGCAGCGGTGCCTGCGCCGACTTGCCGGCCGCGGCCAGCAGCAGGGCGAGCCCGGCGGTCGCCCCGGCGCTGCCGTCTACCGCGCCGGTGGCAGCCATGGCGCTGGTGCCGGTTTCCACGATGATGATCAGCACGCCGAGATAGAGGCCGAGGTCCGCCGAGCGGGTGATGAGAAACGCGCGCGTCGCCGCCGCACCGACACGGGGTTGCGTGAACCAGAAGCCGATCAGCAGGTAGGACGCCAGGCCGATCAGCTCCCAGGCCGCCAGCAGCAGGAGCCAGTCGTCGGCAAACACCAGCGCCTGCATGGCTGCGACGAAGAGGGACATCGCGCCGAAGAAGCGCGCGGTGTCCCGCTCGCCCGCCATGTAGCCGACGGCGTAAAGCAGTACGAAGGTGCTCACCACGGCCACCACGGTGGTGAGCACCGCGCCGAGCGGGTCGACGGCGAGGCGCAGGGGGAGGCTGGGGAAGCCTGGAAGCGTGGTCGTGACGCTGTCACCACGCTCGACACGCATGAGTGTCGTCAGCGCGGCGAGAAGCCCGGCTGTGGCACCGAGCATGGCAACCAGGCCCGCGCGATGGCGCACGAACGGCACGAGGATGGCAGCCGCCAGCGGGCCGATGATGGCGAGCGCAGCGATACCCACCATGTCAACCCTTCAGCTCCGCGGCCTCTTCCATCTCAACCGAGCCCTTCGCCCGGAAGCGGGCGGTGCCGAGGCCGAAGCCAACCGCCGCCTCGACCGCCATCACGGTCATCACGACCAGCACGAACATCTGCCCGGCGTAGACGTCCGGGTGCAGAAAGCGCCAGAAGGCAACGAGATTCACCATAGTCGCGCCGAGCATGAGCTCGACGCCCATCATGATCATCACCAGGTTCGTCTGGCTGAGCGCGCCGTAGAGGCCGATGCCGAAGAGTACTGCGCCAATGATGAGCGCGAGGATCAGCGTGGTCATCGTTTCGGCTCCCTGGCGACCGCCACCGCGATCGCCGCGATCATTGAGACGAGGATGGTCACCCCGACCGTTTCGAACAGCAGCATCGAGCGCTCCATGATCTCGATGCCGAGCGCCCGCAGTTGGACGGTCGTCGAGTCGACCTCCTTCGCGACCGTGCCCCAGTTCACCAGCAGCGCGACCGCGACCGCCAGCAGGGTGGCGACGATGCCGGCCGCGAGCGCCTCGCGCTGCTGGTGCGACATGTCCATCTGCCCTAGGCCGCCGGGGTCCATCATGTACATCACCATGAAGATCGCCATGATGCTCATCTCGGTGGCCATCATCATCAATTGGAGCACGCCGAGGAACTCCGCCTCCATGGCGAGGAACATACCGCCGATCGCGGCCATCGCGCCGAGGAGCGAGAGCGCCGAGCGGACCATCGAGGAAGTCTGGAACACGCGCACGCCAAACCAGATCGCGGCTGCGCCGAAGAGGGCGATGAAGATCGTCGGCATCATCGGTCCACCGCCCAGAGGGTGACCCCCACCCACAGAATGTTGACCAGCGCGAGCGGGATGCCCAGCTTCCAACTCCATGCCATCAGGTGCTCCGAGCGCACCCTAGGGACCCACCGGCCGAGCCAGAGCATGGCGGCGACCACTGTCAGCGTCTTGACGGCCGTCCACGCCGACGCCGGCAGCCAGGGACCGAGCCACCCGCCGAGGTAGAACACCACCACCGCCGCGGCGAGCGTCAGGATCAGCGTGAGGCGTCCCAGCCGGAAGATCGCCAGTCGCACGCCGGTGTACTCGGCGGTGACGCCGCCGGCGAGTTCGGTCGGCGCGACGGGGTGGTCGAAGGGCGGCAGAAAGGCGACGGCCATCGCCGCCAGCCAGAAGAGGACGAAGCCCAGCGGCTGCGTGATGACGTTCCATGTGCCGCTCGCCTGCGACTCGACGATGGCGGTGGTCGACAGCGACTCGGCGCGCATCGCCACGGCCGTGATCGGCATCACCGTCAGCATCGCGTAGGCGATGAGCTGGGCGAGGAACCGCCACCCGGCGACCATTGCGTAGGCACCGTTCGGACCCCAGCCGGCCATGATCAGCGCGACGACGACATAGACCCACGCCGCGTTGACGAAGAGACCACCGGTGGCCAGGTCGATGACGATCACTTCCGCCGCGAGCGGCAGCACGGTGGTCGCCGCGATGCCCGCCGCGAGCAGGATCGGTGGGGCAATCTCGAAGAGGATGCGGTCCGGGCGCCGGGGCACCAGCGACTCCTGCCCCAGCATCGCCACGGCGGCGGCGAGGGGGCGACCGGGGCGGAAGCGTCCGGTCGAGACCCACGATTCGAGCGTGGCGACCACCCAGATGCCCACGACGATGGGGACAATCATGAGGAGCATGGTCATCGGTCGATCTCCCACGGCGAGAGGTCGAGCGACGCGATGCTGACAAGCGCGTCGGCCAGCTCGGCCTGCCCAGTGACGATCGGCACAAGGTCCATGAGGGCGCGCGACGGCGTGGAGATATGCGCCTCCGTGATCTCGCCGTGGTGCGCGACGAGGTGCAGGCTCGCGGCTCCGCGTGGTGTCTCGACGGTCGCCATACCGCTCCCCGAGAGGTGTGCCGGCACCTCAGGGAGAGTGAGACCGATGGTGGCGCTCACGGCGATGAGGTCGAGGCTCTGGTGGATCTCGGCGAGCCGGGTCTGGAGGCGGGCGTGGGTGTCGCCGCGCTCGCGCGCAATGGATTCGAAGCCGAGTGCGAGGTAGGCGGGACTGTCGGCGCGGCCATCCACCGGCCGACCGGAGGCCCGTGTGACGGGGCCGGACGCGTTGTGGAGCGCCTCGCTGTCGAGGCGGCCGATCCCGGCGGTCCGTCGCCTGAGCATCGGTGTTCGCCCCACATCGCGGGTCAGGCGCTCGATCCTGGGACGCAGCGTGAGCATGGCGCCGGTGTCGGCCGCCTGGGCAGCCGCGAGGTGCAGCCGGGCGGCGAGGGCTGCCAGCGCGCTCATGCCGAGGAGTTCGAGAAACGCCGTCAGCCACCCAAGGTGGCTGACGACGCGCTCGCGCTCCAGCGCCCCGATGCTGGCCCGGTCGACAGTATCGGGGCGCTCCGCACCCTGGATCGCCGCGATCCCCTTCGCCGCCAAGACGCAGTAGACGATCGGCGAGAGCGGGTCGAGTGTGGCGAGACGGTCCATCAGCGTCGCCGCCGGCCCGGGCAGCGAGGCCGCGATCCCGCGGTGGACGTGACCGGTATCGAGCGTCACGGCGGCAACGGTGTCACCGTCGAGCGTGAGCCTGACGGCAAGGCCGGCCGGCAGACCGGGGAAGAGGGGACCGAAGGCAGTCTCGGCCCACTCCATCGGCAGGCCGTCCCGGCTGCGGGGCAGCCCCTGCGTCATCGCGACCATCGACATGAACCTGCTGTCCATCATGTGGTGGTCGTGGCCGGACATGTCGTGCCCCATCGCTCCGAGATCCATGCCTCCATGGGCGTCGTGGCTCATCTCGGCATGGTGATCGTGTGCCATCTCGGGTGAACCGTCATGATGCACGGTCACGTGGGCGTGCGCAGAATCGTCGGAGGGTACGGGGTAATCATCACGGTCCATGCCGATGTGGTACTCATGTGGGCCGTTCTCCGGCCTCTCCTGACGAGCATGACCCATTGCCGCGCGATCGCCATGGATCATGGCTTCGGAGGCACCATGGTGGGCGCCATGGTCAGGTTCGCTGTGCTCGCCGTGGTGATCGTGACGCTCGGGCGGTGGGCTCTCGGTGGCGTGGTGGGGGTGCTCGCCATGACCCGCGTGCGGCCCAGACGCCGGCCCTTCCGGATCTTCCATTCCATCGTGGTCGGCATGATCGTCCTGAGGTGCCACGTGGGTGTCGTGGGCTGCGTGCTCCTCGCCAATCGTGTCGTGCCCGGAGGCAGTCTCGTGGCTCGTGCGTTCGTCATGGGGCATGTCGTGCCCGGCGTGACCGCCATGTCCGTGAGCACCGTGGTCCATGCCGACGTCGTCCGCGTCAGCCGCCTCGAGCACCTCAGCGGTGAAGGGGGCGACCGTCTCAGACCAGGTGTGCGATGCGACCAGCGCGCGGGTGCGCGCCAGCCCCTCCTCGAGCCCGGCCTGGTCGAGGGTCACGACGACATCTGCCGGGGGGAGGGGTGCGGTGGTGCCGGAGCCGATCGCGAGGATGACACGAGGGCGTGGCATCTGGGCGTAGACGATCGCAGTCGCCGCGCGCAGGCCCTCTGGCAGCTCCCCGACGACGAGGAGCACCGAGGCGTGCCGTGGTGTGGGGGCGACATCGACCCCGGCCGCTCCCAAGTCCAGGCCCGCGTCGCGAGCCATACGGGCGTCCGGAACGACGTAGGCGGTCAGGGTGCGCGCCATCGCGCGAGCGACAAGGCGGCGCACGGTGGTGGCGGGTGCCGATCGCGAACCGATCATTGTCGCCCGATGCCCCGCTCGCTCCAGCCGTAGAGAATGCCCAGGAAGAGGATCGCGAGGAAGACGCCCATGTCGAGGAGGGCGACGAGCCCCAACTCGCGGTAGACCACGGCCCACGGGTACATGAAGGCCATCTCCATATCAAAGGCAAGGAAGAGTAGGGCGAGGGCGTAGTACCGGAAGTGGTAGCGGACCCAGACCGGCTTCGGCTGCAGCGTACCGCCCTCGAAGGGCACGTCCTTCGCCGGCTCATCTTGGGAGCGGCCGATCGCACGCGCGAGGAGGTGCAGCACGGTCACGAGGCCGATCGTGCTCGCGACGAACGCCGCCAGCAGGGCGTTCTGTTCGAGTGCGCTCATGGCGTCGAGTCCTCCTCTTATGGATCCGGGCGCCCATTATGCGTGCCCTGCTTGTGGGCAAGTGCGCTTTGGGTCGCTTCCCGGTAACACAGCGGGCTGGTACGACGCAATCGTGTCCAGCCCGCAGGTGCTGGCGGACTCGGCACTCGCCGGTGTTACGACTTCGCCGGGTATCCCGCTGCTTCGAGCGCTGCTGTGATGGCAGCGACATCGGTGTGGCTGGCGTCGTAGGTGACGTTGACGTCCCTGGAGGCGGCGTCGGCGGAGACGGCCTGAACGCCGTCGATCTTCCCGACCGCCTGCTCCACGGTGGCGACGCAGTGCTCGCAGCTGATGTCCGGGGCGTTGAGGGTGATGGTTTCCATGCTGTTTCCTTTCTGTTCGCCAGGCGGCGATTCGTCCGATCTTAGGGTACCCTAGAGGGGTACTTAGGCGTTGTCAAGGAGCTCCCAGGCGCCCATGGTCCGATCCCTGTTCGTGGGGTAGGTTCGCGTACGGAGGCGCGGGCCTGCGCTGGGGAGCGCCTACCTGATCACCCGCTCGACGACGGCGCCGTGCCCGCCCGATGCTGGGTCGGCCATCTCGCCCGCGGTGACGCCCATGCCGGCGTTCTCGCCGAGCCAGAGCGCCCCGGCGCCGATCAGGATCGCGATCAGGGCGATGCCGACCAGGAAGCCCCACTCCTTGACCCGCTCGCGGACGGGCGGGAAGAGGATCGCCTCGGCACTCTCCGGTCGCCGGAACGTCCGCAGCCGGAGGGCGTTGGTGACGACGCTGACGCTGCTCATCGCCATCGCGGCTGCGGCCAGGACCGGGCTGAGCATGATGCCGAAGGCGGGAAAGAGCGCGCCCATCGCGATCGGGATCAGGGCGACGTTGTAGGCGAACGCCCAGAAGAGCCCCTGCTTGATCGTGTTCACGGTCCGGCGCGACAGCGCGATCGAGGTCACAATCGAGCGGAGGTCGTCGCCGATCAGCGTGATATCGGATGCCGCCATCGCGACGTCGGTGCCGGTGCCGATCGCGATGCCGAGCTCGGCCTGCGCGAGGGCAGGGGCGTCGTTGATGCCATCGCCGACCATCGCGACCACGCGACCCTCGTTCTGCAGCTCGCGGATCTTGGCCGCCTTCTGGTCCGGCAGCACCTCGGCGAGCACGTGCTCGATGCCGACCTGCTCCGCGATCGCGCGGGCGGTGCGCTCGTTGTCGCCAGTCAGCATCCAGACGGTGAGGCCGAGCGCTTCCAGCTCGTCGATCGCCTCCTGCGACTCCGGCTTGAGCGTGTCCGAGATGCCGATCACGCCGGCGAGCCGCCCGTCCACCGCGACGTAGACCGGGGTCGCGCCGCTCTCCGCCATGGTGCTGGAGGCGCCCTCCATCGGCGTCGTCGAGACGCCCACCTCGGCGAGCAGCCGCGTGTTTCCGACCAGCACGGTTTGGCCGTCGACCTTCGCGGAGATGCCCTGGCCGGTGATCGCGTTGAACTCGCTGGTCGAGACGATCGTGAGCGACCGGGACCGCGCGGCGGAGACGATCGCCTCGCCCAGCGGGTGCTCCGAGCCGGCCTCGGCCGATGCGACCAGCACCAGCAGGCGGTCACTGTTGTACCCGTTCGCGGTCTCAATCGCCGTCACCGACGGCTTGCCCCGGGTGATCGTGCCCGTCTTGTCGAGCACGATTGTGTCGACCTTCCGGGCCATCTCGAGCGACTCGCCGCCGCGGACGAGCACCCCGTTCTCGGCCGCCTTGCCGGTGCCGACCATGATTGCGGTCGGCGCGGCGAGTCCGAGGGCACACGGGCAGGCGATGATCAGCACCGCCACCGTCGCCGTCAGCGCGTAGGAGAGCGTCGGCTCCGGTCCGAAGACCAACCAGATCGCGAAGGTCAGCGCGGCGATCACCAGTACGATCGGCACGAAGATGCCGGAGATGCGGTCCGCGAGGCGCTGCATCGGCGCCTTGGAGCCCTGCGCGTCCTCCACGAGCCGCACGATCTGGGCGAGGGTAGTGTCCTGCCCGACCTTGGTCGCGTGGAAGAGGAACGAGCCCGAGCCGTTGATCGTCGCGCCGATGACCTAGTCGCCCGGCGCCTTCTCGACCGGGAGGCTCTCTCCGGTCAGTATGCTCTCGTCTACCGTGGATGTGCCTTCGGTAACCTCGCCGTCGACTGGGATCTTCTCGCCAGGCCGGACGCGCACGATGTCCGCGACCGCCACCTGCTCGATGGGGATGTCGATCTCCTGGCCGTCGCACACGATGCGGGCGGTGCGCGCCTGGAGGCCCATCAGCGCGCGGATGGCGTCGCCGGTGCTCTTCTTCGCTCGCGCCTCCAGCCAGCGGCCCATCAGGATCAGCGCAATGATGATCACCGCGACCTCATAGTAAAGGTAGTAGGGCAGGTTCCACCGCTCGGCGAGATGCGGCCAGAGCGTCACGAAGGCGCTGTAGCCGTAGGCGACCGACGTACCGACGGCGACCAGGGTGTTCATGTTGGTCGAGTAGTGGCGCGCGGCCGACCATGCAGCGTCGTAGAAGACGCGGCCCGCCCAGAACTGGATGACGGTGGCGGCGATGAGCATGAACGGCGCGAGCGTCAATTCGGAAACACGGAGCGGCGGGTACATTAACAGCGCCATCATCATGACGCCGATCGCGAGGCTGGTGAGCGACTTTCGCTTCAGGTCGGCGATGTGCGCGTCCCGCCTGGCGTCGCGGGGATCGATGTCCGACGACGGGGCCGCCGTACCGGCCGGTACGGCCGGAGCCGCCACGGGTTCCTGGGCGACGGGGCAACCGGTGTACCCTGCGCCGCTGATCGCGCCGGTCAGATCGTCCCGCGAGACACGCTCGGGATCGTAATCGACCGATGCTCGCTCCGTCGCGAGGTTGACGCTCGCCAAGCGAACCCCCTCCACCTTCTCCAGCGCCCGTTCGACACGCCGGACACAGGCGGCGCAGGTCATCCCCTCGACGCTGAAGACTAGGTGACCATCGTCGGCCGGTGCCGCCGGAGCGGGGGAGGGGTCGGCTGGCGACTCTGCGGTCGCCGTATAGCCGGTCTTCTGAACGGCGGTGGTGAGGTCCTCGATCGAGACGGTCTGTGGGTCGTACGTGACAGACGCGCGCTCGGTTGCGAGATTGACACTCGCAGACTCGATGCCTTCGACCTTCGCCAGCGCCTTTTCGACGCGGCGGACGCAGGCCGCGCAGGTCATCCCCTCAATCTCGAGCCGCGCTTCGGAACGCGCGGTTTCAGTCGCGCTCGCCTGAGGTGGTGTACGGGGTGTTGTGGGCATGATCCCTCCTTCGAAGACCCCGGGAACCGCAAGAACATCGTCACGGCTCGTTTAATTTACCCCCTAAGGGTATAAGGATCAAGGGAACTCGACCATACCACGATACGGATCGGAAATGGCAGCCCTCCCGGTGGGTTGTGGCTCTGGTCCTGGTTCGCTGGATACGACGCGTGCATCCGGAGCGGATATACTCCGCGCGGGTGCGCGTACCGACTGGAGGTACAGTAGGTGCTATGAACGAACCTTTATCGGAAACGAACAAGCTGATTACCAACACAAGACACGTAGGTCCCGGCTCCACGGCCGTTGCTGCCGATCGGGCAAAGATCCTCGCACGCCTCCGCCGCCTGGAGGGGCAGGTCCGGGGCGTCCACAAGATGGTCGAGGAAGATCAGTACTGTCTCGACATCCTCACCCAGATCTCGGCCATCACTGCGGCGGCGCGGAGTGTTGGCCTGCTGGTCCTTGAGGATCACATCCGCAACTGCGTCATGGGCACGTGTCACCATGGCCATCAAGACGAGGAAGATCTGTTCGGTGAGCTCTCCGGAGCGATCGAGCGGTTCACTCGGTCCGTCGGCTAGTCGATCAGCTAGCGGTTGAGCCCGACCGCTAGCTGGTCGGGCCGTTATCGATACATACTGCGCTAGCGCACGCTCCTGCTCCCAAGTAGCCACCTTGCGGCTCATCCAGTGCCCGAACCACACGGTAAGCGCTTCTTTGCTACGATCCCGAGATAGGAGGCACCTCAGCGGGTGTCTACCGATCCCAATCCGGGAGTCAAGGCCATCACCGCGTTGACGTCCCGATTCACAGTCGTCTTTTTAGGAGGGTACTCTCCGGGGCATTGTGATCGGCGAGACCAGGAAGGAAGACGTCATCCAGATTTGACACCAGTGACGGATCTGGATATCTTACACAACGTAAGCAATTGTGGCTTGCAGGTGAAGGGCGGGGGCAGTGGAATGCCCCGCTGGCAGCCTGCCCACTACCGATGCTGTTCATGGGCAAGATACGGCTCCAGCAGTTGCAGGCCGTGGAGGCGCAGGCCCATCCCGAGCGAGGCGCTCTGGGCGACTGAAGGTGGCACGGCCTATCGCAGTTCGCATGTGACAGCTGCAAGCCGTCGTTGCTGTACAACCGTTACAACCATGAGAGGATCACCGTGGCACTTCAAGACACCGAGCAGACGACACGAGGGTACGCACGCCCGGAGGTGCTGGTCAGCACCCAGTGGGCGGCCGATCACCTCGAGGATCCCAACGTCCGCATCCTGGAATCGGACGAGGACCTCCTGCTCTATGAGGTGGAGCACATCCCGGGCGCGCAGAAGCTCGACTGGGAGACCCAGATGCAGCAGTCGGTCGTGCGCGACTTCGTCGACAAGGAGGGCTTCGAGCGGCTCTGCCGCGAGCGGGGCATCGCCAACGACACGACCGTCGTCTTCTACGGCGACCGCAACAACTGGTACGCCACCTACGGCTTCTGGCTCTTCAAGTACTATGGTCACGAGGACGTGCGGGTGATGGACGGCGGCCGCGCGAAGTGGGAGGCCGAGGGGCGCCCGTACACGCGCGAGGTGCCGAGCTACCCCGAGACCGACTACACCGCACAGGAGCCGTCCGGCTCGATCCGCGCCTTCCGGGACGACGTGATGGCCCGGATCGAGGCTGGTGACCCGGCACTGGTCGATGTGCGCTCGCCGCAGGAGTACACGGGGGAGTTGCTGCACGCCGTCGGCTACCCGCAGGAGGGGGCCCAGCGCGCAGGCCACATCAAGGGCGCCCAGAACATCCCCTGGGGCACGGCGGTGCAGGAGGACGGCACGTTCAAGCCGGTCGAGGCGCTGCGTGAGCTGTACAGGAGCAAGGGGATCACCGAGGACAAGTCCGTGATCGCCTACTGCCGGATCGGCGAGCGCTCCAGCCACACCTGGTTCGTGCTGAACCACCTGCTCGGGTACCCCGACGTGCGCAACTACGATGGCTCCTGGACCGAGTGGGGCAGCCTCGTCGGCGCGCCGAATGTGACCGGCGACCAGTCGGGATAGTGCTACATCCAGGCGCGAGACCGGTCGCGAGCGTTCGCACCCCGGCAACACGGCGAGGCACTCGGCCGTGACGCCGCCATGCGCTCGACAAGTGGAGAAGAAGGCAGATCGATGGTGCAGCGAACACGCCCTGAGACGGGAGGGAGCTCCGACAAGGCGCGTTCGGGATCCTAGCTCGGGCGGACATTCGACTTTCTGGGCCATGCCATGCTACCAGATTACCAGATAGGCGATATGCCCCGCCCCGTGCCGCGAGCATGGGCGACCCTGTGTCGGCGGCGTTCTCCAACGATGGTTCACAGTCTTCGGCGGTGTTGCATGATTGCGCAGACATTGGCACTTGTCCGGGAAGTCAGCGCTTCCTCACACAGGGCCCACAAGTCCTGTTGGACACCGCGCACATCGCGCAGCGCCCATAGCTGTCGCTCAACCGCCGCCGGCTTCTGATCCAACAGGTCCATCACGTGCGCGCAAGGCCGCTGCCCGTCATCGCGCAAGGTGAGGATCTCGCCGATCTCCTGAAGCGTGAGGCCAATCGCCCGTGCGCACACGCTCATGTTTGACTCCGGCTCGGATCACTTCGTACGCGCCCTCGCGCCACGAAATATCGCTGGGATCCTCCAGAATCTGAGTGATCAGCGTGAGCGCAGTGTCGAGGTATAGACCACCACGTGAATAATCTAGGACAGCAGCGGCTGCCCAGTGCAGGCTGCGCTCCCAGTCATGGGTATAGATGACGATATCGGCGATGAGCTGATCGGTCGGCAACGCCTCGTAGGTCGCCATGATACACATGCGTTCCTGTGCCGTATCCATCATCCCTCCCGATACACCCTGCGAGAGGACATCGCCGGCCTCAGCGGACCGGTAGTGCGATCACGGGAGTGCGTGCATGGGGGTTGCTTCTTTCGATGGTCCAGTCCGGGCGGTGTCCAGTTCGATCCCCGGCGATCAGGAGAGTCTAGCCGAGGTCAGCTCGCTGTCGGCGTGTTGCGCCATCCTAATGATCAGCGGCCACGCCATGAGTAGTTAGCACACATAGCGAACGATCGCCTTCACCGGTGCCCCTGATCTGCCCGATTCGGAGATGATGACGTACCGAGGATCACGTGCGCGAACTCTTCGCCTGCTGCCTACTGGGCGAGGTCGATATAGTCGTCGACCACCCACCCTTGGTACCGTCGTCCAACCGGACTGGCCACCAGACAAACCCGTCGGCTTCCTGTGAATCGCCGAGGACGGTGACGACCTCCCCCTGCGACAGCGTCGTCACGACATCACCGGCCGTCGATGCCTCGCTTCGGAGGTTCACCCCGTTATCGTTGACGGTCGCCTGATTACGTCCAGCCACCGGCTCCTCATTGCTGGTTTCCGGCGTCTCCACGTCCGCCGCCGCCTGGGCATCGCCGGTCTCCGCGCCGACAAGCCGGGCACGGATGATGTCCCGGGAGAGATCTCACCCGACTCGTAATCGAACTCGCCACCGCAGGTGATCAGGGTCAGGGCAGGGTAATCGGTGTTGCCGACAAGCCGGGGAGTTCAGCTCCTCGGCGGTCAGCTCGGCGACGTAGACACGCTCGATGTACTCCAGCGCGTAGACATATGTGGCTCCGTCCTGCCCGACGACCCGGATCTCCGCGCCCGGCTGGAGGTTGGCGACGTTGCGAAAGACGGCGGGACCGACGTCCCAGTAATCGACATGGCCGGACATGATGGAGTTGCCGGTCGTTCCGGCCAGTGCCGTCTGCTCGTACACGAGACGACCCACGGGCCGAAGGGTCGAGCATCTGGCCGTCGACGATCTGCCGGATTTCGACTTCGGCATCGACCTCCGCGTCCGGGATGTTGATCGCGACCGGCGCCTGTCCTTCTACGGTAGCGGTTGTGGTGTTGATGCCGAGCGGTCCCGCCTTTGGCCCTCGCTGCCGATACCTCCCCAGGCAGGGAGTCCGCGCCACTATTGGCGGCGACACCGGCGGTCAAGCCGATGAGCACGACCATGCTGGCCAGGAGGGGCAACACCCCTTGTCGGATCCTCTGGATCATCGTTACTCCCCGTGCTGGTACTGCAGTCGAGCTGGACGGCATCTGCCTCTGCCACGGTGCGCCTACCCCTGTGGGAGCGCGCGTGGTTTCAAGGGCAGGATATCTTATTTATCAAAAGACTCAGGCGAACGATGTTCGCTGACATGTGGGTCGAGCAGGTTCCGTTCTACTCCTGTCCTGCGGGTCTGTTAGCCCACGAAGGGCGATCAAGAAGCGCGGTCAGCAGATCGATAGCTGCCTGATCGTCGCCAACATAGAGCACGATCAGGCGTTCGGCCCGAAAAAAGTGGGGTGGCGCGAGCCAAGTAATCATCATCGTGGGGGATTGCCATCGGGACCGATCTGGGACGCATCGGCTGCAGCACGGTCCGCATCCGCATACTCAAACGACTGCACATCGGCCGCTTGCGTCGCCGCCGCCGCCGAAGACGCAGGAGCGTTCCCGTCTCGGCGCTCAGGAAGGGCTGTTCGATAGCACCGACGATCTCGACGCTCAGACCACAGGCGCGCGGAGGGCCTCGACGAAACTGCGCGTGATTTACCACCGACCCCCCATGGTTGAGCCAGTCTGGCGTGGCAACCGGCGTGCCGAGCCGCGAGGTGGGGGTACTATCGTTCCGCAGGCCACCGACCTCAGGCGTGGCGAACTGTCGCGCGATGGTGACCTGTCCACCGGCGAACAATGATCAACATCACCACGACAGCGCATGTGCGGAATCCCACTGGCATCATCCATGGTGCATCTCCCTGTTGTCATTCGGCGTCCAAGCCCAAGAAACAGACCCGCCGGTGTTTCTCCAACGCAAAGCACACGATATCGGTGTCTGCCTGACGAAGAACTACCTCGGTCTAGAGCAAAGATCGGAACAAGCACAAGCCCGCTTAGGTGACCAGAATGACCTTTTGTCGTGTGCTTCTGACCAAGTTCTTTCTCCAGCGACTGAAGAAGGCCATAGCCTTGTCCATCTGATAGACCCTCACCAGGACGGTGATGTAGGCCAGTTGGTCAACGACGGCTTCTGCCTCTTTCGTATCCACTACCCATCCCTGACGCAACGTCAGGTCATCCGTCCCTGGCGGCGATCCGGACCTGGAGTGGCGGTCTTTGGGATATGCCATGGCATCCGCAGTGGGTAGGGGAGCCACCGATTGATGAACAGGGCCAATTGATGAACAGGGCCAACCCGACGACGACCCAACCTCCGATGATGTCGATCCAGTAGTGATTGGCGGTCACGATAACCGTGAATGCGATCAGCCCAACAAGCAACAGACTCATCACGCGCCCGGTCCATCGCCATGGCAATGCCGCCGAAAGCATGATGCGCATGACGAGCGTCCATCCGCCGTGCATGCTCGGCATGGCGGCGAAACGGTTTGCGGTGACGAGCCCGGATTCCGAGAAATAGTTGGGCCCGTAGACGGCCAGCGTATCGACGAACGGCCAACCATACGGCTGCATGAACCTGGGCGGGGCGAGTGGATAGAGTGCGTACCAGGGGAGGGCGATGATCATGGACAGAATGAAGACTCGCCGTAGGTAGCGGTAACGAGCCGGGGTAAGCACCAGCAGGAGAATCGCACAGGCGTAAACCCATACATGTAGTACGCGTAAATATAGTTAAACAGCGGGATCAGGTCGCCGCGATCGAGCACCCAGCGCTGGAGGTCGAGTTCGGAATTGGTGCTGAGCGCCCCCTGGATATCGAGGATTTGGAGCGCATGGTCGAAGGCGACCGATTCCGCTTGGATGATGAACGTCTTGCGGACTAATTTGTACGCTGCGGAACAGGCCAGGAAGAGAAGGATCTGCGAGATGCTCCAGGCAAGGATGCGAGCCCACTCCTGCCCTGGGCGGCCATTTGGGTGCGGTGTCGTCACGGTGGGCGAAGAAACAATCGATCAGCCATCTCTCTGCACATCCCAGGAGGCAGAGGTCCTTGACCTTCCAACCGTCTGATTCTGAAGGTCAGGCCCCGAGAGCGTTGGTGAACGGTTCCGCGGCCAGACCGATGGCAAGCATCAGGACGAGGGCGATGCTCCAGACCACAGCCGGGAAGCGGTTCGCTGGTGTCGCGTGTCTGGATGGACGGTACATCGGCACGATGATGCGGAGATAAACGGCCAGGGAGAGGACACTGTTGAGGATCGCGACGACGGCGAGCCAGGCGTAGCCCGCGTCGAGGGCGGCCCCGAACAGCAGGAGCTTGCCGAAGAACCCAGCCATCGGCGGGATGCCGACCGGCGAGAGCGTGGCGAGCGCAGCGTACCGATCTCCGACATACGTGTAGTAGCAAGGTCGGTGCCTGGCTCTCGGCGTCTGCGCGAACAATGGGGTGGGGCATCAGCAGACGGGATGGGATAGCACACCTGCGACAACGGGAATGCCGCCCCGTGCAACCAGGGGGACAAGAACAACACCTTCTGCCGCCAAGACCAAGGTCCATCGACGCAGCGCCCCGTCGGCAGGCTCATGGGACAGGTCATTGGCAAGCGCCGCAATACGTCTGTCCGCGTGACCTTCGAATGCGGGGACCGCTAATGGAAGCCCCATGGTTTTCGCCAATGCCGCCGCCAGCCAACGGCGCTCACCCATCGTCACGACCGCATGGCGATCGGCCGCAATCTCAGCCGCGACGACGTAATCGCGGACGAGCGACACATGGGCGGTGCAAAAAGAAAAACCCGGAAGCGATGATGCGTAACAGGAACAGCCGGAATGGATCGCGCTGACGAAGATGCCATCGTTCATGGAGAAGACCGCTTCCAGCTCTCGCCGACTCAGTCGATGTATCAGCGCCGTGGAGATGCAAATCCGGGGTCGCAACCAGCCGTAGGCAAAGCCGAATGCCGCGGCGATTCCACGACGTCGAGCCGGAATCCACCTCCGTCACGATCGAGGGTTGCTCGGACTTCGGGAGGCAACGTAGGGCACCTTGCAACGAGCGTCATGGCCCGCAGGTCGGCCACGATCGCGCGCTCTCGGTTCGCCGTACATGCTCCTGCGACGAGGCTTATGCTGCTGAGGCCCAGCAGGGCGACCGCAAGCAGATGCGCGATGGTGTCGAACGACGAGATCGGTGTGAGCAGGCAGGCGACCGCATACAGACCTGAACCCGCCGTGGCAACGACCGGGAACAGCAACACCAGAACAAGGATGCCAATCGCGCTGCTGACTGCCAGAGCTACGACGATGACCAACAAGAAGAAGGCGATTGGGCGATGTCGTCACGGCTCATCACCCTTGACCATCTGCTCCAGCTGCCGTCGCCGCTTGGGAGAAAGCTCACTGATCTCGGTGATGAAGTGGGTGATCGCTAAGTCTCCAAACTCCTCGATCAGGGCATGCACCCGCTGTGCGGCGGCATGTTGGAGGAACTCCTCCTCTGTTGCCGCCACCCGGTAGATGTGTGCCTTCCCGGACCGCTCGCGAGTCAAGACACCCTTGACGACCAAGCGGCTCATGACGGTCATCACGGTCGTGTACGCCAACGACCGGCCGCTGTGATTGAGCGCATCGAGGATATCGCGGACTGTGGCGGACTCACGTTGCCACATAAGACGCATGATCGCGGCCTCCAGCTCCCCAAGAGATGATTGATCACCTCGTCCTGTCTCGCTCGCGATAACCTCATATTCCCATCCTGGCGGCGGCATCTCTAGGGATGTTGGCTGATCTTGTCGTCATACAGTACACCAATGGATTGGGGTCATCTTCGCCGATAAACGGTGCGTTTGCTCGATTCCCGTCGTTCACCGGTGATCCCCGGACATTCCTGCTCCAAGCGATCCAGTGCCATATCGAGAGCACTCGTGATACTATCCTCCGTAGTAGTTTGGAGACAGTTCGCATGGAGGGGACTGCCTCGTCGCGCAAAGGGACACGGGCACGATGGTTCTGGCACGTGAGATGGTGGCGAGGGTCTCTCATAGCAATCCTGCTCGCCTTGCCGACGACAGCCCTGGCCCAACCACTGACGATCGACGTCTCACCGACCGGTGGGGAACTGCGCGCCGGCCCACTCGGTCTCAATCCTTCTTCCGCTGTATCAGCTGATGAACAAATCCCGATCGCAATCCAGATCGACGAGGCAGCGGTCGACGCCAAGTCGAGCGGAACCAAATAATCGACGGCCAGATGATCGATCCATCCGGACCTTGGGTTGTCTCATGGTACGAAGAGACCGGTCGCACGGGAGCACAAGACAATGCAGTGATGGCGGCCACCTCGACTTCTGGGACGTGGGACCCGCGGTCTTCTATAACCTGGCGAATCTGCAGGAGGGCGACGAGATTCGCGTGACCGGTGATGGCGGTGACGTGTTCACCTATCAGGTGGTGTGGGGCGTCTCTATCAGCTCGAAGAGCTCAACAGTGCCGCGATCGCTGAAATCGTCGGTTCGACACAGCAGGCGAGCCTGACACTGATTACGTGGTGGCGAGTTCGATGAGGCAACCGGACAGTACCTTTCCGCTATGTGGTTCGTGCCACGTTGACTGCCGCCCCGTAAGCAGCAAGGCTCGTGACAGGAGACGGGCTCCCGGTCGTGTTCCGGCATTGCCGCGTAGGGACAAGAGGGATAGCAGGGAATGAGTCGACGAATAGGACTGTTCATGACGGTGGTCGTGGGGCTGAGCTCGGCGTTTGGCGGGGTCAGATCGCGAGCGCCGAAGAACTCCATACCGCTCAAGAAGGCGATACCGTGGTATCTCTCGCCGAAGCACACGGTGTCTCGGTCGATGCGTTGGCTGAGGCCAATGGCCTCGATCCGGCCGCCGAGCTGTACGCCGGTCAGAACCTCGCAATTCCTGATCGGTCCCTCGTCAGCGCAGGTCTACGTCGTCGAGTCCGGTGACACGCTCGCGTCGATCGCCACGGAACGTGGCGTTTCCATCGACGCGATTCTGGCGTCCAACGACGTGGCGGATGTTCAGAATCTCCGTGTCGGGGGTGGAGTTGGTGATTCCGACCGGCGCGACGTCCGTGACCGCCGCAGACAGTAGCTCGTCCTCCACGATCCTCGCCGGTGTCTTCGCCTACCAGCAGGCGCGCTCCTTGTCCTGCGAATACGCCTCCGTCTTTATCGCGACGTCCGTCTTCGGCAATCCGATCTACGAAGAGGAATACATCGGCTCCATACCATCGAGCGCCAATCCGCACTACGGCTTCCGCGGCAATATTGACGGTGCTGGGGGATTACCGATGACTATGGGATCTACGCCGAAGCGCTGGTTCCGCTCCTGGAGCAGCGCGGATACGTCGGCGAGGTGACCTACGATCCTCGCGCTGAGGTGCTGCAGGCACAGCTCGACATGGGCAAGCCGACGATCGTCTGGATCGCCACGCGTGGCGACACCGGGTTCTACGAGACGGATGAGACGGGGACGTACAAGCTAGTTCCCTATGAACACGTCGTGGTCGCCTACGGCTACGATGGCGGCGGCGTCTACATCTCCGATCCGGGCAACGCGTCGCTCACCTACTACAGCTGGGACTGGTTCCTATCGGCCTGGTCCGTCATGGACGGCATGGCACTCAGCGTCTATCCGGCCTGATGCCTCGCCGTGTCTCAGCGGTGTCGCTCTCGCCATTTGACCGTCCATGATGGCTCGGAGCCGGGGCGTCATGGACGCCGAAAGACAGGGGTAAGGCCCATCCCCTTACCCCTGTCTCTTTACGTCCCGGCAGACCGCTGGTGGGTGGGTGCAGGGTATGGTGTCGTCAAGGGCCTTAATTTCGGCACCAATCATTCGCTGAAGTTGCCGGACGGCACCATCCAGCAAGGATTCAGGAGCAGAGGGAGACGGGAGAGAAGATTGCCACCCTTCTTCGACGCCTCCACGAGAGTGATCAATGACCGCTCAAACCAAACGGTTAGCGATCCTCGTGACGGTCGCAGTGGTGACGATCGCGGTCCTCTCGGTCCTGTGGCTGGCACGAAGTGAACCCGCTGCTGACCCGCCGATCCCGCGGCTAGTCCGGCGATGATCCTCCAAAGTGACGTCCCACTGCCGCAACAGTGCAAAACGGCGCCCCGCTCGACCAGCTCGGTGCTCGCGCTGCTGGCCCAGAGCACACCGGTCGCTGCCACGCCCGGGCAAGGAGTGTTGCCGGATGGCGAACCGGCAGATCCCGGCGTTGCCGCGGCCATCGTCTCGACGTACCTTGAAGCCACGGCGTGCACCAATGCCGGCGACTTTGCGCGAGCCTTTTCCCTCTTTAGCGACGACTATCTGCGGTCGCTGATATTTGCCGCAAGCCTGGCAACAGAACTCGATCCGCAGCTGATTGCCGTGGCGCTGTCCACCCCAACCCCCGCCCAGGTGACCCAGCTGACCGCGATCGTCTCGATTGACAACGTGCAGCGGCTTTCCGACGGCCGCGTCTCGGCGCGCATCCTGACCAAACCGGCCTGGAAGACGGCGAGCTCGCCAGGCGATCCGAGCGTCGTGGTATTTGCCCGGCAGGGGGATCGATGGCTGATCGACGAGATCATCCAGGCACCCGGCACCGCGACGCCGGCAACGGGTGTCGCCACCCCCTCATAACCGGACGGCACGTTCCGGCGGGATCGCCGCGCCCGGGACGGGCCTACATGCCGCTATACGCGTGGAGACCGCCAAACCAATAATTGCCGAAGTAGGTGAAGACGACCGTGCCAAAGGCGATCACGAGGAACACGGCACTTCGTCGACCGCGCCAGCCACGCAGGGTTCGCGTGTGCAAGTAGGCACCATAGATCAGCCATGTAAAGAGCGCCGCCGTTTCCTTGGGGTCCCACGACCAGTACGAACCCCATGCCTCATGGGCCCAGACCGCCCCGAGGATGAGCAGCATCGCCTGCCCGGGGAAACCGATCGTCACCGCCCGGAATGATGGATCGTCGAAGAGCTCGGTGCTGGGGGGCCCCAGCCGCGGCCAGCGGTCCGAGATCAGATACAGCACCGCGGCCGCGAAGGACAGGGCGAAGGCCGCGTACGCGATGATCGCCGATGAGACATGGGCGGTCAGGATTGGCGCGCTGGAGAGGGCCGGGATCAGGCCCCGATCCTCGCGCACCGCCGGCGACAGGCTCCAGACATAGACCACCATGCCGAGAATAACGGGAAGCGCGATCGACCCGATGACGCGCGTCGTGTAGATGCGTTCCAGCACTACGTAGCCGGCGAGCGCGATAAAGATGAAGCCGACCGAGAACTCGTACATGTCCGAGTAGGGCCCATGACCGGTGGCGATCGCGCGGAAGAGCACGGCGAGGCCGGCGCCGATGGTGGCCAATCGTCCTTGCCAGGTGGCCGTCATGACCGGTCTGCGCCACGTCCCAAAGGCGTTGTGCGTCTGCGTCGTGGACGGAGTCCGGGTCAACCAGATCGTATCCGTCAGATACAGGACCGTCGCCGCGACGACCGCAAGCGATGCCGCCCAGGCGATCGTCAGCGCGAGAAGGGCCTCATGCGGCCTTCCAGCGAAGGCCCTCTCGCTCCGCGGCGTGACACCGGCATCATCCATCCGTGGTGCCGCATCGTCGACGACCAAATCTACGACAGAACGATAGTATGTCCTGGCGGCACCGTCAACGACGATCGCGCATCAGCATATGATCTCCCGACATGAGCGTTCGGAAAGCGTCAGTCTTTTGGATGATCAAACTGGGCAGCGGCAAGTCAGGTCAAGGGACTTTCTCGCCGAGGAGCCCCCTTGAGAAACGCGTTCGGCCATCTGAACCAGGCGGTCGAGTGGCATGCGGCGACGCGATCACCATGGATCGGCATGGCTCGGGGGTTTGACCGAACACGCCGGTTTTACTATTATCGCGTAGTAGATATGCGGTGGTGAGAGCTGTCCTGGCGGTCTCGAGATCCTGAGTTATACGCCTCGCCTCAAGGGAGAACACGTGACGAGTCGGATGTTTGGACCACAGCACGGTACATGGCGCTTGGCGATGTTGCTGGCCATTATCAGCCTGCTGCTGTCGGCACTTGAGCCCGCAAGGGGAGCCGCTCAAGACGAAGCAGAAGGCAACCCAAGCGGCTGGTCGCCGCCACGGACGGTATACCTGGAGGAGACCGGTCATACGCTCGACCAG
>JAUJMR010000077.1 GCA_030446765.1 Chloroflexia bacterium
AGCGGAAACGCCGCCTCGCGCGGCTCAGGGGGCATCGTGAACTCTCGCTGTAGTAGTAGGCGATCACGTCGCTAAGTCCGGTCCTGCCCCAACCCGGCGATGCGGGCAGCCATCATCGCCTCCGCCCGGTCCGCCACCTGAAGCTTGCTGAAGATGTTCGAGACGTGGTTGCGCACCGTCTTGGGGCTGAGGTATAGGAGGGCGGCGATCTCCGGGTTCGAGCGGCGCTGCGCTATGAGGGTGAGGATCTCGTACTCGCGCTCCGTGAGCTCGGGGAAGGCCGGCGGCAGCGCTGAATGCGTCTGACCGAAGTACTGCATCAGCCGCCGGGCGATCGTTGGGCTGAAGATCGCCTCGCCCCGGCCTACCGCGGTGACCGCCCGCGCCACCTCGTCCAGTGCCGCGTCCTTGAGCAGATAGCCCCTGGCGCCAGCGCGCATGGCGGCGAACACCGAGTCGTCGTCGTCGAACATCGTGATGACCAGGACCCCGATGTGTGGGCTGGTTTGCAGGATGCGCCGGGTTGCCTCGATGCCGTTGATGCCCGGCATCTTGAGGTCCATCAGGATCACGTCCGGCTGGAGACGCGAGGCCGCTGCTACCGTCTCCTCCCCGGTCCCCGCCTCACCCAGCACCTCGATCCCCTCTACCGCGCCCAGCATCGTGCGGACACCCTCGCGGTAGAAAGGGTGGTCATCGGCGACCAGCACGCGAATCGTTTCCATCGCTCACTCCTGCGGCAACGGGAGCCGGCATCGGACCCGCGTCCCTCCGGTCTCTCCCGGCTCAACGCGGCACTCCCCACCCAGCTCCGCGGCGCGCTCGCGCATCGAGGCAATGCCGACACCGGAACGGCACGCAGTAGGCAAGCCCGCACCATCATCGGTGATCTCCAGACACAGCGCGCCACCATCGACGGTGATCTCGATGCGACAACTCCGGGCGCGCGCGTGCCGGACGACGTTCGTCAGCGCCTCCACTGCGATTCGATATGCCGCGACCTCGACGGCGGCCGGCATGGTGGGCGGGTGCTCCGGGGCCACGAATGAGACGCTCAGACCATCCGTTCCGTTGCAGCGCGCGGTCTGTTCCCCAATCGCGCCGACCAAACCGAACTCGTCGAGCGCGGGCGGGCGTAACGAGTAGACGAGGCGGCGTATGTCCGCAACAGTGGCCTTCACCTGCCCCTTGAGGTCGTCGATCAGCGCGACTGCGGCGTCCGGGTCGCGTCGGGCTAGCACACCCGCGGTATCGAGCCTCTGGAAGAGGCTGGCGAGGGTGGGGCCCAGGCCATCGTGCAGGTCTCGGCGCAGGCGTCGCCGCTCCTCCTCACGGGCCGTCACCAACCGCTCGCGCGCGGCCCGTAGGCCCTCGTTCGAGCTTTGCAGATCGCTGGTCAAGCGCACCGCGTGCGCGGCGATGCCGACCTGCCGGGCGAGGTCATTGAGGAGGCGCCGGTCGGCCGGGCCGAAGCCGTCCTCGCCTGGTCGCGGCACCAGGACGAGCCGGCCGACCGTCTCGCCCCGGTAGACGAGCGGGAGGCGGGCGGGCTCGCTCGCCACCACACCTTCGGCGGCGGCAACCACGAATCCGTCCTCCCGCTGGAGTTCGATCGCCGCGTAGGGCACCCTCAGCGCATCCTTCACCGCCCGGACGATGGTCGGCAGGACTGCGTCCCCCGCGAGCCGGACGTGCAGTTGCTCCCCGAGGCGTGCGAGCACCATGTACGGGTCGTCGCGTTCCCCGTACATCAGCCTGCTCACCCCCCGCTGGAGCCAGTCGCGCAGCGGGGCGAACAGGACGGCGACGAGTCCGGCCGCCATCGTGGAGACGAACAGGTCGCCGCGGGCCTGCAGCAGCGTCCCCAACCCACTGACCACCAGCACGTAGACGGTCACGCTCGCCGCCGTGAGCGCACCGTAGACGAGCGCGCGGTTGACGATGACGTCGATGTCCCACAACCTGTAGCGCAGGATGGCCGCGCCGATCGAGAGCGGGATGAGCAGGTACCCGACGGTTATGCCCGCGAAGGACATCAGGTCCCACACTGCTGCCTGCGTGCCGGGCAGCGCCAGCGACGGGAAGACGGCGGGGGCGACCACTACCGTTATCTGCCCCGACGCCGCACTGAGCGCGCCGAACACTACCCATCGCGTCTGCTGGCGCTGCGCCGGGCCGGACACACGCCGATAGCGATACACCTGTGCGAGCACGCCCGCGCCGAAGCCGAGGAGGATGGAGAGCCCCGCTAAGCCGGAAGGTGCCGCTAGCGAACTATCGGGGAGGAACCAGCCGAGGAGCAAGGCTGCAACGCAGACCCCAACCGGGATGCGCATCCACGAGGGCACGAACCTGCCGTCCGGGAAGACGAACAGGAAGACGATCAGGGAGCCGTACACGAGGAAGACCGCGAACGCGGCCGGGAAGGTCATCGTCGGATGGCGACCGACCAGCGCCTGCATATTCGGGTGGTTCGTCGTGCCGAGCCCGGTGAGGAGGATCGCGGTGAACAGGGCCATGCCATCGGGCCTACGGCGGGCGATCAGGGCGGCGACGGCCAGGCAGACTAGCGCGAACACCACGAGTACCCCGGCGTAGTACGCGGCATACAAATCAGCGGAGAGCCCGAGCTGAGCGAGGCCCTCCCGCACGGCTGCGGGGGGCACACGCCGCTCTCGGTAGAGCGCCGGGACGGCCGCGAGGAACAGCGCCAGAGCCGCTGACATCGAGAGCACCCATGCCAGTCGGGCAACGCCGACCCGAGGGTGCAAGGCGGTAGCCCGCGGCTCGGCCAGGGCTATCCTCTCCGTCACGGTATCTGGCGGTCTCATCATCGGGTCTCCACTCCGTCGCATCGCGTGCGGGATCCGGCTCACATTCGCCCAGCGCACGGTGCGAACGAGCTCACCGACATCTCGATTGTCATATCACTCCTCGACGCGCAGTTCTGCACTCTCATCCGTCGATGGGTGCCTCGGGACCGTTCGACGTCCCGGACGAGGCGGGCGTGGTCGCCACTCCAAGCCCGCCTACCAGTTCTCGGCTCTCCGCTGCAGCGGGTCGCCTCGCACACGGGCGGAAGTCCTGTGGCGCTATCCGACAGGCGAGGGCTGGCCAAGGTTGGCGCTTCCCGCGTCGGTGAGCGGCCTTCGCGACCGGCGCATCATAGCTGCGCCGGTCAAACCGATCCACACCAGGAAGAGGAAGGGCGGTAGCTGTGAGACCTCGGCCGCCGGCGCGGCCATCCCCACGATCAACAGCGCGCCGAGCAGGACGGCGCTCCAGCCAAGCCACCTCGGAAGAACACGGGCAGGGAGCGCCACCGCCGCGGTGCTGAGCAGGAAGAGCCCTCCGAGGCCCCATGTGAGGGCGTACAGGCCGCCGTTGAGCCGCACGAGCAGCGTCGCAAGCTGGACATCGATCCCGCTTCCTGCCTCGAGGCGTACCATCCCCACGAAGGCTAGCGAGACGAGCGAGATCGCCGCATAGACGAGCCCCGACCCGAGGGCGGCCGCCGATAGCCATCCAGTATCACCCTCCGCCCCTCGTAGCGTCACCCACATCCGTGCGGCGAAGAGGATGAAGAGGAGGAAGGCCACCACTTCGATATAGAGGCCCAGCCAAGCTCCGCCGCCCACAGGGCTGGCGAAGGCCGCGCCTATCGCACTGTCCGAGGAGGCGATCGACACCGGCGGACTCCCGCCCGCGAGGCCGATCCCGAACCCGACGACCACC
>JAUJMR010000078.1 GCA_030446765.1 Chloroflexia bacterium
TCGGACGATCGTCGTTGCCGTAGCCAGTATCGGGATGGGGTACCTCTTCTTCTCGAACCTCTGGTGGATGTTGCCGCCGGGCTTCGGCTGCTCGGAGGACTTCCAACTCGAGGGCGAGAACGCCAACGGTCTGTGCTTCTGGATCGGGACCCTCTCCGGCGAGCCGCGCACCGTGCTCACGTCGAACCTCTCGTCGGCGCCTTTGGGCGTTCCGTTGGGATGGGTCGCGCGGGCCAATGGCGCGTTCATCGACGGCTTTGTGGAGCCCAACATCGGCTGGTTGGCGTACGTGATCTGGGGCACGGTCGCGTTCGTGTCTCTCAGCCTGATTCTTGGACTGTTCAGCCGCCTCGGGGCGTTGTTGGCTACCGTGGTGGCGTTGGAGCTGGCGATCGGGCTCGCCGGCGTCTCCAGCCCGCGTGGATGGGAGTGGGCCTTCCCCCTCATGCTGCTGCTCTCGATCGCTTTGTTCGGGCTGGCGCCGGGACGCTACTTCGGTCTGGACCGGCTGCTGCGCCCCCGGCTCGTGGCGTCGCGCGACCGTGGTAGCCGCGTAGGACGTTTACTCCTGGCCTTCACCTGAGGGCCGACCCTTGCGTACCCGTCCGAAGGTGGTCCTGTGTGAAAGGGTGCGGTGATCCCAGTCTGGTCCCGCGTTCGTAACGCTAGCAAGGCACTCGAGAAAGGAGCGTCGGTATGGAAGAGAAGAGATCGGTGGAGAGCGAGGAGCGGCCCGGCGAGGACGTGATGTACCCGGCGCGCTGGGAGCGGTGGCTGCGGACGCTGGTTATCGCCCTGGCGAGCATCGGGATGGGGTACCTCTTCTTCACCAACCTCTGGTGGAAGCCGCCGCCGGACTTCGCCTGCTCAGAGAGCTTCGACTTCCAGTTCTCAGACGACAACACCACCAGCGGTCTGTGCTACTGGATCGCGACCGAGGTCTTCTACGCCAACCCTCCGGTGCCCGACACTATACTGGAACCTATCGTTACGAACTCCCAGACTGTTCCGGCGTCCGGGCCCGTGGCCGGCGTCCCGATAGGGTGGGGAAAGGAGGCGAACGCCGCCTTCATCGAGAACTTCGTGCAGCCGAACTTCGAGTGGTTCGGGTACGTGATCTGGGGCATGGAAGCGTTTATCTTCCTGAGCCTGGTCCTCGGGTTCCTCAGCCGCCTGGGAGCGCTGGTCTCCGTCGCCCAGTCGAGCCACCTTATGATAGGTCTCGCCGGTATCCCCAGCCCGAGCGAGTGGCAGTGGAACTACATCCTCATGTTGCTGCTCTCGCTCCTGCTGTTCGGGCTCGCGCCCGGGCGGTACTTCGGCCTCGACCGGCTGCTGCGTCCCCGGCTCATGGCGCTGCGCGACCGCGGCAGCCGCTTCGGGCGCCTGCTCCTGCCGTTCACCTGAGAGGATCGGCTTGCGCACGCAGCGTGCGAAAGCAGGAGCGGTTGCGCTACCTTATCGGCGAGTCGGCGGCTGGTGCGCAGCCTATCCTGCGGAATGTCGTGATCGGAAGGAGGAGGTCGTTTGGAAACCAATATCATGGTAGCTCTGCTGGCCCTACTCGCGTTCGCCGTCGCGGCGGTCGTGTTCACCCTCGTCATGGTCGTTTTGGTCGACCGTTCGACCGGGGACACGCGAGCGGCGAGCAGGGAAGGGCGAGGCGGAGAGGAGCGAGAGAGCGAGTAGCACGATGGCGAGCACGGAGACAGCGGCGCTGGCGATCTCGCTGCCGGACGGTAGCGTGCCCGGCGAGTTCGGCGTGTCTATAGGGGCGCGCCCGTGGGGCGACGCCCGCGAAAGGGGCGTGGCCTGATCTCCGCGCGGCTCTCCAAGACGCTCCGGTTCCGTCTGCCCCCGGCCGTCTTCCGTCGTCGCGCCGACCTCGTGGCGTTGCCGTTGCTCTCCGCGCTCACGGTCGTCGCCGCATGGGGTCTCGTGAGCGGCGAGACGGTCGTCGGGATGGACGCCGCCACGCAATATTACCCCTGGTACTCCTTCCTCGGCGAGAGTCTGAGAGCCGGTGACATCCCGGCGTGGAACCCGCACCAGTTCTCGGGCATGCCCTTCGCGGCCGATCCCCTCTCCGGCTGGACCTACCTGCCCGCGATGCTGCTCTTCACGTTCTTGCCCATCGCCGCCGCGGCCAAGGGCTACGTGTTCTTCCACCTGCTGCTCGCCGGGCTCTCCGCCTACGCGCTCGCGCGCTCTCTCGGGATAGGGGTCGGCGGCGCCTCCCTGGCGGCGGTTGCTTACGGGTACAGCGGCTTTATGTACCTCCAGAGCACTTGCTGCTTCCCGTACGTCGCCGTCTCCTCCTGGCTCCCGCTCACCCTTCTTGGCGTGGAGATGGCCGTCCGCGGCTCCCGCTGGACGGAGCGGGTCCCGTGGTGGGGGGTGTCGGGGCTGGCGTTGAGCCAGATACTCGCCGCGTGGCTGGGACAGGGCTCGTACTATGCCCTGCTGGCCCTCGGTGGGTACGTGGCCTACCGCACGTTGCTCGCCCCGCCGGGCAGAGCCCCAAGCGTGAGGGGCCGGCTCCTGGAGAGCACGCTGCACGGCGGGGCTGTGCTCGCCATCGGGTTCGGCCTCGCCGCCGCCGGGGTGCTACCCAGACTGGAGTACAACGCGCTCTCCAACCTGGCTGGTGGATATCCCGTGGTCGGCGACCAGGCAGAGACCGTCGGCGGATGGGCCGCGAGTGGTTGGGGCCTGTTTTTGGAGCCCGGCCACTGGTACGCAGGCGTGGCCGTTATGGCCCTGGCGCTTGCGGCCCCCGCCCTGGCGGCCCCGGTCGCCCAAAGGCGTTTCGCCGTCCCCTTCTTGGGCGAAGTTCGCCCACGGGTACTGCCGATCCTCGCCGCGGTGGCCCGGGGACGCTTCGCGGTCCCCTACTTCGCCGCCCTCTCGTTCGGGGCTTTCGTACTGTCTCTGAAGGAGCCTACGCCGCTCCACTCGGCGCTCTACTTGCTGCCCCGCATGGATCAACTGCACCCGCACAGCCCCGAGCGCGTGATGGTCGTCTTCTACCTGGGCGTGGCGATCCTGGCCGGCGCCGCGCTCACCGTGCTCAAGGAGCGGACCGGAAGAAGCCCCATACTGCTCGTCCTGCCCGTCCTGGCAGCGCTCCTCCTGGCGGCCGCTGTCATCCTGGCGCCCCCCGAGGACGTGCCGAACGAACCTGCCGGGTCCGGGGGGTGGCAGGCGCTCTACCCCCTGCTCTCTGAGGACGAAGAGTCTATCCCCGTGGGTCCGCTGCTCGCCTCGATCCCGGCCCTGGCGCTCGTCGCGGCTTACGCTCTGGTCCCGGCCCGGCTCAAGACCTGGCGCAACCTCGTATTAGTGCTGCTCATCCTCGTCGTCTTTGCCGACCTGCTCGCGGCGAACAGGGCCACGATCGCCGAAGGAAGGTACGCCACGGAGGGCGGGGCGGAGCTGGATCTCACGACACACTACGATCCTTCCGACACGGGCCGGTTCCTGCAGTCGAGAGACGAAGCCGGAGAGCCTTTCCGATACTTCGGTTACGACCCGGATTACTCGAACGCGGCCCCTCTCTCCAGCCCGACGCACTTCACATACCCGCTAACGCTCCCGCTAGAGGTCAACAACCGGGCTATGGCCTTAGGGTTGCAGAGCATCCAGGGCTACAACCCGGTCCGCATTGCCCGCTACGACGAGTACATGAGGGCGCTGAACAGCGGCGTCGAGCAGTTCTCCCACCACTTCG
>JAUJMR010000079.1 GCA_030446765.1 Chloroflexia bacterium
TGTGGGGCCCTGGGTCGCTCGGCGGAGAACAGGCCCATCACCCGCCTGGCGATGCCGGGGCCGAAGATCGCCTCTCCGTTGGCTACTGCCTGGATAGCGCGCAGCACCTCGGCCTGTTCCGCGCCCTTGAGCATGTAGCCCAGGGCTCCTGCGCGCATGGCGACGAAGACCGAGTCGTCGTCTTCGAGCATCGTGACGACGAGGATGCCCGCGGCCGTGTTCCGGGAGAGTATCTCGCGGGTGGCCTCTATCCCGTTCTTGCCGGGCATTTTGAGGTCCATCAGGATCACGTCCGGCTCCAGCTCCCTCGCCAGCACGACGGCCTCCTCTCCGGTCGCGGCCTCGCCGACCACCTCGGTGTCCGGCACCGAATCCAGGAGCCCGTGCATACCGTCGCGGAAGAGCGGATGGTCGTCGGCTATGAGGACTCGAATGGGGCTCACGCTTCTGGCTCCAGGAAGCACGGCAGTTCTACGCACACGCGGGTCCCGCCCGTTGCGACCGGCTCGACCACGCACGTTCCGCCGAGCTCCTCCGCCCGCTCGCGCATGGAAAACATGCCGACGCCCGTCCCTCGCTTCGCGCCGATCCCGCGCCCGTCGTCCTCCACCTCGATGCGCAGCAGGCCGGCCTCTCGGTCGAGATCGAAGCGTACGGCGCAGGTTTTGGCCCCGGCATGGCGCACGACGTTGGTCAGGGCCTCCTGCGCGATGCGGTAGGCCGCCACCTCGACGGCGGCCGGTAGAGGCGGCAGCCCTCCCGAGGCTTCGACGGAGACATCCAAACCGTTCTGGCCGTACTGAATCGCCGTTTCGCGCAGGGCCGCAGCCAGGCCCAGCTCGTCGAGCGCGGGCGGGCGCAGGCCGTGCACGGAGCGACGCACGTCGGCGACGGCGACGCGGGCGCGCTCGGCTAGGTCGGAGAGCAGGGTCTCGGCCTCGGGGTCTCGCACCAGCTTGTTGCGCGCGGTCTCCAACTTGAGCGTGAGGGCGGCCAGCTGGGGGCCGACGCCGTCATGCAGCTCCCTACGAAGGCGCCGCCGCTCCTCTTCGCGGGCCGCCACGAGCCGCTCCCGGGAGCGCCTCAGGTCGGCGGTCAGGCGCGCGGCATACGCGGCCGCTCCAGCCTGGCGTGCCAGGTCTTCGAGCAACCTCCGGTCTGAACTGGTGAACTCCTCTCCCGGGGCTCGGGAGCTTACGACCAATCCTCCTATCTCCTCGCCCTGGTAGACCAGCGGTAAGGTAACGGGCTCGCCCGCTGGAATCCCATGCTCCGCCGCCGTCACGAACTCACCATCTTGCCTGAGGGTGATGGCGGCATAGGGCAACTTGAGCGCCTGGGTGACCGTCTCCACGATGGTCGAGAGCACCCCCTCTGGGGCGAGCGTTCCCTCGAGGCGCTGCCCCAGGCGCGAGAGCACCGCGTAGGGCTCGTCGCGCTCGCCGTACATCAGGCGGTTGACGCCGCGCTGAAGCCGGCTCCGCAAAGGCTGGAAGACGACGGCTACCAGGCCCACGGCTAGGAGCGAGACGAGGAGGTTGCCCCGTACCTGGAAAAGGGCGCCCGCTCCGCCTACCACCAGCACGTATAGCCCCACGACACACGCGCTGAGCGCGCCGTAGACGAGCGTGCGGTTGATGATCACGTCTATGTCGTAGAGGCGGTATCTGAGGATGGCAATCCCGGCGGAGACCGGGAGCAACATGAGAGCCAAAGGACCCAGGTACCACACGATCGTGTTGACCAAGCCCGACGTAAAGTAGAGTCCCATCAATGAGAGGAAAATCCCAGAGAAGCCTATGACCGTCAGGGTGGCCGCATATACGAACCACTTCAGCTGCTGGCGCTGTTCCCCTCGCGCCCGACGCAGACGCAGGATCGGCGAAACCACCGAGACGATCAGGCTCAAGAGGCATAGCAGCAAACCGCTATTGGCTAGTGTCTCAAAGAACCTGTAAGCAGGGACTATACCACCGATGACGCCGCCGACACCGAACGGGTTGACGACGGACGGGTAGCTGGCCAGCTCGCCCGGCGCCAGCGCGACCCCGAGGCTAAACAGCACGCTCCCGATGGCCGCCACCCACGCCACGAGCCGCCAGCGCCGGGATGGCAGCCGGCCGTCGGGGAACAGCAGGAACAGGAGAACCGCTGCCAAGAGCACCGTTGGGAACGCGACCCAGTGAGAGATCCACGCCATAAACTCCACGCCGGGCAGCGAACTGGCCGGCGCGTATAGCGCGTAATCCGCGTATGCTTCGGAGAACGGCTGAAACACGAAGACGAAGCCCGCGGCGCAGAAGATCCAGCCGATGGGATTCTCGGGGCGGCGCGAGGCGATCAAAGCGCCGACCGTCGGGAAAGCAAAGAGCAGCGCCTCGAACAGGAAGTCGAGAGCCGAGCGCTCACCCCTCAGCGGCACCTCTGGCGTGAGGAGAAGCAGCCACCTTGACGCGATGAGGCCACGGCAAGCAACCACATCGACCAGGCTAGTCGGGCGGCATTACGGGCGCTCATCCGACCAGCTTTGTGCCTCGGGCCGGGGCTCTGTGTGGGCTCCGGAATCGCGGACTGCCCTGTCATGGCCGATCCGAGCTCCTCACTTCAACCGTTCGTCTACAAGTAATGATGTCATCTAGCGAAGCCCGACGCACCCCCAGGTTGCGGCCATGACCGCGTGCGCCTTGAACCACCATGGGACCTACCGGTAGAGGATAAAGCGGGTATCCAACCATTTCTTACTGGGAACCCGTTACGGTGGGAGGGCTAGGCAACGAACCCCCACCCTCCCCACGGCTTACTGTTCGGCACGTCGCTAGCTCGCTCGCGCGGGTCGCTGTATAGTTTCGCCCTCGCCCGACCAGAGGACATACCCCAGCGCCACCCAGGTGAACCCGAACAGCGCCCAGGCGGCCACCCCGGCGAAGTTCCAGGGCGGCATCGCGACCGCCAGGATACCTATGATCCCCACGATCAGCGGCACGACCTTCCAACGCCCCAGCAAGCCGGCCTGGAGGATGTAGCCACCGAGCATCATCAGGCCGAGGGCCACGAAGAGCAGCCCGCCCCAGAGGCCCGCCAGTACGTCGGACACGAGGCCGAGTGCCCACAGACCGGAAGAGACGCTGGCTCCCGCCAGACCGACGGACGCCAGGATGAAGCCCACCAAGGCGAGATTCTCCTGCTCTCCCAACCGCCCCCTGCAATGGACGTAGAGACCCGCCAACCCCGCCAACAACAGCAACGGCACGACGAACAACAAGTCGTCGGTGAAGTCCTTGGGGTACGGGCGGTCGCTGTTGCTCTCGTAGATCATGTAGATGATCTTCGCGTCCCAGAGCAAACCGCCTAGCACAGCAGCCAGGGCGCTCGCCCGGACGAGGACCGATTTGGACGTTTGCATAACTTTCTCCTTCCTCTCTAGTCTTTTGCCGTGCCCGCGGCGAGACGTGCCCGGCGTGGACGAAAACCCGGGTCCTGGCCTTTCGCTGTACCGTACCAGCCCACACCACCGCTACCTCACGAATGCGGTCTGCCGGACCGGCTCGTCTCTATCCACCAGGAGAGCGTATCCCAGCACTACCCACCCCACCCCTTGCGCGATATGGGTGAAGTAGCCGGATAGACCGAATGCGTATACCCAGTTGAAAGGAGGAAAGTGCAAGATGAATCCTGGGAAGGTTAGGAAGAAC
>JAUJMR010000017.1:0-8329 GCA_030446765.1 Chloroflexia bacterium
GGGTCGCGGTTGGTCCAGCGTAGTGTGCCGGTGCCCATCTCGGTACTGCATAATGCAGGCACGTTCGCGACCTTGGTTGAGTGACAGGATGCCACCGGGCGCTCACGCCGCCACACCTTCCAGCTGCGCCGTCAGGACAAGCGTCGCGAGCGGCTTTGTGTCAGGAAGGGATACTAATGATGGGGGTGGTGTTCACGATCTCGAAGCTTGGCGTGGCGGCCGGGATCGCGGTCGCGCTTATCGCACAGCTGACGATCGGGGCACTGATCGACCATTTCGGGTTTTTCGGGTTGGATAAGCATCCGGCAAGCCCCCGGACGTTCGTGGGAATCGCGCTGCTTGTCGCTGGCGCCGTGGCCATTCGCCGTGTTTTACTTCAATTGAGTATTGGACTTTCAGTATTGTTGGCCGAGTAGACCGCGTTCATAAACCTTGTCGATTGTCGGCGGTTCCGGTGAGGTACACAACGACATCGCCTGGCTGGAGCTGTAAGTCCGCGAGGCGGTGAAACTGGTACCGCTCCTCGCCGCGAGCCACGCCTAGTGCGAGTGCCCCTTCGAGGTCTGGGAGGTTGGAAACGTGCAGCCCTGCCTCGTCGACGCGTACGACTCGCTCCGCAGCGTCTATTCCCCGCCCAAACGAGAGAAGATCTTCGAGGAAGTGCGGTACGGCCTGCTGCCACACCGAAGCGGCCATGAGCCGACCGCCCGATACGGATGGGGAGACGACCAGCCCTGCACCGGCTCGATACAGGAGCTTGATATTCTCTTCTTCTCGCGCCGACGCAATCAGACACACATCCGGCGCGAGGCTGCGCACGGTCAGCGTAATCAACACTGAGGCGTCGTCACGATCAGGGGCGACCAACACGTAAGCAGCCTTCTCGACTGCCGCGGCCCTCAGGAGTGACTCGGAGGATGCGTCGCCCCTCAGAGCGATGAGGCCCAAGTTGGATGCCCCGGCGATGGCATCCTCGCGAGGGTCGATGATGACCACGTTCTCTTTAGAGTGACCGTGGGCAAGTAGTTCATTCACAATCGCACGCCCCTTGACACCAAAGCCAATGACGATGACATGATCTTTGAGCCGTTCTCGCAGTTGCCTCATCTTATACTCCTCTAAGTACCGCGAACGCAGTACGGCCAGTTCATACGCGGTGCCGAGGAACAGCAGCCATATAAAGATGCGCACGGGCGTCAGCAGCACCACATTGATCAGCCGTGCCGTCTCAGTGACAGGCGCGATATCACCATAGCCTACGGTAGTGAGAGAGACCATCGTGAAGTACAGAACCTCGACGAAACCAAGCGAGCCGTCGGGATTGGCACTATCGCGCAGGCCACCGCGCGTGGCATATAGTATTGACGCGGTCACGAGGACCAAGGCAATCGCGAGCGAAAGCCGGCGAAGGAGCGAGGCCAAGAGCGAACCTTCGCGCAAGCGCAAGGTTCGGGTAGTCCTATCTTCTGCAGCTGAGATCATTCTTAGTGGTCCGCCTCTTCAGGATCCTAGGCAGTTTGGAGCTCGCCGGCCCTGCTCACCCCATAATAGCTGCCCCGTACCAGAACCCGCATCTGTCCACTCAGGATTAGTTAGATGCTGCGGCGTCCGGCTCTAAAGGTAGCGATGGGCCATTAGGCGCCAGCTCCCACAAGAGTTCAGTAGGCATCCCACCACACCGTAGGTCTAGTCGACCTCCGGCTCGGCTGCTACCGGGTCGCGGTTGGTCCAGCGTAGTGTGCCGGTGCCCATCTCGGTACTGCATAATGCAGGCACGTTCGCGACCTTGGTTGAGTGACAGGATGCCACCGGGCGCTCACGCCGCCACACCTTCCAGCTGCGCCGTCAGGACAAGCGTCGCGAGCGGCTTTGTGTCAGGAAGGGATACTAATGATGGGGGTGGTGTTCACGATCTCGAAGCTTGGCGTGGCGGCCGGGATCGCGGTCGCGCTTATCGCACAGCTGACGATCGGGGCACTGATCGACCATTTCGGGTTTTTCGGGTTGGATAAGCATCCGGCAAGCCCCTGGACGTTCGTGGGAATCGCGCTGCTTGTCGTTGGCGCCGTGGCCATTCGCCGCTAACGGCGCGAGATGCTGGCACACGTGGTGCTGCGCTCTCGACGCTCATTGTAACTCATTTCGATGCGCGTGCCATTACAGAAAGCAGCACAGTAGGGTGAAGGATGGCCAGTACGGCGGTCATCGTCGGCAACGAGACATTTGGACTGAGCGAGGTCCATCGAGAGCCGTGCGATTGCATCGTACGAATTCCGATGCGTGGTTCCGCAACGTCACTCAACGTCGCCTCTGCCCTCTCCATAATGCTGCGTGAGGTCGAAGCCCAGCTGCGTGCGAGGAAAGGGTAGAGGACTACCGGCCGCGGGGCAAGCGGATGGGCTCCAGTGCAGGGCTCTGCTACACTCGAAGAATGATCACAGACCGAGAAAGGCACACCAGCGCCGCAGACTCACCCGGTGGCGATTCCACCCTGTTCGGCGTGGACGAGACGCCGGGCATCGTTTCCGCGCTCGCGAAGTACACGGGGCAAGCTCGGGTATGGCGCAGGCTCGCCGATGGCACGACCCAGGCGGAGGACGACTCCTTCAATCCGTGGCTCCTTATTCCGGACCTCGCGCTGCTTGGTGACCTGCCGCTCGAGCGGCTCGCGCCTTCCAACCGGTTTCCCACGCTATCCCACGGCAGGCAGGCGGGGTATCGAGAACTCGACGGCGACAACCATTACCGGTTCCTGGTACTTGCCCGTGACTTCACGATCCTGGAGCGTGCGATATTGCGTAGCCAGGGCCAAGACCGCCTCTGGGATCTGCGCGACCACGTGTACTACCGCCCACCCGTAGAACAGTACCTGGTCCAAACCGGCCGCGCCTTCTACAAAGGACTGCTTTGGGAGGACGTGCGCCGGATGCAGTTCGACCTGGAGACCACGTCGCTGAACCCCCTTGATGGCGAGGTCTTCATGATCTCCGTGCGCGACAGTACTGGCTGGCAACAAGCGCTAGATGCTAGGGAACATGGGGGGGAAGCCGGACTCCTCTCGGCGTTCGTGCAAATCGTTCGCGAGCGCGATCCCGACGTTCTCGAAGGCCATAACGTCTTCGACTTCGACATCCCATTTCTCGTGGCCCGCTCCGCGGCGAACGGAGTCCACCTCGGCCTGGGGCGCGACAACGACGCTCCGGTAGAAAGCCGCGACGCGCTGAAGGTCGGCGCGCGTAACCAGCAGTTCCGCCGGCACAGTGTCGCCGGCCGGGAGATCATCGACACGCTGCATGCCGTAAAGCGGCGCGACGCCATCGTCCACGATATCCGGTCATACGGCCTGAAGTCCGCCGCACGCTATTTCGGGCTCGCGTCCGCAGACCGCGAATACGTCGAGGGCCCGGAGATCTACCGCACATGGCGCTCGGACCCGGAGCGGGTACGACGATACGCGCTCGATGACGTGCGCGAGGTCGATGCGCTCTCCCAGTTGCTGATGGCAAGCTCCTATGCGCTCGCGAGCATGGTCCCCAAGACATACGAGCGCATCGCGACGGCGGGCACCGGTCAGGGCCTGATCGAGCCAATGCTCGTGCGCTCCTACCTGTGGGCGGGCCGGTCCATCCCCCGCGCGGGCGAGGCCGTCGCAGCGGAGAAGTACATCGGCGGTTATACCCGCATGTACCTGAGCGGCATCCTCTCGAACGTGGTGAAGGCGGACGTCGCCTCGCTGTACCCCAGCATCATGCTGGCGTATGGGATCGCACCGCGTACTGACTCATTGCGCGTCTTCCCCGGAATGCTGCGCAAGCTCACAGATCTTAGGCTGGAGCACAAGCGGCTAGGCCGCACCCAGCCTCCAGGATCGGCGGAGCGGGTGTACCACGACGCCATGCAGGGCGCGATGAAGATCCTCATCAACAGCTTCTACGGCTCGATGGGCGCGAGCTTCGCCCTGTTCGGTGACATCGGGGCCGCTACGCAGGTCACGCAGCGCGGCCAGGAGATCCTGCGGCAGATGATGCGAGTGCTGCGGTCGAAGGGCATGCGGCTCATCGAAGCGGACACCGACGGCGTGTACTTCACGGTGCCCGAAGGATGGACGTATGCGGACGAGTTGCGACTCGTGGAGGAGGTCGGGCGCGAGTTGCCGCGGGGCATCTCCATCGAGCATGATGGCCGGTATGCGCGGATGTACTCATACCAGGAGAAGAACTACATCCTGCAGGGCTACGACGGCGAGATTAAGATGGTCGGCGCGGCGTTCAAGAGCTCACGGAACGAGCCCTTTGGGGAGCAGTTCTTCAATGAGGCGCTACCGAAGCTGCTCGCACTGGACTTCGCGGGCGTTCGGGAGAGCTTCGAGCAAAGGGTCGTCGCAATCCGTTCGAAGAAAGTGCCGGTCGAGGACCTCGCGGTCACAGTGCAGCTGACCAAGGCGGAGGAAGCGTACCGCGCTTCGGGCAAAAAAGAGGAGCAGTATGAGGTGCTCCTTGCGGCGAACGCGCGCTGGCAGCCCGGCGACCGGGTCCGCTACTATCACGCCGCACGCGGACGGCACGGCTACAAGAAGCTGTATACACCGGGGGCGACGGACTACGACGCGGAATACTACGTGAGGAAGCTGCGCGACACGTACGCCGCTCGCCTGTGCCGCGCGGTCGCACCCGAAGACCTCAACAGCCTATTCGGTGAGATGCGCGGTATGTTCGACCGTGACCCATCCGAGATTCGGCCGGTCGTGGTGGAGGAGAACCCGCCGGAATAGGAGTGCCTTGGTGGTATCCGCTATCCGTCTAGTTCAACTTCGAACGTGGTCACGAGCGGCGTGGATGAGGGCGGTGGCGCATTCTGGCGCAGATACGCCTGGGTCGAACGGGTCAGGTTTCGCAGCGCCTCCTGGACGTCCCGCCCTTCCGCTGCCGTGCCTATCTCCAGGCATTCCGCGATGTACGTGCCGTCCTCAAACTGCAACACAGCCGTGTATGTCCTCGTCGCCATGACCTCGCCCCCGATAGTTTCATGTCCGAGAGCAGTATACCGCCACCTGCGGCAGTGGGGCGCGACTCGCCCCTCACGCCTCGAACGCGAGCAGGCGTTGTACCTCCTCGTCCGTCGTCTGCCGGAAGTCGTCGTACCATAAACCGATCGCCCGCAGGTCTGCTGGGGCGTGCACGTACTCCACCTCATCCACTTCAGGCGTGAGCGTCTGAATACCCTGCAACGCACATACTGGAGCGGCGAAGACCAGGCGGTGGGCACCCTGCTGACGGGCGGAACGGACGGCGGCGACTGCGGTGACGCCGGTTGCCAGGCCGTCGTCCACAAGTATCGCCGTTCTGCCCTGGAGGCTCACGGACGGGCAGTTGCCCCGATACAGCTGCATGCGTCGATTCATCTCGACGGTCTCTCGACGCGTTACCGCCTCAAGGTACGCAGGCGTCACATCCGGTATGAGTGGCGCACTGGAACTCATGACGATGATGTCACCTGGCGCGATCGCCCCGATGCCAAGCTCCGGCTGTGTGGGCGCGCCGAGCTTGCGCGCGACAAGCACGTCAAGCGGCGCATCGAGTCTCCGCGCCACCTCGTAGCCGACGGGGACCCCGCCCCGGGGCAAGGCAAGCACGATCGAATCCGTGCCCCGATATCCTTCCAACCGATCGGCCAGTTGCCGTCCGGCGTCGTGTCTGTCCCGGAACCGCATCGTTCGCTACCTTCTTTACGCCACAGCGCTGCACTCAGCAACGCCCACGCCACGAGGCGCGGCGGGGTGAAGCCCGCGGTTAGCGGTTCGGTCTAAACGACTGTTGACCGCGCCGCGCGTTCCGCCGGACGGCGAGCCGATACGCCGCCCATGGCCCGAAGCTAAGGAACCCACACGTTCCGAAAGCGTGGACAATCATCGAGAGCACGGCGGAGCCACCGCCCGGGCCGAGCAAGAAGAGCGCGCCGAAGAATCCACCCGCGACTGTGACGCCGGCAACAGCCCGCCAGCCCCAACCGGCAGGGAAGTGATACAGGCCAAACACCAGCGTGGAGACGAGCCACGCCACCGGCGCGCCAGTGTGGCTTTGTAGCCAGCCCAGCAGCAGCACTCGAAAAAACAACTCCTCCGCCGGGGCATTCAGAACGACATAATACAGGCTCTGCAATAGATTATCCGCATCGGTCGGTACGACCGGGAAGCGCATGTACCACCGCCGAAACCACCAGGCGAGCCAGCCGAAAGGCGGCCCGAGCAAGGCACCGAGCGCTATCTGCACTCCGAGGTGATCCGTGGTGAGTCCGATGGTGCGTGCCGAGAGGGGAGTAAGGGGAACCAGCAGCACGGGCACGAGCAGTAAGGGCAGAACGCGAAACGGCAGATCCCAGCGTATCCACTGCCACGAGTCGCGTGGGGTGCTGCGGGCTGCGGAGAGAAGCGACGGGTGTCCGCTCACGCGTCGTCGTCCACGGAAAGTCGCACACGCCCACCCAGCGGCGGTGGAGTCCTACGGATCGTACGCACCGCGAGTGCCGAATCGACTCAGGTCGCGGGCCACGTACCTGCGCACGGGGTCGCCACCCGAAAGGTGCTGATGCACGACCTCCCGCACTGCGTCCGGCGTGAGGCCCGAATACCAAATCTTGTCCGGATGGACCACCATGCTCGGCCCTTCGTCGCACAGCTTGTTACACGCACCAGGACGGGTGCCGACCTCATCCACCAGGTCATGCCGCGCGATCTCCGCGTCCAGAAGGTCGGCGAGCGTCGCAGAGTCGCGCGCCGAACAGTGCGGCCCGCGGCAGATAGCGACCCGCTTTCGTTTCTCGAACATGCCCATATCGGTACCTCACTCGATTATATCACCGCGCACGGCTGTGCTACACTGCCGGACGGTGCGGGCGCGAAAGGGGATCCAAGTATGTTGCGGATCGGCATCATCGGGGCGGGCACACGCGGCCGGATGTACCTTCGGGCGCTTCGCACGGTCCCCGGTGTCGAGGTAACAGCCGTCGCGGATGCCTCGCTCCCGACAGCCGAAGCCATCGCCCGCGACCTGGGGGTCCGCACGTACCCATCCCATACAGCGCTCTTCAATGGTGAGCGACTGGACGCGGTGGTGATTGCTACACCCGACTTCGCCCACCGAACACCGGCGCTCGACGCCGCACGCGCCGGGCTGCACTTGCTGATCGAGAAGCCGCTCGCGAGCACTGTGGAGGACGCGACGGCGATCCGGGACGCGGTTGACACCGCTGGGGTGCAGTGCATGGTGGCGTTTGAGAACCGCTGGAATCCTGCGTTCGTGCGCGCGCGGGCAGCAATCGACTCCGGCACGGTCGGGGATGTTGTTGCCCAGTCGGCGCATCTGAGCAATACCTACACTGTGCCGCTGTCGATGCTCGCCTGGAGCGCACAGTCAAGCCCCGGCTGGTTCCTGATGCCCCATACAGTTGATCTGGCAATCTGGCTCTCCGGCAAACGGCCGGCACGGGTGTACGCTACCGGCTTTCGGGGCCAGCTCGCGCGCCGCGGCATTGACACTTGGGACGGGATCCACGCGCTGCTCACATTCGAGGATGGAACGTCCGCCACGTTGGAATCCCTCTGGGTGCTGCCCGAGTCAATGCCCTCGGTGGTCGATTTCAAGTACCGGCTTATCGGTAGTGACGCCGCGCTATACATCGACCAGCAGGACCAGGGACTGTGGTACGCTGGCGAGCGCTTGGAGTTTCCCGCGACCAGCGTCCTCGATGTCGACGGCACACCGCAGGGCTTTCCCAGCTGGATGGCGATCACTTTCGCCCGCAACCTGCTCGCCGGAAAGGCGCTGTCGCCCGGCGTCGACCACGGCCTACTCGTCACGCAGGTTGTGCAAGCGATCCACGAGAGCCTTGTTGACGGCTTACCTCGTCCGCTGATCTAGCAGTTCCAGAGCGTACAGCCCTAATCGCGCCTCGACTGTTCCCCATCAGCGCGGTGTATAACGAGGCCAGTTCAGCTCAATGCCCAGCACGTCGGTAAGCGTGCGCTGAAAATCCTCAAGGTGCTGCGCGTCGTTCCGCACCTGGCGTGGCGTCAAACGCCGATGAAGACAGTACGCGGCGAGCGCACCGGCGGCCTCGCCGATGTTCCACTCCACGGGATGCAGACGATAGCACCCGTTCGTGATATGCGTCGTGCCGAGATTCTTGTTCGCTGGCAGCAGATTCTCGATCCGTACCGGTATAAGCGCGCCCAGCGGGATCTGAAAGGGCCAAGAGGAGATGTCGACGTAGTTGCGTCCCCCGGTGCTTGGGTGGAGATCGATCCGGTAGCTGCCGATACCAACGCTGTCCC
>JAUJMR010000017.1:8429-16516 GCA_030446765.1 Chloroflexia bacterium
TACTTCCTCCTCGGGCACACCAAGCAACGGCTGGAGCCAGTAATCGATTTGCGGCCAGTTAACGAGCGTGATATCGGAGGGAAACACACCTTCCGGATAATGCCTCCGGTACAGGATCCGTCGGTAATGCCAGAAGTCTCGAGCGCCCCGCCCGTCGGCAGCGCCGCTGAAGATCGGCATGTGGCGCGCATCGAGGGTTTGTGGGTCGACGTCCGTCCAGCCGAGGTGCGGGCCTGGCCAGAACGGCGCCCGGTATTCCTGCCAGAACTGGTACGCATCCGGTCGTTCGATCGTGTGATCCTCACCGGGTAGGTGGTCGATCGCGAAGCACCAGCTCACCGCCTGCTGATCGAGCGGCTGTGCCTTGCCCTCAACCGCGTTCGGCTCGCCCGTGTCCGCCTGGCTCTCAGCCCCTATGACGTGCTCAACACCGGCAAGCGGCAGCAGATCCCCCAGCTCCGTGGCGTCGAGCACGAACGGTGCGCGCACAACCACGTCCTTACCCGTTCCGGTTCGCAACGTCACGGCCTGCACCCGGTCGCTGTTGACCTCTGCGGTGACGGGCCAGTGCTCGAGCAACACCAACAGTTGGCGGCTGGACCGGTACGGGGCAAGCATCTCCTCAATAGCGGCCAATGCCGCTCGCGGCTCGTGGCACAGCGCGCTCACGTACCCCGCTCCTGGATTCAGGCATGGGTCGGCACGCGGCCCAGGCAGCAGCGGGTAGTTGCGGCGGTAGTATTCCCGGATCTTCTCTCGAAGTCGACGGTAGCTTGCCGTGCAGCCGGTCCGCTCGATCCACGGATGCTCGTCCGGCGGCACCGCCTGAGCGGTGAGTTGGCCACCGAGCCAGTCGGTCTCCTCGGTGAGAATGACCCGTGCGCCGAGCCGTAGCGCTGCCAACGCACCGGCCACGCCGCCTAAACCGCCGCCGACGATCAGCACATCGGTTGCATGCTCCCTCGGTGCCTGTTCCGCAGTTCTCACCGCCCACTCCCCTTTTTCACAAGATGACACCAAACGGTTGCTGACAAACCATCGCGCCGACTCCGCTATAGATCGGAGGGCGTTCCGGTGCGTGCTAAACCCAGACGTTTCCGCCGTCGTACTGCATTGCAGCGAAGCTAGGCACTACCGGCACCTGTGTCGGCAACCCGCTTGAATCCTTGACACCTCTTCCGGCGCGGCAGCATACTTTAGCATGTGCGTAATCGGCGAGATGCCTGTAGACACCTTGCCGAGTCCACTCCCATAACCATTTCTTTGCATCCTCACCCGGAGGTCCGCTTGGCAACCAGAGACCGCAGGTACGTCATCATCGGCAACGGCGCCGCAGGTACGACCTGCGCGGAAACCTTGCGGAAGAACGACCCGAACTGTAGCATCACCGTGCTCACCAACGACCGTATCCGCTGTATAACCGCGTCGCGCTGCCTCGGTTCCTCAAGGGTATCGTGCGCGAGGAGAAGGTGTTTATGCGCACGGTCGCGCAGCACGAGGACCGGCAGATCACGCTGCTCACCGGCGTACTTGTACAGAGCGTGGACGCGGAGGGACACTCCGTGCTGCTCGATGACGGCCGCGAGCTTCCGTACGACGCGCTGCTTGTCGCGACCGGGGGCTGGCCGAACCCAGATGCCGTGTCCCGGCGGGGACCATCCTGCCGTGTTCAACTTTTCAGACGATGGACGACACCAAGGCAATCATTGCGGAGGCCACGCCGGGCCGAAGCGCCGTCGTCGCTGGTGGCTCGTTCATCGCCTATGAGCTGGCGGAGGGCTTCGCGATGCGCGGCCTCCATACCACCTGGCTCATGCGCAACAAGCCGTTTCTGCGGCGAACGCTCGACGCCGAGGCTGGCGCGATCGTCGACGACCTCGCGCGCGATCACGGCGTGGAGATCATCTACGGCGAGGAGGTGCGTGAGATCATTCCCGCGAACGGCATGCTGCACCACGTGGTGACGACCACCGGGCGCGAGGTACAGGCGGACGTGATGGGCGTCGGTGTCGGACTCACTAAACACGCAACTCCTTGCGGGCACCGGCGTGGAGCTGCGCAAGGGCATCGTGACCGACCAGTACTTGCGAACGAACGTGCCCGATATCTACGCCGCGGGCGATGTCGCGGATTTCTTCGATGTTCACGTCGAGAAGCACAACACGATGGGGACCTGGGACAACGCGCTCTCGCACGGGCGCACTGCCGGGATAAACATGGTTGGTGGCGAAGAGTGTGTACCATGAGGTGCCGACGTACACGAGCCCGCTGTTCTCCTCGAACATCGCGGTGATGGGCGTGACGGCCGAAAACCGTCCAGACCTGGAGTTCGTCACGCGCGCCGTGCCTGAGGAGCGCGAGTACAAGAAGCTCTTCTTCCTGGAAGACCGGCTCGTCGGGGCGGTCACCATTGGCCGGCCACGCGGTCGCAAGCGGCTGTTGCAGATGATGCACACGGGTGAACGCATCACAGGTCCGAGGGAGGCATTGCTCGATGCCGGATAGGAACGTCGTCCTGCTGACTGGCTTCGAGCCCTTCGGCGGCGATCTCATCAACCCATCCGCGCTAATCGCCGACCGACTGCACGGCGCGGAGTTTGGAGGCGTGCGCCTTGTGAGCACCTGCTTGCCCGTCGACATTGTCCGCCTGCCCGGCGAGATCGACCGGCTTCTGGATGGGCCGAGACCCCGGGCCATCATTAACCTCGGCCTCGCAGCGGGACGGACAGCGGTCGCCATTGAGCGGGTCGCTGTGAACGCTCTGGATTTCGGCATCCCGGACAACTCGGGGCAGCAAGTGAGGGATTGCCCGATCGTGCCGAGCGACCCCGCGGCATACCTGTCGCGATTACCACTGCGGCAAAGCGTCGAGCGCTTGAAGGCGAGGGCATATCCCCGCCTACATCTCCGATACCGCCGGACTCTATCTCTGCAACGCGTGCATGTACCTGGTGCTGCACGCGCTCGCGGAACGCGCGTGGGATATTCCCAATGGTTTCGTCCATGTACCGTACATACCTGAGCAGACGGCACAGCAAGATGCTCCACGTGCCAGCCTGACGCTCGATATGCTCACGAATGCCACATCGGTGCTCATAGAGACTGCACTGGCCGACGGTCGTACGATATCCGGTTGAACAGTTCCGTGCATCAGCGTTGAATCCGCACAGCGTACCATGATCCCTGTACTGCTTGATGCCGACGCATATCCGGATTTGCGATCACGTACGGTGTGCCGGTTGAGGGCAAGTAGAAAGCACGGTGGTACAGCAAAACCTTCACGCCTGCTGCTGACAGTATCAGGGCAGACGCCGTTCAATCCGGATTACGTCGTTCGATCCGGATAACGTCGTTCGTTGAGCAGGGCGCTTGTCGTATTTTCCATTGCTTGAGCCGGACTAGCGATCCTCCAGGGTCTGGAGGCTCGGTACTATCCGCTGGTGGCTCTGTGTCTAACGTGCCGAATCCCGTGGGCCCCGTAGCCGCCGGAGATCCCGACCATCCACCGGGTCGACGTATCGGACCCTGATGCGCTCTTGCCGCCGCTGTCCGGTCTCCACGTCGTAGCACGTCTGCCACGGTCCGATCCTGATGCCGTCCGGTCGTCGCGGCGACGTCCGGTCGTCGCGGCGACGACCCCATCAAGCGTCCGATACACTGCGGCCTCGCTCATACCCGTCGTCTGAGCAATCTCCCAGGCGGGCGTGCCGTCCGCTGCAAGCGATGCCACCTGGCGCTCCAGAGCGGGCAGCGTTTGTATGTACGCGTGGG
This sequence comes from Chloroflexia bacterium, assembly GCA_030446765.1. Taxonomy (GTDB): domain Bacteria; phylum Chloroflexota; class Chloroflexia; order Thermobaculales; family Thermobaculaceae; genus JACDAU01. The sequence continues at coordinate 12,201 of JAUJMR010000017.1, forward strand.
CACCAGCCAGAACGCGGGTCACCTCAGCTTCGTCACGCGCCACACTTCACCCCCTTGACCATGCGGGTCGCCGTCGCGCTAACAGGCACCACTGTCACAACAGATGTTATGCTCCACTGAGTAGCGCCGAGACACGGTGCAAGAGCGGTGCCAGTGCCGGTTGCACGCGATGTGCTGTGTCCGTCCCTGAAGAAGGGTCAGGAGAACACCGATGGAAAGCACCACCACGCACCGTTCGCGCATCGTTAATCACGCTGTCACGGACTACCTAGCGTGATGATGAGACTGCGATTTGTTCCCGCAGGTGAAAGCGCGGTAATGGCGCTGGCGGAGGGGGATCTTGAACAGCGCGCGGCACACCTTCGGGGAATCCTGGCGGCACTGGACGGCGCGCCGCCTCCACACCTCGTCGATGCTATCCCAACCGACGATACAATGCTACTGCTCTATGACCCGCTGCGGACAACCGCGGTCGAGATCGAAACGTATGTGTCCAGCCTCGCGTTACCAGCACCGGTAGAGGACTCCGAGTCGCGACTGAAAGAGATCCCGGTCCTGTACGGCGGCGAGATGGGCGTCGACCTCGGCAGAGTGGCAGCCTTCGCGGGTGTCAGCGAGTCGGAAGTGGTGGAGTTGCACGTTCAGACGGAGTACATCGTGCGGTTTCTGGGATTTATGCCGGGCTTCCCATATCTCGGCCCCTTGCCAGACCGGTTGACTACGCCACGGCACGAGACGCCGCGTACCATTGTGCCCGCGGGAAGTGTCGCCATAGCAGAGGACCAGACCAGCATCTATCCCGTTGCCAGTCCGGGTGGCTGGAACCTTATCGGCCGCACGCCGTGCCGGCTGTTCGACCCGCGTGAGTACCCGCCGTCTATGCTGCTGCCGGGTGACCGCGTGCGCTTCAGGCCGGTCGACCATGCAGAGTACAGCCGCATCCATTTCGAGATCCTGGCGGGCCAGCGATGAGCAGGGACGCACTGCTCGTTCGGCGGGCCGGGCTGCAGACAACGGTGCAGGATCTCGGCCGGCCCGGCTATGGCCGCTTTGGCGTGCCGCTCAGCGGCGCGATGGACACGGAGTCGTTACGACTCGGAAACAGGCTCCTGGACAATCCCGCGCACGCCGCCGGACTGGAGATGACGCTCGTTGGTCCGGAGCTCGAGGCTTTGGGTAGTCTGGACTGCGCGTACACTGGCGCAGACATGAACCTGACGGTGAACGGCCGGCGCATTCAACCCCAAAGAGCATTCGCCGTGCGCGAAGGCGATGTGCTCCGGTTCGGGGCGGTCCGTATCGGCGCGCGAGCATATCTCTGCCTCCGAGGCGGTGTCGATGTCGAGCCCGTGCTCGGTAGTCGATCCACCGCGGTAACCGCTCACATCGGCGGGTTCGAAGGCCGACCGCTGCTTGGTGGGGACATCATTCGCACCATTGAGCCAGCCAGCAGTACCACACCCCTCGTCCGTGTACTTCCGCACTCCCTCCTACGGCGCTACGGCCGCGAAACAACACTACGGATCGTGGAGGGACCACAGGCTGCCGAGATGCGTGAGGCGCTCGAACATCTCCTAGCGGCAGACTGGACCGTTAATGGTCGATCCAACCGGGTGGGTGTGCGGCTTGACGGTCCACGCTTACCCGTGCGCGCGCAAGCATGGCGGACGGAGGGCGTTCCCCTCGGTGCCGTGCAAGTTCCGGCGGACGGCGCGCCTATCCTCCTGCTCCCCGATCGACAAACCACAGGCGGCTACCCGAAGCCGGCCGTGATCGCGGCCGTGGATCTGCCCACCGCGGGGCAACTCCGGCCCGGCGACCGAGTAGCGTTCCGGATGGTCGCGATAGAGGACGCTGTCGAGTTGCTCCGCGAACGGGAATCCCTGCTGAGTTCAGCGCGACCCGAGAGGCGCTCGGCGGGTGGGATCGAAAGTACGATCAGCGCATTGGAAACCAGCAACGTGACGGAACTGGAAGTGCAGCGGGGATCCCTCGCGTTCAAATGGACGCGCCCTTCCACCGAGTGAAAGTCGCCTGGCACCACGAGCCGTTGAAGAGAACAAGATGCCATAACCGGCGCGCACCGGATACGTTGCGTTAGAGGTCCTGCAGCTTTTTCACCGCGTTGTCACGGGTGTCGGCGCCGGTAGTGACGCCGCCCTCTTTCCCTTCTTCGGCGAACGCACCGGGTGTGTTCTCACCACGAGGCCCGTCGGCTCCGCTGTAGTTGGACTCCGATGCAGAGCTACCCTGATGGGCGCCGCTCTCCCCAAAGCTACCACCGCCGCTCACGCCGCCCGGTCCCTGCGCCACGGGATCGATCGTCTCGCTTCCCTCGGTGAACGCAGCCTCACCTCGGTGCGGTTCGCGCTCAACCCATGGTGTGTCGCGACCGGCAAGCATATCGTCGCTGGCTTGCTCTACCTGCTTATCGAAGCGCTCTTCGCTGTTCGGGGTGTTGTCCACAGTTCGATCCTCCTGAATCGCATTACGGTCATGTCCTATTAGGGGTGCAAGAAAAGTGCCAGATAGAAGCAGGCTTACAGCCTAACGAGCAACACTTGCCAGCCACCGATCGCCGGGAACCCATAGTATGACCGTCACCTACAATCTGAGGCGCATCGGCACATGCCAGGACTCACGAAGGATCACCTGGCTCTGTTGGTAAGCATTGTGACCTAGCTCGGCGCGGTCTGCGCTGGTCAAAATCCAACCTCTAAGCCAAAAAAATCCACCTGCGGGCAACTCATCCGCCACCACAAACGCGTGACCCCGCGGCACAACCAGCAATTACGCTCAAAGCACCAAGGTGGCCGACGGGCCGCTATCGCTGCCCCGGCGCGGACGCGGCCCTACGTTGCGCTCGCCCCTGCCACCCGAGTAGTGGAGCTGCCAGATCGGGCCCAACGGTCGATAGCTGGCCGCTCCGTCTCGCCACGCCCTATGCCGTCGCGAAGCTCCCGCCATATGCCAGTTGTTGCAGGCGCGCTACGCGCTCGGCGATTGGGGGGTGTGTGCTGAAGAGGCCCGAGAGCCCTCCTCCCTTGAACGGGTTGACGATGAACAGGTGTGCCGTCGCAGGGTTCACCTGCATTGGGCGAACGTGCGCGCCGGCCTCCAGCCGTTGAAGCGCACTTGCCAGCGCCATCGGCTGACCGCTGATCTGCGCGCCACCGGCATCCGCCGCGTACTCACGCGAACGCGAGATCGCCATCTGGATGAGGGTGGCCGCGATTGGCGCGACGATGATGGACACCAGTAGCCCAATCGGGTTCATTCCGCCCTCGTCGTCGTCCGACCTGCCCAGTCCACCGAAAAGGGCGGCGAACTGCGCCATCTGTGCCAGGAACATGATCGTACCCGCGATCGTCGCGACGATCGTTTGAATCAGCGTGTCGCGATTCTTGATGTGGGCCAACTCGTGCGCCATAACGCCCCGCAGTTCGTCATAGCTCAGGAGTTGCATGATGCCCGTGGTTGCCGCAACCGCCGCGTGCTTCGGATCACGGCCGGTCGCGAACGCGTTTGGCGAGGGAGTATTAATTACGTACACGCGAGGCTTCGGCAACCGCGCGTTCATGGCGAGTTCCTCGACCATGCGGTGCAATTCCGGCGCGTCGGCAGGGCTAACTTCGTGCGCGCCGGACATCGCCAGTGCTACCTTGTCCGAGTTCCAGTACGCGAACACGTTCGTAAGCAGCGCGAACCCGAACGCGATTATCAGTCCACCACGTCCGCCGATAGCTCCGCCGACGAGCAGCAACAAACCAGTAAGTGCCGTGAGCAAAAATACCGTCTTTACGCCGTTCCGAGTGGTCATCTCTTTCCTCTAAAATCTGTCTACCAGGAGACTATTCTCCCTGCTCAATTATATACCTTGGGGGCAAAGCGCGTCGGACATGATCGTGCCGGGAAGTGCTCCCGGCTCGCGCGCCGGCCGGGTCCTGTGCCGGCGGACGACCGTGTTATAATCGGCGCACTCAAACCGGTCCGGGTGAGGGTCGAAGCAAAGGAGAAGAACGGTCGTGACGGAGCAAACACGCGACATCACCATCGAGAGTCTGATGAGCGAGGACCGCTCGTTCCCGCCGTCAGAGGCGTTCCGCGCGCAGGCAAACGTCTCGTCCGAGAGTATCTACGAGGAGGCAGAGCGCGACCTTGAAGGGTACTGGGCGAAGCAGGCGGAGAAGCTGGACTGGTTCCGGCCATACGACACGGTGCTGGAGTGGAACGCACCGTACGCCAAGTGGTTCATCGGCGGCAAGCTCAACATCTCATATAACTGCCTCGACCGGCACGTGCGCAACGGTGGTGGC
>JAUJMR010000017.1:16616-61011 GCA_030446765.1 Chloroflexia bacterium
GACATCTGGTGGCACGACCTTGTGCCGCAGCAGCAAACCGAGTGCGAGCCGGAGCAGCTCGACTCGGAGGACATGCTGTACCTGCTGTACACATCAGGTACGACCGCAAAGCCGAAGGGGATCGTCCATACCACCGCGGGCTACCTGCTCGGCGTGATGACCACGCATGAGATGGTGTTTGACATAAAGCCAGATGACGTGTACTGGTGCGCCGCCGATATCGGCTGGGTGACGGGGCACTCATATATCGTGTATGGCCCGCTTGCGAACCACACTACGGGTGTGATCTATGAGGGCGTACCCGACTTCCCGGCGCGGGACCGGTGGTGGGAGATTATCGAGCGATATAAGGTGACGGTGCTGTACACCGCGCCAACTGCGATCCGGGCGCACATGAAGTGGGGTACGGAGCACGCGGAGAAGCACGACCTATCCACGCTGCGTTTGCTCGGCTCCGTGGGCGAGCCGATCAACCCCGAAGCCTGGCTGTGGTACCACAAGTACATCGGTAGCGAGCGGTGTCCGGTGGTGGATACGTGGTGGCAAACAGAGACCGGCGCAATTCTGATTGCCCCGCTGCCGGGGATCACCAACCTGAAGCCGGGCAGCGCGACGCGTCCATTGCCAGGCGTGGAGGCGGACGTGGTGGACGAGCAGGGTAACTCCGTGCCGGCCGGCGGCGGCGGCTACCTCGTTCTGAAGAAGCCATGGCCCTCGATGCTGCGTGGTCTCTACAAGGAGCCAGAGCGCTACCAGGAAACGTACTGGAGCCGATTCCCCGGGATGTACTTCCCCGGCGACGGCGCGAAGCGCGACGACAATGGCTATTACTGGCTGCTTGGGCGGGTTGACGATGTGATGAACGTCTCCGGCCACCGCATTAGCACAATGGAAGTGGAGAGCGCACTTGTGTCCGACCAGCGAGTCGCGGAGGCTGCGGTGATCGGGCAACAGAATGACCTGACGGGCGAGGCGATCTTTGCGTTCGTGATCCTTCGCGGTGAGACCGAGCCCGCGCCCGGCCTGGGCGAAGAGCTGCGGCAATATGTGGGACGCAAGATCGGCGCGATAGCACGGCCAAAGCAGATCATGTTCACGCCCGAGCTGCCGAAGACCCGCAGCGGAAAGATCATGCGCCGGTTGCTGCGCGACATCGCCAACAACCGTGCGCTCGGGGATACCACGACGCTCGCCGACTCAAGCGTCGTGGAGACGATTCGCACTGCGAGCGCTGCCAGCAAGAGCGACGAGTAACATCCGGTGCTTGCAGCGCCGGGCGGCTGAATATGCGGCCGGGCAATGCGTCGGTGTTGTAGTCGTCGGACAAGCAGAAACGGGAGGTCATGTCTTTGGGGCCGTCCAACGGACGTGTGGCTATAATCACGGGCGCCGCACAGGGGATCGGGCGGCGGACCGCAGCACTGCTCGGCGAGCTTGGGTACGCCGTCGTGCTGAACGATGTGCGGGAACCGACGCAGACGCTGGAGGAACTGCAGGGGCAGGGAACGGCGGCGATCTCTGTGACAGGCGATGTCTCCTCTGAGGACACCGCGCACCGCGTCTGCCGTGCCGCGCTGGACGCATTCGCCCGGGTGGACGTGCTGGTGAACAACGCCGGTATCAGCCATATCGCGCCTGCGGAGACGACGACGCTCTCGGACTGGGAGCGCGTCCTCGCGGTGAACCTCACCGGTCCGTTCCTGCTCTGCCGGGAGATCGGACGCCACATGCTGGAGCGCGGACAGGGCAGCGTCGTGAATATCGCGTCTGTCGCCGGCTTGCTCGGGGTAGCGGACCGCTCAGCGTATAACGCGAGCAAGCACGGCATCGTCGGTCTGACGCGCACCCTCGCCGCCGAATGGGGAGGGCGGGGCGTGCGGTGCAACGCGGTCTGTCCCGGCTGGGTGAAGACGGAGATGGACGCCGTCGATCAGGCGGCCGGCACCTACGCCGACGCCGATATCACCGGGCGCATTCCGATGAATCGCTTCGCCTCCCCGAATGATGTCGCGCAGGCGGTGGCGTTTCTCGCTGACCCCCTGCTCAGCGGCTTTGTGAATGGCCATACGCTTTCGGTGGACGGGGGCTGGTATGGAGACGGTAGTTGGGAAAGCCTGCGGCTGAGCAAGCGATAGAAGCGGTGCGAGCCGGCAGCGGTAGACTGGTGCGGCGATCTCAAGACACGCATGGGTTGCCCCGATATGCGGGGCGGAGTATAATCCGCCCACGAGTCAGCCAGGAGACAGGAGGAGGCATCCAATGGCACGACTGATCATCCCGAACCGGCACGGTCACCAGACCGTCGAGTGGGACACCACGGTGGATACCGAGGAAACACGAGCGGCCATCGAGGAGGCAGAGCGCATCATCGCGGACGCGCGACGGCAAGGGTGCCTGGTCTCGCGCAAGGTCGGCGACCAGCACCTCCTGGACACTGGCCCGTTCGACCCCAAGGCGGAGGAATATCAGATCATCGCGCCCATAGCGGGCGGCTAATCACAGGAACAGCGAAAGGGACTGCCGTCTGGTGATGCGGTTCGTGCGGCGGCTGTTTGATGCGAATGTGCCATCGACCGCGCGCGAGGATGACCTTGAGTTGCCCTGGACGATGCGATGGAGCCATGTGCCACGACGAAGTGCGGGGCCGGACTTCCACCGTGCGGATTATCGGCGAGCCCGCGAGAACGCCCGGCTCGTTGCGCGTTCGACCCTGGGCGAGGATCTGTGGGCGGACCTGCAACGGCAGGGTTACCTGGAGTTACGGTCGCGCCTGTTTCCCGGTGTTACCTATCGGCTACGCGTTGGGCTACGGATAGAGGTGCTCTGCGAGCCGGGAGTGCGCCCACCGTGGCGACATCCGTACCTCTGCATCAATCCGACGTATCCACTGCCGGAGGAGGAGTTCTTCGCCCACCTCTACCTGTACGTGCGGGATAGCGAAGAGGAGATCGTCCGGGTTGCAGCGCCGCAGCCCTGGGACCAGCCGCTCGGCCGGACCTTCTAACAAGATTGCACTGCCGACAGCACGGGACGGTCTCTAGCGAATCCTGCGCGGCGCCGCGCTCGTTACCCGTGCAGTGCGCGCCATGTAGAGTAGCGCTCCGACGATGGCCGCCAGTTCCGACAGTCCGATGTACACGTGCGCGCGGAATGCCATCGCGATCGTAGCCAGAAGCAGGACCGTGAACAGCGACATCTTGAGCCCCGTCGCCATATGAGACGCCGAGCCACCAAGCTGGACCCTTCCACCTTTTTGGCGAGAAGGCATTGATCGCTGCTGAATTCCCATCGGTGATCCCTCTCTGACGTCTGCTCGCGTGGACGGATTGCTACTGCTATACTACGCGCCTTGCCTGGTAAGTGCAAAGGGCGAGGGTGATAGTTAGGTAAAAGGTACTGGTTTCTGGAGGTCACGGATGCGGGCAGCGCCTGACGCGAGCACATTGGAGCGGCTTGCAGGTTTCGACGACTTCGCCCGTGCCGTCCGGGACCAGTGGCAAACGCCGGGAGTCGTGATCGCTGTCGTAAGGGGCGGAGAGGTCGTGTACGAGCATGCCCTCGGCGTACGCGATGTGGCGCAGAACCTGGAGGTGACTCCACAGACCCTGTTCGCAATCGCCTCGTGTACGAAGGCATTTACGACCGCTGCACTCGCGATCCTGGTAGACGAGGGACGCCTCGATTGGGATCTGCCGGTCCGTGAGTTCGTGCCCTCTTTCCGCTTGCAGGACCCGCTCGCAACAGAACGAATCACGGCCCGCGACTTGGTATGTCACCGCTCGGGCTTGCCTCGCCACGACCTGCTCTGGTACGGCTCCACGAAGAGCCGCTCCGAACTGGTCCAGCGAATGCGCCACCTCGAGCCCAGCACGGACTTCCGTTCGACCTGGCAGTACCAGAACCTGATGTACATGACCGCCGGCTATGTGATCGAGCAGATCACGGGACAGAGTTGGGAGGAGTTCGTCCACGATCGCATCTTCGCGCCGTTGAGCATGAACGGCAGTACGTTCGCGGTGGAAGAGTCCCGCCAAAACCCGGACCATGCCCTGCCATACAAGCGAGAGCGCAATGGCACGGTGCACGAGATCCCATTCTACTCGCAGTGGGGCATCGGCCCGGCGGGTGGCATCAACTCCTCAGTGCGCGACCTGGCAAAGTGGATCACGATGCACCTCAATGAGGGCCGGTGGGACGGGACGCAGGTTGTCTCGAAGAGCCAGGTGCGCGAGATGCATACGCCGCAGATGGTGATGCCGCCGAACGACAAGTATCCCGAGTTGTTACATCCGAGCTACGGCCTGGGATGGTCCATCCGGGGATACCGCGGGCACGAGCTGCTCCAGCACGGCGGGAACATCGACGGATTCACATCGCTCGTGACCTTACTTCCTCGCGAGAACATCGGTGTGGTGGTGCTGACAAACCTTGATAGGAGCCCGGTCCCCTGGATCCTCAGCATGAGCCTCTGCGACCGATTGTTGGAACTGCCGGAAGCGCCGTGGAATAACCGGGCACAACAGGAACACGACGAGTCCAAGGAGGCCCAGCGGCGGAGCGAAGAGAAGGACGCCGGGGACAGGAGAACGGACACATTGCCGTCGCACCCGATCGAGAGCTACGCCGGGGAGTACGAGCATCCTGCCTACGGGGTGATCGAGTTCGTACTTGGGGAGGGCGGGCCGGTTGTCCTTCACAACGGAATCGAGTTTCCAACGGTTCACTACCAGTACGATACGTTCGATGTGACACTGGAGCAGTGGGACCAAACCTTCAAGGCCACGTTTTCGACCAATGCGAGGGGCGAGGTCGAAAGCCTGCGAATCCCGCTGGAGCCTGAGGTGCGCGACATAATTTTTGTCCGCATGTCCGATCGAGCGCTCAGGGAGCCCGAGTATCTGGAGCGCTTCGCGGGGACCTACGATCTTTCAGGCGAGACCATGACGATCACGCTGAGAGATGATACCCTGCGTGCCCAGCTACCACATCGTCTCCCGTTAGTTTTGGTCCCGTCCAGAGAGAATCAGTTCACTGCGAAGGGCGTCTCCGGGTATGAGGTTGCCTTCGTGGCTGACGCCGAGGGTCGAGTAGTCGCGGCAACCATCACCCAGCCAGGCGCGGTGCAGACCACCAGGAGAACCTAAGCGCCGCTTTGGAACGCGCGGCGAAGTCGCAAGTCAGCTCCATACTCACTAGCTCGACGCGACGAATCGAACCGAAGTCGTCACACGGGCTGCTGTCCGTGGGATCCCCACACTGCCGGCGAAAAGAACCCTTTGAGCAGCTGGAGTTACGCTTCGCACGCGCATTGACGGCGAATCGGCGGCGCGTTATCGTAAGACTCGCGGCTGACACCGGGTGTGATGCGGCCGCCCTTCGGAGAAGAAATGCATCGCTAGTATGGCCGGTGAAAGTTCTCAGCTTGGTCGCATCCCACGGATGAGCCTTCAGTGCTTCACTGTCGGGATGTGGCTGGGTGTAGCCCAGGTCCATACTGCTTCCTTCAGCACAGCACAGGTTTAGCGCGCAACACCAGAGATCAGTAGGGCCGTGGGCGGTTGATCGGACATCGCCCACGGTCTTTTTGCGCGCTCCATCGACATTCCTGAGAGCAGAGGCAGAAGCGGCGGCGACGGCCACACACTGGCCGGAACCTGCTAAAAAGTGAGATGAATCCATGTTAGGTTCAGGTGCGCCACTCGTACCCCGACGTCAATATCTAGATCTGCTGCTCGTCTACCTGCGGCCCCATCGCCTCCAGGCGGCGCTGCTCACGGTGCTCCTGCTCCTGACCACCGGTCTGCAGCTCCTCAACCCGCAGATCCTACGCTACTTCATCGACACGGCAGTTGAGGGAGGCAACGTCCGTATGTTGCTCCTGGCGGCGGGCGCGTTCATCGTGGTGGCCTTCATCGGACAGGTGCTCACCGTGTGTGCCACCTATGTGGGGGAGTGGCTGGGATGGACGGCGACCAACGCTCTGCGGGCCGATCTCGCGCAGCACTGCCTTGATCTCGACATGTCTTTCCACAATGAGCGCACGCCGGGTGAGCTGATCGAGCGTATCGATGGTGATGTCACCACGCTCTCAAACTTCTTCTCCCGTTTCGTGATCCTCGTCGTCGGCAGCGGGCTGTTGCTGATCGGCGTGTTGGTGCTTCTGTTCTGGGAGGACTGGCGCGTAGGGCTCGCGCTTGCGTTGTTCGCACTCTTCGCACTCCGGGTGCTGTGGCGGCTTCAGCACATCGCGGTACCAGCCCTTGCCGAAGAGCGGCAGGCAACCGCGGAGTTATTTGGCTTTCTTGAGGAGCGGCTCGCGGGCATCCGCGACCTCCGCGCCAACGGCGCGGGCGCGTACACCATGAGCCGGTATCACGTTCACATGCGAACCCTCTACCGTAAGGCGCGTAGAGCCTGGATGAGAGCAGAGATCGTGTGGATGAGCACGACGATGCTGTTCGCCATCGGCTACGCGCTCGCGTTCGGACTCGGAGCGCTGCTCTTCCGGGCAGACGCGATCACGATCGGCACGGTGTACCTCATCTTCCATTACACGGAGCTGCTGCGCCGTCCGATTGAGGAACTCTCCAGCCAGCTCCAGGACCTGCAGCGCGCCACGGCCGGTATTGGCAGGGTCGAGAGCTACACGATACGCGCAGCACACTCCAGGACGGGCGGGGCGATCCCTGCCGACGGGACGGCTCGGCGTCGAGTTCCGGCACGTCTCATTCGGGTATAGTCCGGACGAGCTGGTGCTCAAGGATGTTTCACTACGCTTGGAGCCAGGCGAGGTGCTTGGCCTGCTCGGGCGCACCGGCAGCGGCAAGAGCACCATCGCGCGGTTACTGTTTCGACTGTACGATCCCTCAGAAGGGGAGATTGTCCTGAGTGGCGTGCATGTGCGGCGAGTGCGCCTCGCGGAGCTACACGCCGCTGTCGGCATGGTGACGCAGCAGGTCCAGCTCTTCCAGGGTACGGTGCGTGACAATCTCACGCTCTTCACGCCGAACATCTCGGATGACCACATCCTGCACGTGTTGGGGGAAGTGGGGCTTGCCGACTGGTTCGCGGCCCTGCCCGACGGGCTCGACGGGCATCTTTCGTCGGGAAACGCTGGACTTTCTGCGGGTGAGGCGCAACTCCTCGCCTTCGCGCGCGTGTTTCTGCACTCACCCCAACTCGTGGTCCTGGACGAAGCATCATCGCGGCTAGATCCAGCGACGGAGCACCTCGTTGAGCAAGCCGTTGACCGGCTGCTGGAGGGCCGGACCGCGATCATCATCGCGCATCGGCTCGCCACCGTCCAGCGCGCGGATCGTATTCTTATCCTGGACGATGGACACGTGATCGAGCACGGCAGGCGGGAAGAGCTCGCGGAGATCCCATCTCACGCTTGCATCACTTGTTGCGAACGGGCGAGACGATGGCCGCCGGGGCGGTGCCAGGTCGAGCGCCGGACCTGTTGAGCTAAGGAGACGCCTTGATGAGCGGTTCCCCACAATCGATCACACCAACATGGCGGGTACTCCTGCGCCTGGCGGGTTTCCCCGGGGCTGTACGCAGCCAATCTCGCGCTGTGGACCCTTTAGTACAACATCCCGCTGGCGACAGGGTTGATCGCGCGCGAGTATTTCGATGCGCTGACGAACGAGGCGCGCGCGGACTTCGGCATATGGGCGCTCGTCGCGCTCATGGTCGGGATAGGTGCCGCGCACGTCGCCAGCTTTGTCGTCGCCATTTACGCCTTCCTTGTGTGGTGGTTCCATGGCGAGGCGCTCATGCGCAAGAACCTGCTGCACGCCGTGCTTCACGATCTGCCATCGGTCCTCGGTCTGCCCGATTCCCCCGGCGAGGCGGTCAGCCGTTTCCGCGACGATGTGGACGCGGTGCTGGAGACGCTCGACAGCATCCTGGACACGCTGGGGCAGGGCCTGTTCGCACTGGCGGCGCTCGGTGTGATGATTTCCATCAATCCCGCGATTACCGCCGTTGTGTTCCTGCCAGTGCTCACGGCGGTGGGAGCGGCAAACCTGCTGGGCACGCGCATTCAGAAGCGGCGTGCCGCAAGCCGCGCGGCGACCGGTCAAGTGACGGGCTTCATCGGCGAGATCTTTGGCTCCGTGCAGGCGGTCAAAGTTGCGTCCGCGACCCGCACGTTATGGCTCGCTTCAAAACGCTGAACAACGCGCGCCGGGAGGCCGCACTGCGGGATAGCCTGCTCACCCAGGTGCTCGACTCGATCAACTTCAATACCGTCAACCTGGCCACGGGCCTGATGCCCTTGCTGGCGGCGCAAGTGATGCAATCGGGGCGGTTCACGGTGGGCGACTTTGCACTCTTCGCCACCTATCTCAGCGGCGTGACCAGCTTTCCCCGATGGATCGGCCGTGCGTATGTGCGCTACAAGCAGGCCGGTGTGTCGATCGCACGTATGACGGCGTTGATGGGTGGCGCACCTGGCCTCGCGACAGCCGCGCACGGGCCGGTCTATCTGCGTGGCACACAGGTTCCAACGCCTGCGCACTTCAGACAAAATCCCGCAGCCCCTGGAGTGTCTCGAGGTAAGGGGCCTCACGTACCGGTACGAGGACGGGGGCGCGGGATCGCAAACGTAGACCTGCGCCTGGCCCGAGGTTCCTTCACGGTCGTCACCGGCCGCGTAGGCTCCGGCAAAACGACGATGCTAGAGGTCCTGCTTGGCCTGGTGCCGCGAAGCGCAGACGAGATCCGCCGGAACGGTGAACTTGTGGACGATCCAGCGACGTTCTTCGTGCCACCCCGGAGCGCGTATACGCCGCAAAGCCCGCGACTTTTCAGCGAGAGCCTCCGCGAGAACCTGCTGCTTGGAGTGCCGGAGGAGCCCCGAGCGCTGGAGCAGGCGCTGTATACGGCGGTGCTGGACCTGACATAAAGGAGCTCGATCACGGGCTAGAGACGGTGATTGGCCCGAAGGGTGTGAGGCTGTCGGGGGGCAGTCACACCGTGCGGCCACCGCCCGGATGCTGTTGCGGAGCGCCGACCTGCTGGTGTTCGATGACCTGTCAAGCGCGCTGGACGTCGAGACGGAGCGAGTGCTCTGAGAGCGAGTCTTCGCCCGGCGGGAACTCACATGCCTGGTGGTATCCCACCGCCGCGCAGCACTGCGCCGCGCCGATACGATCATCCTGCTGCGCGATAGCGTGGTGGAGGCGACCGGATCCTTCGACCACCTGCTCGGGACCAGCCCCGAGATGCGCCGCCTGTGGCGTGATGTCACGGCGGAGCCACGTGCCACAGTGCACAGCGAGCCGCACGGTTAGCGGCGCGACTCGAACTAACCCCGACCACGCTGTAAGGTCCAGAAACGGGCAGACTGCTGGCCGTGGGATTGGTCACTGACTCCACGGCGCGGGTATGGTGGCATGTGCAGAGTGCTGGGAGACCCGGAGGTTCCCCCATGAGAGCGGCGCGGTGAACCGATTCCTCGGCTCATCGCTGTGGGTAACCGGTTCTTGACAGACGTGGGCCCAGCTGACAGTGTCGCCGAGAAACGACTGCGTCTTCGATCCTACAGAGTCGGACGGGAGGATTGAGCCGGGTAGGGCGGGTCTCCGTGCTGTCACTACAAACGGGGGACGACCATCGGCCGCCCCCCGTATAGTTACCTGTGCGCTCCAGCGCACCGAGAGGCCCGTGACCTCGCCGGTCCTGAACTTCTATCGGCCGAGCTTCATCTCCCGCTCGGTGCTGGCACCGTCCCAGTGGTAGTGCTCCTCGTCGGTCTCACGGTTGTACGACCAGGTCTCCTTATAGGCACTAGCCGACACGATGGCATTGCCACCGGCGAACTTACCCGACCTCGGTGTCACCGCGATGGAATAGGGCACCTTCGTCCCGGCAACGCAGCGGATAGTGGTGTTGCCACCGCCCCGGATGGTCGTGGTGCGGCCGAGCACCTGCCGCACGCGAGCGTTTACCCCAATGCCGCCGGTGGTCTTCGAGCACGTCACCGTGCCACTCACTACTACCCTGCCCAGGGTAGTGCGCGTCGCGGACGTAATGCCAATGGCATCGATACCGAAGTTTACTTTGTCGTAATGTGCTCCCGCCGGCGCGACGAGCACCGCCGCCGTCAGTGCAATGAGTACGTATACTGTGAGTCGTGTACTTGTCTTGATCGCAATCAGCCCCATGATCTCTCCCTTTTAGATTCCTTATCTACTCTCGCGTCGGCCGGTGTTCCATAGGCATTCTCTCCTTGTCTCCTCAGTCCGTGGGATATCGCGCATGCCTGACATCGAGCCGTTCGATTAACACTAATTTGATGCACTGAGCCGAAGTAGGAAAGCAGACGGTTCCATCATTCCTACCTCCTCCGCTTCCGGCTCCTTCGCGGTTACTGTGCAGCGAACTGCAGGCTCGTAGTCAGGCGAGATGAAACCTCCACCGTCTACCGGGACACGCTCACCGTTCGCTGTCCCGTACCGCCGATCCAGTCGGTGTACGTGGGATAGCTCTGGCTGGTGCCGGTGAACTTACCTTGGGAGACCATTCGAATCCTCGCCGTCCCCTTGTACGTCGCGGGCGGTGTTACACTCCACGAAACGGTCTGCCCCTTACCACTCCTCGTGATGTACGGCAGCGATCGGGTCGCAGTGTTCACACGGAAGCCGCTCGGAACCTGGATCGTGGCCCGGCTCTCGGTGACGGGTGCCTTGCCCTCGAACGGATGCGGGCCCAGATAGGCGATCCGCGCGGTGACGGTGAACGGCGCGCCCGCGGTGACGGTCGCGGGAGTGGAGAGAGCCACCCGCCATGGCTGGATCAGCGCCGCCCACCGGCGCTCCCTCGCCCACAGGTCATCGACCAAAAAACTCTGCCGGAAGTGGACATTTGGACCGAAGTACGGTGCATGATAGTACGGGTCGTGCACGATGAACGCACCGGTCGAGTCGTCGTAGCCCTTAAGGAGACGGAAGTGCCCAGCCTCGTGGCTGGCGTCGTACCAGGTGACCAGCACCAGGGGATAGCCGTCCGCGATAAGTCGCTTGAGATCGCTATAGCGGTCCGGGTAGTCGGGGTCGTCAGCACCTTCCCTGGACCACAGGTTACTGGCCGCCGCATAGCCGATACTCCGCTCTCGGTAACCTTGCAGGTTGTTGTTCTGGATCGCACGGCTCAGGGAGCTAAAACGGGCGGCGCGGAGCAGGTCTTCATTCTCTGCGCCCTCCCACGTCCCCCAGTCCTTCGCATTCATCACCGCCCCAATGTCGTACTGGGAGGCGACCGGGGGGTTGTAGCGGTCGAACAGCATCTGCACGACGGCGGGCCCGCAGTAGTAGCTGTTAACCTGATAGTAGAACGGTATGGACCGGTTCTGCCTGGTGGGCAGAACGGACCCGGCCGCGAGCGGACGCGGAAGTGCGGCTTCGGGTGCGGTGACAGCGCTATCAGCCGCATCGGTCATCAAGTGAGGCAATCCGGCCAGTGAAGCGTCATCTGGTTCCTGGCTGACCTCCTGCAATGTGCGCACCCGTCCAGCGTCCTGGACGCTGACGAACTTCCCTCTGTCGCTTATGGATGTCCAGTACAGTTCGCGGTCTGGCCCAAGCATCATCACCAGATCCGAAACCCGCGTGCCTATGATCTGCCCGGCCTGGTTCGCGCCCACAGACGGGAAGGGTCGGCCACGATAGTTGTCCGTATACCACTGCCAGGAGCGCCCATCCGCCGACACGCCTACCAGCCCGACGGTGCGTCCCCGCTTCTCGATGGGCACTAGATAGTAAGATCGCTGCCCCGACCCGAATGAGTGCACCGGTGCCGGTCGCCCGGCCGCCGATCCTGTGAGTTTGCCTCGGAGCGTGCCGACAAGTAGCCTCGCCGTCTGTTGTGCCGCGGCCGCACCCGTGGACTGTGCCTGAGCGACGGGGGACGCAGGAAGTGTCGCCAGTAGCACGCAGATGAGCAGCACAAGACGGAGGCGGTACCGACGCTTTGGCGTCGATGCAACGACATCTGTGCGAGTGCTCGACATTGTGGCCCTCTCAGTCACGGCCATGTCTGATTCCACTGGACCGCGCTGGCCCTCCACCAATACGGCTGTGCCACGAATGTAGTGGTAGGCTGAAAGCGAGTGCACCCATGGTTTTCCTTACTCTTCTATCGCTATGAACCACGGGTCGTGTGCGTGATCGCTGACGCACTCGATGGCCGTTGGAGCGGCTTGCCCAAGCATAAGATGGCGTATCAGTTGAGTTCGTCTGCCGCCCGGCCTATTCGCGCCTATACCACACGGCATAGAGTGAGATCGCTGCTTGGAAGTCAGGAGATGGAGCGAGGGGGTAAGGGATACTGCCGGGGCCGTCAGAGGTGGTCGATGGCTAGAGTCGACGCGCGGCCTCGATCGCCCGGACAAGCTCGCTGGTCAGCGACGGCCAGGGCAGGGCCGAAGTGTGGCCTGACGGGGGTGCGTGCCCGTCCACGACGAGGTGCAGGACCGGCACCTCGGCTCCCGCCGATGAGAAGCCTCCCAACTCGCCGCCGACCGGCACCAGGACGATGGCCAGATCGAGTCCGCTCGCGTCGATGATCGAGCCGTTTCGTTCGCGCAGGCAGCTAGCGACGTATCCCGCGGCACTGAGCAAAAGCCTGAGGGCGCGGCAGGTCACCGGGTCGGCGGTATGTATGCCCACGCACGGGGGGGGCGCCACAGTGTGCCATCTCTCACCTCGATGCAGGTCGTTCCGGGTGGAGTATGGCAAGCCAGGGGACACCGCGCATCCGCCGGACGGCATACTCTTGGTCCATATCGGGTAACGGCAAGCGGTCACTCGCGACCTACAAGCCCGAGCTCCACACCACGCACCGCCGCCTGGGTGCGATCCGAGACGCCGAGCTTCGAGATGAGATGTTGCACGTGTACCTTGACAGTCCCCGCGGCCAGGCTGAGGCTTGCGGCGATCTCCCGGTTCGTCTGGCCGCGCGCAACGAGCCGGAGTACCTCCAGCTCCCGCGGTGTCAGATGCTCTGTGGCGGGTGCACTGCCCGCCCGGCTCTCGGCGGCGAGCCTGCGCAGTAGCTGCCCTGCCATCTTCTGGGAGAGCAGCGGCTCGCCCGCGAGCACACCGCGTACCGCCCGCAGGAGCTCTGTGCGACTCGCGTCCTTGAGCAGGTACCCGGACGCCCCGGCATGGAGGGCCTCGTACAGGTAGTCGGGATCCTCTTGCATCGTCACCATCAGCACGCTCGTTGTGGGAAACTCGTGCTTGATCGCCCTGGTCGCCTCCAGGCCGTCCATCCCCGGCATGCGAACGTCCATCAGCACCACATCCGGCCGGTCCCTGCGGCACACAGCCAGTGCCTCCCCGCCGCCCGCAGCCTCGCCCACTATCTGGAGGTCGCGCTCTCCCGAAAGCATGCCCCGCAGCCCCCTGCGCACCACCTCGTGGTCATCCACGATCAGCACCCGGGCGAGGCTTCTGCGCCCGCTCGTACCCTCGCTATCCATTGGTCTCCCCCTCCGACAACAGCGGAACTTGGGCCACGACGGCCGTGCCCTCGCCCGGTGTGCTGCAGATCTCCAACCTGCCACCGAGCAGATGCACGCGCTCCCGCATCCCCTCGATTCCCACCCGCTCTCCCGGACCCGAGCCAACGGTGACCTGATACGGTTGGAAACCCTTCCCGCAGTCCCGGACCTGGAGCCGCACCGAGGCCGCACTGCGCACGAGCTCGACAGACACCGCGTCGGTCTGGGCGTGCTTACGAGCGTTGCGCAGCGCCTCCTGCACGACCCGCAGCAGCACCGTCTCTACCATCGACGGCAAGCGCTCTCCCCCAAGATTCTCCTCAAGGTCCGCGCGCCATCCCTCCGATCGCAATGGCTCCAGCTGCAGCCGGATGGCCGCGGCGAGGCCAAGATCGTCGAGCTCCGTCGGCCTGAGGTCAGCGATCACCCGTCGCGCGTCGCCCACCGTGCGCTGCGCAAGCTCCTGGATCTGTTCCAGTTCCCACCTGGCCTGTGGGATGCGGGGCCTGTGGGCGTGGGCGTACGCCTGCAGGTGCTGATATACCGCGACCGCCGTCTGTGCGATGTCGTCATGCACCTCCCGGGAGACGCGCTTGCGCTCCTCCTCCTGCGCCGTTAGGAGCTTGCGCACCAGATCCTGCAGTCGGCGCGTCTCGCTCGGTGAGCGCCTCGTACAGCCGCGCGTTCTCCAGCGCATTCGCGGCCTGGCTCGCGAGGCTGAGGAGGATCTCCACGGCCTCCTCGGCCTCCAGTGACGGTGAGCCATATGCCTCGAGCACCCCGACCGTCTCGCCGTGCGCCCGTAGCGGCACGTACCACGCGGCCAGGCGAAGGGGGTCCGACCCCGACAGGTCGACCCGGACCCCCTCGGGCTCGCCGCGCTCCAGCGCCCTTGTGCACGCGGCACACGCCTCGGGCGCGTCGCGCACTCTGCGCCACAGTTCCTCGGACCCCGCCCAGTAGCGTACCCCCATCTCCCCGCTCTCATCCCGCAGGGTCAGCACCGTGGCGTCAACCCCCGCCACGCGCAGGGCGATCCCGAGCAGCCTGTGCGCCAGCTCGTCCAGATCGAGAGTGGAACCGAGCGCCCTGCCGGACTCATGCAAGACCAGCAGCGCGTCCACGCTCCGGCGTAGTTCATCCTCAACTCGCGAGCGGTCGATCGCGAGGGCGATGTGGTCTCCGACTGATTGCAGGGCGCCGAGCGTCTCCTCCCCGAGCGGCCGCGTGGCGAAGACCGCCACAACCCCCACGAGCCGATCCTCAACGATCAGGGGATATCCGGCGAACGCCATCAGATCGTCTTGCCCTGCCCGCGTCGGATCACCAATGCCAAGGTCATCCGTGGCGGCATTAGTCAGGCGAGGGCGGCGCTCCAGGGCGATCTGGCCCACCTGACCCGCACCGATGGGAATGCGTCTCTGGGCGTCGTCGGTGCGCGTCTCCGCCCCGGCGCTCGCCCGGAGCACCAACACACCCCACCCCTCGTCCAGCGTCCAAATGCGCGCGAGGGTAATGCCGAGATGCCGAATCAGCGCTTCGGCGCATTGTTGCAGCACGGCCCGCAGGTCTCCGGATCGGGTGATCGCCTCCGCAACATCGGCCCCGAGCTGCGCCAGCCACGATTTCCGGGCAAGCTCTCCGCGCGCGCGCTCCCGCTCGGTGATATCACGCACACTCGCGACGATGCGTTCCGCGCCTGGCGTTGCGGGCGCGCTCCTGCCGACCGTCTCCATGGTGCGGTACGTGCCATCGGCGTACCGCAGCCGAAACTCGCCGGTGACGTCGATGTCTGGGCGCTGTAGTGCAGCATCCAGGAATGCGCGGACCACCCCCAGGTCCTCTGGGTGCACCGGCGGCGACGTCAACAAGCTCGCACAGCTCTGGCCCTGGCCGTAGCCCAGGATGCGTTGGAAGGACGGTGTCGCGGTGAGTACGGTGCCGCGAGCATCGAGCGCCACGAGGATGTCCGGGGCGTGCTCGACGAGCAGCCGTAGGTGCTCATACTCGGCCCCGCCCCCTGTTACAAGTACTTCTCCCGGGCTCCGGTTCTTCATTTCGGTGCCTCTACCTTCCCGTTTGATTCCTGGAGCGCGTACCTGCGGTCTCGTCCTCAGTGGTCCCGCGGACTGGGAATGTTCCCAGTCCGCCCCCTGTCCCTGAGACGGTTGGCACTGGATGGCTGTACGTCACGGCACGACCGCATCAGTGCTTCTAGTGTTCTCGACAGAACCACGGTTTACCACGAAGACTCACGCAGATTTCCCACGCAATGAACGCACGCAGCTTCCCTCGCCTATGCACAACATCGCACATCCGCACTACGGTATGACAACGGCGCCACCGCACGCGCAGACAGGCCGCCGTATCCCTGAGTTGGTCGGGGCGGCTCTTGTACCGCGCGAGATACAGGCTGCCCACAGGACGGAGGAGGCCAAAGTGGATTGCTCGTCGAGCTGTCACCCCCTCACTGCTTCTGCGCCAAAGCAGCGTCTGCCAGCACCGCATCAGCCGACACACAGAGCCGGCTGCTACGATCCGAGCGCTCGCCCGATCAGCCGACACACAGCCCGTCACAGACCGCATGGTGCGAGTGGGGGACGTTTACCGGACCGGACTTCGCCCCGACTCCATCTCGGACTCTTGGGTTGGCAGCTGCTTCTGCCATCTCACAATATGCGCCCGCGCGCTCAAACAAGCCAGGCACTATCGGCACTCCGACCGGCAGTATCGTCGGCAACTTAACTGGCGTGTTGGCATCGCACATCGCGGTGATGCCGCGGGCTGTGACCGGGTTATCGGTTCCGGCCCGCAAGCGCCCACACCACGGTGGGAGCACATCCCAGCACGCCTTTCCGGCGAAGAGTACCTCGGCGCTCAGCGCCGCCATGCCGCCAACCGCGGCTAGCTTTATCGACCAACTCCACTTGCTCTGGTGGCCTATCGCGGCCCTTTCTCGACAACCTTAGTCTCGCACCGAGCGATACTCTGGAAGATAAAGAACCACGCATCTGCCTCACGCAACCGTCTTCGGGCACCATTTGAGGTACGTAGTAGGGGGTGTTATAGTTGCGCCCATAGGTGCGGAGGCACAAAAGGCGAGACATAACCGCCGCCCAGGGGTCGTGGGAGCTGGTGAATACACACAGGGGCACGTTCGGCGCGCTGCTGAGGCACTACCGCTTGGACGCCGGGATCTCTCAGGAGGAGCTGGCGGATCGGGCAGGCCTGAGCGTGCGCGGCATCAGCGACCTCGAACGCGGAGTCAGGCGAACCCCCAGAGGGAGACGGTTCGGCTGCTGGCCGAAGCGCTCGGGCTGTCGGAGGCTGGCGCCTCGATCTAGAGCAGTTCGTCCGGCGCCGGCGGGGGCGGCTCTCGTTCCATCGATGCCGTCGGATGTCCCACCCTCGAGGACGATCAGCCTGCCAATCCCTCGACCCCGCTGGTCGGAAGGCAAAGAGACAGCCGCCGTGCGGGAGTTGCTGTACGATCTGGGCGCGCGGCTGGTGACAACGTTGACGGGTGCGGGCGGCGTGGGCAAGACCCGACTTGCCATTCGGGTCGCGGAGGAACTATCAGGTGCCTTCACGCAAGGGGTTTATTTCATCCCCCTCTCCTCCATTGCGGAGCCCACGCTCCTCGCATCCGAGATCGCCCATGCCTCGGCGTTTCGGAAACGTCGGGCCAGAGACCCGAGGAGGCGCTCGCGGGATACCTTCGGGACAGACAGGTCCTGCTAGTCCTCGACAACTTCGAGCACCTCCTGGACGGCGCTCCGCTCGTGGCGCGGCTGCGTGTGGCTCCGCGTGCTCGTCTCCAGCCCGCCACCTGCGCCTCACCGGCCGTTCCCGGTCCCGCCGCTGGAACTGCCTGCTGATGTGGTTGGGTGGCCGACGTCGCGCGCGCTATCCCCAACTCGCCCAGATCGGCCATCGCGCTGTTCGTGCAGCGGGCGAGGGCAGCGCCTCTGACAGCCAACAGCCCCATCACCGCCTCCGGCGTCTGCGTCGATTGGAGTGATGAGCTCGCTCCATCGGTCCCGCCCAAGTCTGGCGCTTGCTCTTGTGCCCCACCCGCCTGCTGAGGGCAGGCGGACCGATCCTTCGCGCCTGTCGCAGAGCGCTCGCGCTGTCGGCTCGGTGCGCCGCTGGCAGCCGTTTGGTGTTGACCATCGTCGAGGCCATCGACCACTATCTTCGCCCCTGCCGGACGCCTCGGCGACCGCAGGACTCGAGATCTTTCGCCCCACCTTCGCCCGGCATCCCCCACGACCTCCCGCTTCTGCTCGGGCGTGCCGCGATTGCGCCGCGACCTTCTGGCCTCACCTTCGATGCTCACCCAACTCATCCGGCACTCCTCGCACGCCTGTTTGGGAGTCCTCGGCGCTCATCCCCGCCCCCATGCGCCTGCAGATCGATGACGAACTCCTCTTTGCCTCGCTTCGCCACCACCCACCAACTCGCCCAGATCGGCGCGTGCGTCCGCTTCGTCAACAACGCGAGTCTGGCGCTTGCTCTTGTGGTCTACTCCGATCCTTCGCTACCCTGGCGCAGCCTGGGATCTAGGCGTACGCTCCACCGCCTGTTTGGGATCCGGAACAGCCGCATCTCGCGCCATCCTCCGGTCGGTGGTCTCCACCACCCGCCAGGTCGGACGGTCTGCCCCGTCTGGCGATCAGAGCTACCGTACGCTGCGGCCCGGATCCGGATCCTGCCGCCGTGATGGCGGGATGCTGGGGTGTCCTTTCCTGGAGTCCTTGTACAGCGCGTTGGCGTACGCCTCGTCAGTGACCAGGACCCGATCGCACAGCCGGGCGTAGAACGCTGTCCGGCCGGCGGCGACCACGGCGCGACCACCGATAGGCAGCGGCACCGCGCTCTTCTTTTCTCCCCCGCCAGCGCCAGCGTCCACCCGCGCGACCTCCCGCACTGGATCGCTGCGACCGGCGGCTTCTCTCCCAGGGTCCAGGTACCATCCCAGGCGAGAAAGAGAGAAGACCCTGTTCGCCCGCCTCGCAGTGTTCGCGGGCGGCTGGACGCTCGGAGGCGGCTGAGACGGTGTGCGATGCCCGCCCCAGCGTGGATCAAAACGCACCCGCACTCGACGTGATGGATGGTATGGAGTCGCTCGTGGAGCAGGCGTAGCCTCATCCGACTCTCCGGCGACCATGGTGCCGAGCCCAGGCATTCCGGATGCACGCCACTATGCGCTCGCCAGCGGTACGCCCTCCTGACCGGCGGCGTTAGAGCACGGCGGACTGGAGCTACGCGGAGGATGTTCGCCGTCGTCACGCTGGAGCTACTACACGACGTGATGGATGGATGTCGCTCAAGCGGGCGGATCGGAGGATGTTCGCCGTCGTCACGTGGAGTTGGCCAAGCAGGCGCCTGGAGTTGCAGGGCGCGAGCCAGGCGGAGTGGCTCGCGCGGCTCGAGCGCGAACACGACAACCTGCGCGCCGCGCTCTCGTGGCTGCTCGACCGCGGGGAGGCCGAGAACGTGCTGCGGGCTGCGAGGGCGGTGTGGCGGTTCTGGGACATGCGCGGCCACTACTCCGAGGGACAGCTCTGGCTGGAACGGGGTCTGGAGCTGGGAGGGGTCATACCGGCCGAGGTGCGTGCGCTCTCTCTCAATGTGGCGGGGTACCTGGCGTGGGCGCAGGGTAACTACCCCAGCGCGGTCGAGCTCCTCGAGAAGCGCCTCGCCCTCCTACGGGAACTCGGTAATTCAGCGCGCACCGCGTTCACGCTCAACAATCTGGGCCTCGTCGCGCTGGATTTGGCGGAGCAGGAACGCGCAAAGGAGTTATTAGAGGAGAGCCTCGCCCTGAGGCGGGAGTTAGGCATTGAGGAAGAAACAGCGCTCGCGCTAAACAACCTCGCATATGCCGCCTTGCTGCGGGGAGACAACGCGAATGCAATCGACCTTGGGGAAGAAAGCAGGGAAATTATTCGAAAATCTCGGCGACAACTGGGGCATTACACTCGCTCTCTCCACCCCGGGCGTGCCGCACTCGAGTCGGGAGACCTCGACCGGGCTGGCCTTATCCTCGTAGAGTGTCTCTACAGGGCTAACGCGTTGGGGGATCGGCGTATCATCGCAGGGTGCCTGGAGGCGCTGGCGGCGGTCGCCGGGTCCCGCGGCGCGCTGGAGCGAGCGGCCCGATTGTACGGCGCGGCCGAGCGGTTGCGGGAGCAGATCAGCGCCCCGCTCTCGCCGGCGGAGCGGGCACACCAGCGCAAGCACGTTGATGCGTTGCGTGCTCAGATCGGGCGCGACCATCTGGATGCCCCGTGTCCTGCGGGTCGGAGTATGACGCTTGAGGACGCCATCGAGACCACCCGAGACACGACCGTCCATCAACCTTAGCGTGTCAACAGATGCCTGGCAACTTGTGCTTTCTCCCACGCCATTGTGCACGTCCGTCCGTGAACCTCATTCAATGTCCAGTAGTAGGCTGGCCATTCATCAGGCGTCGTCTGCTCCGGCTCGTGTCCAGAGGGCAGTTCGCGGTACATTCAGCCTTCGGCCTTCATTCTCCGCGGGATCGCAGGCCACGCGGGTTGCGGGTCTCGAGGATCGATTTATCCCGGCGACCGACCGAGGACTGCTCTTCTCGTCCCGCGCCCTCCACCAACCATGATCTCCGGTTGCCTTGTGGGACGACGATCCAAGGCAGACGACCGCTCGAATCTCACACTCTTGGGGGCGTATCCGGCTTACCGATCTAGCCGATCGGCGCTCGTTCCTACTTTAGATATCGCTTCGGGCACGACGCCACAAGCGAGTAGTTGGGGTCGACCATGTTGCCGACGTAGCAGCGTCCCACCTGCGTGAGCAACTGGTAGCGTCCAGCTTGTCGAACCCGTACTCCGACTCCAGCCACAAGACCAGTTCGCTGTACGCAATGCGAGCGGCGTCCTCCATCGGCCGTGCGCTCCCGACGGTCATGATCGCGTCCGGCGACTCGATTCGTGGCCAGGCAATCTCCCTGCCCTTGATTACGGCGAATGAGAGGGTGACCTTGGCGGA
Organism: Chloroflexia bacterium; assembly: GCA_030446765.1. GTDB lineage: Bacteria > Chloroflexota > Chloroflexia > Thermobaculales > Thermobaculaceae > JACDAU01. The sequence goes on from JAUJMR010000017.1 coordinate 37,159, forward strand.
TATCTCGAGCGCGACACCACACAGTTCCCCCTGCCCTTGGGCAGCATGGACATCGCCCGCATAGAAAAGCGCGCCCGCATGGTGAACGGGGAAGTACAAGGTGTTACCAATGGTCGCATCCGGGACGTCCATGTTCCCGCCGTGCGCTCCCGGGGTCAGCGAGGATATCGCCTCTATGTGCGGCGCCGTTCCGATGGTGCCGAGAAAGGGCATCCATGGGATCTCCCATCGCCCATTCCACGAGTATCCCCCTGACTCGGTCCTTCGGTAGATCCAGGTCCGCTCCGGGAGCGCGGACTGAAGCATCGCGGTGAACCTGGTTGAGGTGAGCCCCCCAAAGTGCGGGATCAGGCACGAAACCGCCCAGTCGCGAGTCGGCTGTATGTCCTCGATGGTGACGGACAGGGTGTCGCCCGGCTCCACGCCCTCCACATAAATGGGGCCGGTCTGGGGGTTCAGGTACGGTCCGAGCACGGAGCTTGGGGGCTGGTGCTCGTCGGTGAGCTTGCCGCCGAAGGCGTCCTCGGTGTGGATCGTGACGCTCTCACCCAACGCAACCGCCGCGATTGGCTCCGCGTACGGCCCGAACGTGTACTGGTACTCAGCAGGCTGCTCAATATTCCGCATTCGGTGCCGACCTCCTCAAGCTATGAAGTATCGCATGCTACGGCGTCGGTACGCTGCCGTCAAGCGGTAACTTCTGAGTCACCCGGATTTTCCGCTCAGCGGAAATATCACCAAGCGGTCACCGGCTTTCGACGGCTGCAGTCTCCTCGAGTGCCAGCACAATCGCCTGATCCAACGTTTGGCGGCGTCCTTCCTCCCACAGCTGCCCAAAACGTTCGGCGTCCATCCCGGAGCGCAGGTGCCTCAGACGGTGCTCCCGGTCCTCGGCATCGGGATGCGACCGAGGTGCAACCAGCATTCCACGCACCGCGTCGATCGCACTCCACAATCGGATAGCGCGCTCCCCTGCGCGCATGCCGCCGCCGCCAGACCGTCCAGCGTGTCCGCGCCCTGCGCCCGATTCCCCAACTCCTGGTACCGGCGCAATCCCTCACCGAAGGCTCAACCGGGCGTTCCACATCGTCGCTCTGGTGCAGCTCCGCTGTAACCCGCTCGCCAAAGCCTACTACGCGAAGAAACGCGCCGAGGGCAAGACGAGCAGGAGGCGCTGCGCTGCCTCAAGCGCCATCTCGTCAACGTCGTCTACAGATTGCTGAAGCCGTCCACCGGACGGTCTCCGATCCGAGCGGGGCTAGCGGAGGCAGCGGCGTGAGAGGGTCCCGTGTGGTCGGACGGAGGGTACGGACGCGTTCTACAGTCGCCCCTACCCGGTTCGGCTACATTGCGTCCCTCACAGTATCGGGCGGCTCTGTGGCCCGATCCTTGCCTGCCGAACCGCTGGGGTGGGCGATATGACCAGCAGGGGCGGCGCGGAAGACAATACGCGGGACCGGCACGGCTTCGACCCGGCGCGGGTCCTGCACCGCCTCGCCGTCACTGCCTCGCGCGCCTGCGGCTTCGGCGCCGTGACGGTGAATCTGCGCACGCCGGAGGGCGACTACGCCGTGGTGGCGGACACCGAGGGCGAGCTGCTCGGGACCCGGAGCTTCGACGAGTTCTGGACCTCCCTGATAGGCGATGGCTACCGCGTCGGTATCTCCTACATCGTCCCCCCCGAGCACGTGCGCCGTACCCTGGAGGCGTACCCGGAGGTCTGCTCAGTCGCCCCCGAGCTCCCGCCCGCCACCGGACCCGACGACTGGGATCCCGACCACATGCTCGTTGTGCCCATGCTCAGCCGCGTCGGGGAGAACGTCGGCTACTTCTCGGTGGATTGCCCGCCCAACGGGAGGATCCCCGGCCCCGAGATCGTCGCGGACATGGAGACATTCGCCGAGCACGCAGCGCTCACCGTGGAGCTGGCGGCGGAGGCGGAGGCGCTACGCTCCAGCGAGGCGAAGCTACGGGTGCTGACGGCGCAGCTACCGGCGCACTTGTGGACCGCGGACGCCGACCTGCGCATCACATCGGTCGAAGGGACGGCCCTGACGCCGACCGGCATCGACACCGACCGGTATCTCGGGAAGAACCTGCGCGAACTGGTCGGGGCCGCGGGCCAGGGCCCGGAACCGGTAGCGGCCCACCCGCGCGCGTTGGGCGGCGAGGCGGGGAGCTACCGGATCGAGGTCGCAGGGCGGGTGTTCGAGGCGCGGGTGGAGCCGCTGCGGGACGGCCGGGGTGGGATCGAGGGCTGCGTCGGCCTCGCGGTGGACGTCACCGAGCGCAGGGAGGCCGAAGAGTCGCTGCGCTCCAGCGAGGAGCGGTTCCGCGCGCTGGTCCGCAACTCCACCGACGTGATCGCTGTGCTCGATGCACGCGGCGTCACCACCGTTACGTCAGCCCCGCAGTGGAGTGGGTGCTGGGTTATACACCGGAAGAGCGGGTGGACACGAGCGTCCTCGAGGCCGGGTTGGTCCACTCCGAGGACGTGGACCGCGTGCGTAGAGCCTTCGAGGAGGTGGTCGCCGAGCCCGACGCCGAGCTGTGGGTCCGATTCCGCCTGCGGCACCGGGACGGGTCGTGGCGCTACGCGGAAGCGGTGGGTAGGAACCTGCTCGGCGACACGAGCGTCGGCGGGGTCGTGGTCAACTACCGCGACGCCACCGAACGCCGGCGGGCCGAGGAGCGCACCGCCGCCTTCTCCAACCTGGCCCGCGACCTCAACTCGGCCACGACGGCCGTGGACGCCGCGCGCATCATCGCCGGCGTCGCAGATGCCCTGCTCGGCTGGGATGCGTACGCGCTCCTCCTGCGATCATCCGATGACGACCAGCTAATCCCGACGCTCGATTTCGATATCGTGGAGGGCCGGCGCACCGAGTCCGCCGGTGGCCCTCCCCATACCGCCCGGATCCCTGTCCCGGCGGGCGATGGAGGACGGACCGCAGCTCTTGCTCCGGGAGCGGCCGTCGCTCGACCTCGAGGGACTGCAGCCGTTCGGCGACAGATCTCGCCCCTCGGCCTCGCTGATGTTCGCGCCCATACGGAGTGGCGGTGGCGCCGTCGGGGTCCTCACGGTCCAGAGCTATTCCCCGGACGCTTATACCGAGGCGGATCTTGTGACGCTGCAGGCGCTCGCGGACCACTGCGGGGGGCGCTGGAGCGCATCGAGGCGGAGGAGGCGCTGCACCGGTCCGCGCGCGATTACCGGAGCCTCTTCGAGCTGGCCAACGACGCTATCCTGATCCTCGAGCCAGAAGGCGAGGTCGTGCTCGACGTGAACGAGCGCGCCTGCGGGCTGTACGGTATCCCCAGGGAACGGTTCATCGGCACCAGCATCAAGGGTCTCTCGCGCGACGTGGGACGGTGGGAGGAGCACCTGCGGCTGCTCCTCGCGCAGCAGGTACGACGGGTTCGAGACGGTACAGTACCGCGCCGACGCCACGCCCATCGACCTGCTCATCAACGCTTCGGTCATCGAGTTCCGGGGCCGGCGGGCGGTCCTGAGCATCAACCGCGACATCACCGAGCGCAAGGCGTTAGAGCAGCAGCTGCGCCGCCGTGCGCTCCACGATCCTCTCACCGGACTGCCCAACAGGGCGCTCTTCCTCGACCGCCTCGGGCACGCCATGGAGCGCACGGCGACGCGTCGCTCGGTCGTGAGCGTGCTCTACCTCGACGTCGACCGGCTCAAGCGCGTCAACGACTCCCTCGGCCACGACGCGGGCGACGCGCTGCTCGTCGGGATAGGCGAGCGGCTGCGGGGCTCGGTGCGACCCGAGGACACCGTCGCCCGCCTCTCCGGGGACGAGTTCGCCGTACTGATCGAGGAGATCGGGGATCCGGGCGAGGCGGTGCCCATAGCCGAGCGCATCCTGACCCAGTTGGGCGCGCCGTTCGTCGTTTCCGACCGCGAGGTGGTCGCGCTACGGCCAGCATCGGGATAGCGGTCGGCGGATCGGCTGAGACGACGCCAGCGGCGCTCCTGCAGGCGGCCGACGTGGCGATGTACCGGGCGAAGGCTGGGGGCGGGTCGCGGTACGCGGTGTACGGGGCGGACATGGCGTCGCTCGCTCTCGAGCGCCTGGAGCTCGAGAGCGAGCTACGGCGCGCGATCGACCGGGAGGAGTTCGAGGTGTACTACCAGCCCAAGGTGGAGCTGGAGACCGGGAGGATCGCCGGGGTGGAGGCACTCGTGCGGTGGCAGCACCCGCGACGCGGAGTGGTCCCCCCGGTGGACTTCATACCCCTGGCGGAGGAGACAGGACTGATCGTGCCCATCGGGCGCTGGGTCCTGGAGCAAAGCATGCCGGCGGGTGCGAGAGTGGCGGGACCGATACCCGAGCGACCCACCCCTGTGCGCCGGCGTCAACCTCTCGGCGCGCGAGTTCGGCCACCCGGGGATTGTCGGGGAGATCGCCCGGATCCTCCGTGAGGCGGGGCTGGACGCGGGAGGGCTGGAGCTGGAGATCACCGAGAGCGCGGTGATGACGGACACCGAGGCGGTCGCCGCCACCCTGCGGGAGCTGGAGGCTTTAGGCGTCCTCCTGGCGATCGACGACTTCGGCACGGGGTACTCGAGCTTGGCGTACCTCAAGCGCTTCCCGATCAGCACCCTGAAGATCGACCGCTCGTTCGTGGCGGGGCTGGATCGGGACCCGGAGGACACCGCGATCGTGGGGGCGGTGCTTGGCCTGGGGCGGGCCCTGGGCCTCCGTGTTGTGGCGGAGGGGGTCGAGACCGCGGAACACGTAGCGGCGCTGCGGGCGCTCGGATGTGCGCTGGCGCAGGGGAAATGAGTAAGCCCCTGCCTGCCGAGGAGATGGAGGCTCTGCTGTCTGAGGGACGGCACCTCGCGGTGTAACCGCGCGTGATTGCGCGACCGAGGGGGGATCGCCAGGCGCGGACGTGCCGCCCGCCGCTGGACTAAGTGGTCCGTCCCCACCTGTGGAGTACGGTCCATTCCTCCGAGTATTCTGGAACTTGACACGGGAGAGTCACGCCGACTCGCTTCCGGGAAGGGAGGGGTGTTTGAATCGAGGTGGCGACGCGAGGCAGGGCAGGCCAGAGCCAGCGCGCGCGGCCGTCTCCGGGAGCAGCGGCCGATCCAACCGGGAAGGAGGACCTCGACCGGTGGGCGGCCATGCCCCCGAGGGAGCGCTTCCACGATCCCAGCTTCCAGCGGTACGCGCAGAGCTTTCGCAGGCGGGAGAGCCTGAGGGCGGCCGGCAAGGAGGGCTACAGCGTCACGATCGGCCGGTACGGCAAGGAGTACCTCCACGACCGGATGGCCGACAAGCGCCGGGAGTCGGAGTTGCCCAGGTCGGTGAGCGAGCGCCAGCTGATGCGCATGCTCGAGGAACTGGGGCAGCGGCAGGATCGCGCGCGCAGTACGGCGGCACGAGCGGGGACTACCATCGGGAGCACAAGCTCGCGCCATCCAGGCACGCCGACTTCGTCTGGCCGGAGCAGCACAAGGCGATCGAGGTGTGGGGCGGCGTCCACACAGCGGCAGTTCTTCGTGCGTCAGGAGCGAGTCCAAGAGGCGAACCTGCGGCAGATCGACGGGCCAAAGCGGCGGGCTGGGACGTTATGATAGTGACCGACGAGGACCTGCGGCGCGACAACTGGGAAGAAACGCGCGAGCGGGTGCACCGGTTCCTGGGCTAGTCGCTGGGAGGATATAGGATGACGCATACCGATGTGGAGACCGTATCGTTGATCCATATACTGACTTGGGAGAACGACCCTGGAGGTGTACGAGATCACCGACCCGATACCGGTGGGCGAGTGGCTGGACGTGGTCCCAAGGCCCGGCCGCGACCTGGAGGTGCTGCCCTACGACTCCCTTATCGCCGGCGGCCGCTACGACAGTGGGCACGCAATCGCGCTGCACACCGAGGACAATACCTTCATGTACGCCGTCCCTCCCGAGGTGATCGTGCTCCTCAAGGGGATGCTACCCGACGAACAGTATCGCAAGCTGCTAGAGCGCACGTCGAAGCGGCGGAAGCAATACGGTACACCGGTCATCCGATAACGCCTTGTGAGCTGTCCAGCCCGCTGCTGAGCCAGGTCGTGGCCAGGATAAGGGCCATGATCGCCAGACACGGCGGCAGCACCAGCCAGGGCCAGACCGGACGGCTAAACAGGAGTGGGTCGCTGAACGCCTGGCTTAGCATCGTACCCCAACTCACCGTACCGCTCTGGGCCAAGCCCAGGAACGCAAGCGTCGCCTCGGCGAACACCGCGAATCGCACGGTTAGGATCAGCTTGGTCGGCAGCACATTGAGCGTCGATGGCAGAAGGTGGTGGTATACGATGCGCGCGTCCGTCGCTCCGAGGCACCGAGCTGCCTCGACGTGGGGCGCCGACCGGGCCTGGATCACGATGCTGCGGACAACACGGGCGAAGCCGGGCCACGAGAGCAGCGCCAGCATCAGGATGAGATTGCGGCGGCTCGGACCGACGAGCGTGGCGATGAGCAGGTAAAGCGGGATGCTCGGCAGCGCGAGGAGCAGGTCGCACAAGGCCATGAGCGGCGCCTCCACAGGTCGAAGGAATCCCGCGGCGAGGCCGACCATCCAGCTCAACGCCGTTGAGATCAGGGCCACCACCACCGCTACGATGAGCGCCCCGCGCGCGCCGTGGATGACATGGCTCAGCACGTCCTGACCGAGGTCGTTCGTTCCCAGTCGGTGCTCAGCGGTGGGCACCGCTAGCGGCGGACCGCTTGGTAGGCGGGGATCGTATGGGGCCAACACCGACGCCAGAAATGCTATGACGACAAAGGTGCAAAGCAGCGCGCAGCCGAGCCAGAAAAGTCGCGGGCGGCCTTTTAACCAAGGCGCGGTCCTCGCCGGCGATCGAGCCGCAGATACACTAACTCGGTGCCGAAGTTCACCACCAAAACACCCAGGCTCGAAAGCAGGAACAACGCCTGCAGCACCGGGTAATCACGCGCGCGGATCGCCTCGAAAGCGAGCAGGCCAAGGCCCGGCACGCCAAATACGCGCTCGACAACCAACGCGCCACCGAGCACCGCGCCCAGACGCAGCGCAAAAAACGTCAGAAGCGGGAGGGCGATGTTCGGCAGCACATGTCCGAGTGCAATCTGTCGCTCGGGCAGTCCCTTCGCCCGCGCCACCACCAGCCATGGCTCGCTCTGCACAGCCGCGGTCGCATCACGGGCGATCAGGAGGAATCCCGCCGCACTTGCGAGCACGAGCGTGGTGGCCGGCAGCGTGAGATGCCAGCCGATGTCCAGTATCTGGCGGGCCGAGCCCGCGACGCCGCTACCGAAGTCGGGAAAGACCGACCTGCCGCCGAGAAGCGGGAACCACTCCAGCCCGATCGCGAAGGCTAGCAGCAACCCGATCGCGATCAGGAACTCCGGAATCGCCGAGAGCGCTGCTGTTACCGATATTAGAAGTCGGTCCCGGCCGCGCCCCGGAAACCAACCGGCCAAAACCCCGAGCGCCGTACCGGCAACTGCCGAGATCAGCAGTGCGCTGAGGAGCAGGCCGAGCGTCCACGGCAAGCGCGCAACGAGCAACGCGGCTACCGGAGCCGGGCGCGAGATCGACCAACCCAGGTCGCCGTGTACCAGGTCACTAAGGTAGGACGCCAACTGCCCGTTCATCGGCTCGTCGAGGTGATAGTATGCCCGTAGCTGCTCCTGCGCCACCGCGGATAGTGGGGCTGCCACATCCAGACCATCGCCCGCACTACCGGTGAGCGGGTTACCGGGTAAGAGCCGTGGGATGAAGAAGTTCAACAGGACCACAGCGACGGCGAGGAGCAAGTAGCGCATCGTCAGGCGCGGAAGTTCTCCGCGCACAATCAACTCGCTATGAGGGTTAGTTTGTTGTTCGGGAAGGGGATGCCGTTCATCAGGCCGCCCCACGTTTCCATCGGTGTGAACGCGCTCGGGTCGTACACCCAGTAGAACCGGCGATGATACAGGACTATTGTCGGCAGCTCCGCGGCCAAGATCTCCTGCATCCGGTCGACGGCCGCACGACGCTTTACCGGATCCGGAGTTGCCGCCTGCGCCTCGCCAAGCCTGGTATATTCCTCGTCTTCGAAGATCGAGCCCTGGGCGAACGCGTTCGCCTCCTCGCCCGTGTACCAGCGGCGGAGATAGTCCGGATCGCCGCCCACCCCGATGTGCGACGTGAGCGCCATCTGGAACTCGCCCGTGCTTAGGATTTGCGTGCGGGTCTGGGCGTCGGCCCGACGCACATTTAGCGTGATGCCGACTGTCTCTAGCATCGGCTGCATCAGATCGGGTTCCCGCACTTGCGTGTCGGCGATCAGGTCGAGCGAGATCTTCCGGTTGCCGAGCAACTCGCGCGCCCGCTCGGGATTGTAGTCATATTTCTGTACCGTAGGGTTGTGCCATGGAGTCTCTGGCGGGATCACGCCGGCGCTCCCGATGATCGCCGGGCCGCGGGTGATCGTTTCCGCAATGCGACCCCGATCGAGCGCATACGCGATGGCCTGGCGCACATCCTTCTCGTCCAAGGGCGGCCGCTTTGTGTTGAGGGCGAGCCGGACCAGCGACAGGGGCGCCGTCTCGAAAACCCGCAGGCGCGTATCATCCCTCAGGAGAGAGCGCACCGAGGCATCGGTACTCAGGGAGACATCCGCCTCACGCCGCCGGACGATCTCGACGCGGGCCTCGGCCGGCACGGTCAGCTGCCGCCACTCCGGGACCAGCGGACGCCCGCGCCAGTACTCCTGGTTAGCGGTCAGGCGGTAGGCTCCGTCTGCCTCATCATGTGCAGTGAGTTTGTAGGGCCCACTGCCGATCGAGCGATCCGGCCCCGTATGCTTCGTTGGGTCGGCAATCGGCTCCCAGATATGACGCGGAATGATCGGCACGGTACCAGCGATCTCCGCAAGGAACGCGGCGTATGGACGCTTGAGCTGGATTGTTACCTCCTGCTCCGTCGACACGGTGGCGGACCTGACCACATCGGTGGGCATCCAACGATATGGGTGCTTGGCGTAATAGTCGAACGAGAACTTCACATCCTCGGCGGTGACTGGTTTCCCATCGTGCCATGTGGCACCCTCGACAAGTCGGAAGGTGTACTGGCTGCCGTTCGCAGCAGCATCCCAGCTCGAAGCCAGCCAGGGTATGATACTGTTCTGATCTTTCCAGGTCAGCGTATCGTAGATCATGCTGAGCAGGACCACCCCGCCAGGGCCGGTGGTAGATACCTGGAACGGGGTCATCGCGCCGACGTCCGTCCACCAGGCGAACCGCAGCACATCTGCTCCTGTCCCCGCTGTTGTCGCTGTCGGAGATACATTGGCGCCCGGCTCGCGGGTTGCCTGGGAGCCGGACATGCCTGCGCCGCACGCGGAGAGGAACACCGCACCGGTCGCTCCCACCATCCCCTGGAGCACTTGCCTTCGGGTCAGGCTGTCCATAGCTATCCCTTTCTCTCTCCTTGTACTCACCGAGATCTGTTTTTAGCCACAGGAAAGATACGCTTCACGAGCCATGTGAGGTATCCTCCCGACGTGATACCTTAGATCGTCTGATTCGCCAGCGCCAGATGGTGGAGGGTATAGCGGGCGAGGTTCGCCTTCTGTCGTAGCGTGAGAACCTCGCAGACCCAGCCCCAGTGCAGCGAGACCCAATCCCCAGGAGCAGCACTGTCTGCGAAGCCGCGAGCCTCTACCTGGCGAACGACACGTACGCTGATAGGCGGTCCAATGGCCAGTTTTCCTTCTACCAGTACGAGCGGCTGGCGCTCCACTACGAGCTCGGATCCCTCGACCGACACCACCCTACCCCAACTCGTCCGGCAGTTATCCATCGTCTGAAGGGTATTTTCCAACTCGCCGACCCGACTATGAACGTCGAAGACGTGGAAGTTATGGTGCGGCCTTGCACCTGCCGGGGCCTTGCCGAGCACCCAGTCGCGCGTCCTACCCTGTAGCTGCTTGCCGAAACGCTCCGCAAGCGCATCGTAGAGTTGTCGCACCTCGACATGATCGAGCAGTTCGTTGCCGATCCAGTACGCTTCCACGACGCGATCGTCGAAGGGATCGGCGATACCGTTGGCGCGGGCGATAAGCTGCAGGTACGGCAGCGCGCCCGTGAACTTACGAAGCATCGCCTTCACGCCGGCATCCACGACGTTCTCAACTCCGTACTGGAACAGCGTTTGGTTGTCGTCTCCACCACAGTACCGAAGATGATTCGGCATGAATCCGTATCGGATGAACCGGAGCGAACCCGCGAGCGGCGCAGCTGGCTGATGGATCTCGATCACCGACTGGCCTCCTCCAGCATGGCCTCCAGTTCATCGCAGAAGCGCAGGATATCCTCAGCTTCTTCGGCCGGCATCCGCTCGAGCACCTGCTCGGCATACACGGTCACGTACTCACCGACGGTCAGTCCAGGGATACCGTGCACGCTAACCCAGCGTGGCTCGCCATCGTAGAGCACCTGGATCTTGCCCTCACCAAGCTGCAATATCTTCCGTGGAATGACCTTACACATACTAGCTACCCTTCAATAGGCTTGTCTTTGTCTGCGATTGGACGTCGGCACGGGTATTCGGCACCGGCAGGCGGCTCAGGGGCAGGCAGGGACCACCCCATTCGTCAGTTGGACGGTGAGACTGCGCAGGCACCGTACAGCCTCTGCAACTCCTGCCTCCACCGGCTCGCTCAGGTCCATTCCCAACCCACAGTCCTTTGGCTGGCATCCCAGTATATACCTGGGGAGGCAGGACATCGAGCGCCTGCGCCAGCGTGAGAGCTTTCGACGGCACAGTGTAGTGCATGTCCGCCACGAAACCTTGCTTGCTCTCGGTGCTGAGCTCTTCCGTCTGGGGGACCTGGGTCTGCAGCAGGTAGACGGTGCCGGGCTCCCCGCCGCGGTCAACGGCGTCCAAAATAATCAGCGCCTCGTAGCCGTCCATCAGTTCCTGGATTAGGCCGATGCCACCGATCCCGGCCTCATACACCCGGACACCCGTCGGCATCTCGGTCTCGGCGAAGCGCCGGGCAGTCTCAATGCCGAAGCCATCATCCCGGCAAAGGTCATTGCCCATGCCCGCCACCAGTACTCGAGGCCTCATTGCGGCGCTACCTCCTCCGTACCGATCGCGACCGTTATTTCCCCATCCCGCACCGCCACCCGTAACGCATGCAGTTTCCCCCCGGCGTCCTCGCGCTTGCCGCTACGGATATCATATCGGCACCCGTGCCAGGGGCAGACCAGCGTTCCTTCCTCCAACCGACCCGTGTGCAGGGTTAGCGGGCTTCCCGGCGGACAGCCGTCCTTGTAGGCGTACACCTCACCATCCAGGTGGGCCAGCAAAACGGAACTCCCTTCCGGCCATATCGCTCGCATCTCACCGGGAACGAGGTCTTGCAGGCGTCCGGCGGAGACCCAGCGGGGCCGGTGTAGTGGCAAACGGCCGACTTGTAAAGGCTGCTTCGGTGGTGGTACCGACTCCTCGGTCACGAGTTCCGTGAATCCTGGGAACCCCTCCCGTATAGCGTCCTCGACCAGTTGTTTGAGACGCCCGGCCGAACTTGGACAGGTCCCGCATGATTCCGAGAGGCGTACACGGACGCTGCCTTGCTCGACGCCCAGAACCTCCAGCATGCCCCCGCGGGACTCCACGTCAGGGTAGACCGTTTGTAACGCACGCTCCACCTGGCCCCGATCATCGAGCTCCGGGAGGTCGTACATCTCGAGGAGAACGTGCACAACCGAGTCCTCGGCCACTCGCTGAATCAACGCCTGCCCGCCCAGAGCAGCGACGAGCTCGAGGAGACGGCCCAGCGCTTGTCGGTGAAGGAGGTCCACCCCTTCGAGGAGCGCGAATACCTCCTCACGCGTCCGCTCGTCCTCCAGCCGCTCCAGCCGCTCCAGCGCCGTCCCAACCCACTCCTGGAGTTGTCCGAACCCGCTCGGTATCCTCGGCGCGGGCCTTCCGACTACCGTCAGGGGTATCTCTTTACGTGGGGAACCCATAACCTACCCTTGGATGGCTGCGGGGGCGCAGTGGACGCATGCGTCGCGGGGGATGCCCTTACACACGGGGCAGTCCGGGCCGCACTCCGCGTGGGCCGTCTTCTGTAGGTCGGCGAATTCGTCCGCGAACCGCCGGCCTCCCTCCCGCACGCCGACCTCGCTCAATCGGTAACGTCCGCCCGACTCCTCCAAGTACCCATCCGCCGCAAGGATCACGAGCTGCTCGCGCAGCAGACCCTCGTCGAGGACCAAAAAGCTCGCAAGGCCCTGGGCATCCGCCTCCTCGCCGAACCCCTCGCCGCGCAGCCAGTACATGGCCTGCAGGATATCATCGCGACAGCGCAGGGCAGTCATCGGATCTACGGCCTGCTCATCTTTCCCACTCACTTACTGCTCATCTCCCTGCTCCTGCCGTTGCCCGGCACCCTGTCCGAGCTGACCTCCCGCTCAATCCACCTGACGGCCTTCGTCAAACGCTCCGCGCCGAGAGGGCTCAACTCCTCGCCCCACTCGAGGACTACGGGCTCAAGCTCCACCACCGAGGTGTGTCGAGCGAGTAGCTCGAAGTGTTGGGCGATGATCAAGAGGTTGTCAAGACTTATCACTCCGGTGACCGCTTCGGCCACCCGCGCCTGGACGTCCTCGGGATCGAGCGGGCCGGGACGCCAGTCATAGGTTGTCAGTGTACCAGGCGCCCGTCCGCGCTCCATTGCCCCCGCAAGGATAGCACGCTCGAACGTCTGTCCAGGGCTCTCCTCGAACCATTCGAGGTTAGGCATGGGTGCGGAGCTGAAGTCATCTATCAGCACGTCGGCTGGCCACTCCATCTCCCGCAGGCGCTCGATCAGCTTTGGCCCGAAGGAGAGGTCGCTCAGATCCGAGTANATCTCATCGCCCGGGGCACTCGGTTATCGAGGGGCGGTGCGTCATCACTCACGGCCGCTCTTCAACCTAGATGCCGCTGCGATACCGGATAGGCTTCTGAGTAGGTTCGCTGAGCGCACAATGAGCTTTGAGGATCTCATCACGGAGACCGTGGAGGACGATAGCGCCCTAAGGGAGAAAGACTACAGACGGGCGGTTCAGGGGCTGGAGCGGAATCGCAGGGTCACGGTGGAACGAGTCGAGTCGGCACGCAGTGGTCTCAAGGGGAGGGACCTGATTACGTTCCGACAGCAGCCGCAGCAGCCGCAGGAAGAGCCTGTCCAGCTGGGTTTGCTGGGAATTGATCCCAAGTAACCCCGTCCAGGAGCCGCCCGCCTGCCTTCGGAGTAGTGCCGCCCCACTGCTTGAAGAAGAAGGGCACCGAAGCCCTCAGACATTGATCGCGAACGTCTATAACCCACTCCGTTTCCACAGGTCGATGCGCTCGTCCGCTCTCCCCACCCGCGATTACCCAGTGGATCCCGGTGAGGTCCAGGTTCGGTAGTGGTCCGATCAGCGGCTCGCAGGACAGGAACCGTACCACGGCACGGCACTCCCGTAGCCTGTCTATGCGCTTGGCAACCCTCGAATCCTCCACGGAGGTGCCGAGCCAGACGTTAGATGGAGCGGGATTCTCGGCGGTCCACCGAGCCATACGCTCGGGCCGCTTGGTGAGGACTTGGAAGGTGTGCTGCGGGCAGGCCTCCATGACTTCCCATACTCGGGCCACGAAGTCGAGCGGCACGCGCGCGTGGAACAGGTCCGACATGGAATTGACGAACACCCGCCTGGGCGACTTCCAGCGGAAAGGCTGGCTCAGGACTTCGGGATGCAGGGTCACCTCGAATCCGTTGCGGTACTTCGCGACACCCATAGCCTGCAGACGATAGGACAGAGTCTTCGCGTAACAGTGATCGCAGCCGGCAGAGATAGGGGTGCAGCCTGTCACGGGGTTCCACGTCGCATCCGTCCATTCGATCGCGCTCTTATCTCCCATCGAACCCACCTCCTCAGCCGTCACGTGCACCGCGCCCGCCCGCAACGGTATCACAGGCGACTGAAATCGCCAAACACTCTCTTGTGTGTCACTGTCATCCCACCTACATCGGTAATACTAGAACTGATGTTCTAATTTGTCAACTAGGATGCGCCCGTTCTGCCGCATACTCAGGGGCCAGGTGGTTGCTGGAAGCCTGAGACAGCGCTGATGGTGTGGACCCGAATTGTGCTTGTAATGGCTAGGCAGCAAAGGACTTGTCAGAAACAGGCTCATCGCCACGGACATGAACGAGGTGAAGATACGGCGCGGGCACGAGGACGTCGCGCAGGAGAGCTTGCGGGCGCGGAGGGTGATGACCTCGGGGTGACGGCCCCAGGGTAGATCGGTTAAGGCGCGCCGGTATCGACCATGTACCCGCGCGGATGGGCGTCGGCATAGGGGGCAAGTAGAGGTCGGGGCGGTGGCGCGCAGCGTGACAATCAAGGTACGATCGGAGTACTCGGCATCGTCGAGCACGAGCCCGGGAGCTTGCGGCAACAGGCCCAGGGGAAGGGTAGAACGTTCGCATCCATACACGCATAATAGCCCACGGCCGCCGTCGCCGCTCAGCTCACCAAATGCTAGGGAGAGCCGGCTCCCGGCCCGTATGTGTTAGGTATGTTGTGGCCGAGTGTGTCGCCGTGATATAACTTTCGGCGATCTCGGCTTAGATTTACGGACGCATTCAGCTCACGAACGAAAGGTCGCAGATGCAGTACACCGAGGCCAACAGGCCGCTTAGCAACGACTATGACCTCAAAGATCCGCTGAGGAGCTTTGGACGAGTTACCGCCAGTGTACTGAGATCGCCGTCCGCTTTCTTTCAGGGGCTACCGCGACAAGGAGGCTACGTGGCCCCGGTCGCCTACTTCCTTATCGCCTACCTTATAAGCGAGGTTATGAGCACCCTCGTGGGACTCCTGGGGCTGCCGGGGCTGATGGAGCTAATTAGCGGTGAAGCTCCCGCAGCATCCGGACCTGCCGAGCGTCTCCTCACCCTCGGGATCACAGTCTTGCTCGCCGCTCCAGGACTCTTTCTAGCAGCCGGAATAGCCCACGTTGGGGTTAGGCTCTTCGGGGGTGATACAAACCGGGGTTACGAGGCCACATTGCGCGCAATCTCCTACTCGTCTGCGGCGTACCTGCTGGGCTGGAAGGCATACATCGGCTGGCTAGCCTACCTCTACGGAATCGTCATTGAGATAATCGGCCTAAGAGAACTGCACGGGATGAGTACAGGCAGCGCCATAGCTGCGCTGATTGTGCCAGGCCTGATTATCGGCGTCGTGTTCGCCTGCATCGGCATAACGCTCTTCGCTACCTTCCTGTAAACCACCGCACCAAAAAGCAAGTAAGCGCGTGACCAGAGGCCTAGCACCAGAGGTTATCCACAGATTTGCGCGCATGTAGGGGGCGGGACAACCTACACGGTTGAGACAGAGATCACCAGGTACCACTTGGCCAAAGGCCGTATGCCGTCGAACGCGCTCTTTAGGGAGGGTGGCAGGCTTGACAGTGATTTGATCCTCGACAGTGCGTCTGATGCTCAGCAAGGACCGGTGATCTCCACAGACTACACGTATCCCAGCGCGGACCCCGACTCCCAGCTAGGTGGAACCACCCGGCGGCCTCAGCTACCGCTGTCCCCGAGCATCCGGGGCCGCAGTGCCCACCGCGCCATCTGGTGAGATGCTGGATGCGGCGCCTGCGGTCGGGACGGGTAGGCTGGCTGGCACGGGAGGAGTGCTGGCGTGGGCGGCGATCGGAGTGATCGGGCTTGCTTGGGGCAGGCTGCAGGGTGAAGTTGGCTCAAAGCAAACGGCGCAGAAGATGAACGTCCCGTACGTGGGCGTGATGGCTCGCGAATCTTGGTGCGGGGGCGGTGCAGGACAGGCCGACCAACCCGTAAATGGTGGGGACAGATACAGCACATAATTGCGCCTGAACGCGCAGGCTCGAGCAGCTGGAGGACGATATGGACCGGAGGAGAGTGGTTTTGCTTCTTGTGACTCTGCTTCTCATGGTATCGTCAAAACCTGTAGCAGCCCAAGACGATGCGATGGTCACCGAAGATGTGACGTTTGAGCTGACGCTCCCGCGGGGACGTCCCAGCGGGAGATACATTCTACGTAAGCTACGGGGCCAACCTCGGGGCCATGGCGACATACCAAGTCTTCTGCGGCTTCCTCAGCCCATACTCCGAACCGATCGCCTCCCCGGACACGAAGCCCTGCCGGGAGATGGCACAACGTATATCGTCAAGACCATCGTCACCAGGTACGAGTTCGCAGAGGTGGACTTCGGCATCGTCCGTCTGTACCAGCAAGGGGGCAGGGTAGAGCAGAACCGGATTGCTGACAGCCCCTTCGATACCCAGGAGGGCCCGAACTTCAGCTTCACGTATACCTACCCGGACTCGGGCACCGACTCCCGAGCAAGATGACGTCGTGCCAACGGCCACGGCCGCCCCCCACGTGCCGGAAGAGGAGCCCACTGCCACATCTCAGGACATGCCTCGGGAAGTGCCGGCAGTCGGCGGGGGAGGGACGGTCGATCGTTTAGACGAGGTGCTGCCTGGCAGTTACGGTGGCCCTACTCGCCCTGTTAGGGACGGAGTGGGTACGTGATGGTCGCCCGCAGAAGCCTCCGCGAGTAGGAAGGGGCCACATTTCCATTCTTGGACACAGAGTATATCGCGGAGTGTCCAGGGAACATGGCGGAGAGCGGGGAGAGCGGGGCTGGAGGGAGTGGGTGTTATGGCATAATGGGATATGTGACTACCCACTTCCCCGTGTCCACTGGGTACCGGAGCTTCGTGCAGCAGGCACACGGGGAAGTAGACATGGCCGCGAGCACCGAGCCCACCGTGTCGATGATCCACCCGCAGGCGTGGGAGAACGAGCGAACGGTGGTCGAGATCACCCCGCCGATCCCGGTGGCCGAGTGGGCACAGAAGACCGACTGGGAGCAGGAGCGGCTGGAGATGTTGCCGTACGACTCGCTGATCGAGGAGGGTCAGTACGCCGGCGGGCACGTGCTGATGCTGCACGCGGAGGGGACGACGCGCGCCAGGGCCGTCCGCCCGAAGTGATCGTGCTGCTGAAGGGGATGTTGCTTGATGACCAGTACCGCTTGCTGATCGAGCGCACACCGAAGCTCGCTAGCCTCGCGTCCAAGCCCTAAATTGTATCGAACCTGCTTGAGGCCAGATATTTGGAGGACTGGAGGTACAACCGCACGCTCAGCGGCACGCCGCAGGGCGGTGTGGCGAGCCCCCTTCTCGCTAAGATCTACCTCGACAGGCTGGACCAGTTCGTCGAGCACACGCTGCTTCTGGAGTACATCCGTGGGAGCAAGCTGCAAATGAATCCGCACCCAGGTTCTTGACCCAGCGATGAAACTGCGTAAGTATGGGTAGTGTTAGAGCAGATCTCCCGTTTACAATCGAACGGAGTTAGCGGGCACTACGCGGTGGACGACGACCTCGGGTCTTTGACCACGACGCCACCACGACTGACCGCAGCACCTGTTTTTGGAGGAGCAACTACACGTTGCCGCGGTTGCCCGAGAGCTGGGGGCCGAGGATCGCTACGACTTCTCACACTTCTTTCGCCGGTCGATAGGATGTGCCTCGAGCGAGTATCGGCGCGCACGCGGCCCACAGTGCATCTAATGCGCTTGCGCATTTCCAGCTTTACTATACCCCTTCCTGCACATATCTCCGCTCTCTATCCGAACACCTCTGGGGTAGTAGCAGGAGGTCGGTCATGTCATCGAACAGCCCTTCGTCGTCGCCAACGGGGCCCTGGGGGATCCCACCGGAACTGAGAAGCTTGCTCGAAGTGCACAGTTACTTGTACTTCCGCCGCCTTGTCCCCGAGGAGCCTATCCTCACGGCGCGGCGGGACATCCTCGAGTTTTGCCGTGAGGCTGGCTGGCTTCACGCAGCCGCACCCTCCACGGGGTCTGGAACGGAGAAGCGGCGCACATCGAGGGCGAACCAGCGTACATGGCCGTGTACCGGCGGGTACTCAAGCACCCATCATTCCCTCCGGGCTCCCACTCACCATCCCACGCTACTGACCCTCGCCGAGCGTGTGTTGGGAGGCGCGGTACTGGTGCATCCGCGCAAGATCGGTCGCATCACCTTCCCGATTCGCCAAGAGGAGACTACGCCACCACACCAGGACCACCCCTCATCAAGGGAACAGCCCAGACCTACACGTTGTGGATGCCACTCGGCGACTGCCCGCGCTCGCGCGGAGGACTGGCGATCCTCCCGGGATCGCACCGGCCGGGGCTGCAGCAGCACGTGCCGATGCGAGGCACCGGCGGCACGGGGTTGTTCTGGGGCACGGATCTCGAGTGGCACTCGGGCGACATGGAGATCGGTGACTGTCTGCTCTTCCACAGCCACACGATTCACAAGGCGCTACCGAACGTGTCAGGTAAGTACCTACGTATTTCTGTGGATAATCGCTATCAGCTGGAGAGCGATGAGGTCGACCCAGGTTCGCTCAAGCCTCACTACGCCGACTGGTTCGCAGAGCGGGGGCAGCCGTTGGAGATCGGGCAATGGCTCACGTCGTCACAAGCTGCACCACCACTCTCGAGCGGCGAAGCAGGATGACCACGACTTCCGAAGGTGCACAGAGCTGCCACAGCAAACGACGCAGCAATACATCTTTGGACGCACAAGCTCGCATCGGCAGGATACTTTGAGCTCGGCAGAAAGTACGGGGGGATACTCTAATGCACGTCATCTACGATCTGGTCTCGCGGACCATTGCCTCGCACCACCTGTTGGCCACGCTCTGAGGCGGATGCCGTTGAACAGCTCCATCCAGGCCGCCTTGGACCCGCCCGTTCGCCCGGGGGTGATCTCCTTCGCGCACGCCCACGTCAACGCCTATCTCGACGTGATCGCGCGGGCTTCCCGGATGCCCGCGCGGGCAGCGTGGACGACGACGACGCGGGCCGGGGTCGGGCAGCGTGCGAGCGCTACGCTCGACTGGGTGCCGCGGCTCGACGAACTGCTGGCCCGCACGGACATAGACGCCGTGTTCATCACCAGCCCGACGAATCGCCACGCCGAGCACGCCGTCCTGGCCGCACATGCGGGCAAGCACATCCTCCTGCAGAAGCCGATGGCCCTGGTCCCTCGCCGATTGCGACCGGATCATAGCGGCGGTACGAGACGCGCGGGAGTCCTGTTCAGCATGTGCTATCAGATGCGGGCCGACCCCGTGAACCTGAAGATGAAGGAGCTGCTCGCCGAGGGCGGTCGGGAACGTCGCGATAGTCCGGCGGAGGCACGCGATCCCGATGCTGCTCAACCCTGACTTCGCCCGCCCCGGGAACTGGCATATCGACCCCGAGCAGAACATGGGCATGTGGATGGACGATGCCTCGCACGCCGCGGACTGGTTCCTCTGGATGCTCGGACCGCCCGTCAGCGTCATCGCGGAGATCGACAACGTCGTGACGAGCGTCGCACCCGATGACAACGGCGTCGCGGTGTATCGCTTCGCGCGCGGGAGATGGGGATTCTGCTCAACTCCTCGACGATGCTCGCCGCGGAAGCGACGACGGAGATCTACGGCGACGGGGGCACGATCGTGCAGAACTACGGCGACCTCGTGTCGTCTGGCCTGCCACGTCCCGAGGGCGCGACGGCGCTCAAGATCTACCGCAAGGGCACAGACGCGTGGGAGCCGTTCGAGGTTCCCGGCGGATACGCCACACGGCGAGCGCATTCGCGTGCCCCGGCCCCTCGTGGATTACCTGCATATGGTCGCGCGCGCCCGCTCGCCACCGCCGAGGAGGACGCACGTGCGTCGAGATGATCCTCGGGGCATATCAGGCAGCGAGCGACGGCCGCAGGGTCCGATTCCCCTGTGAGTCGGCACCAGTGACAGGAAGTCGATCATCCACCGCAGGCACCATTGCGACGGATGCTCGTGACGATGAGCGGCATTTGGGATTACTCAATGATTTGGGGAGGTCGGGATCCTGGGCGGAACTTCGGTACTAGCCAGCGCTACCCTCCCCACTTGCGGGAGTGGAAGGCGTGGTGTTACACTGCGTGCCATCGTTCGTTTAGGCTGCATCGCCGGCGCAAACGCTGAAAACAGAACATCGGAAACGAACAGCGCACGCAGAGGGCTACGAGTGCGGAGGGGGTGAGGCAGGACGTCGGGAACGCGAATCACGGTTCACCGACGCAACGGTACGACGGACCTTCGCGCCAATTGGCGCGAAGGTCCGGACACCGAATCGGTATGGCAATCGACCGCGTGCGCACGACGCGATCACTCCGTGGGTAATTATCTAGGAGGAAGGGTATGGCTACGAACCGGAACAAATGGGTGGCGCAGATCCTCGTTATCCTGTTGCTGCTCTCGCTGACACTCTCCGCCTGCGGCGGGGGTGGCGGTGAGGTCGCAGTCGACGCGACAACGACCACCGCGGGGGGTGACCAAACTGGCGAGACCGCCACAGCTCCCGCCGGGGAGGCGGGTGCCGGGACCCAAGCGACGGAGCCTCCCGCCGAGAGCGAGGGGGAGGTCGCGCCCGGCGTTACCGGGACGGCCGATCTCGCGACCGGCAGCGGCAAGGCAGGGACCGTAACGTTCTGGACTTGGAATACCGGCGGACCCGAGGATCAGATGGCGGCGGCGTTCACCAAGGCCCATCCGGACGTAAAGCTGGTGATCAAGAGCCCGGAGTACACCGACTACCTCAATCAGCTTAAGCTGGCGATGGGCTCGGGCAGAGGACCGGACGTGATCGGCCTGCAGGCGGGCGGTATGGTCAAGGAGTACGACGAGTTCCTCGAGGATCTCGCGCCGTACGCGGCCAAGGAGTGGGGCAACGACTGGAAGGGCAAATTCTACTCTGTAGGCATCGATCAATTGCTCGACGGCGATCGCGCGGCAGCGCTTCCGTGGTTCAACTCTGCAGCCGGATACGTCTGGTACAACAAGAACATATTTGACCAGCACGGCCTCAAGCCGCCGAAGACCTTCGAGGATTTGTTCACCGTCTCCAAACAGCTGAAGGCAAAGGGCGTGACTCCGTTCGTCCACGGTGCGAAGGACGCATGGGTCAACCTCGACATGTACATCAACTTGGCGAATGAGATCGCTCCTGGGAAGATCTATCAGGCCGAGGCAGGCAAGATCCCCTGGACCGACCCCGACCTCGTGAAGGCGATGGCGCAGTGGAAGCGACTGTTCGACGAGGGCGTCATCGGGAAGGGTGCACTCGCGACCGCTCAGTACCCGGACGCCCAGGACAAGTTCTTCTCGGGCAAGGCGGGGATGATACTGATGGGGATGTGGCACGACCGCGATATGACGAAGGCCGGGCTGGCTGACCGGAAGAAGCAGTATAAGCTGAAGGAGGACATCATCTGGATGCCCGTGCCCTTCCCTGACGTCAACGGCGACGGCAAGCCGGGCAGGCTTTTCGGCGGTCCGGACGTCGCGCTCGGCATGAACGCGGAGAGCGAGAATAAGGACGCCGCTTGGACATTCATAAGCTGGGCCCTGTCCGACGAGGGGCAGAAATTCGAGGGCAGCGTGCTCAACTTCCCTGCACTCAAGGGGTATGGGCTGGACACGAGCGATGCCATCACTCCGGAGCAGAAGACCAACCTGCAGAATCAGGTGAAGGATCTCGAGAACGCGGTCGGCAAGCGTGAGTTGCTTTACCCTGAATTGGACACGGCGCTCGGTGACGCGCTCCAGAATGTGGCCACGGGCGAGCAGACGCCGCAGCAGGCAATGGAAGCCGTACAGTCCGAGTCGGAGAATATCGACCGGGAGGATTAGAAACTCCACTCGACTTAGCGGGGGCTGCCCGAGTTTGCGATCGGGCAGCCCCAACCTGGGGAGGGAGGACGAAGCGATGCAGCGCACCTCGATGGGCGCCGATACGCCGAGTGTATTGGCAGGGGCGAAACGTGCTCGCCGGACCCGGTCAATCAACCGCTCCTGGACGAACTATCTCTACATTCTTCCCCTGTTCGTCTTCATCCTCGGATTCGTGTACTTCGCGATTGGTTATACAATCTATGTGAGCTTCCTCGACTGGAACGGCTTCAGCAGGAGGAGGGAGTTCATCGGGCTCGAGAACTTCGCTGAGATGCTCGACGACCGCATCATCCTCAGGGCGCTCAAGAACACCGCGCTCTTCGGAATTCTTGCCATCGTCATGCAGATGCTCCTTGGATTCCTGCTGGCGGTCCTTCTCAAGACGCGGATCAGGTTCAAGACGGTCTACAAGACCATCTTCTTCCTGCCCGTTGTACTCGCTCCCGCAGTGATCTCCTATATATTCAGGCACATCTACCAGGCGGAGGGGGGTCCGCTGAACACCCTCCTTGAGTCGATAGGCTTGGGGGCGCTGCAGCAGGCCTGGCTGGCGGATCCTTCGTTCGCGCTCTACGCACTTACACTCATCAACATTTGGCAGTGGACGGGATTCAGCTTCCTGCTGTACTTCGCAGCGCTCACCCTTATCGACGAGCACCTGTACGAGGCCGCGCGCATCGATGGCGCGAACTTCATGCAGGTCCTTCGTTACATCACCTTCCCGCTGCTCAAGTCCACGCACCTCACTCTCGTCATACTCGGCTTCATCGGCGCTCTGAAGACCTTTGACATCGTGTACCTCACGACGGGCGGCGGACCAGGACGCTCGACAGAGTTCATGTCGACGTACATCTTCAAGGAGGCGATCCTCGAGTACAACGCCGGCTACGCGGCGGCGCTCGCACTCTTCGTGGTGATGCTGTGCGTCACGAGCACGGCGATCCAGCTCTATTTGTACAGGAACCAGTAGAGAGGGACGTTCATGAACGCCATCTTCGGCAAGAGAAACACCCTGTTCGCGCAACTCGCGCTCTCCCTGTTCGCCATTGTCTTCGCCGCGCCCTTGGTGTTGACCGCGAGGGTATCCCTCCAAGGTGAAGGACTGGGCAACTACTCGGCAGTGATCACTCAGCCGCTGTTGCCGCAGTTCTTCCTGAACAGCGCGATCGTCACGGCTGGCACCATCCTGCTCACCTACGCGATCACCGTACTCGCGGCGTACGCGTTCTCTAAGCTCGACTTCGCGGGCAAGGGACTGTTGTTCAATGCAGTGCTCGCCGGCCTGACCATGCCCGGGGTGGCGGTGATCCTACCGATGTTCATAGTCGTCAGACGGCTGAATTTGTTCGACAATTATCTCGCGGTGATCCTACCGCTGACGGCGTTCGGGCTACCGTTCGCACTCCTCCAGATGCGCAACTTCCTCGATGGAGTGCCGAACGAGCTGCTCGACGCGGGGAGGATAGACGGCTGCAACTCGTTCACCTGCCTGACGAAGATTGTCCTGCCACTCATCAAGCCTATCACCGTCGTGGTGATCTTGCTGACGTTTCTCGGCGCTTGGAACGAGTATTTCCTCGGACTGGTGTTCATGCAGGACGAGTCGAGACAGTTGATCACGCAACTGCCGCAATACTTCATACAGGAGCGTGTCCAGGACACGGGCAAGGTCTTCGCCGCACTCGTGCAGATCAGCCAGCCCGTGAGGGTTGCCTACCTCAGCCTGCAGCGGTACTTCGAGGACGGGCTTATTTCAGGCTCGCTCAAGTAGCTCTTAATCCCTCTCCGTGCAGGGCGCTTTCACCACGATCGCCGACTCGGTCGCGCCGACTTTGAACGCGGATAGCCGAATGCCGAAGGTGCAGCAGAGGAGCAAGAATTGTCAGCCACCCCTCAGGTTGCGGCGTACTACTTCCCTCAGTACCACGCCGACCCCAGCAACGACGGCCGCCACGGCGCCGGTTGGACAGAGTGGGAACTACTCCGTCGTGCCGAGC
>JAUJMR010000080.1 GCA_030446765.1 Chloroflexia bacterium
TCGTGTTGCCTCATCCCAGACCCGGAACCGTTGCTGATGTTCGGCACGCTATTCCAGTGCCTTCAAACGATGCCGTCGAGGACAGAAGTACTCACGGATGGGACCAAAAGCAGATCGGCAGTCCGGTCAGCGAGGATCGAGCAGCCACGTGGCCCGAGCGCGGGAGCGTTGCCGCTTCAGATGAGCAGTATACTCATTGGGCTGAGACCCTGGTCATGTAGCATTCGCGCGAGCATCCGGCGTCGCGTGCGCGGCTCGCGCGCTATGAATCGGAAGATTTTCTCCCGATCCCGGATGTTGTGGTGGGTAGTGTAGTGCTGAGTGTTGGCGACGATGTGCCTGCCGTCGGGCGCTGCTGCTCACCCTGCTGTTCCTGCCTGCCATCAGGCTCAATCGCACCTGGGATCTGCGGGGATTCAGTGCATCGCTCCGACAGCACAGATCATCCGGCAGCCGACGGCGCCGATCAACCCTGGCAACGAGTTGTTCCCCGAGCAGAGGGTGTTCCCGTTCAAGAACTTCACCCTCTCGGACGTCCCGAACAACTGGGACTACGACGTAGTCGCGGTAGGCGCGAATGGTACGGCGTGGGCTACCTGGACCGACGCCCGCAATGGCCGCTCGTCTAGGAACCAGCCGGGACGCAACCCAATCTGCGAGCAGTCTGACGCGTTCTTCGAGCTGTACGGTGCCACCGGAGGCGGCTCGCTCAAGCCGGCGCAGCCGACGGACGAGCTGTTCACAGTCACACCGTGCCCTGCGGAGGCGGCGGACCCCGGCAACCAGCGGGCTCCCTAGTCGGTAAGAGCCGCGAAGGAGTCACACATCGCAGGGGCCGTACCTACCGGCGCACTTTCTCGGATAGCCAAGATCAGGAGCCCATCCCATCGCTAACCCGGCGCGTCAAGGGCAGCGATGGCACCAATACCGTCAAGCAGCGACTCCAGCAGGCTTCGAGCGCCTTGCCATTCCACACGCGCAGCCGTGTCGTTGGGCCGACGACCTGTAAATGTGGGTATTCTATTCCCGCTTATAGTCGCCCTCACCGCCAGGCTATCCCCTCGACGGCTGCCTGGAGGTCCGCCTTGGTGCCGCGCACGTAGAGCATCGTGGTGTCCAGCGAGTCATGCTCCATCAGTTGGGCCAGGCGGTGCAGAGGCACACCCTCGGCCATCCTGTACCCGAAGCGGTGCCTCAGGCCGTGCGGACTCACTTCCTCCACCTTCGCCAGCCTGGCGCACCTTGCGACGATCTCCCCAAGCTGCTGCGCGCTGATGTGTGCGCCGCGCCTGTTCGGGAAAAGCCACGGCTGCTCCGCCGATGTCCCTCCCAGCACCCCCTCGTACTCGCGTAGGGTCTCGCGCGCGGTGGAGTTTAGGGGTACTTCACGGTATTTGTTGCGCTTGCCGTACACCTTTTTAGGCAGGATCTCGGCGCGGGCCAGGATGCGGGCATCAAGATTTGGCCTCGGGGTAGCCGGGACTAGCTACGTGACCTACGCACGCTCGGACCCGGTCCAGCTTCAGATGCGTCCTCCGATCAGTGGGCCGACATCCTGCGACGGTACCACAGATATTCCATGACCTGATCGCGTGAGAACCACAGCTTGCCCAGCGTCGGGGAGGGGTACGCGCAGAAGGCTGTGACGCGTCCCTGGTGCAGCCTCCCCGCCTTCATCGCGACCACAACCTGTGCGAGGCTCACCCCCATCTCCGAGAGCATTGGCATCACCTGCCCCAGCTTGACCGCATGCTCGATACCCCGCTCAGGTATGGGCAATACAGGTAGGGACGCCAGGAAGTCGGTCAGCGCCGCCGCCCTGAAGCTCCACGTGTTCCCGCTATTCCAGGAGAGTCCGGAGTCGGTGGCTAGGACACCGGCCGCGGCCAGGGACGCCACGTGCGCGCTTGTCGTACCGAGGTATCGGGCGGCATCCCGAAGCGACAGCACGGTGTCGGGTGTCAGCCCCCCTTGCTTGTGACTGGGCACCTCCTCCATCTGCCAGGGTGGCTCGGGCAGTGGGCGGTAGCTCGGCGCCCCCAGTAGGCGGGCGCGCAGCCGGGCGCGATCACTACCGGGTGGTGCCGGTGCCTGCAGCTCCAGGCTGGGCACATCCTCAGATCGCGGTACGTAATGCCGATACAGCCAGGCGTAGACACCGGGAGTGGGCCTCTTCCTGGCCCGCTCCTCCACGAACGCGTCCCAGGAGCAGTGCAGCCATCTCCACTCGGATCCCCTGAACGCGGAGGCGAGCGCGAGCGGAAAACTGACTTGCTCCCGGGTATGCGCCAGCTCACCCTCGGCAATTCTATCCAGGGTCTCGTGCCAGGATAGCGGCCAGTCGAGCAGCAACCCCGCAACGGCCGAGAGCACTGCGTGGGTCTCTCCCGCGCCGAGACTCCGGATGTCCCTGCTGCTGGGTGTGACCGCGGAGACGGCAGGGTTTTCCCTGTCGTTACATAGCAGCAGTCCTCCCATCCTCCACAGGAAGTAGAGCAGTCCCGGTGGCCTCATCGCCCTCAGAAGCTCCACGGTCTCGGGCCGCAGACCCTCCGGTGGGAACGGCTCCCCGCAGCCGATCGCGCTCCAGATCATAGCCGTGAGACCTCGGTCATAGAGGTCATCCTTGATCGACCGCCCGGTGTGAGTAAAGAGGCCCCCTCTCCCACGTCCTGTGAGGAGGACCAGATGCACCGGGCAAGCCGTCAGGAGGCGCAGGGACCAGGGCAGCATCAGGGCTTCGCTCTCGCGCAGGCACTCCCAGCACACCTTGCCCCTGCCCAGCCCGTGCGCATACCGCGCGAACCCGTCTGTTCGCCTGTTACCCTCAACTTCCGCCGCTCCTCTCCCACGCGCGCCACTCGTCCGCCCAGGAGCATTCGTGAAGCACGGCTCAAAGCGACCAAGCGTGAGCTCCCGAACCTTGTGGGTGTCCAGCCCCACCAGCTCGCCGATGGCCCGCAGGTGTGCAGGATGGCATAGCCTGTTCGAATCCCGGGGCGCCGACGGGCCGGGCAGTGGCAGGTACCACGACTCCTTCGGGTAGCGGTTGGCGGCCCCGAGGCGCGCCAGCAGGCTCTCTAGGCTCTCGTACGTCAGCGGCGGGAGCCGGTTGATGACGCGCACGGACCTACCGCGAGCCGAGGACATCGGCTAACCTCTCCTGCCGCGGGTGGCGGGCTCTGCTCCGGCGGTTCGTCGCCTCGACCGGGTGCTGCGACCCGCTACCGGTGGGAGAGGGCGGTAGGTCTCCCTGGAACGGGTTAGTGACTCCACGCCTGCGGCCCGCAAGCCGGTGATCGAACGCGGCGGCGAGGAGGTCCAGGTCCAGCCGTTCGCGGCCTCGGGCGAGGGCGAGATGTGCCGCGCCCCGCACCAGCGCCATGCCGTGGCTCATCAGGCCGTCCGACGCCAGGAATATCCTGCGCGCCGTGTCGGTATCCGCGAGGTGGGAGGCCTCCCTTAGGGGCAGCAGGCGCTCGAGATGTTCCAGGAACGTCCGGAACTCCATCACCGTCTCCGGCCTCTCCTCATCCCACT
>JAUJMR010000018.1:0-7353 GCA_030446765.1 Chloroflexia bacterium
TGCATGTTCGACTGCTCGCTGTCCCGGGTACCATACCGATCACCGGCCCGCTCCCGGGACGCGCCGCTCGGCATCGCCAACAACCCGAAGCGAGAGGCATCAGCCACTCGAGTCGGCACTAGCGCGTGTCCGTGGGCGATATGACCTGCAGCACCACGCCGCGGCCGCCGGGATAAGCCCAGCCAACCGGCGAAGCTCGCGCGGCTATATGTCCGGGCTATACGGCCTGCTCGGGCGCGAGATATTCCCCTGCTACACGACCTCCCATCCGATACGACTAACAGCGCCATGTGTGTCCTTGGATTCCACCTCCTGGTCTACCCACTCTCTTTCCGAACGTGACCTCGCCATTTGCGCGGTGGAGCGGAGAGCGCGATGCTCGATCCCGTCCACCACCGTGCGCGGCCGAGGTCCTCGCCGCCGGTGCCGCCTTGCGACCCGGAGTCGGGAGAGCGCAGTGCTCCGAGCGCTTGGCTCGAGACCCTCAATCGGGCCTATCCCTCGTCCCCTGGGCTCGCGGGGAGCGGTACCAATCCCCTGCCGGCTTTATGGCATATAAGCCGACCGAAACCAGTGAAAACACGCCGCCACTATACTCAGCGGAAGTTGCAAGAGAGTTGCAACCATAAAGCCTGAACAGGACGGCTTTCAGATACACATAATAAAAGTTGCAAGCCGCAACAGAGATGCGCGGCGCAGCTTGCAATTCGCCTGCAAGTTTTATTATGTCTGCTTGCAAGCCGCCTAGATGTGAGAATTTAAGCGTATAGCGATTGGTCCCAAGTCCGCAGTGTTACTGGGCTTTCTGGGTAGGCCATTTAGGAA
Source organism: Chloroflexia bacterium (assembly GCA_030446765.1). GTDB lineage: Bacteria > Chloroflexota > Chloroflexia > Thermobaculales > Thermobaculaceae > JACDAU01. Next base: position 826 of record JAUJMR010000018.1, read on the forward strand.
TTAGCCTCATGCAGAAAAAGCTTGCATGACTGGCTGCTGACCTGCACGAAGGTTCACGCGGTCATGCCCTGTGGGTTCGAACAACCCCGCATTGCAACGTGCACGTAGCCGCTCCCCTGACCGATCTCTGAGCATGTCTTCCGGGTATACACATCCGCTACAGACCCATAGCGGCTACTCCGATGCGAACCCATGCTGCCCCGCGACAGAAAGTACAGGACGTTCACCATTACGCCAACAGCCAAGTGCGGAGCCTTCCCAAACGCAACAAGATAGCTGGGGCATCAGCCTGCGGTCGCACCCGCCTGCTAGCAACAGGGCATCAGTTCGAGTTCGCTCGCCCTCACGGGCTTTTCGCCTCCCTCGGCTCATCCGTCGCAATCGGGTTTGAGTCCGATGAGCAGTCGACTGCACTTGGCCGAAGCTGTGAGAGGGGACGAGAAAAACAGGGCTCAACGCGCGTCAAGATTGATGCAGACCCGCGATCGGCTTAGCGGGAGTACTATGTGACCTTGTCGGCGGCACCTGCTCGCAAGTCGTGCAGGGCGGGGGTGAAGGCGGCACACAAGGCTAGGGCGAGGAAGCCTACAGCAATGACGCCGATCATTGAGCGGACACCGAGCGCCTGCAGCCCGAAGCCTACCAGCAGCACGCCGACGGGGACGGCGACCGCGGTGATCGCCGTGAGGATCCCGAACACGCGGCCCCGCATCTCCTCCGGTGTGCGCTCAGCGGCCACAGTCGTGAGCAGGGGGCTGAACGGACCGTATGCTGTCCCCCCTACCAGTGCCGCCGCCACTATGATGCCGAACGGTGGGAGGGTGGCCAGGACTATGGCGGTGACGCCGAGCCCCAGAGGCGCAAGGACGACCAGAGGACGCCTTGGCAGCCGGTGACCGACAGCGGCGTACAATAACACCCCCGCGAGCGCCCCTACCCCGACAGCGGCTATCAGCAACCCCAGCGCGAGCGCGCTACCATAGGTCTCGCTCATGTAGACGGGCATCAGCACCGACGGGAGCGGGGCAACCAGCATGCCCATCAATCCGGTGAGAACGACCAGGAGCAGCATTACCCGGTCGCGGGCGACGAAGCGCATGCCCTCCACCAGCTCGCGGCCGTAGCCCACCGCGACACCCTCCTCGCGAGGGGCGCGACCAGGCACATTCACAAGCGCCGCGACCCCGACCGCGGAGACGGCGAAGCTGGCGGCATCAATCCAGAGGACCTGGGTGGGCTCGAGGACTGCGATGAGCGCACCGGCGAGCGGAGGCCCAATGAGCAGCGGCACGTTGAGCGCCACCTCCTCCATCGAGTTCACCCTCTCGAGCCGCATCCGGGCGATTCTCGCCAGGTCCACGAGCAGGGCAGTGCGTGCGGTGACGCCCGACGTGTCAAATAGGGCGCCGGTGAACACCAGCAGGAGCAGAGCCCAGAAGGGTAGGCCAACAGTCGCGGCGAGGAGTGGTATGAGGGCGATCGACACTCCGCTCGCGACGTCGGCGAGCAAGCTCATCCGCTTGAAACCGAGCCTGTCCGCGAGAGTCCCTCCGAAGAAAGACCCGAGCACCAACGGCAGAGCACCGAAGAAGGCGGCGAGACCTGTTCGGGCCGGGCTGCCGGTGGTCGTCAGCACGTACCAGGGCACGGCGAGCTGGGTCACGGTGTTGCCGGTCGTGGAGATCAGAACGGCTCCAAGTACCCCGTAAAGGGGGAGCCTCCTCGCAGGCACCGCGCTAAGGGCGGTCTGCACGCGTCCTGCCTACGCCATGCTCCCGCGCCCATGCGATCGCCTTGGGCCTGCTGCGTACTCCGATCTTGCCATAGATGCTAGTAACATGATTCTTCACGGTTCCATGTGAGATTACGAGCTCTTCGGCGATCTCCTCGTTGTCGAGTCCCCTCGCCATCAGACTAAGCACCTCCGCTCCCGCTCGCTCAACCGGCGTACAAGCCCCAAGCCTCGCGCCGTCGGCCTAACGCGGCTCACTATCTTCGCTGTGACACGGCGGCTAAGCCAACCGTTCTCGCCCCGCGCCACACCGCGGACAGCCTCGACTATCTGCTCCGGAGCTTCGTCCTTCGTCAGGTACCCAGACACGCCGGCTCCGAGCGTTTCGATGATGTAGTGCTCGTCGTCATGCGCGCTCAATGCCAGCACCCCCACCCCACCGCTCCGTCTTCGCGAGCTTCCTCGCCACGTCTACACCCGATACCACTGGCAGCTCCATGTCCAGGGGAGGAGGATATCGGGTTCCAGTTCCTCTACCAGTTGGAGAGCCTCAGCGCCGTCTGACGCCTCCCCCACAACCTGAATGTCGTCTGCTCCATCAAGGAGCGTACGAATCCCGGACCTCACCACTGGATGGTCGTCGGCCAGCACTACTCGTATGGCGCTCATCTCGTTCCCTCCAATGCGTCCGCCTGCATTCCCGCCTCGGGGTACTGTGTAGGTGCCGTGGCCGGAAGTCCTACACCTGCACCAGGTGACGACTCGGTTCTCCAACTGCCCGCCTATGGTCTCAGCCCGCTCAGCCATGCCGATCACTCCGAGATGACCGTTTCGCACGAGCTCGCTCAGTCTCCCTGGCACGCGGAAGCCCTGACCGTTATCACGGATTTCCAGTGAGACTACGCCATCGGACAGGCCCAGCCGAACCGTAACCTTGCTCGCTTGTGCGTGCTTCGCAACGTTTTGCATGGCTTCCTGGTACAAGCCGAACAACTCTGCCCGGTGCGTCTCGGGAAGCCTCTATCCCGCATCAGGTCGAGGTGTAGCTCCAGTTCCGATGAGCCTCCTCAAATGGTAGCATATGAGCGTATCGCCACATCTAACCTGTGCTGGAGGTTCGGGGATCGTAGCTCGCCACAGATGGTTCGTAGCTCGGAGATGGTGGACTGCAGGTTCTCCTGCAAGTCCTGAAACCGGCGATCTCCACCTTCCACTCCGAGCGCGTTGGAGGCCGACGAGTTGGTAGCGAACAGCATACAGGTCCTGGAGCGGCCTGTCGTGCAATTCGCGGGCGAGGTGCGAACGCTCGGCCTCACTTGCCTGCAGCAGCAGCCGCTGGGCCCCGCCAAACTCAACGATCTGCTCGCGCATCGCATCGAGCAACCTCACGTTCTCAGCCGCAACTGCCGCCTGCTCAGACAGCGTATGTAAGATATCCAGATCCTCGGTATCCAGCAGATATTCGCCCTGCCGCTCGCCGAGGAGTAGAACGCCACGAAGCGCAGTATGACTCACGAGTGGAATCCAGACTTGCAGCTGCGCCTCCATCACAAGCGCCCTCTCCTCGTCGTCCAAGGTATTCCACGTGCCTGAAGATGCAAACTCAGAGCGGAGTGCTGCGGCGAGTAGAGGGCCGCCACTTTGGGTCAAATGCCTAGCGAGGGTACCACTGGTCGGTAGCAGCCACTGCTTCGCTACCTCTTGCTCCTCCCCATATCCACCGCGCGTTACCAGCGAGTCACCAGCAGGCCACAGCAGAACAGCTGACCGGAAGCGCATAGTTCGAGCTATACCCAGCAGGCGCTCCACTAGATCCTCTAGGTTCTGCGCCCGGCTCAGCTCGGCGCTCGCCTTCCGTACTATCGAGCGATAGCTGTACCAGCCGCCGTAAAAGAGATGGTCCATCCAGCGTCCCACGCGATCCCGAACCGGTGCATACAGCAGTGCCATGGCGGCTGCGAGTACCAAAAACAGATTCTTGCTGGTACCCTGCCCAAGCACCAAGCGGTCAAGTCCTGCCCAGGCCAACCCAAGCACTCCAAGTAACAGAGACGTAGTAGTAACGTGCGCCAGGCTGCGGTTGAGTAGTAGCTCTACGCGTCCCAGGTCTCCGCTGCGGAGGGCGTAGGCGAAGGAGATAGGCAGCAGGAGGAACGCGAGTATAGTCCAAGGGTAGTCCACTATAGAAGTTCCGGATAGCAGCTCAGGGAGTAACGAAAGGGCAAGGAGCGGCAGTAGGCTCCCCACCATGCCGGCTAGCAGAAGGCGTCGCCTGCGCCGGGACTGTGGAGATGCTGCCTTAGGCCTGCGAACCAGCAGGATGATCGCCGCCAGGAGAGTCGCCGTGATGAATAGACGACGCAATCCGTGCAGTACCTGACTGCTGCTGAAGCTGCCATTGCGCACGGCGTCGGCCAAGGTCCACGCGATCAACACGAATGCGATGATGTACGCCGGCCACGTCAGGCGACGAACAACGTGTGTGGACAGTGGCTGAGGGAAAGTGCTGTAGAAATGAAGCACCGTCGGAGCCAGCAGCAGGATGAGCACGTCGGTCAATACGAGGACTGAGGGCCAGCGAGCGACCGCCATGAAGTTCAATGCCAGTGTCGCGGCTGCGAGCTGGCTAATGAGGTAGAAGCGACGCGTCACGCGATCAAAGGGCCGCAGCATCCAGATGAAGAGGCTGACTACGCAGAAGGTGAAGGCAACGAACAGCTGCTCGAACGCCATAACCCACTCACGGGCCGGAGGCGCAGTCAGTACGAGCGAGACTTCAATCCGCTGGCTGTCCCGCTCGAGTAAGTAGATCACTCGATCACCTGGGCCCTTGCCCTGGTACAGTCCACGCAGACGCTCGATAGGCACACCGTCGATCGCTATCAGTCGATCCCCTAGTCGTATCCCTGCTGTGTTTGCAGACCCGTTCGGATCGACATTGGTAACATGGCCCTCCCTACTCGTCCAGAAGCCACCGTCATAGGGTAGGTGCCAAACTACAACCGAGGCCCAAATGAGTGAGACGATGCTCCCAACTGCGAGCGCAAGGAACGGCAGGTATGAGTCCCACGCGGCCTGAGGCAGCAGACGCCCTCGAAGACCCGTCATCATTCCCATATTTCGCATTGCTGCTACCCCGGCACCCTTGCGAACACAGGCACGGGACCCTACCTGCCCTCAGGCAGGTCCTGCCCCAAGGCTACCTCTGGCGGATGAAACCGGCTGATGCAGTATAGCCAGTTTCTCAGCTCGTCCAGGTGCTGCTCTACACCGAGTAGCCTCTCCAGCGATGCCAGCGCTCGGCGTCGGTACCGCGCTATCTCCGTTACCATATACACCCCAGACCCGAGCACATCGAGTGTGTCGCGTAGGTCCGATTCTGCGCCCAGGTCACCGACTGCCTCGCTCAGCAGTTCCTCCAGGCGCGCTCGCTCACGGGCTGAGGCCACGGAGAGTGCGTAGATTACCGGCAGTTTGCGCCGCCCATTCGCGAGATCCCCAATTGGTCCACGCTGCTGGAAACCAGCTAGATCGTCCGTCATCTGCAGCATGACGCCGGCGTTAAACCCGAAATCCCGCAGGGGACCGAGGATACTTGTATCCCTACCAGCACAGCGTGCTCCTGCATCCGCCGCCAGCGCGAAGAAGCTCCCGGCCTTCTCTCCTATCGTCTGCACACATTCATGGATGCTGTCTCCCTCACCGCGGGTCAGTTCACGATGTTGACCACCTGCCATCCGAAGAATCGTACGGTGGAAGAGCGGCATGATGTCGGCAGACAGGTCGGCCGAAAGGCTAGAGAGGCAGAGCATCGAAGCAGCATAAAAGCCGGTCGAGAGGTTTACAGGCAGAGCGATCAGGCCGCCCTTCGCGACGCGTGCAGCATCGCCATCCTCTACGTCGTCAAGCAATTTGCTCGCTATATGCAGCCCCCGCCACGCCGCTGCAACGGGAAGCGCATGGCTAGGGTTCCCACCGGCTGCCTGACAGGCGAGAAGAGGCAGCCACAGCGGAGACGCGGACGGGGACTCCGAAGCTTCCGTCTCACACAGCAGCCGGGTGAGCTCGCAGGCAAAACCCTTATCAGGGGCATTCTCCTGCAGGCTCGTAGCAAGCAGCCTATAGGCTTGGGCTAGCAACTCATCGGATCGAGGCTGCTCCCAACTTTCCGTCACTGCCACGCGTGTAGCCCGAATCGGCTGTCTACCGAGCGCCCAAAGCGGAAGGCGTCAGATCACCATACTGGAACCAGCGCGATATCCTGCCCTCCGCCTCGGCAGGCCGAACATCGTCTTCACTTGCCATCTCGCTCAAAGCAGCAAGTTGCTCGTGGCATAGTTTCAACCCCCTGTATCCCAACGCCGCGGCGGGGTCGAGCTTGAACTGGGCGCGAAACTCCGCGTCCGTCGCAAAGTCGTGTATGGCCTCCAGATAATCCTGCATCTGTGCTCCTCCTATCTAGCCAGAACCCGGGATCCCTGACACTAGGCATAGTATAACCGCACCATTGTGCGCGGGCTGGGGTGAAAGTCACGTTCGGCTATATGACTTTCACCCTATCGGATCGGCTAGCGATGCAGGGTATACTCCGCCTGAACAGGGGAGTCGCACCACGGATACGGCGGTGCTGGAGGGTGGGATGCAGGTGTTCATGGAGTGGCGCGGCCTTGTGACGAACATGCTGAAGATGAAATCACCTCGTCCCGTACCTTTGAAGCATCCCCCGCACGGCTACAGTCCTTCCTTGACGCTGCCTATCCCAGGACCGATTGACGCCAAGCTGAGACTGATCAATA
>JAUJMR010000018.1:7453-42718 GCA_030446765.1 Chloroflexia bacterium
GCCTCTGCTGCCTCCCCCAAGTGGTACTTCCCCCGTGGCTACTACCTCGTCGTAGGGCTGGCACCAGTAGCTACACTCACGCCCTTGCTGCTGGCCCTCGCGCGGGTGGCACCAGCATCAACGCTTCCTGCACTCGGGTGGGCCGTCACACGGAACGTGTCGTCCTCCAGCGCAGACCTGTATGTAGCCCGGCAGCTTCTGGGGAGGCCGCAGTCTTACCTCAACGACACCGGCGAGGTATTCACGTTCTGGGAGCCAACGGATGAGAAGACGTTGAACGACGGGACCACTTCTTCAAGTTAGACCTATACTGCGCGCCAACTGGAGGGACGGGTTCTCCCAGTTGCCCCAACTCAGCTCCGAACCCTTGTTCAGCCACCAGGTTGAAGATCTGATGGCACGTCAGGCCGCACTGTTGGATAGCGCTCGGTTTGATGAAACAGGGTGGCCGGAGCATTCTATGCAACTACGCCCTGGCATCACATCCTCTCACCGCATTCACTTCAACTGCGCACACATCGTCCGGACGTTCTGCTAGTTCACACTGTCCTGATCCCCGGCCAATCCCGCGACGTGGCGGCCCCGCAGTTCCAGGATCTCTGGCCACCAGGCGAGCCGCATCCGACACCCATGCTGGTAGGCGTGACTCGGCAGCCACCTCTACCTAGCTGCGCGGACCTGTAGATCTGAGCAGAGTGCAGTCACTTTACACGAGACGCGGTGGACCGATGGCGACGTGACGCGGCAGTTTAGAGTGGGCTAAAAGTCACGGCAAAACTCGTGACTCTGCCCTCATCCGCAACGGCAGTCTACTCTGTACGATTGCGTCCTGACGGCTATTTGTCCACAGGAACTGACGTCCGTCTGTTTACCTGCCAGACCACAGTAGGTGCTGAGTACCGGAGTCCCTGATGAGTCAACCGAGAGTGCCCCGTGCAAACCGCTAGCTCGACCCTCACGCCGGCGAGGGAACTACACAGACCCAGGCGCATCAGCTCGCGAGCCGCAGTAGGCGCATTCCTCGCGCTGACGGCAACGGTGGCCAGCCTCTACTTCTGGGCGTTGACCTCACAGACTCGTCCGGTGCTGGTCGCATCACGCGCTTTGGCCGTCGGTACAACCATCAGTCCATCCGACCTCCTGGCGGTGCACGTACAAGTCCCCGACGAAATGTACGAGGTGGCGGTGCCCGCGTCACAGATGGCGACGCTGATCGGCAAACGAGTCGCGGAGCCTGTGTATGCCGGGGAGATGCTCCAGCGGAGCGAGTTATCTGTAGGTGCAAGGCTCGGGCCGAACGAGCTGGCTATGACTATCGCGGTGAGTCCCGAGACGTCCGCAGGTGATCTAGTGCGCCCCGGTGATCAAGTCCAGATGCTGCTCACGCGCGGCGAGGGGGAACCGGGCTCCACAACCGAGGTGCTGTTGCCGAGGGTCACGGTCTACAACATCGGTTATGCAGCAGGGACTGCGGGATACAGTCCGGAGGACGCGATAACCAGCGAGATCTCGCAGGGCTCCGTGGACACACTCACCGTGATAGTCAGCCAGCAGGATGCGGTGAGGCTGGCGAACGCCAAGTGGAACGGAGCGCTCGATGTCGCTCTGCTAGCGTCAGGATCGAGGTGAGGTGATGATCCGTGACCGCATCGACCCTAGCGATAGACGCCCCCCTCTCCATGACTCACCGCCGGCTATCCGGCTCGCTGTAGGCATAGACGACCCCAGGCGGGAGCTGCTGCTGCTGCAGGTGATCGAGGCAACGGGCGAGTTCGTGGCTACGGAGCAGTGCCTCTCCGCGGTGGAGCTGGTCGACGTCGTGCGCCACGACAGGGTCGATGCGGTCCTGGTCGGGGCAGGGCTCCACCGGCTGAGTCCCCGCACGATCGCCGACATGGGAGGAGCGCGGATGCCCATGGTCGTGCTCGCGCCCGACCCGGACGCTCCTCACTGGAGTCATCCGAACGGGATCGTACTCGGTCCGAGCGCGCAGCCGGAGCAGATCCTGGAAGCCTTGCGGGAGGTCCTGAGGCGACCCCACGCGCCAGCGCCCATACGAGGAACCGAGACGGGCACCGACCGTATCCCCACGTTGCCCGCCACGGCGAGGGTGGCGGAATGCACCGTGTACACCTTCGCCGGTGGCCCGAACAGCCCCGGCCGGACTACCATCTCCGAAGCCGTCGCCACGACCCTGAGTTCCCGCGAGCCGACCATCCTCGTCGAGGCCGACCTCACGGGCGCCAGGCTGGACGCCCGCCTCGATGCCGACCCCGAGCGCAACCTGTACGTGCTCGCCACCCACTCGACCCCTCGGACGCCCGCCCAGTGGGAGCGCGAGCTCGCCTGGGCCACCCAACCGCTGTCGCGGCACAGCCCGCACGGATCGCTACTGTGCGGGATACCCAAGCCGGAGATGCGCCGCGCCGTGACCACCTCCTTCTTCAGGGATCTGGTCGGGCAGCTCCGGAGAAGATACAGATACGTGGTGATCGATACGGGCGAAGATCTGCTGGGGATAGACACGGAGATGCATCGCTTGGCTGTTGAGCTCGCGGACGAGGTAGTGCTCATCGTCTCCGCGGATGTGGAGGGGTTGCGCGAGGGCCGGAAAGCCAGACGCCTCCTGCTTCAGCAACTCGGCGTGACGGAGGGGCGCCTGTCGATAGTCGTCAACAAGTACGACCGCCGCCACCATGCAGGCAAGCCGGACATAGAAGAGGCGATGGAGCAGCCGGTGGCCGCGTACGTACCGTGGGACTACGAAGCCGTGGAGCGCGCGAGGGCGGCGCAGCAATCGGTGATGCTGGGGCGCAACATTGCGCTCCGCAGAGAGATCCTCTCGCTCGCGGAGCGCGCGCATGGCGGCAGGATAGACACGTCGCTCGACTCCGCACAACCCGCTGACAGGTTTCGATGGCTGCGTGCCAGGAGACCCAGGAGGACCGGAAGGCAGAATCGACCGCTCCTGGCGCCGGGTAATCCTCCGTCCCGGCCTCCGGGCCATGCTGCCCAGCAGACGCCGCTCGATGTCAAGAGGAGCGACGGTAACGCCGCACCGTCCGGGGACGATCGGAGAGCAGGCCGAGTGGCCTCTACCGCGCCCGACAACCGTGCACCGCAGCGCAGGGAGCTGGCACGGTTCGTCGACCGGAACGGCTCAGGCGAGGTGGTCACCGTGGAGAAGGAGATCATCCCAGCAGCCGCGCGCAGACCCAGTCACGGTCCTCCGAGCATCCAGCGAGAGGAGAGAGCCATGTCCGAGGAACGTCAGCTGCCGGAAGACCAGAAGCAGGCGTCGGCTGGGAGTGCCGTACCGTCATTTGTCGCGGCATCGGTCCTCGTCGAGGAAGGGGCACCAGAGGGGGCGCCGGACGTAGGAAACGGTAGCTGCGCGACCTCCGAGTGCAGTCAGGTACTCACATCAGACCCCGGAATGCGCCCGCCCGACTACGACCTGCGCCGCTACACCCCGCACCCGGCCGCATCACCTTGGCAACAGGCCACAAGGTGGCTCCGGAAGCGCTCGCATGCGGTCCGCCTCGAGGAGGAGCACGACGCGCGGATCCGCGAGTCCGGCTCCCTCCTCGACGTGGGCTCCCGCATCCTACCGTTCATCAGCTCAAAGGGCGGGGTCGGAAAGACTTCTACCTCGCTCGCACTTGGCCAGGTGCTGGCTCAGGTCGAGGGGGCGAACCCCAAGCTGTGCGAGGTCAACCCCGACTTCGCGAACATCGACCAGCTGCTCGGCGGCGCTCCGAAGGGACGCACGATAGAACACCTGCTCGAGCACACGGAGGAGGTGCAGAGGGGTGGATACACCGCACTTCGCGGATACCTCACGCAGTGGGGACGCCTTGACGTGCTGCTCGCGCCCGGCCGACCGGAGGTGATGGAGCGGATGTCGCCACGGGAATATCAGCAGGCGATCGACATCCTGTGTTGGTACTCGCAGTACATCCTCCTCGATTGCGGCACGGCGCCGACGCAACCGCTCAATCGCTACGCGATCTCCCGCGCCCACCACGTCGTGTTCCTGTCCCGTCCGGAGAACGCGACGATGGTGCCGACGCTGGAGGCAATCGACTACGTAGCCGGCCTGCGCTATCCCAGGAACAAGGTCCGCGCATTGCGAGAGACGACGCTCGTCGTCAACGACTGCGGGTTCGGCGGCAGGGATCCGGTGGACGTGGGGAGGGTGCGCGCCGCCCTGCCCGAGGTGAACGTGCAGGTCCTGCCCCACTCCCCTCGACTGCGGGAGCTTCTCGACGACGGCGCGCTGGACATCGGCAACATGCCCGCCGACTACCGCCGGGCGATCAAGGGGCTGCTAGCAAGCGTGATGCAGCGGCTCGCGGAAACGCAGTACCGTGGGGCACTGGGGGTCGAGAATGGCGCAGGGTAGGACGCCCGGCGCCTACGGCGCGCGCCTCTCACCGGCTCAGCGGGCGGCGGAGCGGGAGCTGCGCGAGCGGGTGCGCGAGGAGATCCGGCGCCTGGGGCTCGGTCCTGATGACGCGGAGCGCATCTTCGCGCTCATCTATGACGAGGTGGACGCGTACCAGCGGCGCGCGGCCACGACGAACCTGACACCGCTGGAGGATCAGGAGGCGACCGCCCGCCGGCTCTACGACGCGCTGCTCGGGATGGGTCCGCTGCAGCCGCTCATGGACGATCCCGAAGTCGAGGAGATCGAGGTGAACGCGCCGAACAGGATCTTCGTCCGCCTCAGCGACCAGACCCAACTGCGGGTGAGCGAGTTGTCCTTCGACTCGGACGAGGAGGTGACGGGACTCGTCAAGCGGCTGGTGGGGCCGGTTGGCGGCCGCTTCGATGAGTCCGCCGCGATCCTGGACGCCGTGCTTCGCGACGGCTCGCGCCTCAACGCGGTGATGCCGCCGGTCGCGATCGACTACACGCTGGTCACGATCCGCAAGTTCCTCCTCAAAACGTACTCGCTCGAGCAGCTGGTCAACAACAGCACGCTCCCGGTAAGTGCCGCTCACTTCCTGGAGGCGACCGTCCAGGCGGGCGTGAACATCCTCATTAGCGGTCAGACCGGCTCGGGCAAGACTACGGTCTTGAACGCCCTCGCCTCCTCGATAGACCCGATGTCCGAGCGGGTTGTCACGGTGGAGGATATACCGGAGCTGGCGCTGACGCTGCCCAACTGCGCGCGGATGCAGGTCAGGACCAGGAACCTGGAGGGCACCGGCCAGGTGACGATCCGGGAGCTGGTCCGGAACGCGCTCCGTATGCGCCCTACCCGCATCGTAGTGGGGGAGGTCAGAGGCGGTGAGGCGCTCGACATGCTCCAGGCAATGTCGACAGGCCACGACGGCTCGCTCACCACTGTGCACGCGAGCTCTCCTAGGGAGGCGCTCGATCGGCTGGTCACGATGGCGATGATGGCCGAGGAGAGGCCGCCCCGCGAGGCGCTGGTGGAGATGGTGGCAAGCACGATCGAGCTCGTGCTGCAGCTCGGGATCGAGCCGCGCACCGGCAGGCGGAGGCTCACGCACATCTTCGAGCTCGCCTCGCTCGCGGACGGTCGCCTCGCAGGCAACGACCTGTGGAAGCTAACTTCTGACGGCGAGGTGGCGTGGTCGGGGATACCGCCGCGCTGCCTGGAGAAGATGGCACTCCGAGGTATAGCTTACAATCTGCCGTCCTCTCCTGAGGTGTGGAGGGAGTACGCGTGATCCCCGTGCTCGTGTCGCTCATATACGGCGCCGCGGCGTGGCTGATCTACGACGGCCTGACCGCACCGCCCAGGCCTCCCATACACACACGCGTGGGGCGTATGAGGCGCCTCCTGGCACGCTCGGGTCTACCCGGTACCAGGCCCCGTGATTTCGTCCTCTTCTCGGTCACGTGCGCCCTCGCCGCGGGCACCGTCGCGCAGATATGGCCCGGGTGGTGGGTGCTGAGCCTGTGCGCAGCCGCCGTCGGAGGCATGCTGCCGTACGTGGGTCACACGTGGCGTGAGCGGCGCCGGCGGGAGCGGCTTCAGCGCGCACTCGCGGAGGCGATCGAGCAGCTGCGGGACTCGATGCGAACGAAAGCGTCCATGGAAGCCGGACTGCGCGTGCTTGCGGACAGCGGTCCCGACCTGCTGCGGCCCGAGTTCGTGCGACTGGTCCGGCGCATCCCGTTCGAGGGCTTCGCGCCCGCGGTCGAGGAGATGCGCGGGCGCCTGGCGCACCCCCTTGCAGACATGCTGTGCAAGACGCTGGTGTTCGGCGACCGGCTGGGGCCGGGCCAGGTGACCGAGGTGCTGGAGCAGCTGGCGCGCTCGACCCGGGCCCGGATGCGCGTGCAGGAGGAGATCGGAGCGTACCAGAGCAAGAACGTCCTCTCGGCCCGAATCATCGCGCTCCTGCCGCTCGTCCTCCTGCTGCTCATCAAGCGGGTGAACGCCGAGTACCTCGCCTATTATGACACCTTCGGAGGACAGGTGGTGCTGCTCGTGTGTGCCGCGCTCCTGGCCGCGGGCTACTACTGCATGATCAGGCTCAGCAGATTGCCCGAGGACAGGAGGATACTGCGGTGAGCGCACTGGAGTTGGAAACCCTCTGGCGTCTGTTGGGGCTGTGCCTGCTGTTCGCGTTCGGCACCTACCTAATGGTGACCAGCCTGCCGGCGTTCCGGCCCAAGCCGAACTTGCGGGAGCGACTTAGGCGGATGGACGTGGATGAGCGGGGACGGATGGAGAGCGAGCGATCCGGCGACCGCATGTTCGACTCCCCGTATCTGGAGAGCCTTCTCAGGCCCCTCTTCGAAGAGCTCGGCGAGGGCCTCCGGCGCGTAAGGGATAGGGTCGGCGTCGGGGACCTGGTGGAGCTCGAGCGGCGCCTCGCGATCGCCCACCCGGGGCTCACTGTCGGGCAATTCTACGGCAAGAAGCTGCTTATGGCGGCGATCGGATGCTCACCCTGGCTAGGCAACTTCCTCGGGATCCATGCCGGGCCGCTGTGGTTCTGGCTTGGGATCGGAACGATCGCGTTTGCCGTGCCCGATTACCAGCTGAGGGCGCAAATCGAGCGCCGAAGGGCGGAGGCGCTCGCGGAGCTGGAGCCGCTGCTGGACCTGGTCTCGATCGCAACAAGCGCGAGGCTTGCGCCCGAGGAGGCGCTCATCGAGGTCGTAGGGGAGAGCAACGGTCCGGTGGCGCGGGAGCTCGGACGAGCGGTGACCGAGATGAGGTTCGGGGTGCCGCTGTCGGAAGCGCTGGAGACGATGGCAGGGCGCAACAACGTGCCGGAGCTCACGCACTTCGTCCGCCAGCTGCGCTCGGCGATGGAGCTCGGCACTCCCCTGGCCGAGGCGCTCGCCTCGCAGGCGGAGGCGCTGCGCGAGCAGAGGCGGACGCTGCTGCTCAGGCAGGGCGGCCGCGCGACGATCAGGATGGTGGTGCCTGTGGCGCTCTTCATCCTGCCGGTGTTCGTCGCGGTACTGCTGGTGCCCGCGGTGGTTCAGGTCCTCCAACTAGGCAGGTAGCCAGGGGGTTGTTAGCTCCGACCTAGGAGCATTGGAGTTTGGAAACAGACAGGAGAGAGGGAAGACCATGAGGAGGCTGTACGTGAGGTGGGAGATGTATCTGAGGCGGCTGGCCGAGTGTCTGATCGGGCATTCCCAGCGCATGCTGGCCCCGCGGCTTGGTGCTGAAACTGTGGAGTATGCGCTCGTGATCGCCGGGATCGCGCTGGCGACTCTGGCCGCAATTCAGGCGTTCGGCAACGGGATCGCGGGTGTGTTCGGCCGGCTCCTCCAGAGGATCAGCGGCATAGGTTGAGAACCGTGGATATCCTGGCACGCCGACTAACGGTCGCGGTCGTTCCCCGGCGAGGGCAGGCCCTGCTCGAGGCGGCGATCGCCCTCACGCTGGTGCTAACGGTGCTCGTGGCGCTGGTGCAGTTCGCCCTCTACGTGCATGCCCGGAACGTCGTGGCCGCGGCCACTCAGGAGGGGGCCAGGGTGGCAGCCGCGGAAGGGACGACGCTGGACGACGGCAAGGCGCAAGCCCGGAGGCTGCTTGCCGCCGGACTGGGGCAGAGCGCTGCCTCCCTCGAGGTCCGAGCCGAACAGGACCGGGAGGCGCAGACCGTCACGGTAGAGGCACAGGGCAGGCTGCGGGTCATCATCCCGCTGGTGCCGAGCTCCTCGCTGCCGCTCCGGGCCGGCGCGACGATGACCAAGGAGCAGTTCCGGCCCCAGGGGAGGAGCACGCCTTGAGGCGACCCGTACGGCGACCAAGGTACATCAGGCATGTGGTCGCCCACCGCCTCCTTGCCGGAGGCATGTGGAGTAGCCTCCGACGGCCGCGCGAGGGCCAGGCGCTGCTGGAGACCGCGCTCGCGCTGCCTGTCCTGCTGGTGCTGGTCTTCGGGGTCGTCGGAGCCGGACGGCTGACCGAGGCGAAGATGGAGGTGAGTGCCGTGGCCCGCGAGGCGGCAAGGGCGGGTGCGGTTGCGCAGAGCTCGGAGGAGGTAGCGGTCCGGGGCGAGCGGCGAGGCTACGAGGTCGCACAAGATTACGGCCTCGACGAGGTCGCGCTCCGGCTACAGGTGATCTCTGGCGGTCCAGCACCGGGGGGATACGTCACGGCCGAGGCCAGCTACCGGGTCTCCCTGGCCGACCTGCCCCTGCTCGGCTGGACGGAGGTGGAGCTCAAGGGCTCGCACCGGGAGCCGGTCGACCCATACCGTAGCCGTCGGGCTCCGGAGGACCGCCCGTGAGCTTCGGCCGGTGGATAGTTCTGTGGCGACCCCGCCGGGGCCAAGCGCTACTTATGGTCGCGGTGATGATGCCGCTGTTCCTGTCGGTGATCGGGCTCGCGATAGACGGGGGGCTCGTGCTCGACGCGCGGCGGGAGTTGCAGAACACCGCCGACGCAGCAGCACGCGCTGGGGCGACGCAGGTACACGTGGGGGCTTACCGGGCGAGCGGCGGTGAGCAGGTGGTGCTCGACAGGGCACTGGCGCGACAAGTGGTGGTCGAGTATCTCGCAGGACGGGACATGCAATTAACTGACTTGGAGATCGGCATGGGGCAGGTTACCGTCAGCGTGAGCCGAGAAGTATCCCTGAGTTTCCTGAGGGTCGTCGGCTTCGACGCGGTGCGCATCCGAGCCACGGCTCCGGCGGAGGTCAGGTACGGGATAGAGCAAGCAGGCCCCTGAACGTGACCTCGGCGAACAAGGCAAGCCCGATTGGAGGTGGTTATGGCGCGGCGTATGGGCGGTAACGGGAGCAGACCCTTGATTGTGGGGGGAGTCCTGCTAGCGCTGATCCTGGTCGCGCTGATCGCGGCGCTGGCGCTGAACAACAGGTTCGGGCCCGACATTAGGACGGAGGTGCAGGTCGCCCAGAGTGGCCAGACGCCGACGATACCGGTTGCAACAGCTATGACCACCGGCTTGAGCGCGGCAACCCCTGCGGCGCGACCAAGCAGCGAGGCAACGCAAGACGAGAGCACCGCGGTGGTGACAGCGAGGGTGGCGAACAGCGCAACTGCCACCGTGCCCTCGGTCGTGACAGCCGTACCAGCCCGAATGACTCTGGAGCCGCAGCTGGGGCCGACCGAACCCCAACCGTCCGACGGAATCGTGCAGCTTCCGACGCGCAACGAGTACGAAAAGGTGTACGCCCACTACTGGAAGGTGCTCGCCGAGGCGTACCGCAAGAGCGATCCGCAGCAGCTGGAGCGGGTGTTGTACGGTTCGGTGCTCGATCAGGCGCGGCAGGACATTCAGTCGGCCACGGCGCAGGGGCGAGGGGTGGACCTGCGCATCGAGACGGACGAGCTGAACCTCATCGATGCCAAGGCCACCGGCTTCAGCGTAGAGCATCTGTACTTCGACAGCAGTGTATGGGTGGAGCTCGAGTCGGGCACGGTGATCCCGAGGGAGAACCCGCCACTCTTCCTCGAGCAGCTCACCTTCTTCCGCAAGGTGGACGGAAGGTGGAAGGTGGTAGCTATGAACAAGCAAGTGGTGAGGGAGTAACCCTGTGAAGCCGCCGCTACTTACAGCGCTTGCTGTCCTGATACTCGCACTCGTCACCCCTGCCCTCGCGCTAGCCCAGGATCCTATCGGAGCGCCCGGCGATCTTCCCGATCCGCCAACCGGGTCCGACACGACCCGCGCCACCTCGGTCAGCGTCACCGGGAAGAGGGAGGGGGCCAAGTACGTAATCACCATCTCCGCTACGTGGAGGGATCCAGGTACGCCAGGAGATAAGGACGACGAGTCGGACCCGACACCGCGGCCGGGACCACCGCCCGGTGACACCGCCCTGCCCCGCACGACCTACTACCTCAACCCGGTACAGCTGGACGAAGGGTTCACGTCCTACTGCGTCCTGTATGAGGAGGAGAGGCGTGCCGGCCAGCCCTGGCCATACTGGTACGAGCTGTGCACCCACAAACCGGCATCTGTGCAGGATCCGGCAAAGCATCGTGGTGAACGGCTGCATTCCCTCCGCACGAATATACCCCTGTTCATGGAAATAACGCCCGGAGGGGAGCTGGGGGTAGTTCCTTACAGCAACTGGGTCTGGGTGCCCCAGCGCCATGAGATACGTGACATCGAGCTGAGGGGCGACCCCATCTCGGCCAGAGACCCGCGCGAGGCAGCTAATAGCGTGCTCGCCAACCTCCATATGCCGAACATCACGCTTAGGGCCAACCCACGACTGGGACTGGTAAACCTGCCCTCGTGGTGGTGGGTGGAGGGCTACGACGGCAGCAGGTTCGGCCGTGAGGAGAGCGTCTTTCTGTCGACGGGTAGCGAGACCACACCCACCGGCGATTGCCCGCCGTTGCTCAAAGTCAGGGACATGAGGACGAATCATGCCATGCCGGCGGGCACTACCGAGATCATCAAGGCTGTGCTAGGCGGCAAGTTGCTGTCCGTGCTATGGGGATGGGGCTACTCGGACATGCCGGGCCATCCGTCCTACCTGGGCTACGCACACTTCCACACGGGCATGGACTTCCTGATGCCGGTCGGCTCTCCGCTGCACGCCCCTGCGGCCGGCACGGTGACCGCGGACACATGGAGGGACGGCAACAGTGTCGTATCCCTACGCCTCGCGAGCGGGCACGTATATAGATTCCTGCACTTGTCGCGGTTCGGGAAGACCGGACCGGTCAAGGCGGGCGATGTCATAGGGTTCAGCGGTGACACCGGGTACTCCGGCGACCCGCACCTTCACCTGGAGATGCTGCCGCCGGGCGTCAGCGCCGGAGAGTACGTGCCGCCGGAGCACTGGGCATGCCTCGGAGGCGCCCCAGGGGCCACTGTCAGCGTCGCTGTGATCGTGCGACCGACGGGCAAGTACGAGTGGGACTTTGGGGACGGCACGGTCAGACTCGGTAGCCTGGGCCGGAAGTATCCGCGTGAGAGCGACGTGACGCACACCTACGGCTACTCCTCGCTCGGATACCCCGACGGCTTCCGGACGCGGCTGACGGTGACCTTCACCGGGGAGTACACCATCGACGGCGGGCCTCCCGAGCCGCTGCCGCCCATCGAGATGACCTACGAGGGCGAGTACGAGGTTCAGGAAGCCCAGAGCGTCCTGACCGGCGCACGAGGTCCGTGAGAGGAGAGCGAGACTTGCGTACCGTGAACGATCCATACGATGAGAAGGACGTCGGCCGACGGAACACATGGACACTACTCTGGCTCGTGCTTGCGCTCGCGATCGCCGGATGGCTGCTCGCGTCGACCACGGGGCTCCCGCGGCTCCCCGATCGCTTACCGGACCTGGAGGTGGTAAAGCGCACCCTCACTGGCTCGGAGCTGCCACCCGTGGATGGTACCCTCTACGTGCTCTCCACTGCCGCCTGGGTCATGTGGGCCTGGTTCGCGCTATCGCTCCTGCTGCAGCTTGCGCTCGCGGCATTGCACGCGCTGACCCGCGGCGCGGCCTGGGTGCTGAGCCTGCGCGCAGTCACCGACCGGCTTACGCCCGCCCTCGTTCGGCGCGCCGTCAAGCCGCTGACGATAGGGGCTCTCGTGCTCACGCTAGCGAGGAGCTCGGTGCCCGACGTCTCGGCAGCAGCCTCCCGGCACCCGCACGTGCTCGTCGCCGACAACACGGATCCGGACTCGCCGGGCGTCAGGAAGTACCGGCCAGACCGCTCTCAGGACGCCGGGGGACGCGAGTACACCGTGGAAGCTGGGGATACCCTGTGGGAGCTCTCCGAGGAGGCCTACGGCAGCGGGGAGCACTGGGAGCGCATCCTGGAAGCCAACCGGGGCCGGGCTATGCCGGACGGCAGGCGCTTCGACGGCAGGCTACTGCCCGGCGATGTCCTGCGGATACCGGGCGCTCCCCGACCAGGAGAGCCGTCAGTCACACAGCGATTCTACGCCGTGAGGGATGGGGACACGCTCAGAAGCATCGCCGCCCGCTTCCTCGCAGACGAGATGCGCTGGCCGGAGATTTACGAGCTGAACAAGAGCAAGGCGAGGCTTGGCGACGGCCGGGTGGTCAACGACCCCGATCTCATCTGGCCCGGCCTGCACCTCGAGATCCCGCCGCGCGAGCCGCACCAGGTGTCCAAGCGTCCGGGAGTACCGCCGACGCGGTCCGGCGAGGGCCAGGAAGCAGAGCCAGAGGCGAAGCCCAGGACGACGGACCGTGGGCAGCCGTCGGGACGAGGCTCCTCCAAGGAGTCAGGGTCGCATCCCGATAGGGCCGGGGCGGCCACCGGGAGGGGAGAGACGTCAGCGTGCCCGACCACTACGCCGACGAAGCCAGGGACGCCCGAGACACCGCAGCCTGCCAGGTCCAGCGTATCGGCATTCCCAACACCCTACGCCACTGCACCGGTCGGGTCTCGTCCCGCCCGCCCACCTCGCACGGCCACTCCTGAGTGGACACCTGTGAGCATGGGGCAGGCGGAGGCAACGGCGGTGGCGATGCCGAGTGCCAGAGGGGAATCCGAGCAGCTCAGCGGAGACGGCATCCCGATAGCGTTGGCATACGGGGCAACGGGGGTGGCGGCCGCCGGGATCCTCGGGGCGGGCGGCGTCCTGGCCACGCGCGTGCTGCGCCACAGGCGAGCCGACAGGGCAAGGACTGGTGAGTTGCGCGACGATGGCTTCATGCAGCCTGAGAGCCCGCGCCGCCTGGCTCAGCGGTTGCACAACGGCGAGTTCGAGCCCGCGGTGAGCGTGACGGAGGGCGTGATCGCCTTTCTCGCGGAGCACGGGCTGGAGGACATCTCCGTGCTGACGGCCCGACAGGGGCCACGGGACGTACAGCTGACCTTGAGTGGCGGGGTGGCCGAGGAGGCGCGGGTACTCGAGCTCACGGACGAGCTTGGCGAGGCGCTCGCTGTGGACGTGCAGGCATACGCCACCCGCGACCGCGACGTCGCTCTGAGGATCGACCTGTCCGACCTGATCGAGGAAGAGGCCAAAGGGGCGAAGGCTCACAGGTCGCTGCTCGTGGCCCTTGGCTCGCCAGCACCTGGCCATACCCTGTACGCCAACTGGCGGGCACTCGGCAACGTGCTCGTCGCCGGCTCAGTGGCGGGAAGCGTCGACGTACTACTCTCCAGCCTCGTGGCGGCGCTGATCTCCAGGTGTCGCTCCGATGAGCTGCAGCTATTCATAGTGGCAGAGCTCCGCAGGCTGCCCGACGGGCTCATCCACCTCCCTCACCAGGTAGTGGAGCTAGTCGAGCCGGCCAACCGGGAGGGCGTAGCTGCAATGATTGAGGCCGTGCACGCGGAGCTGCTGGCACGGATGAACACCACCATCAGGGAAAGGACTGGCGAGGAGCTGCCGGAGCTGGTGCTCGTCGTGGGCGAGCTCGCGGACCTGGACGTGGACCCGGCCATGCTGGAGACGCTCGGGATGTCCGGGCCGGAGCATGGTGTGCGGGTGCTGGCGGCGACCACGAGGGTCGCGGAGGCCGGCGGGAAGCTGTCCTACTTCGGTACACGACTGGCGCTGCGGGTCGAGAACGAAGAGGAGAGTGTAGCGCTCGTGGGCTGGGACGAGGCCGCGGGACTTTCCGGAGGCGGCGACATGCTCCTCCGGCTAGGGGGACGGGCGACACTACGCCTGCGCGCCTTCCGCAACGAGCCCGAGCAGCTAGCCCAACTCGGCCAGCTAATGAGGGACACGTACGGCCCATCGCGCCGGGGGTCGACGTTCGCGCCCGCGACAGCGGCCGGCAATCGGATGGGGGAAGAGGACCCGGACGACGTGTCCACCGGGGAGCCGGAGGCGGTCCACAGTCCGCACTCACAAGTCGAGGAGGAGTCGCCCGGCTGGCGCGCGGCGCTCGACGATCCTGCCTGCCTGGAGGGGGCGACCGATGAGCTGGCGACTCCAGAGGAGCGGCGACCGCAGGCGGAGCCGAGCGAAGCAAGAGTGAAAGCCGCGGACGGCGCCACCGTGGAGATCGCGTGCTTCGGCGCTTTCAGAGTTAGCAGCCGGGGGAAGGACCTATCCATGGAGCTCGAGACCAGCGGCTACAACTGCGCCCTCCACAAGGAGTGGGAGCTGCTAGCCTTCATGGCCACTCACAATCCAGAGGGGATATCAGCCGAGAAGGTGGCCGCCGCGGTGTGGCGCGAGAACAACCCGGATGTCGTGACGGAGAATACCCTGCCGCCCGCGGCCAGCCGGCTGCGGGCCCTGCTCCGCGGCCAGGCGGAGGGACTCGACGGTAGGGTGATACGCGTCGAGCGGGGGATGTGCAGGTTGGACACGACGCGTATCAAGTGCGACACGCACAGGTTCCTCACCCTGATCCGGGCGACCGGCCCCGGACGGCAGGCGGCGCTGGAGGAGGCGATCCGGCTGTACCGCGGCGACTTGCTTGCAGACTCGAACTGGAGATGGGTACACGACCCGCCCATCAACGAGGCCCTCTCCCCGCACGAGCGGTTCCGAACAGCTTTCTTCAGGGCCGCACAGGAGTTGGCCGAGATGTACCTCGCGCAGGGACGGCCAAAAGATGCCATCCCCGTGCACAAGCGGATGCTCGAGCTCGAGCCGCCGCACGAGGGGGCCTTCCTCGGGTTGATAGAGTGCCGCAGAAGACTCGGCCAGCACAGGGAGTTGGAGCTGGACGGCAAATGGGTGTCGGAGAAGATAAGGGACTATGAGCACGATCCGGATGACCCCGAGGACAGCCGAGATGATTACGACATGACTCCCGAGGCGCGTGCTGCGTGGGAGGAAGCGCTCGGCGAGTTGGTGGGGCGGCAAGCGACGAAACGGTGATTGGCGCGTCAAGGGCAGGAGCGGGGCTGGAATCAGGTCTGATCCCCTGGGCACGAACGCGTCGGCGGAGCAGCCCGACGAATCTGCCTCCGTGTCGGACATCAGCACGATCCCGATGCCGGCGAGATCTGGACCCTCCTTGCTGTGCATGCACAGCTCCACTCCTCTGATCCGCCGAGGTGCAGCATGCGCACTTCGTCGGCTGTCGGGGCGTGGTCATCGACTATGACTCCACAACCCCACAAGGAGGCGAGCGCCAGGCCACCGCTGCCAATTACCCGTCTCACAGTGCCCTACGCGCCCACCGGCAGTACCAGGCGGAAGCTGACCTCAAATCTCAGTCCGATGGGCGAAACTCTGACTCAGACACTGGTGCCAGTCTAGATGACCAGGGTCGAGGCCCTGGTAAAGATGCCCACGAACCGGGTAGTCCTAAACGTCGCAGCCAAGCTCCGCATCCCGTCATCCGTCTGTGCTAGCCTCAGCGGACCATAGGGCCTCCCCACCTGGCGGGCAGGGCGCGCTGCACCTACCAAGGGCTGCCTCCGTCTCCTTCTCCCGCAGCCGTGCCTCGCGCTGCGCCGACAGTCAACCCACGGTCGACTTGCAACTTCTCATGCAACTTTCCATATCCAGCCGCCCACCACCCCTTGCAACTTTTTTTATGACATGCAACTCCCTTGCAACTCGCCTGCAAGTCTCCGTCCGTAAGCTGGGGCCCGCGAACAGTCGAAGCGAGATACGAGCGACGGAGGACCCGGATGCAGCTCCCCATCACGATCAGGTTCCAGCGGAAGAGGCGGCAGCGGTCGCCCCTGCGCTCCCCGTGGGCCTGGGCGGGGGTGGTCGGCGTGGTGCTCCTCTCGGCAGTCGTCTACGCTCACTCCATCGTCCGGACCCCGGCGACGGCAAGCCCGCGCCAGGCGACGATCGAGCTCACCAGCGAGCCGCCAGGGGCCTCCATACGGCTGGACGGGCGGGAGCGGGGACGCACGCCCGCGCGCCTCCGGGTCGAGGAGGGCGAGCACGAGGTGATGCTGAGTCTGGCCAACTACGCCGATACTCGCTTGAGAGTAGTTGCGAGGGCCGGTCGCACGACTCCCGTGCGTGCCCGCCTGTGGCTGCGCACCGCGGTCGTCACCGAGCTGCGCGCCCCCCTGCCCGGCTCGTCAATACAGGATGCGGGCTTCCTGCCCGACGGCCGGATCGCACTCGTCGTCGCGCTGCCGGATAACCGCGGCCAGGCGTGGCTGGTCAAGGCCGACCGTAGCATGGCCCAGATCGGCCCCGACGAGCTGCCCACCACCGCGCTCGCAATCGCACCCGACGGGGGCAGGATCGCATACCTTGCGGGCCCATCCGGGGCCGACAAGGGGTTCAGCTACACCGCGGATGACTACCGGGAGGTCTGGGTAACGGCGGGGCGGGATCGCCGCAAGCTCACCGCCCTGCCCTCCGGCTCCGACGAACGGCTCACCGACGTGGCATGGGCACCGGACGGCGAGCACCTTCTGCTCGTGGCGGGCCGCAGATCCTCCGACGGCGACGCTTCGAGCAGGCTGCTCTGGCAGTCAGTACAGGGAGGACCACCTGCCGAGCTCGCGAACCTGCCTGCGGAGGTGATACCGGTCAGCTACAGCTGGAGCCCGGCCGGTGACGGCGTCGCGTTGCTCGCCCGGTCGGGCGACACCGTCTCGCTGTGCGCACTCCGCACCGACGGCTCCGCCTTCCGCTACCTCGCCGACATCGCCAAGGGAGACGATAGGACCCTCCCACACGCGCCCCTCTCATGGTCCGCCGACAGCCGGCGGGCAGTCTACTCTGCCCCCGTCAAGCCTATGGCGTACGGTAACGCGGGGCCGCAGGCACTCTACACGGACGACCTCTCCGGCCGCCCCAGCGTGCGGCTTGGTGAGGCAGAGGGGCGGAGCCCGGCCTGGTCAGACGGTAACGCGGTACTCGCCCTCGTGCGTGAGAAGGCCGAGGGACCACTTGTCCTGCGCGCGATCGACCCGAAAGGCGCCACGCGCGACGTGGGGCTGCTGCCGCTCCCCGGAGGCGCGTTCGCCGTGAGATGGGACGTCGCACACGCGCGGGCGCTCGTCGCCACTGTCGACCAGTCGGGCTTCTCGGCCCGGCGCATCTACTGGCTCGCCCTCT
The DNA here is from genome assembly GCA_030446765.1 of Chloroflexia bacterium. Classification (GTDB taxonomy): domain Bacteria; phylum Chloroflexota; class Chloroflexia; order Thermobaculales; family Thermobaculaceae; genus JACDAU01. Next base: position 24,867 of record JAUJMR010000018.1, read on the forward strand.
GGACCGAGGGGGAAGGCCAGTGACCGCTCACGGCGTCACCGTGCTGCCAGCGGTCACGCTCGCGCTCCTCGCGGCGTTGCTATGCACGGGCGTAGTGCGGGCCCAGGGAAACCCACGGCCGGAACCGGTCCTCGCCCCGCTACCGACTCAGGCGCCGACCTCGCCGCTTCCTGCCGCGGGCACGCCTGCGGCTACCCTTGAGCTCACGCCGACCCTCGCGCCCCAGTCCGCGGAGGACGGAGGCGGCTGGTTCGAAAGGAAGTTCGTAGACGCCGTCACTTTCTTCCTGAGCCGCGTCACGAGCCCGATGCAGCAGCTGATCTCCAGCGAGTGGAACAACGAGAGCGGCTTCATCCTGCACACCGGCCCGCAGATCACCTACAACAACGAGACCGTGCTGGGCTTCTGGGGGAGTTTGCGCACGATCGCTAACCTCGCCCTGGTCCTGATCGCGATGTGGGGCGGCTTCAACATCATCGTGCGGGACTCCATAGGCGCCGACTACCACGGGGCGACGGAGCTCGTGCCTCGCCTGGTGCTGGGCGCGATGATGATCAACACCGGCCCATGGTTCATCAAGCTCCTCATCGACCTCAACAACGCGCTCTGCTTCACGGTCGGGCAGGCTAGTCCACCTGGGTGGGATGCGGCGGGCGAGGCTCAGCGTACGCTTATGGGACTCCTCCTCTGGCTCGTGCTGCTCGCACTGCTCCTCGTCTTCCAGCTCGTGATGCTCTTCCGGCTGGCTATGCTCAACTTCCTGATCGTGCTCGCGCCGCTCGCCTCATTATGCTGGGTGCTGCCGCAGACGCAAGGCTACGCCCGCTCCTGGATGCGCAACTTCGTCGGCACGGTCTTCTCCCAGTTCCTGCAGGTGCTCGCGCTCTCGTTGAGCGTCTCGCTGCTCGGCGCACTCAGGCCGATGGGGTCGGACCAGGTCCTCAGCGAGATCCTCGTCGCGATCGCGATGATGTTCGTCGTGTTCAAGGCGCCGGCACTGTTGTCCCACCACGACGGCGGGGGCTGGGTGAGCGGCTTCCTGGGTTATGCCGCTGCCCGATCGGTGCTGAACCGGGTGGGTCGGAGCGGGAGGCTTGTACGCCAGAGTGCCGGCGACGCCTCACCCTCCGAGGGGCACGGAACCCAGCCGTACATCTGGCAGCGAGGCGCCCGCGCCCAGGGCACGACCGCAAGTGCGGAGCACGGAACGTCCTTCGCGCAGAGCGTTCGGCACAACGGCTCGAGCGGTCGGGGGGAGTCCGGATCATGAGAGCGGACCCTCTCTACCTGCTCAGCAGCAGTCTCTGGCGCCTCGCGCTCAGGCTCCTGGCCGGGTTGATGGTGCTGCTGCTCGCGTTGCTGCTGTCCGCGACGGCCGCCCTCTTCTCGATGTTCGGGTGGATGAGCGGCGACTCGGGAGCTGGGGAGCCGGCCGAGTATGTTGCGGCCTCCGTAGGGGAGATCCCTCCCGAGTACCTCGCGGCGTACCGGGCTGCGGGCGAGCGGCACGGTGTCGCTTGGCAGGTTATCGCCGCGATCGGCTGGGAGGAGACGAGGCATGGCACGTACGGCGAGGTGGTGAACGGCTGCATCCTGGGTCCCCCTATCGAGCGCCTGGGTGGCATACGGGCGCAGGGACCGATGCAGTTCCTGGACTCATCATGGGAGCTCTTCGGCGAGGACGGCGACGGCGACGGGGAGAGCGACCCCTGCGACGTGGGAGATGCCCCCTTCGGCACGGCCCGCCACCTCAAGGCGGCCCCGGGCGGCAAGCCCACAGATTACACCAAGTCCGTCTACGCGTACAACCACAGCCATCAATACGTGGCGCGGGTGCTCGGCACCGCCCGTTCGTACGGCTGGAACAGTGCCGCGATGGCCGTTCCCGTGGGCGGCGACTGGTACCGCTATCAGGGGAAGCCTCCAGCTTCGACACCTCGGGCAACGAGGGGAGTAACTGCGGGCCGGCGAGCGTGGCGATGGCGATCCAGTGGGTCACGGGACTGCACCTCCCGGTCCGAGAGATCCGCGGCTACCTGGGGGAGAACGGCGCCACCACCCTCGACCAGCTCACGCGGCTGTTTAATCACTGGGGGGTGCGCTACCGCCACAGCATCGCCGACGCCGAGGACATCAAGGGCGTGCTCGGCCGCGGCAACGTGGCCCTGGTCGGCCTGAGCATGAGCGCCGTCAGCCGGGGCGCCGACTACGAGGGCGCCTCCACCAGCCCGAGGCTCCGCACCGGGCGCTACTCCGCCTTCGCGGGCATGCACTGGCTGCTCGTCAAGGGGATCACCCCGGACGGCCGGTACTTCATCGTCCACGACCCGAACGTGTGGGGCGAGCCGGGCAACCACAGGTACTGGTACTCCGACAGCTCGCCGAAGGGCAGAGACCGCCTGTACCGGGTGGACGAGGTGAACGCCGGGATGATGCTGTTCAGCTCGCACCCAGGCAGCCGCGCCGTCGAAGTGCTCGGCGCGGTCGCCGTGCCCCGCTCCGATGGCGGAGGAGGGCCGCGATGACAGGGACCGCACCCGTCCGTGGGCCCCCGTGTGTGCCGGCGACCACCATGCCGGACCGAGAGCATACCCGAAGTAGTAGTGGAGGAGGCTCTTATCTTGGACAGGATCAATGCGCTGTTCAACAACCTGATCACCTGGGGCGCCAACATCGCGCTCACGGTCGCCGCGTTCTTCCTGATGTGGGGCGCGTTCATCTACATGTCGGCGGGCGGCTCACCACGGCAGATGGAGACGGGCAAGTCCGCAATGGTGCACGCCCTCATCGGCCTGGTCATCGTACTGGCGGCGAAGAGCATAGCGACGGTCGTTCGGAACGCGATAGGCGGACCCTGAGCGCCCTGGAAGGCACCGACGGAGACACGAGATGATGCAACACGAGATCCCTACACACCTCAACGTCGAGGACAAGATGTTCTGGCGATTATCGGCGCGCCAGGTGGCGATCTTCGTCAGCGGCGCCTCGTGCGCGTACTGGGCTTGGAACGACCTGCCGTGGATGCCCGAGGCCCTGAGGGGCGCCCTCACGGCGCTCGTGGGGAGCCTGGCACTGGCCCTGGCGCTGGTGCGCCCGCACGGCCGGGCACTGGAGGAGTGGGCGTTCGCCTGGCTCCACTACGCCACGATGCCACGCGCGAGCACCTGGCGCGTGCGGGAGCCGGTACAGAACCGTAGCCTCCTCGCGCGCTCCGAGTGGGCAGCGTGGGCGATGACCGAGCACTGGAAGGTTTCCGGTCGAGTCTTCCCGCCTCGCGACGGCAGCCAGGGCATCAATGGATCGAAGACCTGACCTGAAAGGAGGAACCCCTATGAGACGGCAGGCATCGGTACAGACGGCGCACCTGTCGCTGGAGTCGATAGAGCGCGGGGTAGTACGCCTGCGGGATGGGCAATACCGCGGGGTGCTCCAGGTGGGGAGCGTGAACTTTGGACTGCTCGGGCCCGGCCAGCAGGAGGCGCTCATCGCCGGCTACACCGGCTTCCTCAACGGGCTGGGCTTCCCCGTGCAGATCCTGCGCGCGGGTGACGTCCGTCGACGTGGCGCGCTATCTCGAAGACCTGATGGTCCGAACCCGTGAGCACGCCTCAGGCCCGCTCGCGACCCTGGCCGCGGACCACCTGGCGCACGTCCGGAGACTGGCACGAGACCGCGCGCTGCTGGAGCGCAAGTTCTACGTCGTGGTGCCTGCCCAGAGCGGGCTCGGCAGGAAGTCGGGCCTCGGGGGCCTCCTGAACAGGCGGGGCTCCGAGATGGGCGAGGAGGCGGCACGCTCACAGCTGGCGCAGCGATGTGACGAAGTAGCGCGGGGATTGGCCCGCTGCGGGCTCGCCGCCCACCGGCTCGACACCGCGGAGCTCGCGGAGCTGTACTACGCGTGCTGGTCCCCGGAGCTGTCGCGCGTGCAACGACTGCGCGGGCGTCTCTCGGAGTACACCGGGCTCGCGGTCACGCGGGCGGGTGGTGAGAGGAGGAAAGCATGGGCTTCATAACGATCGAGCGAAGGAGAGGGCGTGTGGCGCCCACCGAGGACGAGTGGCACTTCGAGGCGGGCACCCGCTCCGTCGCGGACGTGGTCGCTCCGGCCTCGGTGGAGGTCGGGCGCGACCGGCTCAGGCTCGACGGGCAGTACGCGCGCGCGCTCGTCGTCACTGGAGACCCGCGCACCGTCGCCCTGGGCTGGCTCAACCCGCTCATCGAGTTCGACGAGCCGATCGAGCTGAGCCTGCACGTGCTACCGCTGGAGACCGGCCACATGGTCTCGACGCTCTCGCGCAAGCTGGTCCAGCTGCACTCCTCCCGGCTGCACGACAGCGCGGAGGGGCGGCTCGAAGATCCCGAGCGGGAGACCGCCTACGGGGACGCGGAGCGGCTGCGCGACGCGCTGCAGAGGGGCGACGAGAAGGTGTTCAGCGTGAGCCTGTACATCCTCCTGCGGGCGGCCACGCCCACGCGTCTGGACGAGCTGACGAGGCGCGTGGAGGGCACACTAGACGGCATGATGGCGCAGTCGCGCGTCGCGTATATGGAGCAGGACTCGGGCTTCCACTCCGTGCTGCCGGAGGGCGCCGACCGGTTGCGCGTGCCGCGGAACCTGGATACGAGTAGCCTCGCCACTGCCTTCCCGTTCACCTCGGGGAGCCTCTCGATGCAGCGGGGGGTGCTGTACGGGACGGCACTGCACAACCGCAGCCTGGTCATCTTCGACCCGTTCGACGAGAGCCTGGAGAACGCCATCGCCGTCGTGCTGGCGAAGTCGGGCTCGGGCAAGAGCTACTTCGTGAAGCTCATGGCGCTCCGCAACCTCATAGTGGGCGTCGACTTCCTCGTCATCGACCCGGAGGACGAGTACCGGACGCTCTCGGAGGCGGTGGGAGGGCAGTACGTCCGCCTGGCCGCGAGCAGCGCCCAGCACATCAACCCCCTCGACCTTCCGGGCGGGTCGGCGGACAGGTCCGAAGGCGACGGGCTGGCGGACCACGTGGCGGACCTGCTCGGCTGGCTGGAGATCCTGCTGGCGCCTAAGGGGCAGGCGCTCTCGCCGCACGAGCGCGGCCTGCTAGACCGGGCGCTGTACCAGACGTACGCGCGCGTGGGCATCACACCCGACGCCGACACCCACGGGAAGGCTCCGCCAAGGCTCTCGGACCTCGCAGCGGTGCTCGCAGAGACACCCGGCGAGCTCGCGGGCAGCCTCGCGCTCAGGCTCGAGCGCTACGTCAACGGCTCGCTCGCCGGGTTGTTCAACCACCCGACGAACGTGGGGCTCGACGGCCGCTTCGTCGTGTTCAACGTCCAGGATGTAGGCAGGGAGCTGCGGCCGCTCGTGATCCACATGATCTCCTCTTTCGTCTGGGGGCAGATCCGCCGCAGTTTCAGGCCGCGCCTGCTCATCATCGACGAGGCCTGGAGCCTGATGCAGCACGAGGAGGGGGGTGCGTTCCTGGCCGGCCTCGCCCGGCGGGCGCGCAAGCGCTACCTGGGCGTGGTGACCATCACCCAGGACATCGCCGATTTCCTGGACTCGGAGCACGGCCGGACGGTGCTCAGCATGTCCTCCGTCAAGCTGCTCATGAAGCACGACGGGGCGAGCATCGGCGCCGTGGTGGACGTGTTCGGGCTGTCGCCGGGTGAGCGCCGTTTCCTGCTCGGCGCCGAGAAGGGAGAGGGATTGTTCTTCGCACTCGGGGGCCGCGCGCCCATCTACGTCGAGGCGAGCCCGCTCGAGCACGAGCTGGTGACGACTGCGCCCAGGGAGCTCGCCGTCCGCCGGCAGCGCGACTCGCTCGCGGCGAACGGAGGTGCGAGATGAGCGTCTCCGCGGCGGCCGGCCGCTATGACCCGGAGGCCATCAAGCGCGAGCGCCCCATCTCGGACGTGGTGATGAGCTGCGGCATCCAAGTGCACCCCTCGGGGCCGCATACATACAAGGCGCTCTGCCCCTTTCACCCTGACAGGCACCCCAGCCTGCTCCTCGACGAGAGGGACAACCACTATCACTGCTTCGCGTGCAGGGCACACGGCGACACGATCGACTTCGTGGTGGCACGCCTCGGCGTCTCCTTCGCGGAGGCATGCGAGCATCTGGCCAGGCTGGCCGTACCCGCTCCTGACAGCTCCGCACGGCGGCTCGCCGCCTTACCGGCAACCGCCAGGACCCGGTCCAGCTCGGAGGGTGATGGAAAGCACCGGCCCGGCGAGAGGCGGTGGGACCGGCTGGACCTCGAGGAGCAGATGCTGATGAACACCGCCCAGGCCGTGTACAAGCACCTGCTCTGGCGCACGCCCAAGGCGCTCGAGTACCTGCGGTGGCGTGGCATCCCGGACTGGGTGACCCGCGAGTGCGGGCTCGGCTACGCCGACGGCAGGACGCTCGAGACGTACCTGCGCCGCCGCCACGGCCTCGGGACCGCCCAGCGGCTGGGGCTGCTGAGGCGAGCCAGCCGGGAGGGCAACTCGCCCCACCTGAGGGAGCTCCTCTCGGGGCGGGTGGTCGTGCCGGAGCTGCGGGGCGGGCAGTGCATCTGGATGATCGGTCGCGCGCTCTCCGACTCCCCCCGCGTGCCCAAGTACCTCGCCCTCTCGGGCGAGAGGCCGGTGCTGGGCTGGGAGCGAGCGGCGGGACGGGAGGAGGCCTACCTGTGCGAGGAGTGATCGACTGGCTCACGGCGGTCGCGTGGAAGCTGCCCGCGTTCTCCACGTGCGGCACGAGCTGCCCGACGAGCGCCTGGGGTTCCTCGCCCGCGCGAGGGCTGTGTACGGACTCCTCGACGGGGACGACGCCGGGCGCGCCGCGGCGGAGCGCTTCGGGCGGCAGCTGGGGGGGCGCTGGCGACCCATCGAGCTGCCCGAGGGGCAGACCTGAACGACCTGGGCGCGCAGCCGGACGGCCGCGAGCGCTTCCTCGCGCTGCTGGCGGCCGCCCCGACGGGATAGAGAGGGAGACGCATGATGACCGGTAACGCACGAGACGCCGGGACAGCCGACCCTCCGGCCGAGCTGCACAGCCTGCGCGACCGCGTGGTCGCCGCCGGCGGCCGGCTCGGCTGGAGCCCCGACAGGGTCGCGGAGTTCGCCGAGGCGCTCACCGGCACGCCGTGGAGCGAGTGCGGCGATGCGCAGCTCGTCGAGGTGCTTGACGAGTACAGCGCCCTCATAAGCGTGGTCGAGGCGAAGCGGGCGCGCAAGGGCCCGTCGCGCAGCCCACTACTGAGTACGGGAACCGGATGGGGAGGAGGGGACGATGGGCGTCGTGATAGAGCGCCGGCGCACGCCGCCCGCGGTCGACGTGGTGGAGGTCGTCACCCCGCGCACCAACGCCGCGACGATCACGCCCACCGAGAACCTGCTGGCGGCGATCTCCCTGAATGAGCCGTTCTCGCTCGAGATCGCCGCGACATGATACCGAGCGGCGCTTCCTCGCGCGGGCGGCGAGTCCCGTGATGCACCGCCACCTGGCCGACCAACTGGGCGCGGCGTACCCTCAGGCCGAGCTCCGGCCGGTGGACGGCCCGCTCGACCCGGCGCTGCTCGGCTTCGCCGAACGGGTGGCCGCGTGCGCGATGGAGCTGCGGGCAGCGCCGTACCTGCCCATCCGCACCTTGCGCGACTCGGACGTGGACGACGAGAGGGCGGCGCAGGCGGACCCGGTGCTCGGCATCCTGCGCGCGCTCGGCGACCTGCCGCGCGGCTGCGAGGGCTCTCTCCCAGCTTGTGCTGCACCCAGCGCCCGACGGCTGGGCCTGCGATTACCCTGGCCCTGGCCGGGCCGGCCCCCCGTCCCGAGGAGCGCCGCGGCCTGTCCCCGTGCCCCGCTCGCGGGCGTCGCGGCACTGGCCGCGGCGGTCCAGGGTTACCTCTGGTACGGTGAGGGGGAGTGGCTCAGGGTCGGGGCGCTCGCTGCCGGCGTCCTCCTCGGCCTGCCCGCGCTCCTGTGGCTGTGGCACCGCCTGGGGCACGAGCAGGTACACGACCCGAAGCTCGTCGCGGAGAAGGTGTCGCGTCCCGCGTACACCGCCCAGCTCAGGCTCGCCGTGTTCGCGCCCGCGGACGTGCCCGAGGAGAGCGTGGCCGCCCGGCTCGCGCGGGCGACCGCCGCGTACCGCCAATACAGCCTCCCCTCGGGCAACGGGCTCGTCCCGGTGCACCTTCGCTCCGAGAGCCGGGACCTGCGGTGCCTCGATCCGCTCCAGCGGAGGCGCTCCTGCCCCGTGCTCAACACCCGGGAGCTCGCGGGATTGTGGCACCTGCCCCAGGCGGAGGCGGACGTCTCAATGCTGGAGCGCACCACCGCCCGGCGCCTCCTCCCCCGCCCCGACACCGTCGCGAGGGGCTGCCCGATCGGCACGAGCGAGCACCAGGGAGCGCGGGTGCCCGTGAGCCTATCCGACGACGTGCTGGGGCGCAATATCCTCCTGGTCGCCAAGACCCGCCGCGGCAAGTCCTCCCTCATGGTGCGCCTGGCGCGCTACCTGATGGAGCGGCCGGACGCCGACGGCGAGTATCGATGCCTCGTGCTCGTCGATCCTCACTCCGACCTCGCCCGCGAGGCGCTCGCGCTCGTACCGCCCGGGCAGCGGGGGCGCGTCGTGTACCTGGACGTGGCCAACCCGGAGCGCCCGTTCGGACTCAACCTCATCGACACGGCGCTCTGGCCCGACCGCGACAAGGCGGTCTCCAGCACGCTCACGATCTTCAACCGGGAGTTCGACCGGAGCTGGGGCTCGCGCATGGAGGACGCGTTCCGGTTCGCGCTGCTCACGCTGTACGAGGCGAACCGGGCGCTGTGCGCGGGCGACCCCAACGGCCGCCGCGCCCAGCACACCGTGCTCGACGTGCCGTCGCTGTACCGCAGCGCCCCCTTCCGCCGCAGCGTGCTCCGGAGCGTCGCGGATCCCGGCATCGCGGACTGGTGGCGCGACTACGACGGGATGGACCGCCGGCTGCAGGAGGAGGTCACCAAGCCGGTCAAGACGAAGATCCACCGCTTCATGGGCAGCCGGGCAGGGCGGGCACTCGTGGGCCAGCCCGCATCGACCGTGGACCCGGCCGCGTGGCTGCGCGACGGCTCGGTCGTGATACTGAACACGGCCAGGGGCGCTGTGGGCGAGGGCACGTCCTCCCTCGTGGGCAGCACGCTGATCAACCTGGTGGCGATGGTCGCGGCGGAGCAGACCGGGAGCGAGGCGGCGGAGCGGCGGCGGGTGACGTTCCTCGTCGATGAGTTCCACACGATGCCGGGGGCGGACTACGAGTACATCCTCTCCGAGCTCGCCAAGTACGGCGCGAACATCGTGCTCGCCACGCAGAGCCTCGCGAGCCTTGAGGCGGTCGACCGGGAGAACAACCGGAGGCTGCGGGCGAGGGTGTTCGCCAACCTCGACGGGCTGTTCGCGTTCCACACGAGCGCGGAGGACGCGCGCTACCTCGTGCCCGAACTCGACGGCAGGGTGGACGAGGCGGACCTCGCGGAGCTGGGCAACCACTCCTGCTACGCCAGGCTGACCGTGGCCGAGGAGCGCCTCCCCGTCTTCTCGGTGCAGCTCCTCCCGCCACCTGTGGGAGACGCCGGGGTCCGCGCGGAACTGGAGGCGGAGAGCGCCAGGCGCTGGGGCCGGGACCGGCGGCTGGTGGAGGCGGACCTGCGCTCGGCGCTCGCCCGCGTGGAGCTCTCGGAGACGCTGGCGAGCGACAAGACCGGCAGGGATCAGAAGCGCAGCAGCGCGGGGCAAGCTAGTCTGCAAATCGGATCGACGACGGACGACGAGAAGCGCGACAAGTCCAGGCCCCGCAGCAAGAACCAGCCTCGGGACGGGGGCCAGGAGACCGCGGATGCGCAGCAGCTCCCGCTGGATGCCGCCTCGTGGCCGCTTGATGCCGGGGACGGCGAGGGGGGCACAGACCAAGATGGAGAGGAGCTGTGAGCGTGGCCAAATGGAGCGATGCCAGGTCCGCCGAGGAACGTCTATCCCCAGCTGAGGATTGCGTGCTGGAGCTGCTCGCGCGGATGCCCCTCCTGTGGACGGCGGCCGTGCGCGCACTCGCCGGGCTCTCCTCCGACCCAACCGCGTTCAGGTGCCTGGACGGGATGGAGCAGAAAGGGCTGGTAGGCTGGCTGCGGCCGCCCCTGTGGGGCAGGAACTCGCCCAGGCTGTTCCACCTCACCGACCTCGGGGTGGCGACCGCGGCGCTCAGGCGGGGCGTGGACCCGGTGCAATTGGCCCGCTCCCACGGGCTGCGGGGCGAGGACCTGCTCGCCGAGCTGCCCGGGCTGCCGTATCTGGCGGCGCTGTACGAGCTGGCCGCGGGGCTCGTGCCACAGGGCGGCAGGCTCGCGGACTGGAGGCGGCCGTGGCGGCGGTATTATCACAAGCCGACCGCGAAGGCGCTCCAGAGCGTCTCCCTGCCCGCGTACGCCGAGGTGTCGACGAGCACCGACCGGACTGCGCCCTACCTGCTGCTGCCCGACGTGGGTGAGCGTCCGATGGCCTCCTTCGAGCCCGCGCTCCGGGGGCTCATCGGCTACCGGGCGTTCCGCCGGGGCGACCTGCCAGACCTGGTCGTGGCGACGACGAGCGAGCGGCGAGCGCTCGCCTGGCGGGACCTGCTGGAGGCGGTACGCCACGACAAGGACGCCGCGCCCCTCCCGGCCCACGTGTTCACCTGGGAGGAGGTCGGCGAGGGGCTCGCGGGGCGTCTCCCGACCCGGCTGCCCATGAAGCAGCACGTCGCGCCCTTCGACCTCGATACCCTGGAGCCTGCAGGGCAGGGGAGGTCGCTGCCCCGACCGGTGAGCGCGGGCCTGGCACGCCGGCGGGCGGGGTCAGGAGAGGCGGCGCTCGAGCTCTCCCCGGACTGCAGGGAGCTGCTCGCGCTCGTGGGCAGGCATCCGTTCCTCGCGACCGGCGATCTGGCCACTCTCACCGGCCGGCGCGCGGACACGGTGGCGCGGCTTGTGGCCCGCCTTGGAAGGAGCGCGCTGCTGCGCCGGGTCGGGGAGGGAGAGCTCGGGTCGGCTGCCGCCGGGATCGAGGTTGTCGAGCTTACGAGGGAGGGGCTCTCGGTCGTGGCCGCGCAGGCCGGCCTCACGCCGGCGGCCGCCGTGAAGTTCAACCACCTCTCCGGCGGAGGGCCGGACGCACCCTTCGGACAGCGGCGGGCGCTCGCGCGGGATCCGAAGCACACGCTGGGCACGAACCGGGTATTCGTGGCCTTGTATTGCGTGGCGGCGGAGTGGCAGAGCAGGGGCTACGCGTACCGCGTCCTCGAGTGGCGGAGCGCGGCGGCCTGCGCCCAGGGAGACGTGCGCCCGGACGGATACGGGGTCCTGGGGCTTGGCCCGGTGCGCTACGCGTTCGAGCTCGAGTACGACCGCGACACCGAGCAGCGGCGGGACCTGCTGGCCAAGTTCGACGCGTACCAACGCCGGCTCACCACGGGGCGCGGCGAGACCTTCCCCACCCTGCTCGTCGTGACCCAGAACCGCGACTCGGAGCAGCGTATCGCGGACGCCGTGCTCACCGGGTACGCGGGTTCGGGAGCTCTGCTGCCCGTGCTGATCACCACCGGTGCGCGGATCCGTGCAGACTGCGACGGGCTGCTGGGATGCATCTGGCGCGAGCCCGTGGATCATGGCCGCCGTCACTGGCTGGTCCGTCCCACCGTCGCGCCCCTCGGCTACGGTTGCCCGCCGTCCGAAGCCTTTGCTTAGACCGGGGGCGGAAGGAGGAAACACTGGGGCTTCCGGGGTCGCGAGTACTTGGCGCAGGTGCGCGAGTCAAAAGTCCTTGCGCAGTCCGCGGCGCGCCTGGGGTAATTGCCCAGCATGATGGCAGAGTGAATCGATGACTTGCAATGGCCTCCCTCCCGTGTCTCAAGGTGGGCGAGTGCACTCGCCCACCTTGAGACACACCCTACGGACGCAAGCCTTAGTTGCTCCCTGCGACCTCGTCACGCTCGTGATTGCCCAACGCATGCCGCAGATCCGTGGATAACTCTATTGACTACGCCCGAATCATGGTCTACTCATGGTAGTGGGTAAACTTCTGAACCCGGAATACTGAGGGGGCCCGCATGACCGGAATCGACCTGCTCACGGAGTTGCGCAAGAACGGACTCAGGCAGAAGGACCTAGCCGAGAGGCTGGGGGTGTCCGCGGCGGCGATCAGCAAGTACGTGAACGGCCGAAAGCGGATCACGCCGGAGCGCGCGGAGCTGTTCATGCGGACCATTCACCGCGCGCCGGCGGGGCCGGATATCGCGACGGACGGACAGGAGTCACACGATCAAGCGATAGCCTGAATACCGACCTAAAAAGGAGAAGGGCCCGAAGTTCGTGCTTGGCGGCGGAGAACTTCAGGACCCAAACTACCGTCTGATGGGATTATACACGATCTACCATGCGGCGCAATACCTTCGCATACCTATTTTTGCGCCGTGTTTACAAACCGCGGGCACCCGGGCCAGGGCGATCCTGTGACGGAGCGCACCCCCGAGCGCCACAGGCAGCGGGTGGCCGCGCCCTTCCCTGGGTTCCGCAGGCCTACGTATACCCAGGTGCCCGATGAGTTCTTCGACATCGCGCCCGGACTCCTCGAGCGCCACCTCAAGATCATGCTGTACGTCATGCGCCGGACGTTCGGCTTCAAGAAGACCGCAGACAGGATCAGCATCTCGCAGTTCCTGGACGGCATCACGACGCGCGATGGACGGCGGCTAGACCGCGGCTGCGGATTGAGTAAGAAGCCGCTGCTGGAGGGCTTGAAGGAGCTCGAGACGGCCGGCCTCCTCACCGTTGTGCGAACCACGAACCGGCACGACGGCCATGCGGTGAACGAGTACGAACTCCACCTGCGGCCGGACGAGCCCATCCGCACCGACGGGCTGCACGACTTCGGTGGTTTCCGCAAGCAGGTCAAGTACGTCCAAGTGCCCGACGAGCTGTTCGACGTGCTGTTGCCGGACCTCAGCGCGGGTGAGCTGAAGCTCTTGCTGTTCATCATCCGGCAGACCCAGGGCTTCGGGCGTGAGTCCGTGGCGCTCCCGCGCAGGGAGATCTTGGAGGGTATCTATGCCTCGGACGGCAAGCCGCTCGCTCAGGGTGCGGGCATCGGCGAGCGCCACCTGAAGGAGGCCAAGAAGCGCCTTCGGGCCAGCAATATCATCGAGACCGAAGAAAGACGCTCCCCCGACGGGCGTGGGGAGGCCACGGTTTACCGGCTCAAAGTGCTGCGATCGGAGCAGGGGGTTGCAGAGAATGCGCCTAGGGGGGGGCAAGAAGTCGCCTAGGGGGGTACGAGTTCCGCCAAGAGGGGGTCGCGTCTCTACCGAGGAGGGGGGTACCGTCTCCGCCACCCCTCGGCGGAGATTGCCATCCGCCTGACGGGGCGCAAACTCCGCCAAACAACAAACATGAGACCCGAACAGTTCAGCATGAAACACCGCAACAACAGGACGGCGACGCGGATGTTGTTGCTTTGCTCTGTGCCATTGGTGTTACCCGAAAGACCGCGGAGGCGCTAGCACACCTCTACCCGGCCGAGAGGATCATCGCACAGATCGATATGCTCACCCTCAGGCACGCAGACAACCCTCCCGCAATGCTGGTGCGCGCCATTCAGGAAGATTGGGCCGCGCCGCCCGGCTACGGGAAGCAGGAGTCGGATGACGCTGTCGACATTTGGGACACTGTGCCCGTTCATAGGGAAAAAGCAGACGAGTGGCGGGAGCGGATGATCTCGCAGTATCGTGTGGACGCGGAGACGCAGGCGTCGTGGGAACAGGTACGTGGCTGGGTGCCCACGTTCGCCGGTCGCACCTCGTGTCCCGACTGGCTCGGCAACGCCGTGTTGCTTCCGCCCGGCACCGGCTACGCCGAAGTGCTTTTGCCGGAGATGATGCACCGGCAGGCGGCCGAGCGCGAGTACCGGGAAGCGGTCGAAGATGCGCTCGCGACGGTGCTGCGCCGTCGCGTGAAGGTGCGGTTTCGCTACGCCCCTTGAGGGGTCGTCCGGTCGGGTCGGCCGGACAGCGAGTGCCGCATCCGTCCCTCCGGCAGGCGCATCTCCCGGCGAAGGCTCCTTCAGATCGCTCCGGCGAAAGGGTACTGCTCCTGCTCAGTCGAAACGGGCTCCAAGCGCCGCTTTCATAGCCTCAACGGAATCCCGCAGCGCGCGGTCCGACTCGTAGCCCTCAGCGAGCGCGCATGCTGCTTCAAGCTCGAGCCGAAGCTTGGAGAAGAGGCAACAGACATCCTCCAGGGGCGGCACCCCGTCCGGAGTTGGTTTCGCGGACAGTTTCGCTCGGGAGTCATAGATTGCGTCAAGGCTGGGCCGTACCTCTTCTTCCCAGCCAATCAGCGGATGCGGTTCAATGATCGCTCGGAGCGCCTCCGTTAGTTCCTTCGCCCGGCGTACCTCCTCGTCCCGCAACTCCGACGGGGATTGGGCCCGCGCGTTCGCCGGCTTCCCACCGCGCTTCTCTGGGTTAGCTGCGGTCCGCGCCGTTGGGTTAGTGAATTCACTACCCTGCGTGGCAACCGGTTCGGATCCCCGGTGGGTAGTGAATTCACTAACCCCCGGGACAGAAGGGACACCGCTTCCTGGCCTCAGCCGCCTCAGCCGCCCCCGATTGGGGTTGATGGCCTTGATGTCCTCGAAGGATCGGAGCCGGCCCGCCCTGACCTCCGCGATCACCGCCGGGCGACTCTCCGGGGGTAGGCGCGTGATCTCGCCCGCCGCGCTCGGGGAGATGGTCTCCTCGCGTACCAGCACCCCCAACTCGGGGTCTTTCGCCACCCGGAGCATCTCGGCCACGTCGGGCTGATTCCTCCCGATAGTCTTCGCGATCCGGTTCCCCGACCAGCCGTACTGTCGCTCCAGGCGCAGCACCGCCTCCATCGCCTCGCCGCGGGTCAGGTCATCGCGCGCGAGGTTCTCCGCGAGCGCCTTGGCGAGTGCACGGTCGTCCGACTCGTCAACTACCACGCATGGTAGCGCTGCCACGCGCGCCCGTACTGCGGGGTCCTCATGTCCTCGAAGGATGTTCGCCGCCATCACGCGCCGGGCGCCGGCAACGGTCATGTAGTATCCCGAGCGACCGGGGTCGCGCCGCACGATCAGCGGCTGGATGACGCCCTCGGCGGCAATGGACTCGGCGAGCTCTTCGAGGTGCCGGAACGTCTGCCGTGGGTTGTCCTTCATGGGCGCGATGCGTTCCGTCGGTACCAGCAGGGCGCGATCCAGCCGATCGAACGAGGCCTCCGCAGCAGCGGCTTCCTCCTCGCCGGACAACTCCCAGTTACCCGCCTGCTCGACGAGGTGGAGCCTGAGCTTATCGGCCTTGAGCTTCCTTGCGCTAGATGCGGGCATACTCGAACAACTCCTTCGCGGCGGCGTCGTATTCGTGGGCGTCCAGATTCCACTCCTCGATCGCGGTGCGCAGCGGCACAGGCGGGAGCATGGGCAGCGGGGGATCGTAGGTGCCGGCGATATCGCCGATCGTCGCAAGGACCTCGCGGTGGAGCTTCGTGTTGCGCACGGCCGCCGGCAACAGGGCGAGCAGGCGCATGTGCGGGCTGACCGAGACGCGCTGCCCCTTGATATTTCGGAGGTACTGCACGAGGTTGACGGCGCCCTGCTGGGACGGGATCACGGGCACGACGAGGAGGTCCGCGGATTTGAGGGAGTCGATCGCGGCAATCCCTGGCGGCGTGTCTATCACGACGAGCCTGAGTCCCTCGCTCGCTCCCGGCAGCTCCTTCCCCGGCAGGAGCCGCACGCCCGGCCGTACCATCTCAGGGTGCAGCCGCAGCATCTCGGAAAGATTCTTGCTCGTTACATCTCGGTCGAGCAGTCCGACGACCGGGTTCTCCTCCGTGCCCCCCAGATACTCGGCGAAGCGCGTCGCCAGGTAGAGGCTGGTCGTGGACTTGGCCGCTCCTCCCTTCTGGGACCCGACGGCGAGTACCTTTGTTGCTTTGACGGGGGAGCGGGCGTCGGTCGTGGGCGGGGCCGCCATGAGCGTCATCGTCCTGACCTAGGTGCCGCGGTGTGTGAGTCCGTGAGCTGCCCATGGTAGCTGCGTATTGCCTCGCGGATCAGCTGCGAGCGGTCCGCCGGATGCCCATAGCGCCGGCGGAAGTATGCCTTCATCTCATCGAGCAGCGCGAGGTCCTCCTGCTGGAGGTAGATGGTGGTGCGCACGTTCTGCCGCGTCTGTAACTCGGGCATGCCGTTCTCCTGCGGTCCTGCACGTATGTCTATGATGTCAGTGTGGTCTGACTACGCCCGGTGCATCAAGGATGTGTAAACACACGCTTATATCCGCACACGTACCGAGACGACGAGCGTGGCGCTCTCGGTTCTGTTGCCGTGGCGTGGGCGGTAGAGTTGCTGGTCAAAGATACGGATGACGTCTTCCATCGGGGATCAGTTGGTTTCGGTCGCCAAAAAGGTCCTCAGCAGTATGGTCGCCGAGCCTTGTGGCGGCCGACCATCCTCGAGGGTGAAGATCGACCCAGCCAGGGACACCGTCCGGTGTTGCCCCGCCCTCGACCTCCGGAGGACAACAGGCATGTCGCGGACGTGCGGGCTACCGGCTGGTGATCGCGTGGCGGTGCGAGCTTGGGGAGGACGAGCTGGCGCGCACACGGCACGAGATCCGGGGTATGCTAGGTGGGGAGCCCGAAGGTCATACGGACCCGTGGGAGTAGGACGGAGAGCCGGTGCGGGACACGAGCGAGCTAATGGTGGTGATGCTCAGCGACAAGGCGTGGGAGCGCCTCGATCTGGTTGCCATAGCGGAGCCGGTCTCCTTGGAGCAGTGGCTCGGGTGGGTGCGCGACGAGGGGATACGGATCACCGCCGAGCCGCACAGCGGGATCGAGGGCGGACCCTACGACGGCGGGCATGTGCTCACCCTGGACAACGAGCAGGGCAGGAGCAGGTTCGCGGTGCCCGCCGCGGCGATCCCGATGCTTGCGGCGTACATGGACGCACAGACGCACGAGGACCTGCTGGGGCGCACACCCCAGCTGCGGGGAAACAGGTAGCCCGGCGTTCGCTCACCACAGCGCGTTCAAGGCGAACCGATAGTCTGCGCTGAGCTCCCGCCGTGCCGCCTCAGACGCCCTCAGAGCCGCCCTTGCCTCCTCTAGTAGTGCAGCCGCGATGTGGCTGTGGGATACTGCCGCCAAAGACGACCGCAGCGAGGGGGCAGGGCAATGAAGCGATTCGACCCAGATCTGCGCGAGGAGGACATCCCACCGGGTCTGATAAGCCGTGACTGGGCGATCAATGGGATGTTGGACCGCGCTCAAGCCTTTGGTGAAAGGGAGCCGCAGCTGCTAGAAAGCACGCTGACTACGTACTCCGAGGCGAGGAATCGGGTCGATCCGTCTGGGGGACAGAAGCCGGAGAGCCCACCTGTATTACCCGACGCTGCGCCAGTGTGGTTTGTACGGGCAAATGGCACCTTCAGCGCGCCTCACGGCATGGTCCAATTCGACCAGAAGACCGGTCAGCGTATCCCGCAGAAGCCCAAGGCTGGATGGATGTACACGATCATCGACGCCCAGACAGGGAAAACACTGGAATCCGGCTTCAGAGGTCGGCCGTCGCCTTAAGATAGCGGGCGGGTGGATCGCCGCGCGACCCCCGGCACCGGAGATGCGGGATACCAATCCGGTAATACAAAGGGCGGCAGGCTTAGTCCGCAGGCGATCCGCAGGGTATTCGATGGGCTGGTGACCACAGCTTCAGCCAGGCAGAAGCTGCCTCCCGACGCGAGCGCCCACACGCTGCGGCACACCTTCGCGATGTTCTACCTCAAGG
>JAUJMR010000019.1:0-25927 GCA_030446765.1 Chloroflexia bacterium
CGTCGGCGATGTCGCGGCAGCCGTCGCCGAGCAGTTCGCCCGTCCGGAGATCGTGGGCGCGATCCCGCGCGGCAGCCGCGTCGCGCTGTGCGGTGGTAGTCGTGGTATCGATAAGCTCGACCAGGTGCTCAAGGCAGCGGTCTCCGAGTTACGGAGGCTGGGGGCAGAGCCGTTCATTGTGCCCGCAATGGGCAGTCACGGCGGCGCAACGGCCGAAGGGCAGGTCCAGGTGCTCGCGCACTACGGCGTCACCGAAGAAGCGATGGGCTGCCCAGTGCGCTCCAGCATGGACACGGTGCTTCTTGGCACCGTCGAAGATGGCGTGCCGGTGTGGTTCGACCAGACGGCGCATACCCAGGCGGACGTCGTGATCCCGGTGAACCGCGTCAAGCCACATACCGACTTCCACGGACCGGTGGAGTCGGGGCTCATGAAGATGATCGCGATCGGCCTCGGCAAGCAGAAGGGCGCGGATACCTTTCATAGCCGAGGCTTCCCGGAGTTTCACCACCTCATCCCGGCGGTTGCGCAGTTCACGCTCGGCGTCAAGAACATCCCCTTCGGGCTGGCGCTCGTGGAGAACGGGCACAGCGAGTTGGCGTGCGTCGAGGCGGTCATGGCGGACCGGATGTGGCAGCGCGAGCAGGAACTCGTTGAGTTCGCGCGCGAGCGGATGCCGCGCCTGCTGGGGGAGCAGATTGACGTGCTCGTCGTCGATTGCCTGGGCAAGGATATCAGCGGCATCGGAATCGACACAAACGTCATCAACCGCTACTACGACGGCCCGCAGCCGTACAAGCCGCTCATCCAGCGCGTTGTCGTGCGCGATCTGACGCCGGACACGGAAGGAAACGCATGCGGTCTCGGGCTCGCGGACGTGGTGCTCCGGCAGGCGGTGGACAAGCTGGACCCGATAAAGACGTATATGAACAGCATCACCGCGAAGGCGCCTGAAGGCGCGCGCATCCCGCTCACCGTCGAGAACGACCGTCAGGGACTGCACATCGCGCTTGCGTGTTGCCTCAACCTCGACCGCGAGCGCGTCAGGCTGGCACGCATTCGCGACACGAAGCACCTGGAGACGTTCTGGGCGTCGGAGGCGCTGCTGCCGGAACTATTGGAAACTGGCAAGGTCGAGGTTCTCGGCGCACCCGAAGAGATCGCCTTTGAGGAGCGCGGGATGTTCGCTCATGCGTAGGGACAGGTGCCAGGTCGATACCCCATGTACCTGACCCGCCACCAACTGCCGAACGGTCGGCGCTGGGCACTCGATGATGCTCTCCTACCCGCGAACGTGGGGCTCGACCTACTGCTGGAGGTGGACGCGGCCTCGCTCGGTCCGATGCTGGCGAGCATGCCGCGCGGCGACGCGGCGGTGGGGCCGGTGCTCGCACCGCTCGAGGCAGAGCACGAGATTTGGGCGAGCGGTGTGACCTACATGCGCAGCCGCGAGGCGCGCATGGCGGAGTCGGACACTAGGGATGTCTACGATAAGGTCTACGACGCGGAGCGTCCGGAGCTCTTCTTCAAGGCAAGCGGACGCCGGGCGGTCGGACCCGACACACCGGTCCGCATCCGCCGAGACAGCCGGTGGAACGTGCCCGAGCCGGAGCTCGTCATCGTCGCCAATAGCCGTGGAGAGATCGTGGGCTACTCCGCAGGCAACGACATGTCCTCCCGCGACATCGAGGGAGCCAACCCGCTGTACCTGCCACAGGCAAAGGTGTACGACGGAGCATGCGGCCTCGGGCCGGGCATCATGCTCCACCCTCCCGAGACGATGCGCGACCTGCCGATCCGCCTCTCCATCACGCGCGGCGGTACTACGGTATTCGCGGACGAGACCAGCACATCGCAGATGAAGCGCTCCCTGGAGGAGTTGATCGGATACCTGTATCGCGAGATCACGTTCCCGGCAGGCGTTTTCCTGATGACCGGCACGGGGATCGTGCCAGGCGAAGACTTCACGCTACAACCAGGCGACAGCATAGAGATCAGTGTCGGTGAGTTGACGCTGGTGAACACGGTGGAGGGATAAGCGTGCCGGACTGCGTCGAACTGCACACGCTCGGCAGGCTGCCCGCAGCGGGGGACAACGTTGCGATAGCCGTCCGGCAATTGGAGGCAGGCACGGGCGTTGAACACGCCGGGAGTAGGTTTCGGCTGAGCCATTCGGTGCTCGAGGGCCATCGCTTCGCCGTCATGCCGATCCGCGCCGGTGAACCGCTGCTCTCGTGGGGCCTGCCATTCGGCATCGCGGTGCATGACATACAGCCCGGCGAGTACGTCGTCAACCGGAAGATGATCCCGGTGCTCCGCCAGCGCAATGTGGGGTTCGCGGTGCCGGAAGAGCCAAACTTCGAAGACCGCAAGCTGGAGCCATACCTCCTCGATGAGGAAGCCTTCACCCCGGTTGAACAGGTGCCCGCGCACGCCGAGCCACGGTACTTCGAGGGGTACGCCCGGGCTGGCGGTCGTGGCGTGGGCACTCGCAACTACGTCGTCGTGCTCGGCCTGACCTCCCGCACAGCAAGCTACGCGCGCAAGCTCGCGGAGCACCTGCGCGGCGCGGTCGACGCGTACCCGAATGTCGATGGCATCGTCCCGGTCGCGCACACGGAAGGTGGCGAGGACGCGAGCCCGAACAACCTGTCGCTGTTGCTGCGGACCCTCGCGGGCTTCGCCGTCCACCCGAACGTCGGCGCGGTGCTCATCGCGGAGGACGCAAACGGCGGGGTCACCGGCGAGCGGCTCCGGCGCTACATGGAGGAGCACGCATACCCCCTAGATACCGCCAAGCACGCGTTCTCTCTCTGGACGGCGGCTTCGCAAGCGCCTTAAGTCGTGGCGGGGAGATTGTGCGCGGGTGGTTACCCGAGGTGAACTCCGTTTCCCGCACCCTGCAGCCCCTCTCCGCGCTCAAGATCGCGCTGCAGTGCGGCGGATCGGACGCGTTCTCTGGGGTGTCCGGCAACCCGCTCGCCGCGTGGGTCGCGAAGCAGGTCATCCGCTACGGTGGCTCGGCGAACCTTGCCGAGACGGATGAGCTAATCGGCGCGGAGCAGTATGTGCTCGCGAACGTGCGGGACCTGGAGACCGCGCGGCGGTTCCTCGCGACCGTGGAGGGATTCAAGTACCTGGTCCGCCGGCACGGTCACACAGCGGAGGACAACCCCTCCGGAGGAAACAACTACCGCGGGCTGTACAACATCACGCTCAAGTCCATTGGCGCGGCGATGAAGCGCGACCCCGAAGTGCGGCTGGACTATGTAATCCCATATGGCGCGCAGATGTCAGAGCCGGGGTTCTACTTCATGGACAGCCCCGGCAACGACCTGGAGAGTATTGCCGGGCAGGTCGCGTCTGGCTGTACGATGATCTTCTTTGTCACGGGTAATGGTTCGATTACCAACTTCCCGTTCGTACCCACTATCAAGATCGTGACGACCAGCCGCCGCTACGCGCTCCTCTCCAATGATATGGACGTGAATGCCGGCGCATACCTCGACGGTACGCCACTCGAAGAGCTCGGCAGCGAGACGCTGGATCGGACGATCCGAGCAGCATCCGGGGAGCGCACGGCGGGCGAGCTGGCGGGACATACGCAGGTTTCGATCTGGCGCAACTGGCGGCAATCCGACGAGAGTGCCGCGGCCGAGCTGCAAAGCGCCGCCGAGCCCTCGGGCGAACCGCTACGCCTGCGAGCCACCGCGCAACGTGTGGAGCATGAGTACACCGCGGTGAACACCGCGCATGGTCCGGTGACGGATCAAATCGGCTTGATCCTGCCGACAAGCCTCTGCTCCGCCCAGATATCTCGCATCATCGCGCGGCGCCTGAACGAGCGGCATATCGGCGAGGGTCGGGTCTCACGCTTCGCGGCACTGCCGCATACCGAGGGCTGTGGAGTATCGGCGGGATCGGCGGAAGAGATTTATACCCGCACGCTGTTGGGCTACCTAACCCACCCGCTCGTGGGACACGGGTTGCTCCTGGAGCACGGCTGCGAGAAGACGCACAACGACTACCTGCGTGAGAAGCTCATGGAGCACGGCGTTGATACATCACAGTTCGGCTGGGCGAGCGTCCAGCTCGATGGCGGTATCGACCGGGTGATCGACAAGGTGGAGCAGTGGTTCGCGGAACAGCTCGCTGAGGCGCCGCCGGCGACGCACACCCCCGCCGGCCTGGGCTCTCTTCGTCTCGGCGTCGCAACCGTCGGCGAGACGCCCCCGATGTGGTCCATAGCCTCGCGGGCTTGACGGGCGCGGTGGCGGGCGCAGGTGGCACGGTCGTGGTGCCGGGAAACGCTGACCTGCTGCAGTGCACCGAGTTTCTGTCCGCTCTGCTCGACGACGACCACGTGGACAGCACTCGCGTATGGGCAGTTCGCGACCAAAAGCGGCCTGCACGTCATGGAAACGCCTACCAATCACTGGGTCGAGACGCTCACCGGTCTTGGAGCCACCGGGGTTGAGGTAGTCATCGTATACACGGCCGGCGGCCCGGTCCAGGGACATCGCATGCTGCCCGTTGCCCAGGTATCGGGGCCGTCCGGCGCCGGGATTCTGCACCGGATCTGGATCTGGTGCTCGAAGGTGAACCGGCTACGTGGACGGATCAGATGCTCAGGCTCGTGCTGCGTATCGCCAGCCGCGAGTACATCCCGACCGCCGCCGTGCAGGGAAATACGGACTTCCAGTTCACGCGCGGCCTGCTCGGCGTCTCGATGTAGCCACGGGCAACCAGGGCATCGCCGGGCAGCACCACTGTTGGTGCCCGAAAGTCCCAGTGGCAGGGAACGGCCGAGGGCGGCGCGTGATACACTTAATGACCAGGCGCGGCCTTTCAGTCGAATGTCGCGATTAGAGGCCCTTTCCCGGAGGAGATGTTTCTTTGATTACGCAGACCACCGATCAGGCGACGGCGAGCGAGAACACCCGACGGGCCATTCCCGCAGGCACACCGTGTTTCTATTGTCATCAGCGACTGCAAGGGACCGTCGTGATGTGGTGGGGCGAGGGTGCGGACCTCTACTTGCATCCCGAATGTACGGTCGAGCTGTCGATACGGCTTCTGCGGGATGTGCACGAGATAGAACGCGAGAACCAGACTAACATCACTGGTGGCCCAAGCTCGTTATTGAATCCGCGCTAGAGCACGGACGCCTGGTCGACACAACGTGGTCGGGATGAGCAGACCCGTCTGCACCGCGGTTTGAGCGGTGTACGACCCGCAGGATCTCCATCGCGCTACGGTGCCCATGCCCCCCAATTACTCCCGGCACCAATCTGGCACAAAGGTTGCCGGTATGCAGTGTGATCGGCCATGTCCGGTTGGTTAAGCTCATAGACGCACGCGGCACGCGCTCCCCGCCGTGCAGGAGGAAGGTGCGAGATGGATGACTTAAGATTGGAGTTTCGACCAGAACTCGATAGCCCGCTGCTGTTTATGGCGTATCGGGGCTGGAATGACGCGGGCTCATCCGCGACCCACGCAGTGGAGTACCTGGTGAAGAAACTGGGTGCCGAGCGGTTCGGATACCTCGACCATGAAGAGTATTACGATTTCACACAGGCGCGCCCGTATACTCGGCCCACGAGCGAGTACCAGCGCGAGCTCACGTGGCCGAAGAACGAGTTCTATTACACGCACGATGCCGGCGGGCGCGATGCCGTGCTCTTCGTCGGAACCGAGCCACACCTTCGCTGGCGCAGATACGGGCAGAACATGGTCCGCTTGGCACAGGATCTCGGCATCTCGCAGGCGTTGGCGCTCGGGGCTCTCCTGGCCGACACGCCCCATACACGTCCGGTCCCACTCTCCGGGGGTGCGAGTACGCCGGATATGGCGCAGCAGTTGAGCGTGCTTGGCATCAACGGCTCGGGGTACGAAGGCCCAACAGGGATACTGAGTGTCGTCGGATCCATGTTAGCCGAGGTTGGCATTGCCAACGGCAGTATCTGGGCCGCGGTGCCGCACTATATATCGGCGACACCAAACCCGCGCGCATCTATTGCGATGGTGCGCCAACTCGATCAAATCTACAACCTCGGCCTGATTGTCGCGGATCTGGAGGCGCAGGCGGAGGTGTACGAGGCGCAGGTGGAGGCGGCGATCTCCGGCAACCCCGAGGCACAGCAGTACGTGCGCGACCTGGAGATGCAGAACCTCGCGGAACCGGATGATCCCGCCCTCGACTCCCCTGCCAGTTCGGATACGAGCGAGCCGCTGGACGCGAGCCAGGCGGAGGGAATGATTCAGTTTGTCGAGGAGTTTCTGCGCAGGCAACAGGGCGGCAACGACCGGGAACGGTGAGTGTGCGCCGCCCTGATGCCTGGCAGTGACTACAAGTTCCCTGCCTGAACGAACGGGATGATGCCGCCCGCCTGCACGATTTTCAGCACGAACTCCGGAAGCGGCTCCACCTGAAAGGTGCGACCATCCGGGAGGTCAATGCGCCCCGTCGCAAGGTCCAGGTCAAGGCTGTCGCCGTCCTCGATCGCTTCGTGCAGTTCGTCGCACACGAGGATGGGCAGCCCGATGTTAATCGCGTTTCGGTAGAAGATGCGTGCAAAAGACCGGGCGACGATCGCCTGAATCCCTGAAGCTTGCAGCGCGATGGGGGCGTGCTCCCGCGAGGAGCCCATCCCGAAGTTCCGCCCCGCGACGACCACATCGCCGGGCCGCACACCGGGCGCGTAATCGGGCCGGTACTCGATAAAGGCCGCCTGGGCGAGTTGCGCACGATCCGTGGTCACGTTGTATCGGCCGGGGATGATCTCGTCGGTGGAGATGTTGTCACCGACCTTCCATATCCTGCCCATTCAGCTCAACCTCCTGGGGTCTGTAATGTATCCCGTGACGGCGGATGCCGCGGCGGTCGCGGGGCTCGCGAGGTAGATTTCCGCCGTTGGATCGCCCATCCGTCCCGGAAAGTTGCGGTTCTGGGTGGTGATTGCGCGCTCTCCGGCGGCGAGCACACCTGGTGTCTGCCGATACACGGTCCACAGCCAGGGTTGGTCACGGTCGCACCCGCCTCAACTAGGTCTGGATATACCCCGCTCCATCGCCTGGAGTAGCACCTGACGTGAGGCAGGCGTTACCACCATCCGGGTGCTGGAGCTGATGGTTCGGCCGCGCAACACCTGTGCTGCGATCTCCAGGTCATCGAGACGCCCGTTCGTGCAGGTGCCGACGAAGACCTGATCGATGGCGACATCCCCCAGATCGTTTGCTGGCGCGAGGTGCTCCGGGTCAGGAGGAATAGCTACCATCGGCTGCAAGTCCGACGCGTCGATCTCGATGACTCGGCTGTACTGAGGGTCGCGAGGCAGGACGCGTTCGTATGGCGTTCGCGCCCGTCCATCGAGGTACGCATCCACCACATCGTCCGGCTCGCACAGTCCGGTCTTTCCGCCCATCTCGATGGCCATGTTCGCGAGCGTCATCCGCTGCGAGATGTTCATAGCCCGTACCGCGGAGCCACCGTACTCCACCGCCTGGTAGTTCGCGCCATCGACGCCGATCGCGCCACACATCGCGAGTGCGAGGTCCTTGGCATACACATGCTCGCCCATTTCACCGGTGAGCTCGAATCGGACGGTCTCCGGCACGCGTAGCCACGTCTTGCCCGTCGCGAGCGCGACCGCGATGTCCGTAGAGCCCATCACCTGTGCCGAACGCGCCGAGCGCACCATACGTACAAGAGTGCGAGTCTGCCCCAACGATCACCGCGCCGGGCGTGACGAAGCCGCGCTCGACGAGCACCTGATGGCAAATGCCGTCCTGGAGGAAGTTCCCCACCTGTTCCTCCGCCATCCAGCTGCGGATACCACGCTGCAACGTGGCCGCCTGCACCGTCGCGGCCGGGATTATGTGATCGAAGACGATGATCGTCCGCTGCGGGTCGAACAACGGCTTGCCCAGCTTGCGGAAGCTCTCGATCGCCAGCGGGGATGTCTGGTCGTGCGCCATCACATAGTCGACGGGGACGATCACAATCTCGCCGGCCCGTACCTCTCGCCCAACCTTGCGGCTGAGGATCTCCTCACTCATTGTGCCCATGTTCGGACTCCTTCCTCGTTTTGTGCGGGCCAGCGTCGCAGCAGCTCATCCACGCAGTGCGCGGTGAGCGGTCCAGCGTCCGCGAGCCTTTGATCTCCGATGTCGCGTCCCGTGCCTGCCGCTCGTCCAGCGAGAGCCCGAGCGAGACCGCCCGGTGCGCGATCGCGTTCCACCCGGTGAGCCGGTGGCCCAGCTCCAGCCGTCGCTGGAGGCCGAAATCGGCGGGGTCCAGCGCCTCATAACTCGCCGGGTTCGAGAGGACCGCCTTCGCGTGCAGCCCCGCCTTGTGCGCGAACGCGTTCTCGCCAGTGACGTAGTTGTTGAATGGGATGCTCACACCCGTCATCTCCGCGATCCGCCGGTCGAGTTGTGCGAGCAGGGGCAGGTTATAGCGGGAAACGAGCGTCCGGTCCGTTGCGTACAGCCGCGCGATCAGCCCGCCTAGCGTGATGCCGTTGCGCTCCCCGATGCCGAGGATCGTGGTGTCGATATGGGTGGCTCCGGCCCGGAGCGCGGCGTACGCGTTCGCGATGGCACACCCACTGTCGTCATGGCCGTGGAACTCGATGTCGGCCCGCACCGCCTCACGGACCGCGGAGACGATCTCGAACACCCCCATAGGGTCCGCCACTCCTACGGTGTCCGCGATACCCCACCCGGTCTACGCCGAGCGCATCGACGGCACGGTACACCTCCAGCAAGGTATCGATCGGGGTTCGGAATGCGTCCTCACACGAGAAGCGGGTTTCGACACCCTCCGACTGCAAATACGTGATAACCTCAGTGGCGGCGGCGATGATCTGTGGCACGCTACGGCCGTGGGAGTGCTCGCGAAGCTGCTGTGAAGTACCGAAGAGCACGTTCACCCCGTGCGCGCCCGTCGCCACCGCCCGCCGCGCATCCTCAAGGGTACAGCGACAGTGGACGAGCACCCGCGCGCGCATGCCAAGGCCGGCGATCATGCGGGCATCATCGAAGGAGCTCGGTGAGGCGCTCGGATTCGTCAGCTGATGTACTCGACGCCGAACGCATCGAGCGCGAGGGCGATCTCGCGCTTCTGGGCTTTGGTGAAGTGCGCGCGCGAATTGCTCGCCCTCGCGCAGCGTGGAGTCAACGATCCTGAGGTCGTGCAGCGCCATAGTCGTCTCCCTTCACCATCCGATCCGTGCCGGCTCGCCGTGTTGGGGACAACAAAAAAGACCCTCGCTACCCAACACTTGCGTTGGGGACGAGAGCCTGACGCTCGTGGTACCACCCCACTTTGCAGTCACCTCGCGGTGACGACCTCCAGAAGTACGCTACCTTTCCCGCACTGCGGGTCCAGCTTGATACTCCAGCCCGGATAACGGAGGCTGACTCCGGCGGATCCTACTGACGCCTGACCGCTATGGGCCATCGAGGTTCAGTCCGCGGCTCGGGGGACTTCTTCGCCGGGTATCGGAGCGCCGCTTCTCAGCCTGCGCGGCTCTCTGTGCTCGTACCTCCCGGGTACTCTTCCCCGTCAACGCCGATGCGTTGTTCGGTTGCTGCGCCGAGTGGCGCAGGTATAGCCTGCCGCGTCAAGCGAAGTTTCTCAGTTCGCCGATAGTGTCTGTAGCAAGGTCGTCCGGCTAGCGGCAAACGTCGTTCGTACAGCCGACAACATCCCTAGCCCATACTCTGGCAGCAGCACGGTCGAGCCAGGGTCTCCTCGTGCCCAATCGCCCTCAGTGCTCGGTAAAAACGCTTCGCAGGGCGTCGAGCAGTGAGGAGCACTACCGACGCGCGCGCCTGAGCGGGTACTCAAGGCTGTCGGCCAGCGCGAGCCAACTCGCCTCGATGATGTTCGTCGAGGAGCCGACCGTGTTCCAGGTTGTCTCACCGTCGCCCGACTGTATCCACACCCGCGGGGTTGCGGCAGAACCAGCATCGCCATCCAGGATGCGCACCTTATAGTCGGTGAGCACGACCCGCTCCAACTGGGGGAAGAACGGGAGGAGCGCCTTGCGCATCGCCCGGTCCAGTGCGTTGACCGGTCCGTCGCCATCCGCTGCGGTGTGCATGACCTCGTCGCCCACCCGGACCTTAACCGTCGCTTCGGAGAGGAACTCCCCGCCACCACGCACCTCCGACACCGCCATAAAGTCAAGCAGGCGGAACGGGGGCTCATACTCCGGCTGCGCTCGAAGGACGAGCAACTCGAACGATGCCTCCGCGTCCTCGAACTGGAACCCCTCGCTCTCCAGCCGCTTCACCTCCTCGACGACGTGCCGGACGCGGTCGCCGGCCGACTCATGGTTGATGCCAAACTGTGCCATCTTGTGCAACACATTCGACCGACCGCCCAGCTCGGACATCATGATCCGCCGCACGTTGCCGACGGTCTCCGGCGGCAGGTGTTCGTACGTCCCCGGCGCCTTCGTGACCGCGTTGACGTGTAGACCGGCCTTGTGCGTGAACGCCTTCGCCCCAACGTATGGCAGGCGTGTGTCGTGCGTCATATTCGCGACTTCCGCGAAGTAATGCGATACCGCAGTAAGCTCGCGCAGCCGTTCCGCGCCCAGCACCTCCCGGCCATACTTCAGTTCCAGGTTCACGATGATGGAGCAGAGGTTCGCATTGCCGGTCCGCTCACCGTACCCGTTGATCGTGCCCTGAACGTGTGTCGCGCCCGCCTGCACCCCGGCGAGCGTGTTTGCGACGGCAAGATCGGCGTCGTTATGAGTGTGAATGCCGACCTCGCACTCCACCGATCCCACAACTCGCTCGACCGCCGCCGCGATATCCTCCGGCAACGCACCACCGTTCGTATCGCAGAGCACCACGACCGCCGCGCCCGCGTCGGCTGCGGCGCGGACACAGGCAAGCGCATACTCCGGGTTCTCGCGGTAGCCATCGAAGAAGTGCTCCGCGTCGTAGATCGTCTCGCGTCCCTGCCGCCGGCACCACGCGACCGACTCCACGATCATCGCGACGTTCTCGGAGAGCTCGGTGTTGAGGACGACGCGGACCTGCATCTCCGATGCTTTGCCGACGAGCGTCACCACCGGCGTGTCCGCGTCGATGAGCATCGCGAGGTTGGGATCGCTCTCAGTCGATCCTCCCGCCCGCCGCGTGGAGCCGAACGCCGCTAGGCGCGCGTTCGAGAACGGCATCTCCCGCGCACGGGCGAAGAACTCGACATCCTTCGGGTTGGAGCCGGGCCAACCGCCTTCGATGTAGTGGACGCCAAACGCATCGAGCTTGCGCGCGAGCTTCAGCTTGTCCTCGACGGTGAAGGAGATGCCCTCCATCTGCGAGCCATCACGGAGCGTGGTGTCGTATACCTTGATCTCTCTCACAGGGCCTCCGGTTGAGAAGCGGGTGTATGCTGAGGCATCAGACAATCTGCCCCGTGCTCGCACATCAGGCTGCTATATCTCCGATGGATGCGGCCACCACGTCACCCATCTGGCTGGTCGATATGGCGGTGCCGTCGCGGACGACGTCGCTCGTCGCCCGTCGCTCGGCAAGCGCGAGAGCAACGGCGCGCTCGACCGTTGCCGCTTCCTCCTCTAGCCCAAGCGAGGAGCGCAGGAGCATCGCCGCGCTGAGGATGGCAGCGGTCGGGTTCGCGATCCCCTTGCCGGCGATGTCCGGCGCGGAGCCGTGGATCGGCTCGTAGAAGCCGAGCCGGTGCCCGTGCTCGTCCGCCTCGGGTCCGAGGCTCGCCGAGGGTAGCAGGCCGATGGAGCCGGTCAGCTGTGCCGCCTCATCGGTCAGGATGTCACCGAACATGTTCTCCGTCACGATCACGTCAAAGCGCTTCGGCTCGCGAATCAAGTGCATCGCCATCGCGTCCACGAGCTGGTGCTCCAGCGTGACGTCCGGATACTCCGCAGCCACCTCGGTTGTGATCTCACGCCACAGCCGGGAGCTGGACAGCACGTTCGCCTTATCCACGCTGGTGAGGTGCCCACGCCTGGCACGCGCCAGCTCGCACGCCACGCGCACGACCCGACGCACCTCCTCCTCGGAATACACCAGGGTGTCGACCGCCCGTCGCTGGCCATTCTCCTCCCAACGGCGCGAGGGCTGACCGAAGTAAATGCCGCCGGTGAGCTCGCGCACGACGACCAGGTCCACGCCGTCCACCAACTCCGCGCGCAACGGTGAGACCGGCACGAGGTCCGGCGTGACGCGCACGGGGCGCAGATTCGCGAAAAGCTGCAGCTCCTTGCGAATGCGGAGAAGGGCGCGCTCGGGCCGCTCCGCGACGTTGATCTCGTCGCGTCGCGGATCCCCATTCGCACCAAACAACACCGCGTGGGAGTGCTTGCACCTGTCCAGATCCTCATCTCGGATGGGCGTGCCATATGCGTCGATCGCTGCCCAACCCGCGAGCATCTCCTCGAACTCAAACGTATGACCAAAGCGCGCGCCAACAGCCTGCAGCGCCTTCACGCCCTCAGGGACAACTTCTGTGCCGATGCCGTCTCCGGGGAGTACGGCGATGCGATACGGACCGCTCATCGGGCACCCGTCCAGGAGATTGTGCAAAAGCGCGCCCACAGGTACACAGCGAGGGGCGCCCCAATGCGATGAATCAGAAGATCTTCCGACGATTGTCTCACCAGGTCCTAACCTTTCCCGCGGTGTCTCGCCTGCGCATACCGCTCAGTCGAATGGTTCTAGCTGCCCCGAAGCTCCGTCGAGCCCATCAGGTAACTGTCAACGTTGCGAGCCGTCGTCCGGCCGTCGGCGATCGCCCAGACGATGAGCGACGCGCCGCGCTCCGCGTCCCCGGCAACGAACACGCCAGGCACGCTCGTCATCTTCTCCCCGTTCATCCCCACGGTGCCACGCTCGGTGAGCTCCACTCCCAGCTCCCGGATGACCGAGTGCCGCTCGGGACCGGCAAAGCCGATCGCCAGGAGAACGAGGTCGGCGGGGATCTCATGCTCCGTCCCGGGAATTTCGCGCAGATGCGCGCGCCGATCGCCCGGATCCTCCACCTCAACGCGCACCGCACGCATCGCCCGAACCCGGCCATCCTCGCCGATGAACTCCTTGGTAGAGATCGAAAACGCGCGCTCGCCACCCTCCTCGTGGGCTGGGGAGGTGCGAAACACGTAGCCCCACTCCGGCCACGGATTATTGGGTGTGCGCATCTCTGGGGGAGCCGGCCGCCACTGAAGCTGCGTGACCGACTTCGCCCCCTGACGATGTGCCGTGCCGAGACAGTCCGCGCCCGTATCACCGCCGCCGAGGATAACCACGTGCTTCCCCTCGGCACTGACGAACTCCTCATCTGGGATGTGATCGCCCGCGTTGCGCCGGTTCTGCATCGTCAGATACGGCATCGCGAAGTGGATGCCTGCGTGATCCCGGCCCGGCACGGCCAGATCACGCGGTCGGAGCGCACCGAGCGCGAGCACGACCGCGTCATGGTCACTCCGAAGCTCGTCGGCGGGGATGTTGCCGCCGATATGGGCGTTGGGACGGAAGGTAATGCCCTCCTCCTGCAGAAGCGCCAGCCTGCGGTCCAGGAGCTTCTTGTCCATCTTGAAATCGGGGATGCCGTAGCGGATCAGCCCGCCTATGCGGTCATCGCGCTCGAACACCGTGACGAAATGGCCAGCGCGGTTCAACTCCTGTGCAGCGGCCAGGCCGGCCGGACCGGAGCCGACCACTGCAACGCGCTTGCCGGTGCGCATCGCCGGGGGATGCGCGGTGACCCAGCCTTCGCGGAAGGCGTGCTCGATAATCGAGAGCTCCACTTGCTTGATCGTCACCGGATCGGAGTTGATCGAGAGTACGCAGGCGTCCTCGCACGGCGCGGGACAGAGCTTGCCGGTGAACTCCGGGAAGTTGTTTGTCAGATGCAAGCGATCAATCGCCTCGCGCCACTTATCGCGCGTCACAAGATCGTTCCACTCAGGGATGAGATTGCCGAGTGGGCAGCCCTGGTGACAGAACGGGATGCCACAATCCATACAGCGCCGCGCCTGGCGTGACAGCTTGTCCTCGGGGAACGGGGTATACACCTCTCCCCAATCGCGGACGCGCTCTTGCACCGGGCGACGCTTTGGGAGTTGCCGCTGGATCTGGACGAACGCCATCGAGTTAGCCACGCGACACCTCCGCAACCGCCGACTCTACCCGTGTCTGTCCGGCAGATTCGGTACGCTGCACCTGGAGGACCTTCCGGTACTCGCGTGGCATGACTTTCACGAAAAGCGGCCAGTAGCGCTCCCAGTCCTCAAGGATCCGGAGCGCGCGCGGGCTGTTTGTGTGCTGGTAGTGCCGCTCGACAAGGGTTCGTACCGCTTGCTGCTCCTGAGCATCCGGTGATTCAAGGTCCACCATGCCCCGGTTACAGCGACGCTCGAACGTGCCTTCCTCATCGAGGACATACGCGATGCCCCCGCTCATCCCCGCCGCGAAGTTTCGGCCCGTACGGCCGAGGACGACGACCCGTCCGCCGGTCATGTACTCGCAGCCGTGATCGCCCGTGCCTTCTACGACGGCGGTAGCGCCGCTGTTGCGCACCGCGAACCGCTCACCACAGGCCCCGTTGAAGTAGGCCTCGCCGGCGGTCGCGCCATACAGTGCGACGTTGCCGAGCAAGACGTTCTCCTCCGGCGGGAACGTAGCGCTGGCTGGGGGATACATGGCGATGCGCCCACCCGAGAGCCCCTTCCCAACGTAGTCGTTCGCGTCGCCTTCCAGCGTGAGCGTGATGCCACGCGGCAGCCATGCGCCGAAGCTCTGGCCGGCCGAGCCGTCGAACTTGAACTGAATCGTGCCGTCAGGCAACCCGTCGCCACCATAGCGCCGAGTCAGCTCACTGCCCAGCATCGTTCCGACCGTCCGATGCACATTGCGGATCGGCAGGTGCGCCCGCACCAGTTCCTCGCGCTCGAGCGCGGGCCGCGCGAGTTCAATGAGCGTGTTGTCGAGCGACTTGTCGAGCGCGTGGTACTGCTCGCGGACTCTGCGGATGTGAACATCCTCGGGAACCTTGGGCTGCTCCAGCAAAGCGGAAAGATCAATCCCACGAGCCTTCCAGTGGTCTACCACCGTGCGTACGTTCAGCTTGTCCGACCGGCCGATCATTTCGTCCATCGTTCGGAAGCCGAGCAGCGCCATCTGCTCGCGGATTTCCTCGGCGATGAAACGGAAGAAGTTCTCGACGAACTCCGGCTTTCCCGCATACCGCTTGCGTAGCTCCGGATCCTGGGTGGCGATGCCAACCGGACACGTATTGAGGTGGCAGACGCGCATCATGATGCATCCCATCACGACGAGCGGCGCGGTGGCGAAGCCGTACTCTTCGGCCCCGAGCAAGGCGGCGATAACGACATCCCGCCCGGTCTTGAGCTGTCCGTCCGTCTGTACCACAACCCGATCGCGCAGGCGGTTCATCACGAGTACCTGCTGCGCCTCCGCGAGCCCCAACTCCCACGGCAGACCCGTATGTTTCAGGCTCGTCAGTGGGGCCGCTCCCGTGCCACCCTCGTGTCCGCTGATGAGCACGACATCAGCGTGCGCTTTACTGACGCCGGCGGCGACGGTACCGACACCCACCTCCGCAACCAGCTTCACGGCGACTCGTGCACGCGGATTCGCGTTCTTGAGGTCGTAAATGAGCTGCGCCAAGTCCTCTATGGAGTAGATGTCGTGGTGCGGCGGCGGGGAGATAAGACCGACGCCCGGTGTCGCATACCGCAACCGGGCGATGGGTCCGGACACCTTGTGGCCTGGAAGCTGGCCACCCTCGCCAGGCTTCGCGCCCTGGGCCATCTTGATCTGCAACTCGTCCGCGTTTACGAGGTACTCGCTCGTCACTCCGAAACGCGCCGATGCTATCTGCTTCACGGCGCTACGCCGCCAGTCCCCGTTCGCATCACGCTTGAAGCGGGCGGGATCTTCGCCGCCTTCGCCGGTATTGCTCTTGCCGCCGAGCCGGTTCATCGCGATAGCGAGGTCCTCGTGCGCCTCTGTGGAGATCGAGCCCATGGACATCGCACCCGTCATAAATCGGTGGAAGATCGCCTCCGCCGGCTCGACTTCCTCGATAGGCACCGGCTCATCGGCGTACTTGAGATCCAGCAGCCCGCGAATGGTGGCCAGGGTACGGCTCTGATCGTCCACCAGCCGGGTATAGTCCTTGAAGATTCGGTACTGCTTCGTCTTTGTTGCGTGCTGGAGCTTGAAAACCGTCTCCGGGTTGAAGAGGTGATACTCACCGCCACGGCGCCACTGGTACTCACCGCCGAGATCGATGTCCGGCTCACCGACGGACCGCACGGGGTACGCCTTGCGATGGCGGGTCAGCACCTCCTCCGCGATCACGTCGATCCCAACACCACCAATGCGGGATGCCGTGCCGGTGAAGTAGCGATCTACCAAGCCGCGATCGAGCCCGACCGCCTCGAATATCTGCGCGCCGTGGTAGCTTTGCAAGGTGGAGATGCCCATCTTGGAGATGACCTTGAGGACGCCCTTGTTGACGGCCTTGATGTACTGTCGGACGGCCGTATCGTGATCAAGATCCGCGAGCTCGCCATCGATGATCATCTCGTCGAGCGTCTCGAACGCGAGGTACGGATTAACCGCGGTCGCGCCGTAGCCAAACAGCAGACAGTAGTGATGGATCTCGCGCGCATCGCCCGACTCAACCACGAAGCCGATGTCGGTCCGGGTGCCCGCCCGTACCAGGTGGTGGTGCAATCCAGCGGCGGCCAGCAGCGACGGTATGGGCGCGTGCAACGCATCAACGTCGCGGTCGGAGAGGATCAGGATCGTGCATCCATCCTCAATCGCGCGATCCGCACGCTCGTAGAGTGATTCCATCGCCCGGGTCAGACCGTCCGGTCCGTCGCGCACATCGAAGACGGCAGGAAGGGTAAACGTGCGGAAGCCCGGCGCCTCGAAATGCTTCAGGCGTGCCAGCTCGTCGTTGTCGAGCACCGGGGATTTCAGCTCGATCTGGCGGCATGACTCCGGCCGGGGATCGAGCAGGTTACCCTCCGGGCCGATGGCCGTGGCGACCGACGTGACCAGCTCCTCACGGATCGCGTCCAGCGGCGGATTTGTCACCTGGGCGAAGAGCTGAGTGAAGTAGTTGTACAGCAGTTGCGGGCGCTCGGACAGGACGGCTATTGGCGTGTCCGTGCCCATCGAGCCAATTGGCTCCTCACCGTTCTGCGACATGGGTGCCACAAGCAGCCGCTTCTCCTCGTGCGTGAGGCCGAACACCTGCTGTCGCCGCAGGAGCGTCCCGTGGTCCGGGATAGGCACGTGCGGGGCGGACGGTAGGTCGTCGAGATGCACACGGTTCTCCGCGAGCCACCGCCCGTACGGCTGCACCGTCGCAACCTGTGACTTCACCTCAGAGTCGTCCACGATGCGGCCCAGCGCCGTGTCGATTAGCAGCATTCTGCCCGGCTCCAGCCGCCCCTTTTGGGCGATCTCCTCCGGGGCGATGTCGAGCACGCCTACCTCCGACGCGAAGATCACCCGGTCGTCCTTCGTGACGTAGTAGCGCGAGGGCCGGAGCCCATTGCGGTCCAGCACGGCGCCGATCATCGTTCCGTCCGTGAACGTGACCGCGGCCGGGCCGTCCCATGGCTCCATCAGCGAGGAGTGGTAGTCGTAGAAGTCGCGCTGCAACTCGTTCATCCCGTCGTTGCCCGTCCACGGCTCAGGGATAAGCATCATCATCGCGTGCGGCAGCGAGCGCCCCGTCATGACCAGCAACTCCAGCACGTTGTCAAGCGTCGCGGAGTCGCTGGCGTTCTCGTCTACGACGGGTAGCAGGTCCTTGATGGCATCACCGAAAAGCTCGGAGGCGAACTGACGCTCGCGGGCCCGCATCCAGTTCAGGTTGCCGCGAAGGGTATTGATCTCCCCGTTGTGGGCGAGCATCCGGTACGGATGAGCCAGCCGCCAGGCCGGGAAGGTGTTGGTGCTGAATCGCTGGTGCACAAGGCAGAGCGCGCTTTTCACCTCTGGATCCGTGAGGTCCGGGAAATACCCGACGATCTGATCCGCGGAGAGCATGCCCTTGTACACGATAGTGCGCGGGGACAGGCTGCATACGTAAAAACACTCGTGACCGGGGAAGTCGAGGTCGCGCGCCGCGTTCTCCATCCGCCTGCGTAGCAGGAACAGGGCACGCTCGAACGCGACCACGTCCGTCAGCCCTTCTGGGCGGCGGAGGAACACCTGGCACATGCGGGGCTCGCCGGCCTTTGCCGAGGGGCCGATGGGTGCGTTTTCGGTGGGCACATCGCGCCAGCCGAGCACCGGCATGCCGAGCGATGCGGCTTGCTGCTCGAACATTAGCCGGCAGGCGTCAATACCCACCGCGTCCAAAGGCAGGAAGCACATGCCAACGGCATACTCGCCGGGCTCGGGGAGCGCGAAGCCGAGGCGCGCGCATTCGCGGCGAAGAAACTCGTGAGGTACCTGCAACAACACACCTGCGCCGTCGCCGGTGTTCACCTCGCTGCCATGCGCCCCGCGATGCACGAGGTTTTCCAGAGCGCGAAGCGCATCGGCGACGGTCTCGTGTGTTCTACGACCCTTGATGTCCGCGACGAAGGCTACGCCACAGGCGTCGTGCTCGAAACGTGGATCATACAATCCGGCTGCTTGGGGCGCTGTTGGCGGTCTATCATTTCTGTAACTATGATTATCGCTGCTCAAAATCTTCACTCAATCCCTGAAAAAGACGCGAGGGTCAGCTATCACCGGTAAAGGCGCGTATCGGCTTGTTGATCTCATGCTTCATCGTGCGACGATCCTCAGGCCCGTGCCGGATGCATAAGTGTCCGTGCGTTGCGGTGAATCCGGGCGATACATGGCGTAGAGCTTTTCGGTGGCGAGGTTGCCGTACCACGTGCTGCAGTCCGCCGTAGCGCAGTACCGGCAACCGGGTCTGGCTCACGCACCCATTTGTGCGAGTATACCGAAGCAATGGTACAAACCGTTACCCGGTGGACTAGTACACCCCCGTCAGCCACTCCTGGTAGCGTTCATCCTGCCCGCGCACTGCCCGGAAGTACGCCTCCTGCAGCCGCAGGGTGATCTCGCCGGGCTCCCCGGTTCCGACCGCGCGACCGTCTACCTTCGTGACCGGGGACACCTGCACCCCCGTTCCACAGAAGAACACCTCCTCCGCGATGTACAGCTCTGAGCGATCCACCTCGCGCTCGAAGACCTCCAACCCGAGCGACTCGCGCGCCACCTGCATGACAGCATCACGAGTGATCCCCTCAAGAATATCGGAGGTTACGGGTGGCGTTACAAGCGTCCCTCCCCGGATGAGGAACACGTTGCACGAGGAACCCTCGGAGACATGTCCATCCGCCGTCAGGAAGATCGCCTCATCGAACCCCGCCTCGTGCGCGTCATCCACCGCGAGCGCGCTGTTGATATACGCACCCGTCACCTTCGAGCGGGCAGGGATCGCGTTGTCGTTGATGCGCCGCCATGAGGAGACGCAAACGCTGAGGCCGGCGGTAATATCAACGTAATTGCCGAACGGGAACGTGAAAATCGCGAACTCGTCGGGGACCCCAGTGAGCGCCAGCTTGATCGATGCGCCGCCCTTGAAGGCAAGAGGGCGTATGTACACGTCTTCGCGGTACTCATTGCGCCGCAGGATCTCCAGCGTGACCTCGCACAATTCCTCCACGGGCAGGGGCATGGCGATCTTGAGCATGCGACAGCTCTGCGCCATCCGGTCAAAGTGCTCCCGCAGCTTGAGCACGTACAACTGCTCGTGCTCAGCGTTCCAGTAGGCGCGGATGCCCTCGAAGCACCCCGTGCCGTAGTTCAGCGCCGGGGCCGCAACGCTCACCTTGGCATCGCGCATCGGTCGGATCGCACCGTCGAAGTAGCACAGGCTGTCCTCCAGGCTCCACGCCTTCAGCGGGACGGAATCTTCGGTTGCCGCGGCCGGCTGGGTGGGGACGACTTGTGCCATGATTACTCCTTCGTTGAACAAAAAGGCGCTATGCGAAAGACGGTTCCGTGGTGGGCAGTATCGGCCGGCGCTTCGCCTCGAACGCCGCGATCTCGTCGGCGTGCTGCATTGTGAGCCCGATGTCGTCGAGGCCGTTGAGCAGCCGATGCTTCACGAAGGCGTCGATCTCGAAACTGACACGGATATCCCCCGCCTCGACCGTCTGGCCCTCGAGGTCGATGCGGCATTCGGTTTCCGGCTGGTCCGTCGCCAGGTGCATGAGGCTATGGACAACGGGCTCCTCAAGCATCACACAGAGCAGGCCGATCTTCGCGCTGTTATTCCGAAAGATGTCCGCGAAACTCGGGGCGATGATAGCCTCAAAGCCCGCGTCCTGCAGTCCCCAGGGCGCGTGCTCGCGCGAGGATCCACAGCCGAAGTTGGCACCGGTCACCAGCACCCGCGCGTGCTGGTACTCGGGGCGGTTCAGGATGAAGTCCGGCTCCTTGCGCCAGTCAAAAAACGTAAACGGCCCAAAGCCGCTGCGCTCGATCCGCTTCAGGAACTGCTTCGGCATGATCTGGTCCGTGTCCACGTTCGTGCGGTCTAGCGGCGCCATGGTAGAGGCGATACGAATCACTGGTTTCATCGCTCCACCTCCCAATCGCGGATATCCACGAAATGGCCCTCGACGGCTGCTGCGGCGGCCATCTGCGGCGAGAGCAAGTGTGTACGCCCGCCGACGCCCTGCCGACCCTCGAAGTTGCGGTTCGACGTAGAGGCACTACGCTTGCCTGGTGCGAGGATATCGGGGTTCATGCCGAGGCACATCGAGCACCCGGCGTCCCGCCACTCGAAGCCGGCCTCCCGGAAGATGCGGTCGAGCCCTTCTCGCTCCGCCTGTGCCTTGACCTGCATGGAGCCCGGCACGACCATCGCGTTGACGGTGCTCGCCACCTTGCGCCCGTGGATCACCTTTGCGGCAGCCCGCAGGTCCTCGATGCGGCCGTTCGTGCACGAGCCAATGAAGACCGTATCAACCGGCACATCGGTAATTGGCGTCCCCGGCTTCAGTGCCATATAGCGGAGCGCGCGCACGATCTGCTCGCGCTGCTCGGGCGTCTCGCCCTCGTCCGGGTGGGGCACGCGGCCGGTCACCTGCACGGACTGTCCCGGGTTCGTGCCCCAGGTAACAAATGGTGCAAGCTCCGCCGCGTCGATCTCGACAACGGTGTCGAACCGAGCGCCATCGTCCGTCGGCAAGCTGCGCCACTCATCCAGGGCGCGTTCCCAGTCCGCGCCTCGTGGGGCGTGCGTGCGGCCCTCGACGTACGCAAACGTTGTGTCGTCGGGCGCGATCATTCCAGCGCGAGCACCGGCCTCGATGGACATGTTGCAGACCGTCATCCGCTGCTCCATGGTGAAACCGCGGATCGCGTCGCCGCGATACTCGACGGTATGCCCGTTGCCGCCGCCAACGCCGATGCGCTCGATGATGGCGAGGATCAAGTCCTTCGCGGTCACCCTGTGGGGAGCTGTCCGCGCACTTCAATCGCCATCGTCTTCGGGCGGCCTTGCAGCAGCGTCTGCGTCGCGAGCACGTGCTCAACCTCACTGGTGCCGATCCCGAACGCCAGCGCGCCGAACGCGCCGTGGGTGGCCGTATGGCTGTCTCCACACACGATCGTCATGCCAGGCTGCGTGAGCCCAAGCTCCGGCCCAATCACATGCACGATGCCCTGGCGCTCGTCCCCCATGCCGTAGAGTGGCACACCAAAATCGGCGCAGTTCTTTCGTAGCGCCTCAACCTGCGCGCGCGAGGTCGGGTCCGCAATTCCCAGATTGCGGCCTATGGTCGGAACATTGTGGTCCATTGTCGCGAGCGTCAGGTCCGGCCGGCGCACTGTGCGGCCGGTCGTCCGCAGGCTCTCAAACGCCTGGGGCGACGTCACCTCATGGACCAGGTGCAGGTCGATATACAGCAGGTCCGGCTCGCCCGGCGCTTGCCGGACGACGTGATTTTCCCAGACCTTTTCGGAAAGCGTCTTCGGTGTCAAAACTTCGTCGCTCCTCGTGTGCGTACCTATCGTCCAACCGACAGCTGCGGCTCGTATCCCGCGGCGTACGCGGCGGCCTCCACCTTGAGTCGCTCCTGGCGTGAGGCGGCGAGCTTGTTCAGCGCGCCGACATACGCCTCAGCCGCCGCGACGATCGTGTCGGTGTTCACGCCATAGCCACTGTATACCTGCGGCGCACGGCTCTCCGGCGCATCGCTCTCGACCGGTGACTGCTCGCGCAGCCGGACCGTCACCTCTGCCACCGCGTCGAGCCCTTCTGTTATAGCGTTGATCGCAAACTCAGTCAGCTCCGTCGGACGCTGCACGACGCGGTTGATCGCCCGGTAGACCGCATCGACAGGGCCGGTGCCATAGTCTGTATCCGTGCGAGCCTCTCCGTCGGGGCAGAGCACACGGACCGTCGCAACGGGCGTGACACCGGTGCCGCACGTGACCTGTACGTGCTCCAGGCGGTAAATCTCCGGGATGCGCTGCGTCTCATCCGAGATGACCGCCTCGATATCGCGGTCATCCACTGACTTTTTGCGGTCGCACAACTCCTTGAAGCGGATGAAGACCTGCTGGAAATCATCGTCGGAGAGCTGATAACCGAGCTTCTCGATGTGGTTGCGCAGCGCGTGACGCCCACTGTGCTTGCCGAGGACCAATGCGTTGCCGTGGAGACCGACCGTCTCCGCGCTCATGATCTCGTACGTCAGGCGATTCTTCAGCACGCCGTCCTGGTGGATGCCAGACTCGTGCGCGAAGGCGTTCGCGCCGACAATCGCCTTGTTCGGCGGCAGCGGCACACCGATGATGGTGCTGACGAGCCGGCTGCTGCGGGCCAGTTCCCGGGTGTTGATGCGCGTGCTCTGACCGAAGAACTGCGCGCGCGTGTGCAGCGCCATCACTGCCTCTTCGAGGGAGGCATTGCCGGCGCGCTCACCGATGCCGTTCACCGTCACCTCGATCTGCCGAACTCCGGCGCGTACACCGGCGAGGCTGTTCGCGACGGCCATCCCCAGGTCGTCGTGGCAATGGCTGGAGATAATGACACGGTCAGCGCCCGGCACGTTGCGGCGGATGCCGTCGATAACGGCGGCGTACTCCTCCGGTGTGGCGTATCCTACTGTGTCGGGGATATTCAGCGTCGTTGCACCCTCCTCGATGGCGGCGGTCAGCACCTGGTGCATGTACTCCGCGTCGGAGCGGGTAGCATCCATCGGCGAGAACTCAATGTCCTCGCAGCGGCTCTTGGCGTAGCGCACCATCGTACGCGCCTTCTCCAGCACCGCCTCCCGCGTGGACCGGAGCTGATGCTCGATGTGAATGTCGGAGGTAGAGATGAAGACGTGAATGCGCTTCTTCGCCGCGGGTTGGATCGCTGTCGCGGC
Source organism: Chloroflexia bacterium (assembly GCA_030446765.1). Taxonomy (GTDB): domain Bacteria; phylum Chloroflexota; class Chloroflexia; order Thermobaculales; family Thermobaculaceae; genus JACDAU01. The sequence goes on from JAUJMR010000019.1 coordinate 23,454, forward strand.
CCGATCGATGGCATCCACGTTCGCGTGAGCGAGCGCCGAGATCGTGGGGCCGTCGGCCGTGCCGATCTCGCGGGCGATGTGATGAACAGCCGCCCAGTCACCGGGGGAGGCTACGGGGAACCCGGCCTCAATGATGTCCACGTTCAGGCGCGCGAGCTGACGGGCGACCTCGAGCTTTTCTTCGAAGGTCATCGTGCAGCCGGGAGCCTGCTCACCATCGCGTAGCGTAGTGTCGTAAATGCGGATCATCTCCGGCGGCTCGGGGCTGATTTCCGTCTGTGCGTCAACCTCAGTCACGGTACTCTCCTGTCTCTAGTGCTATGGGCCGAACAGAAACTCCACGTTCAGCCCGCAGCGAGGTCGCCAGGGGCGGCCCTACTTCTGCGTCACCGCCTCGGGCTGGATGTAGCTCATCATCGCCCGCAAATGTGCGCCAACCTGCTCGATCTGGTGATTGCGGTCAGTCTCGCGCATCCGCTCGAAGTTCTGGCGGCCCTGCTCGTTCTCCTGGATCCACTGCCGCGCGAAGGAGCCATCCCGGATCTCCGAGAGCAAGCCACGCATCTGCTCGCGGACGTGCTCGTCCACGATGCGGGGGCCGGCGATGTAGTCGCCATACTCGGCGGTGTCGCTGATGCTGTAGCGCATGTAGTTCATCCCGCCCTGATACATCAGGTCCACGATGAGCTTCATCTCGTTCATGCACTCGAAGTACGCGAGCTCCGGCTGGTATCCCGCCTCGACGAGCGTCTCGAAGCCGGCCTTGATGAGTGCGGTCACGCCGCCGCAGAGCACGGCCTGCTCGCCGAAGAGATCGGTCTCGGTCTCCTCCGCGAACGTGGTGCGTAGCGCGCCCGCACGGGTGGAGCCGATGCCCTTCGCGTATGCAAGCGCGGTCTGCTCACCGGTACCACTTGCGTCCTGTCCGATCGCGAACAGCGCGGGCACGCCGAGTCCCTGCGTGTACATCCGGCGGACGATGTGGCCGGGGCCCTTTGGCGCAACCATGAGCACGTCCACGCCCTCGGGCGGCTGCACCTGTCCGTAGTGGATGCTGAAGCCGTGCGCGAACATCAGCGTCTTTCCGGGCCGCATCGACGGGGCAATGGACTCCTCGTACACCTGCTTATGCTGCGTGTCGGGAATCAGAATCATCAGGATGTCGGCAGCCTCCGCCGCCTCGCGCACGGTGGACACGGCGAGGCCATCCTCGCGGGCGCGCTCCCGGCTCGCGCTCCCCTCGTGCAGGCCAACCAAAACGTCGAGGCCACTATCACGCAGGTTGAGCGCGTGGGCGTGTCCCTGGCTGCCGTAGCCGATAATGGCGATCTTCTTGTTCTGGATTTGGTCCAGGTTCGCGTCGGCTTCGTAGTAGACCTGTACGGGCATGGTGTGTTCCTCCTGTGCTCAGGCGCTTAGCGCCACTGGGTTATCGCGCTCCTGAGTATCGCGCGCCATGGCTATCCGGCCACTGCGGACCATCTCGATTACGCGGAACTTCGAGACGAGCCGAACGAGGGAATCAACCTTCATCTCCGAGCCGGTCATCTCGAGCGTGATGCTGCCGTGCGAAACGTCGATCACCTTTGCGCCGAACAGCTTCGCCAGCTCGGTCACCTCGGTGCGCTGTGCGCCGTCCGCTGCGACCCGGATCAGCGCCATCTCGCGCAGCAGCGGGGAGCCCTCACTAACGTCGCGCACCTCGAGTACCTCGATCAGCTTCCGGAGCTGCTTCGCCACCTGGTCGACTTCCGGTGCACCACCTGCGACAACAACGGTCATTCGGCTGACGCCGGGCGTCTCGGAATGGCCCACGACGAGGCTCTCGATATTGTAGTTCCGGCGCCGGAACAGCCCGGCGACACGCGTCAGGACACCGGGGTTGTCGCGTACCAGCACGACGAGGGTCCGTCCTGTCTCCATTACTCGACCACCTCCGACTCTTCAATCATCGTCGCGACGGAGCCGCCAGACGGGATCATTGGATACACGTTCGCTTCCTGCGCGATGCGAAAGTCCAGGATTACCGATCCCGGAGTGGCCATCGCCCAGTCCACCGCCGCCTGCACATCCTCCTTGCGCGTCACGGTGCGACCCTGGAGTCCATACGCGGGGCAGAGCTTCTCGTAATCGGGACCGGTGATGCGCGTCTCGGAATAGTTGCGGTTGTGAAAAAACTGCTGCCACTGCCGCACCATGCCCAGGTAGCCGTTGTTGAGCACAGCGACTTTGATCTCCAGCCCCTCCTGCACGAGGGTGGCGAGCTCCTGAATGTTCATCTGAATGCCGCCATCGCCCGCGACCGCCCACACCGGTTCACCAGGGAAGGCCGCCTTAACGCCCATCGCGGCGGGCAGGGCAAAGCCCATCGTGCCGAGACCGCCGGACGTGATATGGCTGTTGCGCTTGTCGTACCCATAAAAGCGCGCCGCCCACATCTGGTGCTGGCCGACATCGGTCACCAACCGCGCCTC
>JAUJMR010000019.1:26027-37825 GCA_030446765.1 Chloroflexia bacterium
TTGACCAGGAAGCTGTGCTTCGTGACCGGCAGGGTGATACCGACGATGTCCGTCTCCTGGAAACTGTCGTGACCGATGAAGGCGCGGGCGACCTGCCCCGTGAGCGCCACGATCGGCGCGGAGTCCATGTACGCAGTCGCAAGGCCGGTAACGAGGTTCGTTGCGCCAGGACCGGAGGTACCGATGCAGACGCCGACCTTCCCCGTCGCGCGGGCGTAGCCATCGGCAGCGTGGGCGCCTGCCTGCTCGTGACGGACAAGCACGTGGTGCATGTCATACTCCGGAAGCGCGTCATAGAACGGCATGATCGCGCCACCCGGGTAACCCCACATGATCTCCACGCCCTCGTTCTTCAGCGCCTCACACATGATGCGCGACCCGGTGAGACGCTTCACCTCCGGAGTCGCCTGCGTCACCGCCGGTATCGTTGTCGGCTTGTCTATGGCTATCGTCATCGCCCCATCCTCTGCGCTACCGCTACTTCAACGAGAAAACCTCCCTGTCACTCGGGAGGCTTCTGGCTTGTTCCTCAGTCTTTGCCCGCTCGTCCCGCTTCCCGTACCTTATCCGCTCCTAATGAGGAGCCGAATAAGGACGACAAGGAGAATGGAAAACGCAGCAAAGCTCAACTGCGCAGGCGCGGTGCCCTGCCGCCGCTCCATGGTGCCTGCCAATACAACGCTGCCCACCATTCGTTCTCCAGATACAAAAAAACCCTCGATCCCAAAAAGGGACGAGAGTTAACCCGCGGTACCACCCTTGTTGCCACGGATATTCCGCGACCACTCGTGCGCCGTAACGTGCGCTAATCGTCGGACCCTACTGTCGGTTCAGATCCACCGCTCGAAGGTGAGTTCAGGTTGCCCACTACCGGATCGCACCAACCTCCGGCTCTCTGGAAACGCGGCGTCTACCCTACTGATCCTCGTCAACGCGTTTATATGTTGGTTACTACGCTAACATAGTCACCCGGTCCTGTCAACCGCAGGGGCGCCGTTATGGAGGCAAATCCGCGAATTGGATCGGCACTAGCCTGTCACGCGTTGGTCCATCGCGTCTGGTTGCTTAATCTCTTGCGCAAAGCAGCCAGCGGCCCTTCGGCGCCGGGCCGGGGCCTCCCCTATCCCTGATCGAGGGCGCTCCCCTTGTGCGCCGCCCGCTTACCGTCCTCCGTCTCGACGATGTACCGCGGATCATCGTCGGACGCCTTGTACTCGAAGTCGCCGATAGAGCCATCCTTTGTCGCTACCTCGACCACTTTGCCGCTGGGCCTCACCGCCGTGGCTGTTTCAACGCACCTTGTCACCCGCCTTGAACGACCGAACCGCCATCGTCCTATCTTTTCCGGTTACGGCCTGGATACAGGCAAGGGATGTGCCTCCCCCACAGCACGGCGTTTGACAACGCCGGTGAGCGACTACTATACTGGCCGCCAAGTACAGAGCCCGCGTTGAGGACGAGAAGTACGCGATGGCACTGCCGATAGCGAGTCGGGGATGGTGGAAGCCCGAGACGGCACCCAGAGCGGAAACGCGCGTCGGAGCGGCGGCCCGAAGAAAGCTTTGCAAGTAGGGTCAGCTGGGTGGTCCCCAGGCAGCAAACAACCGAGAGTGGCCGCCTTGGGCGGCAACGAGGGTGGCACCACGGGAGCACATGAGGCTTTCGTCCCTTCTAATTGGGACGGGGGCCTTTTTTGGTGCCCGGAAGACAAGCTGGAAAGGAGGTCGCGGGACATGATTCAAGCTATGACACCACTCGACAAGGTCCAACAGACGGAGGTGCCGAAGGTCCGTAGCGTCGCGCTGGCGTATTCCGGCGGCCTCGACTCCGCGCTCTGCGTCGTGCTGTTGCGGGAGAAGTACAAGGCCGAGCGGATCGTGCCGATCTGCGTGGATGTCGGGCAAGGGCAGGACGAGATCGATGAGAGCTTCCGGAAGGCGAAGCTGCTCGGCATCGAGCCAATCCTGCTCGATGCGAAGGACGAGTTCACCGGCGAGTGGCTCACCGCGGCGATCCGCGCGAACTCCAACTACAACGGCTACCCGGTATCCACCTCGATGACGCGCCAGCTCATCGCCCGGAGGGTCGCGCAGGAGGCGGTCGCGCTAGGCTGCGATGCACTCGCGGAGGGATCGAGCGGCAAGGGCAACGACCAGTACCGGATGCACAAGGTGTTCAAGCTGTTCGCACCGGAGCTTGAGATCCTCGTACCCGTGCGCGACTTCGATCTCACCCGCGCCGAGGAAGTGGAGCTGTGCGAGCACTACGGCGTGCCGGTAACGGAGATCATAACGGGCGGTGACGACAAGACGATGTGGTGCCGCTCCATCGCTAGCGGTGCCTTCGGCCTGAACGCACCGCTGCCCGACGACGTGTGGCTCTGGTACACCCCCCCGACACAGGCGCCGGACGAGCCTGCGACCTTCACCCTCTCGTTCGAGGCCGGATTGCCGGTCGCGATGGATGGCCAGGCTCTGCCCCTGGAAACGATCATCTCGCAACTCAATGTGCACGCAGGAGCGCACGGCATCGGGAAGATCGATATGTTCGAGGACGGCATCATGGATATGAAGTCGCGCGAGATCTATGAAGCGCCAGCCGCTCAGGTGCTGATCAAGCTGCACCAGGATCTGGAGCAGTGGACACTCACGAAGGACGAGGTCCAGTTCAAGAAGCTGGTGGACGCGCAGTGGGCGTACAAGGTGTATCACGGCGAGTGGTACCATCCGCTTAAGGCCGACCTCGACGCGTTCATCGAGCGTTCTCAGGGCGTGGTGAACGGAACGTACACCGTGCAACTGTACAAGGGCACCGTGGACATCCTGGAGCGGCACTCCAACAGCGGCCTGTTTTACCCTGATGTACGCTCCATCTCCAGCGCGAGCTTCAATCAGCAGTTGTGCGGCCCCGCGGCGCAAATCATGGGGCTACCGTGGGAGTTGCTTGCCCGCAGGGAACACGAGCTAGAGGACGGGGGCGTCAGTTCGTGAGCAAGCTCTGGGACAAGGGCACGCCGCTTGACGCGCTCATCGAGCGCTTCGAGATCGGGGACGACGCCACGTACGACAACCAGCTCATCGAGCCGGATGTGCTAGGCTCCATCGCGCATGCAGAGATGCTCACGCGCATCGGCGTGCTCTCCCAGGCTGAGCTGGATGGGTTACGGCGCGAGCTACAGGAAGTGTTGCGCCTTTATCGCGCCGGTGAGTTCACCATGCTGCCCGGCGACGAGGACGTGCACACTAAGATCGAGAACCACCTGACCGTCCGGCTCGGAGACGCGGGCAAGAAGATTCACACCGCCCGCTCCCGAAACGACCAGGTGCTTCTGGACCTGCGCCTGTACGCGAAGCGCCGGATCCTGGAGGTCGAGATCGCGCTGCTGGAGTGTGCCGCAGAGTTGGTGCGCTTCGCTCGCCAGCACGAGTGGCTGCCCATGCCCGGCTACACGCACATGCAGCGCGCGATGCTCTCCAGCGTCGGCACGTGGGCCGGCGCGTTCGCGGAGATGCTGCTCGACGACCTCAAGCTGCTCGAAACGGCATACGAGGTGAACGACTGGTCGCCTCTCGGATCAGCCGCGGCGTACGGCGTGCCCCTGCCCATAGACCGGGCGTACGTCGCACAACGCCTCGGACTCAATGGCGTCGCGAACAACGTCCTCTATGCCGCGAACTCGCGCGGCAAGTGCGAGGCAGTGGCGGTCCAGGCGCTCGCCCAGGTCATGCTCACGCTGAGCAAGCTGGCGCAGGACGTCCTGCTGTTCACCACGGCGGAATATGGCTTCTTCCGGGTGTCGGACGCACTCGTCACCGGAAGCTCGATCATGCCGCAGAAGAAGAACGTCAGCATGATGGAGTTGGTCCGCGCAAAGGCGCAAGTGGTGCTCGGCTACCAACAGCAGACCATGGGCGTGCTTGCCGGGTTGCCGTCCGGCTACAATAAGGACTATCAGGAAACGAAGCGCCCCTTTATGGACGCCGTGGACACGACGCTCGGTGCGCTCGCGGTGACTCAGCGCACGGTGTCGAACCTGGAGCCCGACGAGGAGCGGCTACTCGGCGCGTGCACTCCAGAGCTGTTCGCGACGGATCGGGCGTACGAGCTGGTGGAGGCGGGCGTGCCATTCAGGGATGCGTACCGCCAGGTGGGCACGAGCCTCCAGGAGCTCACCGTAGTGGACCCGCGCGAGAGCTTGAAGCGGCGCACGCATCAGGGGGCGAGCGGGAACCTGGGCCTGGAGGCACACGAGACTGCCGTGCAGGACCGGCTTAGCATGGTCCGCGAGCGGCTACTATCGATCGAACATGGCTGGCGGCAACTGACAGAGGAACACGGAGGAGGAATCGCAAATGAGTAACACGAGCACGGCAACGGCAACGTGCCCTGAGTGTGAGGGGAACGTTCCCGTGGCGGATGTCGAAAAGGGCGAGATCGTACAGTGCCCCGATTGCGGCGCTGAGCTGGAAGTGCGCGCCACAGACCCTGTCGCGCTGCAGCTCGCGCCCGAAGAGGAAGAGGACTGGGGAGAGTAAGGTATCAGCTTTCAGCAGCCAGCATTCAGCCAACAGGCGGGAAGCTGGTCGTTGATGACTGACCGCCAAGCGCTATGAAGATCGCAATGCTGCTGTCACGGGTCCGGGTTGAGGAGAAGCTGCTGCTCGACGCGTTCGCCCGGCGCGGGGTCGATGTCGAGCGTATCGACGACCGGGAGGTCGTCTTCGAGCTCGGCAAGCCCGCGCTGATGTGCGATGTGGTGCTGGAGCGCGCCATCAACCACTCCCGCGCACTGTCCGCGCTGCGCATCTTCAATGACTGGGGCGTGCGCACCGTGAACACCTTCCAGGTCGCGGCGGTATGCGGCAACAAGCTGGAGACCTCCACAGCGCTGGTACGCCATGGCGTGCGCACCCCGCGCACACTCGTCGCCTTCACGCCCGAGTCGGCGCTGGAGGCGATAGACCGCTTGGGGTATCCGGTTGTGCTCAAGCCGACGATCGGCTCGTGGGGCCGGCTGATCTCGCTGGTGAGCGACCGCTATGCGGCGGAGGCGATCCTAGAGCACAAGGAGATCCTCGGCTCATTTCACCACTCTATCTTCTATATACAGGAGTACGTGCCGAAACCTGACCGCGACATCCGGACGTTCGTCGTCGGTGATAAGACAATCGCGGCGATCTACCGGCACTCCGGTCACTGGATCACGAACACCGCCCGCGGGGGCTCTGCGAGTAACTGTCCCGTCACTGCGGAGATCGATGAGATCTCGCGAGCGGCAGCGAATGCCGTGGGCGGTGGAGTTCTCGCGGTGGACCTGGTGGAAGGTCCCGCGGGTCTGCAGGTGATCGAGGTGAACTACACGATGGAGTTCCGCAACAGCATCGAGACCACGGGCGTGGACATCCCCGGACACATTGTCGAGTACACGCTCGCGGAAGCGGAGAGGGCAGCGGCGTGACCCAGGAGCGAGCGCTACTGCGCGGTTTGGTCGAGCGATACACCCCGACCGGCGGGGAGCAGCCAGTCGCTGCCCACCTTGCAGACCATTTCCATCGCGCGGGGTTGGAAGCGGATATCGACGGTGCGGGCAACTTCATCGGCTGCGCGGGACCGGGACCGGTCGAGGTTGCGCTACTCGGCCACATCGATACGGTGCCGGGCGAGATACCCGTGCGCGAGGAGAACGGTCGGCTATATGGCCGGGGGGCCGTCGACGCCAAGGGCCCCATGGCCACGTTTGCCTCGGCCGCGTTGCGCCTTGCCGCGGACGGCGCGCTCGCGAACACCCGGCTACTGGTGATCGGCGCGGTCGCCGAGGAGGGCGGGTCGGATGGCGCGCGACACATCGCCAGCCGTTACCGACCGCAACATCTCGTCATCGGCGAGCCGGGCGGATGGGACAGCATAGTGCTCGGCTACAAGGGGAGCCTGCGCATCGAGTACCGTCTGGAGCGGACCACCCGCCACAGCGCGGGACCGGACGAGTCGGCGCCGGAGGTGGCGGTCGCTTTCTGGCAGCAGTTGAGCGCATGGTGCACGGAAGTAAACGCGGGCAAGCGCGTCTTCGACCAGCTCTCCCCGGCGTTGCGCACGATCAACACCCACAGTGACGGGTTTTCGGACACCGTGGAGATGGACATCCATGTCCGCCTGCCGCTGGAATACGGCCCAGATCAGTTGCGGGAAAGAGTCGGTGCGTGGGCGGGCGATGCGGATCTCACGGTGGTTTTCGGTGACCCTGCAGTCAAGGCGGAGAAGAACACGGCGCTGGTGCGCGCGTTCCTTGGCGCGCTCCGCGAGCAGGGAGCACAGCCCCGATTCAAGGTCAAGACGGGCACATCGGACATGAACGTGGTCGCCCCCGTGTGGGGATGTCCCATGCTCGCGTACGGCCCCGGCGACTCCGCGCTGGACCACACGCCGGAGGAGCACATTGAGCTGGATGAGTACGACCGCGCCATAGGGGTGCTGGAAACGGCGTTACGAAACCTGGACAAGGCGGTGGCAGGGTGAGGATAGGCGTATTGATGTCGCGGGTGCGGGTGGAGGAGAAGCTGATCCTCCGTGCCGCAGAAGCACGAGGCTGCGAACTCATGCGGTTCGACGACCGCGAGCTCGTCTTCGACCTCGACAAACCGGACTTCCCGCCGCTGGACATCATGCTCGACCGTGGTATGGTCCATAGCCGCTCGGAATACACGCTCCGCATCCTCGAGGCGTGGGGCATCCCAACGGTGAACAGCTACAAGGCGACGATCACGTGCGATAACAAGTTCCTGACGAACATGACGCTCCTGGAGCACCGGCTCCCGGTGTTGCGCACGATGCTGGCATATACGCCGGAGTCCGCGTTGCAGGCGATCGAGCGCATGGGCTACCCGGTGGTTCTCAAGCCGAATGCGGGCTCGTGGGGCAGGTTGCTCGCCAAGATCAACGACCGTGACGCCGCGGAAGCGGTGCTGGAGCACAAGGAGATCCTTGGCTCGTATCACCACTCCATCTTCTACGTGCAGGAGTACGTCGACAAGCCGGGACGGGACATCCGGGTGTTCATCGTCGGGGACAAGGTCGTCGCGGCGTCGTACCGCAGCTCACCACACTGGATAACGAACACCGCGCGCGGTGGTGCATCGGTGCCGTGCCCGATCACGCCCGAGATCGAGGGCTCGCGCTCGCCTGCTCGAACGCGGTGGAGACCGACATCGCAGGCGTTGACCTGGTGGAGACACCGGACGGCTACAAGGTGATCGAAATCAACGTGGGCGCTGAGTTCCACGGACTGATCGAAACCACGGATACGGACATAGCGGGCGAGATCGTGGAGTATCTCATGGCAAGGCGAAGAGCGGAACTGCCACGGGCAACGGACTGGTAGGCGCGACAGGTGCCGGGGCGTCAGGCGTCACGGAGGGGGCAGCAGGGTGAAGATATCGATTATAGGGGCTTCTGGATACGGTGGCGGAGAGTTGCTGCGGCTCCTGCTCGACCACCCGGAGGTGCAAGTGACACAGGTAACGTCGGAGTCCAACGCGGGCAAGTTCGTCCACCGGATACACCCGAACCTGCGCAAGCGCACCGACCTCAAGTTCGTCAGCATGGCGGATCTTGAGCCGTGCGACGTGCTGTTCCTCGGCCTCCCCCACGGCCACGCGATGGAGAAGATTGCAGAGTGGCAGCAACTCGCGCCGGTCATCATCGACCTGAGCGCGGACTTCCGCCTCCGCCGCCCGGAGCTATATCCCGCCTGGTACGGCCACGACGCGCGCCCGGAGTTGCTCTCCGAGTGGATATATGGCATTCCCGAGCTGCACCGCGAGGAGATGAAGTCGGCGAATTACATCTCCAGCGCCGGATGCCTCGCGGCGACCGCGATCCTCGGACTGTATCCACTGTTCCAGGCCGACCTGGTGGACCTGGCGAAGCCGGTCGTGATCGAGGAAAGACTGGATCGAGTGGCGCGGGCGGCGGCGTGAGCCTGGCCACGCACCACCCTGAGCGAAGCGGGGCGATGCGCTCCTTCAAGCCGACGGGCCATCGGCATACCGCAGAGATCTGCCGGAGTTGAGCTTCCACGGCGAGCCACGGGTCGCGTTTTCCGCGACCAGCATCGAGGCGGTGCGCGGCATCCTCTCGACGAGCCACGTCTTCCTGAACAAGCCGGTTGACGAGCGGGATCTCTGGCGCGTGTACCGCAAAGCGTACGCGGGCGAGCCGTTCATGCGCATCGTCAAGGAGTCGAGTGGGGTGTACCGCTACCCTGAGCCGAAGATCCTGTCCGGCACCAATTACTGTGACGTCGGCTTCGAGCTTGACGAGCGGAGCGGGCGGGTCGTGGTGCTCGCCGCCCTCGACAACCTGATGAAGGGCGCAGCGGGCCAGGCGGTGCAGTCGTTCAACATCCGGTTCGGCTTCACCAGAGACAACCGCGCTGGAGTTCGCGGGCCTGCACCCGATTTAAAGCACCGTGATACTCACCCGACAGGAGCCAAACGAGTGCTGGTGATCAAGATTGGCGGGAGCAAGGGCGTCGACATGGACCGCTTCCTCGCCGATGTGCCGAACGTGCACGAGCCGATGGTGCTGGTGCACGGCGCGAACGCCGAGCTGAACCAGGTATCGGAGCAGCTCGGGCACCCGGCGCGCATGGTCACCTCCAGCACTGGCCAGGTCAGCCGCTACACCGATCGCCGGACGATGGAAATTTTCATGATGGTGTACTGCGGCAAGGTGAACAAGACGATCGTGGAGCGACTTCAGGGATTGGGCGTGAACGCCGTGGGATTGAGCGCACTCGACGGCAAGATTGCGCGCGGCCGCCGCAAGCAGCGCATCCGGGTCATCGAGGAGGAAAGCCGCGCATGCTGGAGGGCGATTACGCCGGCAGCATCCAGGAGGTTGACACCCACCTGCTGCACCTCCTGCTCGACGCGGGATACGTACCGGTGCTGACGCCGCCCGCGCTCTCGATGGATGGCGAGGCGATCAACGTGGACGGCGACAAGCTGGCGATGGAGCTGGCAGCGGCGCTCGCCGCAGAAAAGCTGCTGATCTTCTCCGACACACCGGGATTGCTCCGAGACGTACGCGACGAGACCACCTTGATCGAGCGTATCACCAGGGACGAGTTGGATGGGGCGATGGCGGTGGCGGAAGGCCGGGCGAAGAAGAAGGTGCTTGCCGCGGGCGAGGCACTGAAGCGCGGCATCGGCCAGGTCGTGTTCGCGGACGGCCGCATCGACGGTGCAATCGGTAAGGCGCTCGCCGGACACGGGACGGTCATCGGATAGATGCCGCCCACATTAGTTGTCCTGATATGATGACTGATAGGTATCTCATTGGAGTCCCTGACAACGGTCCTGGAGCAAGAATGGGGTGCCGACTATCCGGAGCGATTGCACACCAATGAAGAAATCGCTCGTGTGGCACTACGTAGATGGCTCAGTTTCGATCGTCAGAACAAAGTCAAGCATCCAACGATGGAGCATCGCATCATTGACCTGGCTAAAGGCATAGGCAGCTACATTGAGCGAGACTGGCACCCCCCGATGGCACCCGCGAGTGAGTATCGAAACCTGGCAGGCGCACTCGCGGAGGTTTTGGAACCAGGAGCAAGTAGCGATTTGCCGCACAGTGTAACCAGGAGATAGGCAATGGCGACACAGACCCGTACTGAAACAATCTACAACTTCAATGCTGGACCGGCGATCCTGCCGCGGCCTGTGCTGGAGCAGGTTCAAGCCGAACTACTCGACTACCACGGCACCGGGCTCTCGATCCTGGAAGCGAGCCACCGAGGACGGGAGTACGAGGAGATCAACCGTGAAGCGGAGGAGCGGCTGAAGCGTCTGCTGGGCGTGGGCAACGACTACCGGGTGTTGTTCGTGCAGGGCGGCGCGAGCCAGCAGTTCGGGATGATTCCGATGAACTTCCTCGCCGAGGGCGCTGTCGCGGACTACATCGTCACTGGATCGTGGTCGGAGAAGGCGTTGGAAGAGGCAAGTAAGATCGGGCAAACCCACGTCGCCGCCAGCACAAAGGACAGCGGGTATCGGCGCGTCCCGAGCCCTGCACAGCTAGAGCTCAGCCCTGACTCGGCGTATGTACATATCTGCTCGAACGAGACCATCTCGGGCACTCAGTGGCAGCGGTATCCGGACGTCGGTGATCGGCGGCTTGTCGCCGACATGGGCAGCGACATCCTCTCGCGCCCGTTGGACGGCTCGCAGTTCGCGCTGATCTACGCGGGTGCGCAGAAGAACATGGGCAGCGCCGGCGTGACGGCGGTCATCACGCGGACGGACTGGCTCGAGCAAGCACCAACGAACCTGCCGACCATGCTGCGCTACGCCACGTTTGCGAAAAACGACTCACTCTACAACACGCCGCCCGTGTTCGCCGTGTACGTGATGAACCTCACCTTGCAGTGGCTGGAGAGCCAGGGGCTCGATGCCATCGAGCAGCGCAACAGACAGAAGGCGGCGTTGATCTACGACGCCGTCGATGACAGCGGTGGGTACTATCGCGGCCACGCGGAGCCGCAGAGCCGCTCGATGATGAACGTGACGTTCCGGCTCCCGGACGAAGAACAGGAGAAGCGGTTCGTCGCGGAAGCCACTGCCGCGGGTTTCGTCGGCCTGAAGGGGCACCGCACGGTGGGCGGGATCCGGGTCTCATTGTACAACGCGATGGATGTGGACGGCCCGACGCAGCTCGCAGAGTTCATGGCGGAGTTCGCGCGCACGAACGGCTAAGCGCGGATACTTAAAGATTGGGCGCGACAGGCGCGCAGGAGGTCAGGGCGTGATCGAACAAGAGGCAGCGCAGATACAGGCGTCGGAGGATACCGCCGTCGTGCCGATGTACACGAAGCGGGACATCGCGCTGGTCCGTGGCGACGGCTACCATCTCTGGGACAGCGATGGCAAACGCTACCTAGACTTCGCGAGCAACTACGGCGTGAACATCCTCGGCCACGCCAACCCGGCCGTTACCGCGGCGATCACCGAGCAGGCCGGAAAGCTGATCAGTTGCCACCAGAGCTTCTACAACGATGTCCGCGCGGCATATCTGAACCGCCTGACCGGCCTGGTACCCGTGGAACTGCATCGCGCCTTCTTTAGCAACTCCGGCGCGGAGTCCGTGGAGGCGGCGCTGAAGTTCGCGCGGGCCGCATCGGGGAAGACCGACGTAGTCTCCGCCCGCCGGGGCTACCACGGCCGCACGTACGGTGCCCTCTCGGCAACGCCGGAAAAGAAATACCGGGAGCCGTACCTCCCCGTGCTTGAGGGGTTCACCAGCGTGGCGTTCGGTGATACGGACGCACTCGCGGCGGCGATCACGCCCGAGACCGCCGCGGTGATTTTGGAGCCTGTGCAGGGCGAGGGCGGCGTCCACCCCGCGCCGGAGGGTTATCTCCAGGCGGCACGGACGCTCACGCAGGAGCACGGGACGATGCTGATCCTGGACGAGGTGCAGACGGGCTTTCGGACCGGGCGCTGGTTCGCGTGGCAGCACAGCGGCGTGCTGCCTGACTTCCTCTGCCTCTCGAAGGGTATCGCGAACGGCGTGCCGATGGGCGTGACGCTCACCTCCGAAGAGATTGCCACGGGCTTGCCCGCGGGCAGCCACGGCAACACGTTCGGGGGCAACCCGCTCGCCGCGGCCGCCGCGCTCGCCGTGATTGATGAAATCGAAAGCCGCGATCTGCTCGCGCACAGCGCGGAGATGGGTGCGTACATGCTGCAGCGCCTGCGCGGTCTCCAACAACCCGGTATCCGGGAGGTGCGCGGGCTGGGGCT
>JAUJMR010000019.1:37925-47154 GCA_030446765.1 Chloroflexia bacterium
CGGCCAACAACGACCTTGGAGGTTCTCTTTGTCTGGCGTGAAACGTGTGGTGATGGCGTACTCGGGCGGGCTGGACACGTCTGTCATCTTGGCGTGGCTCCGGGAAACGTACGGTGCGGAGGTTATCGCCTTTACCGCCGATGTTGGGCAGGGCGAGGAGGTCGAGGAGGCGCGGCTCAAAGCACTCGCGACCGGCGCAAAGAAAGCCCACGCCGTGGACCTGCGCCGTGAGTTTGTCGAGGAGTTTATCTTCCCCGCCGTGCGCGCTGCGGCGGTGTACGAAGGGCACTATCTGCTCGGCACCGCGATCGCCCGCCCGCTGATCGCCCGAGAGCTCGTACGGGTCGCGAACGAGGAGGGTGCCGATGCTATCGCCCACGGTGCAACAGGCAAGGGGAACGACCAGGTACGCTTCGAACTGACCGCGTACGCGCTGCGGCCCGAGCTGCGCGTGATCGCCCCCTGGCGTGAGTGGGACATGCGCGGCAGAGCCGACTGCGTGCGCTACGCGGAAGAGCACAACATCCCCGTGCCGGTGACCGCTGAGAAGCCGTACTCTGTGGACGCCAACCTGTTCCATATCTCCTACGAGGGCGGGGTGCTGGAAGACCCATGGACTGCTCCGCCAAAGGGCATGTGGACGCTCACCACCGACCCCGAGGACGCACCGAACGAGCCGGAGATGGTAGAGATCACTTTTGAGTCCGGCAATGCGGTCGCCGTGAACGGCGATCGACTCGATCCCCTGCCGTTGGTGGAATTGCTGAACCAGCGCGCCGGGCTGCACGGCGTTGGACGAGTAGACATCGTGGAGAATCGCTTCGTCGGGATGAAGTCCCGGGGCTGCTATGAGACGCCGGGGGGGACGATCCTGCACCTCGCGCACCGCGCCGTGGAGTCGCTGACACTCGATCGTGAGGTGCTGCACCTGCGGGATCAGTTGATCCCCCAGTACGCCGAGATGGTCTATAACGGCTTCTGGTACTCCCCGGAGCGGCAGGCGCTGCAGAAGTTCATGGATGACATTCAGGAGCGGGTGAACGGCACGGCGCGCCTGAAACTGTACAAGGGCGCGGCGCACGTGGTGGGACGGCGGTCGAAAGACTCTCTCTACGACGAGAGTACGGTCACGTTCGAGGCGGATAACGTCTACAACCAGGCGGACGCAGCCGGTTTTATCCGCTTGCAGGCGCTGAGGCTGCGCACGCACGCCGCCCGCCGCATGGGACCAGGGGAGTAGCGTCATCGCAACCGCGGTGCGTCACATGCCTGCGGCCAGGTGGACCGCCGGGCGACTTGCCCAATACCGGTATCCCCTCCTGCTTGCCGCGCTGCTCGTCGTTATGCTCGCGCTCCGGCTGATCGCGCTCGGCTCCTTCCCCCGCAATCTGATGGCCGACGAGGCGGATAATCTCGTCGTCATTTACAACATCCTGTACGGTCGTGCGCCGGGCCTGTTCGGCCTTGACTGGAAGCCGAATCCCGTGCTGAGCCTGTACGCAGCGGCGCCCTTTGTCGCGGTGTTCGGCGAGAGCGCGCTCGGACTCCGGCTCTTGAGCGCACTAACCAGTACCTTTGCGCTGATTCCGCTGTATGCGCTATACCGTCGGCACCTCTCCGCACCCGCCTGCCTGCTCGCCCTCTCATTACTCGGGACAAGCGTGTGGTACCTGAACTTCTCCCGCAGTGGCTGGGAAAACGTCCACATCGTGCTCCTCACCGCCGCCGCGTTCTGGCTGCTCACGCGTGCCATGGAGACCAGCCAGTGGCGATACTACGCGCTCGCCGGGGCCGCGGCCGCGCTGGGCCTGTTTGGTTACTTCGCGGGCCGGGCGATCCTGGTCGCCCTGCTCGCCTACGTTCCATTTGCTTTATGGCAGCACAGAGATCGCTGGGTGCAGGTGCTCATGGGATATGTACTGCTCGGGATCGTCGCCGTCTCCCTCTTCGTCCCCCAGCTGCCGGCAATCCGCCGTAACCCCGATATGTTCAACATCCGCGCCGAACGGGTGAGCGTGACTCGCGCCGCGAACACGCCCGGCGGCTACTTCGACCGCCACGGCCGGGCGGAGGTGCTCCCGTATCAGCTCTGGCGGAATGCGCGCTTTTTCTTCGATGGAGACGTGCTCGCGGGCGACTCGTACAGCCCCCCGGAGCAGCTCCTCCAGGACACCCGTCCCCGGTACAGCCCGTTCGGCCGGGCACTGCTCGACCCATTCACCGCTGTGCTGTTCGCGGTGGGACTGCTCCTCTCCCTCTGGCGGCGTGAGGGCGTCGCCCTGTGGTGGGTGATGCTCCTCGTACCGTGGCTCCTGACGCAGGTGCTGACGATCAACACCCCTGACGCCGCGCGCGGCATCGGGATGCTCCCCGCGATATACTTCTTCGTCGCCCTCTCGCTCGATCAGGCGTGGCGCGTCCTGCCGCGACGGAACCTGGTGCGGCCCGGGCTCGTGGCAGCAGTCGCGTTGACCGCAATGCTGACAACCGCATCATATTTCACCTGGGCCGCCGATCCGCAAACCCTTGCGGCACGGGAGCCGGCGGTGCCGCTGGAACAGTTTGACGCGTGGCGGAGCCTGCAGATCCAGCGCGCGCGGGCGAATCAGCCGTTGTTGCCGGTCAGCATCTGGCAACAGTTACAGATGGAGGAGTGAGATGCCTACCACCGTTGTGCTGACCCGCCGCGCCGCGCTCGCGCCCATCGCCTGGGTGTTCGGAGCAGGCTGGCTGGAGGTGGATGCGCGTGCGCTGGTCGTCGAGGATGACGCGTCCGTTATGCGCGCGCTAACCCAAGGCGATGCGTCGATCGCGCTCGTGGAACCAGCGAGCTGGGCGCGAAATCGTGCGGAGGTGCGGGTCATACCGCGCATCGCCGCAACGCTCGGCCCCGGCGGAACCGACGCCCTTCTCCTCGGCGCGGTGCGGCTCGACGGGCTTGAGCGCGTCACCGGTCCCGTGGAGCTGGGCGGCACAACGGAGGAGGCTGTGTCCCGCTACCTGGTCCGTGATTACTATGGCATCGCCGCGCCGCTCGTGCTGCAAGAGAGCGGCACGATAGAGGGCGATGAGGGGCGCATCATGTCCGGCGACGCCGCCATGACCGCCCAGCAGGCGCCGTACGCGGAAAGCCTGTCACGAGCGTGGTGGATCGCGAGCGGCGCCCCGTGGGTTCGCGCCCTCGCCGTCGAAGCGACCGATAGCCAGGCGGACACGAACGCCGAGGCGCTATTCCGGGACATCGCGCGTCTGCTGCGCGAGCAGGGCGAGACGGTGGCGCAGGGCCTTAGCCGTGAGCGCGGCGGCGATGAGGACCGGTGGCAACACCTCGTGGACGCCCTCGGCCTGGGGTACGGTGCGGATGAGCGCAAGGGCCTGTCCGCGCTCCTCGCGCACGCCGCACGGCTCCGCCTGTGTCCTCGGCTGGAGGATACGCTACTGCCCCGGTACTGATACCGATTGCGACAGGCAGCACTCGGAGGCCACCCTTAGAGAGCTACCGGCGGGCGCCTACTCGTCTCCCTCGGCCACGCTCCCCCACGCAATACCGCGCGGACTCGCCCGCAGGTTCAGGCGCTGCTGCCCATCACCCGTCGGCTCCATGAGGTAGACCGCCATGTCCGTGACGAGCGCGATCTTCTCCCCGTCGGGCGACCACGTCGCGTACATCAAGTCCTCGCCAATTTGCGTGATCCGCTCCGGCTCCCCACGGTCACGAAATACCCACAGGTTCCATGGAATACCGCCGTGCGCTAGTGCGACGCGCGGTATCAAGGCACGTCGCCAAGAACCTTCATCGGGGACGTGGGCACTGCTGCCGGACAAGTTGGAGCCCGCGCCCGCGAACACCAGGCGAGTGCCATCGGGTGAGAACCGTGGGCTCTGCAGAATACTGAACTCTCCATCCTGAGTGATTGGTGTGGCTCCGGATCCATCGGGGTGGGCGGTCCAGAGGCTTTGCTGTCCCTGCTCGGGCTCCGTACGCACGTACGCGATGCGCTCGCCATCGCGCGACCAGCTCGGCTCCGCCGCGTCCTCGACCACGACAGACCGGCGACCACTCTCCAGTTCCAGCAACTCCAATCGCGTCCGGGAGTCCGCGTACTGGCCCTCATTTGCTAACGCATCGCGGTAGGTAACGAGCATCGATCTTCCATCGGGCCCCCAGGCGACACCCTCAACGTGATCGCCCTTGCCCGCGTGACGGAGCACTACGCGCGGAGTTGGGCGCCCCGCCTCCGAAAGTCGAAGGTCGATCACGAACAGATCGGCGCCCCACTGCGGATCGCCAAAGGCGCCCTGTGCGTACGTGAACGCCACCGAGTGGCTATCGGGTGATACCGCGACATTGCCGACCACGCCATCACCGGACATCACCACCAGTACCCGTTCTGTGCCGTTCCCCGGCTCCACGATGAGCAACGTGTTATCCCTGCAGAACAGGAGCCCGCCTAGAGACGCTACCCGCTCCCCGAGGAAGGACGCGGCCGCACCCAGGAGCGGTGGGAGGGCCAGCGCGAGCACGACAACAACCACGCTCAACAGGATGGCGCGTCTATACCGCGCGGGTTGACGTTCGCCTAGCGCGGGTGCAGGCGCTTCCGGCGGTGCACTGTTGATGACGCGGGCATCAGCCCGCGCCTTTGGCTGACCGGAGCGACGCCGAGTACGTCGAGAGGCCATCAGGCTACGTCCTGGTCCATCCACGGGGCGTCTGCCAACGGCAGGTCCGAGTGAGGCTGGCCGCATGCATCAGCGGGAGAACCCGCTCTTTAATGCCGACCCTTCCAGGACGGCGAAAGCTCAGCAATGGAGATCTTCGCTTCCATTCCCGTACTTTAGCACGGTCCTGCTGTGACGATTGGAGGCGGAGGGGGATGCGGTTCCGTGCCGGACTCGGCGGTTCGCCGAAGGGTGAACTCCGCGAGCGAACTGTGGCTCGGGCTACGCATTCGTGGCCTGTGCGGCATGGTGGGTGCGCGTTGTCCCTGCTCGGATGACTATACCCCGCAACTGGGCGCCAGCTCACCGCTCGATCCTGCGCTACGCGCCCTGCGAGACTCCTGTCCCCCGGCACGTCTCATCGATCAGCAGGTCGACCACATCCTCCATCCTGCCCGCCCGTGCGAATGCCCTCCTCTGGCGCGTTGCACCGTTTCCGTCCTGTAGCGTCTGGTCCACGAGCCCGCTGACCTCCTCCCAGTCCCCGGCCTCCTCCAGGGCGGGCCGGACCCGCCGGAGTAAACCGCGAACCAGGTCTTTGGCAGGCACGGAGCGACCTGCGGCAATGTCAATCAGGTCCCCTTCCAGTCCGTAGCGCGCGGCGCGCCACTGCGCTGCCCGCAGTAGCTCCGACCGGGTAGGCGGACAAGGCTCTGCCCGGCTGGCGTCCTGGTGGCAGGTGCGCACCAGCGCCCGCACCAGCCCAGTGAGCATCACCGCTTCGTCAACCGTCTGGCACACGTCCGCGACGCGGAACTCCACCGTCGGCAACCGCGCCGGCAGTCGGACGTCCCAGTAGATCTTTGCCTCGTCCAGCGCACTCCCTGTATCGATCAGTTCTCGCACGGTGGCGTCGTACTCCGCCGCGGACACGAAAAACCCGGGCACGCCGGAGATAGGGAAGCGGCCCCAAACGACGGTCCGGTAGCTCGCATGGTCTGTATCATTGGCCAGCCAGTACGGCGAGCTCGCGGAGAGCGCCAGCAGCGGCGCGAGCAAGACGCGCGCCCTTTTCAGCACCTGCACCGCCGCCTCTCGATCCTCCATGCCCACGTGAACGTGGCAGCCGAAGACGACCTGCTCTTGCGCGAGTTGGCCGTACCGATCCGCGAGCCACTCGTAGCTCTGCTTTGGGGTCACCTGCTGGTCGCGCCAGTGGGAGATAGGATGCGTCGCCGCGGCCACGATATGGTTGCCATCGGCCACCGCCGCATCGATCACTGCCCGGCGCAAGCACACGATCTCTCGCGCACCTCCTGCAGTGTCTTGCACACCGGCGTAAGAACCTCGATCTGCGAGCGCTGCAACTCAGGCTGCACACGCTCCCCGAGCTGTTTCCGCGCGGTATCAAGCACCTGCCCTGCGCTCCCGCAAAGCTGTCGGGTCTGAGGGTGTACGACCTGATACTCCTCCTCAACCCCTATCGTGTAGCTCTGATCATCCTGCGACATCCTACCCCCAAAGACCTTCGTGTTTCGCCACACAGCCCAGCCCCCGAAGTATACGATACCATCGGTAGCCAGTCGTCATCTCAGACGCCGAATCAACGTTGACACGCCGGGCAACGCCAAGTACCATTCGACGGTCAACTCGGACCAGGCAGCACAAGCATTGGAGCAAGCAGAATGACGCAGGCGGTCGCGCTACCGAAGCGCAGTGAAGTCAATCCTCAAGACACATGGGACGCGACGCGCGTCTTCCCTCGGACGAGGCGTGGGCTCACGCAGCCACACAGCTCGGCGATGATCTGGGCAGCGCGGACCGCTTCCGCGGCCACCTCGGCGACGGTCCGGAGATGTTGCTGGACTGGTTCAACACCCTGGAGGACCTGTTCTCCCGACTCGGCAAGATCTACATCTACGCGACGCTCTTCCACGAAGCCGACACCACTGACCAGGCCGCCGCGGCAATGAACGACCGCGCTGGCAGTCTGTACGCCCGCACCCAGGCGGCGATCTCCTTCGGGGAGCCGGAGCTGATCAGCCTCGGCTTCGAGCGGCTGCGCGAATGGTCCCAGGTGGAGCCGCGCCTTCAGGTGTACGCCCACTACTTCGACCAGTTGGAGCTGCGGCAGGAGCACGTACGGTCGGCGGAGGTTGAGGAGTGGCTCGGCCAGGCAGCGGACCCGTTTCGCTCCGCGACATCGATCCTTGGCGTTCGTGCCGACGCAGACCTCACGTTCTCCCCGGCGCATAGCTCCACCGGCCAGGAGCTAGAGGTAGCCCAGGGTACGATTGACGCGCTGCTATCGAGCAGCGATCGCGAGACTCGCCGCACCGGCTGGCAGAGCTACGCCGATGCTCACCTCGCCCACCGCAACGCGATGGCAAGCTGCCTCGCGACTGGCGTGAAAATCGATGTCTTCACCGCCCGTGCCCGGCGATATCCCTCCGCGCTGGAGGCCGCGCTGGCAGCGAATTACATACCACCGGAGGTATTTCACAGTCTGATCAACACGTTTAAGAGCAACCTGCCGACATGGCACCGCTACTGGGACGTGATGCGGCGCGCGCTCGGCTATGAGACGCTCCATGTGTACGACATCCACGCCCCGCTCTCGAAGCAGCCCCCCCATGTCCCATATGAGCAGTCGGTGGAGTGGATCCGCGATGGGCTACAGCCGCTCGGCGTGCGATACCTGGATCCCGCCGTCCGGGGGATGACGGATGATCGATGGGCGGACAAATACCCGAACCATGGGAAGCGCGCAGGTGCATTCTCCACTGGTGTACAGGGAACACCGCCGTACATGCTCCTGAACTACACCGAAAACCTGCAGGGGATGAGCACGCTAGCGCACGAACTCGGGCACTCGATGCATTCGTGGTTCACGTTTGAGACTCAGCCGGCCGTATACGCAGATTACTCCATCTTCGTCGCCGAGGTCGCCTCGAACTTCAACCAGGCGCTGGTCCGCGCCCACCTGCTCGAAACAAACACCGATCCCGACTTCCAGCTTGCCGTCATCGATGAGGCGATGGCGAACTTCCATCGTTACTTCTTCCTGATGCCCACGCTCGCCCGGTTCGAGCTGGAGCTACACGAGCGCGTGGAGCGAGGGGAAGCACTGACCGCCGAGTCCATGATGGCGTTGATGACGGACCTGTTCCGCGAGGCATATGGCCCGGCGGTGGAAATCGACGCGGACAGGGTGGGCATAACGTGGGCACAGTTTCCGACGCACCTGTACGCGAACTTCTACGTCTACCAGTACGCCACCGGCCTCTCGGGCGCACACGCGCTCGCCCGGAATATCCTGGACGGTCAGCCAAACGCCGTCGATAACTACCTTGCGTTCTTGAGCGCGGGCAGCTCGGCATACCCCCTGGACGTTCTAAAGCGCGCGGGGGTGGACCTCACGTCGCCCGAGCCGGTGCAGCAAACGTTCGACGTGCTAACCGGCATGGTCGACCGGCTCGAATCCCTGACCCAGAGTTAGTCACCCCAGGGGACGCGCAACGAACGGGGCTAACAGCCTGGAGGGCCAGCGGGGCGAGAGACTTCGTGCCCTCGCCTCGCGCGCCTGATTCGAAGTCGGGCAGGCACCAAGGAGCACGATGTCATCCGCGTCGCGATGAAGCGTTACTGCGAGAGCATGGTCTCCAGGCATTGATAGCTCACGCCCATCCGGTCATGCTCGAACACGACCACGCCCCAGTGCTTGAGGCCGTCGAGACTGGCGTGCCGGCCGGCCTCCACATTTGGAATCTCCACCTGGCCGTCGTGGGGGTCCCACGCATCGTCGTGGATACGCAGCGCTATCGCGGGCTGCACGCGGCCCTGGTCAACGCGCTCGATGGAGTATTTCATCGCTTTGCCCCTATGGAGGTTAAAGGTTTGTCTGTCGAGCGGCACTAAACGGAGTTTAGGTGCCCCTCTCGGTGACCGCAATATGCACCTGCCCTGAAAGTTCCCCACGCATCTGTGCAAACCGCACGAGCGAACAATGGGCGAGTGCCGAATCCAGGTAAATGTCAACGAACGATGGTGCATGGTGCACTGATGCTTTGACATCGGCACGTAGCATCAGCCGAATCTCAAGGTGTTGCCGGTCGCGAGCGGCGAGGTAGGGCCGTCTGTCAGGCTCAGCGCCCGCGAGGCTGCTAGGCTAGTTCAGGAAGTCCTTCAGGCTTTTCACCTGGTTATCTTCGCGGAGACGCCCGAGCGCCTCGTGCTCGATCTGGCGCACTCTTTCTCGCGTGACACCGATCTCACGCCCCACCTCTTCAAGGGTCCGTGGCTGGTCGTCGTCGAGGCCGTATCGTAAGCGAAGGACTCGCTGCTCCCGCTCCGTGAGCTCGCTCAACGCATCGTGCACATGGGTGCGCAGCCCCTTCTGGAGAGCATATTCGACGGGCTGCGGCGCCATGCCGTCCTCGACCAACTCGCCGACCGTCCCCTCGCCGTCACGCCCGTACGGTTGATCGAGCGAAACCGGGTGCTGCGACGCGCGCACGACATCGAGCATGTGTTGCTTGCTCATGCTCGTCTCCCGCGCGATCTCCTC
>JAUJMR010000019.1:47254-48515 GCA_030446765.1 Chloroflexia bacterium
AGCGGTAGCCCGCGATCGCCATATCGCCTGGCGATAGAGACCACGAGGCGCAGGTTACTCTCGATGAGCTTGCGCCTGGCCCGATCTCCCTCCTCCACCGCCGCAATGGCCAGCTTGCGCTGTCGTGCGCCAGGGGATTCTGCGAGTCGGTCGGCAGCTTCCCGGCCACGCTCAATACTCTTCGCCAGTTCCACCTCTTCCTTGGCGGTAAGGAGCGGGATGAGGCCGATGTCGCGCAAGTAGAAAGCGACGGCGTCTTCGCCGCTTTCCCTGGATTCTTCGTACTGGTCCTTCGGCTGCACAGCCATAGGGTTACTCCATCTCGCTTCTACTCTATTAACGAGCCGGGCTCGTCCATGGTTCCTTTTTGCTGCAATTCCCCCGCACGGCAGTAGCCGGTGCGGGGGACATTCACCAACGGTCGCCGCGCCATCCCTGAGCTAGGGCTGTGGCTGTGGAACCATCGGCTGCTGCTGGTCGGGCCATACGGCCAGTTTCACGGTGATCTGCCGCTCCTGGCCGTCCCGGATGACTGTCAGGCGCAGATTCTGGCCCGGCCGCTTTGCCGCGACAGCGTCACCGAGGTCGCTCATGTCGGAGACCTTCTTCCCGTCCACGGCAGTGATCACGTCGCCGCCCTCTGGAACCATCTGGCCATCCCCTCGCTGGCCGCCGCGTATACCGGCGTCCGCCGCCGGGCCACCCGGAACGACCTCCGTGACGAGCACGCCCTTGGTTACTTCCAGCCCCTGCTCGCGCGCGGTGGTGGCATCCAGGTCGTAGCCGGCGATGCCCATCCACGGGCGACGGATCGTCTCACCGGCCTCCAGTCGCGGCAACAGGTCCTTCGCGATGTCGATAGGAACCGCGAACCCAACACCAACCGAGCCTCGGACGGGGCTCTCGTTTAGCGTGTTCACGCCGATCACCTCCCCGCGGGAGTTGAAAAGCGGCCCGCCCGAGTTTCCGGGATTGATCGGGGTATCGGTCTGAATGAGGCCACGCTGCGGGCCATAATCACGGTCCACGGCGCTGACGATACCCTGCGTCACCGACTGCTCCAACCCGAACGGGCTACCGATTGCGATTGCGGTCTCGCCGACCTCCACGGAATCAGAGTTGCCCAGCGCCGTGACGGGTACATCGGCGGGCATGTTCCGGACCCGCAAGAGGGCAAGGTCGCTCGTGGGGCTCGTGCCGAGCACTTCCGCATCCCGTGTCTCGCCGTTCGCGAAGCGAACGCGCACCGCTCCCGCGCCGT
>JAUJMR010000081.1 GCA_030446765.1 Chloroflexia bacterium
CGCTCGAACAGCGCGCGGAACTGATGCCTGCCGTAGAGGTTCTCGCCGGACGCTAGGAGTCCGTCGAGTTTCGTCGCGGCTTCGAGCCACGCGATGCTGATGCCGCCGCACCTGACGAGCACGGCTCCCATATCACGGTCCAACATTCGACGCCTTCCACCGCACGCTCCCCGGGCGATCCACGCGATGAGACCGTCCTGCCAATCTACATATGCGACTCTTGGTCTTCGCAGTCGTAAGCTTCCGGATCGTAGGCCGCGGGTAAAGGGAGTTTCCCGGTGTTCACGTATCCGTTCAGCGGGTGGCTCTCAGACCTAGGCACGTTCAGCGGGTCCTCACGGACGAGCACCAGCTGCGGGTAGTTGACAACTGGGCCAGTGCAGAACGCGCCGTCATCCGCACCCTACGCAACGGCCCCTCCATACGCACTGACAGTGTCCCACGCAACCTGCGCCCCGCCCTCGCTAAGGCACAGCCGGAGGCGACCATCTAACCCCTCCCGCGCCCATTCGCCGTCCAGATTGCGTCTGGCATGCAACTGCTGCCTCCCATGCCCACTCGCCTGCAACAAAGCGGAGTCTGAGTCTACAATCCCCGCGGCTGCCGTGGTAAGGGGCTCACGGCGTGCGCACTCGTTCGGGAGGATACCGCCCCACGCGCAGGTCCGCCTGAGCCTTATGCGCCCAGAAACCCTCCAGCTCGCACAGCCGTGAGCAATACTCGCCGATCATGCGGCTCGCCTCGGGCGTGCATTGCTGGTAGGTGACAGTCTTGAGGAACTTGCCCACCCACAGTCCTCCGGTGTAGCGTGCGGCGCCCCTGGTCGGCAGAGTGTGGTTCGTGCCGATCACCTTGTCTCCGTAAGCGACGTTGGTCTCCTCCCCCAGGAACAAAGCGCCGTAGTTGGTCAGTCGGTCGAGGAAGTAGCTCGGGTTCGACGTGAGAACCTCCACGTGCTCGAAGGCCAGGCGGTCCGCCTCGACCACGGCCTCGTCAAGGCTATTCACGAGGATGACCTGGCCGTAGTCGCGCCAGGCTCGCCCCGCCACGTCGGCCGTCGGCAGCGTCTCGAGCTGGCGCTCCAGCTCTCGGAGCGTATCGCGAGCCAGGGCCTCGCTCGTCGTGATGAGCGCCGCGGGTGAGGTCGGGCCATGCTCGGCTTGCCCCAACAGATCCGTGGCGACCATCTCCGCGTCTGCCGTCTCGTCGGCGATGACAAGCACCTCAGTGGGACCCGCGAACAGGTCTATGCCCACGCGGCCGAACAACTGCCGCTTGGCCTCGGCGACGTACTCGTTGCCCGGTCCGACCAGCATGTCCGCCGGCCGTATACTCTCAGTGCCCAGGGCCATGGCTGCGAGCGCCCGCACGCCACCGAGGATGTAGATCTCGTCGGCACCGCCCAGCACCATTGCGGCGATCGTGGCGGCCGGTGGGGCGCCGTTCATCGGGGGTGTGCAGGCGATAATACGCTTCACGCCCGCGACCTTTGCGGTGACGATCGACATGTGGGCAGAGGCGACCATTGCGTAGCGACCGCCGGGGACGTAGCAGCCGACGCTCCCCACCGGGAGGTGCTTGTGTCCGAGGGTCACGCCGGGGAGGGTCTCTACCTCGATATCACGCAGGGTCTCGCGCTGGACCTGCGCGAAGTGACGCACCTGTGCCTGGGCGAACTCAAGGTCGGCCAGCGCCTGGCGCGGGATGCCGCTGACGAGCTCGTCCAACTGCGAGTCGGACAGGCGGAAGCTGGGCGGCGCCCAGCCGTCGAAGCGCTCCGACAGCCCTCGGATGGCGGCGTCTCCGCCCTCGCGCACATCCTCCAGGATCTTCTCAACGGTCGCGCGCACCTGCGCATCGTGGGCGTGCGTCCGGGTCTCGTCCATCCCTCGCTTGAAGTAGCGCGCCATACATCCTCCTGTGCAGATCGAAACGGATCTCGCAGCCTTTGCTCGGTACGTCCACGGCCAAATAGCCGAGCCGGCGTCGGTGTGCTCTCGGCTTTACTCGGTTGCGCGCGAAGGTGGTCAATTCCGAATGACCGTCCCGGCGGGTCACTGCCCTCGGGAATCTATCTTGGCGGCGTAGACGCCCCGGTACGATTCGTGCCAGGGGAGCCAACGCTCTACCTGGGACAACTCTGCCCCAAACTTGGTGGTCATTTGTCGTGGTGCCCCGAGCGTCTGGCCAGGCGATGCAGGTCGTGCCTCACAGGTTGGGCGCCTCGGCGCTGAGCAACTCCCGGACGTCCACCATCTCACCCGTGCGCTGCGCCCGGTCTGCGGCGACCGTTACCGCGAGCGTCCGCACGGCGTTCTCGTAATCCGAGAGGATGAGTTCCCGCCTGCCCTCTGCGACGGCCCGCACGAACGCGTGGTCCTCGTCGGCCATCGGGTCGTCATCGAGCGGCGTCTCCGTGCTGCCATCTGCCGTGCTCACCCGCAGGCTGGTCCCCAGCGAGAGCGTCAGTCCGGCGCAGTAGATATGGATGGCCCACGAGTCCAAGTGTGTGGGGTGGTCGACGAGGAAGTTACCGGCGAAGCTGCCGACCGCCCCGCTCTCGAACGTGAGGACGAGGGAGTTGGCGTCGAAGATGTCGTACTCCGGGTTCCGGTCCCTATGGATCCGGGTTGCGCCAATACCCTGCACATGGCGCACCTCGCCCGCGAGGTAGCGCACCATATCGACCTGATGGGTCGCCATCTCGATGATCTGCCCACCGGACTTCTCCTGCCGATGATACCAACTCGTGGCCGGGGTGCTCCCGTGGCGTAGGACGACCACTTGGCCGATAGTCCGGTCGCCGATCAGCTCCCGTGCCCGGTGCAGGTATCGTGAGTAGCGGAACTGGTAACCCACCGCCGCAAGCATGCCAGCGCGCCTGATTCGGTCCTCGATGTGGGCGGCGGTGGGAACATCCAAGGCAACCGGTTTCTCAACCATCATCGGCAGCCCAGCCTGAATGACCGCCTCCTCAGGCTCGCCGTGTGCGAATGGGGGGACGCAGAGGTACACGGCGTCGAGGCGCTCGTCGCGCAGCATCGACCGGAAGTCCGCATGTGCGACGGCATCGAGCGCCCGATCCGATCCGGATTCGCGGAGAGTCTGGTTGACAGCACGACGCGTTGCCTCGATCGAGTCGGCGGAGATGTCGGCGAGGGCGACCACCTCCGCGTTAGGCATCCGGAGCAGGGTCGTCAAATGGGACCCCGCGATGCCGCCCGCACCTATGAAGCCGATGCGTACACCCATGCTTCGCCGTCCTTCAAGCCCCCGTATGCTCGTACCCGCCGTGTCCCGGTTGGGGCTACCGGAACAGGACACCCAGCGGTCGCGCACGACTTGTGCCGACGCTTCCTCGATTGCCTGGACCGGACCGGCGAGCCCGAGCGGAGTGCCCACGAGAACGCGGTGCCCGTACGTAACGTGGATCGAAAGCAAATATCTAATGTCGTATC
>JAUJMR010000020.1:0-18942 GCA_030446765.1 Chloroflexia bacterium
GATCAGCCGGGAGTGATTGGTTCCGTAGCAACACTGCTCGGGCAGGCGAACATCAACATCAGCGCGGCGATGAGCGGCAGGCTCGCACCGCGCGGCGAGACTATGCTCGTGCTGACGCTTGATGAGCCGGCGACCGACGAGGTATGCGAGCGCATCAAGGCAGAGGTCAAGGGTTTGCGCAGCCTGATGCGTGCGCATCTGTAGCCGATGAGTGCACTGAACGATACCACTGTCGCTTTCCTTGGAGCGGGCGCGATGGCCGAGGCCATGGTTGCCGGGGTACTTAAGGGTGGCCTGCTCTCGCCTGCTCAGGTCCATGTCAGCCACCCGCGAGCGTCGCGGCGCGAGGAGTTACACGCTCGTTATGGTGTCGAGGCCGTCGCGTCGAACGTCGAGGCGGCGGAAAGCAGCGAGATTGTCGTGCTCACCGTAAAGCCCCAGGTACTGCGGGGCTTAGTCGGTGAGTTGCGTGGCGCTCTGAAGCCGGAGCAGATGGCCCTGAGCATCGTTGCCGGGGCGTCGATCAATGCCGTCGCGACCGGCCTGCTGCACTCATCCATTGCAAGGGCCATGCCGAATACCCCCGCGCAAATCGGTCAGGGAATGACAGTATGGACCGCGACCCCGCAGGTCCAGCCCCGGCAAAGGGAGCACGTACAGGCGTTGCTCGGTGCGCTTGGCAAGGAGCTGTGGGTCGAAGACGAGAAGCTGCTGGACATGGCGACCGCGCTGAGTGGAACCGGGCCAACATATGTACTCCTTGTCATGGAGGCGCTCGTCGACGCCGGGGTTCACATGGGCTTCTCTCGCCGAGTCTCGCAGGAGCTGGTACAGCAGACGATGCTCGGTGCCGTATTGTTCGCGCAGGAGACCAACCGGCACCCCGCGGAGCTACGCAACATGGTGACATCCCCCGGCGGCACGAGCGCCGAGGCCATCTACCAGATGGAGAAAGGCGGCCTCCGCACCGTCCTGTCACGTGCCGTCTACGCCGCCTATCAGCGCACAATCGCGCTCAGTGAGGCGGCCGATCGAGCACTGACGAAGGGGTCATGATCGGCGAGCGCGGTGCAGGACGCAGGGGCGCTCAATCGAACGCCCCTGTCCTTACTGGTTAAAGTACGGCTGCCTGCGGCCCCTCTGCGATTCTAACCGTTGCGCTTCAGCCGTCCCGTGCGCTTGGCGTACGTCTCCACCCGCAGGAACACCCAGACACCGAGCGGGATGCTGAGCACGCCCATCACCAGCAGCGGCAACAGCACATCACCTAGTTGTGCGAGACCCTGTCCGGAGATCACCGTGCGCCGAATCCCGTCCAGGAAGTACGTGGCGGGCGAGAGGCGCGCCAGAGGCTCCAGCCAGTCCGGTAGCACGGAGATCGGATAGTACACACCGGAGATGAGCAGCAGGATCGCGCTGATCATGAACGTCATCTCGGCGCCGCGCTCGGTGAACCAGAGTGGCAGGATGCTCGCCATGATCCCGATACCGAGGAAGCTGAGCGAGCCGACCAGCGTCACAACGAGCGCCGCCACAAAGTTCGCGCGGCTCAGATCGAGGTCCACGAACAGCGCAAGGGCGACGAAGAGCGCTGCCGTGCGCAGGATGCCGTACACGATACTGAACAAGGCGGTACCTAACATGTGGGTGAGCCTGCTGATCGGCGCCATAAACGTGTACTCGATGGTACCTTCCCAGCGCTCCCACGTGATCATCTCGCTGATCGAGTCGAATACCGAGCGCAGGTATGCCCACACAAGCGTACCGATGCCCAGCGTGAGGACGAGCTCACCGCGCCGCTCGGGATCCTGCGCTTCACCGATGTAGATGACCGACAGCGAAGACGAGATGGTGTACAGGAAGAACGCGATCTCCCAACCCCAGTATCGCTTCACCAGGTTCATGTTGCGCTCTACGAACGCGTAGCTCGCGCGCACTTCCCGCGCAATGCCGGGTGGATTGAAAACTGCCACCGTGACTCTATCCTTTCGCGGCGAAGCTCGTCCGCCGCCTAATCCCACTACCTATCCCGCACGTGCGGACCCTACCGCGCGGCGGGTTCCTCCTCCTGCTCCGCTTCTTCCAGTGACCGTCCGGTGAAGACCATGAACGCATCCTCCATGGTGGGCTCCGGAGTGTCGTGGCTGGCGGCCTTTGCCTTCAATTCCTCCGGCGTACCCTCCACGACGACCCGGCCACGGTCCAGGATCGCGATGCGGTCGCACAACGCGTCTGCCTCGGCCATATCGTGCGTGGTGAGCAGCACCGTCGCGTCGTGCTCCCGCCGCAGCTGTAAGACGAACTCCTGCACATCCACCTTCGAGCGTGGGTCCAGACCCGTCGTCGGCTCGTCCAGGAGCAGGAAGACTGGGGCGGTCAGGAAGGCGCGGGCGATCGCCACCTTCTGCTGCATGCCGCGCGACATCTGCTCCAACGGTCGATGCATGCGGTCAGGAGCAATTCCGAGTCTGCCGAGCGCAACGGGTATCTCCTGCCGGGCACTTGCCCCAGTGAGACCGTACAGGCGTGTGGCGTACATCAGGTTCTCGAAGGGGGAAAGCTTCTTGAAGAAGCTCGCCTCCACGGAGACCCGATTCAGCATCCGCTTGACGATTCGCTCATCCCGCACAACATCGTATCCGAAGATGCCGACCGTTCCGCTGTCCGGCAGCAAGAGGGTGGAGAGTAGCCGGATCAGCGTGCTCTTTCCGGAACCGTTCGCCCCGAGCACGCCGTAGATCTCGTTTCTCGCGATGCGCATGCTCACGTGGTCCACCGCCAGTACCTGATCCTTCTTCGCTGGCTTGGCCCTGCGAAAGATCCGCTGGGAACCGCCGCCGAATGCCTTGACCAAATCACTGGCCACAACAGCATCGTGCGGGTGCGTGTCAGTAGTCTGTATCTCCCGGACCAATGGTCCGGCTGCGCGTTCTTCCTGGTCGGTTTGGATCATTTCTCGTCCTCGATGCAAAATAAAAGGGCCGTGGGGAGGATTTCTCCGCCACGGCCCTGTTCGGAACCCCTCTGGTCATCCCATCAGTGGGGATGTTCCGGGCGAAGAGACGGCGAGCGTGGCCGCACGGACAGCGCGCAGCGACCAGCGCTACCGCTGGTGTACTGGGCGATGCTATCCAACCACATACCGACTCTCCTGATCGTCTTCTTCTGGCAACGCACGGACCTGCGCCGCCGGAAACCACTATACACGGTGCGACCCGGTAAAACAATGTATCTAGACAATCCTCGATGTCGATTGACCAGTGGGATGCTTCCTGCTGTAGCTGGGCTGAGTTTCATATCGGTCACGCTGTTGCTCTGCGCCTCGTGGGGCCGCGTCGTTCCCGGCTGTTTCACCCCGTTCTCCATCTGCTCCGGATAGATCGAGGTAGTGGATCGCCTGCTCAAGGCGAGGCTCGGCGGAGAAGCCGAGGGCGCGGTAGAATTTATCGGCTTCCGGGTTTGTCGTCCGCAGGACGAGCAAGCGAAAGTGGCTTCGGGCGTCAGCGATGACTGTCCCAACAAGCGACCTCCCAACCCCTGCCCGGCGGTAGCTGCGCAAAACGTATAGGTGGCGCACCCTGCCCACGTTGGGGTCGGAGAGGTACGGATCTCGGTTCAGACCGCAGATGCCTACGAGCCCTGGATAGTACGCTCCGTATAGCGCCTCCCCTGATGCTTCGAAACGATTTGCACCGGAGACGTAATCGTCCACCAGCCGCCTTATGAACCCAAATCCCTCCGACTCGCTTTCCTGGAGCAAGCCAGACATTTCGCCGGGCTCCAGCAGCTTGATTCCCCGGACCACGTGACCCGACATACCTGTCCTGCCCTCAGCACTACCGTTAGCCGCGATTCTAGGTGGTGCGCTACCCGCTGTTGGGTCCCTATCCAGAGGGCGCTTCGGTGCTCGCCTGCCTCACGCAGCACCAGGAGGTGACACTGCGCATGCCTGATCGGTGGGTCGCCGCAGTGTGGCGAACCGGACCCGAGTCAGACGTTGAGCGTTTGGGCGCGCCGACGATGGCAGTCGCCGGTCCTCGACAGGCTCGAGGGACGATTCACCCGCTGAGTGTACTACTGACCACTTCACCTACGACTCTTGCGTATACAACCCATACTGGTCCGCAGTCATAAGGGTGTCTGCTTCCGCCAGGTCGCTTGGTCGTACGCGGAGCATCCACCCCTGGCCGAACGGGTCGGCATTTACGACCGCGGGGTCGTCCGTGACCGCACTGTTGACCTCGACAACCTCGCCGCTGATAGGGCTGAAAAGGTCGGAGGCGGTCTTTACGGAGTCGATACTGCCGAACGGCTGATGCTGATTCAGCGTCGCGCCGACCTCCGGCAGGTCCACGTACACAACATCGCCCAACTGTTGCTGTGCGTGGTGGGTAATGCCAATGGTCGCGACGTCGCCCTCGATACGAACCCACTCGTGTTCCTGTGTATACCAGCAATTCTCGGGGTTCACGGGCTTGCTCCTCTCTCGCGCTTATAGAACGGGGTTCTGACGACGCGCGCCCGGATCGGGCGATCACGGACCAAGATGTCGATCTCAGTCTCCAGCCGCGAGAAGCGAGTGGGGACATAGCCAAGACCTATGGGCTTGTTAAGGGTCGGCGAGTAGGTGCCGCTGGTCACGAAGCCAACCTGCACTCCGTCCTTGTAGATCGGCTGCTCCGCACGTGGCACGCCGCGCTCGAGCATCTCAAAACCGATCAGCTTGCGCGCTGGACCAAGCCTCCTCTCGCGTTCCAGGGCTTCACGTCCGACGAAGTCACCCTTCTCCAGGCTGACCGCCCAGCCGAGTCCCGCCTCGATCGGGTTTGTCTGATCGCTGATCTCGTGCCCGTACAAGGCCATCTTCGCCTCCAGCCGCAGCGTATCCCGTGCGGCAAGCCCGACCGGAATAAGTCCGAGCGGCTTGCCCTGGGCTAGCAGCGCATGCCAAACGCGGGTCGCGTCGCCAGACTCTACGAAGATCTCGAAGCCGTCTTCGCCGGTGTAGCCGGTACGCGCAACCAGCACGGAAGCGCCACAGACCATTGCCTGGGTGGCGTGGTAGTAGCCAAGTGTCACGACGTCAGCGTCCATCAGTGGCCGGAGTACCTCTTCGGAACATGGCCCCTGGACGGCGACGAGGGCAGTCTGGTCCGACACGTCGCGAATCTCGGCGGCGGGGAAGCCGAGCGCCTGGTGTCGAAGCCAGTCCAGGTCCTTCTCGACGTTGCTGGCGTTAACGACGAGCAGGTACCGGTCATCAAGTCGGTACAGGATCGCATCGTCGACGATGGTTCCATCGGTGTAAGGGATAAGCGTGTACTGCGCCGAACCGGGCTCGAGCTTTGCAGCGTCGTTGGTCAGTGCGTAGTTGAGAAAACTGAGTGCCTGTTCACCCAGAATCTCGATTTCGCCCATATGCGAAAGGTCGAACAGGCCCGCGGCGGAGCGCACCGCGCGGTGCTCGTCTATCACCCCAGTGTACTGAACCGGCATCATCCACCCTGCAAAAGGCACCATCCGCCCACCCAGTTCCTGGTGTGTTTCAAACAAGGGTGTTTGTCGCGTGGCTGTCTGCACTTCCATCTCCCCACTATGAATGACCCGTATTTTAGAACCGACAAAGAATGAGTGTCAAACCGGGAAGTTATACGCAGCGAAAAAGGCGACTTTCCGCAACGGTCTGTTACACCTATGCGTGACGGCACACGGGGACCGTGAGGGCGTCGGGAGTTGCCAAACCTTGCCAGTCACGCTGTTAGCTCTGGTGAAGATTTCTCCACCTTCGAACGTGTTTTAACCTGTTGCCTCGCTTCGGTGGCATTTATATACTGCCCAGTACGAGGAAGGGGGAGCGAACAGATGGCCGTCTACGAACAACGCCAGTTTCTCGTTAATGCAACGGATTCAACTGTTGCGCAGCTTCGACTGGGCCTTGTTGTGCTTACCGGTGTGGCACTGCTGGTGACGGGTTCTGCGCTCTCCATCACGTTCTTCCCCTGGGCGATCGTGGTAGCTGCAGCTGGTTACGCGGCGTTGCACCACACGCCGAGTCTGCACAGATACCACCTGACCAACTTGGCCCGCCGCGTTGCGGTGACGCTCGATCTGACCTGCATAACCCTCCTCGTGCTCGTCACCGAGCGCTCGCAGAGTCCGTTCGTCGCGTTGTACATGTTACCGCTCGCCGTCGTGGTCCTACAGCACGGCGCCAAGGTTGGAGCGTATTACTGCCTCGGCGCAAGTGTGCTCTACGCCCTTATCGTCAATTTTGGACCAAGCCACTCGTCGGCGTGGATGGTGCATCTGGGTCTGCTGTGGTCGCTCTTTTTTGTGCTGGCGTATGTTAGCAGGGCAGGAGACTCACGCGAGGGAAAGGCACGCCGGCGCGATGAGTTCAGCGCCCTCCAGCGGGCTGCAGCAGCACCGATGCATATGGGCGACATCTCGACGGTGTCGGAGGCGGTGCTGACGGGCGCGCTCGGGCCGTCCCGGTGCTGCTACGCCGCTATTTTCCTGTACGACGAACGCGACACCACCTTCACGACGTGCTACTCACTGAGAAGTGACGGCCAGTTCGAGCAGGCACCGATGTCTGCCACACCATCGGACATCCTGTACCGCGTGTTGTATAGTCGCGTGCCCGCCTCGATCCCCGACCTCCCGGCGACGCGTCGTTCCCGGCCCTCGGTGCTGCATCAGGCGCCGATCGTCTCGGCGACGCTGATGCCAATGGTTGCACCCGGAGCTCGAAGCATCGGCGTCCTCTGCCTTGGGCGAGCTGAGAGCCACCGGGCAACGCAGCACGAGTTGCGCTTTGCGAACACTTTGGCCATGCAGGCCGCTACCGCGATCCACACGGCGTTTCTGTTCGAGGAGGCTGCGGCGAGCGAGGCTGCGAAGGAAGCGGACAAGCTACGCACACAATTGCTCGGCACCGTCAGCCACGAGCTGCGTACCCCGATCACAGTGATTCAAGGTTTCGCGTCCTCCCTCAAATGCGCCGACGAACTGAATATTTCCAAGGAGATGGAGCGCGACTGGATTGATGAGATCGAGGCAAACGCCGAGCGGCTGCGCCGGCTCGTCACCGATCTGCTGGACCTCTCACGACTCGAGGCGGGAGCACTCCGCATGAGTTTCGACTGGCAGCACATGGACGACGTCATCGAGGAGCAGCGAGGCAACCTGGAGGTCCTGGCAGGTGGCCGGAACCTCATCTTTCAGGTTGGTTCGTCGCTCCCCTTGGTGCGCTGCGATGGCGAACGCATTGGGCAGGTGTTGCGCAACCTCGTGGAGAACGCGGCGAAGTTCTCACCCGAGGATAGCGACCTCGTTGTAGGGGCGGAGCGCACCAAGGACGGCGTACGGGTCGGGGTACTCGACGAAGGCACAGGCATACCCCCGGATGCGCTCGACAAGGTCTTTGAGCGCTTCTATCAGGTGGAAGGGATGGAGTTTCGACCACAACACGGCACCGGCTTGGGGCTGGCAATCTGCCGCAACATCATCGAAGCCCACGGTGGAGAGATATGGGTCGAGAGCAGCGTAGGACAGGGATCGATCTTCTATTTCACCCTACCGTCGGCAGTAGGGAGGAGCGAAGCATGTCTCGCGTCCTGATTGTGGAGGACGAGCCGAGTATTCTCAAGCTCCTGAGTCAGAACCTCGCATTGCGTGGGTGGGACGTCGTCGTGGCTACGGATGGCCAGGAGGGACTCTCGCAGGCGCGCAATATGTACCCGGATGTCATCATGCTGGACCTGATGTTACCCGTCATGTCCGGGTGGGAGGTGTTGAAGCACCTCGCCCGCGAGGAAATTCTGACCTATGTGCCGGTGATCGTCGTCACCGCTGCAAGTCGTGAGGAAGATGAGCGGCGCGCCCGAGGGCTGGGCGCCGCGGACTATTTGGTGAAGCCGTTCACGATCACGGAGATGCTCAGCAGAATCAGCGCGTTGGTGCCCGCACGGGCGTAGTTCCGAAGTTTGCAGGGGGTTATAAGGGTGAAGAAGGAAAACATTGTTGTCGTCGATGATGAGAAGAGCATCTTGAAGCTGATTTCATCTACCTTGAAAGTTACAGGCTATAACGTGTACACCGGAATCGACGGGGAGGAGGCGATCACCCTCGTCGAGCAGCACAACCCCGACCTGCTTCTTGTGGATGTCAGGATGCCGAACCTCGGCGGGCTCGAGGTCTGCAAGCGGCTGCGCGAATGGTCCAAGGTGCCCATCATCGTCGTCAGTGCGCTCAACGACGCCAACTACGCGGTCGAGGCGCTGGATCTCGGCGCGGACGACTATCTGCGCAAGCCGTTCTACGTCACGGAGTTGCTGGCGCGGGTGCGCACACAGCTCCGCCGAGCGGAGGAGCGACCGGCTCAGCCTCAGCAGTCGGTGTTCCGCTCAGGTCCGCTTAACGTGAATTTCTCGCGCCGGCAGGTAACGCTGAACGACGATGAGGTAAAGCTCACGCCCACGGAGTATTCCATACTCGAGCAGCTCGTGCAGAACGCGGGCAAGGTTCTCACGCATCAGATGCTGCTGCACCGGGTATGGGGTCCCGATTATTCCGAGGAGAACGAGTACCTGCGCGTCTACATCGGACGAATACGGCGCAAGTTGAGCACCGGCTTGGACGGCCCCCGATTCATCGCGACCGAGCAGGGTGTGGGGTACCGCTTTATCGACGCTCTGGCATAGCGACTGTCGCCAGCTCCCAGCCAGTCGGACATGCAGACCATCCTCAGTCAGTCACACGTCGCGCGGTCAGAAGTGCTCGACTGCGCGACGTGTTGCGCCATATCGTCAAGGGCCAGCGGTTAGCAGCGTGATCGAGCGCGACCTGTAGCCGTCCAATCTCCCATGGCCCGTGTGCTAGCGGCTGAATTCGTTGTCGTCCTCGCCTGCGCCGCACTCCTGCACGCTCCAACGTGCTAGGGCACTTCAGCTCCGATCGCCGTACCTTGCCCCAGCCTACGGGCGGCAGCCCCGAATGCCCGCCACGCCACGCCAGGCCGCGTCCGCCAGGACACTGTGACGAAGGCCCCGGCTGTAGCGCACGGTGGCGCCAGACCAAGTAGGTCCGTCGATTTATACGCCGTTTACAATGCCCTGGGGAATGTTACGAGTAGTTTAGCGGGTGGGCCATATACTCCCGACAGATGAGGCGACCCTATGACGGGGAGTCGAAAGGAGTCTGGAGAATGGGTGGACCGTGGCCGTGCATGGACGAGAATCGTCGCTATAAGTCGTTCCCCTGCTCGCAGTGTAAATCGGAGACGTGCATCTTCGGCAAGAAGCCGGCTGGCAAGAAGCTGATCACACTCGCGGTGGGGCAAAAGGCATGTGATGTCTGCGGAACCGCATACCAGGCCTACGGGAAGAGCAAGTACTGCTCTGATGACTGCCGACGCAAGGCGATCGCGAAGCAGCGGCGCAAGCGACGCAACAAGCTCTCGGACATGATCTATTAGCCTGATACCAGTTGCTTGTACTCGGAGAGGACGGAGCGCCGTGGCGATTACCCTTGCGCGCAGACAATACGAAGATCGAATGATGCTGCTGAAGCAGGTCCGGGACGATTGGTGGCAAGTACACCGCGCCGTGCGGTCGAACCGGCCGGAGGCTGTCATCTGGCGGTTGCAGCGCCTGGAGCGTACCAAGGACCTGCATGCGCTCACGCTTCCGGAATTGCTCGTCGCGAGCGGAGCCGTTAGCTAGCCGTGACAGACACCAACCCCGCGAGTCTTCGTGGATGTCGGGGAGACATCGGCTTGATCCGGGTCTGCGCCCGCGCATCATCGCGCTGCCACCGTCCGGGCGATGGTGCTCAAGCGAAGCCACGTCAGTATGCCCCATCCCACCCATCGGCCGAAGCCCTGGCCCCCCTTTATCGCGGCACCTGCCCAGGTAACCCCGTCGCTTCATTACGCTGATGCGGCCCTCCGCACCTGCTCGGAATCGCATCCCGCGCCGGAAATCCACTTTTTGCCTCTCGTGGGCCTCCTCGTCTTCACCTTGCCTCCGCTTGGGCGCTGGGCAGCACCCACCTGCTTGACGCCCGCCTCTTGCGCAGCCCTCTCGTTCCCCTCCGAGTACACGCCCCGGTCTGCGGCTACGAGTTGCGGTGGCTTGCCGAACAGCCGCCGGTGATTGTCCAGCGCGGGCTCTAACTGCCTCTGGTCCGGTGGGTTGCCCACGAGCACCCTGTCGCCACTGACGATCCCGCCCTCCACCTTCGTCGAGCCACACCTTGCGCCCGTACTCGGTCTGCTTGTTCGCCTTGCCTCGCCTGATGATCGCGGTATGCGGCTCGAACAGGCTCACCACCTTCCCTCAGCCGGCACACTCTCCCCTCCAGCACCCGAGCGCGCGTCTGCTTGACCACCCGATCGATCAGTCCCTCGTAGCTGCTCGAACTGCTCCCTGAGCCCTGCGGCCTCCTCGTCCAAGAGTTTGCTCCGCCCTGCGCTGGCCTCGGCGACCTCCAGCAGCCGCCCGTACGCACCCTTGCGCGCGGCTCTCCTCGCCTCCACGCCGGCGCGCCGTCTCCGCGATGCTCCTCGCCAGCCGCCTGGCCGAACGGCTTCGGTCTCGGAACAGACGCCCCGTGCGCCACCACCGCGGCCCTCACCCGCCTCAGGAGCCTGCCCACCACCCTGACACCATCGCTGAGCAGGCTGCTGTCGGTCGGGTAGTGGATGTTCGCCTCCACCACTGTGCCATCCGTCCTGAGCTTCCTGCCGCGCGTCACCCTGAGCGTCCTGGCCAGCTCAACCGCCCGTTCGTTGAGCGCCTCCAGCGTGCCGGGTCCGATCAGGGCCGCCCACCGGATCAGCGTGGTGTCGTCGGGAGCCGGCTCCAGATACACCGTGCGAACTGCCTAAGCACCAGGGAGTCGGACATCGCTCGCGCTCGGTATCTCGTAGCCCAGTCGTAGAGCCGCCTGAGCACCAGCATCCGCAGGATCACCTCGACCGGCGTCGAGTGTCGGCTGCTTCCGCCCGAGTTCGGAGGCGGCGCTTGGAGAGGTCCTACCACCGCCGCGAACAGGGTGTCGTCCGTGAGCAGCCGGTCGAGCTCGCGCGCCCGGCCCATCCGAGCCCCAGCTCCGGTATCAACTCACATAGGTCCGCTGCGTCGTATCTATCCACTATCATATGCCCAAGCCTCCTGCGGGTCGGATCTGTCTTGCGCACACAAATCCTACCCTGCGGAGGCTTTTTCTGCACCAGAACCGCTAGCCGTGACAGACACCAAACTCAAGAGTTCTCGGATGTCGGGGAGACCGGGGCGTTGACACTCTTCGACTAGGGTTCCCTACAATATCTTTGGGGCGTCGCATCGGGGATCGTCTAATGGTAGGACAGCAGCCTTTGAAGCTGCGTATCGGGGTTCGAATCCCTGTCCCCGGCCATCGGGGCCGTCGATCTTCTCAGATAGAGCGAGGGGCGCTTCTACAAAAAAGGAAGCGCCCCTCTGCACGTCTGAAGCAGTATTGATTACACGTCGTGGTACAGGGAGGAGAATTCGTACGGATAAGGCCGGGCCAATGGCTCCAGTTCCCGCTCGCGCTTGAGCGTGATCCACTGCTCGAGGTCGCCGGGTGTGAAGATATTTATCAACAGCAGAACTATGGTCCTGCTCCAGGGCGTTCAGCACCTCCCCCGAGGTGAGCTAGGGCGCCGACGCCACGTTCCTGGCCTCTTCGGCGAAGCTCGTACAGGTCCATGTCCATCGGTGCAGGCGGCTCGATCCTGTTGCGGATGCCGTCCAGTCCCGCCATCAACAGCGCTGAGAACGCCAGGTATGGGTTGGCGCTCGGGGTCCGGCGCACGATACTCGATGCGCTTCGCCTTCGGGTTGCTGCTCACCGGGATCCGCACGCACGCAGACCGATTGCGCCGCGAGTACACCAGGTTCACCGGTGCCCGAAGCCCGGCACCAGGCGCCGATACGAGTTCGTCGTAGGCGCGCACAACGCGAGCAGCGGGCGTGTGTGCTAGCAAGCCGCCCACGTACCAGCGCGCCTCGTCGCTCAGCAGCGCGTAGCCGTCCGAGTCATAGAAGATGCAGGTCGTTCTCGTCCCACAGACTCTGATGCAAGATGCATCCCTGAGCCGTTATCGCCGAACACCGGCTTCGGCATGAACGCCGCGGTGTAGCCCTGTTGATAGCATACGTTCTTCACGATGTACTTGTAGAGCATCATTCGGTCAGCCATGTCGGTGAGCGTGCTGAAGCGCAGGTCGATCTCCGCCTGACCGGCACTGCCGACTTCGTGGTGCACAACCTCGATCCCCGCATCGATGAGCTTGAGCACAATCTCCGAGCGCAGACTTCGAAGCTTGTCAGTCGGCGGAACGGGGAAGTAGCCCTCCTTTGGGCGGGAAGTGATACCCCAGGTTCGGCTTGCCGTTCGGTGGCGCGCCGCTGTTCCAGATGCCCTCATCGCTGTCGATGAAGTAATAGCTGGAGTGGCTGTTCTGATCGAACCGTAGGGAGTTGAAGATGTAGAACTCCGCTCGGGCCGAAGTAGCTGGTCGTCGCGATACCGGACCGAGAGAGGTGCGCTTCGGCCCTTCGAGCGATGTTGCGTGGGTCCCGGCTGTATATTCTTTGGTGAACGGGTCCACGACGGAGCACGTTATGGACATCGTCGGGTCTGAAGCACCGGATCCACGACGGCGGTCGACGCATCCGGGATGAGCAGATGTCCATTCCATTGATCGCCTGAAGCCCTTCACGGAGGAACCGTCGAAGAACGCACCCTCGGTGAAAAGCGTCTCCGACAACTCCTGTACCGGGAGCGTGAAGTGCTGCCAGATACCGAGCAGGTCCACGAACCGCAGGTCCACCATCTTGGTGCCGGACGACCGCGCAAGCGCGAGGACTGCTGCGCCTCCTGAGGCTGAATACTTTCCGTTCTAGTGATTGTTTCCGTCATGGCGTCTCCTTTCAGGTTGGAATACCATTCCCATCGCATTGGGAAGGCGTGGGCTTGTCCGTTCACTGTACGGTAGGGAGACACCCGTGCGCAGTGTCCAACTGCCCAAACGGCACAGACCAGCTTGTGCATGCTGTCCAGTTGGGTCCTTGAACCGTCAGATGCCGTACAAGGCCCGCGGTGTCCGATCCGGGTGTGCCGGTTATACCGGATGCCGGAAGACGCGCCGGATCGGGAGCTTCAGGCAGTTTGATTTTGTCGGGGATTTCGGTACTGGCGCAGCGTCGCGCCGACGTAGCTCAGTGGTAGAGCAACTGTTTCGTAAACAGTAGGTCGCGGGTTCGAATCCCACCGTCGGCTCCGAGAAGATAGTTTAGTCTCCCGGTCCTCCGACATAGTTAAGCCCCTCGGCAGAGACGCCGAAGGGCGGTTTTCTCCCTACACGACCGGGTACGGCTCTACACCGCAGGTGCCTGCGGCCCACCGGTCTGAGCGGCGATCTAGGTTGCCGTTTGTGGCGCTCCAACTCCAGACTTAGCCACTCACTTTAGCGCTTCTGTCACCGTCCTCCGCACACGGGAAACAGACGCCTACAAGCTCGTTTTCGCACGCGGGCA
Source organism: Chloroflexia bacterium (assembly GCA_030446765.1). GTDB lineage: Bacteria > Chloroflexota > Chloroflexia > Thermobaculales > Thermobaculaceae > JACDAU01. The sequence continues at coordinate 13,569 of JAUJMR010000020.1, forward strand.
GCCTTCAGCCGACCTTGGTATCATACGCATTCCGTGTGAGCCGTGGTGCGTGTGATCCTGGACGCGGTGAGGGGTCCGTAGCCCGTACCACGGATTCCTCGCACGCTCGGAATGACAGATTCCCTACCGTTCAGCCGCAGCCCGTATCACTCCCTGGTGGCTTGACTGACCAAGAAGCGATGGGCCGCGGCCGCCAGGAGTAGCGTCTCGCCGGTGTTCCACCAGAAATGAACGTCGATCCGGCTGATCGTGGTGATGCCTGGTACCCGGCCGCAGATCCGCATCAGTGTGGGGTTGGTTGAGAGCAGCCCGTCGCGCCCGAGGATACCGGGGAGTCCCTGGGCGGAAATTTGCGGCACACCAAGCAATCCCAGTTCCTGTTTGAGCTGCAGGTAACGGACCAGCATATACGTGTGCTCCATCGTGTGTGCGACCGACCAGCCGAGCAGCAGCCACGCCCAACGGTTCCGCACGCCGCGAAGCATCAGGAGCACAACGATGCCTACCACGCCCCAGTTCCAGATGAAGTGAACCCACTCCGCGTTCGCGGCGGAGATGAGACCGCTGGAGCGCTGTGGTTGCCAGTGCAGGATGTGATACTGGACCCACTGCGCGAGATGCTCCACGCTATGGAAGCCCTGCATCGTCAGGATCACGCTCAAGATCATGATCGTCACGCCGTGCCGTCGCAGATCGGCACGCCACTTGAGCCCGCCCGGCACGAGCAGCAGCCCGAGCACCATCGTCGTCGCTCCCCAGACCGGCATGCCGACCTGCCACGTGAGGGCGCCCCACAGCAGGAGACCGAGCGCGGACATGATGAGCAGCAAGCGGGTCTGCTCGCGAGGGCTGAGCAACTGGACAAGCGGGTCGCGCCGTACCTCGCGGATGAAGCTGCCGGCCCACGCTCGGTCACGCCCGATCAACGCGTCACCGTCAGCAGATGGTTCGCTGGCACGTTCTCCACCGTAGTAACCGCACCGTCCGGCCAGCGCACTTCGAGGCTGTGCACCGTTGCCCCATTCGGGATACCGAAATGAACGCGGCTCGGGTCGCCGGAGAGGTAGCCGCTGGCAACTCTTACATCCCTAAGGTAGCTGCCGGTGCCGGTGTGGAGTGTGAGCCGGGCACCGATGGCACGGGTGTTCGGGCTAGCGCTTTGGCGTAGGTCGACCAGGAGGCCCGACCCACCACAGAGCCGGTTCTCAAACAGCTCGGCGGACTTGCTGAGGTTGTTTACGATGATGTCCAGGTCGCCATCGTTATCCATATCCGCCGTGCTCATCCCGCGCCCGCTCGCGGTCGAACCAAGCCCCCACTCCAGTGCTGGCTTGAAGTGCGCCTGCCCATCGTTGCGTAATGCCTGGTTCTGCTCGACCAGCTCGCCGCCGGGCAGGTAGTGGAACAAATCGTTCGCGATCATCCCGTTGACCACATACAGGTCAAGGAAACCGTCGCGGTCCAAGTCTCCGAACTTGGCAGACCAGCTCCAGCCCGTCGCATCCACGTATCGGTTGTACGCCTCGTTATGATACGTGCCGTCGTCGCCCCGCACCTGGAGGACGTTTTCCATGACCTGTCGGTCACCCTTGAATGGCTGGTGGGGCATCTGCGCCATCATGGGCCGCCACTGAGCCAGGGTTCGCACATCCTGATCATACGGCTTCATGTCGGATGCGAACACCTCCTGGACGCCATCGTTGTCGATATCGCCGAGGTCGAAGCTCATCGTGCTGTGCGTGGTCTTTCGAAACGGTGTGATCTGGCTCCAGCTATCGTCCGACCGCCGCCAAGTCTGATCGGGGACGTCGAAATCGTTCCCGACCATGATCTCCGGCTGCCCATCACCATCGAGGTCCGGTAGTGCGAGTGCCAGCGCCTCAGCGCGCTCCGAGAGCTTGTTGTAGCCGAATTGTCCGGCTTGATTCTCGTACAGGTACAGGCCACCGCCGCTGCGCGTGAACATGAAGTTGTAGCCCAGGTCCTTCTCGAGTCCGGCGTCGTACGCACCGGCGACGAGGTCGAGATCGCCATCCGCGTCCATGTCTGCCCAGTTGGTGGCGTACACCTTCCCCTCAACGCCGGGCAGAACATCCTCCACAAAGCGCCCCCTGCCCATGTTACGCCAGAGTGTCGGGCTCAACGTGTGCCGGCTGAAGAGAATATCTTGCTTGCCATCTCCGTCCACGTCGACGATGTTTACCGCCCGAGAGTCTCCATGTGCAAGGGACTGCTTGCGGAAGGTCAGCCCCCCCTCGTTCCAGAGTATGGCGTTCGGACCCGCCAGATTAGCGAGCACGACGTCCTCGTCACCGTCACCGTCGAGGTCGTCAACAGCAAGCCCCGACCCGTTGCTGTTGAACATCCGGATCGGGGCGCTGCCGTTCGTCGTTGTATACGGCAGTGCGTGGCGCTCGAAGTTGCCGGTACATGGCGTGCCCGAGCCGAGCCGAGCCCCAAGCACCGCCGCAGGCACCGTTCGATCTGCCCCGGAGAGTGGCTGCCGTGTCGGAACACTCGCCGCGCTAAGTCGGTGAGGCCATGTGCTGTTTGCGACCAGGAGGGCAACTGCCGCTGCGACTAGCAGTAGTAGATACGTCTTTCTCAGGCGCGCCATCGCGCTGCACCCTCTCTCAATCGAGGCACGGTCATCGCGGACATGTCATCCGCTACGGGCCGATCGCCATACCCGGCCCGGGTCTCTACTTCTATTTACGGGCCACACTGATCAGGCCGACCATCCTAACCGAGTCCGCCGCGTAGGACATGACGGACTCGGTTAAGGCGTGGCGGTGCGCTGTCGGCTACGAGCCCTTGACCGCGCCTGCCGTCAAGCCGGCCATGAAGCGCCGTGCCGAGAGAAGGAAGACGATCATCACAGGTGCGATGGCAATCGTGGCCCCGAGTAGCTGCACGCCGATCTCGTTGCTGTACAGGTTCGGCAGGCTGGCGAGCGCCACCGGCAGGGTGTAATCGATCTCGTCCTTCAGCACGATGAGCGGCCAGAAGAAGTCATTCCACTTGCCCATGAATGTGAAAATCGCGAGCGCGGCGAGCGCGGGTGTAACCACGGGCAAGACGATCTTCCAGTAGATGCCGAACTCGTGCGCACCATCGATCCGGGCCGCGTCCATCAAGTCATCCGGGATGGCACTGGCAATGTACTGCCGCATCCAGAAAATGCCGAATGCGTTCGCGACGCCGGGGATGATTAGCGGCAGGTAGTTGTCCGCGCCCTCGAGCCAGCCAAGCCAGCGCATGAGCATGAACGACGGGATGATACCCAGCACGCCCGGGATCATCATCGTCGCGAGCATGAGCCCAAACAGCCGGTCCCTGCCCGGGAAGCGAAACTTCGCGAACGCGTAGCCGCCGAGCGAGCAGAAAAAGAGCACGAGGATGGTGTGAATCCCCGCGACGCCGACGCTATTTATCGTGTTGCGCCAGTAGGGGAGCTGCGCGAGTAGTTGCTCGTAATTGAGTCCCAATGCGCTTCCTGGAAGCATCGGTGGTGGCGCCGTCAGGATCGTCGCGGAGCGCCGGGTCGATGCCACGATCATCCACCAGAACGGGTAGATCGAGAGCAACGCGAGGAGTGTTAGCAGGATGTACATGATCGCGCTGTTGATCCGGTCCCGCATCGTTATCGCACCGGTGTGGTGCGTCTCGACGCGTGGGACGACACCTTCCGGAGTAGTTACTGACGCCATTACGCTCCTCCTGCCACTATGGGAGACCAGTCAATTCGAACGCTATGCCACATCTTACGCCTCCTCCCGACCCAGGAATCGATAATAGAGGAACGAGAAGACGACGATGATGACGAAGAGTGCAACAGACATCGCCGCGGCATATCCGAACTCCAGGTACTGAAATGCCTGGCTGTACATATATACCAGTACCGTCAATCCCGCCCGATCCGTGCCGCCGGGGGACGTGGATGCCGTGCCGCCCGCGAGTAGCAGGGGCTCCTCGAACAACTGCAGTGCACCGATGATCGAGAGAATCACGGTGAACGTGATCACCGGGCGCATCAGCGGCATCGTGATGCGGAAGAAGATCTGCCGCCAGCCGGCACCGTCAACGCGCGCCGCCTCGTAGAGATCCGTATTGATACTCTGCAGACCCGCGAGGTAGATGATTGTGTTCCAGCCGAAGTACCGCCAGATGACCACGAGCGCGATTGCCGGCTTGATCCACAACGCGCTGCCCAACCAGTCAACCGGTGCAACCCCGACGAGGCCGATGACGTAGTTGAGCGCCCCGTACCGCTCACCAAACAGGGTGCTGAAGATGATCGCGATCGCGACTGACGACGCGACGATCGGCGCGAAGAACGCCGCGCGATAGAACTCCTTGAAGCGCACCAGTCCACTGTTGAGGATAAACGCCAGCAGGAGCGCGATCACTAGGTTCAGACTCGTTACAACGAAGAGCCAGATGCTGTTGTAAATCGACTTCCAGAAGACGTCGTCACTGAAGAGTGACTGGTAGTTTGCGAGGCCGACCCACTGCTGCGAGGCAGGGCCGCCAATCCCGTCCCACTGAACGAAGCTCAGGTAGAAGGCGTACAGGTAGGGAAAGAGACCAAAGATCGCGAAGAGGAGGAAGAACGGGGCGATGAAGATGTACGCCCACATGTTGCGGCGCATCTCATACATAGTGCCTCGTTGCCGCCTGGAGCCACCCGCCTCTAGTGTTGACGATGCCATGCAATCTCCTTGGCGTGTTACCCAGATAAAGGGTCCGGGCAGGTGATCGCCTGCCCGGACCGCGGTTTCTAGCTCTCGATGTCTCGGATGCGCTTCAGGGCTTCCGCCTCCGCGTCCTTCATCGCCTGCTCGGGATCCTTGCCCTGCTCCTCAACCTTCGTGACTTCGTTGCCGATGATGTCACCGGCCTGTCGGTCGTTCGGATGCACGACGTTGCCGGGAATATCCTGCGCGATTTCCGTCCAGAGCCGGAACGTCTTCTGGCCACCGTAGAACTCGACGGGCTGGTCGTAGATGGGATCCTCCCACGCGGGCTTGTACGCCGGGAATATGCCCGTTGCCTTGAAGATGGCGTTCTGCCCTTCCTTGGTGGCGCACACGTACTTCACGAACTCCCACGCGGCTTCCTTGTTCTTGCCCTGCTCCGGGATGGACAGGAAGGAACCGCCCCAGTTGTAGTTGCCCTCCGGCGCTTTGATCACGCGCCACTTCCCGACAAGCTCCGGGTGGGACTGCGACAGGCCCGTCTGCATCCAGCACGCGATGCCCATTCCGGCGAAGGCGTCCTTCTTCAGGCCAGTGTTCCACTCGGCTCCCCACCAGTCAATGTCGGCGTCGATCTTCCGCTTGCGCGCCTCCTGCGCCTTCTTCAGCGGCTCGAC
>JAUJMR010000020.1:19042-22959 GCA_030446765.1 Chloroflexia bacterium
AGGCCCGCCGGTCCGATGTCCCAAGGCATGGCGATCAATCGACCGTCCGGAGCGGAGCCGTGCTGCCACTTGTATCCGACCATGTCGCCTTCGAACTCGCCGGCGTCATACGGCGCCTGCTTGAGGTCCGCGAGTCCGCCCTTCGCCGCGAAGCCACCGATCAGGCCGATTTCCAGCGCGCAAACGTCCGGTGCACCACTGCCCGCGGCGAGCGATGTGAGGAGCTTCTGATGGGTGTCGTCGAAGCCCAACTTGACGAACTTCACGTTGATGTCCTTGTTGGTCTTGTTGAACTCGGTGACCGCGTACTTGAGCCCGGCGTCCCAGAACCATACCGTAATGTTTGTCTTGCCCTCGACGTCCTTGTTGGAGATACCGGGTATCGGTGTACCACTGCCACCGGCCGCGCCGCCCGCAGCGCCGCCGCCCGTGGTGCCTTCACCTTCGCTCGAAAAGCCCGCGCATGCGGCGAGACCGAGGCCGCCAACCGCAGCGCCTGCCTTCAGGAAGCGGCGCCGGCTCAGCCCATTCGGGATCAATGATTCGTCCATGTAGAAGCTCTCCTATGGTTCCATCGAAACGGATCAACCTTATGTCCACAGGCATAAACTCTTAGTTTTGATGCCCTGTCGTAGCGGAATCCAGAATGTTTTCAACCCGACGGGTTGAAAACACCCTCCCGGAATACGCCCCACCCCCCTCCTATTTCCTGCTACCCAAAAGGATAGCAGACCGGACACACAGCGCTGCAAAACCGCAGCGTATGTCCGTTTGTGCAAAGTGAGCTATACTATAGGCACCCTTGCACAAAGTGTCAAGGCGTAGTGCGTAACGGTGACCGCAGCATTGATATCATCCGTGGCGTTCTGCTCCGTGTATCGTCTCCGTTACCCTTTACAGCATCCGCAAACATCGCTACCGTAATCGGAAACACGATCCGGCCCCCTCCGCGACCAGGGCTAGAAAGAGGTAGTTTGCGCGTGAGAGTCCCTACCGAGCCGCCTAATGGCAGTTGGCTGCCACGACTCCTAACGATTCTGGCGAGCGCAATCCTCGCGGGCTGTTCCGTCACACAGCAGGCACAGATCCCGACGCCCACGCCGCTACCGGTTGCGGCCGTCGTCGAACGGCCTACGTATACCGTTCAGCGCGGCGATATCGTCGAGGAACTCCGACTCAGCGGCCGCGTCGCGGCGGTGAAGCAGGAGGATCTTGCCTTCACCGCGAACGGAACGGTCTTGCGCGTTCACGTTCGGGTGAACCAAAAGGTCAAGGCCAAGCAGTTGGTCGCGGAGCTTGAGCAGAAGAAGTTACTGGACACACTCGCCGAGGCCAAGATTACACGAGATCAGGCCAAGCTCGCGCTTGACGAGGGCAACCGCAACCAGCAACTGGAAGAAGAGCTCGCCCAGCTTGATCTGCAGGAAGCACGCATCGAGCTCGACCAGGCAAACACCGAAGCGGAGCGCAGCCTGGCACAGATACAGGTCCGTCGTGCGGAGATCCGCCTCGAGAGGGTTCAGGCGCAGTCTAACAAGGCGCAGCAACAATCCTTCGCAGAGGCCAGCCTCGCATACGACCGCATCGCGAGACAGGTCGAGTCCGGTCGGCTGTATGCGTCCATAGACGGCGTCGTGTCCGGTGTCTCTATCAGGCCCGGTGCCGAGGTACGGGCCTTCGATCCTGTTATGACGGTCCTCGATCCCGGAGCGCGGGAGCTTCGCGTCGAGAACGTCACCGGGCAGGACCTGAACCGCCTCAGTGCGAAGCAGCCGGTAGCGATTATCTTCAACCGTTATGAGAATCAGCCCGTGAAGGGCATCGTCGAGCGCTTGCCTCAGGATGCCACCTCGACACAAACGGAGGTGCAAACGGATAGCGCCGTTCATATTAGCTACGATGCCCCGAACCTCGACCTGGAGTTCGGCGACCTTGCAGCAGCGGTGATCACGCTCCAGCGCAGGCCGAACGTGCTCTTCCTCCCCCCCCCGGCGCTGCGCACCTTCCAGGGTCGCCGGTTCGTCGTCGTGCAAGACGGCGAACGTCAGCGGCGGGTGGATGTCGAGGTTGGGATCGTGAGCGATGACCGGGTAGAGATAAAGAGCGGTCTGAAGGAGAACCAGGTTGTCGTCGGGCAGTAAGCAAGGAGCGGCGTAGATGCGCTGGCTGCTGAATCTGCTCGGCATCGCGAAGGTCGTCGGACAGCGCCAGAAAAACTACCTGGGTCTTGTGCTTGCAAGGCTCGCGGGATTCGTTGTTGCCATAGCGATTGTGGTCAGCATACCGCTGTATTCTGATGCGGTCGGCTACCGCGTTCTGCGCACCGAGCTCGAGCCCGACAAGGATGGCACGACCCGCCCGCCGTTTGCGTATCTGTTCTCCCGCTTCGCCACTGAGGGTCCGGTTCCCATAGACGCCTATCGCAGGGTCGACGAGTATTTCAGCAAGTCGGCCGCTCGGGACATCGGGTTGCCGTCCGAGCTAGCGGTGCGCTACACGACTACCGACAAGCTGCGGTTACTGCCCTCGGGGACCAAGCAGTACCAGGTGGAGGAGCAACTCGACTTCGTGAGCGTTGGCTTTGCGAGTGGTATCGAAGAGCAGGTGGAGATCACCGACGGCGCGCTCCCCAAGCCGGTTACGGACACCAAAGCACCGGCGGACGTCATGATTCACGAGCGGCTCGCGGGGCAGCTCGGGTTACAGACGGGCGAGGTCTATGTTGCTCGCAAGCCGGATGGCAGCGTGCAAGTGCCCGTACGGATTGCCGGGGTGTGGCGAGCGCGCAACGACCTGGACAAGTACTGGTTCATCCGGCCCGCGTCGTTCGAGGATGTGCTGCTCCTCCCAGAGTCCACCTTCCAGAGCCGGATACTCCCTCAGAAGGAGCCAATCTATCAGGCGGTCTGGTATCTCGTCCTGGACGGCAATGGCGTTCGCAGCCGGCATGTCCCACCGCTCATCGATCGTAGCGAGGCTACGACGGTCCGTGCGGCCGAGATCCTGCCTGAGACCCGACTTCGCGTGTCCCCGCTTCCTGCACTGGAGGAGCACCACCGGCAGGTACGCCTGCTGACCCTCAGCCTCCTGGTGTTTGCTCTGCCGATCTTGGGACTCATCGGGTATTTCATCATCATGATCACCGGCATGGTGGTGCAGCGACAGCAAAACGAGATCGCCGTTCTCCACAGCCGTGGGGCATCCCGGACAGAAGTTATGGGCATCTACCTCCTGGAGGGGTTGGGCCTGGGCTTGATCTCCCTGGTGTTGGGGGTGCTCCTTGGTCGGTACACCGCGCTACTAATGGGATGGACCCGGTCGTTCCTGCAGTTCCAACCCCGCCATGATGTCCCGATCCAACTCTCTCCCGAGAGTCTGCAAGGCGGCCTGCTCGTCGTGGCGCTCACGCTGGTTGCCAGCCTCCTCCCCGCCTTCGGCGCGGCCGGGGTAACGATCATCTCGTACAAGCGCGAGCGCGCCCGCTCCATACACAAGCCGCTCTGGCAGCGGCTCTATCTTGATTTCATTCTGCTAGGCATAGCGTATCTCGGGTACCGCCAACTGCGGGACCGGGGCACCATCTCGATCGTCGGGCAGGGGAACACTGTCGGTGATCCATTCAGCAGCCCGCTGCTCATCCTGACGCCCGCGCTCTGGCTGCTTGCACTCGCCCTGCTCAGCATCCGGTTCTTCCCGGTGCTCATGGGCGCGGTAGGTAGAATCGTAGCACGCTTGCGCGGCGTGTCGAGCCTCCTGGCGTTGCGTTATCTGACGCGCACACCGCGGGCGTATACGAGCCCGGTCCTCCTGTTGGTCCTCACCCTCAGCCTGGCAACGTTTACGGCGTCAATGGCAAAAACCCTGGACAGCCACCTCAGCGATCAGGTGCTCTACGATGTCGGAGCGCAGATGCGCGT
>JAUJMR010000020.1:23059-43662 GCA_030446765.1 Chloroflexia bacterium
GACCGGATGGACTTCGCGGAAGTGGCTGCGTGGCGCCGTGATTACGCCCCTGCCTCGCTCGGCTCGTTAATGAATGCCCTTGCGCTGCGGGAGGACGGCATACTCGTCAACCGCGCCTTTCTTGAGAAGAACAACCTCGATGTGGGCGCGAAGGTGACGCTGCAGATGCGCGATCTCGAGGCGGCCAAGAACGTCCAGTTCGTGGTCTCCGGCGTGCTGGATTATTTCCCGACCCTGTACCCGGAGGACGGCGCGTTCTTCGTCGCAAATCTGGACTACGTTTTCAGCGCTCAGGGTGGAGAGTTTCCTTATGAGGTCTGGCTGAACACCAGGCCCGGCACGTCGCGCCAGCAAGTCGAGCTGGGAATCACGAAGCTTGACCTCCGCAGCATCGTGAGCGACGAGTCGCCCCCGCAGATCATCACCGCCCAGGACCGGCCGGAGCGGCAGGGACTTTACGGGTTGCTCTCCGTCGGTTTCCTCGCCTCTGCGATGCTCACCGGGCTCGGCTTCCTCTTCTACTCCGTCGTCTCATTCCAGCGCCGGTACATCGAGCTGGGGATGCTGCGCGCGATCGGGCTGTCTACCCGGCAGATGGCGGTGCTCCTGATCTGGGAGCAGGCACTCATCATTGGGATGGGCATCCTCGCGGGCACGGTGCTGGGTGTTGGAGTCAGCCGATTCTTCATCCCGTTCCTGCAGGTGCGAACCGGTGCTCACCCGCAGACTCCACCCTTCCAGGTCCTGCTGGCGTGGGACCAGATTCGCTTGATCTATCTGATATTCGCGGTATTGCTGGGCCTGGCGTTGCTTACGGTGGCCATGCTCCTGCTGCGGTTGCAGATATTCCGTGCCGTGAAGCTGGGAGAAGCCACATGATACAGACTGCACAGCCTGCAACGGAACATACGACTGACGAGCCCCTGATCGTGTGCGAAGGCCTGGTGAAGATCTACAAGCTGGAGGGGGTCGAGCTGCTCGCGCTCCAGGGTCTCGACCTCATCGTCCGGCGTGGGGAGGTCATGGCCATCGTCGGGCAGTCAGGCTCGGGAAAGAGCACCCTGATGAACATACTCGGCGGGCTGGATCGGCCAACCGCTGGAAGGGTGTTGGTCGGTGGGCGGGATCTGCTGCAGCTAAGCGAGCGCAAGCTGAACGCGTACCGCCGGCACCACGTGGGTTTTGTATGGCAGCAGACCGCGCGCAACCTCATCCCCTACCTGAACGCGCAGCAGAACGTCGAGCTGCCGATGCTTATGGCTGGAACCACGCGCCGAGAGCGTCGGGAATGGTCGAACGAGCTCCTGGAAGCGGTCGGCATCGCCCATCGCAAGGACCACAAGCTGGACCAGATGTCCGGCGGCGAGCAACAGCGCGTCGCGATCGCCGTCGCGCTCGCCAACCGACCGGAACTGCTCCTCGCGGACGAACCGACCGGGGAGTTAGACACGACCACCGCCAAGACGATATTCGACATCTTCCATCGACTGAACGAGGAACTGGGCCTTACCATCGTCATCGTGTCCCACGACGCACAGATCGCCACGCATGTCGCGCGGGTCGTGGCGATTCGAGACGGTAAGACGAGCAGCGAGACGCTACGCCAGCCTGCCCAAACATCGGAAGACATGAAGGACGGCGAGCACCAGTACGTAGAGTACACCGTGCTCGACCCGGCCGGCCGCCTCCAGGTTCCGGAGGAATTCCGCGATCGCTACGGCATGGGTGGCCGCGTAACGCTGGAGGCGACGGAGGAGGGCATCGTGATCCGCCCCGTGGAGGGTGACGAGCGGCATGTCCCGCGTGCTCTGGTTGAGAGTGATGAGCCGCCCCCTGAGCAAGCAAGCTTGAAGTCGCGCCTTGCACGACGCTTCGGGCGCAAAGGGGGCGGCAAATGAGCTCCGACGTTCGCTCGTCCACCAGGCACGCGGACGGTCTCGACACCGGCTCACCAGCCCCACCGGCAGCGGTCAAGGCGGAAAACGTCACCCGTTCATTCAGGGTGGGTAGCCAGGAAGTTCATGCATTGCAGGGACTCTCTCTGGAGGTGCCGAGCGGCGCGTTTGTGGCACTGATGGGGCGCTCCGGTTCGGGCAAAACGACTCTGCTGAACATGATCGGCGCGTTGGATCAGCCAACGACCGGCGAGGTGTGGGTGAACGGCCGTCCGTTGAGCAGGCTCTCAGACAACCAGCTCACGCGCCTACGCCGCGAGGAGTACGGCTTCGTCTTCCAGTCATTCGCGTTGCTGCCCATCCTGTCCTGCGCGGAGAACGTGGAGTTGCCCCTACGCATCGCCGGAGGTGTGAGCGCAAAGGAGCGGCGGCAGCGGGTCGAAGATGCGCTCGCGCTTGTTGGCCTGGAACAATGGGCCGACCACCGCCCCTACGAGATGTCCGGCGGGCAGCAGCAGCGCGTCGCCATCGCCCGCGCCCTGGTTAGCCGGCCCCGTATCCTGATCGGCGACGAGCCGACGGGCGAGTTGGACACTAAGACTGGCCAGAAGATCATGCGCCTGTTGCGCGAGGTCGTAAACCGGGAAGGCCTGACGCTCGTGATGGCGACACACGATCCGACGGTGGAGGAGTACGCGGACGACGTGTACCACCTGCAGGACGGGCAGCTGATCGACCACTTCACGCGCTCCCCCGGAACGGCACCCCTGGGCGGCAGCGCGTAACAGCGGCACCCCAGTTGCGGTCAGCACGGCAGCTTGATCGGGCGCACCGTCTCACACAGCGAGCGCGCTCATCACGGAGGTGAATCACCATGATAGAAACCAAGACCATAAGTTCGGTGATGCCGCAGGAGCTGACATCGTGCGGACTACCGCTTGACATGGCGCCAGAATACTTAGGAACGATCCGCCGTTCTGACGACATCGCGGACGACTTCCCGGCGCTCCGCGATAGGATGCAGCATGACGGTTATCTCTACTTGCCCGGTTACCTGGATCGCGAACTGGTCCTCGAAGCACGCCGCGATATCTTCACGCAGCTCTCCAATGAGGGCTACCTGCAGCCGTGCACAGCCCTTATGGACGGCGTGGCCGGGTCGGAGCGCAAGAACGGCTTACGGCCGGACATTGCCAAGGCGAGCGCACCACTCCAGGAGTTGCTATACGCCGGCCGAATGATGGCATTCTATCGCGGTTTTCTGGGCGGCGAGCCGCTGCATTTCGACTATACCTGGTTACGGGCCGTCGCCCCAGGGAATGGCACCCCGCCCCACGGCGATAGCGTGTTCATGAATCGCGGAACCCGAAACCTGTATACCGGCTGGACCCCACTGGGCGACGTTGGTTACGAGGAAGGCGGCCTGATCGTGCTCGAGGGCTCGCACACGCTGGATCGAATCAGGAACAACTACGGCAACAAGGATGTCGACGCATACTGCTCGAACCGGCCGGACGGCCCGGAGTATGCCTCCGGCGAGAAGTGGTGGGGCGGCTGGCTCTCGAAAAACCCAACCCACCTGCGCGAGCGCCTCGGTGGCCGATGGCTCACACACGAGTTCCGTGCCGGCGACTTGCTGACGTTCACGATGAACACCGTTCACGGCAGCCTCGATAATCACTCAGATCGGATTCGCCTATCCTGTGATTTCCGGTACCAGCTCGCGTCCGAAGAGGTAGACGAGCGATGGGTCGGCGAGAATCCGGTCGGCCACGGTCCGGCCGGGAAGCGCGGCAGAATCTGCTAGCGCAATCTCACCCGGTGATATGGCCTCCGGCATAACTGTAGGGCATCTGTCATTCCGAGCCCGCGAGGAATCCGCGGTACAGGCTACGGCTCCATCACTGCGTTCGGGATGACACGCATCATGGTTCAGCCGGATCATGTATGACTTTGCGCCCGAAGAGGTGACGTCCCACATCACACGCCGCATGAGCGATCTCCTTGACCCTCATACCACCCTCAAGTACTGTGTTTATAGGCGGGTATAAGGTGATAGGAGCTGGCATGGCGCAGACCGGCAAAAAGGTAGTGGTCATTGGTAGCGGCTTCGGCGGCCTGGGAACCGCGTGCCTGCTCTCGAAGGAGGGCTACTCCGTTACCCTGCTGGAGAAGAACGAGCAGTTGGGTGGCAGGGCGGGACTCCTCGAAGATGGCGGCTTCCGCTGGGATATGGGACCGTCGTGGTATTTGATGCCTGATGTGTTCGAGGCGTTCTTCGAATCACTCGGCGAGCGTGTCGAAGATCACCTGCAGCTGGAGCGACTGAATCCCGGATATCGCATCTTCTTCGAGGATGGCGATGTCGTGGACATGACGGGCGATCTCGTTGTCGATGCCGCGACGTTCGACCGGTACGAGGCGGGTGCCGGTGAGAAGCTGCGTGAGTACCTCCGGCTCAGCGAGTACCAGTACACCATCGCGATGCGCGATTTCGTGCCCAAGAACTACGACTCGTACCGCGATTTCTTCACGCGCCAGGCCATCGTCGAGGGACCGAAGCTCCACGTACTTGAGTCGATGGATCGGTACGTCAGCCGGTTCTTCACGCATCCAAAGCTCCGCAAGATCATTCAGTACACCCTAGTATTCCTGGGCAGTTCCCCGTATTCCACACCCGCGCTGTACAACATTATGAGTCACGTCGACTTCAATCTTGGCGTGTGGTATCCGGAGGGTGGCATCCATGAGGTAATCCGGGTATTAGCTCGCATCGCGAAGCAGCACGGCGCGGAGATACGGTGCAATAGCGAGGTTGAGCGCATCCTTGTCGATGGCGGACGCGTCGTCGGCGTACAAACCGCAGACGGGATCGTTGAAGCGGATGTTGTGGTTTCTAACGCCGACCTGCACCACACGGAGACGGAGCTGTTGCGGCCCATGGATCAGTCGCTCAAGGAGAAGTACTGGAGCAAGCGGACCCTGGCCCCCTCTGCGTTCATCATCTACCTCGGGCTGGATACGACGATCCCCCATCTGGTCCACCACAACCTGTACTTTTGCGAGGACTGGCGGACGAACTTCGACTCTATCTTCAAGCAGCCGAGCTATCCCGACAACCCGTCCCTCTACATCTGCTGCCCGAGCAAGACCGATCCGAACGTCGCGCCGGCTGGGCACGAGAATCTGTTCATCCTGGTGCCGGTCGCACCAGGGCTCGACGACACCCCGGAGATTCGGGAACAGTACGCCTCCCACATACTGGGTCTGGTGGAGGAGAAGTTGAAGATACCGGGGATGCGGGACCACATCATCAGCCAGCATATCTTCTCAATCAACGACTTCGCATCGCGCTATAACAGCTACAAGGGCTCCGCGCTTGGCCTCGCGCACACGCTCCGGCAGTCCGCCGTGTGGCGGCCGAACAACAGGAGCAAGAAGGTCCGTAATTTGTACTATGTGGGCGCGAACACCAACCCTGGCATCGGGATGCCGATGTGCCTGATCAGCGCGCAGCTCGTACGCAAGCGGGTACTCTATGGAAAGTGATCTGCGCCACTGCCAGCAGATTTTCCGAGAGTACTCTCGCACGTACTATTACTCGTCGCACTTCTTTCCCACGCGGATTCGGAACAATGTGTATGCCCTATACGCGTTTTTCCGCACACCGGACGAGTACGTTGATAACCCGGTGGGCGATCCGGTACAGGCGATAGCACGCTTTCGTGTAGAGCATGAGCAGGCGTGGGCAATGGGCGAGTCGGCGAGTCCCGTACTCCGCTCGTTTATCGCGACCGCTCAGGCATTCGACATTCCAAAGACGTGGGCCGATGCGTTCCTGGAAGCGATGGCGATGGACCTCACCGTCTCACGCTACGCGACGTATGAGGATCTGTGCCGCTATGTGTATGGATCCGCGGAGGTCGTGGGGCTCATGATGGCCCAAGTGCTCGGGGTGCCGCGCGAAGGACTCGCTGCGGCCCGGGAGCTTGGACACGCTATGCAACTCACGAATTTCTACCGGGATATCGGGGAGGATTGGGAGCGTGGCAGGATCTACGTTCCGCTGGAAGATATGGAACGCTTCGGCATTCGCGAGCGCGAGTGGAACGCTCGGGTCGATCCCCAGAAGTTCGGGGCGCTGATGCATCACCTGGCGGTCCGCAACGCCGAGCAGTACCGGCAGGCGCACGATGGCCTGCGGTTGATTCCCTGGCAATGCCGGATGGCGGTCGCGCTCTCCTCCATCGGCTACCAGCGCACGCTGCAGCGGATCGAGCGGGATCCGATGGTGGTATGGCGCGCGCGCATCTCGCACAGCCGCACGGAGTACCTTTCCATCCTTTTCCGGGCAGCAAACGCCGCGTATGTCCATTGATCTCGCCAAGTACCTGAAGATCTCCCGTCCCAAGTTCTGGCTGTACCTCGTTGGGCCATACTTTCTTGGCGCGCTCCTCGCGGTTGATAGCCTGGCCCGCCTAGATTCCTGGCAGTTCTGGTGGCTGTTCGCGTGGTTTACCTTCCCTGCGAACCTGCTGCTTTATGGCGTGAATGACGCAGCCGATTACGACACCGATCAGCACAATCCCAAGAAGGTATGTGACGAGGCACTGGTATACCCACATGAGTGCCCGGCACTGTTGCGCACGATCACGGCACTGGTTGCGCTCGCCATTCCGGCGCTCGTCCTGAGCAACCTTCGGGTCATCGTTGCCTTCGCGCTGTTCATCCTGCTCTCGCTCGCGTACAGCCTTCCGCCGCTCCGGCTCAAGGCGCGGCCGCTGCTCGATAGCCTCAGCAACGGTCTCTACCTGACTCCCCTGCTCGTCGCCTGGGGCTTCTACTCGTCTCGGACGCCGTCCTGGTCGCTAGTTGTTGCCGGGCTATTGTGGTGCGGGGCGATGCACGCATACTCGGCAATACCGGACATTGAGTCAGATCGACGCGCGGGGCTGCGTACAGTGGCGACGCTCCTAGGGCTCGACGGCACGCTGTTGTTCTGTGGAGTGGCATACCTGGGTGCGTCGCTGCTGGTGGTGTTGCGCGACGTGCCCGCGGGACTCGTCCTCGGCGCGTACCCCGTATTGATGGCGGTGCAGGCGGTTCGCGCGCGCAGCCATATCCCACAGTGGTACCGTTATTTCCCAGTCCTGAACGGACTCGCTGGGATGTGCCTGACCCTGCGCTTCCTGTGGCCGCTCGCGCGGTAGCGGACCACGTCGAACCCAAGACGCGCCGTCGCCCTCTTCTACGAGGACGATCAAAGTGAAAACGTAATTAAACGGTGAAGCCTGAGAGGAGACTTGACTTGCAAACTAGGACGATCGACAAGACATGCATGGTTGTCGGGGCAGGCATGGCGGGCCTGCTTGCTGCCCGGACCCTTGAGCAGGCTGGTATTCGGACCACAGTGTTCGAGGAAGGTCGCACGGTTGGAGGCAGGATGTCTACCAGTCGCCTGGGGGATGGTGTCTTCGATGACGGGGCGCAGTTCTTCACGGTGCGGGACGATGGTTTCGCGGCGCTTGTCGACGAGTGGGTGCAGGAGGGAGTGGTTGCTGAGTGGTCGCGCGGTTTCGCGCGGCCGGACGGCGTATACAACGAGGATGGCCACCCGCGCTACTATGCGGTCGGCGGTATGGCAGCCGTCCCCGCCCATATCGCGCGCGGGCTAGAAGTTCGGACCGGCACGCGTGTTGCCGCGATTCGGGAGTCCGGCAGTCACTGGGAGGTAGTCATCGACGGGGGCACGGTGGAGAGCGCGGATGCTGTGATCATGACACCCCCAGCGCAGCAGTCGCTCGCCGTCGTTGGCGCGGGAGACGTCCGACTGGCCCCGTCCGCGCGTGCGGCACTGGAGAAGATCCGCTTTGCTCCCTGTATCTCGGTCATGCTAGTGCTCGACGACTCGAGCGGTGTACCGGAACCGGGCGCTGTGCAATTCTCAGGACAAAATGGTGCCGGCGAGCCGGTATGGTGGCTGGCGGACAATCGGCGCAAGGGTATCAGCACCGCGGCGCATGCGATCACGATTCATGGGGGGCCGCAGTTCAGCGCTGCACATTGGGACAAGACAGATGATGAGGTGGCGTCCGTGCTGATAGAGAGCGCTCACCACTTTGTCCGGTCGCGCGTGCGAAGCGCGATGACGCGCCGGTGGCAACACAGTCAACCGGTCGAGTCGCACTCGGAGTCCTGCCTTGTCGCGGTCGAGACCCCGCCGCTCGTCTTCGCCGGGGATGCGTTCGGCGGTGCAAAGGTGGAGGGCGCGGCGCTCTCAGGCCTGGCCGCCGCCGAGAAGGTGCGGCGCCTCCTAACGACTCCGCGTCAGTGTTTCTGAGGACCAGTCGGATGACTCGTCCTGCGCGGGACGCAGCCGCTGATACGCGTAGGAACTGGCGAGCAACAGCAGGCCAAGACCGATGAACGACGGGACTCGGTACGTGGCGTCGAGTGCGGCCAGATCGTAGAGGAACACCTTCGTCGTTGCGGCACCAAGCAGCGCGAGTCCAGACGCGCGAAGCAAGCCCATTCGGGTCACGATGCCCACCACGAACGCGCCGCCACCGAGGGCAGCCCAGAGGATAGACAGGGCAACCTGCGCCTGCTTGCGCAAACCCTCGATGTCCGAGCTTGCACCCACGTGCCGCTGGAATTCATCGACCACCCCGACGGATAAGGCATACACGAGGAAAACGCCCGCGCCGAGGGCAAACCGGCGTGACCACAAATGCCTCCGCGACAGCCAGGCGGCGAGACTGAGAATCGCGGCGAGCGATAGAAGCGCCGCCGTCGCGCCACTCCACAGCAGTGGATGGGTGATCTGCTCATACGGATCCACCAGCAGGCGATCGAGAGGCGCGACGTCGCCGATGGTGAGCATGGCGCCCATGCCGCCCAGCAATGCGGCCACTCCACCGTAGCTGTCTGCACCGCCACGATCGCGGCTCCCGAGCACGCAGAGCACTGCGGCCACCACCGACCAAGCAACAACCACACCCCACGATGCCAGTTCGATCGGCATAAGCCAGGCTACGGCGAGTGCAGCCGCGAGGATGGACACCCTGCGCAGTCGCGCAGTGCCGGCGAGCACGGAACTGAGTAATCCTGCGCTTCCCAGGATGCCAGCGGCAATTGTGTACGAATCAGCGAACGGACGGGTGGGCGTGGAGCCGATTGCCCACAATGGAAGATCTACGGTGAGGGCGTGTCCCGCGGCAAGCGCCGCGGCAGCGAGCGCCGCTGGCCACGTTGTCAGGGCGAGACCCCGCCCCGCGACTCGACGCAAGCGGCGCACAGGACGGGAGGTCCGGTCCGTGAGAACGCCGAGCACGGCGGTACCGGAATACCCTGTGAGAAGCCACAGGCCCGAAATTTCGAACGGCAGCGCATACAACAGGAGCCCAAGGCCAAGCCACGCAAGCAGGGAGCGCACACCGCGCGAACGAACAACAGAGACCGCGAAGCCGACAGCGGCCAGCAGGAAGGCAAGCGTGCCGCCACCCGCATTGAGGAAGGGACGCGGCGATTCCAGCTGGTTCGACAGTACCCCGTAGAAGGGATACTCGATGGTCACGAAGTGGCTCACCGCCAGGAGCCCAAGCAGGCTCGCGCTCACAGCGGTGTACCGATCTTGTCTCCGCGAGAAAACCCATGCAAGGGCCGCCGCCTCCGCGGCCCACGCGATGGGGACCACAGGGCCGCCGAACGAGACGGGTACGGCCATCGTGAGTGCCGCGAGTCCTGTACCTAGCGCAAGCAGGCCGAAGGCGTGCTCTTGTCCCGCAGTGCGCAAAAAGTATGCGCCGAGTAGGAAATGCGCGGTGGCGACACAGAGCAAGAACAGCCCTTGTGCGGCCGAGCTGTCGAGCACACCGAAACCGACGGCTACGAGAAACGCGGCGTTGCCGAGAAGTAGCGTTGCAGATGTAGGGCGCAGGACGGTTCGGGGATGGCGGAACTCCTCGCCACCGGCTGCGACTGCATTCAGGCACCAGTAGCCGGTCAGGACCAGAAGCGCGAGGCCGCGCGACGGTCCGCGCTCAACCCACGACCAGAGCTGCGGTGCCGACAGCAGAAACGCCAATGGGGGAAGCCACGACCACGTGCGCCATAGGGAAACTCCGGTGCAACCAGTGAGGGCGGTAGCAACGAAGGCGACGGTGCTCAGGGCTGGGGATGGCCCGAGCACGATGGGCGCGGCTAGCGCGGTGATGAGACCGTACGCCGCCACCACCTGAGAACGCGACCGGACCGCGATCAGCGCAGAGGACGCTGCCAGCGCCAGCGAGCAAGCGAGACCGACATCAACCCGAATGAGTTCATACAAGCGCGTTCCTGCGACGAACGAGAGGCCAAGGGTGCCCAACCCGGTGGCGACGAGGACATGGCCCAGCAGTGCCTCGCGTCGCTCGAACAGCCACGCGCCCGCAGTAAAGAGCAACAGCCCCGTCCCTATCCCGATACCTACGCGCGTCGTCGGGCCGATCCATCCCTCGCGAAACGCGCGAGCCAGGAAGAAGACAATCCCGAACAGGATCGCTAGACCGCCACCCCAGGCAAGGAAGCGTCCGGTGAGCAGCCGCTCCAACTCTGCCGCGGACCACCGACGGGCAGGAGCCCTCGGCGTCACAAGTGGGGTTGGTGCGGGACCGGTGCCTACAGGTGGGGTCCGTTCCAGGATCGTCCTGGGTTGCTCGCGCCGTGCTGCCGACGGTACCGTTGGCGAGGGTCGCGGGGTCGGTAGCTCGGTGCGCGTCGGGGGATTAGCGGGAATGGTCAGATGGTAGCCCTGCTCCCTCTTCGCCCACGTTTCGAGCGCACGTAGCCGCCGGTCAAAGGCGTCGAGCCGTTGCTCGAGCATCTCCAGTCGTCCATCTATCGTGCTCATATCGATTCGCTCCCTTCCACGCGGGCCACCAGGGCTTTATTCCACGCTCTTAGTCGATGTACCGTCGCTCAAAGGCTTGTGAGTGCCTGAATCTTCGCACACCGATACTACGGCACGACTACGGTACCGCCGCCAAGGTTTGAGTCTTTGTGACGAGTGGGGTAGAATAGGTCCATTGCCCGATTAGCTCAACGGATAGAGCACCTGGCTTCCGGACCAGGGGTTGTGGGTTCGAATCCTGCATCGGGCGCCCCGTGGTGGTTTTCCCGCCGTAGGCAGCCGCGACTGCCGACTTGCGCCAGCGTACCCCGACTGGCTCTGGTCAGCGTACACAGGCCTGCTTCACGGTGGTGGTTGGCCTTCACACCGCCCGAGGCGCTGTGTTGGTGAAGTGCCGTCGCCACTGGCCCTATGCTGGCTCGATGGCGACGGCGTATAGGTTCGGCCTTGGCGCCGGGACGCATGTTGGTCTGTCGATCAGCGCATCGCGATGTCGAGCACCCTGTCCGTTGTGGCAGGGGAGACGTCGCTGGTGACCACGAGTACCACGCGCTTGCCCGTTCGGCGGATGCGCACGTTGGCATCCGCGCCGTCGAGACTCAGCGCACCCTGGCTCTTCTTGTACCCCTGGCCAAACACGTTCTGGTTCAAGCCCGCTTGTAGTGCGGCCAGTGCGACAGTAAACTCGGACGCGTCCGCCTCCCGGTCCCACACGCTCTCCCATACCAGCGCGGTGCCCGCCTCCCGTTCTTCGGCGCGTACACGGCGTAGCTGTCTCCGCCCCATCCCGCCGACGCCTGCTTCAGGAAGGGCGTCTCGACCGCGCCCTGGCTTAGCAGGATCAGCGTCCGGTACTCGCCAAGCGTGTCGGACCGCAGCTTCTCCCAGCCCTTGGGGAGCGCCGGCAAGGGGTTGACCGGCTTCACGTTCACCGGGCGCTCCCGCGCAAAGTACTTCTCGGGATGCATGATCTGCTCCGTGCTCTCCGGTACGCCGCCGGTATGCGGCATCCACCTGCTGCCAGCCGCCTCGAGCATGCAGCGTCTTCACCCACTCCGTGCCTTGGATGTACGGGAAGTACATGGTCAAGCCATATAGGGGCGGACCCTCCTCGTAGCTGGTGAAAGCGGACGAGGTCAGGATGGCCTCAACCGCCGCCTCCTGCATCGCCGCCTGCGAGATCTTGTGCTTGCCCTGAAACTTCGACTCGGCCAGCATAGCGTCGCCCTCAAACAGGGATCGCGCGGCCAGCGCCCTGTCCGAGTTCTTCTCACTACCGTCCGTAAACCGGCGCAGTTGTGGTTCTGGTCCTGCAGGGCGTGCGCGAGCTCGTGCGCCATCGTGCTCCGGGCCTGACCGTCCATGTCCGACTCGTCACCTACCACGAACAAGCGCTTGGTCTTCGGATCATAGAACCCCAGGACTGAGTCTCCCGTGTCCTGCGCGATCAGCTTGCGGAAGTTGGTCCTTGCGGAGGTAAAGCCGAAGGCGACGAGCGTCTTCTCCTCCGCGTCGCGCTCACTCACGGTCCAGTACTTCCGGTTCTCGACCTTCGTGCGCCGGGCGAAGTCCTCGCGGGAGATGAACCGCACATTGACGGGCTTACTGGCGTCCAGCCCGCGAATGTTCTCGACATCGCGCAGAATGCCCATAATCTCTCTCCGCACCCGCTTCGGCACCGGCGTGCCCTGCGGCGGCGTGGCCGTCGGCTTGACCGCGGCGCGCGGCTTCGGCGTGACCTGGGCGCGGGTCTGCACCTGTTGAACCTGGCTCACGGGCGTGTGGCGACCCTCCCCGGGCGGCCCGCTGATCGTACTGGTACGCCCCATACCCGCCAAATGCCAGGATCAAGATGAGGAACACACTTCGCACTGTCCGATACCTTTCTCAACTGTAATCATACTGCCGTCACCCGTTCAGCCCAACAGGGTTGCTCCGCCTAACTGCTGGTCCCAGATGGGGCGGTCGCGTCCGTTTTGCTCCGTGACGCAACATTTGCTGCTATTTGCGCATTAAGGCAGTGTTGCCAGTAGTATCGTTTCCTTTATGGCGATGCGTTCCACCGCAACGGTAACTGTTGGTGCGCACAGGTGGGCCACGGCAGTGCGCTTCAGTCGCGCAAAACCCGTGGTTGCCTACCGTATGGTGACAGGGAGAACTTCGTGAGACTACCGACATCAACCGTATCGCGACGAAATCGCCGCCACACTGTCCCTCTTGCTGACGCTTGGCGACATCGTGAGCACGGAACTCGGGCTGCGCGTCGGGATAACGGAAGTCAACGCCTTGCCCGCGTATGTGTTGCGCACGTACGGCAAGATTCCCATGTACAGCCTCCGTCTAATTGTCAGGTTATTTGTGCTGGTCACGGTCATCAAGCCTTCCGCTCGGTATCCTCGGATATGGAAATCGGTCTCGATCTCCAACTGGCTGGCTGCGTTAATCGTCTCACTGAACCGGCTTCTGCCCCTGTTCGCGTAGGTACTAACCGCCTCCCATGGAACTACAGAGAATGCACCTAGGACCTTGGGAATCGCCGGTCCCAGCAGCACGATGAACAGCGCGGGGAAGATGAAGAATACCATTGGGAAGATGATCTTGATGACTGCCTTGTGAGCCATCTCCTCTGCCTTCTGTCTGCGCCGCTGTCTCATCTGCTCCGCTTGAACGGCCAAAGTTCGGCTGATACTCATGCCAATCTCATCTGCCTGAACGATGGCACTGATGAACAACTGGAGTTCCTGCACTTTCACGCGACTTGACAGGCCACGCAGCGCGTCGCGTCGGCTCTTTCCTAACTTCATCTCATTGAGTACTGTGGAGAACTCTTGCGCAAGCTCGTTGTCCCACTTCTGGATCACCTCCAGCATGGCTCCGTCAAATCCCAGGCCCGCTTCGACGCTGATGGTCAGCAGGTCCAACGCATCCGGCAGTTGGAGGACAATGTTCTTCCCGCGCTGCTTGATCCTCCGCGCCAGCCAGTAGTCGGGAAGGCGAAATGTTAGCAAGCCAATCACGAGCGCAAGCAAGGCGCTGCCGAAGGACTAGGAGAGAGGACAAAGGTAGCAACCATTAGGGCCGTCTTCAACGTCACGAAGTGTGCGAGCCGCATGCCACGCGGATATCCCGCCGCAGCTAAGTTCTCCGCGAGCTTTCGCTGCATCTTCGCTGGCAGAAGACGCAGGACCAGAGGCGATACCATTGCGACAAGCGGTTTCCAGGATGCTACCGAGCACCGACGTCCGCTTGTGCGAGAGCAGCAGTACATCGGAGGCGGACGTTGCAACAAAGGCCAGCATACGTCGCTGGACCCCGGCTCTGGGTGCCCGCGAGCCTGGCCCCGATCCCGAGCGCCAGAACCGCGAAGCTGGCGCCAGTGGAGATAGCGAAGCCATTGTAGGGCAGTGGCACCGGTGCACCTGCGGGCTTGCCTGGGTTCACCACGGGAAGCGAACCCGTGCTGACCTTGACGCCCGGTACCTGGGCGACTTCCCTGTCGCCGTATTTGTACGTGAAAACCTGCTCGGGCGCGCCTGGCCGGTTGAGCAGTCGGACGCGTACCTCGACAGGATCACCGGCCAACGCACTGGTCGTGGACTCGTACGAGAGCCGATACTCCTGGTGGAGTTGCTGCGAGATTGTGGTGAACAAGTCTTCCAGGTTTCCGCCGTCGAGCGCCTTGTAATAGTTACCACCAGTCGCCTGGGAAATCTGCTTGAGTGGCTCCTCCGCAGCGGCTGGTCCAAATCCTATGGTATGTACCGGCACACGGGTCGCCTTCGCCCGAGTGAGCTTCCTTCTGCGTGAGCTTGCTTTTTCCAGTTCTCTCCGTCGGTCATCAGCACCACGACGCGCGCGGCTTCGGGCTCTTGTTTGCCTCTTCGGTCCCGAGAGCCACCGCGTCGTACAGTGCGGTGTCGGTGGAGATGCGTATCTTGCGAATGCTCGTCTTGACGCTCTCGAAGTTCCCGGTCGCCGGATGAATCACACGGGCATCCCGGGCGTAGGTGATAAGCCCGACCCGGTCGTTCACACCCAACGTCTCTATGAACGAGATCGCCGCGTTCTTCGCGTCCTGGATCGGCTGACCCCTCATGGTCCAGCTCGTATCGAGCACCAGCATGACGTTCACCGGCGTCGGATGCTCGAAGAATGAGTACACGTTGACGTCCGGCTGCACGACCCCGTTCTCGGTTACCTCGACGTCCTCCACCGTAAGGTTCGGTAGGGCAGACCCTGCTCGTCGGTCGCATTCAGTGACGCGCTGACGCGCGGCTGGTCATTCGACGCGACGTTTGAGAGTTCAACCCTGTCCTGAGCATGCACCGAGAGCGGCGCGATAGCCAAGGACTGCGAAGAGCATGGTGATTTTGACAACGGAGGTAAAGAACAGATTCATTGAAGTTACACCTTTATCGCGACAATCTTCATCATCGTCAGGTACCCGACGGTGATACCGGTACCTGCAGCTCCCAGCATCACGTAGCCAAGTGTGGTCGTGAATAGCGGGCTTACAAAGTTCCAGTTCAAGAACGTAAGTCCGACGAGCAGGGCAATGGGCAACCCAGCGATCACCTTCGCGGAGATACGTCCCTGTGCAGTAAGCGTCTTGATCTCGCCGCGAATCCGCAACCGCTCCCGAATGGTGAACGCGATCGAACGCAACACCTTCGACAAATTGCCGCCGACACGACTCTGGATGTTGATCGCCGTGATCAGCATGTCGAGGTCCTCGCTCGGGCAGCGCAGGAGCATCCGATCCAGGGCTTCCTGCTGGCTTAGCCCCAGCTCCTGGTCGCGCACTACGCGGGAGAACTCCGTGGCGATCGGATCGCTCATCTCGCGCGCCACCATGCCCATGCTCTGCGGTAGGCTCGAACCCGCCTCCAGGGCTCCACCGAGGACATCGACCGCATCCGGCAGTTGCATCTCGAGTCTTCGCAGACGGAATCGACGCTTCAAGCGCAGGAACACACGGGTGAGGTAGTAGCCCACGATCATACCGACGACCATCGCGAACACCCTCAAACCGGCGCCGAGTGCGTTCAGCAATAGGAACGGCACGACGCCAGCAAATAGGGAAACGATTATCCGCAGCACGAGGAACCGTGATGCCGGCATGGCGATGCCCGCAGCCGTCAGATCAGTTTGGAGCTTTGGTATAACACTCAGCTTGCGCACGCGCTGATTCAGCTTGCTGACGATGTTCCCGCCATCTCGCCTCTGCTTCAGCTGCGCCACGGAGATTGCCAGTTCGTCGCCAGCATATGCGCTTACCTGCGTCCGGAGCCGAGCCTGCCATCGCTTCTGGGCCAGCATAACCACGAATCCTGCAAGGATCGAGAGCACTCCTGCCCCGCTTAGCAGGCCAACCATTGTCATCTCACTCATCGCCAGAATCCTCTCTCGGCCTACTGGAAAGTCGACGGCGGCAGAGTCACGCCGTTGGCAGCCAACTTCTCGATGCACTTCGGACGGATGCCCGTCGCTACGATCTCGCCGACGACCTGGCGCCCCATCACGCCAACGGTCTTGTACTGGAAGATATCCT
The DNA here is from genome assembly GCA_030446765.1 of Chloroflexia bacterium. GTDB lineage: Bacteria > Chloroflexota > Chloroflexia > Thermobaculales > Thermobaculaceae > JACDAU01. The sequence goes on from JAUJMR010000020.1 coordinate 39,396, forward strand.
GGAGCACGATCGTGTCGCCCTCCATCCCCAGAACCTCCGTGACTCTCACGATCCGGCGGGAGCCGTCCTGCAGGCGTTCCTGATGGACGATAAAGGTCCAGCGCCGATGCTATCTGTTCCCGGATCGCGCGTAGCGGAAGGTCCATGCCCGCCATCAAAACCATCGTCTCCAACCGGGAGACGGTGTCGCGCGGCGAGTTGGAGTGTGCGGTGGTCAGCGACCCGTCGTGGCCCGTGTTCATCGCCTGCAACATATCAAGCGCCTCGCCAGACCGCACCTCGCCTACGACGATCCGGTCGGGGCGCATACGCAGAGAGTTTGTGACGAGTTCTCGGATCTTGATCTCGCCCTGCCCTTCGACGTTCGGCGGACGCTTCTCAGGCGAATGACGTGTCGCTGTTTTAGTTGCAACTCCGCCGCGTCCTCAATGGTCACGATGCGGTCTGTCTCGGGAATGAACGAGAGAGTACGTTGAGTAACGTTGTCTTCCCCGAGCCTGTACCGCCGGAAACCACGATGTTCAACTTGCCGAGCACACACGCCTTGAGGAACTCCATCATCGCCGGTGTCATCGTACCGAACTGAAGGAGGTCCTTAACCGTCATGGGATCACTCGGGAACTTTCGGATTGTAATCGTGGAGCCGGACAGCGCGAGTGGTGGGATGATCGCGTTGACGCGCGAGCCATCGGGGAGGCGCGCGTCAACCATCGGAGTTCTCGTCACAGCGCCTTCCCAGCGGCGCGATGATGCGGTCGATAATCCGGCGCACGTGCTCCTCGCCGTCGAATTTCACGTCCGTCTCCACCAGCTTGCCGGAGCGCTCCACATACACGAGATCCGGTCCGTTGACCATCACTTCCGTCACGGTCTCATCCTGCAGCAGCGGCTCGAGCGGGCCGAACGCCAAGATCTCCGCCGCGACGGCGTCGAACAGGCGCATCCGGTCCGGGCCGGGCGAGTTGCACGTTCTCCTGCACGAGGATCTCGTTGAACAGTATCTCGAGTGTTCGCCGCAGTTGGGCAACGTTTTCACCGTCCATTGCCCCAGATGCATCTGACTCTTCCAGGAGCCGGCGCTGAACTCTGCCTTTGAGCTCGACCAGGTTTACCTTGTTCGTCCCAACCGGCGGGATGGCGACCGGCGCCTGCACCGCCCCGGATGTGCGGGATTCTATCACTTGGTCGGGCTTGTTTCCGTCGCCGTCACGTCCGGCACCGGGCCGATTGTTGCTGTTGAGTCTATCTGCAAGGGAGAACGTCATTGCACTACCTTCCTACGTTAGCGTCTACGTGTCTAGTATGACGGCGTACTCTGAAAAGTGGCTGAATCGGCGGCACACGCACATAACGGTCTCTTCACATCCACCGGCTACGCCCCGACGCGAGCGTGAAGAAGAGCCGACGCGTCGATAGCGGCAGCTCCGCTCAATGTGACCTCGGATACCGGCTACTCGCCGGGCTACGCGTTATGCGTCGCGGTGTTTTCGGCAGCCTTACCACGAGACTCCGCCCGCCCCTTCTTCAGCCAACTGTTCTTCAGGGCACGCTGCTCGCGCTTGCCGGTGCGCTCACTCGACTCGAGGATCGTCGCCAATTGCCGGAAACTCTTGCCCACGCCGAATCGCCCACCCGCCAGAACTGCCGGTGTGCCCTTGTTCGCGGCGGCGACCATTGTCCTGTCCGCGGATCGTACTCGTGACATTCCGATCGGGTGCTTCAGATGCTCGCGAATATCCTCCATTCGCACCCCACCCTTGCTACTCGACCGGTTTATCAGCAGGAATAGCTTGTCGGCGGGATACCCGAGCTTCGTCGCGAGCTGCATGAACCGCGCGGTGTTGCGCAGCGCCGCGACCTCGGGCGTGCTTACCAGCACGATGTGATCGGCCGAATCGAGCGCCATCATCGAAACTGCATCTAGAGCGGGCGGCGTGTCGATCAGCACGTAGTCGGCGTTCTTGCGTAGTACGCCGAGGATCTTGTTGAAGTGGTCCGCCGTGACCAGCTCAGATCGCTCTAGCTGGGTCGGAGCCAGCAACACCTGTACGCCACTGGAGGTGTCGCCATGATCTCCTGTACCAGGTCCCAGTCCATCTCCTTGAGGTGTGGGATCAGGTCGGCGATGTTGGCGGAGTGATCGATGTCGAGTAGCACACCGACATCACTGCTCTGCAACGCGCCGTCGACGACCACGACGCGCTTGTTCGACAGCTGGCGCAGCGCAAGCGCTGCGTTCACGAGCATCGTGGATGTACCGGCACCGCCCTTTGCACTGTGGAACGCTATAACGCGCGCCAGCTTCTTCTCGCCCCCGGTGACTCGGGAGACGATGTGCGAGCGCCGGCGGCGCTCCCGCGCCACGAGCCGCCTGATGCCCTCGACCAACTCTTCCCGGTCCTCCAGTCCGTACAAGCAGAGCTGCGCACCGGCGATCACGCACTCTCGAGCCACCTCCGGCTCCTGGCCGGCGAACACGACGATGATCGGCGCGTCTGGCACGGCATCGTCCAGGCTCTCCACGACCGAGGCCGCGCCCGGTGTGTCGCCAGATAGGACGATTGCGTCCGGGTGGAGCTTGCGTGCCGCTCGCACACCCTCGCCCAGTCCAGTATGCGAGTTATGTACGTGCATGTCCGGCTCGGAAGAGAGCATCTCACGAACGACCTCTGCGTAAATCACCGAGTCATCAGCACTAGGACCTTCGTGGCCATTACCGCTTGTTCGTTCATAGTGGTTTGTGTCCTCTCTCCGTTATCGGGCTGGCTGTGGCTTGCGGAACTTGTAGTCCACCACCGTCGAGTCTTCCGTCACACCGTCGGTCGTTGCCTTGTTGCCGTCATCCTCGGTGCCGCGCAGCGCCAGGTCCACCGTTGCGCTGTCGCTGTTCTTGATCAGGCAAGCGTCACGGCGTCCTGGTGGTCGACGAGCAGCACGACGGCAGCGCCTGCATTGGCCAGCCCCACCGCTACCACCCGCCCCGACATCGAGCACCTGCAGATTCTGTAGGGTCGTCTGTGTCGTGTGCGCGTCACTGTCCGACTTTTCGCCCCCTGTCCTGCTCGACACCTTCATCTTGTACGTGACCAGGACGTCAACCTTGTCGCCCGGCTTGATCGCATCGCTTGCGGAGAGCAGGTCGGTCTTCGGCAGAGGGAACGCCACCTTGCCCTTCGGAATGCTCTTTGACAGGTTACCCGCCTGCTTTGTGGCAGACACCACGGCAGAGGTCATGAGCTGGTCCTTCACCACATTGCTCGCGGTGAACTTGCCGACGGCATCCTGGGCCCGGCTCACGGCGGAAGCAGGGGCAAACTCTGCCGGGTAAGGCTTGCGCACCAGCATCTCGGCTTTGATCTCCGTGCCCTGTGCGACGTCCTGCGTGGCGAACACCACTTCGACCAGCTTGATTTGTGGTTTTGCGGCGGCGGCGCGACGGCTGATGTTTGCCATCATAAGACCGACCATAACAGCAAGCACCACGCCGCCAAGCATAAGCATAAGACCCATTCGTTTGCGCATCAGATCATCTCTCCTTTTCTATGTATTCAGTATGACGGCGGTGCGTGAAATTCGGGTGAAATCCTCTATGGAAATGGGTAACGGTTCTTTCAGCCGGCCGCATCCTTGACGACACGAGGCCGCAGGGTCCGCAACTCGGCACTCCTGCGGCCCCGTGTCGTGCTACGAAGGTGCCAGCGGCGTCAGTTGCGACCCTACTCCACCACCCTCACGGTCGTCGCGCCCGTTGTCAGGTCTCCGCCCTCGATGGGGTCCGCGTCGGTTTCTATGGACGGCGCGTAACCGTTGATCTCTGACGACGAGGGGAAACTTTCCACATCGTAGCCGTCGTTATCAATGGCGTCGTAGAACCGGTAAATCTTGTAGTCCACGAAGCTGACGCGCCACACCAGGGTTGCCTTGCAGATTGTCCGAGCGTCTTGAAGTGGCCATATGCCTCGTTGTTCTTCGGTGGTATCCACTCTCGCCGTATCCCAAAGGTAGACCTTGACATTTGCGTACCAACCACCACACGGGTCCTTGCCCGCCCTGTTGTTGTGCACGTACGTCTGCATCGCCTGCGAGATATTGGCGCCCAAGTTGCCGGTGATCACCTCGGATTTATCGCCCCTTACCGGCGTACGTCGTGGTCCGGTTCCTTTGCCAGTCAGACAGACCATCGGCGCCTCGATGGTCGGCTCCAGCTCGGCATCGGTCGCGTGTGGCAGGTAGTACGCACCAGGAGTGATCTCACCGTGCCATAGGG
>JAUJMR010000001.1:0-18605 GCA_030446765.1 Chloroflexia bacterium
CCGGCGATAATGGGAGGAGAGCACGAAGAGCCGGTAACCGTCAGCACCGTATCTGTGGACAACTTCGGAAATTGGTATGACGTTCCCGACGGATCGCGCCATCTTCGCTTCAGTGTCGTTGCCACCCTCACCGAACTGGACAAACCCGTTGTGCATCCAGTACTTCGCGAAGGGCCGCTTGCCGGTGAGCTGCTCGCTCTGTGCGATCTCGTTCTCATGGTGGGGAAAGATTAGGTCGTTCCCGCCGCCATGAATGTCTATCTGGTCGCCGATCGCGCATCGGCTCATCGACGTGCACTCAATGTGCCAGCCGGGCCTCCCCGGTCCCCACGGACTGTCCCACGCGGGCTCGCCGGACTTCGAGGACTTCCACAGTGCGAAGTCCATTGGGTGCTCCTTGCGCTCGTCAACCTCCACGCGCGCACCCGCGTTCATCTCGTCGAGCCGGCGGTGGCTGAGCTGTCCGTACAGCGGATCGCTCATCACCCTGAAGTACACGTCGCCGTCTTGTTCGTACGCGTGCCCAATCTCAATCAACCGAGCCACATCTGCGATGATCTGCTCGATCATCTCGCTGGCGCGCGGGTAGGAATGCGCGCGCAATACGTTCAGAGAGTCCATGTCGCTCAGGAACTCGTCGGCATAGCGGCGTGACAGCTGATCCCACTCCTCTCCCGTATCGTGGGCGCGGCGGATGATCTTATCGTCCACATCGGTGAAGTTCTGGACGTGGCGTACCCGGTAGCCGCTGAACTCCAGGTATCGGCGGACCACGTCGAACACGATATACGACATGGCGTGGCCAATGTGCGCCGAGCCGTACACGGTCGGCCCGCACACGTACATCCGAACCTCGCTCGGATCAAGCGGTGCGAACTGCTCCTTCTGCCGGGTGAGCGTGTTATAGATGTGTAACATTGGCCCTCTGATGATAACCGGAAGGTCCCCAAGGCCATGCCGCTACTCGGTGCGACCTCAAAGCACGGATGAGGTGAGGCGCAGGCTGCAACCCGGCGCTCCTAGTCCTGGGACGCGGAGGTGGCTGATGCTGCGGGTGCCTTCTTGCTCTCCTTAGGCTTTGTCTCGGCTGCCTTTTCGGGGGCATCCGACGCCTTCTCACTTGTAGTCTCTGACTCCGTAGCGGTGCCCTCAGATTCGGCCTTAGCTGCCTTTGGCGCGTTGTCTGTCTTATAGAAGCCAGGTCCCTTAAAGAGCACGCCGACGGGGTGAATCACTCGATGGACTTCAGCCCCACATTCCGGACACACAGTCACCGGAGGCTCACTGAAGCGCTGAAATCGCTCGAAACGATGGTGCTGCGGACCGTCGCACTGATAGTCATACGTGGGCATCTACTACCTCAGTCCCGTGTTGTACATGATCACAACTCGAACCGCCGTCATCTTAGCCAACCGCGCCATCGAACCGCAAACCAAGGTAGGGATTCAGGTGCCGTAACCCGCTGCAACCGGTCCGTGATGGCTGCTATCATGACCCCGCTACAGGAAGGGGTACGCGTGTGATCGCGGAAAACAACGTCCTACAAGGACTGAACGAACAGCAGTTGGCAGCCGTCAGCGCGCCCGACGGCCCGGTGCTCGTGCTCGCCGGGCCCGGCTCTGGCAAGACCCGCGTTCTGACGCACCGGATCGCATACCTGCTCGAATCACGCGGTGCGGACCCATCGGAAATCCTCGCGGTGACCTTCACCAACAAGGCCGCGCGAGAGATGCGCGAGCGACTGAGCCGCTTGGTTGGGCACGACGCCCGCGACCTCACGGTCGGAACTTTTCACGCGGTCTGCGCACGCATCCTCCGACGCCACGGTGCGCCGGTTGGGCTCGGCGCCGACTTCGTAATCTACGACGACGACGACCAGCTCCGCCTGCTCCGCCAAGCGATCACCGAAGTCGGGCTCGACGACAAGCAGTATACGCCCCGTACGATGCAGAGCAAGATCAGTGATGCGAAGAGCAAGCTGCTCACACCGCAGGAGTATACGGAGGCAGCGCAACAGTACATCCAGGAGGTAGCGGGCCGGGTGTATCGGCGGTACCAGGAGTTGCTGGAATGGAACCAGGCCGCGGATTTTGACGATCTCCTGATGAAGGTCGCGGAGCTATGGTCACGGCATCCCGACGTGCTGCACCAATATCAGCAACGGTGGCGCCGGGTGCTCGTCGACGAGTACCAGGACACCAACCTCGCGCAGTATACGATTGTCCGCCTGCTCACCCGCGAGCACCGCAACCTGTTCGTGGTGGGTGACGAGGATCAGGGCATCTACTCCTGGCGCGCTGCGGATATCCAGAACATCCTGAACTTCGAGCGCGACTACCCTGATTCCACGGTGTTGCTCCTCGAACAGAACTATAGATCCACGCAATCGATCCTTGATGTGGCAACGCACGTCATAAACGCCAACCCGGGACGGCGCGCGAAGCGGCTCTGGACGGATCGTGCGGGGGGCATACCTGTCCAGGTTCAAGAAGCGTATGACGAACAGGACGAAGCAAAATACATCTGCCGGGAGATTCAGCGGTTGACGGCCGCGCACAATTATCGGCACTCCGAGATCGCGGTGATGTATCGCACAAACGCGCAGTCTCGGACGATCGAAGAGCATATGGTGCGGTACCGCATCCCGCACGTCCTTGTCGGCGGCACACGCTTCTACGAGCGCAAGGAGATCAAGGACGTGCTCGCATATCTTCGGCTGGTTCATAATCCGTACGACACCGCGAGCCTGCGTCGCATCGTGGAGCAAACACACTCCGGCAAGGGTGTCGGCAAAGGAACGATCAGTGCACTGGAGACGTATGCGGAGACGGCCCACCTGCCACTGTGGGATGCGATCGCGGTGGCTACCGCTCCGGCCGGAGAGGAGGTCACCCTCTTCGGAGGGATACGGTCGAGCATGGGAGCGCCGCGGCTTTCCACGGCCGCGAGGACCGCACTGCGCACCCTCGTGCAGGCAATAGACGACCTGCGTGCGAAGCGCGAAAACCTTCCCCTGCACCACCTGGTCGAGACCCTGCTGGCACGGACCGGGTACGCACATGCGTTGGCAGACGGCTCGGATGAGGGGCTGGATCGCCTTGAGAACGCCAAGGAGCTCATCACAGTCGCCCAGGACTACGCGGGGATGCAGCCCAGAGAGGCGCTGGCCGCGTTCCTGGAGGAAGTGGCACTCCTGGGCGAGCTCGATCGGACGCAGGAGACGGGAGACGCGGTCACGCTTATCACGCTGCATGCGGCGAAGGGCCTGGAATACAAGGTGGTGTTCATCGCCGGCATGGAAGAGGGGTTGCTCCCACACGCCCGGTCCATCGAGGAACCGCGAGCGTTGGAGGAAGAGACCCGCCTCGCGTATGTCGGCGTGACACGTGCGATGGAGCGGCTTTATCTGTCGTTTGCCGCCCATCGTACGATTTTCGGTGCACAGCAAAGCAACGATGCGTCCCGCTTTCTCTTCAGCATCCCACCATCGCTCGTGAGCGGTTTCCTGCCGACGCAACGTACATCTGGTCGGCGCTCGGCCACCACAGCTCGGACACTGCCGGCACCACCGGCCGCGGTCTTTCACCGGTCCAGCGCGACTGAGACGAAGGCGAACACCCCCCAATACAACCCAGGTGAGGCGGTCCGGCATCCTCGGTTTGGTGAGGGGACGGTGACTCGCGTGGTGATGCAAGACGGGGAGGCGGAGGTCGAGGTGCGGTTTGCAGCGGGTTCGACGAAGCGGCTCGTTGCCAATTTGGCGAAACTGGAGAAGATGTAGACCGGGTCTTCACGGCTCGGTACAGGGAGAGAACCATGGAGCGAAATCACTGGATGCTGGTGTCGTGTGCGGAGAACTTCGAGCTGTCTCGGAGCCGCGGGTTCGACATCGCGGCGATGAAGAGCCGTCATGCGAAAAAGGCCGCGGACGTCCGGGCAGGCGACAAGGTGATCTTCTACCTCACCGGCGTTATGGCGTTTGGTGGTGTCGCCGAGATCACAGGCGAGTCGTACTATTCCGAAGAGCCAATATGGGGAAGTAGAAAAGTGGGCGAGATGTATCCGCACCGCTTCCCGATCACCTTGGAATATGCCGCTGAGCCGGGCGTGTATCTCGCTGTCGCGGATCTGGTCGAGCGCATGGCGCACACGAAGAAGTGGCCGGCCGGACACTGGCGACTCGCCTTCCAGGGCAACGTCCACCGACTGACGCTGGAAGACTACGACCTCATCAAGCAATGCTTACAGCAGCGCAAGGCGGCCCTGGTAGGTTGAAGGCAACGGGCAGGGTACTGACCGAAGCCGAAATAAGCCGATCGACCCTTCGTTCCTAACGGACGGACTGGCTCCGAATTACAGAGGTTTCGGCGTGGTATAGTAAATGAACGCTGTACAGTAGGTACCCGATGGGAGCAATGCGATGGCGAACGAGGAAGCGATCACCGAGGCCCTGAAAGAGGTCTACGACCCCGAGATCGGCATCAATATCGTTGATCTGGGTCTCGTGTATAACGCCGAGATCGAGGAGGGCTCCGTCAACGTCGAGATGACGCTGACGTCGATGGGCTGTCCCGCCGGGCCGATGATTGTCCAGCAGGTCGAGGAGATGCTCGAGCCTCTCGACGGCGTCGAGGACGTGCAGGTACGGATCGTCTGGAGCCCGGCCTGGAATCCGAGCATGATGTCCGAGGACGCGAAAATGGAGCTCGGCTACCTGTAGCTCACTTCAGTCTACGAGCTCACTGCTTCACCCCAGCCACAAACGGTGCAGCGCAGGACGTGCCAGCGTTCGGACTTGCAGTATCCGAATTGGCTCACTTTCCCAGTAGTTCCCCGCATCACCGTTCACCGTTTCGGGCTTGCTCACCCTGCACTTGGGTGGAACAACGGGTACCATAACAGTCTGTTCATAAATCCCTTTTTCCGGCCCTAATTCCACGGAATGCTCGCTATACTTCCCTCCTAACGACCTGCACCTGCCGCAGACGATCGGAGACCAGAGGATGGAGCTGGCTGAGCTCGACACGGTGCGCAGCCGTATAGAGCATGAGGAACAGGAACGCCTCTCTCCGTGTGCCGTGATGAGCAGTCAGAGCAGGGGCCGTCGGCTACCCGAACAGCCATCGCCGGTACGCACGGAGTTCTCGCGCGACCGGGATCGTATCCTGCACTCGAAGGCGTTTCGCCGGCTCAAGTACAAGACGCAGGTCTTCTTCTCCCCCGCCGGCGATCACTATCGCACCAGACTCTCCCACACCCTGGAAGTGGCGCAAATAGCCCGTACGGTCGCCCGCGCGTTGCGGCTCAACGAGGATCTGACCGAGGCCATCGCGCTGGGGCACGATGTCGGTCACGCGCCATTCGGGCACGCGGGCGAGCAGGCTCTCGACGCACTCTGCGCCGGCGGATTCGTGCACAGCCAGCAAAGCCTGCGGGTCGTGGACCTGCTCGAGCGCGATGGCGCAGGTCTGAACCTGACGTGGGAGGTGCGCGACGGGATTGCCTATCACTCCAAGCACCAGGAGAGCGTGTCTCAGCCCCTCGTTAGCGCGACGGGGACACTCGAGGGTGCCGTGGTGCGGATGTCGGATGCGATCGCGTACCTCAACGCGGACATCGATGACGCCGTCCGTGCCGGGCTGATCGCACTCGAAGACCTGCCAGAAACCGCAGTTCGTGCCCTCGGGCGAGAGCACGGCGAGCGTATCGACACGATGGTCAACGGCATCATCCGCGCCAGTTGGGGGATCGCGCAAGGTTCCCCTGACGCGAGAGTCGCCATGTCGCAGCCGCTTCTTGATGCGACGGACGCGCTGCGCGAGTTCATGTTCAGCCGGGTCTACAAACACCCGAGTGTCGAGCGCGAGGCAGAGAAAGCGCGCATGGTAGTCTCGCAGCTTTTCGCGTACTTCGACGCAAACGAGGACGAACTGGAGAACGAAATGCGGCGGGAGGGCGGGCCGGAGTGGACGGTATGTGACTACATCTCCGGGATGACCGATCGCTATGCTACCAGTACCTTCGAGCGGCTGTTTACGCCCAGGCCCTGGACGTATTAGATCATGGTGAACCGCTCCCGCACCATCATCGACGAAGTCAAGGACCGGCTCGATATCGTCGACGTCGTGGGCTCTCGTGTGGAGCTGCGCCGCTCCGGCCGCAACTTCACTGGCCGCTGCCCGTTCCACGAGGAGAAGACGCCGAGCTTCATCGTCAATCCCGAGCGCGGATCCTACAAGTGCTTTGGCTGCGGCAAGGGCGGAGACATCATCTCTTTCCTGATGGAGAGCGAGAAGCTCGACTTCAAGGACGCGCTGAGACAGCTGGCGGAGCGCGCGGGTGTGCAGTACGAGGAGCCAAAGCCCGCCGCGCCAGAGGAGGAGTCCGCCCACCGGCGCCTCCTGGAGATCAATAAGCTGGCCGCCCGGTTCTATAATCACCTGCTGCTCACCTCAGCGGACGGAGCCCAAGCGCGAGCCTACCTGGAGGGCCGGGGTATCGAGCGCGCGGCCTGGGAAACGTGGACGCTCGGCTATGCGCCGAACTCCTGGGATGCGACGTTAACGTTCCTGCGTGGCCGGAACTACCGCCCTGAGGAGATCCTCGCGGCCGGTCTGACCGTCGAGCGCACGGGGGGCGGCCAGTACGACCGGTTCAGGGAGCGCATCGTATTCCCGATCCGTGATCGTGACGGGAACGTCGTCGCGTTCGGTGGTCGGGCAATGGGGGATGCCAAGCCGAAGTACCTAAACAGCCCGGAATCTCCCGTCTTCACCAAGGGCGCGCACCTGTACGGGATGGACCTGGCACAGGGTAATATCAAGTCCGAGAACCGAGCCGTCGTCGTGGAAGGCTACGTGGACGCGGTCGTGGCGCATGCCAGCGGCTTCGGGAACGTCGTGGCGACGCTGGGGACCGCGCTCACGCCCGCGCACGTACGCATGCTCTCGAAGCTCACTCGCAACGTTTCCCTCGCGCTGGATGCGGACGCGGCGGGCGACACGGCGGCGATGCGCGGGTGGGAGGTCCTGCGCGATACCGTTCGCCAGCGGTACATCCCGTTCAAGTCGCGCGGCCGCATTGTCGGGTCGCAGCGCGATCTGGAGATGAATGTCCGTATCGCGCGACTGCCCCGTGGTGAGGATCCCGACACGCTGATCCGGCAGGATCCAGAGAAGTGGCGTGAGCTCATCGCAAACGCTCGCACGGTCGTTGACCACTTCTTCGAGACGGTACGCGAGGGCGCGAACCTCCAAACTCCGGAAGGACGCAATCAGGTACTTTCCGACCTCGCGCCGATTGTCTCCGACATCGGGAACGCGATCGAGAAGGCCCACTACGAGTCGCGCCTTGCCCAACTCGTGGGGCTCAGTGAGCAGGATGTGCGGAATGAGGTGGCACGCACCAGGCAAGCGGCACGAACCCGCCGCACGGAAGCATCCAGCCTGGCTCCGGTGCAGCAGGTCGCCGTCGAGGATATGATTCTCGCGCTCCTCCTGCGGTATCCCCGCCTGGTTGCGGAAGCACCGCAGGATCTTATGGCTGATCTGGAAAAGTCGCAGAACCGGGAGATTTTTGCGCGTATGAAAGAACTCGAATCGGAGGGACTGACGGGAGAAGCACTGATCGAGTCGCTCCAAGACCCAATCAGACAGCACGGTTTAGTGCTTCTGGGCCTCGTCGATACCCAGCCAGAACTGCTCTCGAATGAACAGCCGGAAGAGTTGCGCCGTCGGGTTGCTCTCATTCCGCGTCGACGACTCCAGGACCTAATAGCGCAACACTCTGTACTACTAAGGGAGGCAACCGAAATGGGAGATCAAGCAGGCGTACGGGCACTCCTCGAATCCATGCCCTCGCTGGCTGGTGAGGTGCGCGCGTTCGACCCACCAATGAGCACGTATTTCAAGGATACGCGAAGCTGATTTCACACGGCGGCTCGGCATTTCGGACACACGGCACGGCTGTTGACAAGTCTCTTCCTACTCGGATAAACTCCGCATTTGTTGGGACCCAGTCACAGCCCCAGACAAAAAGGGGCAGGGTATGATCTCAAGCACAGGACCAACCACGCAGCGACCAGCGAGCAGCTTGGACAGCGTGGAACCGGCCAGCCGCTGTAGCGCTCTCACCAGACCCGACGGAGGAGAGTACACCGAAGTGAGCTTCGATACACCTACAGTTAAGACCCGTGATAAGCTCTCCAGCATTGTCCCGCCCGGTGCTGAGTGGCGCAGTCGCGTCGCCGATGATACCGCAGCAATCGATGCCGAACTCAGCGGCGCGACCATGGATGACCCGGTCCGCATGTACCTTCGGGAGATCGGCAAGGTCGAACTCCTCAAAGGCGCGGAGGAAACCCGGCTTGCGAAGGCGCTGGAGCGTGGGGGCTATATCGACGCCCTCATGCGGCGTTTGGAGTCCGAAGTCGGGCCCAATCCGCCGATGTTTGTTGTCGGACGCGAGTTGCTCCAGGAATTCGCGACTTCGATGGCGATGATCGACGCGCTGTTTGAGCAAGCCTGCCCGGAGGACGAAAAACCTGCGGAGCGTCTCGAACTCATCCGCCTCGCGGTGCAGTCGCAGTCCCTTAAGGTCGAGACCGAGGAGGAGGAATCGGAAGATAAACCGACCGGTTCGCAGCTGGACTCCGCGACGATCGAACTGGAGCTCCTAGTTGATCTGCTGCCGCCGGAACTAGCCGCGCAGTGCCAGACCGTCGGCCAATGGCCCGACCCTGAAGCGGTGCAGCTACACTTCGCCGAGCACGACGAACAGATCAGCCGCCAGTTGCGGCGGTGGTCCCACGATGGCGCTCAGGCCCGGTGGCACCTCATCGAGGCCAATCTGCGCCTCGTTGTCTCTATCGCCAAGAAGTACACGGGCCGCGGTATCTCGCTGCTCGATCTCGTGCAGGAAGGTAACATCGGCCTCATACGCGCGGTGGAGAAGTTCCGCCATCAGAAGGGCTACAAGTTCTCGACCTATGCCACATGGTGGATTCGCCAGGCGATCACACGAGCGATCGCCGACCAGAGCCGCACCATACGTATCCCCGTCCACATGGGCGAGGCGATTAACCGAGTGAACCAAACCACCCGTCGTCTTATCCAGAAGCTCGAGCGAGAGCCAAGCCATGATGAGATCGCCGCGGAGCTAGGTCTGCCGTGGACAGCGGAGCGGGTCCGTGAGGTGCTGAAGATCGCGCAGGAACCGGTCTCGTTGGAAACGCCGGTGGGCGAGGAGGATGACAGCCCCCTGGGAGACTTCATACCGGACTTCAAGGCAGCCGCGCCCGCCGAGGCCGCCTCGCAAGGATCACTACGCGACCAGATCGACCGGGTGCTCGATACGTTGTCTGAGCGAGAACGCGACGTGTTGCGCATGCGTTTTGGCCTGGATACTGAACCGCATCCGGTGGACGAGGTTGCCAGCATCCTCGATGTCTCACTGGAGCGGGTGGCGCGCGTCGAGCGTGAGGTCGCGCAGATAGCCCAGGTCGGGCTTTCCGATCGCGATCGCGAGTTGATGAACGACCGGTTCGGCTTCGGCGCCGAGCGTCCGTTGACCGTCGAGGAGCTGCGTCAGCGGCACCAGATGCGGCTGGACGAGGCGCTTGACTATGATGTCCGGTCCAAGGAGCGGCTCGCTTCGATCCTGCACGATATCGCGGAGGACGATCGAGACCTCATGCGTTTTCGCCTCGGGCTCGACGCGGGACAGCAACGTACGCTGGAGGAGGTGGGGCGCGCGTTCGGCGTGACGCGTGAGCGCATCCGCCAGATCGAGGCGAAGGCACTGCGCAAGCTTCGACGCCCGAACTTCAGCCGCCAGCTCCGCGATTATCTCGACTAGTCGGGTCCCGACAGTATACGCCTACGGCAAAGTGGACTGAGCGTTCATCATAGCGCTCAGTCCATCGTCACTCTAACGCTGGTTCTACCTTGCCTGGCGTCTGTGCGCGGCTGCACGTGCTGCGGGCGGGTATAATGTCTTCTGCGCCCGTTCTGTATCCGTTTGGCAGTGGCGAGATGGCGTGAGAGCCTGCCACAGCAATGGCGCTTATAAAGGACGCGAAATCCGCGCAGCATTGCGAAGACGAATCGTGGGGGCGAATGTACGACCGAGCAACCATCGAGGTTATAGCTGGCACCGGGGGCAACGGCAGTGCGAGCTTACGCCACGAGAAGAACGCCGCGAAAGGCGGCCCTGATGGCGGTGACGGTGGTCGCGGTGGCTCCGTTTACGTGGAGGCGGACGAGAGCCTGAACACGCTCCACACCTTCCGCTACAAGCGGGTGTTCAAGGCGCAGCACGGCGGACAAGGGCTAAAGCAAAAGCAGCACGGAAAGGCAGCCGAAGACTTGGTTCTCAAGGTGCCCGCGGGAACCGTCGTGCATGACGCCGATACTGGAGAGACCCTTGCCGATCTCACCGAGCACGGCGAGCGCGTCATGGTCGCACGCGGCGGCCGTGGCGGGCTGGGTAACACCCACTTCAAGACTAGCTCCTACCAGACGCCGCGCTTCGCGGAGCGTGGAGAACCGGGACAGGAGCGTCGACTCCGCTTCGAGCTCAAGCTGCTCGCGGAAGTTGCCCTGGTCGGCTTTCCCAATGCCGGCAAGAGCACCTTACTGTCCACCATTAGCGCCGCGACGCCGAAGATCGGCAATTATCCGTTTACGACGCTCGAACCCGTGCTCGGTGTCGTCGCGGTGCCCGGCTCTGAGGATTCCTTTGTTGTCGCGGACATCCCTGGACTGGTTGAGGGGGCGCATGAGGGAGTTGGCCTGGGTGATGAGTTTCTCCGTCATATCGAGCGGACCCGCGTTCTCCTGTACGTCGTGGATGGCTCTGGGCAGGAGGGTCGTTCGCCGGTTGGAGACTTCGAGACGCTACAGCGCGAGCTAGCGGCCTACCAGCCGGAGATGGCGCAGAAACCAGCACTGGTAGCATTCAATAAGGTTGATATGCCGGAAGCCCAGGAGAACCTGGCGTCATTTCGCGCCCAATTAGCGGTGGACGACATTACAGTGCTTGCGGTCTCGGGGGCTGCTCGGGTTGGACTTGAGACGCTCGTGCTGAGACTAGCGCAGATGCTGGAGAGCGCGCCGCCACCGCACCGCTTCGCCCCGAAGCGGGAGCAAACGGTGCTCCACCCGAACCCGGTGGACAGCAGCCGCTTCGCGATCAAGCGCCAGGCTGACGGCACCTGGCACGTGACTGGACCCACCATCGAACGCATCGCGGTGATGACGGACATGGAGAACGACGAGGCTATGCGCAGGCTGGAGCGAGAACTGAACCGGCTCGGGATCACCCGTGCTTTAGAATCGGCGGGCATTCAGTATGGCGACGTGCTCCAGATTGGTGCGGTTGAGATCGACTGGGGCGAGGTAGACATAGGTTAGCGGGTCTGTGCGGCGGTGTTTACCTGCCGCGCTCCGTTGCTGCCGGCACCGAGGAGGCTGGTGCCCCCGCTGTAGCAGTTCCCTGTATCTCCCGTGGCTCGGCTTCTGTGCGCGGTAACCGCATTGCGATCAATACGGAAACGGCGTAGAGCAGTGCGCCGGTGAGAAAGACATAGCGAAGGCTAGCCGCGGCGATAACTCCGGCAACCACTGGGCTCAGGCCACCGCCCACCATCGAGCCCGTGGATATCAGGCCGAAGCTCGCCCCCCGCGAGTCGTGTGGGAGGTGGCGGCTGGCCACCGTGAACGCGAGCGTCACCGTTCCGCCCGCCAGAAGTGCGAGGAGCACGCGAGCCGCAAAGAGTTGTGGTGTACTGCGAACGCCCGCGAGGAGCAGGGTCGCGATCACCCCCCCGACGAGCGTCGCAAGCAGGAGCGTCCGGATTGACTGGCGGTCAGACAGCTTGCCTGCGCCGCTCGCCGCGATGGCCGACACAATGGCGCCGATGCTGGTCAGCAGGCCGGCCCAGAACGGTACGGACCGCTCCGGCGTACCCAACTGTTCAATGTACAGGGGCAGGAACGCGTTCATGCTCCTATCCACGAACTGCGAAAGAAACAGCACTCCAATCAACGGGAGCAGCGTCGGAAGCAGGAACACCTTACGCAGCGGCAGCCGTGCCTTCGCCTGTCGCTGCCTGCTTGACCTGCCGGTATCTTTGAAAAGCAGCATCATCGACACGAGCGCAGCAAGGTAGAGGCAGGCCGATACGAAGAATGTTCTGCGCACCCCGATGGCGCCCGCAAGCACGCCACCGAGCAATGGACCTGAGGCGTTCGTTAGGAGCATTGCGGATTGAAGTCGCCCCAACGCCGCGCCCGCCCGCTCCTGCGGGGCGGAGACGGAGATCATTGTCATGGCCATGGCGCCCATGCCACCAAAGATCCCCCAGAGCACTCGGAGCGTGAAAAGCTGAACGACATTCGTCGCAAGGCCCATGAAAAACGCGATGAAAACAAACACGATCAGCGAGCGCAGAAACATCGCTTTGTGACCAAAACGGTCGGCGAGGATGCCCCAGACCGGCGCCATCAGCCCCGCGAGGAATGGTGACACGCCGAAGATCAGCCCGGACCAGAGCGCCACCTGCGCGGGATCGGTCACACCGAGCTCCCGGACGTACAGCGGCAGAAACGGCATCACGATAGTGAAGCCGCTGAAGGCGACGAAGATGGAGACGGTAAGGACCCAGGCGTTGCGCTCCCATTGCTGCGAGGGGATTGCAGACCGTAGCCGTGCGAGCGAGAGCGTCAAGTCAGCCTACCTCCGTGCCAACTATTATGTGCACAACCACGGCTCCAAGGTCAACCGGTGCCTCGCCCGCTCGCCCCTCCAGGCTACACGACGCCTGTACGCGGGTATATAGATAAAGCGATCGCAGATCACCAGGAGCGAAGGGACAAAAGCGTTCTAATTCCGTTCCTAAAGCACGCGGTGTGTGGACGCACAAGCTGTTATCCGGTGGAACCTCGAACGTAGCGCGAATCGGGACGACGAACGCGGCCCTATCCGACTTGCCACTTTTCAGTCGTCGCCGTCACCCGCGAAGGCACATGGTATGCTTGGTCCGGCTTGAACAAAAAGGGGAAGGCCAATGACGAAACAACGGATATCGGCGTTCGTACTGAGTTTGTTGCTTGCCGTCCTCCTGGCCGCGTGCGAGGGCGGCGAGAGCGAGGAGAACGGGGGTGAAGAGGAAGGGGATGACGAGGAGGGCTATTACACGCTCGTGCTCCTGGGCTAGGCTCTACGGGGGTGAGCGGTCGGAAGAAGTCGGCTGCCGGACCAATAAAGGGATTGTTCTAAGACAGAGCGTTGCAACATGACAAGCAAGGGGGGCCGGATGCATGCCAGCCCCCTCAACGCTGCTTACCGTCGGGTGCCTAGAACTTACCGTTATTCACCAGCATCTGGACGTGCTGCTTAAGCTCTTCGACCGCCTCCTGGTCTCTCTGCTGGTACCCCTGGAACAACTCGACGCATTCTTGGCTGCCGACAGCCTGCGCGTCCTGAATGTACTTGTCGTAGACATTCAACGCCTCGGACTTGTTCTGCAAAGTCGTGATAATGTTGTACGAATTGTTGTTGAGCATCATTCGTCCTTCCTCATTACGCGGCTGGGAGCCGCCTTCATCCGGCGTGCACGAAGGCCGCACAATGTGTGCCAACTCGGCTCCTCTATACTGATCGTTATGGGCGTCCTCTACATCGTTAGCACTCCGATAGGCAACCTGGGAGATGTTACTCTTCGCGCGCTGGAGACGCTGCGGGCGGTTCCCCTCATCGTTGCCGAGGACACGCGTCACACACGGAAGCTGCTTGCACACAACGACATTCACACCCGCCTGCTCAGTTATAACGAGCACTCTCCACCGTCACGCCTTGAGCAGATTCTGGATGCCTTGGGCGAGGGGGATGTTGCCCTCGTGACCGACGCGGGCACCCCGGCGGTCTCGGATCCGGGGCGCGGACTCGTGCTCGCGGCTCACGAGGCAGGATTCTCAGTTTCGGCGCTGCCAGGTCCGTCTGCTGTACTGACGGCACTTGTCCTGTCCGGTATGGACACGAGCAACTTCCTGTTCCTCGGCTTCCTGCCTCGCCGCCCCGCGGACCGTCGGGCGAAGTTGCGGGAGGCCCGCGACCTGCCGTACACCCTTGTGCTTTTTGAGGCGCCACATCGCATACGCCGCACGCTGCAGGCGCTTCGCGAGGTCCTCGGCGACCGGGCGCTCTCGATCGCGCGGGAGATGACAAAGCTCCATGAAGAGGTCCGTCGAGGCACGATCACCTCGGAGATCGAGTACTGGGCGACTCAAGAACCTCGCGGGGAGTACACACTTGTGGTCGCGGGCAACGAGGCGAAGGCCGCCCCCGCGAGGGATGGTGATCCGATCGACCGGGTTGCGGAACTCGTCGCGCAGGGACAAAAGGCCACGGAGGCGGTTCGCGTTGTGGCGCGGGAAACGGGCTCGGATCGCCGAGAGCTCTATGCTGCCTGGCTAGACCAGCCTCAAAAGTAGGTGGCAAAGTGCGTAAAAGCTGTTAGAATGGCGTGGCCACTCGTGTTTCGTCAAGGAGGCGGACCTTGCTAGATGGGAAAGTTAACCTCGAAGAGTTTATCGGTCACTTGACCGCCGAAAGACACTTCTCTAACCATACAATCTCAGCCTACCGCAACGATATCAATCAGTTTCACCGCTGGCTGCAAGCGCGGCCGGAGATCCGCAGCTGGGGAGACGTTAAGCGTACGGATGTACAGGATTACCTATTGCACCTCAAAGGCTCTGAGGAGCGCGCGTATGCTCCCGCGACGCAGGCCCGAAAGATTGCGGCGATAAAAAGCTTCTTCCACTTTCTGACCGCAGATGAGCAACTCGTCCAGGATCCGACTACCGATCTGGTTAGTCCGCGGGTGCAGAAGTACTGGCCGAAAGCAATCACGATTCAACAGGTCAACGCGCTCCTGGAGCACACCGCACGCAATCATTCGCCAGAGGGCCAGCGCGACCATGCCATGCTAGAGTTGCTATATGCGACCGGCGTGCGGGTCAGTGAGCTGGTGAACCTAGACCTGGAGCATATCAGCTCGGAGGGGCAGCAT
The DNA here is from genome assembly GCA_030446765.1 of Chloroflexia bacterium. Taxonomy (GTDB): domain Bacteria; phylum Chloroflexota; class Chloroflexia; order Thermobaculales; family Thermobaculaceae; genus JACDAU01. The sequence goes on from JAUJMR010000001.1 coordinate 15,074, forward strand.
TTGCGCTGCATCGGCAAGGGGCGCAAGGAGCGGTTGGTGCCGATTCATGAACGCGCGATGGCTGCGGTTTGCAGCTACATCGAGCACGCTCGTCCGAAGCTCCTTCGGGATAAGGAGGAGCGAGCTCTCTTCCTGAACCATCGGGGCCATCGCCTGACGAGGCAGGGTTTCTGGCTAATTCTCAAGTCGTACTCCGCTGCTGCGCAGGTTGACGGCATCACACCGCACACGCTGCGGCACTCGTTCGCCACCCACATGCTCAATGGTGGCACCGACCTGCGCAAGGTTCAAGAGTGGCTCGGACATTCCAGCATCTCCACCACACAGATTTACACCCAGCTCAATACGGAGCGACTGCATCAAGCGTACGACTCGGCACACCCGCGCGCCCACATCACCGCGCAAGAGGCGGTGCAGTGAAAGCCGCCGCTTGGCTCGCGGTGCTGTGCTCGACGGTCCTGGGGGCAGCGATATACAAGGTCGGTGTGCCCATGATTCGGACGTATCCGTCTACAGATGGCTCGATGGTTGTCAAACTCAGCTTAAGTAAGGCACCGGGCTTTGTCGCTTACCTGCGCACGGGCGGTGGCCCGGCACTTCAAAGCGGCGCTGCTGAGCGCTCCCCGCAAGTCTAACGTTCGGAAGTCTTCGTTTGGGGACCGTTCCCCGTCAGGAATGGCTGGTGCAGATAAAGCTGAGGTCTTGACGTCACATCGGGGAGTACTACAGTCCGGCATGGAGCGCAAAGGTCGGCCCGGTTGGCTATACTGGGCGTGCTTCAACGGGCGAAAGTTGCGATACAGCGGAGACGGGTAGGAGTACTTGCTGGAGGCACCGGACAGGGAAGCGGGTATTTACTGAGAGCCCGCCAGGTGATATGGTAAGGAAGGCGACCCTGAGCTAGCAGACACAGAGTGGACCGCGCGTTCGCGGTCAACCAGGGTGGAACCGCGGGGTAACCCTCGTCCCTGGACCGATTGGTCCGGGGCGCTTTGCTTTTAAGGAGGTTGTACATGCAGACCGAGAACACTACCCGAGTGAGCATGGACACGATTGTCTCGCTAGCGAAGCGGCGAGGCTTCGTGTATCCCAGCAGCGAGATCTATGGCGGCTACGCTTCGTTCTGGGACTACGGGCCGCTCGGTGTTGAGCTGAAGCGCAACATCAAGGACACCTGGTGGCAGGACATTGTGCGGCGCAGGCCGGAAGTCGTGGGCCTCGAAACCAGCCAGATCATGCACCCGCGCGTTTGGCAGAGCTCGGGTCATCTGGAAAACTTCACTGATCCTCTGGTGGACTGTTTGAACTGTAAGCAGCGGTTCCGAGCCGATCACCTGCCCGGATACGAGGAGGACGTGATCGCGGGGAATCCGGCGCCGCTGGCCGAAATTGCCTGCCCGAACTGTGGTGAGCGAGGGAAGTGGACGGAGCCGCGCGCGTTCAACTTGATGTTCAAGACCTTCGTTGGTCCCGTGGAGGACGCAGCGGCGGTGACGTATCTTCGTCCAGAGACAGCGCAAGGGATGTTCGTACAATTCGCCAATGTACTCGGCTCCAGCCGACAGAAGCTTCCCTTCGGCATCGCCCAGATCGGCAAGGCGTTCCGCAATGAGATCACGGCCGGAAACTTCATCTTCCGTCTGCGCGAGCTGGAGCAGATGGAGTTGGAGTACTTCGTCCGGCCAGGGGATGACGACGAGTGGTACGAGTACTGGCGGGACTACACGATGGAGTGGTTCACCGGGCTCGGCGTGGACCGCGATACACTGCGCCTCCGGCCGCACGACCCCGCCACGCTGTCGCACTATTCCAAGGGCACGACGGACCTAGAATACCTGTTCCCGTTCGGGTGGGGTGAACTGTGGGGCGTCGCGAATCGCACGGATTTTGATCTCAAGGCACACTCTACGGGGAGTGGCAAGGAGCTGACGTACTTCGATGAGGAGTCGAAAGAGCACATTACACCGTACGTTATCGAGCCCGCGCTTGGCGTAGACCGCGCCTTTCTCGTCTTCCTGCTGGACGCGTACGACGAGGAGCCAGACAAGGACGGAACCCGCGTCGTGCTTCGGTTCCACCCGCGTCTTGCGCCGGTGAAGGTTGCCGTGCTCCCACTCTCCAAGAAGGAGCCACTCGCCACCACAGCCCGCGAGTTGCGCGACACACTCTCAGCAACAATGAATGCGGAGTACGACGAGACCGGCAGCATCGGCAAGCGCTATCGCCGCCAGGACGAGATCGGCACCCCTCTCTGCGTCACGGTGGACTTCCAGACGGCAGAGGACAACGCCGTGACGATCCGCGACCGCGACACCATGGAGCAGGACCGTGTGCCACTTTCCGAACTGGAAACAACCGTCCGCAGTAAGCTGGGGTTGTGAGAACGCCGCACGCGCCCTGAAGCGGTGAGGAACGGCTCTTGCTGGCCGGTGGGGCACGCGAGGCCCACCGTGCCCCCGCTATGGAGGGAAGATGATGAGTACCACGCACCACCAACAAACAAAGAATGGCGCAGTTGGTGTCGTAGGCGTATCCGAGACGGTCGCGACGCCTCCCGGACAGGTACGGCCGGAGACCAGCGCGACCGACTTCTCTGCGCTGCGCAACCGATACAGCGTCAGCGTCGAGGAGTACCGGTCGTTTAATGCGAACGGGTATCTGGTGATCCGTGGGCTGGTGAGCGAAGGGGAGGCGGCGGAGATTCGGGACCACGTCGACGATCTGCTCCACGGGCGGGTCAACGTGCCAGGGCTCGAGCCACCCGCTTCAGGCACTCCGGTTGAGGAGATCGAGCGCCGATATCTCCGGATCCACATGCTCCACCGGCAACTCGAGATCCACGAGCGTTTTCTGCTGCATCCGCGGATTCTGGATGTTCTCGAGGCGCTCATTGGGCCTGACGTGATGGCGATGCAGAGCATGCTCTTCATCAAGGCACCCGGCGGGGAGGGCCAGGGCTATCACCAGGACAGCTACTATATCCCGACGTATCCGGATACGCTGTGTGGAGCATGGGTTGCCGTAGATGATGCGGACGAGGAGAATGGCTGCTTGTGGATCACGCCCGGTTCACACGTCGAGCCGATCTATCCGACCGACGACCGTGTGCACCAGAATCACGCCAACCTCGGCGACCTCGCCGTCGTCGAGAACGTGTCGAATACGGACACGGCGATGAATACGCTAAGCCGAGTCGCGGAGCGGTACGACGGTAGCGAGGTAGCTGTGCCAGTCAACGCTGGCGACGTCATCTTCTTCGGCGGCCACGTGCTGCATCGCTCACACCGCAACCGGTCCGTAGACCGCTTCCGTCGCGCCTTTGTTGGGCACTACGCGAATGCGCGCTCGTTTACGACGTGGGGCTCGCGCGGCACGCCGGAGCCGTCCAACCATCAGCATATCCTCGCCAGAGGCAGTACGCACCTGCCATACGGTAAGCCACGGTTCGGCACGCCCTGCGCCGCCACAGAGCCGCCGTCCAAGGGCGCCGCCGTCACTCCAATGGCGCTGATGGCGCAGGGTGAGGACATGG
>JAUJMR010000001.1:18705-45226 GCA_030446765.1 Chloroflexia bacterium
CGCACACTGGCCCTGACCATCTGGCGTGCGCGAGACGTTCATCCGGTGGGTGCAGAAGCGGCACTCCTCGTAGGCACAGAGCGCGTCCGTGCTTACCGCAGGAATCAACTTGAGCGACATGATGTGTTCCTTTCCGTTCGAGGAGCATCCGATGCGCACAAAAAAGCCGCGGCGAACAGTCGCGGCCCATCGTTTTGCGCCAATAAATACTCCTCTCTGTCGCCTACGGGGTTAGCTGACGGGTTAGGGCTGAAAGTTACCCTTCTCGCTGTCGCGAGATGCACCCCAGGATGGTGGTTCCCCCGTTTCCCGATACCGGGAATTCGGCCTCCGGTGCAGTGCGCCGGTACACTCATGGTAGCATGCGAGTCGGCCGGCTTCAAGCATTCCCCGGCGCATCCAAGTCACGCTACATGTTTAACGCTCGAGTACCCTCCGACGTTTCATGTGACTTACCTTGAACCGAGGGTGGCCGCGGCACAGGGTTCATATGACCAAAAGCGTGGTGCGCGAGGAGGAGCGCGGATGGGCGACGAACCTGAAGAAATGCTCCAGATTGTGGACGCACGGGGCCGGTTCCTGCGCGCCGCTTCACGCGCAGAGTGTCACGCGGACGCCGCGCTGATTCACCGCAGTGTGTGCGTCCTACTGTTCAATGCCAAAGGCGAGTTGTACCTTCAGCGGCGGGCAATGGCCAAGGACACTTACCCCGGCCAGCGCGACCTTTCGGCAACCGGTCACGTTCGCGTCGGCGAGACCGAGGACGAGGCGGCGGCGCGGGAGCTTGCCGAGGAACTCGGTGTGTGGGCGGAGATCAGGCGTGTTGACACGATGCTACTGCGTCTCCCGGCGGAAACAGAGGTCGCCACAATCTACTGCTGCTCGTACAACGGCGCGATCACGCCGGACCCGAACGAGCTCTCCGGTGGAGCCTTTCATCCGCCAGCGCAAGCGATCCGGTTGCCGGACCTGACGCCCTACGCAGCGCAGATTCTCGCGCGACTTGGCTATGGCTAACGAGAGCTTGCTCAGTTTCTCTCCGCGTCATACTGCATGCGCGTAAAGGGAATGTGAACATCTTGGCATCCTGTCGATAGCTTCGGTTCCTACGAAACTCCGGCACTGTTACCGTACACCCTAATGGCCGTAAGCAGGAGTCGGTGTGCAATGAACCCTAAGCAGGTGTGGCAGGCGGTGCTGGGCGAGCTCCAGATGCGGCTGAAAAAGCCGGAGTTCGACACCTGGCTTAAGAACACGCAACTCGTCGCGGTGGATGAAAACCGGGCAACGGTGTCCGTACCGACAAGTTTCGCCCAGGTGACGATTGAGAAGAAGTATGAGACGGAGATTCGCCGCAGTCTGGAGAATCTATTAGGCCGCGATATGGAGGTGATCGTCTCCGTGAACGGCACGCCGAAGCCTGCAGCGGAAGCGCACTCCCCTGTTCCGTCCTCCGCGCCATCGTTTGAGGCTGAACCCGGACGGCGCACTCAGTTTGGCTCCACCGGCACGCCGCTGAACCCACGCTACACCTTCGACAAGTACATTGTTGGCGCGAATAACCGCATGGCCCACGCCGCCTGTCTCGCCGTCGCGGAGCACCCAGCGGAGGCATACAACCCCCTGTTCCTGTACGGCGGGGTTGGTCTAGGGAAAACGCACCTACTGCACGCCACAGCGAACCACGCGCTGACCAAGCGCCCGCTCGAGATACTCTATGTCACCAGTGAGCAGTTCACTAACGATCTCATTAACTCAATCCGTGAGCACCGTACGGACGATTTCCGGTCCCGGTATCGCTCCATAGACATCCTGCTGATCGACGACATCCAGTTTATTGCCGGCAAGGAGAGCACCCAGGAGGAGTTCTTCCACACGTTCAACCATCTGCATGGTGCGAACAAGCAGATAATTATGACGAGCGACCGCCCGCCGAAGGCAGTGACCACGCTTGACGATCGTCTCCGATCGCGCTTCGAGGGTGGCCTTATGACCGAGGTAAAGCTGCCAGACCTCGAAACGCGCATGGCGATCTTGCGTACGAAGGCGGAGAGTCAGGGCATCACCTTTCCCGACACCGTGCTCGACTTCATCGCGCGCAAGGTGCAGAGTAATATCCGTGAACTCGAAGGTGCCCTCAATAGCGTCGTCGCTCTCGCGAAGCTCAACGGGACGACGATCACACTCGCGAGCGCTGCCGAGGCGCTGAACGACGTCTCGCTGACGAGTCGCAAGAAGCAGATCACGCCACAACGCGTCATCGACACCATAGCGACGTATTACGGCCTCGATGACAAGCAGCTCAAGGGAAAAACGCGGGCTCGTGATATCGTCGTTCCGAGGCAGATCGCGATGTATATAATGCGGGAGGATACGGAGCACTCGCTAGCTGAGATCGGTGCCTCACTCGGTGGGCGGGATCACACAACCGTGATGCACGGCACAGCGAAGATGGAGCGCGATATCGAGCTCGATGCCCGGCTTCGGCAGGATGTATCAACGATACGCGACATTCTCTACAACGGACCAAGCCGGTAGGGTAGCACGGTGTTCGGGGATTTGCGGCGAAGGTAGCGATTGTGGTGCCGCTCGGGTGAGCAGGTACTTGAACGACATCTTGGCGCTACGGTCAGTCCACCGGGCGCGGGCTTACTACACTTCGCTCGACTGCATGACGCCTGTCGCCATCACGGTAAGCGACGTGTCCGTGGTGAAGTTAGTCCCATTGTCGTCCCCGAGGTAGTATGCACCGTCCTCTGTCCCCGCCCCCCGGCGCCGGCGATGACCGTCTCTCATCCATCGTGCTTGCGCAACGGCTGTCAGCCAACCAAATACTCCGCGAGTACCGAGTTCTGGCCAAGGTCGGTTCGACCAATACGTATCTCCTGGAAGAGGCAATGGAGGCGGATGAGGGACTTGTCGTTCTCGCGGAGTATCAGACCGAGGGTCGTGGGAGGCTAGGCCGGACCTGGGTCGCACCGCCACGGAGTGCGATCCATTGCTCTATCCTCCTCCGGCCGAGACTGCCGATCAGTGACCGCTTCTTGCTCACCGCGGCGTGTGCCCTTGCCGTCCGAAGCGCGCTTGCGCCGTTGGTCACGGCTTATGTTCGGATCAAGTGGCCAAATGATGTGCTGCTCGGTGGACGCAAAGTGTGCGGTATACTCGCCGAGACGGCCCACTCACCACAGGGCGCAGTCTTCGTCCTGGGTTTTGGGGTGAATGTGCACGCGGCACCCGATCCAGCTGCTGCGCCCAACGCAACGTGCATCGCCCATCACACGTCGCTGCCGACGACACGAACGGACGTAGTTGTACCGATCCTTATCACCCTGGATGCCTTGTTGGTCGAACTGTACACGGGAGGTTCCGAACGGGTATGGCGCGAATGGAGAGACGGTCTCGACACCATTGGACGCGAAGTCGAAGTCGATGGACCAACGGGCAAGCTGCGGGGCCGTGCGGTCGATGTAGGAAGGGACGGCGGGCTTGTGATCGAGCTTCCTGAGGGTCGCCGTCACACGGTTTACGCCGGAGATGCCATCGAGCCATCATAGGACGCGGTCGCGTGGCAGGGCTATCGACGCGCTCGATGTCACGCACTGACAATAATGACACATGTTCTTGGAACTCATCCTTCCGCTGCTCTCAGAGCCGCCGCTATGGCTTCTAGGAGGCGGTCCTCAATCACATCGGTCGTGATGGTTGTTTCGTCTTGAGTGCGCGAGACGACGCGGCACTCGTGGGCGCCATCGCGGACCAGGCCAGACTGTTCTTCGCCTATAAGGCGTGTTCGGGTGTACAGCAGTCGACCGTTTTCGGCGATGAAAAGTACCTCGGACTGCTCACCTCGGTCCCGTCGAGCCTCGATCGGTTCGCGTCGCATTAGGTCCCATCCCTCATCCTCGAGCCGCCGACCAACGTCCTCCCTCACCACACCCTCCGCACTTTTGTCTATGGTTCCCGTTGGAACGGCCTGCCCGCTGCCCAGTCCTCATCGAACGTCGCCCCAAGCTGTTGGATCACCGCGGGCGTGGTTGTGATCGGGCCTAGCTCGCGGTTCTGGTCCATGGATGTCGCTGTGAAGTTGATGCTTCCAACGTACGCGCGCTCCCGGTCAACCAGTATCGATTTCGCGTGAATATATGGACTTGTCACCAGACGCACACCAACCCCCGCGCTCGACAGCTCAACCAAACTACCGTATGTCGTTTCCTCGGGTTCCGCCGGACTCATGAGGACGCGCACCCGTACGCCACGCGTCTGCGCATCGGTCAGAGCTCGGCGGATCTGCTTGTCCGCCATCACCTCAGCCTCGATCTCCAGACTCTCGCGCGCCGTAGCGAGCAGCTCCAGCAGTTTCTGCCGGCTGTTCACGTCGCTCACTACGAGAGACGAGACACGCGGCTGGTACGCGCGCCGTTCCCAGTCCGCGTTGAAGATGGCCTGAATCTCGCTCACCTCCGGTGGCGACGTCACGAGTGCCAGATACTCACGGTTGCGCGTGAAGGCACCCTTTGTCAGATTCGCCGTCATCACCACGGCCCGCGCCCCGTCGATGATGACGGCCTTCTCATGCGTGTAGCGAAACGTGCTCACGCCGTACTTGGTTTCGATCCCCGCTGCCTCCAGTGATCGCACGGCGTCTCCGTTACCCGCGCCACCGCCGAAGGGTTCCTCCTCGACCATCACGCGTACATCGACACCGCGATCTCGCGCTGAGATGAGCGCATCTATCACGATGCGGTTGGTCAGCAAGTAGACCACGACGTCCACCGATTTGGTCGCCATTGAAAGTTGGTAGAGGAAAGGCTCGATGCCGTCATCAGGTTGGACCCAAAGACTATCGACGGCGACGGTATTTGGTCCGGCCGCCATCGGTTGTCTGTTTTCGAGAAGACCCCTCTGACAAGAGCCGATCGCGACCAGGACGAGCAGCAGCAGTAGTGCCGGCCGAGTTGTCGGTCCCGCGTACTCTTTCATCGGGAGAAGCTACCTGCGTCCTGGCATAGACCATCCATCAAGGTTGAAAGTCTAACACACCTTGCATGCTCGTCATCTCAGTGAGCAGCGCGGCTGTGTGTTGACACGGCTGGCAAGCCTCCTGTAGCCTTCTCGCCCATGAGCGGACAATCGGGCATAACTATTCGGCGCATTGAGCGTGGTGATAGTGAGGAACTCGCCGCGCTGATCATTGAAAGCTTCGCGGATGAGATCGCCCTGTCACAGTTGAGTAACACTGCAGTGCGAAGCCAGATCCGCAGCGCTGTCGCCGCTTCACGGCCACCAGCCTCCTTGCTCTTGCGCGCCGGGGGACTTGCCTTCGAGTTTTGGGTAGCGACGGACAGCACGCGCATACTCGGCTGCTATGCGTTGCATGGCAGCTCCCTCCTTACGCTTGCAAACCTGGCCGTTCGACCGGACATGCGATGCCAGGGGATCGGGCGCGCGCTGCTGGGGCATGCCGTGGAACGAGCCACGCAGCTGGGCCGGCGCGGCATCCATCTCGAAGTGTTGGCGGACAACGAGCCTGCGGTGCGGCTGTACCGTTCGGCGGGATTGCGGGATTATGATTGTCGCCGGTCCTATACCGTGCGGTCCACCCCCCAACTCCTTGATGCGCCGCGGAATCCGCGCGTGCAGCTGGTACCGATCGCGCGGAACCATATAAAGTCATGGTCCGACGTGCTGAATATCAGCGTTCCACCGGACGCACTGCGTTTCGCCCAAGTCTATCGCTCGGAGTACATATCCAGTGCTCCTGGCCGGTGGCTTGGAGAGATTCTGCCACTATCACCAGTGCTGCGGAGGGCAGTCCTTGTCGATGGTGAGGTCGTGGGATTCATCGCCATACGGGTCCCTTGGAGACAGGCGCTTGCGGACGTTCAGGCACCCCTCTACACACCAGTCGCCGTGCCCGTACTAGCAGATATCATACTCCTGGCCACGCAAGCAGCAATGGGCCGGTCGCCTTTCTGCCGTCTGCGCGTTTCCGAGGCGCGGGTCGAGGGTCACGTCGCCGCCGCGCAGGTGGGATACGAGGCCGAACGCCTGTGGTCGTATATGTATCGGCTCGCTTAGCGGGCTATTCGCGAAAGTTCTTCAGTCGCTTCTCAACTTGCGGTGGCACGAGCCCCTCAACGGAGCCACCCAGCGTTGCGACCTCCTTCACCAGGCTGGAGGAGAGAAACGAATACTGGGCACTCGTAACGAGGAACACGGTCTCGATCTCCGGACCCAGGCGCTTGTTCATCAGCACCTGCTGCGTTTCATACTCAAAGTCCGCCACAGCTCGGAGGCCCCGCACTATGACGCGGGCGCCAAGGGAGCGTGAGTAGTCCACCAGCAGCCCCTCGAACGTCTCCACGCGCACATTGGGCAGGTGTCCGGTCACGTCCCGTAGCATCGCTAACCGGTCCTGGATGCCAAACGCTGCCGGCTTCTTTCGGTTGACGCCGACGGCGACGATGAGCGTGCCAAAGAGCGGCGCGGCACGCTCGATCACGTCGAGATGACCATTTGTGACCGGATCGAACGAGCCCGCGTACACCGCTGTGTGATCCGGCACATTCCCTTCGCCCATAGTCCGATGCTCCCCATGAATGTGTCTACCTGTAAGACCGTGCCAGCCGCGCCGATCCGATGTGTACTTCAGATTCCCGCCAGACTACTGGTGCAATCAGGTTGAACAGTGCAGTTAGCCAACTGGCGATAAGGCAGGGCGTGCATCTTGTGCAGAGATCCTTCCCGCCAGGTCGGATGATTATACAGCCCGTTTGGGCTATCATGACCCGATGAGAGGAAAAGCTCAAGACTCGAGACGCGCCGCGTTTTCACGGTCGGTGAAGGGGACCGACGAGGGGATAAACCTGGCACTTGCTGCGTTGCTTTTCGCGCTCGATCGGCATCCCGAGCTCGAGATCCTGCAGTATCTCGCAATGCTGGACGCACTGGCGGAAGGTGCGGCACTGGTGGTACCGCGAGATGCGGATGGTATGGAAGCACTGGAGGCGCTTGGGCGGTACCTCTGCGATGGCGAGGGCTACCGCGGGAAGCCACAGGTGTATACCAGCACCGACGGCTGCTTCCTAGACCGTACTCTCGACCGGCGGACCGGTCTGCCAATTACTCTATCCGTGGTTTATCTCGAAGTGGGGTGGCGAATTGGACTCCCGCTCGCCGGAGTGGGCATGCCGGGGCACTTCATTATCAAGCACGAGGGAGTTGAAGCTGCGTACTTCGACCCCTTCACCGGAGGACACGCTTTTCACGCGAGCGAGTGCGAGGCACTGCTAGGGCGGCGACTTGGGGCTGGGTTCACGTTTCATCCAGAGTATCTTGCGTCGGTCGGACGTGCAGCGATCCTGTACCGCATGTTGAATAACCTGAAAGGGATGTACCTGCGGTCTCGTAAACTGGACCTGGCTTTGTGGGCTACCGACCGAATGCTGATCGTACGGCCCGACAGTATGTCTGATTTGCGCGATCGCGGTCTTCTATACGCCACCACGCGAAATCACACTCGCGCCTGCCTGGACTTCGAGGCGTACCTGAGTCACGTACCGTCTCCGCCCGATGCGCCGCTGGTGCTTAGCCAGCTCTATGCCGCACGAAGTCAATCCGGCTGGCTGAACTGACCGCCACATCGCGGAGGGTCGCGTGAAGCAGGATGGAGTGAACATAGCCCGGGATGACGGGATTCTCACGGTCACGATTGACCGGCCGCCCGTAAACGCTCTGGACGCAGAAGCACTCCGCCGCTTGTTGGCCGTCTTCGAGGAGGAGGCCGCGGACCGCTCGGTTGGCGCCGTCGTGATCACGGGTGCCGGGCACACCTTTGTCGCGGGTGCGGCCATCCGCAGCTTCGCCGAGCACGACACCACGGGTGGCGCGCATCCCTCTCTGCGCCTCGCCAACGACCTCTTCAACCTCATCGAGGTGTTCCCAAAGGTGGTCATCGCGGCGATCAACGGTGCGTGCCTGGGCGGTGGTAACGAGCTGGCACTAGCGTGCGACATTCGCATTGCATCCACCGAGGCGATTCTCGGTCAGCCTGAGATCACTCTTGGTTTGGTACCTGGCTGGGGCGGGATGCAGCGGCTACCGCGACTCATCGGTCGCGGCCCGGCACTGGAGCTACTGCTCACGGGCCGCCGGCTGAGTGCACAGGAGGCTCGGTCGATCGGCCTGGTAACGGAAGTCGTCTCAGCAGACCAGCTAGCAACCCACGCACATGACCTTGCTTGTCGCTTCGCAGCGCTGCCTCCGCTGGCCGTCGCCGCGATCAAGGAGCGCGTTGCACGCGGCACGTCAGAGACCCAGGGGCAAGCAATCCGCGACGACGAGTGGACGTTCAACGATTTGCTCAGTACCGAGGATGCCCAGGAAGGACTGAACGCGTTCCTGCAGAAACGGGAGCCGTCCTGGAAAGGGCGCTAGCCGCGCGGACGACGAGTTTGTGATGGCGCACCGCCGGGTACGGACGGCTAACCGGCGGAGCTCGTGATCAGGACGAGCCGTTCGCGGGACCGCTGTCGGTGGTGCGGGTGCGCATCTGCGGAAAAAGGATGACATCGCGGATCGAAGGGCTATCCGTGAGCACCATCACGAGACGGTCGATGCCGATGCCTAACCCACCAGTCGGCGGCATGCCATACATCAGAGCGTTCACAAAGTCCTCGTCGTATGGGTTCGTATCGGTGTTGCCCGCCTCGCGGTCCGCCGCCTGCTCGCGAAAACGTTGATCCTGGTCGACCGGATCGTTCAGCTCCGTGAACGCGTTCCCGACTTCGATGCCACCGATGAAGACCTCAAACCGCTCCGTGAGCGTGGGATCTGTCGGTTTGCGTTTCGCGAACGGAGACAGCTCAACCGGATAATCCGTGAGAAACGTGGGCTGTATTAGGGTCGGCTCGGTGTTGTCCAGCAGTTCATCAATAAGTTGTGCCCGTGTCGCACCGGGCCGCGCCTCTATTCCTGCCGCCCGCACCGCGGCAGCAAGCGACGTGGTATCAGGGTGCAGCGCGTAATCGACCCCCGTAACCTGCTTGATAGCCTCGCGCAGTGGTTGACGCGACCATGGAGAGGTAAGGTCGATGTCGTGTCCGCGAAACGTCGTTCGCGTCGAGCCGTTAGCCTCTTGCGCAAGCGTGCACACCATGTCCTCGACGAGGGCCATGATGTCCTGGTAGTCTGCGTAGCTCTGATAAAGCTCCATCTGTGTGAATTCGGGGCTGTGCTTTGTGCTCGTGCCCTCGTTACGGAAGTCCTTCCCGATCTCGTACACACGCTCGATACCGCCGACGAGGAGCCGCTTGAGGTACAACTCTGTCGCGATACGCAGATAAAGCGTTTGATCAAGCGCGCCGTGGTGGGTGGTGAACGCTTGAGCAGCGCCACCGCCGTAGATCGGTTGGAGGACTGGTGTCTCCACCTCGACGAACCCTCGATTATCAAGATACCGCCTCATCGCGGAGACGATCTTGGCACGACGCAGGAATACGTCGCGGACACCCGGATTGACCAGGAGATCAACGTAGCGCTGCCGATACCTCGTCTCCACATCCTGCAGGCCGTGCCACTTGTCTGGTGGCGGGTTGAGCGCCTTGGCCAGGAGACGCAGCTGCGACACATCTAGTGATGCTTCACCAGTTCGTGTCCGCATAGGCATGCCAGTGGCCTCGACGATATCGCCGATGTCCAGATCACTCTTCAGGAAGGCAAGTCCCTCGGCACCAAGTGTGTTCAAGCGGCACAGGAGTTGAATCTTGCCCGAACCGTCGATGAGATCGACGAAAACCGTCTTGCCCATGTCGCGCGGCACCCCGAGTCGGCCCGCAAGGACCACGTGCTGGTCGCCCATCTCGTCCAAGCGCTCGACTACATCACGAGCCAGATGTGTGCGATTCGCCCTGGAAGGATATGGCTCAGTACCGGTCGCCTGCAGTCTCTCGCGTTTCGCAAGCCGCAACGCCTGCTGCTCGTTTGGTTGTTGCACGAGCGTCCGACCTACTCGACGGAGACGATGGTTAGCGTGATTGTTTGGCCATTCGGCGTTGCGACTGGCACTTGCTCACCCAGCCGGCGACCCAGCAGCGCTGCGCCGACCTTGCTCTGATTGGAGATTCGCATCTCGCCGTTTTTACGACCAGCTTCCGCAGCACTCACGATGGTGTAGGTCGAGCGCTCGCCATCCTCCTCGACCGTCACTTTGGAGCCGAGCGTTACAATCCCGTGCTTCGCGGACGTCGGGTCGATCAGGTCAGCCTTTGCAAGCACGCGCTCGATCTCGCGGATACGGCCTTCCAGGAACGCCTGCGCTCGCTTGGCGTCCTCGTACTCTCCGCTCTCGGAGATGTCGCCGCCTTCCTTTGCCTCCTTGATCCGCTCCGAAACTCTGGCACGCTCTACGGTACGCAGGTGATCTAGCTCAGTGTGCAGATCATCCAACCCTTGCTGCGTCAGTCGAACTCGTTCTGTGCTGCTCATCGTGATTTCTCTACGCCTATTCCCGCGAGCATCGTTGGGACGATGGCGGGTCTAAAGAAAACAAAAGAACTGAGGGTAGCTCATACCCTCAGTTCCGTCTGCTCGCCTATTATATTGAGATCGCGGTCCCGTGTAAAGCTACTCCAGCGGTCGCCGCTGGCGCCTCCGCCAGGTCCACGCGGGAATACCCAACGCACCTACCAGTGCTGCCGCGCCAGCTGCCTGCCGGCCCGGCGCAGTACCCGGCTTCAGGTACTCTCCCCAGGTCCACCCGGTCAGCTCCCTCCCCGCGCCATCGGTGTAAACGACGGGATACCACCCACTCTGGGCAGGACCTGTGATCGTCACACCGAGTCCCTCCCACATCTTCGCGACCACGCGGGTATCCATCCCTGGTCCGCGGCGCAGGTTGAGCGCGCCCGGAGTACCGCGAATTATCGCGCTGGCGCCGGGCCTGAGCTGCCCCGGCGTCCGTCGCGGTGCCGGCGCAGCTGCGGCGCCTCGCTCTACCAGATACTCGTGCCACAAGTAGCCGGTCTCGCCGCGATAAACCGTCTTCACCCAACCATCGATCGCGCTGGTGATCTCCTGTACGACGGTGCCATCTGCCAGGACCGCGATGATCTGTCCGTCCATGCCGGGCTGCGACCGTAATGAGAGTCCGAGCCCGCCGGTACGCACGGTGTAACTCGGCTCCTTCACGCTGCCGGTTTCGGGTGCTGGTGTTGTCGGGGCGGGTTGGGAGGCCGTCGGGCGTTCCGGTACCGCAGTGGCTGCCAGCCGTGCGGCAACGTTGCGGCGAATGCTGGGGAAGAGTGAACGCAGATTACGACCCGGATCCTGATGGCTGTTGCCGCACACGCCGTCGAGATCCACGTGACCGGCAATGTTAGGGATGTCCCTCGGCGCGTACGGGCCGAGGACGCCATGCCCGTTCGGGTTGATCTTGTTCGCACGGAACTTCCAGACGAGTATATCCTCAATGGCGCGTACCATCGCCGCGCTCGCTGGCGCGGAGTTGTACTCCCCGAGAGCGGCGATGCCGATCGTTCCCCAGTTGAAGCAGCGCGCGTGTCCGCCGACGACGTTCTCCCCGCCGGCTCGGCCCTCGTAGATCCGGCCCTGCTCGTCAACCAGGAAGTTGTAGCCAATGTCGCCCCACCCACGGGTTACCGCGTGGTAGTAGTAGATAGCACGCACCGTCGCCGCGGGATTCGGGTCGTGATTGAGCGTTACCGTCTCGTGGATGATGGCCTTCGTCGGTCGGGTGTACTGTCGACCCCAAAGCTCGCGTCCACTGCTGTCGAAGCGGAGTTTCTCCTCGGCTCCCCATTGGGACCGGCTGATCACCTGCGGTCCCGCCTCTGCCGCGTGCGCCACCCCACCTCTCGCGCCCCGCGTTTCCGGTCCTTCGCGGGAGTCGATGAACGTGAAGCTGATCGACGAGACGTCCGGCAATATGCCCCGCGCCGGTGCGCTGAGGTGCACGCGATACTGCAAGTAGGAACCTTGCTTTATCAGCAGGTTTCCGAAGTTGCTCCCGGTGCCGGAGCTCGCGTCGTTCTCCGGCTCGATCGTTGACCACGGAGCCCAGGCGCGACCGTCACGGCTCGTTCTCACGAAAATGAGGACCTGGGAGTTCTCGCGCTGTGTCGCGTCCCACCGTGTCGCCACCGCGTTGAACGCGAAGCTTGTCCTGTGCCGGACTGAGTCAAAGGTCTGGAGCTTGTACATGCCTCGATAGGTCTCCGCTCGGCCCGCGGAGTCGTTGCGCTGCTGAGCGGTCTGCGTCCAAGTCTCGGCGCGGATGCTGCCGTCGCTCACGGCGCCCAGGACCGTCAGGGGTGTCGAGCCGAGTAAGGCGAAAAGCACCGCGAAGATTGGGGCAACATACAGCGCCCGGTGTTTGGGATGGCTGCGAACCATGTGGTCTCCTCTCGTTTATCGGCGTGGCTTTCTTATCGGCGACAATATGGTCGTCCACCGTTGAGTCTATGCATCGGCGCTAAACCGCGCGTCAATTTCTGTCGTTCTCATCTAAAGGAGGTGTAAAGTTGAGTGATATACTGGTGCCACGCGTATCGGTCGCACCGGAGACTCTGAGGAGAGTTCATGACCCGAGATGAAGCAGGCACGCTCCTACGGACGTACACGACTCAGCCGCATCTGATCAAGCACTCCTTGGCGGTCGAGGCAGCGTTGCGCGGGTATGCCAGGCGGCTCGGCGAGGACGAAGAGCTATGGGCCGTCACCGGTCTGCTCCACGACTTCGACTACGAGATGCACCCGGAACCGCACCAGCATCCGGCCCTGGGCAAACCGATCCTCGAAGAGCAGGGAGTCCCCGACGCGGCGATCCATGCGATTCAGAGCCACGCAGACTACCTCGGGATTCCGCGTATCAGCGCGCTCGACAAGGCGCTCTACGCGGTCGACGAGTTGAGTGGCTTCGTGATGGCGGTTGCTATGGTCCGGCCGTCCCGCAGTTTGCACGACGTGGACGTGCGCGCTGTCAAAAAGAAGTTGAAGGATAAGGCGTTCGCCCGCGCGGTAAGCCGCGAGGAAATCCAGCATGGTGCGGAAGATCTTGGCGTCGCGCTCGACGACCACATTGGACACGTGGTAGAGTCGCTGCAAACCATCGCACCGGAACTGGAACTGGACGGCACCAACGCAGAGAGGACAAGTAGTGGATCTTAGTGACAGGGTTGTCCTGGTGACGGGTGGCTCACGCGGCATCGGGCGGGCGTCGGCGCTGAAACTCGCGGGTCTGGGTGCGAGGGTTGCCGTCAACTACAACCAGAACGAGGCGGCGGCGGCGGAGGTCGTGGCTGCTGCAACGGCTTCCGGGACGGATGCCATCATGGTGCGGGGCGATGTCAGCACGCGTGAGGGCGCCGAGACCGCGGTGAAGGCCACCATCGAGCGTTGGAATCGACTCGATATTCTCGTGAATAACGCGGGCATCACTCGCGACCAGCTCATCATGCGCCTCAGCGAGGACGACTGGGACGCCGTGCTCGATACAAACCTCAAGGGCGCTTACCTCTGTAGCAAGCTAGCGTCGCGACAGATGTTGCGTGCTCGCTGGGGCAGAATCATCAATATCTCCTCTGTGGTAGGGCTGATGGGTAACGCGGGACAATCGAACTACGCGGCCGCGAAAGCTGGCCTCCTTGGACTCACCAAGTCTCTGGCACGAGAGTTTGCTAGTAAGAACATCACGGCCAACGCGATTGCCCCGGGATGGATCGAGACGGACATCGTCTCCGGACTCTCTGAGGAGACGCGGAAGTTCGTCCTGGGGCAGATACCGCTGGGCCGGTACGGGGAGCCCGAGGATGTCGCCGGGGTCGTAGCCTTCCTAGCAAGTGATGCGGCCGCGTACATTACGGGGCAGACGCTCAACGTCGATGGTGGGATGGTGATGGCATAGATCCCGCCCGTCGCATCCGCTAACCGCTTGCGGGACAGGCACTCGTTAGCGGCGAGCGACAGGCTGCGCTGGCTCTTCCCATGGTGCCGGTGACTTGATGAACCTGCTAGTCGCGCGGGGGAGTCCCGTGGTATGCACGTCACCTCTGTCTACCTGCTTAAAGAAAGGAATCTCGGTCATGCGGCTGATGCTACACACCGCACCCGGCCTCGACCGCATTCTCTGGCGGGAGGTGCGGTCGCTCCACCCTGATGCAACCAACGAGGGTGCGCGGCTGGTTGGTGGACGCAACAGTCTGCTACTGGTCGACAGCGACGATCCCGAGGCGCTATTACAGTCCCGCCTCGCGGAGGACCTGTACGCCCTGGTGGCGCATACCCAGGAGTTGGCGCTGAGCCGCAAGGGTCTGGAGCAGTTGGCGGAGTTGATCCACAGGGCGCCCGATTGGGATGCTGGCCTCCGACTCCATGCGCAGTTCACGGGTGGCAGGGCGGGTAGGCGGCTCAGCACCTTTCGCGTTCTGGCGCGCGCGCAGGGTGAGCGGGGCTACCAGCGTTCGGAAGCAGCACGGGCGATTGCCGCTGGATTGAAGGCGCGTCTGGGCAAGAACTGGCGGCTTGTCGAGGACGATGCGCAGGTCGAGGTCTGGGTCACGCTGATCGACACGGAAGCTCTGGTCGG
Source organism: Chloroflexia bacterium (assembly GCA_030446765.1). Lineage (GTDB taxonomy): Bacteria > Chloroflexota > Chloroflexia > Thermobaculales > Thermobaculaceae > JACDAU01. The sequence continues at coordinate 33,311 of JAUJMR010000001.1, forward strand.
GATACGGCTGACGACTCGAACTCAGCGCCACCGCGCAAAAGATGCAAACATTCCCGCATCCCTACGGCCGGCGGTGGCGGCGGCGCTCGTGTACCTGACCGATCCCGAGGACGATGATCTCTTTCTCGATCCGTTTTGTGGCGCGGGAACGATCCTCTTGGAGCGGGCCGCAGCGGGCAGGCACCGGCTGCTCATCGGCAGCGACAGTTCTCCGCAGGCACTGGCAGCAGCGCGCGAGAATATCGGTCCACGGCATAAGCCGCTTGAACTACACAGCTGGGACGCGACACACATCCCGCTCGATGACAGATCCGTCAGCGCCATCGCCACCAATCCGCCGTTCGGCGAGCAGCTCGGCAGCCACGAGCAGAATCGGCAACTGTATCCACGGTTCCTCAGCGAAGCGCATCGGCTGCTTGCCCCGCGCGGCCGGCTCGTGGTTATCACCTCGGAAACGGAGCTGATGCAGCGGGGGCTTGTCCAGCCTGCCTGGACCGTTACTAGTCGCCTGCCCGTTGGCGTTCTCGGCAAGCGAGCGCAGATCTGGGCGGCACGCCGGAACGAGGGGTAGCTCGGGTTATGCGCGTCGTACCTGCACGCCGATGCGTTGCTATTCCACGCTGTCGTCTGTTACCATCGGCGCATGGCAGATAGCGTGAAAATCGGCATCATCGGTGCAGGAACGATCAGTGGCGCGTACCTCGAGAACGGCGAGACGTTCGAGGCACTCGAAATCATATCCATCGCGGATATCGTGGTTGATCGTGCACGGCAGAAGGCCACCGAGTACAACGTCCCGAAGGCTTGTACGCCGGACGAGTTACTGGCCGACCCTGACGTCGAGCTCGTCATCAACCTGACCATCCCTTCGGTGCACGCCGAGGTTGGCCTTGCGGCGCTGGAAGCGGGGAAGCACGTCTATAGTGAGAAGCCACTTGCCACGGAACGTGAGGATGCGCAGCGTTTGCTTGCGACCGCGAAAGAGCGGGGCTTGCTGGTAGGTTGCGCGCCGGACACGTTTCTCGGTGGAGGACTGCAGACCTGCCGGAAGGCGCTGGACGATGGACTGATCGGCGAGCCGATCGGCGCGACTGCTTTCATGATGGGTCACGGTCCTGAGGGTTGGCATCCCGATCCCTACTTCTTCTACCAGCCCGGTGCTGGACCGATGTTCGATATGGGGCCGTACTACCTTACGGCGCTCGCGACACTCATCGGACCGATGCGTCGCGTGACCGGATCGGCCCGGATCACGTTCCCGGAGCGCACGATCACGAACGAAGCAAAGTTCGGCGAGAAGATCCCGGTCAACACACCAACACATATCGCCGGCGTGATGGACTTCGAGAACGGCGCGGTAGGCACGATCATCACTTCGTTCGATGTATGGGCCTCGCGCTTGCCTCGGATCGAGATTTACGGCACCGAAGGGACTCTTGGCGTACCAGATCCGAATGGGTTTGGTGGTCCTGTGCTTCTGCGGCGCGCCAAGGACTCGGACTGGACCGAGCTCGCCATCGAGCACCACTACACGAAAGGGAGCCGAGGCGTTGGCACCGCCGATATGTGTCATGCGCTGCGCAGTGGCAGACCACATCGAGCGAGCGGTGACCTCGCGTATCACGTCCTCGACCTGATGCATGCGTTCCACGATGCCTCGCGTGACGGCAGACACGTCGAGGTCACCTCAAGCTTCGAGCGTCCTTCTGCTGTGCCACTTGGCCTGCCCGTTGGCGTCCTCGACGACTAGCGCCTGATACGAGTCCGTTCGTTGATCGTTCCTCTCAAAATCTGAGTCCTTTCAGCCTTTCCTGGGACGATCGCGCTGACCTTCTCTCCTGTTTTTGTAGCACGACGGCCATCCACCGAGTTTTCACGTGTAGCGATGCCATCGGCACCATACAGTCGTGGGGTGCCGTTTGCACCCAACGATGCGATGCTAGTTGCAAAACTTGCGGAAGCATGCACGGCCACGCGGTCATCAGCCAGCCTCCTGGTGCAATCGAGTTACCGCCTGCATCTAGCAGCTTGCAGTTGGTTGACACCCTCCCAACCGCTCCGTAACATGAATCGGGTCATAATGAGGGCCTGACGCGCGTGAAGGGAGCCTCCTTGCAAGATTCGTTGGGCGTGGTGGTGCTGGCCGCCGGCCAAGGCACGCGTATGAAGAGTTCCAGGCACAAGGTCTTGCATCCCATCGCAGGTCTGTCGATGATCGACCACGTGCTCCGAGCCGCCAAGCCGCTGGTCGCCGCACATACCGTCGTCGTGATCGGTCATGGTGCCGAGCAAGTGCGGACGCATTTGGGGGAGGCGGTCACGTACGCCGTGCAGGATCCGCCACAGGGCACCGGCGACGCGGTTCGGTCGGCACAAGCGAGCCCTTGAGGGCCGGGTTGATACCGTGCTTGTCTTACTCGGTGATAGCCCTTGATCCGACCTGGCACCTTAGCCCGGCTGCTCGAGGTCCACAGACGCGAGCAGTCGCTCGTCACGCTGCTCACCGGCCACACGCACGATCCTGGCCGAATAGTTCGTGACTCAGGTGACCGGGTGTGCGGCATCGTCGAGGAGAAAATCGCAACACCCAAACAGCTTGAGCTTCGAGAGCGTAACAGCGGGGTGTGTGCCTTTCGCGCGGAGTGGCTCTGGCGCCGCCTTAGTACTCTTCAGCGGTCCAGCATCGGGGAGTACCTGCTGACCGATCTCACCGCACAGGCGGTCTCCGACGGCGAATCAAGCACCACTTGGCCAGTGAGTGCGGTACTGCTCGATGATCCCAGCGAGGCGATGGGCATCAATACCAGAGCACAACTTGCCATGGCCGAGCAGGTCGTGCGCCGCCGCTTGCTGAACGAAATGATGCTTTCCGGTGTGACCGTTGCCGACCCGACCACAACATACGTCCATACAGGAGTAGAGGTCGGCGGCGACACCACGCTGCTTCCGGGGACGCACCTCACTGGATCAACGCGTATTGGCGCTGGTTGCACCATCGGTCCCTCGGCCAGCGTGCATGAAAGCTGGGTTGGTGATGGCTGTACCGTTCAGTGGTCTGTCGTCGAACATTCACGGATCGAGGACGGGGCGGACGTGGGTCCGTATTCGCACCTGCGTCCAGGCTCCCACATCGGCCGAGGGGTGCATATCGGCAACTACGTAGAAACGAAGAACACGGTGATCGGCGAAGGATCGGCGAGTGGCCATGTTAGCTATCTCGGAGACGCGGTCATTGGGTCAGACGTGAACATCGGTGCGGGCACAATTACGGCGAACTACGACGGTGTTCGGAAGAACAGAACCACGATCGGCGACGGCGCATTCATCGGGGTGGACACGATATTGCGCGCGCCTGTGGAGGTCGGTGAGCACGGCCGTACCGGCGCTGGTTCGGTCGTCACCCGCGATGTCCCCCCTGACCGGTTGGTGGTGGGTGTTCCGGCCCGGCTTGTGCCGCAGAACGCGGCGAAGCGGCCGGAGCAGGAGAGTAAGCGATGACAGAGAGCCGGTTGCGTATCTTCACCGGAAACGCCAATCCGCAGCTAGCACACGATATCGCGGGTGGGCTCGACATGGAGGTGAGCGCCGCGCTGGTCGGCGCATTCAGGAACGGCGAGTCCCGCGTGCGCCTGGACGACAACGTTCGCGGCTGCGATGTCTTCATCGTGCAGAGCACATGCATGCCAGTCAACCACTCGCTGATGGAACTACTGTTCATGATCGACGCCGCGCGCCGCGCATCCGCGAAGAAGATCACCGCGGTCGTGCCGTATTACGGGTATGCCAAGCAGGAAAAGAAGACCACCGGCAGGGAGCCGATCTCCGCGAAGCTCGTCGCGAACATGATCGCCACCGCCGGTGCGGACCGACTGGTCGCCGTGGACCTGCACGCACCGGCAATCGAGGGATTCTTCGACATCCCGGTCGATCACCTTCGCGCTGCACCGCTCCTGGTTGATCATTTCAAGCAGGAGGATCTCTCTGACGCAGTCGTGGTGTCGCCGGATGCGGGCGGGGTGCTGCGGGCCAACGACTTCCGCCAGCGCATTGGGGTGCCGCTCGCCATCATCGCGAAACAACGCCCCCGTCCCGACGAATCCGAGATCATGGACATGGTCGGCGACGTCAAGGGTAAAACGGCGATCCTCGTCGACGATCTGGTCAGTACTGGTGGCACCCTCACCGAAGCTGCGGCAATGCTGATCGACAAGGGGGCCAGAAGGGTCTGGGTTGCCGCGACCCACGCGGCTTGGGTCGGTAGTCCGGCCGCAACGGAAGCGCGCAAGCTGCTCACCAACTCCTGGATCGAGCGCGTCGTGATTACAGATACAATCCAAGTGCCACCGGACCAGCGCAATGATAAGATCCAGATCGTTTCGGTAGCCTCATTATTGGCAGAGGCGATCATGCGAATACACAAAGACCTTTCCGTGAGTGCGTTGTTCCACTGATCGCACTGCGATACGTGCGTACGGAGTCCGGCTGATCCGATGCGTTCAGGTGTATACCGAAATCGTTAGCGTGCTCAGGTCGATAAACTTACGGACGACACGATTCGAGGTCGCTGGTAGGTATCGATTGCCGATGACGTTTGCACTACCTGTGGCAGGCGACAATTTGCCCTGATATGACGGTGGATATGCCTTGACTGTGACGCGTGCCTCTCGGATATCTATACAGCCGGTGACGCCCGCCGACGCGGCGGCGATTGCCTGCTGGCGGTACTCGCCGCCCTACGAGATGTACAGCTTTGCTCCCGAGGATGCCGACTGGCTTTTGAGGCCGGAGTTGCATTACCACGCCGCGTTCGACAAGCACCACGAGCTCATAGGGTACTTCTGCTTTGGTAAAGATGCGCGCATCCCAGCGGCGCTCGAATCAGGACTCTATGCCGATGAGCGCCTGTTAGACATTGGATTGGGTATGCGGCCGGATAGAAACGGCCAGGGACTGGGACCAGCGTTTCTTTCTGCGGGCCTGGAGTTCGGTCAGCGCACGTTCAGCCCTGACGGGTTCCGCCTCGCGGTGGCAGCATGGAACTCACGCGCAGTCCGCTTGTATGAGCGGACCGGCTTTTCAGCCACCGGCGCATTTACCGTTCAGGAGAGCGGGATGTCGTTCTTGGTGATGACCCGGCTCACCTCTCGTAGCGACCAAGCACGACCGCCGCATTGATCCCGCCGAAACCAAAGGAGTTGCTGATGATGCGGCTCACGCGGTCGCGCCTTCCCACGTTCGGCACATAGTCGAGGTCACACTCCTGATCGGCCGTGCAGACGTTGAGAGTTGGCGGCAGATAGTCTTCCGCGAACGAGAGCAGGCTGATTCCCAACTCCAGCACCCCACTGGCTCCAAGTGGGTGGCCGTGCATGCTCTTCGTGGCGCTAATTGGTACCCTCCGCGCGTTCTCTCCGAGGGCAGTCTTGATAGCCACCGTCTCAGCGGCGTCTCCGAGGGGTGTCGAGGAGCCGTGCGCGCTCACGTATTCGATCTCGCCTGCAGCGCATCGAGCATCGGCCAGTGCCAATGTCATGGAGCGGGCTGCCTGCCTGCCGGAGGGTAGCGGCGCCGTCATGTGGTACGCATCGCCGGAAGACCCGTAACCTAAAATCTCCCCGAGGATGGGTGCACCTCGCCGGAGCGCATGCCCCAGTTCCTCCAGGACGAGCGTTGCCGCGCCCTCGCCCATGACGAAGCCGTCCCGCTCAGCGTCGAACGGACGGCACGCACCACGAGGGTCATGGTTGCGTGTGCTCATCGCACGGATGAGCGCGAACGCCCCGTATGTCAGTGGCGCGAGGGGAGCCTCCGCGCCTCCGGCCAGGATCACGTCTGCGTCCCCCAGCCGAATTGCGCGCATCGCTTCGCCGACGGCCAGTGCACCACTCGCACAGGAGTTTGTGTTAGCGAGTTGCGGGCCGTTCAGCCCAAGCTCCATCGCGATGTTGCTGGAGCTCGCGCCACCAAAGACGGAGAGCGCCAGCGTCATACTCACGTTCCGAAGACCCTTGTCCAGATACTGCCGGTGCTGCTCTTCGGCGTAGCCGACGCCAGCAAGCGCACTACCCATGTATATACCGACGCGCTCGCGGTCTTCGCGCTCCAGACAGAGCTCGGCGTCCTCGACGGCCTGCATAGCGGCGGCGAGTGAAAACTGCGAGAAGCGATCCATTCTGCTTGCGCGGCGCTCGGGTACGTACGCGGTGATATCGAAGTCATCCACCTCTGCGGCGACGTGCGACCGGAAATCCGATGGGTCGAATCGGGTGATGTTTCGAACGGCAGACGCCTCTCGATGCACGCCCTCCCAGAGCCCTTTGCGCGTCTGCCCAATGGGCGTGACCGCACCCAGGCCCGTTATGACGACCCTTCGGTCCTCCATCTGGCGCATTACCTTCCCGCCCGCATCTCGGCAAGCTGCTTGATACGTCTTAGCGTCTTGCCCGCGATGTTGTGGATGAAGACCCGGCCAACGATAAGCTCGCCGATCGTACGGATGATAGGCGGCCAGGGAAGACGAAGGTCGTGTTCGATTCGGACTCGGGTGCCGCCGCGTTCGCGAATCAGTCGCCACTCCACGTCCATCCCCTTGGTGACGCCACGAATATGCTTGAAACGGATCTTTCGCTGACGCGGCAGAGGATACAGCAATGATGTCCAGCGCACGGGGATTCCGTCGCGGGATGCACTCATCTGCACAGTGCGAACGTCTCCCTTTGTCCCCAGGAGGCGCACGTATCGGTAATGCGGCAATATCTCCGGCCAACGCTCAACCGCCTCAGCAAGCACGTAGACCGTTTTCGGGCTTGCCTTGATCCATATCTCGTCTGCCTGCCTCATGCCGCTCCTTTCGCTGGACGCGTACCAGCCTCTACAGGACTATACCCTACTACGAACGTTGGTTACGCTTGCAGCAAATCACGCAGGTAGCGCGGGCTAAGTACCCGCCGGGGATCCTCGTAGTCCCCGAGCACCCCAGCCAGGGTGCGGCGAACCGACGGATGACTCAGTCCGTGTGCTGCGCCGTACTCCAGGAGCTTGGGGTAGCTCACGAACGCCTGCACGAGAAGCACCACCAGACTCTTCTCGCGGAAGGCCGCCTTGCGTGCCTGTGCATACGGGGCAAGCCGCGCTCGGTTGGTACCTCCATATGCCAGAGCCGACGCGGCCACTCCGGCCAGAAGCTCGCCGCTCCAAACCGCCCGGTAAATGCCCTCCCCTGTGAACGGGTCGGTGTAGCCGGCGGCATCGCCCGCGAGCGCCCATCCGTCGCCGCACACCTGGCTCACGCGTCTGGCCATCGGGCCGACACCTCGAACCGGACGAAGTCGACGTGCCGATCCGAGGCGGCACGAGATTGTGGGAAACATCCGGAGCGCCTCGTCGAACATACCTTCGCGCGTGCGAGCGCGTCCCCGATAGCGGCGGGTGTCTAAGGCCAACCCGACGCTCACCATCCCACCGGGCAGGGGCGCGATGCCGCAGTAACCCCAGGGGCTAATGTGCATCTCGCACACGTCCGGGCGGACACCTGAGACGCCATCGTAATGCCCGACCAGTCCGAGCCGCCGCGGCCAGACCGAGCTAACGCGCACCCCTAGATCGCGGCTCACGACGGAATGTAGCCCATCCGCGCCGACCACCAGCCTAGCACGTATGGCAGACGGCTCCCCTCGATTCTGGTCGAGCGCAACTCCGATGGCGCGTTCGCCATCACGTATCACGGACTGCACACGTATGTTCTCGCGGACGTCAACGGCACATAGTCGCGCGTGATCGAGGAGGAGCGGATCGAGCCGCGACCGGGACATGGTCAGAGCGGGACGGCGGTCATCACCGTCGTGAAACTCGATCCGGATGGTCCGTCCCTGCGGGGAGTGGATCTCCGTTGTGGCGATCCGTACCGGTCCTTCCTGTTCGTACGCGGCACGCGCACCAAGGCGGTCGAGCACATTGATCAGGCTCGGGCTCGCATATTCCGAGCACGCCTTCTCCCGTGGGAAGCGTGCTTTGTCGAGCAGGACGACGTCGTGGCCACGCTGCGCCAGGAACGCCGCGGTGGTTGATCCTGCGGGACCACCGCCGACGACTATGACTTCTCGTTTCTCCACCCGGGGTTCGCTCCTGCTCCCGCCTTTTCGGCGACAAGTTCCAGCCGAAACATCGGTCTCCTCCGCGCTCGGACGTCTGGGATGCCAGCGGCTTCGGCAAGTGCCTCAATCTCCGCTACCGTGTAGGCACGCAGTACCGAAAGCGGTCCGTCATGGCTGGTCAGTGGATCGCGCGTTATGACTCCAAACAGCAGTCGTGCGCTCCACCAGGCAATTCGACCGCGCTCCAGGTCATTTATCAGTATAGCCCGGCGCGCGACGCGGTACATTTCAGACAGGACGAGGACGGCAGCTTCAGGTGGGAAGTGGTGGAGCGCCAGGTTGCAAGTCACGAAGTCGAAACTCGCATCTGGATACGGGAGCTTGGTCGCATCCGCCGCTTGGAGCGTAATGGTGCCCCGGTCGGCCAGATGCTTGCGCGCGAGTTCCAGCATCTCCTCGCTGACGTCCGTCGCGGTGATATGCAGATCGAGCGAACGAGACCGCGCCCAGGCGGCGAGCGCGAGCGGGATATCGCCGGTGCCGGTACCGACATCGAGCAGCGTGGCACTGGTACCCCTCGTGGATCCGAATTGGTGGGCGAGAAAGTCCAGCGCGATCCTCGTTCCACCGAGGTAGCGATTCACGCCGCGTACTTCCGCCATACTCGACGCCAGGTGCGCGGCGTGCTCGTGTGGAGAGTCCAGCAGTTCTGCGCGGTCGTGCCTGGAGGGCAACGGCAGGCGCATCCTAGCGAGCCACCTGTGAAACGCGTCGCAGTCGTGTCGCGCATCGCCGACCGCTCATTTAGCGTTTGCCTGGAGCATGCGATATCCGTGAATACATACGAGATCCTGCCGCTTTACGTCTACCGGGACACAAGGGACTGAGTCAGCCGCAACACAGTGACGAAACGCCGGTACAGATCGAGCGGATCGTCGTCCGCCAGCCGCGCGACACGAGACTCAGTACGATGCACTCCGGATATCCAGGTGGCCATTTCCGCCATGTCCACAGTCATGAAAGTGAGGTCAAGCCGGGCGGGCAGGGGTATGGGGCGCTGATCTGCGCCAGCCGCACTGCGGAGCGCTTTTGCTGCTGCGGTATGGATCCGCTGTCGTACCGTCTCAGGGTGTAGGTTGCTTGCGGCAAACCGACTAATGGACACTTTTGTCTCAACAGCGATTACTTGCGGTACGAATCGCCGCAGCTCCTCCCCGGTTTGGGCATCGCCCGTAATGAGTACCACTGGTACCCCATATGCCTGCGCGACCAGGGCATTGATTCCTGCCTCACCCGTGACCTGGCGATTCAGTCGGGCCTCATAAATCACTTCTGGATTGTATGTGTGTGAAAGTGCCGACGACGTACCGGCGGAGCCGTGATATCCGACAAGCAAGGCGGCGTCGAAGGTGCTATCCAGCCCCTGCATCATATAGAGCGGCTTGTGCCGCCCCGAAACGTACTCTGCATTGCCGACAAGTCGCGATGGATCGAAGTTGCGCATCGCGGCGTGTGCGTCATTTACCACGAGTTCCGTCGCGCCCGCCGAAATCGCGCCCTCGATCGCTGCATTCAACTCACCGAGCACCAACTCCATGCCGGTCTCATACTCGGCCGTACCCGGCATCACCTGCTCCCACGCAACAATACCGCTGATGCCCTCAGTATCGATCGAGATGTACACCTTCAAGGTCTTATCGCTCCATGTGGTCCAATCGAGTCATGATGCACGGGAATCATAGCGCAGGAGCGTTCCCTGTGGCTTCCGTACTTTGTGCATACACTGGGATTCGGTAGAATGGGGTGGAATTAAGCGAGAGTGAATGATGCTGGCTGAACAAGACACCCACCACCGGAAATACTGCAGCGACCCGTATTCGTACCAGCGCAGGCAGACCCACGAGGTAATGGTCGGGGATGTCGGCGTCGGCGGTTCCAACCCGATTCGCGTGCAGTCTATGACGACCCCTCGCACGCGAGACATCGACGCCCAGGTGGCGCAGACGCTTCGTCTCGTCGAGGCGGGATGCGAGATCGTGAGAATCACCACGCCTACGCCTGCCGATGCCCGTGCGCTCCGCGATATTCGCGCTGGCCTCGAGGCCAAAGGCATCCGGGTGCCGCTTGTCGCGGACATACACTTCAGCCCGAACGCCGCAATGGAGGCCGCGCTGTGGGCTGATAAGGTTCGTATCAATCCCGGCAACTTTGCCGATGCGAAGAAGTTCGCGATTGAGGAGTACTCGGATCACGAGTATCATCTCGAGTTGGAGCGCATCGCGGACAAGTTCCGTCCATTCGTGGAACGCTGCAAGAAGCGCGGCGTCTCCATGCGCATTGGCACGAATCACGGCTCCCTGTCCGACCGGATAATGACTCGCTACGGCGACACCCCACTTGGCATGGTCGAATCCGCGCTGGAGTTCGTGCGCATGTGCGAGGCGTGGGGCTATCGCGACCTGATCCTTTCAATGAAAGCGTCGAATCCCAAGGTGATGGTAGTAGCGTACCGATTACTCGCGGCGCGTATGGACGAGCTCGGGATGACGTACCCATTTCATCTTGGTGTCACTGAGGCAGGCAACGGCGAGGACGGCCGCATCAAGTCGGCGGCAGGCATAGGCTCTCTGCTCGAAGATGGCATTGGTGACACTGTGCGCGTCTCCTTGACGGAGGACCCGGAGTTCGAGATCCCTGTCGCGCAAGAGCTGGTGCGGCGATACTCGAACTTGGGCGGCGTAGTGGCGCCAATCTCGACCACCACGCTGGCTGACGGACGTAATCCCTTTGAGTATTCGCCGCGACCGACGCAGGAGGTGTCACTCGGGCCCCATGTCCTCGGCGGTGGGAGTCCTGCCCTCGTGTTTGTTCGGCTGGAAGGCTCACTGTCGATGACTGCCGCGCTGGGTTTGAACCGGCCCATCGGTCGGGATGCACTCCGTCCCGATGCGTTGGTGCTTCCCGTCCTTAGTACGGCAGACCGCGACGCCTGGCACAATGTGCGAGTGAACTCGGGTCTGATGAGTGTCCGCCCGGCATTGATTGCCACCTTCCCTACCGAGCCGATTACTGATGTCGATGCGGACGCGTATCACCGAATGCTGCACGAGGGCGAGGACGAGGACATCGCGCCGATAGCCCGTCGCGCCGCAGAGTCCGGATCGGCGTTGATGTTGGAGATGCAAGCGACCGACCTGGCGCCCGCTCACCAGGCGGAGCTTCCCGACTTCCCGATCGTGGGCGAGCTCCTTCGGTACGCGCAGCAGGCAGAGGCACTCGACGTCGCGCAGCTTATCCTTGCCATGCGCATTCAGGATCGAGCCTACAGAATCCGGGCGTATCGGCTCCTCGATTCTCTCCTCCGGGAACAGCACAAGGACTGGAACCTGCATCTCGTTGTTCCACCGGGCGGCGAAAACTTGATTGACGCAAGTATCAGTTTGGGTTCCTTGCTCTGCGATGGTATCGGGTCCAGCGTATCGGTAGAAGGCGAAAAACCACACTCGGAGCGCCTACGGCTGGCGTTCAACATACTTCAAGCGTCGGGTGCGCGGCTTACCAAGACGGAGTTCATCGCGTGTCCGTCGTGTGGGCGGACGCTTTTCGACCTCCAGTCGACGACCGAGCGAATCAAGCATCGGACAGGACACCTCAAGGGTGTGAAAATCGCCGTGATGGGCTGCATCGTCAACGGTCTCGGTGAGTTAGCGGACGCGGACTTTGGCTACATGGGCAGCGGCGAAGGCAAGGTTAACCTTTTCGTCGGCAAAACCTGTGTGGAGAAGAATCTGCCCGAGGCGGTCGCGGACGAGCGGCTCGTTAC
>JAUJMR010000001.1:45326-58960 GCA_030446765.1 Chloroflexia bacterium
AAACCTGTGTGGAGAAGAATCTGCCCGAGGCGGTCGCGGACGAGCGGCTCGTTACGCTGATCAAGGCTCACAATCGCTGGATCGACCCACCCGAGGCAGGCGAATAAAGAACGGGTGCGAGCAGCCTGATCCGTCTCGGGTGGTTCGACTACGGCATATCGCGCGGCTGTCCGCTGTGTGCTTGGCGGTGTCTCTCTTGTCATTGCTCGGCGTCGCACTGTTTGGCCTCGTGATACCCGGCGCGGAGCGTGCGACGACCGGCGTGCGCGTCGCGGCGGGTATGTTGTTTGTGGGCCTTACCACCGGCGCGGTGGTCGGTCACATACTTGGCCTGGTCGCATTCTTCCGACTCGGATCAGCGGCCCCCAACGAGCCGGCCCGTGCGCTCGCGCTTCTGAGTGTCGTCCTGGGTGTCCTGATGCTCATCGCCTGCACATTGCTCGGTGTGGTATCCGCACCCGCATTTGTTTCCGTCACAGGAGCAGGATAGCTATGGGCCGGGTACGTCCTCCTCACCGTAAGACGCATGGACCTGTCGCCTCGGTGACCTGTGGTCCGTGCGCCACTTCTAGCTTCACGCAGTGCGACAGGGGCGGCGACAGGCGGGTGTTATAATCCTGGGCAATGTATTGTGCGTCCCTCTCCCTCACGAACTTCCGAAACTACAAGGAACTTGACGTGGAACTGCCAAATGGGCCGATCCTCGTCCTGGGGTCCAACGCGAGCGGCAAGACGACACTGCTGGAAGCCCTGTACTTCCTCGCAACAACAAAATCTCACCGTGCAACGTCGGACCGGGAGCTGGTCAACTGGGACGCGCGAACCGATCTCGGGATCCCACCATTCAGTCGCGTTGCGGCCCGAATCCAGCGCCGGGGCGCGGTGGGCGTCGAGATCATCGTCATGCGGGGCGAAGGGGCAGACGCCGACTCAGGCGTGGCACGCAAGCGCATCCGGGTGAACAACGTTGCGCGGAGAGCGATCGATCTTATTGGGCAGGTAAACGCCGTCATGTTCGGGCCACAGGACCTCGATCTCATTGTCGGTTCGCCGGCCCTCCGCAGGCGTTATCTTGACATCACCATCTCACAGATCGACAGCCATTACGTCCGCACCCTGCAGACCTATAACAAGGTGGTGCTCCAGCGTAATAGTCTGCTCAAGAGCTTCGTGGAGCGGGGCAGGCGAGACATGTCGAGCGAGCAACTCGCGTACTGGGACGACGAGCTGGTGCGCCATGGCGCGTACCTCCTGAAGCGGCGCCTCGACGCTATCGGCCAGTTGAACCAGCTCGCGGACACACTCCACGCCCGGCTGGCCGGCACGGGAGACGCCCTCGAGGTTCTGTACCGATCGACGGTTATGGAGCAGACGATGCCAGCCACCGATATACCTGCAGAGGCAGAGTTGCGCGACGCGTATAGCAAGAACCTTCGCGCGTCACGAGCGGACGAGCTGCGGCGTGCAATCACATTGGCCGGACCACACCGGGATGATTTGCAGTTTACGGTCGGCGGTGTCGATATGGGCACGTACGGGTCACGCGGTCAGCAGCGGTCGGTGATTCTCGCGGTGAAGCTGGCAGAAGTCGAACTTATGAAGTCCGCCACGGGGGAAATGCCACTGCTGCTGCTCGATGACGTGGTCAGTGAGCTCGATCCAGAGCGGCGGCGCTATCTGCTCGAGGCAGTCCTGGAGCGGGAGCAGCAAGTTCTGGTCACCGCGACCGACCTCGTGCCCGTCGGACGTGAGTTCCTATCACGAGCCTCCCTGTTTGAAACATCCGGGAGTGGCGAGCTCCACCCGCGCACTCGATAGTCATATGTTGAGTTAATCGGTCATAGTCGGGAAAACGGATAGGCCATTCCGTCTGGTAGCAAGATGAGACCAAGGATGCCCAGCGCTAGCTTGCGTCTGAGCCTCTCGGCGCGTGCGGGGAGTAGTCTATCGGAATACCGGTTCAGAGGAGACGCCGACTCGCGAAGCCCTCATCGGGACCGTGCCAGTACAGCACGGCAGGTTCACCCAACCGCCAGCAGAGAAGTATGTCACGTCCGTCCCGGTGGGACGGAAAGTCTACAAGGCCGAGCTCCAAGTCCTTTACCTGACAACCGAGGCGGTGGATCTGCTCGATGCCGGTTTGCATCTTGCTGCGGGCGTCGTTCAGGCGGGCGCGGCGATACGCGAGTTCCCGCTCCTTCCCGTGTCCGTTCCCGGCGATTCGCTGCTCGAGCTCGATCAGGGCCTGGCATGCGAGGTCGGTTTGCTGGTTTTGCTCGACCAACACGGACATTATCTCGTTGAGGTAGGGGAGCGTCTGATTCGCTTCCTCAATCGTCCAAGTCTTCATATCGCCCCTTTCGAGGGTGAGGCACTGGCCACCACACACAAGTTACGTGCCACGAGCGGTGCTGTTGCGACTGGCCGGTGTTCGTGGTAAGGTCAGTCGGTGGACTCGTCGTTCGCCAGCGCATCGTGTAGTGATCTTGAGGTGGGAACGTGACGCAGACGGCGCAGAAATCGCCCCGTACGTACGAAGAAAGCCAGATTCGGGTGAAAATGCTCTTTCCGACACCGGAGATTGCGGAGCAGTTCTACGTCCCCCTGGCCTACACCGCAGCTCGCACGTGCTACTCCGAGAAGCTGCCGCAGAACATCTGGAACGATGTACTCGAGGGCAAGGTATCGGAAGAGAAGATGCGCAAGCTTCTGCAAAGCGTCATCGAGAGCGGACATGGAACCGTCATCGAGCACATCTCGTTTACCTTCGCCATCTCCGGTGTCTCCCGGACGCTCACCCATCAATTGGTCCGGCACCGAATGGGCGTCAGTTTCGACCAGCAGTCACAGCGTTATGTGAAGTACAAGCAGCCGCAGTACACTGTGCCTACCTCTATCAGCGATGACGAGGAGTTGCAGGAGTTGTATAGCGAGGCAATAGACGGCAACATGCAGCTTTACGATGAACTGCTGCAGCGCGATATACCCGCCGAGGACGCTCGATTCCTCTTCCCGAACGGCGTGCAGACCAACCTGGTCATGACGGTGAACCTCCGGCAACTCATTCACATGAGTGGGCTGCGACTTTGCACGATGGCGCAGTGGGAGATCCGGAAGCTGTTCGCACTCATCAAGGCGGAGATGAGGCGCACATCGCCGTTTCTGGCGTCCTTTTTGGTCATCAAGTGTGTCTCGCTCGGGTACTGCGACGAGACCAGAAACCAGGACGAGCACTGCAAGGTCAGGCCGCACAAGAACACCGTCTTCGCCGTCTTCAACGAGCACCGGAATGCTCAGAAGGTGGCGCGGCCGCAGGGGCCCACATCCGGTCCTGCGGACCCTGGTGCGCCGCCGACCGGTAGCGGCTAGGCGAATACTCGCCTAGTCCGGCTCAACCCTCGGTGCCGGTTACTCCCGTCCTACCAGGTGATCAGGCTTTTCATCCGCGATCTTCTCACCCGCCTGCTTGCCTCCGGGTGAATGCTCCTCGACCACCTGATTGATCTCAGCGCCAAGCAGCAGAATGTACGCAAAATAGTACATGTACAGCATGTGAATCGCGACGCCAGCGAGCGCCCCGTATATGCGGTGATACGCCCCGAAGTTGTTGACGAGGAGCAGGAAGGACAGGGAGAACGCCAGCCACAAGGTGAGCCCGATGACGGATCCTGGGGTGATGAAGCGGAAGTCCTGCTCTACATCAGGTGCGAAGTAGTACACCAGGGCGAAGGCAAGCAATACAAACGCTATCAGGATGGGCCACTGCAGGACACCCCACCACCAGGTGAAAACCGGTCCAAGTCCCACCGCGCGTGCAACTCGTTCCCCGATGGTGGCGCCGAAGACTACGAGGATGCCGGCGGTAATCATCAATGCAGCGACCGAGAGTGATAAAAGCACAGAGATGGTGAAACGCCGGACCACGGAGCGGCTTTCGCGCACCTTGTACATCACGTTCATCGCCTGCATTACGGATCGGAATGCGCTTGCAACACCCCAGAGCGCAAACAGGATCGAGACGACCGCACCCAGGCGAAACGCGGTGAGCACGCGAGTGCTCGATGCCTGCGTTGGTATTTGGTCGCGGATCAGATCGACTACCGCCGGGGGCATCGCGATGGATACCCGGTCCAGGAGCCGCGTCACCTGCTCCGTCGCGCCGAACACTCCGAGCAGTGACAGCATGAAAATCAGTAACAGGAACGACGCGAATATACCGCGATATGCTAGCCCGGCGGCGAAAGCGCTCACATAGTCTTCTTCGGCGTGCCTGGTGACCAGGCGCACTAAGGTACTAACGCCGAGCGTCGGGGAGGGCGGAACCTTGACCCGGTCCCCTGTGAGCATTGCCTTGTGGACAAGTGCACTGCCTGGTATCCGCACTCTGCACCCCTACCCTGTCAGGACGACTCGTCAAGGCTCAAACTTCGATCGGACCGAGGTGTTTCGAGTTTACCGAGTATTGCCAACAAACGGGCTTACATCATCGTGGTGTTGAGTTCGTTCCACCCAAGCTTGGCGTCGAAGCTACACGCTTGCATCGGAAGGTGTCCTCGCCCTAGTTCGATCTGGCCGGCAGGTGATCGTTCTTCGAGGAACTCAGTTCGATTGCCGAACGGATCGCGGCAGTAGAACCGGCGCACCCCGTCGACTGGTATAGCGTCATCAAGCGCAAACCCGGCTCCCTGGAGTGCCTGGCGCATCACTTCTGCATCATCGACTTGAATCGCGATGTGTCGTCGTGATGAAACGCTTGCTTCCTCGACACCAAAGTGTAGCTGAATAGACCCTAGTTGGAACCAGACGCCCTCGCGCTGCGCGAGTTCAGGTGGTTTCGGGATCTCCGTCAGGCCGAGCACTCCAGCGTAGAACCACCGAGCGTCGGCCTCACAGCCCGGCGGGAGTGTCAGTTGCATGTGATGCAAACGCACAGCAATGCACTCCCTCCTCACATCGAACTATCCGAAGGACCAGATGTGCCCTAGCGTACTGGTGGATGTGGTTCACCAGGCACGAACGGCTGCGATGCCTGCGCCGCTACGGGGCACCGTCTGTCGGTCGGCTGATATCTTGCAGCGTGTCACCCACGAGTCGATCCTGGCCAGTGTCCACAGCGAGATCTCCGATGGAGATGATGCCGATTAGCTCGCTGCCTTCTACGACCGGTAGTCTACGAATCTGGTCACGCTGCATCAGTTGTGCGGCCTCCTGGATCGTCGTCTCGGGTCCGGCATAGGTCGGGTTGCGTGTCAAATAATCTTGTACGAGAGCGCTGCTTGGATCCGCTCCGTCCGCAATCGCCCTGACGACGATATCGCGGTCGGTGATGATCCCTTCGAGTATGGCGCCGCTCACCACCGGCACCACGCCGGTATCGGTGTCTCGCATCACGCGCGCAGCGTCCGCCAGCGTCGTCTGCGGGTCAACGGTGCGCACGTCGGTTGTCATGAACTCGCGTATGGTCAATGGACCTCTCCTTCAACACAACTATCCCGACCATTGTCATCGGGGCTTTGTTGCATGCCAGCAACGTTTGTGCCAGCATCGGCCGGTCGGGCGAGGATCAGGACCACGTCGTTCACGTTGGTCCCCGTTGGACCGGTGCGCAGTAATGCGTTCGTTGCCTCCAAATAGCGGTATGCGTCGTTGCACTCCAGGTAGTCACTAGCCTCGAGACCGAGCTCTCGCCCGCGCTGCACCGTGTCGCCACTTACGATGCCGCCTGCTGCATCGGTCGGTCCGTCCGTGCCGTCTGTTCCGAACGATGTCACGAGAACGCGGGGGATCCCATCGAGCGCTATTGCCGCCGCCAGAGCCAGTTCCTGATTCCGCCCACCGAGTCCGTCACCATGCAGATGGACCGTCGTCTCGCCGCCGAGCAGCAGCGCGGCCGGTGGGGCGAACGGCAGCTCATCGTGCAGTACGCCCGCGGCGAGACCTGCGACGAACGCTCCCACCTCACGCGCCTCGCCCTCCATGCGGGTTGTAAGCACAAGCGTTCTATAGCCGCGATCGCGCGCTGCAACCTCCGCAGCTTGCAGCGCGGTACGGTTGTCTGCGACAACGCGGTAGAGGTGCGGTGTCGTGTCCCGCTGGTCGGGCTTCGGCGTCTCGGGGACCCGACCTTCCGCGCCTGCCCGCAAGTGGTCCCACACCGACTGCGGTGGCGTCACTCGTCTTGTTCGGAGCACGTTGAGCGCGTCCTGGTACGTTGTGCTGTCCGGGACGGTGGGTCCGGATCCGATAACATCGGGACGCGAGCCTACAACGTCGGATATGGTGAGGGTGACGGCACGTGCTGGTGCTATCGCACGAGCTAGTTGACCGCCAGCAATACCAGACAGGTGCTTGCGCACGGCATTCATTTCCCCGATCGTGGCGCCCGCGCCGAGCAGCGCACTCGTCACTGCTTGCACGTCTTCGAGGGAAACGCCTGGCGCCGGCAGCGACCATAGGGCAGATGCCCCGCCGGAGAGGACGCATAGCACGATGTCGCGCTGTCCCGCATCGGATGCAACGACCAGTGCACGCTCTGCTGCCACCATGCCCCGTTTGTCTGGCACCGGATGAGCTGCCTCGAGCACTTCCACGCCGGGCACCGTCTGGCCTTGGCCGTCTTTGGTGACGAGGACTCCTCGGGCTGGCGGGTACGGAAGAACATCCAGGATGCCCAGGGCCATACCGGCGGATGCCTTTCCGGCACCGATCAGGAAGGCACGATCCACCGTCCTTAGGTCGAGGTCGGTGTCACGCAGCAGATCAGTAAGAGCTTGGCGCACCGCATGGCGCGGCTCTACCGCGGCAAGCCCCGCGGCAAGAATCGCTCGCGCATCCCTCTCGATCACTTTGCCCTCCAATACGATGCAGGGTGTGAAGGTCCGTGCTTAATCCTCCACGTCGTGTGCGGTAAACAGCGGCCCCCTTGCCCGCGCTGCGTCCCCGTGCTATTCTACGCGGACTTGCATTGAGGAGCGAACGGTTGACTGCCGTTGTCTGACAGGAGAGACTCGCGTGAAACTGACCGGCAATTACACGATGAAAGCGCCGCGGGCGGTGGTATTCGACACGTTGATGAGCGTCGATGTCCTGCGTAGCTGCCTCCCCGGGGTCGAGAAGTTCGAGCATACCGGCGATGGGCGATATGAGACACGGCTGCGTGCGGGGCTTGCGGGGGTAAAAGGGGAGTTCGCAGGTACCATTACCTTGCGCGATCCGGTGCCGCCAGTTAGCTACACACTCGCGATGGACGGTAACTTTTCCGGTGGATTCGTCTCGGGCGTAGGTAGCATCCGGCTCGAAGATCTGGGGGCACAGACCCGAGTCGAGTATAGCGGGGACGCTCAGGTAAGTGGCCCATTGGCCTCCGTCGGCCAACGGCTGATGGCGCCGGCGGCAAAGATGGTCGTGGGCAAGTTCTTCCGCTGTATGGAAGCACAGATCGAAAGTCGCACGAACTCCGCTAGCAGGTAGACGACGGCTTGCAAGCACCGGAAGACTACGCGGCTTTAGAAGTGAGCGAAGGAGACCGACTCTGGTGACGTACCCCATCACGATGACCGTCAACGGGACAGACCGCACCGACGCCGTAGAGGCTCGGTTGCTTCTCGTGGACTACCTGCGAAACGTGCTTGGCTTAACCGGCACGCACGTCGGCTGCAACACCAGTCAGTGTGGGGCATGTACCGTTTTGCTGAACGACCAGGCGGTCAAGGCCTGTACCGTCTTTACGGTCCAGGCAAACGGCGGCAATGTCCTGACGATCGAGGGCATGGCAACGGATGGCAAGTTCCATCCCCTCCAGCAGGGCTTCTGGGAAGAGCACGGACTGCAATGCGGTTTCTGCACCCCCGGCATGATTCTTAGCAGCTACGATCTTTTGAAGCACAACCCGGATCCCAGCGAGGTCGAAATCCGCCATGCGTTAGAGGGAAACCTCTGCCGCTGCACGGGGTACCAGAACATCGTGAAGGCAGTGCAGTACGCTGCTCGTAACGGTGTCTTGAGCGTTCCGTCTGAGGAATCGGCACCGACGGTCGATGCCCAGGGAGAAAACGGAGCAGCCGGGTGATCACTGAGACGTTTGAGTATCACGCCCCGGAAGACGTTCAGGCGGCGGTAGCGATTCTCGCGGAGCACGGCCCTGAGGCGAAAGTTCTTGCCGGTGGTCATAGTCTCGTGCCGCTGATGAGGCTAAGGCTCGCCACGCCGTCTGTGATCGTGGATCTGAACCGCATTCCTCAATTACGTGGCATCACGACGGAGAACGGCAGCATCACGATCGGCGCGATGACGACCCACGCTGCCATCGAGCACTCGGCGGAACTGAAGGCGATGCTGCCGGTCCTGCCCGCGGCCGCCGCGTTGATCGGCGATCCGATGGTTCGCAACCGTGGTACCATCGGTGGTTCCCTGGTACACGCGGATCCTGCGGGCGACTGGCCCGCCGTTGCTCTAGCGCTGGATGCCCAGTTGCAACTCGTTGGATCACATGGAGAGACTACCGTCCGTGCCGACGACTTCTTTGTGGACCTGCTGACATCGGCGGTCGAGCCCGACGAGATCCTGACGAATATCACCATCCCGATACCGACCGGCCGGGTCGGCGTCTCCTATCAGAAGTTCGCGCATCCCGCGTCCGGCTATGCCGTAACCGGCGTTGCCGCCATGGTGATGCTGGATGATGCGGATGCCTGCATCGAAAGTCGCATCGCCATCACGGGCGCTGGCGCCACGGCAGTCCGTGCCACCGAATCTGAGGCGATGCTGCGGGGTACGGATCTGAACGGCGGTAGCATCGACCGTGCAGCAGAAAGTGCTGTTTCCGGCATCGACTTTCTCGGAGACATTTACGCGTCGGAGGAGTACCGTGAGCAGCTGGTCCGGGTGTACACGAAGCGGTCCCTTCTTGCTGCTTTCCGTGCGGCCACCTCGGGTCACGGCGCGGAAGCGGCGAAAACAATCTAACGCCGATCCGGCGCCAGCTGGCGACCGTCCTTCGCACGAACCTCGGTTCTCCGGACTATCCCGCCAAATATGGCTGCTCCGGTACGTCACGTCCTTCACCGACCGAACATCAGTCGAACAAGTCGATGCGTTAAGATAGTATCGGCAAGCACGATGCACTGAACCGGCACGCAGCCAGCGTCAACGGAGCGCGCTAATTCAATGGCGATGCGATTGCCTGCGCGGCGGACGTCATCCAGGCGACCTATATACCTTCGTAAACCACGATCTGCGGTTCAGGGTTTAGGACACCACAACGAAAAGCACACGTAAAGGCCGGTATGTTAGTACCATCCGATGACACGGGTCCGTTCAATTCGATCGACCAAGTACAGGACGCCCTGCGAACGCACGGATACATCGCGGATCGCGCACTGGCGACAGCGCTGTTCCTTTCACTCCGTCTTGGAAAGCCGCTGTTACTGGAAGGCGAAGCCGGGGTAGGGAAGACCGAGGTAGCGAAGACTCTGGCGACAATGCACGCCACGAGGCTGATCCGACTGGCGTGCTATGAGGGACTCGATATCAATCACGCGGTGTACGAGTGGAATTACGCTCGCCAGATGCTTGAGATCCGGATGTTGGAGGTCACCGCAGCGAGCACCGATCACACGGTTCACGATCTCTTTGGCCCGGAATTCCTCATTCGACGGCCATTGCTCCAAGCTGTGGAATATGCGGACAAGCATCACGGCGAGCGGCCGGTCCTGCTCATCGATGAGATAGACCGGGCAGATGAGGAGTTCGAGGCGTTTCTGCTGGAACTGCTCTCTGACTTCCAGATCACGGTGCCCGAGATAGGGACGATTCGGGCTGCGAAACCTCCTCTGGTGATCCTCACGTCCAATCGGACACGCGATCTGCACGATGCGTTGAAGCGACGGTGCCTCTACCACTGGATCGAGTATCCTTCTATCGAGAAGGAAGTGGAGATTATCGCCGCCCGGCTACCCGATGCTCCAGAGTTACTGGTCAAGCAGGTCAGCAGGTTTATGGCGGAAATACGGCGTCATGACCTGTATAAGGTGCCCGGCGTCTCCGAGACCCTCGACTGGATGCAGGCGCTGCTTGCCATAGACCAGATCACTCTGAGCCCTGAGACCGTTGACATGACACTTGGCGTATTGTTGAAGCACCAGGAAGATATCGTTCGGCTTCGTGGCGCGCAGTCAGCTCGAATGGTCGCAGCGGTGACCGGCCATAGCTGAGAAGCATATAGACCTTCTGCCGCGTCTGGTCGGCTTCGGCCAGTTCCTGCGTCTCCAGGGCCTTAACATCAGTCCGGCGCAGACCATTGCCTTCGTGCAAGCTGTACATGTGGTGGGGCTCGCCCGCGAAGACTTCTGGCTCGCGGCGCGTGCTATCTTTGTCTCCCACAAAGAGGATCTGTCCGTTTTTGACGCGGCGTTTGATCGGTATTGGCACGCGGAACTTACGCCAGGTCAGCTCCGGCCGCAAACGCCTTCAAATGCGCAGCAGTCGCCGTGGACGGCCTTTCCCCAAGTTCCCTGCAATAGCGCATCAAAACTGCTGCAGCCCGGGGAGACGGCTAACAGTGGTGCTGACGAGCGCTTCGAGACGCCGGAGGCCACAGCGGACGCACAGACAACCTATAGCGCGTTGGAACTGCTCAGTGAGAAGGACTTCGGCCTCTTCTCGGACGAGGAGATCGTACAGGCCGAGAAGCTGATGCGTTTACGGCGATGGCAGTTCGGGAACCGTGTCTCCCGTCGCACGGTTCCAGTTGGTCGCGGATCGTATCTCGACATGCGTCACTTCCTGCGCTCCAGCCTCGGCGACCACAGGGCGCTAAGCCTAGCGTGGCGCAAGCGGAAGCTACAGCCGCGACCGATTGTTGCCATCTGTGACATCTCTGGCTCGATGGACCGTTATACGAGACTGCTCCTCCACTTCCTGCACATCGTCGCCCATGGCCATAATCCACTCGAGGTCTTCGTATTCGGCACACGCCTGACCCACATTACGCGGCAACTCCGGTCACGGGACGTGGTCACCGCGCTGCGTTCCGCTGCGCTGAAGGTTACGGACTGGTCCGGCGGCACGCGGATCGGCCAGTGCATTCACACCTTCAACAAACGGTGGTCCCAGCGTATGCTCCGGCGAGGCGCGGTGGTTCTTATCATCAGCGACGGCTGGGATCGCGGCGACCCACAAGTTCTCGGCGCACAGATGGTGCGCTTGCAACGCAACGCCCACCGTCTCATCTGGCTTAACCCCCTGCTCGGTTCACCGGGTTACGAGCCCATGACCCGCGGTATCATGGCAGCGCTGCCGTACGTCGATGACTCTCTCCCCGTGCACAACCTGAAGAGCCTCGATGCCCTTGCCGAGGCGCTTGCAACCATTGACGACAAGCGCATGGTGCGCTCGCGCAGAGGCCGTCGTGAGGCTGTGGTAACGCGTTAGCCGTGTACGGATACACGGTGCAGGCGGTGTCCGTACATCCAGCGCGCAAGGCTCTGGCGAGAGAGTTGAGAGAAAGCCGATTGTCCCAGTTGTCTTGGCTCTGAACAGAGCTGTCTGTCGTGGTCGGGTGCCGGGAATGGCCGCAGAAGCGCTGCGGAGTTGCCCGCCCGCGGAGCCGAAGACGCTGACTTCGACATCGATCTAGCGCGCCTCTATTGCCCCGACGAGCATCCCCATTATCAGGTCTTGAGCGCCCTTGACCGCGATACCGATGACTGAGAACTTTCGGCTCTTGTAACGGCATTCGGTGCGTGGGGCCATGATCAGTTGCGGTGGATGGCCAGTCGTTGGAGGTAGGCATGTCGACTGCATCGATCGAGATGGGGCGGCGTTCTCGCCGGGATCGACGACTGTCAGGCAGGAAGACCGGTATTCGATTACCAGCTCTGCCATCCGCATGGCTTCGCTGTCCAACCTGTGCCCGACGAGATTGGCGGCGTGGTAACATCAGTGCTGGCAGTGTACAACGAGGGTCCAACTTAGCTCAGGCAACGCCTGGCCGATATTTTCCTCTAACGCTAGAACGTGAAGAGGTGCGGACTGTGCATCGACATACGGGCTGGCAGCGGGGAGCGGCAGAGCCATGACACGCATTCACCTCGACACCGATATCGCGGGCGACACGGACGATCTCTGTGCCCTCGCAATGGTGCTCAGCTGGCCGGACGCTGAGCTCGTCGCCGTCACCACGACGAGCGACCAGTCGGGATATCGGGCCGCCTGTGTCCATGCCGCGCTGCGCCTCGCGGGACGCGACGACATCCCGGTCGCGGCCGGCGCGGAGAGCTCGCTTTCCGGCTACTACATGTATCCGGCGATCCCCGCCCCGGAGCGCTATTGGCCGGAGGTCAAGGCGCCGGTACCGTCGTCCCCCGGCGCGGCCCTTGATCTGCTCGCAGCTAGCGTTGATGCCGGTGCCGTGATCGTTGCGATCGGCCCGTGGACGAACCTAGCGCTCCTCGAGATTGGCCGCCCAGGCTTGCTGTCTCGAACGCGCGTGGTCGCGATGGGCGGCTACGTGGAGGCTCCCGGACCGGGGTTGCCCGAATGGGGCCCAGATGTCGACTACAACGTGCAGCAAGATACTCTAGCCGCCCGGATTGTATGGGAGCGGTGCGATCCGACCCTGGTGCCCCTGAACGTCTGCCTCGAAACGACCTTGCGGACGAAACATCTGCCTGCGTTACGCCGTGGCAACCGCCTCGCCCAACTCGTCGCTGACCAAGGCGAGATACACGGAGCAGACGACGAAATGTCGAAACTTGGGAGCGCGCACGAGCGGCTGCCGAACGACCTGCTGAACTTTCAGTATGACCCGCTCGCGTGCGCGGTTGCGCTGAATTGGGAGGGCGTGCGGGTAGAGACTATGTCGCTGTCTGCGAGGATGGAGGAGGGCATTCTCAGGTTTCCTCGCGACCCAGAGGGCACGCCTACCCGCGTCGCGGTCGCCGTGGACGGTGTTCGCTTTGAGGAGGCGTGGCTCGCCGCTGTCAGCGAGCCACGCATTGACTGGTAAAGGGAATGGCCGTGCACCCCTTTGTTGACCACAACCCTCCGGCTTAACGTCCGCTAGCCGACTCCAATCAGGCTGCCCCACAACACCCAAGAAGGTCTACTTACCGTTGCTGCCTTCCGGCCCTGGCGGGGTTCGCAGGTTCTTGCCGTGTGGGACCCGACTATCAACATCACTTGACGGGGTCAGTTCCAAAGGATTGGGCCGCGAAGGGGAATTCAACCCCGGTGGGCGAGTTCACGGGTACAGGGAATCGCCATCTCCCCATCTAGCACGACCACGAGACATGATAGCGGCGTGCTGGATACAGGTCAAGGCGCCAGATCATGGTTGCCTTCCCCGTTGAGATTTGCGATAGCAGAATGGCTCAGAACTCGGTCACGCCAGTGAAGTTGAACGAACCAAGATGCAGTGCGGGGACACAGGTTGCGCCGAGAGAGGTGCGGCCGAGGGCGGTGTCCTTGCCAACGCCCCGTACATCGTTGAGCGCTTCCAGGTAGCTCGTCGTGAAGCGGAGGTTGCGTACCGGCCCGGACACGCGGCCGTCCTCAATCAGGAAGGTGCCGTCACGCGTCATGCCGGTGATCATAACCGAGAGTGGGTGGACGGTGCGCGTGTACCAGAAGCGCGT
>JAUJMR010000001.1:59060-118567 GCA_030446765.1 Chloroflexia bacterium
GCCAAAGCCGAGGGTCGCCATAAAGTTCGCGACATCGTGCACGGCGTACGGCTCCAGCAACACTTCATACGTACCAGGCTCGATATTTAGTGGATTCTGCGCACTTTGGGCCCGGTCGAGTGCCTCCTGCGCCATCTCCGCAACATCGAGTTGTGCCGCCCGAGTGCTGCGCCGATCTGCGTACCCGCTCGCCGTCTGCCCCTGATATACCGCACTCGCCTCAGCTTCGGTGCGTCTGTAATACGCGCGCTGACCATTCGAGTTCGCCAGTCCCACCTCCACTTGCCCGTTTGCTTACGTCCCCGCGGCGATAAGGTTCGCCGTGCTCGCGCGTTCGCACAACACGCTCACCGCCTCCGCCCGTTCCGCCGCGCTCAACTGGGCCGTCGCCTCGTCAAAGACGTCTGGCTGTACAGCCTCGGCACTCGGGGCGAGACCGGGGAATGTGGACGAGGGCTCCTGTGCTAGTGCCGCGTTCGTAGCGGTCTGGAGCGTCCGCTTCACGCTTTCGGGCGAGAGGTCATTCGTTGCCGCGCTGCCGACCTTGCCCTCGACGAGGGTGCGGACGATGAGTCGGGCGTTAGTCTCGCTCACGTTCTGGTGGATGTAGTTGTTCGCGAAGCGGGTGAGGTGAGTGTCGTTGCCAAGATACAGCGCTTCCGTCTGGTCTGCTGACGAACCGCGCAGAGCACGTTCAAGACTCTGCATGACAGCATCGATGCCTCGCATCTAACCTCCCGACCGCACGTATCGGCTCAAGATCGTTGCTAGCGCACTACGCCCACTCGCACATTGCGGAAGCGCGCTGGCGCGGCTCCATGTCCGACATGCGCGACTTGGGGCGGCTGCCCCTTGCCGCAGTTCGGCGTCCCCCAGACGACGTAGCTCTCTTCGTTGCACACGGCGTCACATCCGTTCCAGAACCGGGGAGTAATTCCGGTGTAGGTCGGGTTCCGGTACATCTTACCCAGTTTGCCGCCGTTGATCTCCCAGGCGATCTCCGTGCCGAACTGGAAGTTCAGCCGCCGATCATCAATGCTCCAGCTCCGGTTCGTCTGCATGTAGAGTCCGTCATCCGTGTCCGCGAGCAGATCATCAAAACTCCACGTGCCCGGCTCGATACTAAGATTGGTCATCCGCACGAGCGGGATACGACCCCAGCTAGACGCCCTCCCCGTGCCATTCGAGCGCTGGTCGAGTTGAGCCGCGCTCTGCCGATCCGTGAGGTAGTTGACGAGCACTCCGTGCTCAATGATCGGGACCCGCTGCGCCGGCACCCCCTCGTCATCGTAGCCGAACGTCCCGAGCCCACCGGGTAGCGAGCCATCGGCGATGATCGAAACGTGCTCTGATCCATACTGGTACGAGCCGAGCTTGTCGAGTGTGAGGAGGCTGGTACCCGAGTAGGCGGCCTCCGTGCCCATGACGCGGTCGAGTTCAACCGGATGTCCGCAACTCTCGTGTACCTGCAGTGCGACCTGCGAGCCATCGAGCACCACCGTCATCTCACCACTCGGACACTGCGGCGCGGTGAGCAGCGCGACAGCCTCCTCGGCCACGCGGCTTGCGTTGCCAGGTAGATCCTGCCGTCGCACGAACTCGAACCCCTCGGTGACCTGGTGTCGACCGCCGGAGTTTGGGTACGAGCGGTTCTGTACCTCCCTTCCACCGACGGCGATGGCGTTTATGCCGCAGCCGCTCTCGAAGAGCCGTTGTTCGATGTACCCTCCCTCCGTCGAGGCGAAAGACTTGTCATCACGCTGAAAATACAGGCTACCCAGCGCGACTTTGATCCCTCGCACAGCCTGCATCGCGGCATCGGCGGCCATCAGAAGCTCCAGCTTCTGTTCGATGGGCACGGTGAAGGGGTCAATCGCCACGGGGGTCTCGTAGCGATCCACGAAGGGGATCTCTGGAGAAAGCCTCGCTGTGCCTGCGCGCACCAAAGCGGACGCCCGTGCGATCTCAACTGCGAGGGCAGCAATACGGTCGGCCTCAGCGGTCTCCAGCAAACTGGAGCTCGCGAACCCCCAAGCGCCGTCTACGATCACCCGCACGCCAAAGCCGTGATCCTTCGCGCTCAGCAGGTTCTCCACGGCGCCATTGCGCGTCTGTACGCTCTGGGAAACCTGATCCTGGATCCGGACATCGGCATATGTCGCGCCCTGCACTACGGCGGTATCGAGCGCCCGATCAACGATTCCCTTGTGCGTGTAGGTGGGTTGCACCAGCGTCCCTTTCATGCGCTTTAGCGATCACGGCGCAGTATAGCTGAATGGCAAGACCATCATCGCCAGCACACAAAATGTTCAGGCTGGCATCCATAGCCGCAAGCAGCAGCATCGCCGCACAAGTGGCTCCAGCACGAAGCGATGCCGGAGTGGTCAACTGTACTGGCTAGTACGTGTCGTTGACCGGGATGATCGCCGCGAGAACGATGTACACAGCAAGCGTTGCGATGAGGCTGGGCCCCGGGATCGCGATGGCGAGTACAACAGTGCCGATGCGTACGAGCGTCGGATCGTACCCATACGACCGGGCGATCCCCCCGCACACTCCGAGGAACTTGCGGTCGTGTCGTGCCCGGTAGAGCTTCGGCATCGTGTACTCCTCACTGCTTGTGGTGGCTTCGTAGGAAGCAAGCATCACCTGTACCACGTTTGCTAATGCGACTGTACGGTATGCCGTTCGCCTGGCAGTACCGGCCCGAATATAGGTCTGCGGGAACCGCCCGTGACCTCCTCCTTACGCTTCGAACGCCACGGCGACACGATATGGACAGCCAGCTAGTCACTACAGCGACGATAACGTCGTTCTGCCTTAGTGGCTGCTATCCTGTGCAATGTAAATTCAGGACATCCTGGCCAAGCAACAGCCGATTTTGCCCGTGCTGGTTGCCGTAGGAACCGTGGCCGAAGGAGTGATACGCAATCCGGTTGAAGTCGATCGCATGTCATCCCGAACACAGTGAGGGATCTGTAACCCGTGCCACGGATTCCTCGCACGCTCGGAATGACAGATGCCTTAGCATTTAGCCGGTTTGAGTATGAGGTGTTAGGATATCGGGAAGGCCCTATCAGCCAAAGGAGTAGCCGGCAGTGCCGCTATCGCTTCTGCTTCGCGTAACCCGTGAGCTCCACGTACCCCCGGCCGCTGGCGCTACCAGTTACTAAAACAGCTCCCTCCCAGTAGGCGACTCCCGTCGAAGCGCGAGTGTCGAGTTCCTGATCGAGGATGACCGGTTTGATCGTGAGCTCAAGCCGCTTACTGGGGATTCGGAGCCGCCAGCCACTGGGGTACGTCGCGCCCGTTCTCGGGCTTGTCCACTCGCCGGTGGCGCGAACTTGAATCATTTCACTTGTCAGGTGCGACGCTTTTCCTCGTGCGTCCACGTAAGTACCGTATTCGAGAATTGTCCTGCCCTCCAAGTCACGCACGACGCTGATGGTCACGTCCGCTCCGTTGTCGAGTTGCGCGCTGTACCAATCCCAACCGCCGCCCGCGACCGAGATAAAGTTGCCCCACTGGTGGTCCATCCATGCCTGCCCTGTGACGCGCAGTCGCTGCCCGTGATCGGTTATCGTTCCCTGGACGCCCAGTCGGGTGCGGCTATAGTAGTAGGAATCACCCGCCGGACCGAACGAGATTACACCATCACGGTCGTGCAGAACCACCGGTTTTGTCGCCTTCAGAACAAGGTCGATGCCATAGTTATCCATTGTCGCCTTCAGCCTATCCTGTCCCGCCGGATCCGCTCATCATCCAGTCGTCGAGGCGCAGGTGGAAGCCGTCATCCTGGCGTGGCTGTGGGCCAGTGTACTGCTTCTGGTCGTAAGCGAACTCCCTGCGCTCAACGTCCGTGATCGCGAAGTGTGCGACATATGCGCGCGGAAGCGCACCGCGCACCGCCTGGAACACGACCATTTCGAAGCCGAAACGCCGATTGCCGCCTTCGAGGTGCCCTGTGTAGTACCACCACTCGGTCAAGTCGTTATGCGGCGCCTCGTCTTCCGGGAAGCGCACCGGCGGCAGCGGTGTCGCAGGCGCCGTGGGCGCGCCGACGGACACCCGGTAGCCCTGCACCGTCTCGTCCGTGCCACAAGCACTGAACAGCACGGCGATTATGAGCAGGATAAGCGCAAGCCGTGGCGTGTTACTCCCCAAGTTGCACCGCCTCGAGCCGCCGCCGCACGAACGAGGGCGCCCACCAGTTCCACTCGCCAAGGAGCCGCATCGTCGCGGGAACGAGTAGCGCTCGCACTAGCGTCGCATCCAGAAAGACCGCAATCGCGACGCCGAGCCCCAGCGCCTTGACGAGGATGATCTCCGCCGACACGAATGCGAGGCCGACAACGACCACCAGCAGTGCGGCACTGGTTATGATCTTACCGCTCCGTTCGAGTCCTATCGCCACGCTCGCGGTATTGTCGCCCGTCCGCTCCCATTCCTCCTTGATGCGCGAAAGCAGGAAGACCTCGTAATCCATTGAGAGCCCGAACAAGGTGCAGAACATCAAGATCGGCAGGCTCGTATCCACAAAGCCGAGCGGCTGAAAACGGAAGAGCCAGTCCAGGTTCCCCTCCTGAAAGATCCACACGAGCGCACCGTACGAGGCGAGGATAGAGAGGGTATTCATCAGAATTGCCTTGAGCGGCAGGAGCACCGAACCAAGCATCGCGAGCAGAACTAGGTACGTGGCTACGATAATGAGCACCAGCGCCCGAGGAAACTCGCCATACATCTCGGCGATGACGTCGTTGACCTCGGCTGTTCCGCCCCCGACCTGCAGCGACAGACCGTTCGGCAGGTCGGTTGCTCGGAGCCGATCGACGATCGCTGCGGACCGCTCGTCATTCCAGAGGTACGCCGTGTTGACCTGCATCAGCGTGACATGCTCGGCGGTGGATGCCCGCAGGGCCGCCTGGGCGTACAGGTCAGGGATATCGTCGCGGTTGCGGTACAGGAGCTTGTACTGTTCAAGCGTCAGGCGTGGATCGAGGTCGACGATGCTGGCAACATCGGTGACACCTGGCTGACGACGCACTTCTCGCGACAGCGCGTATAGTGCCTCCAGGTTCTCCGGCGCGGTGATCTGCCCTTGAGCGCGGACCGTGACGAGAATCGGGGCAAGATTCCCCGGGCTGAACTCTCGCTTCAACTGGTCAAACGCTATGCGGGAATCGAGCCCCGAGGGCAGAATGCTCGGATCGGGCGAACTGAGGCGCACGTTCGTGAAGGGGAGACCCAGCAACACGATAAGGGCAAGTGTTGGTGCCAGCGTTCGTAACGGGTGGGCCATTACCCACCGCGCAAGAGGCGCCCAGAACGACGTAGTGCTCCGTAGCGCAATGGGCGGACGGAAGTTGTCGATTCTGTGTCCAATGACGCCGAGGATCGCGGGTAGCAGCGTGAGTGCTGCGAGCAGCGAAACAAACACGACGATGCCTCCGACGATTCCGATCGAGCGCAGGAACATGAACTCGAACGTCACCAGGCCACCGAGTCCGATCAGCACCGTCAAACCCGAAAAGAACACTGCACGCCCCGCGCGGCCGACGGTATGCTCCACAGCCTCCCCGACCGGCCGGTGCTCCAACTCCTCGCGGAACCGACTCGTCAGAAAGAGCGCGTAGTCGACTGCGAGACCAAGCCCGAGCATCGTGGCCACGTTCAGCGCGAAGATCGAGAGGTCAGTTACCCGCCCGATCAGCGAAACCAGCGCAAGGACGACCACGACGCTGAAGCCTCCGACGGCAACCGGGACCGCGGCACCAACCACCGAGCCGAATACAAACACCAGGACGATGAGTGCGACCGGAAAAGCGATGAGTTCGGCCCGCTGTAGGTCCGACTGACTGGTGCGCTCGATGTCGGCGTAGAACGCGGGTGCACCGCCGACGTGCATAGTCAGGTCCGTCTGCTTCAGCCGCCGCTTAACCTCGGGCATGAAGTTCTGCGACTCCTCAGGACTCACGCGAAGCCCAACGATCTCAAACGCCGTGTGCTTGTCGCGCGATATCTGCGACGGGGAGTATGTGTGGTAGCCAATGGGCCTGGCGACCTCGGGCATCCGCTCCAGCTCGGATAGCGCCTCTCGGACCTGCCGATCGAACTCGGGATCGTCCGTGGTGAGCGTGTCGCTGTGGAAGTTGATGATCAGCGTGACCGGCGGGGCGTTCAACTCGTTCTCTAGGGTCGCCCTCACCTGGGCGGCCTCCAGACCGTCGTGCGAGAATCCACCGACCTTCAAGACGTCGGTGACCTGTAGGAGCGCGGGCACGGAGAGCACCGCGGCAAGGAGCCAAGCAGCGATTACCCAGAGGCGAAGCCGGTGCACCCATGCGCCGAGACGCTGGAACACACCGATGTCAGGAGAGGAGTTCACATGACATTCTAACCACGCGCGCTCAGAGCGCAAACTTGTGGTCCTCAGGCGGACATACTGTCACATTCCTACTGACGTGCAAGTGACGAATGACTCACGACGAATGGAATAGACCCGGGCATCACAGCCTCAAACGCAACTTGACCCCAAGGGCCAAGGGCGTAGGTGTCACGTCACGGCGTAGTGCTGTCCGGCACGGTGGGAGCGGTAGGGTGGCGAGTTCGCGACGTGAGCAGGTGCGCACTCGCCAGTGCTACGGTGGTCGCCATCGCACCGATAGCCAGAGCGTATGACACACGCGCGAGCAACTCCATCTCGAGGACGAGAATGGCGACCGCCGTTGCGAGCAGCCCCAGCACCCAGCCCGCAGCAGCGAGTGCCGCTAACCCACGGGCGAAAAGTATCTGGTTCAGTAGCTCGTTGAGCAGGTACAGGGCAGCGAGCAGGCCGAGGACGGTGAGCAGGACGCGATCCATCGCCGCGTCGGCCCCGAACGTAAGCCGCATCGCGAGCTCGCCCAGGAGCCACGTCCCGCCCACTAATCCGGCGCCTGTTAGCGCGATCAGCCCGAGTGCCGTCCCGGCGAACCGATCGAACGCACGCCGGTCGTCGATGGCGGCTATGCGACTCAGGTGTGGCAGCAGATTGTTCACCGCGGGACTCAGCACAAACTGTGGCATTCGCGTGAGCGTGAGTGCGTTAAGCATCAGTCCCGCGCGCACGTGCGCGTCCGGCCCTCCCAGGCCGCCGATAACGATCGGCCCGCCGTTCGCCATCGCCTGAGCGCACGCCATGCATACCAGGACCGGGAGTGCGAAGCCCATCGCATGCCCAAGATCGAACGGGGCGCCATCTGCACCTGATGACGCCGATGGAGAGGGCGGTACGACGAGTGCGCCCAGGACCGGTGCGGCAGCAATCGCTATCGCCGGTCCAACAATACCAGCACCCAGCCCGATCAGTATCGCCGTCAGTAGCAAGCGAGCGATTGATTCCGTGATCAGCAGCACACTAAGCCGCGCAAACTGGCGATGCCCCGTCAGCAGTCCCCTGCGGAAGTAGTTGAACGCATACCCTGCCACGGCGACCACCAGTGCAGCGGTCAACCAACCCTCTCCCCCAAACAGGCGCGAGGAGAACAGCGGGCTCAGCAGCAGGACCAGGACAACGAAACCCCCGAGCAGGAAAAGCCCCAGCCGGCGTACGGCGTGCACGACCGCGAGCCATCCCTCCCCACGCGCCTCCCGCTCGGAGATGTGGCGGGCGAGGGTCTGCGTTGTGCTGACCCAAAGAACCTGGGATGCCAGAAAGGTGCACGACCAGAGAATCGCGACGGAACCCCAACGGTCAGGACCCAGGGAACGCCGGGCGATTATCTGGAAGAGAAGCGTCGATGCGCCAGAGACGCCGAGTGCGAGAATCAGGTAGAGCGAGCCCGCGCGCACCCCCTGGGTGCCAGCCAGGGTGGCCGGACCGAAGCGACGCCGACGTTTCTCTAGCGAAGCCACGTATGGATGATCACGCGCAGGAATCCCAGGGGATAGCCCAAGCCCTTCGGTTTCTTGCTTTCTCCCTCAGCTCTGCGCAGGATGGAGACGGGAACCTCCCGTATCCGCAACCCTTTTTTCGCCGCCTCGAGTATCAGCTCCGCCGTGCTGAAGCGATCCTCGCGCAGTTCCAGGCGGCTCAGCGCCTCGCCTCGTATCGCGCGGAAACCATTCGTGCAGTCCGTGATTCTCACACGACTGAGCATTGAGATCAGGCGGGAGAAACCGATGATGCCCAGGTGTCGCGCGCCTCCCGCCTCCTCGTAATGTCCCAGGAAACGAGAGCCCATTACGAAGTCCGCTTCACCCGCGGCGATCGGCGCAACGAGGAGCTCAATCTCCTCCGGCTGATGCTGACCGTCCGCGTCCATGTTGACGACCATCTCGACTCGCTGGGCGCGGGCGATCTCGAAGCCCGTACGGAGCGCATCACCCTGGCCGCGGTTGATGATGTGCGCTGCCACCGGGAACTGATGCTCGATCGCCACTGCTTCGGTCGCGTCGGTCGCCCCGTCGACAACGACGAGCGCTTCCACGTGGTAGCCAAGGAGCTGCTTCGGCACTCTGGTTAGAACACCGCGGATGGCGTCTTGCTCGTTGTAGGCCGGAATGACGATGAGTAACTTGCCCTTATCCGCGGTAGAGGACGCCGTATCAAGCCGGGCGAACTGTTCCTGATACTGGCGCCGGGCAATGGCCCGTACGATATCACCGCTCCTGCGGTTGTTCACGCGAACCTGACCAAGTAGGTAGAAGAACAGGCCGAAAAGGACGAGGTTCGAGAGGACGAGGAAGGCAAAACCCCGATTCTGCAATCGGAAAACCGAGGTCAGGATGTCGCCGATGCCCGGTAGTACGGAGACCACACCGATCCCCAGAGCGACGAGCATCGCGAGCAGCAGGTCCGATTTCGCCCACGAGCCACGGCGATATTTCAGGACGCCGTATGCCACGAAGGCAACCGCGATGGCGACGCCAATCAGTCTTACGTTGTCCATGCACCCCTCATGCGTCTCAGCGACATCGAAGGTCAAGTATACAGTACCGCTGAACTACATCTGCCATAACGTGGATCCCTGATTACGAATCTTGACATCTGGTGCTATGCTTTCTAACGTACTCTCCAGATGTGCAGGCGGCGCGGTTAAATCTCGTCTCCGTGTCGTGCTACCAGTCCGCTACCGAGACTTCAAGCATGACTGGAACCCGTCCGGCACATTCCAGGTGTAACAGTCCCACTCGTTAGAGATAAACTACTGCATGGTTATCGACTTGATCCGCGCGTTTCTGGTTGCGGCACTCGTCCTTGGGTTGCCGGGATATCTGTGGTCACGAGCGCTCTTCGCCGCTGCTGACTGGGTTGAACGCTTGGCAGCCACCATCGCGATGTCGGTTGCGCTTGTACCATTGTTCGCCCTGCTGCTTGCTCGAATCCTCGGCACGGGAATCACGCTCGGTATTGCAATCGCCGGCTGCTGTCTCGTGACGGGCGTTGGAGTCGTCGTGTGGTCGAGAATTCGGTCCGCAATGCCTGCGCCCGAGCAATGGCGTATGGAAGCACCGCGGCTCCGAGCCGCCGCGCTGATACCTCTGATCCTCGCAGGGTGCTGCATCGCGGCATCCCTCCTTCGAGTTTTGCCAGTTCGCACCCTGGTCCCTTACACGTTACTTCTGATCGTACTTAGCGGCGTGCTTCATATTCTGGCGCGCCCTGACTCCACCGTCGCAAAACAGGGCGAGGTGCCGGACGGAAACACCGGTGCGGCTGCAAATGCGCCCGGCAAGACAACACGCCATCGCGGCTTTGAACGCGTCGTGTCGCTTGCCCGGCGATGGTCCATTGCCGGGGTCTTGTTGCTGGTCGCGGCTCGTGGCTACGTCGGCCCAGCGCTGTTCGACTGGCCGTTCATTCGCGGTATGGATCACTACAATCACACGGTAATGGTAAATCTGGTCTTGGAGCGCGGCGCCGCCGGATCCTATATGGTGTATCCACCGGGCTACCACGTTCTTAGCGCCATCATGGTGCGGCTGAGCGGCCTCTCCCCACTGCAGTTATTCGCGTATCTCGGACCAGGGCTGATGCTGCTGCCAGCGATCGCGGCGTACATCGTAGCTCGCAGACTCTTCGGATGGGCGGCCGGTGTTGCCGCGGCGCTGTTCGGCGGCGTTCTGCTCAACAGCCAGTGGATGTATTTCCGTGACGGTATCTATGTCGATATGCTCGCCGCTGAGTTCTTGCTCGCGCTCATGTTTGTCGCGCTAACCATGTTCTTGCAGGCGCCTCACCTCCGCAACGGCATTCTCGTTGTCCTGCTTGGCTCCACAATCGTGTTCTACCACACGATAACCACCTACTACGAGGTGTTACTCCTCGCACTTGTCGCGGTCCTGTGGCTTCCCTACCTCATGTTGCGCGATCGCCGCCGGGCGTTGGCGTTCGCGGCATCCTTCGGCGGTCTGGGCGTCATCTCTGTCATCCACGCGTGGGGTACGTACGACCTGTCCGCGACGCTGCGGGGACTATTTGGAGTGTCCGATAACACGGACGCCGCCGGCCATGTCAGTATGGTTATCGGCACGGAAGAGCCGTTCGTGCTCGGCACGGTGCCCGCCTACCTGGGGCAGCCAGTGGTCTGGTTCGGCTTGCTGGGCGTGCTGCTGCTCGTGGCGAATCTTCGGCAGTTGCGATCGGTTCAGCACTTACCAGCCGTCTTGCTGATCGGATGGACCGTCGTGTTTTTCGTCGCGAGCCGGACCTCACTCAGCGGCTTTCCATTGCGGTTTACCCGCGATCTGGGATTGCCACTGGCCGTTCTCGCATCACTTGCCGTAGTCTCCATCCTGCGCTCTACCGAAAGACGCACCTTGCTAACGTTCGGCGCTGCTGGCGTGATGGTGGTGGTGGTTGCCTTACAATTGCAGCTGAACTATAACCAGGCGACACGTCCGAGCCGGCAGGTGTTGATGACACCTGAGATCGCGGCCGCTGGACGATGGCTCGAATCCCATAACTCCGGGGGAAACATCATCGTCAGCCCGCATCAGAACCAGGTGCCGGGCAGCGCTATGCTGGCAATAGGAGGCTACGAGGGGCTGATGGGCTTCACCAAAGGGCAGCTCGCTCTCCCGCGCGTCGTCCCGGCACGAGACCGGCCGGAGGTGGAGGCAGCACAGTGGGTACTGCAACATGCCAGCGGTGCGAAGACGCGCACGATACTCCAGCAGTACGATGTGCGCCACGTTGTGTTCTACAAGCGGTTCCGCGCCCGATCACTGTGGGACAATAATGTGCGTTACCGGCCCGCCCCATTTCGACGCGAGCAGGCACTGTATCATGTCGCGTTTGAGAACCCAGGCGTCGTAATATTTTCGGTGTGTGGTCGATGAGTTTGCAAGATGGGACGATAGCGCGATCTGAGAGCCCGACACAGGCGAGGGCGCAGCCGAAGCAGCGGTTGCTCATCCGCCACAGACACTGGCTTGTTGCCGGGATTGTGGGGCTAATCCTGTTCGCCGTGTACTTGGACACCCTTGCGCCGAGTGTTTTGCCGAAGGATTCGGGCCGGTTCCAGGCGCGCGCATACGTGCTCGGGATCGGCCATCCAACCGGATACCCGACCTATATCATGCTCGGTAAACTCTTCACGTACTTGCCAGTTGGCGATGTCGCCTATCGTGTAAATCTATCTTCCGCGGTATACGCGGCCTTGGCGATCATGCTCCTGTACCTCGTCGCGTCGCGGCTCACGGAAAGCCTTCCCGCCGTGATCGCCGCCCTTGCCTTCGGGGTGAGCCGGACATTCTGGCGAGAAGCGGTTATCGCGGAGGTGTACACGCTCAATGTCCTCTTTCTTTGCGCGGTGCTCCTGTCACTTGTGATGTGGCGCGAACGACGGTCCGACCGGTATCTGCTGCTTGCCGCGTTTCTGACCGGCCTTTCGCTTACGAATCACCTTACCAGCGCGCTGCTCATTCCGTGTGGCGGGCTATTTGTTTGGCTGACGGATCGGCGTACTGTGCG
Source organism: Chloroflexia bacterium (assembly GCA_030446765.1). Classification (GTDB taxonomy): domain Bacteria; phylum Chloroflexota; class Chloroflexia; order Thermobaculales; family Thermobaculaceae; genus JACDAU01. The sequence goes on from JAUJMR010000001.1 coordinate 71,017, forward strand.
CGACTGGCGCTTGCTCTAAAGGCGAGTGGGCTCTTCGTGCTTGGACTTGCGCCGTACTTGTATCTTCCGATTCGTGCCTCAATGGACCCACCACTTAACACCGGTGACCCGTCGACGCTGCCAAGATTCCTTGTTCACGTTACAGGCCGGCAGTTTAGCGACAAGATGTGGGCGTTTGGTCCAGGGGAAATTGTCGGTAGGTTCGCGATCTGGAACTCGCTCTTGCTGAAGCAGTACCATCCCGCATTGCTCGTTTTGGCGCTGCTCGGCGCGGTGGCGGGCTGGTGGCGCGATCGGGCTGCGTCTGGAATGCTGCTACTTTTGTTTGTGCTAACGCTGATTTACGGGCTTGAGTACGACGTGAACGACGCGTTTGTCTACTTCATCCCAACCTATCTTGTTATGGCGGTCTGGCTGGCATTTGGCATTCACACCCTGCTAGGCCCCTTCAGACGTCTATCGCGATCTGACCTTCGCCTTGCCGTTGTGGTCGTCACCGTCGCCTGCTACTCGCCGTAGGCCAGACGTGGGCAGTCCATCGTCCCATCGTGGACGCCAGCAAGCTGTACGCGCCGCGGCGACTCATCGACCGAGTCGCGCAGGCACCGCCCAACGCAACGATCTACGATACGGAGAACACAACACCGTTACAGTATATGACGCACGTAGAAGGGCACCGAAGGGATATAGCGATCGTCCAGGTGCGCACCAGTAACGTCAATCGACGTCTGGACCGTCACCTGGCGGAAGGACGTCAGGTTTACTTCTTTCACACGCGATACCGTGGGCTGTTATCTGAGACCGGTCGCGGGCTGCGCAAGCGTGGTTTGTGGCGAGTTGTCGACTGTGAGCAGGTAGGCAACAGCCCCCTTGTTGCGGCACCGACCGTGATGGCGGGCTGCAATCCACTTGGCCGCGCCCCTCTGGCGGATGATCGGTGAACCGCTCGATCAGGCTCGTTGTGGGGAGTCGCATTACACGCAGACGGTTCCTGGTCCTCTCGTTGCTCGGCGCCACTTCTTTGGGAGCGGCGGCTACTGCACTTCGGATCGCGCGTGGCCTTGATGGTGCGGCTCCGCGAGTCCTGGCGACCCGCGCCACTGGGTGACATCGCCCAACCGCAGCATCGGCTTGGATGACTTCGGAAATGTCGTCGCCTTCGTCGAGGCGACGGTGACGACCTGCCGCTCGCGTTCCGGCGCAGTGGGCTCTCTGCACGATCCGGTTACGAACGCCAGCTGTTTGGGTATCTGGCACGATGCGGGAGGAGCGTGGCACGGTGTTGCAGGTTGCCGGGCTCAAGAACATAGGGCTCTCGGTTGAGGCGGTGTACCGCTTTCTCGAAGACGAGACGCTCGAGGTCCATGGATGGGTCGTCGATAACACGGGACGCGATAGAGTCGTCGACGTGGCGTTCTTGTTCCCATCGAGATGGACGGCACATCATGGCAACCTGGACTGTCGGAGGAATCAACGGCTATCCACAAGGACCAAGGTGCAAGCGCAGGAACACGTGCCCGTGGCGGTAGTAGGCGATATCGGGGCCAATACGACCTGGCATTCTCGATCCCACCGGATCATCCGGTACTCTTTGAGATCCAGCCCGACCCCGAGAACCAGGCGTTTTCCTTGCGACTCAAGTTCGGCCTGTCCTCCGCGGCTGGTGGTGTGCTGCGGAGCCGTGCGCCATTTCGCTTCACACTGGACATCCTGCCCGCGGGCGCGGGGCTACGGTTCGCGCTCGATCGGTACTACGCACGGCACCCAGATGCGTTTGCCGCACGAGTTCGGCGCTATGGTTTCTGGCAGATCGCGCCGCGCGATGCATATGCACGCCCGCAGTATTACGGCTTCCACGAGACCGGCTATGCACAGGATACGGCTCGCAACCTCGCCGAGTATGAGCGTAACGACGGGTGGGGGCTGGATGAAGAGGCAGGCATCTACACGCTGGCGTACACGCTCGTAGGGCAGGGGGAGATCACCAACCTCGCAGCGCTGCCAGAAGGTTACGACGCCGCTTTGCGAGCGCTGACCGAATGGACCGCATCTGCCAATCTGTTCGGCGGACCGTCGCCCAATCTTCCCAACAGTTACACGGATGTCGAGCAACACAAGCAGATAATCAGAAACTGCGCCCTGCATGTCTCGGCAGATCGTCTTCATCTTGTGCGCCGTACGACCGCCTGGGGTGGCAATTCCGTCACGTTCCCGCTCAACCCCAGCCCCGATCTTGGTACGCCCTCCCCAACGATTGCTCGATACATGCTCGACCAGCACGTGCCGCTGTTGCTGCAGTCCGCCAAGGTGGATGGCATTTACGTTGACTCCCTCGACGCATGGGGGAACTTCTACAACTATCGACGCGCCCATTTCGTTTCCGCGCGTATTCCGCTGACATACCAGAAAGAACGCCGGCAGCCGGCACTGTACAATTCGTTCTCTCATCAGGAGTACCTGTGGGAACTGAGACGTCGGCTGCATGCTGCCGGCAGGGTGCTGATGGGCAATGGGATTTCGGAGACGCGCGCGTTCAACGCGTTTGCGCTCGACGTTATCTGCGCGGAGCAGACGTTTGAGTCACTACTCAACCACGAATCCCGCCTCGCCTATTACCGGACGGTCGCCTGGCAAAAACCGGTCCTGCTGATGATCTACGAGGGATGGGAGCGAGAGCAGGACGTCGAGCGGCTATGGAAGTGGGCGCTCCTGTACGGACTATTTGTGTCCTCTGGACCTCAGAACGCCGGGTATGTAACTCCGGTGAATGAGGTGCGATACCAGGACAAGTATGCCCAGGTCCTCATACGCTTGGCTTCGGCAGGCTGGCAGCCGCGCACAGGGATCAGCACGGCCGACCCGCGCGTGCGGATCGAACGGTACGGAGACGGTTCGCACTTTTTCCTCGTCATGTACAATACAGGTCCGTCGGCAACCCAAGTCAGCATGCAGGTTGACGCGGAAGTCGTACTGAGCGGTGCGGCAGCGCGACTACGCGAGGTTCTCGGTGGTGAGGATTTGAGCCCCGCCGTACTAGCCGGTGCCGAGTTCCGGGTCGGGGCGGATGAGGTCCGCGTTTTGGAGATTTGGGAGACAGAGCCGCAAGGCCGTATATAATCTGGTCCGTCGAGGGACATCTGTTGCGCCTGCCGTACTGGCGGTCGGAGGGGGAGAGATGGCATCGCAGTTCACGATAGGCATCGAGGAAGAGTTTCAGATTGTCAACCCGGAGACGAATCAGCTCGTTTCTCACGTAGCCCAAATGCTCAGTGAGGGCGCGGAGTTGTTAGGCGATCAGATCAAGCCGGAGATGCTGCAAAGTGTCGTCGAAGTGGGTACGAAGATCTGCGGCGACATCAAAGAGGCGCGCGAGGAGTTGCTTAAGCTACGCTGTGGCTTGCTCTCCCTGTGTGAGCATGAGGGACTGGTGATCTCGGGCAGCGGTACGCACCCCTTCAGTGATTGGCGTGACCAGCAGGTGACCGAGAAGGAACGCTACCTGGAGATGATCTCCGCACTCGGTGACGTTGCACGGGGACTTATTATCTGGGGCCTGCACGTCCATGTGTATGTGCCCGACCCTGATATCGCGATGGATGTCTTCAACGAGGCACGATACTTCCTACCGCATCTTCTGGCCCTCTCCACCGCCTCACCGTTCTGGGTGGGCAGGCCGACCGGACTGAAGAGTTACCGGCACGTGATCTGGAACCAGTTGCCGCGGACCGGTATGCCGGATGCGTTCAAGTCGTGGAGCGACTACGAGGGGTTCGTGGACTTGCTGGTACAGACTCACTGCATCGAGGATGCGACGAAGATCTGGTGGGACTTGCGACCACACCCGAAGTTTCGCACCTTGGAGTTCCGGATCTGCGACATGCAGAGCAGGGTGGAGGATACGCTTGCACTTGCCGCGCTCTCTCAGGCCATCGTCGCGAAACTATACTACCTACGCGCTCAGAACCTTGGCTTCCGCCAGTATCCACGGGCGGCGCTCTCTGAGAACCGATGGCGAGCGATGCGCTATGGCCTCGAGGGCAAGCTCATAGACTTCGGGAAGCGGGAGGAAGTGGAGGAGCGCACGCTCATCGAGGAACTTCTGACGTTTGTCGACGACGTGCTTGACGAACTGAACTGTCGCGCCGAGGTCGAGCACATCCACTCAATCCTTGAGACCGGTACGAGCGCGGACCGGCAGCTCGCGGTGTGGGCAGAGACGCAGGATGTCCGTGCTGTAGCGAAGATGCTCGTGGAGGAAACGATGGCCGGCACGGAGCCGATGGAGTGCGACCTGCGCGGCATGCCCCGCGGGTAGTGCTTCCCACGCCAGGCTCCGTGTCCCGCACGTCGCATCAAATTGGTCCGAGTTGAATCTCGGTGTGGGCAAAGCGACCCTGCGCGACTGTCTCCTCCCGGCAAATCCGAGATAAAGACTTCGGCTGACTGGTAGGATATCCGTCCTTCGGAGCAAGCGAGGAATCAGCGGTAAAGGCTGCGGATCCCTCACTGCGTTCGGGATGGTACACTGCAGAGATTATGCGGATTGATTGTGACTTCGGCTTACCTTGGCTAGGGTGTGGGCACGAGTGTCGCCTGATACGGAGCGGCTATCGGATTGCCGGCGCGATCGCGCAGCTCCGTCGTGACGCGTAGCTCCAGTTGTGTGGCGGACCGTGCCGGTACCTTGAAAGTCGCGATCGTATCTCCGGGCGAGTAGTCCCACGTGCCAGACACACGGCGGCCCCGGCTAGTCAGGACAGCGCTCGACAGAGTGTCCCCTGATACGGGCTCCGTGAAACGCAGCGTCACAATATTCGCTTTGAGTGAGGCGCTGGTTACTCGCGGCGATGTTGTGTCGCGAACGACGGTGTCGGTGTACACCAGCCAGTTGTCCGCAGCATCGGTGTAGCGGATCCATACAGTCTTGACTCCCTCTTGGTCGCCCAGGTCCCAGTTGTGAAGCCCAGTGGCACCTTCCCACGGGTACCAGGTGGTTCCATCAACGCTCCACTCAGCCTTGATTTCTCCCCTGGTCTCGTCGGCCGCGCTCGTGGCCACGGTCGTATACTGACCTCGAACACTATGCGCTCCTGGGTCGAGCGGGCCTTGTGCGGCAAGAAACGCAAGTTCACCATCTGTCGGCGGCGTGCGCCACAAAGAGACATCGCCGACGACCGCATTCGGATAGCTCCAGCCCTTGCCCGGTCCTAGTGTTAAGGTCGCCCCTGCCACGGGCGGCTCAGCGCGCGATAACCCCGCTCTGGCGCCATCCATCCACAACGAGACGGTCGGGCCATCCCAGAGCACTGCATAGCTCCGTGCCGCCCCCGGCTTCCAGGCAGCGGAGGCCAGTGTTCTGTCACCATCGCGTAGGTTGAGTTTTTGCCCGTTTACTGCTATCCGCAACTTGCCGAGCTGCAACAGCGTGGCGTCGTATGGTGCGGTCGCATCGGGCCGTGCCCAGAAAAGCAGGCACCTTGTTGGCCAACGGTTTTACCGTACTCCACTGTGGTGCGAGCCCGCTCTGAAGTGCTTGCGAAGGGCTCGCCTGTCCATGAGTACCCCTCGCCAAGCGAGCCGTCGATATAAGAGCTCATGTGCCGCCCTGCTTCGAGCTGCGCGCCGTCGATGTAGTACTGCTCACCGGTCTGGACGGCCTCGGTGGAGAGTAACCCATACAACCCCTTATTCTCAGTTGCCTCGAACGTGAAGTGGCCCCTATACCACCCGCCGCCAACGGCCGTCCAGCGCATCAGTGGCCGGTTCCGCTCTCCAATGAGCGCGGTATTCACTCCTTCCGGCTGGTTCGTTCCCTCGTAGTACCAACCGCGAAGGACCTCATTAGTAATGGGTTGGCCGTCCGGAAGACGCGCATACGCGGAGTAAGTGTATAACCGTCCTGGCACGAGCGCGGCGGGCTGGAACGTTGCGGCGCGACCGGCTTGCAGCTTGCGGACGAGCAGTCCGTGTCGCCCGTAACGTGCGAAGTCTGGAGCTGCGGTGACGGACACGTAGGAGTTGAGACCGTTCCAGTCAGCGGCGTTCACCTCGAGGCTGGTGTTCGCTAGAAGGTTCTGCGCGGGGCGTTCCAGCAGCAGGCCATCGGCACGGTACGGACCAGGATCGCTGCCCTGCTCCAGTTGCACGGCGTCCCATACGACCTGTTCCCGGAAAGGCGCACTCGGGCATCGGTAGTGTTCTTGCTTGAGGTGAATGCGATGCTGATCTGTTGCCAGCCAGTCCTGTCGTCAGAGTCCACCTTCCAAGACTTTAGTGAGCGGCTCTTGCCTGTCTGGGTTGCAAGTTCACCTATCGTCATGGAAGCACCTGCACCCTGAATCCACGCGGAAAGGCTGTATCTGGTTTCGGTTTGATGACGACCGTCTGCACCAGGTCGGACTCTTGGCGGCCTGCTTCCGCCATGCTTTGCAAGGCAAGACTGCCGTGATAGCTCGCGGTCGCCGGCTCGAAGACCGACCGGCCATTCTCGCGAAGGCCCGTTTCCCATCCCTCAGGGAGTCCTCCGGCCCAAGCCTCAAACTGGAGTTGCGCAGCAAGTTTGGACCGAGCGGCCGGTACGCCGGGTGTCCGATGACCTTTGGCTGGTCTCCGACGGTGGCTAGCGGTGTGCCGGAGAGTCCCGCCGTCAGCACGATTCGCGGGTCCGGCGCGACCACGACAGATCCCCGCGGCGGCCGTTCCTCGAGGGTGACGGTTGTAGACGCCGTGTCACTCCATCCACCGAGTGCGTTCTTGAATCGCGCATACACCGTTTTCGTGCCGTCGCCCGGCGCCAGCGTCCATTTCTTGCTGACCGCATATGGCTCTTCGAACGCATCCGTGAACTGCGGATTGTTCGAGATCATCATGCCGGCCACGCGATCCTCGGCGTCATGTGCCCGCAGATTGAGGGTGACCCAGCGTGACTGATCCATTTCGGGGTCTTCTACGACACTGACGGACGCTTGAGCAGGAGCGGTCCCGGGAGCGCGATCCGTGAACGCCGGTCCGGGACCGAGTAGGGTGATGGTGCGGGTGCCACCTTTCAGATCGTTCTGCTGAAATGCACCCTCCCGTGTGCCCGGCCAGAACACGTCCACGTGCCAGCCGCGCACCGCCGAACCCGTATCCTCCGCGGTGAACACCTGGTCGCCCCAGCCCTCGATGCGCATCCGCGTGCCGAGCGGTATGTACCTTGGGTCAACGGCCACCGCACCCCAGTGGACCTTATTCCCGTTGAACATCACACCGTGCCCCGGGTCGCCTGCCCCCTTGCCGGTCTCCTCGACGCTGGCCGTGTAGTACTTGATCCTGGCGTTGTGCTGCTCGCCCATCTCGACGCTCGGCCGGGACTGGCCGAGGATCTCCACCCCCTTTGACGCGGTGCGGCCGCCATTGGCGAACATTGCCGCCTCGACCTCGCTCACGAGGTACAAGCGGTCGAGCCCTTTTGGGGTGCCGTCGCTGTACCAGTACGTCCCGTTATGGGGGCCGCCCCACACGTTGCCGTCGTAGACGACAAAGTACTTTCCGTCCGGGCTCAGACCTTTGATGACGAGCCAGTGGCCATCGGCGTATGTTTCGAACCGCCCGGTACGCAGTGCCGGATCGGTGGATGCGCCGTTTACGTCCGCCCCCGGCTGATCCTGTCCATGTTCACCGCGGCGATCGCAATGTTACCGCGCGCCACAACGTCGCGCAGGCTGGCGGCATTCACAATGTTGCTGCGGTACTGAACGCCCCAACGTGTCAGCGCAGTTGTAATGTCGGCGTGATTGGTGTATCCCCTGCGCCCTATGAAGGCCCGGATGTCCTTGATGGGCACGGAGACGTTCTGAGCGTACTGGATCGCCATCGCGACGGAGGTGGGGCCACAGTTGACGTTCTGATTATTTCGGGCATCGTAGCTCGACGGCTCGCCCTGATATCGATACCAGGATGCCGGCTGCGCAGCAGTCTGCGCCCTTGCCGACGTAGGCGCGAGCAGGGGCAGATAGGTAGGAAGACGCGGAGTCCTACGAGAACAAGCCAGATCGCAAGGAAGGAACCGACGCGAAGCAGCCTGGCGTGCATGGTCTCGTCCCACTCAAGCGCACGCAACCGTCTCATTTGCCGCTCCCACTCGTTTAGGTCGCAGCACTCATGTCGTTCATAGAGGGCTGCTAGGTATTGCCTAAGCAAAGAGAAGAGTTATATAGGTCCGGCACGCGTGCTGATGCGCCCGCAGTTACCATTCGGGTCCGTCTGATGCCAGGACAGACGCTGCGGACCGAAAGGAGCATAGGAGAATACTCCCAAACTGACAGCGCATAGCATCGAGTATACAGACAGCGAAAGCCAAGCTGCGCCAACCCATTTTCGCGGCAAATGAGAGGCTCTGACAACATTATTATCCGGAGCCACGAATGCCTGGCCAGCCAGAGGCAACCATCGGCGCTGATCGGGCCGGGTCAACCCGGAAAAGCCGTCGCTTTCTTACCGCCGCAGTGATAGCGGATGTCGTGGACTTCTCGTTGGGTGCTCTCTAGATCGCAGTCAGCCGCCTGGTTCGTACATAGTCTCAGAGCGCAAGCATCAAACCGATGCAATGGACATCAGTTCTGTATCTCGCGACACAGTGCTCTACGCGACCTTCTCTGTGAAGACGACGAGCTTGCGATCATAGCGGTCGGTGTCCTGGTTGAACTCGCCCTCGCACGTGATCAGGTTCAGGTGAGCCTCTTCGGTGGGACCAAAGATATCCAGGAGTGGCGCATCTGCGTCGAAGTAAACCTGCTTCTTCATCACCCGGAAGTCGGTCTTTTTCCCTTTGGTGTCGATCACGGAAACGATGTCATCGATCTCTATCTTTTCGAGGTCTGCGAACACCGCAGGACCAGTTCGGGAGTCAAGGTGACCGGCGATGACGGAGTTTCCCTTCATGCCCGGCACATACCCGGGCTTGAACCAGGCGACATTCTCCCATTTCTTCGGTACGTCCATCGCTCGAGAGTTCGGGGCGTACGCGACATGCTCAACAGCGGCATCTACCTTGAGCTTCGGCGTGTTGATCAGGAATCGGACAGGTAAACCAGGCTTCTGCGCGACTGGAGCGGTGGTCGCTTCTGGCTCTACTTCTCCCGTTGGTTCTGCAGCTGCGGTCGGCGCGCTCTTCGCGCCGCCACCGCGCGCAGCTTCCTTAGTCGGTATCGTTGTCGGTGCCTGTGTCGGCACCGCCGTGGCAGCGGGCATTGTGGGTGCATCAGTCGGCGCCGCGGCAGGCTCGCCCTGCGCGACTGTTGTGGGGGTACTTTTCGCGCTGCTTGGGGCTTTCCCAGCATCCTGACCGCAGGCACCCACGACAATTGCCAGGATCAGAAACAAAAGTATCGCGCTATGGCGCAAGTATCGCAAGGGTCTTATGTCCTCCCGGTCCGGTGTGCTGTTCGAGCTTCAGTGCCTTCCGGCTATAGGTAGTACGCATTTACCGTGGCTTCAGTTTCGTCGCAGAAACAACGCTAGTCCGAGTGCTCCTACAAGTACCGCCACACCGGAGATGAGCGCCTGGGTTCGTTCGGCTCCCGTAGCTGGCTCGTCGATTGTTTCCGTATGCTCTGCAGTCTCTTCCTCTGCCTCGCCCTCCGGTCCAGCAGGCTCGGGCGTGATGACGGGCGAGGGGCGCGGGGTGGGCGTGTCCATGACCGACCGCGCGGTGGTTGGGACGGGCCCGGTCGGCTCCGCCGCCGTGGCGGCACCTGCCGCGGGTGCCTGTCCCGTCCCGGTTGCTCCGGGAGACCCCCCCGGTGTTGGACCGACCTGAGTAGCCTGGATCGGCGGTGCGGCAGTGGCCTGGACGCCGGCCGTGCCCGTTTCCTGAATCGGAGGGGCGGCGTCAACTCTGTTGTTGGGCGTCCTGCCCTGCCACAGGAAAGCGAGTGCCAGTAAGAAAAGCAGGAGCGGCACGGACTTCATCGGATTGCTCAAGCTGTTCACACTCACTTCCCCGGCGATATTCACTCGCCGATCGCTGACTATTCTCGTTCGGGAACGTATGGCCTGGTCAATATGCAGCGTCTGCGCGTCCGTCCCCTACTATTGCCGCTCAAGTTTAGCATATGGTCGGGCTACTTCTGGGGAGCATGAGGCAGCGCGGATGGGAGCCAGGCGGGCGGTCGCAGTGGTCTTTTTCTGGTGGACATGCTTTGCCTTCGTCGTATCGACGTGGTTTCCGAGCAACCAAAGCTATGCTCAAATAGGGCGACCGTAACTGTCCGGCTCTCAGTTTCCGTACCTCTTGGAGCGACCCTCCACTCTGTATGTAAAGCGGCCGGGACAGGACCATCAAGGACTCATACGACGAGCGACGTCTTACGCGAAGCTACGAGAGATGGTACGCTTTAGCCACTGATAATAGTCTTATAGCTATTGCATAAGCTTGCTGCGCCTTGGTGTACTGCCATCTTTCGTCAACAATGGTCCACGGCGCGTCCGTAGCTTACGCAGACGTAGCTAATTGCGCATTGCGCCCAACACAACGTAAATGCACCGCAGCAGGATATGAGAGAGACAGTAGCTAGCTCGCTCGGTCCTGCGATGACGAAGTGCAGGAAAGGAAGTATAGTGAGCGGGGATGACCACGCGCGGCGTTTGCTGACTTTCCTGACCGACTTTGGCCTTGCCTGGGGTCCCGTCGGGACGTGCCATGCCATTGCGGCGAGCATTGCCCCGCATGTCCGCGTGGTCGATCTGTCTCATGGCATCCCGCCGTTTGACCTGCGCGCTGGCGCGTGGGTTCTGGCATCCGCGTCACCGTACACGCCGGTCGCCGTCCACGTCGCGGTCGTGGACCCCGGCGTTGGCACGTCGCGGCTGCCACTTGCGGTGCGCGTCGCCCGTGGTGATCTCCTGATCGGGCCAGACAATGGTCTGCTGATCCCGGCCGCAGAGCGACTCGGCGGAATCCAGGAGGTGCGAGAGATCACAAACAGCGCCTTGATGCGCCAACCAGTCTCTGCCACGTTCCACGGACGGGATATCTTCGTACCTGTTGGAGCGCACCTCGCCGCAGGTCAGCCATTCAGAGAGGTCGGCCCTGTGGTCGAGTCTGGACAACTCCTGTCACCGCCCTGGAAGCGCCCGGATTATGCAGATCAACGCGTACAGGGAGAGGTGGCGCTCCTCGACAACTTCGGGAACGTGCGCACGAACATCGACGCGCAGCTGTGGCCCATCGAGCGCAATCGAACCCTGAGGCTAAACACACCGAGTAATTCGGTCGAAATGCCCACGGCAAGCACCTTTGGCGAAATGGCGACCGGAGATCTATTCGTATTCGACGATTCATCCGGCTACGTCTGCATTGCGATGAACCAGGGCAGCGCCGGAGCGGCCCTCGGCCTACAGTCCGGAATGGCTCTCGATTTGGAGCGGATATAGCTACGGTGCGTCGTCTGAGTGCGCTCCCCAGTACCCTGGACGAACGGCAGTTCCGGACCGTCTGAGTCGAGTAGTGTCGTTACGCCGGTACCAAACTCACCACTCCGAACTGCGCCGCGCCCTGCGAGGTGCCGCCAAGTACGGATCCTGGCGCGCCTGACTCGTGCCGATACCGGGCAGCGACGCGCTCAACAACATCCCGCCTTCCACGGCTTGCCAGGATCGCTACGGTGCCTCCACTGCCTCCACCCGTGATCTTGGCGCCCCACAATCCGGAGCCGCGACCAGCCTTGCGGACCAGGTCCACGAGCAGGTCCGTGCCCACCGAACCGAGGCCGCACGCGCTGTAGCTCGCGTGCGACTGGTACATCAACTCGCCGAGTAGCCCGAGTTCTTCGTCCTCCAGCCGACCACTCGTCAGGAGTGCGCGGAATAGCTTAACGCGATGGTTCTCGTAGATTGGGTGCGCTGTGGGCTGACGGACTCGATATCTGCGCTCGCGGTCGACGCGGGTGACCGGATCGGTGATTCCGTCGTAGCGGTCTAAGAACTCCGCCCCCGTCATGCTGTAGGGAATCTGGTTCTGGTACAGCTCGACCCACTCAGACGGCCCGAAATTCGCTAGGTATCCACCCCAGGCTGGGTCGTCGATGGCAACACGACCCTCGCCTGCCGGGATGGTGCGAAGGCCTGCGAGCTCCGCCACCATGCGGTAACCCATAAAGGCTCCGGTGCGAACCGCCCCGTAATCGGCGCCCGAGACGGCGTGCCGAATACCGGAATCTATCCCCCAGACTTCGAGGCTTGGTGGCAGCTGTACAGCAGGTTGAATCTCGGCGGGCTGGCACAAGAGGCAGAGGAGGCGATCCTGCTCCCCCAGCGCGGAAGTCATCTGGTCCATCACGCCGCACGGTGCGCCGACAACCATGTTCTCGGCAAGTTGACAGAGCAGCGCGATCTCGCGTCCGTCGAGTTGGATGCCGAAAACTGCGGATATCGCCTGCATCGTCGCCACCTCGAGCGCCGCACTGGAAGAAACCCCTGCGCCGGCGGGGACGCTCGAGTGGATGAAAATCCGCACGCCGTGCTCGGGCCGTAGCCCGCGCTCGCGCGCCAGGACGACGAGTGTCCCTGCAGCATATGCCGCCCAGGTGCGGGCTGGATCCGCGATGAGCAGCGCGTGCGCCTGTTCGTACTCGGGCGCACCATCTCCTAGCAACTCTTCCAACGGGATGGATACCTCTGAGTGTTTCCCGTTGGTGCTCCGCACCGTGAACGCGTGCTCGGTGTCCTGCTGAGCTGCGGCATAGCACGCGACGCCAAGTGGCAACTCCAGCACCAGGCTGCCCGAGTAGTCTGCTATGCCCCCCATTAAGTCGAGACGGCCGGGCGAGCGGGCCAGGAATAGATGTCGATCCGAGTGGAAGAAGTCGTCATGTTTGTTCAGGACGTCAAGGAATGCACCCAGGTCGGATGGGGGCTGCTCGGGAGGTAACTCAAGGCGCCACATGGGAATCACCGCTGGGGAGTAAGCCCTTTTCCCGCAGCACGGCGTACAGGCTGGGGGCGACCTGGTCGCGTATGTGGGAGTTGGCGAAGCCGATCCAACTTACATCGGATGTGACGTCGAGCGGGGCGGAGAGCGCCCGGCCGAATTCATCAGTGACGATCATCCCCGCCTCACGCGCGACGAGTTCTGTGCACAGGTCGTAGGGGTGGCAGCACAGGCCAAGCGCGTGCCCGCGTTGGGCAAGCAACGGCTCCAAGAGAGGGCGGAGGTCTGCGATCCACCGGTCGTGTCCCATGAGCATTTCGTATAGCTGCCCTCCGGTGGAGATGTACTGGTCCTCGAACGCCGCGGCTTTACCCTGGACCGGAGGTCCCAGGACGCGCGCGACCACCTCATCGTCCACCGCCGCGAGCAGGTCGCGCCCGCCCGGAAAGAAGCGCGCCAGCCCACCGTACCCCTGGGCGATGCTGTGCGCGTTCGACGGCCGGGGCGCCAGGGGCTGCCGCTCCCCCGTCAGTCGGTTGAAACGCTCCCCACGTGCGCCGCCGCCCTGCCAGGCCCAGAGAGTGTCACACAAATGCTGGCGGACGAGCGGGATCTCCATCATGACGGCGAGCTCGATATCTCCGAGCGTCGTTGTGTCTCCGGCGTCCGGCGCGACGCCGGTCAGAATCCACGCTGGCCGCTTCTGGTACATCAGGCCCCGTGTACCGTCTATCGGGTCCACGATCACTCTCAGGGCGCCATCTCGACCACTGCCTGGTGATAGCGCAACCAAGCCATCGTTCGCCAAGCCTTCGGCGACAAGCGTGATGGGCCACTCCCGAGCCAGCTCACCGAAGCGTTCCAGCAGCACCTCCTCGGAAACGCGGTCGATCGCGAAGACGGTGTCGCCCGCCGCATCCTCGGCAACGATCCGGGAGAGATCTTCGGCGGCCTGGCGCTCGCACGTTGCGACCACCTCGTCACGGATCGCCTCGTGGATATGGAGGATGCGTAATAGTAGTTCGGCGCGGTCACGAATCATTCCCACCACCCGCCTGCTTGTAGTGTGTAGTCGGGACCGCCATCAACTCGGCGGCCTTCGCCTCCGGCTGGGTATCGGCCAAGAAGTTGCCGCCGCCGATCTCCGGTCCGGCCAGATACTTCAGCGTGTTGGGAAAGCGCAACGGTGGGTGAAAGGCGATGAAGAAGCCGAATGCGCGGTAGTCTGCACCATCCGTCGGCGCCTGATGCAACGGCATCACGTACGGGAAGCTCATCTGCCAGAGATTATCAAAGCACACGGTTACATGCTTGAGCGCTCGCGCCAGCGAGACTGACTCCGCATCAGACAGATGATAGATATGCGGCATGGTGCGCTTCGGCGCTACGTACGTCTCGTAGGCGTAGCGTGCGAAGTACGGGAGGAACGCGATACTGTGCTCGTCCTCGTAAAGAATGCGGCGCCCGTCCGCCTGCTCGGCGGTGATGATATCGTCCATGAGCTTCCGTCCGGTCTCATTGTGGTGCCGTACAGATGCATCAAGCTCGGTCTCGATGGTTTTGAAGACGAAGTTTGTAGCGTAGATCTGTCCATGGGGATGCGGGTTCGAGACGCCCACAACCTCGCCCTTGTTCTCGAACGCCAGCACGTGCCGCACACCACTGCGGTGCCCCAGGTCGTGCGTTTCCTTCTGCCACACCCGCACAACCTCGGCGATCTGCGCTTCGCTCATCTCAGCGAGCGTCAGGTCATGGCGTGGGTTGTAGCACATCACGCGGGCATGGCCGTCAGCCCGCCTGTTTCGGTACGGTGGCGGCGGCGCTTCGAGCTTCGTCGGCGCGCCAGGCCCCATCCCGGGGTGATCGTTATTGAAGACGTATGCCCCTGTGTACGCGGGGTTGTGCCCGCCGCTTGAGCGCGCGTTGCCAGGGCAAAGGTAGCATATTGGGTCGTATGCGGGCTTCTCGTGCCCGGCGGCAGCTCCCAGCGTCTCGCCGCTCCAGGGCCGTGCCTGGCGATGTGCGGCGACGACGACCCACTCTTCTCGTAGCGGGTGCCAGCGTTCCTCCCACGCTGGCTGCTGTTTCGGTACGGTTCCGGTCACCCGGCTAACCCTCATACCCGTTCGGATGACCGCGATGCCAATCCCATGCACTACCGACGATCGTCTCCAGATCGGAGAACTCCGGCTTCCAGCCCAGCTCCGACCGGATACGGTCGCTCGCTGCTACCAATACCGCGGGGTCGCCCGGCCGGCGCGGTCCCATCTCGGAGGGAATCGGGTGCCCTGTCACCTTTCGTGCCGTCTCGACCAGCTCGAGGTTACTGTACCCTCGCCCGTTCCCGAGGTTGTACGTTCGGCTGCCGCTATCGAGTGCTTCGAGCGTAAGGATGTGCGCCCGCGCCAGGTCCACGACATGAATGTAATCCCTGATGCACGTGCCATCGGGTGTGGGATAGTCGTCCCCGTAGATCGTGAACTTCTCCCTCTTACCAAGGGCGACGCTCAAGACCAGTGGGATGATGTGCGTCTCTGGCTCGTGCTGTTCGCCGAGCCTCGGCGTGGCCCCCGCCGCATTAAAGTACCGTAGCGCGCCGTAGCGTAGACCATGAATGCGTTCGTACCAGGCGAGCGCACGCTCCAGCCATTGTTTCGACTCGCCGTACGGAGAGCCTGGTTCTATCGGCTCGGACTCGTCGATTGGGTTCTTGCCCGGGATGCCGAACAGGTTCGCGGTCGACGACAGGATGAATCGGCGCGCCCCGTGGCGAACGGCAACCTCCATCAAGTTGATACCCGTTACGACGTTGCCTCGAAGGTAGAGCTCGGGTTTCTTCATGGACTCGCCCACAAGCGTGTACGATGCGAAGTGCATCACGGCCTCAATGCCGGGGTTGGACGCAAAGGCCTGCTCGACGGCGGCAGCGTCAGCCAGGTCCGCCTGCACAAAGGAGACGTCAGGGAGGAGCGTCTTGCCACTGCCCTGGTACAGGTTGTCCAGCACAACTACCTCGTGTCCGGCACCCAGTAGTTCTTCGACTGCTACGCTGCCGATGTAACCCGCACCGCCCGTCACAAGAACCTTCATTTGTGACCTCCTCTTTAGATTTCAGTGTAAAGCTGATGAACGATAGCATAACCCTGGTCTGTAGACCGCGACAAGAGTATTACGGTCCACGACATGTTGAACTACTCCGGTGGGAAAGCGTCGTCGAATAGCTTTGCGTAAGCCCCGATGATGAGGTAACCAAAGAGCGCCGCTCCGACTCGATTCTTGAGAGCGCGACGAAAGGACGCTGAACCTAAGATCGTCCCCTTGTATATTTCGGCGTATCGTGCACGATCTGTTCTGGAGTGGAGTGCAAGTCGACCTCGGCGCGATGTTGCCCCCGCATCACGATCGACGAAATGAGTCTGTAATTATGTCGACTTCCTGCCGGAGGTCTCGCGCCTAAAGATCGTCGCGCACCAGTGGCATCGTCATGCAGCGAGGGCCACCACGCGCCCGCGACAGCTCCTGCCCGCCCACCTTGATCGCGACTTTCTTGTCCGTCCCGATCCCGACGCGAGCTGCGAGCTCCGTCTCTGTGATCCGTTGCCCGTCCGCGAGGAACCATTTCTGTCCCTCGGCATCCACAGTGCACTCCTCGACGGAGACAATCTCGTACCCTGCCTGGTGGCGGAGCGTCTCGAACGTCGCCTCGTTACGCTCGTACCCGATGACGACTCCCGGCGCGAGCGCAACAAAGTTCGCCGCATCGGTCCACTGCTCCCGGTCCTGGCTCAGACGGTCCGGTCCGCCGCACTCGATTGTGTGCAGGTGCATACCCTCTTGGCGCTCCAGGAGGTCCGGCAAAAACGTAGTATGTTCCCGGACACGCATCCCATCGCGGGCCAGGGTCATCTCCACCATGCGCACGCCATCGTTGCCGTAGCCACGCAGAAGCGGGGAATACAGGACGCACTCTTCCGGCGAGATGAACGTGAATACGGTGTCGAGATGCATCTGTGCTCGGCGTGCGGGTAGCAGCGCCACGTAGACCGTGTTTATTGGCGAACCCGCGTGCAGAAGGCTGCGCGCAAGGGCATCAATCCCCTGATGATCGGTACGCTCGGAGCAACCTATTAGTAATGCGTGTTCGTTGAGCACGAGAACATCGCCACCCTCAATATGAGCCTCGGGGTAGCTATCGCGGTGGACGGCGAACGGATCCCACCACGTCGGATCCGAGCCGTCGGCTGTCGCGAAATGCGGGTGGTAGTGGTATACGTAACGGAGCAGGAGCGGCTCTCGTCGCCGTGCTTGGAGGCGCATTGAGCTGATCAGCGCTCGCTGTCCCACGACCGCGGAAGGGTCGCGCATAAAGAGCAGGTTCGGAATCGGTTGTGGGCGGTAGAGCGTGCGATCCTCCAGGAACTCCGCGAGGGAATGCGGCGTGTCCTCCGGCTGCCCCGCGATGAGCGCCGTTACGAGCCGCGCCGGCTCCATTTCCAAGAGGTCCCGCGCCAGGGCGGCACGGTCCTCCTCATAGCCTGGCTCAAGTTTCATCACCTCCTGCACGAGCGATCGGCGGAGCTTCTCGTCCGCGAGGACCTCCTCCAACAGCGCCTCGATGTACAGGACACCCTGCGGACCTGTCGCGAGCTCAAGCACCGAGGCGACCACGGCGTGCTCGGCGCGGGCACCCGGCAGCCAGAGAATTTCGTCGAAGAGCAACTCGTCGCGCATCTCCGGCGTCATGTGCTCGATCTCCGAACCTGGCCGGTGAAGCAGGACGCTCCGCAGGCGCCCGGTCTCGTTGGTTACATGAAGGTTGGGCATGAGTGCCGGTATCGTACGCGACTCATCGAGGGCGGCGCAAGGCTAGAGTGCGGTACCAAGCACGGTACCGATCGCCGCCGCGAGCAGGCCGAGCAACAGGCTCCCTGCGGCATACGCCGTCGCGATGAGTAGCTGGCCCTGCACCGCCAGGTCCAGAGTTTCCTGCGTAAACGTAGAAAACGTGGTGTAGCTTCCGAGAAAACCGACCGCGAACAGGAGCCGATACGGATCGGGCAGGCCGAGCCGTCGAAGTCCGTATGCAACGAAGAAGGCGAGCACGAAGCTCCCGGTAACGTTGATGAGCATGGTCCCAATCGGGAAGGTGTGCGGCCAGCGGTGCGATGCCCAGAGCGAGAGGAGGTATCGCGCGTTCGCCCCGAGAAACCCGCCCGTCCCAACCAGCAAATATTGCATCGCCCGCCTCCTCCAGTGCCATCCTAATCTGGATGGTGGCGTGTCACCAGCGCGGGGAACGCACTCGATGGCAGTGCGTTTAGCACTTCTATCGAAAGAGTGCTAAAAACGCTTGCGGTTTCCGATCGAGTGTAGTAAAATGCGTATCAGGTTAGCACTCGTGCCGAGAGAGTGCTAAAAAGCCACAGAGTATAAGGAGGGGTAGGACGCAGATGACTCAGGCAACTGTTAAGACCATCCGCCCGCTGGGCGACCGCATCGTGGTCAAGCCCGCGGCGCGCGAGGAGATGACGCGGAGTGGTATTGTGCTGCCGGACACGGCGAAGGAGAAGCCGCAGCAGGGCACAGTCATCGCCGTCGGTCCGGGCAAGGTGCTCGACAATGGTGAGCGTCAGGCGATGGATCTGTCGGAAGGGCAGACAATCTTATTCGCCAAGTACGCGGGCACGGAGTTCAGCCTGGACGATGAGGACGTACTGATCCTGCGGGAGAGCGACGTTCTTGGTGTCCTCAGCTAGTTCAATAGCAGGTTTAAAACAGGGAGGTATTGCGTAACAAATGGCTAAGCAACTGGAATTCAACGAGGAAGCTCGTAAGTCCCTCAAGCAGGGTGTCGACACGCTCGCCAACGTCGTTAAGACCACGCTCGGTCCGCGTGGCCGCAACGTGGCGCTCGACAAGAAGTTCGGCGCTCCAAACGTCACACACGACGGTGTAACGGTCGCCAAGGAGGTCGAGCTCGAGGAGCCGTTCGCTAATATGGGCGCGCAGCTTCTTAAGGAGGCCGCGACTAAGACAAACGATGTCGCTGGCGACGGTACAACGACCAGCGTCGTGCTCGCACAGAGCATTGTGAATGAGGGCCTCAAGAACGTGGCCGCCGGCGCCAACCCTATGATGCTGCGCCGTGGTATTGAGCTCGCTACCGAGCAGGCGGTCAAGACCCTCCAGGAGATCAGCACTCCAGTCAAGGGGCGGGATGACATCGCGCACGTCGCGACGGTATCGTCCGCGGACTCCGAGATCGGTGACCTGATCGCTGAGGTGATGGACAAGGTTGGCAAGGACGGCGTGATCACAGTCGAGGAGAGCCGTGGTCTGGCGTTCGAGACCGAGTACACCGAGGGTATGCAGATCGACCGGGGCTACATCTCCCCGTACTTCGTCACCAACTCCGAGCGGATGGAGTCGGCGCTCGACGATCCGTACATCCTGATCACGGACAAGAAGCTTTCCGCGATCAACGACATTCTTCCGCTTCTGGAGAAGTTCCTGCAGGTGTCGAAGAATCTGGTCATCATAGGCGAGGATGTAGATGGCGAGGCACTCGCGACACTCGTTGTGAACAAGCTGCGCGGCACGATCAATGTGCTCGCGGTCAAGGCGCCTGGCTTCGGTGACCGCCGCAAGGAGATGCTCCGCGACATCGCGGTGCTCACCGGCGCGACGGTAATCTCTGAAGAGGTCGGCCGCCGGCTCGACAGCGCCACGGTTGAGGACTTGGGCCGCGCCCGCCGCGTCGTCGCGACCAAGGACGACACGACGATCGTTGAGGGTCATGGTGACCAGGCTGAGATCAAGGGCCGCGGGGAGCAGATCCGCGCGCAGATCGAGACCACGACCAGCGACTTTGATCGCGAGAAGCTGCAGGAGCGGCTCGCCAAGCTGCAGGGCGGCGTCGCTGTTATCAAGGTTGGCGCCGCGACCGAGACTGAGCTCAAGCTCCGCAAGACCCGCGTCGAGGACGCCCTCTCGGCAACCCGTGCCGCGGTTGAAGAGGGAATCGTTCCCGGCGGTGGTGTCGCTCTGATCCGCGCTGCGGACGGGCTGGACGTGGTCTCGGCTGAAGGCGACACTCGCACTGGCGTGAACATCGTACGCCGCGCGCTCGAGGAGCCGCTGCGCCAGATTGCCGCCAACGGCGGTCAGGACGGTGGCGTGATCGCTCAGAACGTGCGCCGGATGCAGCAGGAGCAGAACAACCCGAACCTCGGGTACGACGCACTCAATGAAGAGTACGCCGACCTCGTGGGCAAGGGAATCATCGATCCGACCAAGGTCGTGAGCTCCGCACTGCAGAACGCCGCGTCGATCGGCTCGATGATCCTCACCACCGAGGCGCTCGTCACCGACCTGCCGGAGAAGAACCCTGCGCCGGCGATGCCGGGCGGCGGAATGGACTACTAAACTCGACAACGAGTTTCGGTTCAGCGAACCGAGTGGGCCGCGACGGAGAGATCCGTCGCGGCCCATTTGCTTTAGCAGTCGTCATGAACTCGACCAGCAGCCAAGGCCCAGGCCCCGCCCCGTTTGCCGCAGTTGTACCGCAGGGTGGCAATGCGATACTTCGGGCAGCGCGGCAGGCGGGTATTGATTGGGAGGCGGTTGCATGTTTGGACTGACGACCGAGGGCCAGTATTTCGTTGTTGCGCTGCGCGTGCTGGTTCCGTTGCTGATCCTGCGCAAGCCGTTGCTGGGCGGAGTCCTAGCGATGCTGCTGGACGGCGCGGACGTGATTATCGTCGAACTGTTTCGGCAGGGTGGCATGGGTCCGCGATATCATCAACTCGACAAACTCCTGGACTTGTACTACCTGGGACTGGAGTTCGTTATCTCGCTCCGTTGGACCGAGCAGTTAGCCCGCACGACAAGTATTGTTCTCTTCGTCTATCGGATGGTAGGCGTGACCTTCTTCGAGTTGACCGGCATCCGCATCATGTTGTTCCTGTTCCCGAACCTGTTCGAGAACTGGTTCCTGTTTTGCGTGGCGCGGGACCGCTTCTTTTCGGCATACCGGCTTGAAACGTGGGGGCGCGTTGCTGTCGTGCTCGGATTACTCTACATCCCGAAGCTCCCGCAGGAGTACCTGCTGCACTACGCGGAGGCGATGCCTTGGGATTGGTTCAAGCGCAACGTACTGTACCGGTGACGGAGGCTAGGGACTGGGAGCCGGATGGGCTGGTGCCGGAGTCGCGTGCGGAGCCGTTATGTCGGTACTCCGTCTCTCCTCAAGCGCAGCTATGCGCGGCCCAGACGCGGCTCTCAGTCCCCAGCCGTCGTCGCCCGGCCCTACAGGGAGGGGCGACTGGGCTGGTAGAACAGCCAGAAGAGGAAGAGTAGCGCGAGAACGGGCCAGAAAAAGTAAAAACCGATCATCTTGGGCTCCAATCGAGGAAATGCGGCTGCTTGATCAACTGAAGCCGAGTATATGCCGTCGCCCTAAACGCCCCCGAAATAGCACGTGCAGGGCCGTAAACGCCGCGTAAACCGCGCTCGCTCGCTGGCCCGAAGCCGGTATCATATGTCGCACCATGATTCGGTTCCCCGTTGCAGTAGATCTCCGCGGTAGGTGAGGGAAGCGGGAGATGACTCCTTGACACGAGACTTGAAAGGCGAGCAGGAAGTGCTTCGCGACCTGGGAAACGGGCTTGTCCTGCGGCGGGCTAGCCCCACCGATACCGAGGCGGTGGCTACGCTTAACGGCGCGGTTCATGCAGATGCCCCGCAGACGTTCAGTGCTGGGATCGCCGCTTGGACGCGCGACCTTATGAGCGGCAACCATCCCACCTACCGCGCGTTCGACTGGACGGTGGTAGAGGACACACGATCGGGTCGGATCGCGTCCACCATGTGCTTGCTCTCGCAGGTGTGGTCGTACAGCGGCATCCCCTTCGGCGTCGGACGTCCCGAGCTGGTCGGCACCCTACCGGAATATCGTCGACGCGGGCTCGTTCGTGCACAGCTCAATGTGTTGCATTGCTGGAGCGCGGAGCGCGGTGAGTTGGTGCAGGCGATTACCGGCATCCCGTGGTACTATCGGCAGTTTGGCTACGAGTTGGGCGGTTTGAATCTTGGCGGCGCGAGGACCGGCTATCTCCCGCTGGCCCCTGCGCTGGTATCGGGGCCACGGGAGCCGTACGCCGTACGGGCCGCTCGTGAGGAGGATCTGCCCTTTATCACCAAGATATATGAGCGGCGCATGGCACGAGACCGGGTTGCCTGTGTGCGCACTGAGGCTGAATGGCGATACGAGCTGGATGGGCGCGACCCGGCGAGTGAGGTCGCGGCGTGCCTGTGCGTGATCGAGACATCGGAAGGCGAAGCAGCCGGGTACCTGGCGCACTCCGGGCGGCTCCGCAATGGTGCCATCATTCTGGGGGAGTACGAGCTACTACCGAACATCTCATGGCTGGCGGTTACCCCCGTGGTCATACGTTACCTCGCAGCCCGTGCACAGCAATATGCCGCACGGGACGGGCAGCAAGCCATGTACTACATTTTTGGGCTGGGTGCGGAGCATCCGTCGTATGAGCTGGCGGCAAAGCATCTGCCGCAGGTGCAGATGCCGTACGCATGGTACCTGCGAATGGTTGACATCCCCGGATTCCTGCGGCACGTCGCCCCAGCTCTGGAACGACGGCTTGAAACGTCAACCCTCGCCGGACACACGGGACTGCTCAGTGTCAGCTTCTACCGCAGTGGCGTCCGGCTCAGTTTCAATCAGGGGGCGATCACGGCAGATACCTGGCAGCCTGCGCCGACCGATCGCCATGACGCGGCATTCCCTGGCCTGACCTTCCTGCAGTTGCTGTTCGGATACCGCTCGCTCGATGAGCTTGCGTATGCCTTCGCCGACTGCGGGGCACGCGGCGACGAGGCGCGGGCGCTGCTGAACGCCCTGTTTCCGAAGCAAGCGTCCAATGTCTGGGCGCTGGTGTGATGCATCACAGGAACGAGAACGGAGCGAACATGCGGCGCGAGTTTCCGATACTGGAATTCGACCCCGAACGACGGGCGATGATCGAGCCGGAGCCAAATCGGTCCATCGACATAGCCGAGCACTGTGTCGTTTGCTTCTTCCAGGACGTGATCATGGCGCTGCGCGAATCGGGTCGCATTCGAGAGATATGGCTGTTGGGAAGCGAGATGGGCACGCACCCGGTGTACGAGCTGGATGTCGACAATAGGCGTGTCGCGTTGTTTCATCCGGGTGTCGGTGCGCCACTTGCAGCAGCGTTTCTCGATGAGGTTATCGGCCTGGGGTGCCGCAAGTTCATCGCGTGCGGTGGCGCGGGCGTGCTCGACGGCGACATCGCCATGGGACACCTTGTCGTACCTACCGCGGCGGTGCGCGACGAGGGCGTCTCGTACCACTACCTTCCGCCAGCGCGCGAGGTCACCGCGAGTCCGACCGGAGTCGCGGCGATCGAGTCCACGCTGCGCGAGCAGGGGGCGAACTACCTGCTGGGTAAGACCTGGACCACTGACGCCATCTACCGCGAGACACCCGGGAAAGTTCGTAGGCGGCGGGAAGAAGGCTGCCTTACGGTCGAGATGGAAGCCGCCGCGTTTTTTGCCGTCGCGGCGTTTCGCGGGGTGACCTTTGCACAGATTCTGTACGGTGGGGACAGCCTCGGCGGCGACGAATGGGACTCGCGCGACTGGGTGCGCAGTCCGGTCAGGGAGCGACTACTCTGGCTCGCCATTGATGCCTGTCTCCGACTCTAGAAGTAAATTCTCCAGGTTGCCCGACAAACCTGTAATTCGTCGGCAATGCATTCCGCGCGTAATTGCAGTCGGAGATGGTCCTGTTTCCGCTGTCTTGCCCCTGCCGGTTGGTCGCAATAATTTGGGTCAAGCACATTCTAGTGGGTCGTCCGTCATGGACACAGCCATACGGATAGGGACGGGTGCTCTACGGTTACGGAGGAGCCTAGCACGCAGAAAGAGCGACCCGCTACGACTGCTCACGGAGGAGGAATGCGGTTTCTGGAGCGGATCAGCCGTCTCAGGCCGAGCCCGTCGCGCACGTAGATGCGAGGCGTTGCTAGCGGAATGTAGGGATTTGGCGGCGAGGCTTCTGTCGCCGTTCTGGTGATGCCGAGGTCTCGCTTCAACCAGGAGGGTATGCGGCGCTGGAGCCAAGACACGGAGGAGGGTCTCTCCTACACCGCTAAGGAGCGCGAGAGGATACTTGCTGGTGCGGCGCATACCGGACAGGGAGGCGATGGCACGCCACCTGGTCGCTATCGACGCTGCAGCGGGCGTTGCGGGGAGCGGCTGATGGGCTGCCCAGGATCAGCAGGGATACTATCTGGTGTGTGCAGAGATGCCTTGAGTTGGCAGCGATCGCAGCTGGTGCGACCGGCACGTTGAGGAGGCGCAAGGGACCTGCGGACCGCGACGCCAAGCCACTTGATCGAGCGCGCGTGCTGGAAGAGCCTTGCATGGACGAGGACGACGGGACCGTACCAGACGCCGTACCCTGGTAGCAGTTGGGAGCCCGAGGGTGAGCACATCGCACGGTGGCGGGACGGAAACTACTCGTGTACCTCGAACAGTTCCGCCAACCGTGTGCTGCATGATGATCACCAGTGAGATCGCCGATCCTGGAGCGCTTCCGGAGCCGATGAAGAGTGTATCGCGGTGAACAGACTCGGTCTCTGGAAGAGCGCCGAGTTGCCGCACCTTCGGATGGCTCGCCGGAAGGGATGGTGTCGTGGATGTTCAGCACAGTTTGCCGGTTGTGGGTTTGGTTGGATCGTGCGCGCATCCTGACCGGGCGGATGTCACCCAGCTCGACGGATCGGTCAGTTTGCCTCGCATTCTGCGGGAGGGGCGCGATGAGAATCTGGGAGGATGCGATACACGACGGGCTATCTCGACGGGACCGTTCTCGAAAAATGCTGTGACGGACGTTACTAGTGCATCACGACTGGGTGCTCTACGGTTTGCGGAAAGTGGGTTAGTATTCGAACGGTCGGTGCAGCTGATGCGTCGATGTTGACGGCTCTCGCGACCCTTGCCGAGGACTTGTTCCCGCGTGCCCGGAACTGCTCCATCGAGCGCACGGCGGCGGGCAGCTCGACCCAGGTGTACTGCCAGATTTGAGCCTTGCGGCCGAGGCACGGGTCACGCGCTGCTTCGCGAGCGAGGACTGCCGGTACTCGAACATCACCTTCGGACTACTCCTTGATGATCACCAGTGAGATCGCCGGTCGTCCGGGGGCGCGGTGTTCGTGCGATCTTCGCCGAGGCTGGAAGGGATCTCGCGATCATCAACAGTTTGCCGGTTGAGGGTTTGGTTGGATCCACGGGACCAGGCAGATGTTACCCGGCTCCAGGGACAGTTTGCCTCGCATTCTGACTGGGCGTATGAGTCTGCTCTGAAGGACAATGCTGTCGACATCCCGCGATCGCTATTCGATGCTCGTGCGTCGATGCACGGCGTTCCGAAGAGCGCATCTGCACACGGCGATTTTGACACCACTCACATCTATGAGAAGGACTGCCGGTACTCGGCATCATTGATTGGATTCGGGCGCGCCCTCGCACGAAGCTGCCTGGAACGGCTGCAGTACCGGTCCTGAGTCTGCGTACCAGGCCTTTCCTTCGAACAGCGCATCTGCCTGTCCTACTCAGACGCGCCTAGCAGATCGGGCCGGCCGTTGCGAGGGCGACACCGTGCAGACAGATCGCCGCGTTGCGAATGTGACACCGTGCAGGGTGGGCTGGCCCTCAGCGCTAGACTCTCCCGCGGCCGCCGCGCGCTTCGGACTCTCAAATCTTTCTGCGCGAACCGTTATGAAGCGCGCTGAGGAGCATCGTCGACTTGCACAGCCTTCGTGTGCCGGGTTGCGAAAAGTCTGTTGTCGATATCATCTCCAGCACTTCGCCGCGAGGTAGTACGGCAGCAAATGAAGGGTGCATGGGCAACGAAATGTCCCAAGTGATCCGCTGAAGCCAACGATCGCCGCGATGGCTGACGTTGCTCCGACCCGTAAGCCGTCACACCGCCGCCGTCTCGTCGTCCGCTGGTCCAACCGAACCGCTCAGGACAATCGCATCATACGCCAGCCCTTACAGGCAGTCTACGGTTTGTTAACGAACGTTTATGCTCCCTATGACTCTCGAAGATTCTTACGCCGAAACCAGTTCAGCGAGCGCCCACGTATCGGTGTCGATCATTGAGAGGCCGTTGCAGCGCAGTGGCCAGAGGACTAACTGGCTCATCCATCGGGACAAACCGGGACACGATTTCCCGGTAGGACTGGGACCATGCTCCCGCGACGGCGGGACTCGGCGGCTCGTAGATTAGAAACAGGCGCAAAACAACTGAAAGGAGCTTGCGAATGTCATCTAACTTCAAGCGGTGGGGTGGTCCGGCACTGATCCTGGGCGGGTTGCTCTGGGTCCTGAGTTACCTGACGGAGATAGCCATTGGCGTGACAGCCGGCGAGGCAGTGTATGCCCGAGCTGATCCGAGCACGTCAGTACTGGTGTGGTTCTGGCCGGCTCTATTTATGGGGGCCATCTTTTCCTCGGGGTGGGTCTGCTCGGCGTTCGAGCCCGACTCGACGGACGCTCCCGAATTCTCGGCACTGTAGGGGCACTCCTGGCGTGTGTCGCCATCGTTGCCGCATCAGTCAATCTGGTGCTGCTAACCGGTGTCACCGGGCAGCCCACCGCCGAGGATGGACTGGGGTTCGCGGGCGTGCTTGGGATCGTGTTCGGCTCCACCTTCCTGGGAATCGCTGCTGTCCGCGCCAAAGTGTTTCCGCGATGGGTCCGCTTTGCGCTGGCTTTCATCGTCTTCGCGTTCATTCCGGCGATCATCGCAACCATTCCGCTCGAGGGGGTCCTTCCAGACTACGTGATCGCCAACCTGCCATTCGTCTTCGTTGGAGTTGTGCTGGCGGCAGTTGGATCCACTATGCGCTCTGGCAGTGAGAGCGCGGCCGGGCACCCGGCGCCGCTGGCCGGCTGACCGGATAGACAATCCAAGGTCACTGTATGAAGTAGGGTCGGGAACCTCCGGGAACCCGGTCCTACCGCATGGGTCGCGCTGATCTGGATCAACTCGGAGGGCGCAGAACGAATTACGCCCACGGTGTCAAGTCACTGCATCGCCTCGCGGCGTCGTAGGACGGACTCGCATAGCGCTGTGGTGGCAGGATAGAATGCAGGCCACCGAGCAGCAACAGGTCATCTGGACCGGGGAAGGAACGGCACATGCACTCCAGCCAGGCACTGTCAGTGCCCTCGACGACCGCTTTGACGTCATCCAGGATCGCGTGGTCGCTGTGCGCGCTGAGTATCGCGCTGGTTACCGGTGCTGGCATATTTATGCTACTCATCGGCACCAGCATCGGGACCCTGATGTTTCTCCTACCCCTGCTCTCGTGCGCGGTTGTCGGCGGCATAGTTGCCTCGCGCCAGCCAACCAACCCGATCGGCTGGTTTTTCCTGGTGAGCGCGGTCAGTTTCGGGGTGACTGTGTTCACCAACGAGTACGCGACGTATGGACTGCTCACCGAACCGGGTTCGCTGCCTCTGGCATGGGCGATGGTCTGGCCGCAGTCGTGGCTCTGGGTTCCAGGGGCGTCGCTTATCCTCGCGTTCGTGCCGCTCTACTTCCCGGACGGCCACCTGGCCACACGCCACTGGCGACCCTTCGTCTGGTTCGCCGTCACATTCTCCGTCACCGGTGCCATCTACTCCGCCTTCGCGCCGGGCGAGATCCAGGAATCGGGATTCGTCAACCCGTTCGGGATCGAGAGGCAGCCAACCATTGCCTCGATGTTCGGCAGTAGCGTCTTGCCTCTCTGGCTAGGTCTTATTATGACGTCCGCAGCCAGCCTTGTCATCCGCTTTCGCTGCGCCCGAGCCGAGGTGCGGCAGCAGATCAAGTGGCTCGCGTTCGCCGCTTCTGTAGTCCCGATCTGGTTCATCGTCTCCCCGGCGGTCGAGGCGGTGGCCCCAACGCTGTACCAGTTTCTGGACCCCCTGGCACTCGCAGGCATTCCGCTGGCTACTGGTGTGGCGATCCTCAGGTATCGGCTGTACGAGATAGACCTGATCATCAACCGCACGCTGGTCTACGGGGCGCTCACCGCCTGCGTAGTGGGGCTCTACGTGTTCATCGTGGCCTACCTGGGCGCTTTCTTTCGCGTGGGCGGCGACCTGCTGGTCTCGCTCGTCGCCACCGGCGTCGTCGCGGTGGCGTTCGCGCCCCTGCGCGAGCGGCTGCAGCGCGGGGTCAACCGCCTGATGTACGGAGAGCGTGACGAGCCGTACGCGGTGCTCTCGCGGCTCGGTCAACGCCTGAAGGGCACGACCACGCCCCAGGCGGTGCTCCCGGCCATAGCCGAGACGGCCGCCCAGGCGCTAAGGCTGCCGTACGCGGCGATCGCTGTGCGGCGGGACGACGGCAGCTTCGAGACGGTCGCGGCCCACGGCAGCCCTGGGGCGGAACCGATCGTCCTGCCACTTGCGTATGGCATGGAGACGATCGGACAGCTCATCCTCGCGTCCCGCGCGCCGGGCGAGCCGTTCGGCCCAGCCGACAGGCGCCTGCTCGACGATATCGCCCGCCACGCGGAGGCCGCCGCTTACGCGATACGGCTCACGAGCGACCTGCAACGATCGCGCGAACGCCTGGTTAACGCGCGAGAGGAGGAGCGGAGGCGCCTGCGGCGAGACCTGCACGATGGCCTGGGTCCGCAGCTCGCCACCCTGACCCTCAAGCTCGACGCCGCGCGCAACCTCCTCGCCAAAGAGCCGCAAGCCGCCGACGCCCTGCTGGCGGGGCTCAAGGCGCAGATACAGGCGGCGATCGCGGACATCAGGCGCCTCGTCTACGATCTAAGGCCGCCTGCCCTTGACGAGTTGGGGCTCATCGCTGCCATTAGGGAGCAGGCGATGAGCTGTAGCCATGCCGGCCTCGACGTCTCCATCCAAGCACCGGAGAACTTGCCGCCGCTCCCAGCCGCCGTCGAGGTGGCGACCTACCGCATCGTCCAAGAGTCGCTGACCAATGTTTCCCGGCACGCCCGGGCCGGGGTCTGCCATGTGAGGGTCTCCGTTGGTGACGCACTGCTTCTGGAGGTCACCGACGACGGCATCGGCCTGCCCGAGGACCGCCGCGCTGGCGTGGGCCTCTCCTCGATGCGGGAGCGCGCCGCCGAGCTGGGCGGCACCTGCGTCATCGAATCCCTTGGACCCGCGGGTGGGACCCGGCTGCTTGCGCGCCTGCCCCTACCCGGTTTAGGGGCGAGCCGATGAGCGCGATCCGTATTCTCCTGGCGGACGACCACGGCCTCTTCCGCGAGGGGCTGATCGCCTCGTTGGGCTCCGTCCCCGACACCCGGGTCATCGGCGAGGCGGCCACCGGAGAAGAGGCCATACAAAGGGCCGCGGAACTCCAGCCGGACGTAATGCTCATGGACATCCAGATGCCGGGGACGAACGGCATCGAGGCCACGCGAAGGGTCGTGCGCGAGAGCCCGCACATCGGGGTCGTCGTCGTGACGATGTTTGAGGACGACGACTCCGTCTTCTCCGCCATGCGCGCCGGGGCAAGGGGGTACGTCCTCAAGGGCGCCGACCAGGAGGAGATCCTCGCGGTCATCCGCGCAGTGGCGGCGGGCGAGGCGCACTTCGGTCCCGCGATCGCGCGCCGCCTGATGAACTACTTCGCCGCCCCGAGGCCGGCCGACCCGGCCGAAGCCTTCCCAGACCTGACCGCCCGCGAGCGCGAGATCCTCGACCTGATCGCGCGGGGACGCAATAACCAGGAGATCGCCCGCGTGCTCTACCTCAACCCCAAGACAGTGCGCAACCACGTCTCGAACATTTTCGCCAAGCTGCAGGTTGCCGACCGAGCCCAGGCGATCATCCGCGCCCGCGAGGCCGGACTAGGCTCGAACCCCGGGTAGGGATCGGTGGCCCGCTCGTCGCCTGTGGAACCTGTCCCAGCCGCTGCCGTGGTCGTTGCTCCTCCGGCGGCAGTTGCTATGGCATCGGTCTGGCTCGTGTTACACGAGATATGGAGCTCAGAGTGGACCAGATGCGATGCGCAATCCGGTTGAAAACTATCGCATGTCATCCCGAACGCAGTGGGGGATCCGTAACTCATACCACGGATTCCTCGCAGGCTCGGAATGACGAATACGCTACGGATCAGACGGATTGCGTATGACACGGTCAATCACGTGTTTGCAAGAGGATGACAGTCTCCCAAGCACCTTTGTAGACGCTGCATGCTGTTGCATCCTTTCGTCCTCACACACGTCTATCTCCTTGAGGGATCATGTACGTTGAAGTTTGGAGGTTGATACCATGGCCCTAGGAGGTGAACAGCGATGACATGGACGGCCGAGAGCGTGTGGGCCGCCTTTAACGACGGTCTGCGCGGATTCGTTCGTTCGCGGGTGCGCGACCGTCACGCAGCCGACGACATACTCCAGGACGTGTACCTGCGGATTCACACACACGTCGGCGGTTTGCGCGACGAGGAACGGGTACAAGCCTGGGTGTTTCAGGTCGCCCGGAATGCGATCGCCGACCACTTTCGGCGGAGTCGCCCAACCGCCGTACTCGGCGACGTGCCGTTCGAGGCTGAGGATCCCGCGGATGAGCAAGCGGCGCAGGCACTCGCTTGCAGCGTGCGGCAGTTCGTCGATGCGCTGTCACCGAACTACCGAGACGCACTTATCCTGACCGAGTATGAGGGTCTAACCCAGGTCCAATTGGCAGACCGGCTCGGCATCTCTGTTTCCGGGGCGAAGTCGCGCGTGCAGCGAGCTCGGGACCAACTCAAGGCCGCGCTGCTCGCGTGCTGCCATGTTCAGCTTGATCGTCGTGGTGGCGTCATCAGCTATCGCGCCAGAGATGTCTGCTGCGTAGACTGCGACGGGTAGGAATCCGAAACGATGCGTCTTTTTGTTAGTTCCAGCGTCTATTTATGTGAGATCTGAAGGGATCGCAGCACGGCCGTCACGAGTGTATTGGAGGAGAACGAAGAATGACACACAGCGATAGTCCATTGACAACCCAGCCCACAACTGCCATTCAGAACGCGGTTAGACAGAAGTACGCGTCTTTGGCGCTCGGTGCTTCGAGCACTGGCTGCTGCGCAACAGATCGATCGGGAGCTACTTGCTGCGAGGAAGACGCCGTTACTTCGCACCTGTACGATACAACCGAGACAGACGGGCTACCCCCCACCGCGGTGAACGCATCGCTCGGTTGCGGCAACCCGACGGCCCTTGCCGAGATCTTCCCGGGTCAAACGGTTCTAGATCTCGGGAGCGGCGCAGGTCTGGATGTACTTCTCTCGGCTCGACGGGTCGGTCCACAAGGCCGCGTGTACGGACTGGACATGACGGATGAGATGCTAGAGCTGGCGCGCTCCAACGCGCGTGAGGCGGGTGCGACCAACGTCGAGTTCCTACGCGGACGTATTGAGGATGTGCCTCTGCCCGATCGGTCCGTTGATGTGATTATCTCCAACTGTGTCGTGAACCTCTCGCCTGACAAGAGCGCAGTGCTGCGCGAAGCATACCGGGTGCTCAAGCCCGGTGGGCTATTCGCAGTGTCCGATGTCATCGTTCTAGGAACTCTGAGCGAGAGTATCCGGCGCGACATGGAGGCGTGGGCAGGCTGTGTCGCCGGAGCTCTCAGCGAAAGCGACTACCGTGCGTTGCTAGAAGCGGCGGGCTTCTCGGATGTCGAGGTGCAAGTGACGCGCAGGTATTCGACAACGGAGGCACTGGGCGAGCACTGTTGCACCGGCTCGGACGATGGCTCTCTCGCGAGCGCCTTCATCCGTGGCAGAAAGCCAAACGCCGACGCCGGCGATGCCGGATCGCGCTGACACCTGGCGCATCTAGATTCGGTGCGTCGGCGGACGACCTGAACGATCCACGAGGGATAAGCTGTGTAAGGGATCGGTCCACACATGTTATAATTCGCGCGACATGCGAGCCCCCGACACACATCCGAATATGGTCGCGCAGTGGCTTCGCTGGGTCGCGGCGCTCCTGCTTCTGTTCCTTGGTATGGCGACATCCGGGTTTGGTCCGCCGCCCGGTGCGAACCCGACTCCGACCGATTCCGAGCGTCTCACGCAGAGCGAGCTAGCGATCCTTCGCGCCTCCCCTGAGCCGACGCTCAGTGCCCGGTCCGCGGTGCTCATGGATCCAGCCACTGGTCGTGTCCTATGGGGCAAAGCGCCAGATAGACGCCTCCCCATCGCGAGCACCACCAAGATGATGACCGCGCTGCTGGCCGCCGAGCTGGCGGACCCGGACGAGGTGGCTACGGTCTATCCAAGAGACCTGGTCCTGGGTTCGACGGTGTCCCTCCGTGAGGGTGAGCGCCTGACGATCGAGCAGTTGCTCTACGGCGCGCTTATCCAATCAGGCAACGACGCGGCGGTTACCATCGCGGACCACGTTGGTCGTGAGTACCTCGGTGGTGTGGGCGATGATGGTATCGAGACCTTCGTGCGGGCAATGAACGTTCGCGCGCGGAAAATGGGCCTGACAAACACCCAGTTCAAGAATCCCAACGGCTTCGACGCACCCGGGCACTACTCCACCGCGCGTGACCTCGCTGTCCTCGGCCGAGAGGTACTCGCTAATCCTCTGCTGGCGGGCATCGTGGCAACGGCGCAATACCGCATGACTGGATACCTGACGGTCGGTCGAGAAAGAACTCTCGTGTATCACCCGGTTCGAACCACGAACGAACTGCTACGCTCCTACCGGGGTGCTAACGGCATCAAGACCGGCACCACGCCCCAGGCAGGTGAGGCGCTGGTCGCGTCCGTACAGCGTGGGGACGCGTCGCTCATAGCCGTGATGCTGGGGGCGACGGGTCGATTTGCGGATGCTCGAGCACTCTTCGATTGGGGGTTTGACCAATACGAGTGGCTGCCGATAACGCCGTTTGTATTTGAGTCTCCCGTCGGCACAGTGGCATTGCAGCAGCCACTCTTCGCGGCGGTCGCGAAGTGGAATGTCGATCTGCCGTTTTTCCACGCCGGCGCTGGCGCGGCACGGTACTGGGTTGGCACTGAGCCACTCGAGATACCTCTGTCCGCGGCGGGCGCGCCTTGACGCAACCGGTTCGTCTGCACAAAATCATCGCCCGTGCGGGTGTGGCCTCGTTGCGCGCGAGTGAGCGGCTGATCGAGGATGGACGGGTGCAGGTAAACGGGCGGACCGTTACGACGCCGGGTGCCGTTGCCCTACCGCAAGACGAGATCGTCATTGACGGACGGCGCATCGAGACCACCTCTGCTCCACGGTACGTCCTCCTGAACAAGCCACCACTGGTTCTCAGCACCGCACATGACGAGATGGGCCGCTCCACAGTGGTAGATATCGTCGGTGCGCCGGAGCGTCTTTATCCTGTCGGGCGACTGGACCGCGAGTCCGAAGGGCTTCTGCTGCTGACGAACGACGGTGCCCTCGCGGAACGGATGATGCACCCGCGCTTCGGTATGCACAAGACGTATGAGGTAGACGTCGACGGGCGTTTCGCGCGGAGTGATCTTGCCCGGTTGCGCGCGGGTGTATTGCTGGAGGATGGGCCGAGCGTCCCGATCGCCGCGAAGCTGACCAGGAGCGAACCGGCAAGGTCCACCTTGACTATTACGCTCGGCGAGGGCAGAAACCGTCAGGTGCGGCGGACATTGGAGGCATTGGGCCTCACAATCGTGCGCCTCGTACGCGTTCGCCTCGGTCCGCTGCAACTCGGTGATCTGCGGCCCGGACAGTTCCGGGATCTTACGCCGTCCGAGCTTCGGAGCCTACGGCAGGATACGGGACTCACCCAGGACGGTCGATCGTGACGTCGCCGCGCACCATCGCCCTTGACGGTCCGGCCGGTGTGGGCAAGAGCACGATCGGCAAGCTGCTCGCCGACCGGCATCACTACCTGTTCCTGGACACGGGCGTGCTGTATCGCGCGGTCAGCCTCGTCGCGGTTCGACAGGGCATCGCCTCAGCGGATGCGGCCCGCTTGCGGGAGGTGGCGCGCGATCTGGATGTGGAGATCCTGCGCGCTGAGCCAGAGTCGGAGTTCATGTACCGGGTGTCCATCGACGGTGAGGACGTTACAGAAATACTTCGATCCCCAGAGGTGGAGCAGATCGTTTCGGAGGTGTCAGCACATCCGCAAGCGCGCGCCGAGCTGCTGCAGCGACAACGGGAGATCGCTCGTGCTAATCCTAGCGTACTGGTCGGACGCGACATCGGCACGGTCGTGCTCCCCGACGCCGATCTCAAGGTATATTTGGATGCCACGCTCGAGGAGCGTACGATGCGCCGTCACCGGGAGCGACTCCAGCAGGATCCCATGTATCCGTATGAACGAGTGCTTGCCGAACTGCAGCGGCGCGACAAGCTGGACACCGAACGCGCGAGTTCCCCACTACGGGTGCCGGATGATGCCCTGTTGATTGACACCACCGGTAAGGACGTGGATGCGGTGCTACTGGCGATCGAGGCCAGGATGGCTGGGGCATGAGCCACGAGCAGCGCTCGTTCAAAATCGCACGCGTCGTCGTGCGTCGGCTTGTCATACCGCTCCTCGCGGATTTCACCGTGACGGGGCTGGAGAACACGCCGCGCGAAGGTGCTTTCATCGCTGCGGCGAATCACCAGAGTATGCTCGACATTCCGCTACTGATGGCCGTGCTCCCACGTCGACCAAGTATCATGGCGAAGCAGAGTCTGTATATTCCCGGCTTGCGCTGGTTCTGGCGCTGGGGAGATGCCGTCCCCGTGCGCCGCGATGGCATGGACCGGAAGGCTCTTCGCGCTGCCGAGGAGCGCCTGAAACAGGGGATCCCCTTCGGTATTTTCCCCGAGGGCACGCGTGTTCGCAGCGGGGGTCTCGGCGCGGGTAAGGCCGGGGCTGGGATGATTGCGCTCCGCAGCCAGGCACCCGTCTTGCCGGTCGCTTTCACTGGTACCGCCGGTATTCTGCGCGGGCACCGGCCACACTTTCGGCCGCGCGTCACCATGACGGTTGGCACCCCTATCGCGCACGAGGAGCTGGCCGCCGCTGGCGGTCCACAGGCTGCGACTGATCTGATCATGCGCCGTATAGCCGATCTCCTGCCGCCGGATTACCGGGGCATCTATTCGGGAAACGTACCGAGCAAACATCCATGACGTACAACGCGGCGATACTGAGCATCAGCGATCGTGGCGCTGCGGGTGAGCGGTCCGAGGACACAAGCGCGCTAACGATACGTGAGCTGTTGCAGGACAGCCCGATCGAAGTGGTGGCATACGACGTGGTGCCCGATGAACAGACACTCATCGCCGAGCGGTTACGGCTGCTCGCCGACCGGCCGGATGTCGATCTCGTGCTCACTACCGGCGGGACGGGGCTTTCGCCGCGGGACGTGACACCGCAAGCAACGTTGGCCGTGATCGAATACATGGTGCCCGGAATAGCCGAAGCGATGCGTGCGGAGGGCTTGCGACACACTCCAATGGCAATGCTCTCCCGGGCGATCGTCGGGGTGCGCTCGGGAACCCTCATCGTGAATCTGCCAGGTAGTCCAAAGGGTGTGCGCGAGTCGCTGGAAGTCGTCCGTCCGGTGCTCTCGCACGCATTTGATAAGCTGGCCGGCGATCCCGAGGACTGCTCACCAATACCGGTAGTTGCAGATGACTCGTGAGACTACTGCCTGTATGAAATGAGGAAGAGCGCCCCCACATAAGCCAAGGCGCGGGGCCCGGCAGCAGTCAGTGCGCGTCGGCGCTGGATTTCCATAAAGTCACCGCCCCATTGCAAGCCGCTGTGCAGGAATAGCAACATCCTTCTGGTCTCCGCAGTGCGAGGCAGTCGAGCCGGTCACTGCAAGTTGTTCAGGTCATTCCTTGGTTCGCGCAGCTTGCGCGTCGTCGGTTCGCAACCACCCCAACTCGCGGGGTCGACAGAATCGGTCCCACCGGCACGTGTCAGCGCTATCCGAAGTGCACGACAAGCGCCTTGGCTCAACGCTGCGTTCCACCGGTCAACGTCTCGCAGGCAGAGCAGGCCTCTGCGAAATAGACTCAGCTAGCGAGCGGCAGATCGTTGCCTCGGCGCCGAGACATGGGATAGACTGACGGTAGCGACCAATACAGCCCAGGCGTATCGGCGCTGATCGGAGGGGCATTGATTCGGCCATATCGGCTGACCGATTTACTCGGTACCCAGCGGCAGCAGCATGTTACTGTGCTGGATCTGCCCGAGAGCATTATCCGGGGCTTCTCGCCCGCAGGTTTCGCCGCCCGTTCTGCCCTCGGCCCCGCGCGTCTCGGTGCTGAGGGCCTCCTGTACACGAACCGCCTACGCCCGATCGCTGGGTGCTTGTACGACTGGCCCTTCCGGGGCGAAGATGTACGCCTTGTAGCGCTGACTGGATATGGGCACGATGAATTCGAGGCGTTCGCCGCGTGGGAACGGCTTGTAGAGCGAACGTGCTTGCGGGCCGCGGGTTATGGCAGGCAACGCGTGGTAGCACGACCGGAAGAGGGCAGCGAGTGTGCCAGTCTGCTTCACAGGTTGGGCTTTACCATTGCGACGCGGGAACGGATCCTTGCGCGCACGATGAATGACGAGAAGCACGATACACCCGCTGGTTTCGAGTTGCTGCGCAGTAACGATGTATGGGATGCGTGGAAGCTGTACAGCCGGACGGAGCCGGTCTCGGTGCAACGAGCCGAGGGCCTAACGCCCGCGTCGTGGTGGCGTGGTAGGCGTCTGCGTCGAAGGCCGTATCAGGAATGGATTCTGAGAAGCGACGGCAACGCGGTTGTACATCTGGAGCTGCATTACGGTCGACGGGACTCGGCGCTACGTTTCCATTACGAGCCGGAGCATCGCGACTCGCTGTCCGATGCCACGGCACACGCAATAGCCGTAGCCGGAAGGCGGAAGGTAGACACGCTGTACTGCGTCGTGCGCGACCATCAGGCAGAACTGGAGCGACTCCTGCTCAACCAGGGGTTCGTCATGGCCCGCTCGCAGGTCCGCCTGGTGCTGTACACGTCGGTACTCAGCTCGGTGATGGACGTGACTCCCCTGCCCGTGGCTGAGCGCGTGCCGTCCGGTTTGCGTACAGGTATGACTGGATTATCGCAGACGAGCGATGGCGAATCGGACAGAGGCACTGACTGGTATAATCGGTAAAGAGGTAGAAAACATAGTGGCACAAAGAATGGACCGGTACGCTATTAGCGAAGAACTGATTACCGACGACCTTGAGGCGCTGCTGGCTTCGATTCCGCCGCGCGTTGTTCAGCCGCTTCGGGAGATGGACAGTCTGTCCGATCTCCTGGAGATCGTGCTGGACCTCGGCCGCCTTCCAGAGGCGCGCTTCCCGGACCACGAGGTTAACCTCAGCGAGGACGAGGTCACCCACGAGGACTTGCAGTACGTTACCACGCGCATCGGTAACTTCGGCGATGACAACCGCGCCGGCATCGAACGCACCCTGCACCGGATCAGCGCGATACGCAATCGGAAGGATGAGGTGGTCGGCATTACATGCCGAGTGGGCCGGGCGGTGACTGGTACCATCAGCATCATTCAGGATCTGGTCGAATCCAGCAAGAGCATTCTCATCCTCGGCCGGCCGGGCGTTGGAAAGACGACGATGCTACGCGAGGTGGGCCGTGTGCTTTCCGAGGAAATGCGCAGGCGCGTGATCATCGTCGATACGTCGAATGAGATCGCGGGCGATGGCGACATCCCACACCCAGCGATTGGTCGGGCTCGTCGCATGCAGGTTCCAACGCCGAGTTTGCAGCACGGCGTGATGATCGAAGCCGTCGAGAACCACATGCCTCAGGTGATCGTGATCGATGAGATCGGGACGGAACTCGAGGCCTCGGCGGCCCGCACGATCGCGGAACGTGGTGTACAGCTCATCGGTACTGCACATGGCAATGCCCTGGAAAACCTCATGATGAATCCGACGCTGTCGGATCTTGTCGGTGGCATACAGTCGGTAACGCTCGGCGATGAGGAGGCGAAGCGGCGCGGGACACAGAAGAGCATCCTTGAGCGCAAGGCCCCACCGACGTTTGACATACTCGTGGAGATTCAAGATCGAGATCGCGTTGCGATTCATCAGGACGTGGCGGAAACGGTGGATGCATTGCTCCGCGGCTACGAGGTTCGTCCAGAGGAGCGCTGGCGCGACGCGGCGGGAGCGGTCCATACCGAGCGCGCTGTGGCAGCGTATGCGCAGGAACGTCCTAACCGGCGCGAGCGTGACCGTCGGCCGACGCAGCTGCATACCTCAAAGTCTGCAGAGACCGATCGAGCACCGCAGCCGCAGCAGGCAGAGCAACCGGCAGAGCAGCAAGTGGCCGCTCCGCAGCATCGAAAGGTGTATCTCTTCGGCGTTAGTCGAAACAAGCTGGAGCAAGCCGCGATCCACATGCACGTCCCGCTAACCATCGTGAAGGACCTCGGTGCCGCTGATATGGTCATAACCGTCGACAACTATTACCGGAAGGCTCCCCCCGCTGTGCGCGAAGCAGCGGACGCCGGAAAGCCGGTATATGTCTTGCGCGCGAACTCCACGAGCCACATCGAGCGTCTGCTCGGCAGCGTGTTTCACGTGCCCATCCCGGTGGATCCACTCCTCTCCGCACAATACGAGGCAGAGGAGGCAGCGCAACGCGTGATGAATGGTGCGCCTGCGGTACAGCTTACCCCTCAGGTGCACAATATTCGCAGGATGCAGCACCAGATCGCGGAGCGGTACAACGTGATCTCCAAGAGCGCGGGCAAGGAACCGTACCGGCACGTGACCCTCTTCGCCGCTGACTAAGCGCCGAGACTCACGTTCGGGCGATACCCAATGTTCGTGACGCTTGAAGGCCCCGAGGGCAGCGGCAAGACGAGTCAGGGAGAGGCACTTGCCGCTATGCTCTCGAAACGCATACCGCTTGTCCTCACGCGCGAACCTGGCGGTACGGAGCTCGGTGAGCGCGTACGGGACACCCTGCTCAGCTTCGGCGGGCCACCGCTTGACCCGCTAGCGCAACTCCTGCTACTCTCTGCCGCGAGAGCCCAGCATGTCCGCGAAGTGCTCCGGCCGGCACTGACAGACCAGCGGAGTGTGCTCTGCATCCGGTACAGTGACTCGTCCCGGGCGTACCAAGGCGGTGGTGACGGTTTGCCCGAGGAATCTGTCGAAGCAGCTATCGCAATCGCGACGGACGGTTTGGAGCCGGATCTGACCATACTTCTGGATTTGGATCCAATCGAAGGATTGCGCAGGCGGGCGAGTGCAGGGACGGAGGGTGCTCAGGAGGGCTGGAACCGTTTTGATGCGCGAGAGCTCGCGTTCCACGAACGGGTGCGGACGGCGTATCTGCAGTTGGCTCGCAGGTGGCCCAAGCGCGTGGTAACGGTGAACGCGGCTCGTCCGTTTGATATAGTGCGTGCAGAGATCCTGGAAATCGTTCTATCAAGGCTGGCGGTAGATACCACAGGAGGTACACCATGACGCGTATGGCTTTCTTGATGGAGCGAGTGGTCTCTCTATGAAACTTTTGATAGCGATCATTAGTAGTCGTGATACAAACGCGCTGCTCGACGCACTAAACCGCGAGGAGTTTGGTGCTACCCTGGTCAACTCCAAAGGTGGCTTTTTGCGGGAGGGGAACGCAACCGTTTTCGTCGGCGTCGAAGAAGATCGGTTAAATCGGCTCTTTGGACTGATCTCCCAGACATGCCGCACGCGCACTCGCCTGATGAGTCCGAGTATCCCGGCGATTGAATCAGGGGAGTACCTGCCGACCGGACCTGTCGAAGTAGACGTTGGCGGCGCCACGGTGTTCGTGCTACCGGTCGAACGCTACGAGCGAATCTAGGGGGTACATAGTACCTTCGTGAGTGAGCAAGTTTATGAACTCGTGCGCGTAGGTATCGCGCTAACTGGAGCATTTGTCGCCATGCTCTGGCTGGCGTTAGTCCTATGGGTATACCGCGATGCTCAAAGCCGCTCGACGAGCTTTCCGGTGGTTCTCCTGTCCACGGTGCTCGTCTCGAGTACGTTCCTTGTCGGCTGGGCTGTCTACATGCTCGTCCGCCCACGCCTCACGCTCTTCGAGGAGTATAGTCAAGGTCTTCGGGAACGGGCGGAGTTGCTCGACGCCAGTTCCGGCGACTTGTGTCCTCGTTGCCAGGGGAGGCTTCAGCTCGATTACCGGCTATGCCCCAACTGTGGGCTTGAGGTAAAGGAGCCATGCGACAGGTGCAAGCGCCCGATCCGCTCCACCTGGAACCTTTGCCCGTATTGCGGCCACTCGGTACACCAACCGCTGGCGTCACATCCGGCTCATGCACACTCAGAAGAGGAGCAACGGGAAGCGTAACGCCGAGCATCAAACCGCGCATCCTAATCGCGGCTGTCGGGTTGTCCATCCCATGATTTTTCCTGATTCCAGTTTCGAGCATCGTACAGCGCTATTGACAGTGCAGGTACTACAGCCATCCCCTGCGCTTGAAGAGGGCCGCCAACGTGGAGCCCACCAGTAACATCGCGAGCAGAGCGCCCGGATAGCCGAAAGTCGCGTTGAGCTCGGGCATGTTCCAGGGCGAGGCAGCGGGGTCGAAGTTCATCCCGTAGATGCCCGCGATGAGCGTGACACTCATCAGGATGATCGACCACGACGTCAATGTGCGGACAGTCTTATTTAGGTCATTCGACGCCTCAGCCTGTCGGCTCGCTCCCATGGTGAGATATACCTCAAGCACACCGCTTAGTAACTCGCGGTACGAGTCGATCTGGTCCGTTACGCGGATAACGTGGTCGTGCAAATCTTGAAAGTAAAGAGCCGTAGCCTCTCCCACAACGGGCAGGTCGCGGCGCGCGAGGGCGGACGCAACGTCACGCTCGGGTGCGACGGCACGCCGCAGATCCAGAAGTTCCCTCCGGAGTTTGAAGATCTCCTCCAGGCTCTCCTGGCTGGGATCGCTGAAGACGCTGGTCTCCATATCGGCCACGTGTTCGCCTACCCGGTCCGCAACGGTAAAGTAATGGTCAACGATGGTGTCGAGAAGGGCGTAAAGCAGCACGCCAACTCCCCGGCCAATCTGACTCAGATCACGATGGAACCGACCCGCGACCTCCGCAATCTCCGCGATTGGCTCGTCATGGACGGTTACCAGGTAATTTCTCCCAAGAAAGGCGTGCAGCTCATGCTCGTCAATCCGATGACCATCCTCGCCATAGTCGACATCGTAGAACACCAGAAAGTAGACGTCACCGTAGTTGTCGATCTTTGGCCGCTGGTTTTTATTCGTGGCATCTTCGACTGCAAGAGGATGAAAGTGAAACTGGTCGGTCAGGAGGCGACGCTCGTCCGGAGTCGGCTTCTCCAGATCGAGCCAGAGAATATTCCGTTCTTCCGCCACTAGCATCCCGATCTCCGCTAGATTGACTTGCTCCGATGTTTGCCCATTCTGCTGACAAACCATGGTATGGATCATCGATTCTACACTCCTTGTTTCGCGCGCTCGATGTTCGTGTCCCCTGGCAGCACCGCCAATAGTACACGGAAAACCTCATTGGGAACGGCAGGAGTGGAGGCGAGCGGGCCACGTGCGACACGAACTCTGGGCATCTGCGACCAACGATGAGCCCACGTCGCTTCCCGTTAACGGACAAGCATAAGCGTGCCCGATACGTTGAGGATCCTATTCCATCAGGCGGGCGCTCAGTCCCTCGCGGGCGTCAAAGAGCGCGGCGGCTTGTTGTTCAGGCGCGCGTAGGTGACTGCCTCTGCACCGATCAGCGGCAGCGCGTACTCTACGAACGCCGGCGTAACGTGGTTGCCCTCCCCGTTGATGAACTCATCGGGCAGTAATTTCTGGCGATTCGCTATCTCGACGAGCGGGACCAACCCCGGCTGGGCTGCGTATGGGTCGTTCGAAATTCGTTCCAATGTGACCATCTTGTCGTCCTCGCCATCGAGCGCGACACGGACCGCATGAGCACCCACCTCATACGCCTCTTGCAGGTCCACCTCACTCACCATCGCCATCGACATGCGTTGGATCGTGCCTGGCTTGTCGAAGCGCGCCCGGAGACCAAGCTCCCTCGCGACGAGATCTGCCAGGTAGCTGGCTGCCCCTGTAAGATAGCGATGGCCGAACGGATCGTGACTAAACACCGGGTCCGTGCGTGCGATGCTCTCACCACTCTGGTCGCGTACCGTCTCGGTAACTACAGCGATGACGTAACCATACCGCTCGTGGCACCGCTTTATGTCGCGCAAGAACCGCTCTCTCGAAAGAGAGCGTTCTGGCGTGTAGATGAGATGTGGCGCATCGGAGTCCCTCTGCTTGCCGAGGGCGGCTGCGGCGGCAACCCAACCCGCGTCACGGCCCATAACTTCGAGGATCTTCACGGGATCGATACGCCGCATAGCCTCGGTGTCGAGCCCGACCTCCTGCGTGACGGTGGCGACAAAGCGGGCAATGCTGCCGTAGCCTGGGCAGTGGTCCGTGTGCGGCAGGTCGTTGTCGATCGTCTTGGGGACGGCAATAGCATGCAGCTCATACCCTTCGAGTCGTGCCGCCTCCGAGACCCGATGGGCGGTGTCCGCGGAGTCGTTGCCGCCGATGTATATGAAATAGCGGACGTCGAGCGCGCGGAGTCGCTCGAGGATACGGCCGATGTCCTCCTCTCGCAGCTTGTAGCGTCCGGACCCTAGTGCGGCTGAGGGCGTGCGGCGTAGTTGCTCCCATAAGGTCAGCGGCTCATAGCGCAGGTCGACCAGATCGGAGAGCAGCAGTCCCTCAATGCCATGGCGCATCCCGAGAATGTCATCCACGCGCCCATCGGCATGCGCTTGCTGGACCACCCCGGCCAGGCTCGCGTTGATTACTGCCGTGCACCCTCCCGACTGTCCGACGAGGAGGTTACCCTTTTCTGACACTGCCTGTCCTTTCCAGTAGTTCGGTTGCTGCATCCGCCACCCGCACCGGGTCGAGCGATCCGAGGTCTGAAGCGCGATGTACATCGCCCATCGCGTGACCAACATAGAGGGTCGGACGCGGTCGGTCCGCCGCGCGCACCGTGATCGCCGGGCTGGAGCCGATCTCCGGACATGGTCCCCACGCCCGCTCATTCGTCGGACCCCACAAACTCACCACCGGCGTACCCAGTGCTTCGGCGAGGTGCATGGGGCCTGAGTCCGGCCCTACATAGAGATCACACTGATTCAGTACGGCGATGAGCACCGGCACGTCCGTCTCTCCTGCGAGGATTCGCACGGGCGTTGCGGTGAGTGACGCGATCTCCAAAGCAGCGTGGCGTTCCTCCGGCCCACTGATCAGCAGAATGGTGCCGTCAAAGCGCTCTTGGACGATTTCGATCACTTCTGCGTAACCTCCCGGTCGCCACGCCCGCGATGGTATCCATCCACCGAGTCCATGGTGTACAGCAACGATCGGTCGCTCCGCCCCACGCAGCAGCTCCGCAGTCTGGTTCTCAGCTATGGCTTCTTTGTAGATGCTCAGATGGCCATGGATTTGGTCGTTACTCGCAACGCAATGATGCGCCAATGCGAGAACTCGGATTAACCGCGCCCAGTACGCACCCTCGCAAATGCGTCCAAACCCACCGTCGCGCTCTGCATGTGTGAGAAACGTGCCACGGCCGTTGTCCAGGCCGACTCGGATCGGAGCGCCACTGCCTAGCGCTATAGATGCCAGCTTCAGCGTGCCCAGGACGGTGGTCAGGTGATGCGCGAGGACGATCGCGCTGTAGCGCTCTCGCCTGAGACGCCACAAGAGCCGCCCCCAGAGATAGATCGAACGGGTCGAGAAAGCCCGGCGCCCTCGATGCGGCGCCGGTCGAATGACCAGACCTTGCGTATGCGAGGGTCACGTGCGAATATCGGCGCTCCAGCCTCGCCGATGAGCAGGTGGAGGTCGAAGCCGGGCAGGTGGCGGGTGGCGGCGTCGACTGCGGCGGTCAGCAGGACCGTGTCGCCCAGATCGCCGAGCTTGACGAGCAGCACGCGTGAACGTTGGTCCGCACTCATCTGATCGTCAAGATGTGCCGGGTCTGTCGCCGATCGCAAACGTCAGCTTGCCCTGCGTAGTGACGTTGTCATCGACGGTCGCGATCGCGTTGCCCGTGCCGATGCCGCGGCGGACGCGTTCGAGTGTCACCTCCAGCCGCAGTTGATCTCCAGGGCGGACGGGCCGCTTGAAGCGGAGTCCATCGATCCCGGCAAAGTACACGAGCTTCCCGCGATATTCCTCCATCCCTAGGATCGCGACCGCGCCGACCTGCGCCAGCGCCTCGACCTGAAGCACTCCCGGCATGATGGGCGCGCCAGGGAAGTGTCCCAGAAAGTAGGACTCGTTCGCACTCACGTTTTTCAGCCCAACCGCTCGCACACCGAACTCGATTTCAACTATGCGGTCTACCAGCAGAAATGGGTAGCGGTGCGGAATGATCTGCTGTATCTCCTCGCTCTCGAGCATCCTGTCTCCTGCTTGTGAGGTCTTCCTTCCGCCCTACGGTCGGGTGTCGGCATCGGCTAAGAATGACCAACGGACGATCCGGTCACTCACCCGGCATACATCCACCATCTGCTCCACGTCGTGCACCCGCACGATGTCGGCCCCGCCCGCGATGGCAAGGGCTACGGTCGCGGCGGTGCCAGCCGTGCGCTGGCCCACATCCCGGCCCGTTATACGCCCGATGAATGCCTTGCGCGACGTACCGACCAGCAGCGGGTGGCCAAGGCGGGTAAACTCCCGAGGCCGATGCAGCAGCTCGATGTTGTGGTCGAGCGTCTTGCCGAAGCCAATGCCGGGGTCCACGATGATGCTTTGCTCGGGAACACCGGCCTCCTGCGCGGTCCTGGACGCCGGTCGCGAGCGAGTCGTACACCTCAGCGACGACATCGTCGTAGTGCGGATCACGCTGCATGGTCTCCGGCGTTCCCTGCATGTGCATGACGACCACTC
The DNA here is from genome assembly GCA_030446765.1 of Chloroflexia bacterium. Taxonomy (GTDB): domain Bacteria; phylum Chloroflexota; class Chloroflexia; order Thermobaculales; family Thermobaculaceae; genus JACDAU01. The sequence goes on from JAUJMR010000001.1 coordinate 115,964, forward strand.
CCGCCCCATACGATGCCGCGAGTTGCGCGATGCGGGCGTCACGCAAGCCGGAGATGTCGTTCAGGATATCCGCGCCCGCATCCAACGCGGCACGGGGCGGGTTCAATCCGGAATGTATCGGCGGAAATGGGCTTCTCCGTGATCGGACGCAGGGCGGAGATGACGCGGTGGAGCCGCTCCGCCTCAGTAGCCTCGGCGATGATGGTGGCGCCGGGGCGGGTGCTCATCGCGCCGACATCCAGGATGTCAGCACCCGCGCGCAGGAACGCGTGCGCTTGGTCAACCGCTCCGGCGGTGTCTCCGAGGCCATCTCCAGAAAAAGAGTCCGGACTGACGTTGATGATCCCCATTACCAGCGTGTGGTCCACTGGTGTTATGGTTCGACCACGTACGATGAGGTGGGTGGCTGTGCGCGCACCGAGAACACGAGCTGGATACGTCACTAGTAAGCTCTTCCTCCAGACGCGCGAGTATAGCACAGGCCATTGCGAACTCGACGTGGACCACTATTGACGGCACATTGGGCCTCGGTCCATACTGCGATGGGAGGACACACGGATGTTCAGTGAGCGCTTGGCGATGGTGCGTGCGAGAGAATGCGAGACGTGGGGATGGATGCCCTCGTGGTCGGCCCGGGCGCCGATTACCGATACCTCGCGGGCTACGACGCTCACGAAAGCGAGCGCCTTACCGCGCTGGTCGTGTTCCAGGATGGCGGTGAAATCATCTTCGTCCCCGCCTGGAGGCACCTGGCGCTGAGAGTAGTGGAATCCCGCTCATAGTATGGACGGAGGAACAGCAGCCGCTGGACTTGATAGCCGCCGCACTGCAGGAGAATGACGCTCACACGATCGGAGTTGGTGACCATCTTTGGAGCCGATTTCTCCTTGGTCTCCAGGAACGATTGCCTGCGGCCAGATGGTGCACCGCGAGCACGGTGATCGCGCCCGTTCGCTGTGTCAAGAGCTCCCAGGAGATAGAACTGCTCCGTACCGCGGGAGCCAAGGCCGATGCAGTCTGGCAGCATGTGACAGAACTACCGCTGGAGGGAATGACCGAACGAGCGCTTTGCGATCAGATCAGCACGCTGCTGGTTGCACAGGGACTGGATGGTGTCGGATTCGTGAACGTAGGTTCCGGACCAAACGGCGCCTCGCCGCACCACGACTCCGGCGGTCGTCCACTGCAGCGCGGCGACTTGGTGGTGATCGACTACGGCGGGCCGCTCGGTGGCTATCATTCGGACCTCACGCGGACTCTCTGTATCGGGGAGGTTGGCGAGGAGGAGCGTCGGGTGTACGAGATCGTACGCGAGGCCCAGGAGATCGGCGTGCGAGCCGTGCGGCCGAACGTCGCGGCGGGGGAGGTGGACCGGCTCACGCGCGCGCATATCGAGGCAGCCGGTCTCGGCGAATGGTTCATCCACCGTACCGGCCATGGACTGGGACTGGAACTCCACGAACCGCCTTATATTATCGCCGAGAGCGGCGAGCTCTTGCGGGAGGGTATGGTGTTCAGCATCGAGCCCGGTGTTTACATCCCTGGACGCTTTGGCGTGCGTATAGAGGACATAGTCGTGGTGACACCCGGCGGCTGTGAACGTCTCAACAACGCGCCACGAGAGCTCACCGTGATACAGTGAGTTTTGCGCTGGTCAGGCTCTTGCAGCACGTTTGACAACATCGTTGGTTCGAGGACAAGAGGAGGACTCTGTTCTATGGCGAACGGAACAAGAAAGGTCATTGCCGAGCTCACCACGAAGGGTCAGCGTCGAGGCTACGTGTCGGAAGTGGATGTGGTCGCTCGAGTGCCGCATCCCGAAGACCACGCGGACGCAATCGAGCAAGTCCACGACGCGATGAGCCGCCATGGTCTGAGCGTTTTACCAGGCAACCCCGACGCCTCACCCTCCGATACTGACTTTGAAGAACACTCGTCAGATGCAGACACGCTGGAACGCGTGGGACTGAAGAACGTTCCGGTCAATGAGTCGCATAGCGCGGACGCCGTCAAGGTGTACCTGCGTGATATTGGCAGCGTTCCCCTGCTCACCAAAGAGCAGGAGATCGAGCTGGCGAAACAAGTGGAGCTCGGCGATGAGGAGGCGACACGCAAGTTTGTGCTCGCAAATCTTAGGCTTGTCGTCAGCATCGCGAAACGCTACGTGGGGCGGGGAATGCCGCTGCTGGACCTGATCCAGGAGGGGAACATGGGTCTGATGCACGCCGTCCAGAAGTTTGACTGGCGGCGTGACCTTCGATTCAGCACGTACGCGACCTGGTGGATTCGGCAGGCAATCACCCGTTCTATCGCAGACAAGTCGCGCGAGATTCGCCTGCCCGCCCATATTACGGAACAGACCAGCAAGCTCATCCGCGCTAGGCAGGAACTCGCTCAATGGCTGGACCGCGAGCCCACACCGCCGGAGCTGGCGGAGAAGCTTGGGCTTCCGGTGCAACGGGTGGGCGAGCTACTGGCCTTCCTGACTCGTCCGGTATCTCTGGATGCCCCAGTTGGTGGCGATACGGAGAGCAGTCTCGGTGAGTTCGTCCCGGCGGCCGATGGCGGCCCCGAAGAACAGGCGGCAGGAGCGGTGTTGAAGGA
>JAUJMR010000001.1:118667-151076 GCA_030446765.1 Chloroflexia bacterium
TCTGCGCGCCCACGATGTGCCATACACCGAGCTACAGGCAGTTGGCGTCCATCTGCCGGTCGTTGATCTGGGTGTGCGATACCGGCGGCCCGTGTTGTACGATCAGCTTATCGAGGTCTGGGTGTCCATCCAGGAGCTGGGACGGGCGCGGGTCCACTTCACGTATCGGCTGCACCTGGCAGGCGATTCCAAGCCACTTGCGACCGCCTACACGGTACATGCGGTGACTGACTCTCAGGGACGCGTGCTTCGCCTCGACCGCTACCCCGACCTGTGGAAAAAGATCCTGAGCGCTTCCGCCGCGCTGAGCCACCCGGGTGCGTAGCGTTATGAGCAGGCTCGTGGACCGTTTGCGCCTTGCTGTCGCCCCTCACGTATTCGAGGCGCTATACCGATCCGCTGCGCCCCTCTATGACCAGGTCAGCAAGTTCTTTTTCGCTGGACAGTGGGGCGTGTGGCAGTTGAATGTCCTGAGTTATATTGAGGGGAGCCGTGTGCTAGAGCTCGGGTACGGGACTGGAGACCTCGCCGTGGAGATGTGCCGGCGGGGCTACCAGGTGACCGGGGTGGAGTCATCGCCTCGGATGCATCGGATCGCGCGGGCCAAATTGCGGCGTGCCGGCTGTCCTGCAACCCTGCTAGTCGGCTCCTCGGCGGTGCTGCCCCTTGCCGATGAGTGCGTCGATGCTGTGGTGAGCACCTTCCCATCCGGTTACATCCTTTGGGAGCTAACCTGGCGGGAGGTGCATCGGGTGCTGCGGACCGGTGGCACATTCACTGTCGTGCTCTCGGGCGAGTTGCTGCCGGTCGACCATCGAAGCAAACTGCTTATTCGGTTCCACGAGCTGGTGTATGGGAAGCGGAATATCACCGCGGACATAGTCTGGCCGGACGTGCCGGGCTTTGACCTCAGGCACGAGCGGCACGCCAACGAGCAGGGCGTTGCATCCCTGCTCATCGCTCGAAAATGTCCCTAACACACCAAGAACTTCGTTTGCCTGCTGCCCAATCCCACTGGCCAGCGCCGATCGCGTCCGGGGCGGAGCCCGCGCCGGCTAGCGCTCGATCTTTGAGCCGTCCTTGGGGACGATCTGGATCCACACGCGGCCCGGCTTGAGGGTAATGGACTCGCCGTCATTTATGGTGTACTTCGTCGGGCTGTCGCGTTTCACCTTCTCCCAGAAGCCATCGATCACACGTCCGTCCTGGAAGATCAACGCGGGCTGCTTGTCCTGCACATCGACGTCCAGGCGGTTCAACGCGTCGCCCTCGATCGCTCGCGCCTTGACGGTTTGTACGATCACGACCGTGCCGGAGAGCTGCTTCTTGCTCTCGCGGTCCAGGTGTGGCTTGCCAAGCATGATCCGGTTGTAAACTCCGGTACGCTCATCGTACTCATACGACACGTTGTAGCCGGATTCGTACTCGACACGGACCTTCTGCCCTTCGGCCGATCCGACCGTCGGCTTGTCGCTGAACTGCAGGCCGCCCCAGGTACCCTTCTCCTTGCTGAGGCTCTTGTCCTTCTTGATCTCCTTGCGGAGTGCCCGCGTGTCGGCATACAGGTTGTGTGGTGCTGCGCGGTCGTCGGTCCGCTCGAAGCCGCTCATGTTCGTGCGTAGCGCGTCGATGGACTGGACCTTGAGCTGCTTGATCCAGCTTAGTCCGGTGGGGCTGCCTCCCGCGTGCATATACACCGGCTTGTACTCGCTCGCCCAGGCTACAAAATATGCACGTGCCGACCGCACCGGCCCAAGCACTGGAGCTTCGCGGTTCACATAGATTGCGAGGAACCGAGGGATACCGTATTCGGCGGGCGCCTCGTACACCACATCCGCAACGTCCAGTCCGGACTGCGGTCGCGACTCGGGGTGATTCTCTACCATTATGGCCAACGGGCGCTTGGCCGGCTTGTGATAACGGCCATCGGCGGTGAGCCGTTCAGCCGGATCACCGATCGCTGAGCCACGTGGTTCAGTCGGAGCTGCTTCGTCATTCGGAGCCGTGGGCTGCGGCGCCTCTGGCTCCACAGCAACCGCGGTCGGGGCGGGTTGCTGCGGGTCAACTGCGGTCTCATCGTCGCCCCCGCAGGCATTCACTGATATGACGAGGAGAAGAAGCAGTGCGGCGAGTAATCCGGTGAACTTTCTGGTTGTCATTCTGTAAACGCACTCCTGGAACTATAAAGTGTTTTCTACGCTCGTTTATCACCACTGGTGCATCGTGATTGAGACGCGCCGCCCCAGGCGCCACGGCGTCCGATCAAAGCCATTAACCGGAGACGCCGCTGATCCGATCCGTCTAGCTAAAGATGGCTCCGAGCCGAACGGTACACGCGCGCGCGCACGGTCACAATCACTGGTGAAAAAGGCGTAAACGCGTCCAGTGGGCTTGGCGGCCATGCGGGCGTGACCCGCGTACTAGACAACTTATACGCAGTTTAGCACGTGGCATGAAAGTTGCGCTCGAAGCATGGGAGCCGTGAATCGTAGCGGTTGCTATGCATCGGGCATCATAGGAGGAATCTAGTGAATCTGAACTACATCATCGGCCTAGTCGTGCTGGTTATCCTCATCGTTCTTCTGGTTAACTTGCTCTAGTTCCGTCCCTGAGCATTGACTTAGGAAACCGGAGACACCCTGCCTCTAAGGCAGGGTGTCTCATTGTGTATTCGTCCGGAGACCTGGTCTTATTCGACTGGCCATAACCTCGTCAGATAGCGCACCTTCTCCTGCGCCTGGTAGGTCGCCCCTCCTTCGTGGTTGTTGTAACGCCAGACCCGTATCTCCTTCGGTCCGGCGTAGTAGTTATATGCGGCGTATACCGTGGAGGGTGGGCAGACGTCATCCATAAGGCCGACGGAGAACAGAGATTGGGCACTTGCCCGGGACGCGAAGTTCATTCCGTCAAAGTACGCCAAAGTCTCGAAAACCGTATCGACCTTGTCACGGTGCGTCCGGCAGTAGCGCGCGATCTCAGCATATGGAGAAGCGTCCGTGATCTCGGTGGCGCGCTTGTAATTGCAGAGGAACGGCACGTCGGGCATGGACACGATCACGCGAGGCTCTAGGCCCGCGACGGCAAGAGCGACACCACCGCCCTGGCTCTGGCCGGACACGGCGATCCGCGAACTGTCGATCCGTGGATGCATGGCGGCAGCGTCGATCGCACGGACCCCGTCGGTGAACAACCGCCGGTAGTAGTACGTTCGAGGGTCCACAATGCCGTCGGTCATAAAGCCGGGGACGTGCGGACCTGCGCCGCCACCCGTATCCGGCGTGTCGCCGGGTCCCCATACGCTTCCCTGGCCGCGCGTATCCATTACCAGGTGCGCATAGCCCACCGTCGCCCAGAGAAGCCAGTCGGTCGGAAAACTCCGGCCACCACCGTACCCGATGTACTCGACAACGCATGGTATCCTCCCGTCGCGATGTTTCGGAAGGAGCAGCCACCCCTTGATGGGTTGCCCTCCGAAGCCAGCGAACGTGACGTCATACGTCTCCACGCTATACAGCCGGAAGTCCACCGGCTCGAAGCGCGCGTCTATGGGATGGGTGCGTGCGTCACTGAGCGTGTCTTGCCAAAAGGCGTCGAAGTCAGCCGGTTCGTGACGAGCGGGACGGTAGTTCTCGAGCTCTTCCAGCGGCATGTCGAATAAAGGCATGCGATCCGTCCTTCCAAGTCAGAGTTTCGAAACCGGTATTCCTGCCACATGGACAGACCGAGCGCGTCGTAAGTATTAACTGGTGGCTAACGCTTCGCCACGCTGGGGCGGGCTCCCGGAGGGGTCGGTGCTGCTACGGACTCTTGGCTGCTGTGAAACCGTACCTACTCAGACGGGTAGCAATTTATGCATCAACTATCCAGCGTGCCTTCCGAAAGGCCCGTAGGCAACGGCGCAGGACGGTCGCACGTGCTCTGCAACTCGATGTGCTGGCTCTGATACGACGCATCGTGGAATGCGACCATCGTGTCCAGCACGTGATACGCGAGCTCGGCCGTCGCACGGTACGGGCGACCGGTTCGCACCGCGTACGCCATATCGGCGACACCCAGGCCCCGGCTCTCTCCAATATACGGATGCGTTAGCGGCACGTCGCGCCACTCGGTATCCTGAGCACCACGTACCGACACGGGCCCGCCGAAGGTGTTCGGGTTGGGAACACTCATCGAGCCCTCGGTACCGTATATCTCGATGTACGGGAGTCGCGACTCCCAGACATCGAAGGTTGTGAGAATGGTCCCGACTGCACCGGTGTGGAAGTCGATCACACCCGCAACATGGGTTGGCACATGGACTTTCAGCGTTGTGCCAAACCTGGGCTGACTCGTGATCGTCCGCTCGGGGAACGTTATGCGGGCGGATCCGGTGACCCGGCGCATCGGGCCAATCAGCGAAGTGAGTGCTGTGAGATAGTACGGGCCCATGTCGAACATCGGCCCACCGCCGAAGTCGTAGTAGAAGGCTGGATCCGAATGCCAGCTCTCATGGCCGTGGCTCATCATGAACGCGGTCGCGCCGATCGGTTCTCCGATGATGCCGTCATCGATGAGCTTGCGGCAGGTCTGCAGGCCGCCCCCCAGGAACGTGTCGGGCGCACAACCGACGAGGAGACCGGTGTCGCGGGCCAGGTCCAGCAGCGCCTGCCCATCTTCGCGTGTGAGGGCAAGGGGCTTCTCACTGTACACGTGCTTGCCAGCGCGTAGCGCGGCAAGACCAACCTCGGCGTGCGCCTTAGGAATCGTGAGGTTGATCACCAGCTCAATCTCTGGATCGGCGAGCAGCGCGTCTGTCGAATAGGCTTTTGCGATGCCGTGCTCATCGGCCTTGGCACGCGCACGGTCCGGGAAGAGGTCGGCACATGCCACAATGTCGAGCATGTCAAAGGTCCGCGCTGCCCGAAAGTACACGTCGCTTATGGTCCCCGTGCCGATGATTCCAGCCCTTACTGGCGCCAGTTGACTCACGCGGTGGCGCCTTCAAGGGACGGAGCGTTACCGAAAACCATCGGAGCACTCTGGGTTGGCGCGGCCCAGCGGACGCCGTTCAAGATGACGCGCTGCACTTCCAGGTTGTGATACGTCGGTAGCGTCTCATGACCGGGACGGAAATAGAAAACCTTGCCCTTGCCCCGGCGGTAGCACGCGCCGGAGCGGAAGATCTCTCCGCCGGTGAACCAGCTCACAAAGACGAGGGTATCGGGCTCCGGAATATCAAAGGGTTCACCGTACATCTCCTCGCGCTCGAGATGGATGTACTCTCCGATTCCCTCCGTTATCGGATGACCGGGCGCGACGACCCAGAGGCGCTCGCTGTCGTTCTCTTCGCGCCACTTGAGGTTGCACGTGGTGCCCATCAGTTTCTGGAAGATCTTCGAGAAGTGGCCAGAATGGAGCACGATCAAGCCCATGCCCTCCAACACCCGTTGGTGCACGCGGTTCACTATCTCGTCTGACACTTCCTGATGGGCCATGTGTCCCCACCAGGTGAGGACGTCGGTCTCCGCGAGCACTTGCTCCGTGAGGCCGTGCTCCGGCTCGTCGAGCGTCGCCGTGCGGACTTCCAAGCCGGAGCTCGATAGCGCCTGGGCGATTGTGTTGTGGATGCCGTCAGGATAGACCGCCTTGACAGACTCATGGCTCTTCTCGTGACGAAACTCGTTCCAGACGGTAACTCGTGGGTTCTCCATGAAGAAGTTCGCTCCTTGCTGTGTTTTGTTTCGGGGCCGGTGGCTCGGCCCGCATCTCTCCCTTGCGCGTGCGGTGCGCGGTTAATGTACCTAGCTTGGCACGGATGTCCACTGCCGGCTGGCGGCGCTCTGCTCCACCGCGTCAAGCACGGCCTGGCAACGGTAGCCGTCGAGGAAGGTTGGCGCTGGGCTCTCATTCTTCTTCACACCGTCGAGCAGGTCCTTCACGGTGTGAACGAATGAGTGCTCATACCCGATGATGTGACCGGCGGGCCACCAGGCGTCGGTATACGGATGGACTGGCTCTGTAACGTTGATAGTGCGGAAACCCTGAACGTCCTCCGGGTCGCTCGTGAAGTACACCTGCAACTCATTGAGCCGCTCCAGGTTGAAGATCAGGCTGCCTTCGGAGCCGTTGATCTCGAACGAGTTATAGTTGCGGCGTCCCGCTGCGAGGCGCGTCGCCTCAAACGTGCCGGTTGCGCCGGATTCGAATCGAGCGAGGATGGTTGTGGAGTCGTCCACGGTGACCTCGCCCATCTGCGTGCCGCCCGCCGCGCTGAGGCCGCTGCCTCCGCTACTCGCCTCTTCGGTCGGTCGCTCCTTGATGAACGTGTTCAAGGTGCCGATAACCTCCGTGATCGGTCCGACGAGGAACTGTGCCAAGTCCACTATATGCGCCGCGATGTCGCCGAGCGCACCCGAGCCGGCGAGATCCTTCTGCAAGCGCCAGACCAGTGGGAACTGCGGATCGAGAATCCAGTCCTGGAGATACACCGCCCGCCAGTGGCGAACCTTGCCAATACGCCCGTCTTCAATTAGCTTATGCGCGAGCTGCACGGCGGGTACGCGGCGGTAGTTGAACGTCACCATGTTCACGGTGCCAGCCTGCTCCGCAGCCTCCACCATCTCCTTTGCCTGTGCGAGGGAGTTCGCCAGCGGCTTCTCACAAAGCACGTGCTTACCCGCGCGAAGCGCTGCGATGGCGATGTCGTGGTGTGAGTTTCCTGGCGTGCACACATCAATCAGGTGGATATCATCCCGAGCGAGCAGCCGATCGTAACTCGTTTCGTATCCTTCCCATCCGAGTGCCGCCGCGGCTTCCTTGACACTTGCCTCATCGCGGCCCGCGACCGCACGCAACCGGGGAACCGGGTCGACGTCGAAGAAGTGACGAACCTGCCGCCATGCGTTGGAGTGGGCTCGGCCCATGAACTTGTAGCCGACAAGCCCGATACCTATCTCGCTCATTCGTTCCCTCCCGTTTTCACATAGTTTGTGCTGCACGATACACGTAGCACGACTTTGACCACCTTATCTCGTCGCGTGCGCGATGCGCAGTTTACTATGTTTCGTGGTGAGCCCTCGAATCGGACTTCGTGAACAGCTGCTGCGACGCCCGCGCGAGTGGAGCGCAACCTGAAACGTGTTATGGTCTGATGTATGGGCGGAGTAGCGAGTGGACGGCTGACGCGAGGGCAGCATTGGCCCGTTGAAATACCGTATCCTACGGCCGAGCGCAGCCACTCACTGTGGCACCAGCACACCGTGGCCCGTTCGGGCTGCATCTGTCTTTCGCGTGCTAAGAAGTTGCTTTCAGTGCGCTGTCGACTGACTGAAAGCACGCTGCTCGCGGCATGGCGAACTCTGCGGACAGCCTCTCGAGAGCCGTCGAGGATGGGTCGACAATCCCAGCCAGTTCAACTCCCTCGGCCTCCTGTGGTGTTCGACCCCACACTCTGCCCGATCCGCCAGCGCCGATGAGCAGGAAGCGTTTGGCTGGCCGTGTGGAGGTAATGCCGGTTGCAGGCGGGGTCGTGGGATCATCCGGCGGGCAGTGAGAGCGAGAGACCGAGTTGATTCTGGACGAAGTCACGGCACTGGGCGAGGCTCTGGTATGGCGTACTCGTCGACTGGTCGATCTCCACGGTCATCCAGCCCTCGTAGCCGACGTCCGCGAGCGCCTGCATGATCGGGGCAAAGTCTATCGTACCGAGACCCAGCTCACAGAAGATCGGTAGTGCCTCATCACCACGGAAGTTGTCGAACTGTGCGGGATCGGGATTCTCTGGCGTCAGATCCTTGAGATGCATGTACTGCATCCTTGAACCGTAGACGCGAATCACCTCGGCCGGATCCATGCCGGCCGCGCTGAGATGCGCGGTGTCGGGGCAGAAGTGCACGTATTCCGGGTCGGTTAGTTCCATGACGGCGTCGATCTCGTCTCGATCCTGTAGCTCCGTGCCGATATGCGGATGGACGCACGCCAGGACGCCCAGATCTGCCGTGCGCTTCGCGGCATCGTTTATCGTTCGGGCCATCTGCTTCAATCCGTCGAGGCCCGTCTTGCCATCCCGCGGGCCACCAGGGCCGAAGACGATGCGGTCCACGCCCGCCTCCGCGAGAAACTGGGCGACCCGTGTGTTGAAGGCAATCACCTCATCGGTCTTGCTCGAGTCGCTGAACCGGCCACCTGCGTACAGCGCCGAGAGCCGGAGGTTGTTAGCTGCGAGCAGTTCCCGGTACTCATCGACCCTTCTCTCATACTCCAACGCATGCTGCGTGAACGTCTCGCACGCCCGGTATCCGAGTTCCGACGCCTCGCGCATGCCGGTATCGAGGTCCTGCCCCCAAGTAATGAGGTGACAGGAGATGGGGTTCTGTGGCACGGAGGTGTTCCTTTCGCTGCATCGTCGACCAAGCGCGCCAGCGGCTTGCTGCGCGCGACTAGTGCCGCAAACGCTGGGCCACCGCCGGGCGGTTCCACTGAGCCTGGCGTCACTTTTGGGCGCAAACAGCACCACTGCGGTGGCGCATCCCCTGCGACGAAACCGGTAACGAAACAAAGTCAAGGGAGAGTGCAGGACGTGGCGAAGGTAAGCACGAAGCTTGGGGATGGCGGGTACACCAGCCTGTGGGGCAGCCAGCGGGTCGCGAAGTACCACCCGCGCCCCGAGTCGTACGGCACGCTGGACGAGGCTTCCTCAGCGCTCGGCCTGGCACGCGCCACTGCTACGCAGTCGCGGGTGAAGGAAGTCGTCTATGACTTGCAGCAGGACCTGTACGTGATGATGGCGGAGCTCGCCACGCCGCCCGCGGACTATGAGAAGAGCCGCTACAAGATAGAGGCGACTCACGTTGTGAAGCTTGATGCGCTGCTGCAGGAGTTGAAGGATCAGACGGAGATACCCCGACGCTTCATCACGCCCGGAGACTCTGTAAGCGGGGCAGCCCTGGACCTCGCGCGAACGGTGATTCGAAGGAGCGAGCGGATCATTGCGCGGTTACTACACGACGGCGAGATCCCGAACATGGAGATCCTGCGTTACCTCAACCGGCTATCGGACGTGGTGTGGCTACTGGGTCGGTACGAAGAAGAACGGATGCCGAAGACCGGCTAGGTCACTCGCTTGGTATACTTAGCCACCGCGGACGTGCGCCAGTAGCTCAGCCGGATAGAGCGGCTGCCTTCTAAGCAGCGGGTCGGGGGTTCGAGTCCCTCCTGGCGTGCCACCGTAACTCCAGGTGCCTCCTAGGGTTTCTCGAGCAGTCGCCCCTCCGCTTGGTGCCGCGAGGGGCTTTGTAATGCAATTCGTAATGCAATTGGCGAGCCGTCACCCGCGCCCAGTCAAGTGGCGTCAGGTCTGTCCAGGGTCTGAGCTTGTAGGATCCCGTTAATTCTGAGCCAAATCCTCCGGATCACCGTTGGGGTCTGTTCGATGCCGTGAGGAGTGTGGCGACAGCGCCGGCTACATACTCTCCTCCCTCCACCTCCAGATCTTTATGAGACGTTTACGCTCTGGCGTTTCAGCGTTTAGTTTGCTGTCTGTAAACTTAGGGGAGCACGTCGTGAATGAGGAGTACTGCTCCCAAGGTTGGAGGGGGTACCCTATAGATCATCCGGCGATCCACTACCCCGGCGGCGAACTCAATGTCACCACGCCGTCACGCGGCGATCTCCGCTCAAGCGCTCCGGTCGTGTTCCGACCGTTAGGGCGAGAGTTGACCGCGCGGAATTTCGAGGCGAATGCATCGTGCGTGTTCAACGGCCTTCCATCACCCGGTGGCGTGGTGATACTCGACCCAACCGGGCTGGACTTCATAAACCTCTATTTCATCGCCGGCCTCTATCACCTCGCTCTGTCGCTCCACGAGGAGTCCGGGTGCCAGGTCGCACTGGACTTGAGCATAGGTCCCGCATGGGGGTACATGGTTCGCTTGGCCCTTCCAGCACTGCTGCCGAAGGGTATCGAGTCTCCCGAGGGATCCGAAGCGACCGCCGAAAGGTATCGCGGAAACAACATCGGATTGCTAGAGTTCACGCCCGTTCGGGCAGGACGGCGCGAGGAATGGGAGGAAAGTATCCCGGATCGGGGAGAACTGCGGACGATGCGCCAACGTGAGCGGTGACGTTGACTTTGGCGGTATTTTACCGTACAGTGTAGCGAGGACGGCTCATCCGCCGAATGCGGATGAGCGTGGGTATGATAAGGAGGCGGGACGTGGCTGGAACGCCGCAGAATACGGATCGGCTCGATCTTCGACTGTCCCGGGAGCTGAAGATGCGGTGGGAGCGCGCAACGGAGCTCGCCGGTGCGGCATCGATCGCCAGCTTCGTGAAGCTGGCGGCCACCGAGCGCGCCGACGCCCTGATCCGTGAGCACGATACGCTGTTTCTGAGCGGTGAGGAGAGCGGCTGGCTGCATGAGTTCCTCGGCGAGCCGGTCCGTGAGCCGACGCCAGCCTTACAGCGCGCCTCCGAGCGACACCGCGAGCTGGTCGGGCCCGACTAGCGGATGGGGGATGCCCCGTTTCGCATCGAGCCGTTGGCTAACCACGACCGCACTGCATTCAGCTGCGGCGAGTCCTCGAACGATGCCGTCCCGCAGGCACCGAGCATCAGCGCTGCGGCGGCCATCACGACACCTACAGGGATCGCTGCGCTCGGCGCGAGCGCGCCTGCACCGGTGTCAGGCATCTCCCCCGGCACTTCGCCCTGCTGGTCGTCGCCAGCGCCGGTGTCTGTGCTGAACGTGTAGTGTGCAGAGTTGGTCTTTTCGGCGCTGATTACCTTCGTGCCCTTGTGGAACACTTCGCCTTCATCATCGCCTGCAGATATGCGTCCGAACGAAAACTGGATCTCCGTTCCCGCAGGCACCTGTATCTCCTGGGTATACACGGTGCCATCACCGACGCAATCCACGTCGGTGGGCTCGCTGTTGATCAACTCAGCGTCACCGCAGAAGATCAGGAACGTTCCCTCGGCGGCTTCGCGGTCGGTCTCAGCGTACGCGGCGTAGAACGTTTCGCCCTGTGGGACGTCGCCGTTGAGCTTAAGCTCGAACGTCTTCGTGACCAGCTCGCCGCCCTCCTGCTGGTTGTCTGGCACCTGCTGCTCATCGCCCGTGACCGCGCCCTTGACGCTCGCTGTGAAGCTGATATCCTCCGTGATGTCCATCGGCTCGCGCCATTCCTTGATCGTCGTCACCGGCTCGCCGGGGAAGACGCCGAACTGGCTCTCGACCGTGCCGGTACCCTGGACGAGTACCACCACGAGCTGCTTGCCGCCGACCATCCACTGCGCATTTCCGGTGTAGTTGCCGTCACCGTCCGGGTCAAGCAGCTGAACTGCCGAGAACTCGGACTGGGGCAGCCCGTACAGCGCGAAGAAGGTCGCATTGGCGTCTACGTCGCCTGAAGTTTGGACCTCGAATGTGAGCTGGACGTATTCGTCGCCTTGAGCCAGACCCTGGATGGAAAACAATGCTGCGATGAGCAGTGCCGCCATGAATGCTGCGATGTTCCGCAATGTCCTCTCCATTCTCTTTGTATGCCTGCTGAACCAATTTTTGGCTGGACTGTCGAACTGCGTTATGTCCCGATGGCTAACCTCCTCCTATATTCGAACGTCCTGAGTTGAACACCGCTGAGATTCTCCTGCCAACGGCCTCCGTCTCCCCTATCGTAGGCGGGACTGGTGACGTGCACATCGGGGAAATGTGCATGGCCAAGTACGCACTCCTACCTAGTCAGCACGTACGCGCAGTTGCGTATCAACGGTGAAACCCATTCACCTCAGCCGTGCCTTCGAGAGCGTAGGCTCTAGAAGGCACGCGTGGCTCAGGCCCGTGACCGTCGAAGCACCAGCGCGGAACCGGTGACCAGAGCGACGAGAAGCGTCGCCAGCACCGCAAGCGAACCAGTCGCCCCCGATTCCCCGCCTGCACCGGTGTTCGGCATATTGGCGGTCTGTCCGTTCTGACTCGCATCGCCGCCTCCCATGCCCGGGTCACCACCACTCGCCTGGACGCCGTCAGCAGAGCCCTGTGCGTCACCCCCCTGCCCTGCCTCGGGCTCGAAGCGAGTCGACTCCCCGGCAATCGGGAACGGTCCCTCGCCGTTTCCGGCGGCGTGCGTCACATAGTCCAACCTGGCACAGGCGATTGGCTCCGGACTATCGTCAGACCGATGGACCGCGAGGAACCGCCCGGTCGAGATGACTTTCTCGGGCGATTGCTTGACCGTCGTCTCGCTCCGATTACTCACGACCGCGTTGAGCTTGTGGACTACTTCAGCACCACGGAAGCAGTCGCCAACCTGTATGGACACCGGCAGAGACGCGTTGTTCGGCTGGCCCAGGAGCCGGATGCGGATCGTCGTCGTGCCGTCCCCGTTCTCGACCAGTACCGCCCTGCCCCCCTGCCCATTGCGGCCAGTCTGCTCCAACGCCACCACGCCGGTCCGCTTGCCGCCCTGGGCGGATGCAGTGTGAGTCACTCCAAGTACAAGCGCCAGCAGACACAGTAGATACAACCCTCTCATCGCCGCCCTCCTATGAGCTCACTACGCGAATTACGGTGCCATTGGGAGCGAATGCCCACACCTTCTGCATCGACCACAGCGGCAAGTTGACACAGCCGTGGCTCCCGGTGCGTCGCACGCCGTCAGGATCCGTGTGCCACACGTTCGTTCCATAGCCGTAGTACGGTCGCCACGGTGCGTCGTGGATGTAGTAGCCGTCCCACCGGTAGCGCATCGCATACTTGGTCCACTCCGGCTCGTAATAATACGGACTGCCTGGGGGCCAGGGCGACACGAATTTGTACGGGCTGAGCTTCGCGATGACCTTGAACGTCCCCGTGGGCGTCTTCAGCTCCGGCCTGCCGGTCGTGGCGGCGCTGACGAACTGGAGGCGTCCGTCCAGGTACGCTTCGAGCTGCTGCCGCGCGAGTGATACCACGATTACTCGGTAGTAGTTGCGTGCTATAGACGTCCCCGCAAGACCCACGTGGGTCATATACGACCGGACCGCGTAGCCCGTGTTCCCGCGATATGACACCTTGTACCACTGCGAGTTGTGCGGTCCCGACACGATTTTCACCACCGCACCCTTGGGCATATTCATCTTGACGGCGAAGCCATAGCCGGGGCCGGTGCGCATACGCAGGTACGAGCCGTTGTAGACTCTGGAGTAGCCTCCCACGATGGGGCCCGCAGCATAGGCGGTGCTCGTCGACTGTGGGCCGACTAGTGTAGCTACCAAGAACAACACCATAAGGATTGCGCGTGCTTTGGTCACCTTCCTACCTCCTTGATTGTTCGTCGACTGCTTGTCTTGGGGCTGGGTGTAGGCTAGCGGTGATCTATCCCGGGCATCGCTCCTTTTTCCCTCTCGCCTGCTGTTGCGGGTACCTGGAAACCGGTCCGCCGCCGGTTCCCAGGGCACTTGCCGCCGCACTAGAGGACCTTGCTCACGATGAGCCCATATCGCTGGTCCGACTGGAACATGTAGCGCACCCCATTGATAACCAACCGCTCAACGGCCCACGCGCCGTCGTACACGTTATCGGTGCTCTCTATCTGCACCTGGTGGTACCTCTGCCTGGCGGTGAACCCCTGCTCGCCGACATACCCGTATCCCTGTAGCCCGGCTTTGTACCAGCCGACGTAGATGAAGTCGTCCATCACGTACAGGGTGTGCGCGGGTGTGAGTTGTCCGTTCACGCCCACGTTCGGCCTAACGCCGTCGATGTAGTGCGGCGGATGTGTCGAGAACGGTCCGCCGATGTCCCACATCTGCACCGGCTCGTCGTACCGGGAGTACAGGAACTCATCCTGGATGAACAGCCGCGTTCCCGCGCTGTTGGGCACCGCGTGGTGGGCGCGGAAGGGATAGTAGTCGATGACGTGCTCCTTGATGATCGGTGTCGGGTTGACGCCCGGGGTAACCTTCGCGGCGTTCAGGATAATGACGCCCAGGCGCCAGTAGGAGATGTAGACACGCCGCCCTTTGTTGGGGTGAGTGGCGACGTGAATGTCGTGTACCCTGTTACTACCGTAGCCCGGACCGTAGGGATCAGCCTTCGGGTTCCTGTATCGACCTATCTCCTTCGGCTTCCAAACCGACCCGCCCTTCGTACCGGAGATGTCGAGGACGCGCATATCCTTCGTGTAGTTCGCGGCGACATAGATATAGAGGCCGTTGCCATTGCCGTCCTTCTCGACGAAGAGGTTATGCGTGTCGCACCAGTTGCTGCCGAAGTGCTGGCTCTTTTTGACTGGATACTTCGGGCTGGTCACGTCGATGATGACAACACCGCAATAGCCGGCGGTGCGGCTACGCTCGAGGGCGAGCGCGATGTACTGCCTCGTGCCTCGCCGGAAGTGCTGGATGTCCTGCACCCGCGTGTAGAGCGCTGCGGTAGTCGCCCACTTGTGCCGCCGCAGCACGACCGGCCGGGCGGGATTGGTGACCTCGTAATGAGTGTATGCTCCACGGTATGCAGCTCCCTGCACCACGAAGCTGCGGGTGCCCACCTGGTACACGTCGAGGTCCGTGTTGTCACACTGGCCGTTGTTCACCGCGGCAGTGAACTGCATCCGATAGGCACGCCCTGTTCGGTTGATGTCTTCGTCGCAGGTAGCATCGCCGGTAATGATGGACGCCGAAACGTCGCCATCGGTCGTGCGGTGGTGGTTATGGTGCCCGTCCTGCTCCTCGTCGGGAGCCACCACGGGCTTGTCGGGCGCGGCTCTCAACTCGCTGGAGCTTGATCGTTGCAGCGAGGCGTTCCTGCTGCCACCCTCACGCATTGCCAGCCCGTCCAGGGGCGCCGCGGAGACTAGCAGCGCGACGAGCAGCACCGCGGTTATGATTTTCGTCAACATCGTCTGACCCTCCAATCCATTTCTGCAGCCAACACCGTCCGTGCATTTCGTCACGCGCTCACTTCCAATCTTTCCGCCGAATCTCCGTCCCCTGGAGGCGGCCCGGTGATCTCGACACCGTACCGAGCCGTTATCGTTACGAGCTGCTCGACCCCCGCCGGCCCCTCGGAATCGGGCCACTCTGCGAGGTAACCCTCAAGTCCGGCCGGTGCAAAGATCTGGAGCATTCTTGCCCGCTCGGACTTCACACAGTAGAAATGCTCTCGTCCTCGCGGCAGGACCGCGGACATGCCCGTCCTCAGGTCGAACCTCGTACCGTCGACGTGAAAGCACACGTACCCATCCAGGACGTACACGACTTCGTCCTCGCGCGTATGGAGGTGCCGCGGAGCTTCTCCACCGCGCTGTACTGTCCGCTCGATAATGGCGAGCAGTCCGTTTGTCTGCTCACCAGCGACCAGAACACTGCCCCGATCCACGCCTCCTCCGTTCACATGACACCATCCCTTTTCTCGCTGTACTGTCAGTCGAGGCTCACCAGATACCGGTGATCCTATGACCCTATATTGCAGGCATGCGAGCACTCGTCCCACTTACGCTACCCTCACGGTTACCCTTACAGTTAGCGGTAAGTGCGTATGGACAGTCACCTAGCTGGGATGAGTGGGCCCGTCGGAGACAGTGGGCCGCCCCCATCGCGTCAGAACTAAGCACTCCGGTCGAGTTGCAGCAGAGCAGGCGGGCACGCTCAAGCGGAAACGCCGAAACGCGATGAGGATCCAGAGAGGTTTGACCAGGGGGCCCGCCTCGGAGAGGGGGTCCAGGTATCGGCGCACCGCTCCCTCCCACGGAATTAATGGGTACCAGCACTGCATCCGCTCACCACAGACACGACAAGACCAGGGCGGTCATTCGTGGGGCTATAACTTGAACCAGGGGTGTGCGAATAACCGGAGGCAGAGTCGCGGCTGTGACCTATGCCTTGGCGTGGTCCGCGTGTGAGCTCTTTGGATGCGCGATAAACGCACACTCCGGCTTCAACGACAAGAGCGGGTCTTCTACGATGGCTCTGTCCGGGGCCTGATAGCGACGATGGGCAGATGGCCTACCGGCGACGTGCAACCAGTGGGAACTCATCGAGCATGCTCTCCTGGCACAGGACCGCAAGCACGTCCCCGTCCTGAATGCGTTCCTCCGGTGCAGGGGCGGCAATTGTCTCGTCGCCCCGCTGGATCGCTAGTGCAATAAACGCCGGATCTGCCGCGCTCAGACGGAGCACATCGAGCGTGTGTCCCACCCACTCATCCGGCGCGAGTAGCTTGTTGATGCCAATCTGGCTGCTCAGCTCGATGTGCTCCGTGATTCCAGGTGCACGTAGGCTGCGAGCAAGCATCTCGCCGCTCGACTCTTCGGGACAGATCACGTCGTGCGCGCCGACTCGCTGCAGGATGGTGCCATTCAGCCATGTGGTGGCCCGCGTTATGACGCGGCGCACGCCCGCCTCGAGAAGAAGCGTCGTAGTCAGGATGCTCGCCTCGATATCGGCGCCGATCGCCACCACTGCGACGTCAGCCTCGTCAAGGCCGAACTCTTTCACATCCGCAACATCGTACAACTCTGCCTGCAAGACGTGCGTCAACTGATCTTTCGCGTGTTGGACCTGTTCCTCCTGGCAGTCAATGCCTTACACTTCGTGCCCCCACCCTGCGAGCGTCATCGCCACCGTTAGGCCGAAGCGGCCCAGACTGATGACCGCGACCTGTTGGACGCTGCAGTGATTGAGCATCAGCGCACAGCGATACGGCCCGCCGCGCTCTCACCGTCGTCCACGTGTCGACGGCGAACGCGTCGAAGGCCACGCGCTGAAGAACCGTCCGCCAGGTGCGATCCCAAATCGACAGCCCGGTCTTTCCTACCCCAGCTCTGGGGATCACTCACGCCCAATACCCCGATCGACACATCGCTGCCCGTCATGGCAGCAAGGGAAAGCGCGACCGAACTCACTGGGACAGGGAGGGATCGAACATGCGAGCATAGCAGCCCATATCCGGCTCCTACGCCCCAACCGACCAGATATCCCAAGGGTCCTTCGAGGCCGGCCCTGCGGTTCTCGGCGGTCTCATCCATCGGTCCGCTGACGCTGTTTGCAAGAGATTGCACGCCAAGCTTGGCCGCCAGCGCACCGATTACCTGCGCCAGCACTGAGTTCGACGGTCTCGACCGCACCGCCACGTCTCCGTAATTCGCGATGTTCAGAGCGGAGCTTCCGACCGCTCTTGTGGCCATACCTGCAGGCGTTGGATCAGACACGGACCGTACCCTTATCTTGCCTGTAGCTGCGGCGTGTGGCCGCACCCGGGTCTAACAGAGTTGTCGTGATGCTGTGGCGGAAAACGACCTCCGCGTCTTCTGAGCAGCGTCAACTGCCCTAAGCCGCTGTACCCGCGACAATCGCAATCCGGGTATTTGCCGATCCGGCAGCGACAGGCGACTGAATCAAACGCAGCTTGCCGAAAGACTCTATACTGTTGCGCGCATGCATGGGGGATGAGTAGTTGGAACGATCGATGGCGGCGGTGGTGCAGTATGGCCCACAGCCCGGCGAGGTGGAATTGCGGGAGGTACCGGTACCTGACGTTTCGGATGGCACGGTGCTGCTGCAAGTCGCGGCGGTCGGCGTGTGCGGGACTGACGTGCATCAGCTCTATCACACGCGCAAGTCCACCACTGGGTTGCCGGTCACACTGGGTCACGAGTTTGCCGGCACCGTCGTGGCAGTGAGTTCGACCTCACATGAGTCGAATCAAGGTCGCTTTCGGGAGGGCGACCGGGTCGTGTCCGAGACGGCGGAGTACGTCTGCGGCACGTGCGCGTACTGCCGAGCCGGGCACTACAACGTCTGTCCGCATCGTCGCGGGTTCGGCTTTCGCGCCAACGGGGCAATGGCGGCGTATGTGCGGGTCCCTGAGCGCTGCCTGCATCACCTGCCGGACGGTTTAGGCCTCGATCTGGCTGCACTGGCGGAGCCCTGCTGCGTGGCGTACAACGCGATAGTTGAGCGCTCGCTGGTACGGCCAGGTGATTCGGTGCTCATACTTGGACCGGGACCCATTGGCCTGCTCTGCCTGGCGATGGCCCGCCTCAGTGGCGCAGGCACAATCGTTGTTGCGGGCCTCACTTCGGATGCGGCGCGGCTCGCGATGGCCTACGATGTCGGCGCCTCACAGACCGTGGATCTACAGTTGGAAGACCTTGCTGAAGTCGTTCGCAGCATCGGCGATGGTCATGGAGTAGACCTTGTTGTGGATGCATCGGGCTCCTCCCGGGCGTTGGACCCGGCAATGGACGCCGTTCGTCCGATGGGGCACATCACGAAGGTTGGATGGGGACCGGAGCCCCTCAACGTCTCCCTCGATCCGATCGTAGCCAAGGCCGCGACACTGGCTGGTTCGTTCAGCCACACATTCAACACCTGGGAGCGCGTCATTGCGCTGCTGGCATCCGGTACGCTCGATGTCGCGCCGCTCGTAGGACTTCGGGCGCCGCTCTCCCAGTGGCGCGAGGGCTTCGAGGCGATGCACGAGGGTCGAGTGGCAAAGGCGGTCCTGCACCCGTGAGTCTCGACATCGTCCCCAGTGAGAGGGAGGCTCTGAGGTGTGCGGACTTCGGCCTCGCAGCGTACAGTTTCCCGTTTACGTGCGGCTTGGCCTCGCGGGACGGCGTGCGTGTGGGATCGCAACGCCTCGATGCGTACGGCCTCGTGTCCTTAGCCTCGTCGTGGGGGATGACAAATCTGGAACTGCCTCTGACCGCGGTACTTTCGGGAGCGTCTGGTGACAGTCTCGATGAGTTCCGCGAGGCCCTGAGAGGAGCTGACCTCTCGCTAACGGTGGACAGTGGTGTCATTGAGGAGGAAGCGCTGGCCGCGCTCCTCCCGCTTGCAGCACGAGCCGGGGCTCGGGTCGTACGGGCAATGCCGAGCGCCGTGCTAGAAGGTGCGCGGGCGGCTCTGGAAGTTGGTTGGGCGGCGTATATGGCGGAGCTGTGCCGCCGGCTCGAACGATTGAGGCCCTCTCTGGAAGCTCACGACCTGGTCCTTGCGATCGAAAACCACCAGGATGCGACTTCCGACGACCTCCTCGCGCTGTGTGAGGCGGGCGGTGAGCGGGTCGGCGTTACCCTTGATGTCGCGAATCCGCTTGCCGTTGGCGAGGACCCGCTGGCATTCGCACACAAGGTTGCGCACCGGGTGCGCAACGTTCATCTCAAAGATTATCGGGTGTATCCTACCGAGTCCGGGTACCGCCTGGTGCGCTGCGCCCTGGGTGAGGGGGCAGTGCCGCTGAAGGAGCTAATCCGCCTACTGCGGGAACTGGCGCCCGAAGCTCCCCAGCATGTCGAGCTTGCGGCGCTCCACGCGCGCCATATCCGCCTGTTCGAGGACGACTGGTGGAACGGTTATCCGCCTCGCGACGCTCGGAGCCTCATGCCGGTATTGCGGCTCGTCGCGCGCCATGCGTGCCCACAAGGGGAGGATTGGCGAACGCCGTGGGAGCGCTGCGAACCAGCCGAGGCGATCGTACGCTACGAGCGTGAGCAGTTCGAACAGAGTGTCCGGTTCCTGTGCGGCGAGACGGCGAGCCGCTCCATGCCCAATGAGAGTGGAGAAGCGCAACCAGCCAACAAGCACGAAGCCTGAGCTGTCCGTAAATGAGGAGGAGCACATGGCGATTACCGGCACTCATGCGGTGATGCCGAAGCCATACGTGGTCGGGACCGAGCAGTTCGAAGTTGCCGATCCCGGACCTGAGCGGGTGCTCATTGAGACGGAGGCCAGCGCGATTAGCGCAGGGACAGAACTGGCCATCTACACGGGCGTCCACCAGTGGCTGGCGGACCCGAACCGCACTTGGCCAAAGTTTCCGTTCGTCCCCGGATACAGTGCGGTCGGGCGCATCATCGCTGTCGGGGAGAGGGTGGACATATTCGCCCCCGGCCAGCGCGTCATTTACAGTGGTCGACACGCGAGCCACGCACTCGTGGATCTCGGAGCCGCATCACCCCTCATCGCTCCAATCGCCGAGCACGTACCCGCGTCTGCCGCCGCGTGTGCTCCGCTTGCCCAGTTCCCACTGGCTGCGCTCGTTCGCAGCGGTCAGGCGCTTGGGCAGTCGGTCGCGGTGCTTGGCCTTGGCATGATCGGCCAGCTGACGCTTCGCTTGTTCGCCGCCGCCGGTGCCTATCCGCTGATCGGTATGGATCCCGTCGCCTTCCGCCGGGAGCGCGCACTGGCTGCTCCTGGCGTGAAGGCGCTGGATCCGGGTGCAGGCGACGTACTAGCTCTTCTGCGTTCTCTGAATGACGACGCACTACCGGACATTGTTGTGGATGCCACGGGCGTTCCCTCTGCCGTTAACCTTGCGATGTCGGCGGTAAGGGATGGCGGCAAAGTCATCATGGTCGGCAGCCCGCGCGGCATCGCGGGGGACGTCGACTTCTACCACAACCTGCACGGGCGTTCTATCTCCCTGATCGGCGCTCACGGCTCATCGATCGGCGCAGAACCCCGCGAGGGCTTTCCCTTTACGCGTAAGCGCGCCTTACGCCTGATCGTGCACCTGTTGGAGAGCGGCAGGCTCCGGGCGGACGACCTGGTCTCCCATCATGTCCATACCAGCGATATCGGCAGTATGTATGAGGGACTGCTCAACCGTCCCGAGCAGTTTCAGGGGGTCACGCTTCACTGGCGTTCAGGCTGAGACTCGCACGGCGTAGCGGCCGTGACCTGGCAGTCGCGGCTCTCCGTGGCTACCCCCAGACATCGTCCAGACGAAGCGGCCTAGGCAGAGCTTCCGAGAGGTTTGTGACCGATCGAAACGAGCGGCCGACAGGTTGTGAACGAGCTAGTGCCAATCGGTCGCCGCGCTACACGCCTATGCTCTGCAGATACTGACGGCTGACTGTCGCGCTCTCGAGGGCCGTCGATTTCTGGGTTACGTCCGTCTCGGCTATCACCCAGCCGCTGAAGCCCGCCTCGGCAAGGACGCCGAACAGTGCGGGGAAATCAACTGAGCCTTCTCCAAGTTCGGCAAATACGCCGTTCCGATTGAACGTCCGGTAGTCCCAGCCCTCGTCCCTGCCACGGGAAACCACCGAGTCGTGCACGTCCTTCAGATGCATCGTCCGAATGCGGCTAGCGTACGTCCGGGCGAATGCAAGCACGTCCGCGCCGGTCCACGCGAGATGACCCGTGTCCGGCCCCAGAAACAGAAGATCTGGGTCGGTTACTGAGAGCAGGCGGTCTACTTCCTCGCGGGTTTCGATTACCGTGCCGACGTGGTTATGGAAGCAACTCCGCACATCGTACTCCGAGGTGAGCGCCGCCACTGCATTCAGCGTCGAACCGAAGCACTCCCACTCAGCGTCGGTCATCCCATCTTCCGCGCGCACGTGTCCCGCAAGTTCGCTTCGGGTCTTACCATTACGTGCCACGTAATCGAAGCCGCTCGCGGCCACGTACAACTCGGTGCAGCCGAGTGTCTGTGCGAATCGCGCCTGCTGCTCGGCCGCGCCGAGAATAGTCGCGCGCTGGTCTTCGCGCCAGAACTCCGCACTGAAATAGCCCGGCGCCGGTCGAAGTCCATGCTTCGTATACAGTTCGGCGGTCTGTTCTGCGGTGCGACCGTTCTTTGGCCCCGCCGGCGCTCCGTCGTAGCCGGCTTGTGCGATCTCCTCAAGGATCTGTTCTTCCGGGTATGTGCTATCCCACGTGATCTGGCCGCAGCCAACGAACACGCCATCCATGGGCAACTCCTGACAGATGCAATTGCGCGGCGTCCAGGGCTAGTCGATAACGCCACTCATGTTGACTATGAGAAGGGAGTCTAGTCCATAGGCAGGAGATCGTCAAATGCCGAGCGGAAGAGTGAGCCAGGTGTCTTGCAAGTAGGACTACCGTCCAGAGCGCCGCATTGAGGCCCAACGGGGGCGCTCGTAACAAGCTATCGCCAAGCAGTCCTAATACGGGGGCCGCCGCGACCATCCCGCCTGCTACTTACGGCCGACCCACTGGAGCCACCGTGGCTGTCGACACCGCTACTTGGGCAAGAGGATCAGGATTACGGAGCCAGTCGCCTGCACCGGGTATGACTCCGCGACCGGACCGTCGAACCACGCGCGAACTCGGCGACCCTGCCGGAGGTCCTTCGCGGATCCCGCGGTAATGGCTCCGCCCTGCTGCTTCAGGATACGCGTCTGGACATGGATGTTCACCTGCGCCTTAGCGGAACCGGACTGCGCCGCCGGGTCCTCCTCGATCAAAAGCGCGACAAGGGCATTACCACCAGGTGCCTGGCCGGACGCATGGCCGCTGGACACAGGTTTGTCCGGGTCGCCCGCGTCCGGTTGGCGCGCGGGGGCCGTTCCGTAATACACGTCCGTGATCTCTCCCGTGATGTCAGGCGCTGCGGACGGGACGGATGTCCCAGCATTTGCCGGGTCGTTCCCGCCGAAAAGTGACGTGGAGCCCGGGATGATCCAGTACATCGCACCCGCAACCGCGAGGAGTGTAAGCCCGGCGGCCACCAGCAGCCCAAGTCGATGGTCGCGTCGTGCGTGCTGTGCCAACACCTTGTACCTCCTGTGGAGCCCCGAAGCTCCCACTACTTTGGGACCGCGCATCGATCTACCTTGATCAACGACGCGGACACGAGAAAGTTCCCGGCCCAGGCTCGTCGCTGTCGTCCAGACAAGAGACTACAGCATCCCCGTTGTTGAGCGGTCTGCACCGGCGCGCGGTAACTGTGGCGAGGCTCAATTGCACTTGCTGGCAACCACGAAACCATATAAAATATACACATATATGAAAGTGTAATAGGATGTGACGGATGGTACCCGCTGATGCGCCGATGCAGGCGCTGCTCGAAACATATAAGGCGCTTGCGGACGAGACGCGGCTCCGCATTCTCGGCCTAGTGGCCGAGCGGCCCCATAATGGGCGCCAGCTCGCTGATGCGCTAGGGATCACGCAACCCGCGGTCTCTCATCACGTCGAGCGACTCCGGCGGGTCGGGCTCCTGCGGGAGCTGCGCGAGGGGAAGGAGCGCGTGTACGGCCTGAACCGGGAGCGGCTTTCCTCCCTCGCGCGCGAGCAGCTCGCGCAGACGCGCATCGAGGTCGAGGATGACACCGGACGGGTGCTCCGTGAATTCTTTGACGGTGACCGGCTAAGAAGCATCCCGGCCCAGCGCAAAAAGCGGGTCGTCGTGCTTCGCGAACTGCTCAAGCGATTCGAACCGGAGCGGCACTACGCCGAGCGTGAGGTGAACGATATCCTTGGCCGGGCGCATGAGGACGTGGCCACATTGCGACGCGAGCTGGTTATGTACGGATTCATGGATCGCGAACGCGGCGAGTACTGGCTTGCCGCATCGGAGCCCGAGCGGGGATGCAACGTTGCACAGGAGATCGCATAGGATTGAGCCGGTCTGCCGGTCGGTGCAAGCAGACCGTAGGGAGCAAGGAAAGTCGAGCGTGAACGAGAAGCCGACCGACACCACCATCAGTAGGACGCACCCGGTGGTGCCTCGAAACTCACCCCAGCGGTTCTTCCGCAACAGCCGACTAGTCGCGATGCCCGTGAAGCGCAGGAACGTGCGGACGGCACTGAGCGTCATCGTCGATGACTTCGAGCCAGGTAGGTCGTACACGGAGGAAGAAGTCAACGCCATCGTGCTCCGGTACCACAACGACTACTGTGTGCTCCGCCGGGCACTCGTGAACGAGGGAGTCCTGGAGCGGGACGCGGCAGGCCAACGGTACTGGCGCGCGGATCCCTTCTGAGGCGGCAATGTGATTTTTTGGAAGCTGAGATCGCGGCGGGGCTGCGCACAGTTGGCCTGAGTACCACGTCTGTGGTGATGGTGCATGCGTCTCTTTCGTCATTCGGCCCCGTCGAGGGTGGTGCGCTCACCGTCTGCCGTGCGCTCGTAGCGGTGTGCGGGACCATCCTGATGCCGGCTGGAAGTTGGGACCGTACCGGCCTGCCCGCACCACCCGGACTCGTGCGACAGGACAACGCCTGTCGGAATGCCGCCTCCTGGGAGGAGTTCGACGCCGCGCTCGCCCGCGCGACAGCCTACACCGAGGACTTACCGATCGATGCAGAGTTCGAGCGCATCCCCGAGACGATGCGATCGAACTTCGCACACAGCCGAAGTCGGCACCCGCTGCTGTCGTTACCTGGCGGTCGGGAGTCACGCGGAGGAACTCACCGGCGCGTCCCGACTCGACTGGCCGCTCGGTCCGCTCGAGGCTCTGGCTGCGACGGGTGGGGATGTGCTGCTCCTGGGCGTGGGACACGATACGAATACGTTTGATTCATCTCGCGGAGCAGCGCCTGGGCCGCTCTCGTTTCTACCGTTACGCGAAATGTGCCGAGGGTGTCTGGATGGAGCTGCCGAACATACCCGGCCAGAGCGATGGCTTCGAGGCGATCGAGCGCCAGCTGCAGAGCGCTGCGGTCGAGTGCTTCATCGGCAAGTGTCGCGCGCGCCGCCGTAGTCGCACGAACGGTGCTCGAAACCGCCCGGCGGCTTATCCTCGCAGATCCCGCCGCCCTACTCTGCGCCGACCACGGATGCAGTCGGTGCCGCGCCGCCCATAGGCAGAGGCTGTCGGTTGTCGAGACGGAAGCGAGTGCTCAACAAAGCATTCCTCGCGAGTAGTCAGCGTGGGCGGCATAAAGTGTGAACGCGAACGTCTATCGCCATTCTTCGAGTCGACGACACCCATGAGAAAACCTCCAAGCCATCTGGCCTGGAGGTTCGGATTGTCGATGCCGAGCGAAGCAGTCCGTAAACAAAGGGCACAACTTACGACGCTTCAAATTTTTTGCTGCGCTTCGCTCGAACCGTGTCTAGTGCCTACTCTACTGCGAGGGCCAGCCCATGAACGGACCCGTGTTGGTTGTGTCCAGTGTGCGACGTACCTCGACCACGCCCCACTCAGGGCGAGCCGCGCCACGTGCTCCACTGGGCGCTGGTGCTTCGCCATCTTCGCGACTCTGCCCCCGTGCCGTGCGCCATGTCCGAAAGGTTGATACAATTGCCATCATTGGAAACTCCTCGCCCGAATATGCTTATTTCTGCCGTTTTACGCTGCGTCTGTGCGCCCTACACATAGTATACATTGAGATTCCGTGCAGAATCAAGTGATTCTGCGCACAAGTCGGAAGATTAACGCAATGTTAACAGCGGAGCGTCGACGATACATTCTTGAAGTACTTGGGCGGGACGGCAAGGTGCTCATTCCTGCGCTCAGTGCCGATCTTCGGGTCTCCGAGGACACTGTTCGCCGGGACCTCCGCGATCTCGCCGGAGAGGGGTTACTGCAACGAGTCCACGGCGGTGCGTTGCCTCGGTCCCCCTCTACCGCAAACTACGCGGCGCGTCAGCAGCAGGCGCCGGATGCGAAGGCGCGCATCGCGCGGGCTGCCACTGGCCTGATCACCAACGACCAGGTCGTGCTGCTCGACGGCGGCACCACGGCGCTGCAGGTTGCGCAGCATCTCCCGCATGAACTACGGGTGACCATCATTACGCCCAGTCCGCCGATCGCGGTCGCGCTCGCCGAGCATCCGAATGTCGAGGTGGTAATACTGGGCGGAAAGCTGTACAAGCACGCCCTGGTTTCGGTTGGCGCGGCCACGCTCGATTCCCTGCGGATGGTCCGTGCGGACCTCTGCATGCTCGGCGTTGGCGGACTGCATCCTGAGTTGGGTGTCAGCACGGACGACCTCGAAGAGGCCCACGTCAAGCGCGGGATGATCGACAGCGCCGCGGAAGTTGTGGCACTCACTTCCGCAGAGAAGATCAACACGGCGAGCCCGTACATCGTCGGACCACTCTCGCAGCTGGACTATATCGTTACCGAGAGCGAGGTGCCCGACCACCTGCTCCGCCCCTACGAAAACGCAGGCATCGCCGTCATCCGGGCATAAAGGCTTATCTAGGTCAATTGGCGCATTGGTGTGTCGTGTTGACAGGTCGCCCTGGCTCGCCTAGTATACGCGCACATCGGGCCCGACACCCGGCATAACGGTAGGAGCAACGATGAGTGTGACAACCGACACACTGGCGATTCACGGCGGTGAGCCGGCGGTGACGCGGCCGCTGAATCACTACAAAGGTGCGGCGCAGGTCGGTGAAGCAGAAAAGGCCGCGGTCCTGGAAGTCCTGACCGCCCAGTCGCTCTTTCGTTATTACGGCCCCAACCTCCTCGAGAAGACCGCTGCCTTCGAAACCGCCATCGCCGCGCACCTCGGGGTGCCGTTTGCGGCTGCGTGCTCCTCGGGCACGGCGGCGCTCCGTATGGGACTTATAGCGCTCGGAGTTGGTGCGGGCGACGAGGTGATCGTCCCGGCGACGACGTTCATCGCCTCAGTCAACGCCGTCGTCACCCAGGGCGCGGTCCCGATCTTCGCCGAGGTGGACGAGTATCTCTGCCTGGATCCTGCGGCGATCGAGCCGCTGCTGACCGAGCGCACCCGGGCGATCATGCCCGTACACCTCAACGGTGTCGCGGTCGACATGGAGCCATTGATGGCGATCGCGCGAAGGCATGGCGTCGCCGTTCTCGAGGATACCGCCCAGGCGTGTGGCAGTGCGTACCACGGGACGAAACTCGGTACGATCGGCGATGTCGGTGCCTTCAGCTTCCAGTTGGAGAAAAACATCACCAGCGGCGATGGCGGCCTCGTTGTCACGCATGATGAAGAACTATACAAGCGTGCCGTGAAGTACAGCGACCAGGGCGGCCAGTTCCCGATCCAAGCGGCGGTGTGCGTGACCTCGTGGGCGGTGAGGCGTATCTCGGCGAGAACTTGCGGATGACCGAGATCGCCGGCGCCATCCTTGGGGTCCAGCTCGGGCGTCTCGACGCGATGCTTGATCGCGTGGCGTTTGCGCGCCAGTCGGTGCTGTCGGCCGTCCATGACCTCCCGGTGCAGTTCCCGTCACCAACTCCACATCGCGATCAACACGCGCTCGGTATCCTATTCTATCTCCAGACGCCGGAGCAGGCAGCGGCCTTCGTGCAGGCTCTTCGTGCCGAGGGTGTGCACACGGCGCAAGTGTACGGTGGCAAACCGGTGTATGCGAACCCGCAGGTCCTGGAGCAGCGAACGATGACCCGAATATGCCCGTTCCGCTGCTCATGCACGGATCATCGCAAGGTCTCCTACCAGGTGGGGATGTGTCCGCGCACGGAAGATCTGCTGGCGCGCAGCGTTGGTGTCTCGCTTGGTCCAATGATGGATGACCAGGATCTAACGGAGATCGCACACGGCATCCGCAAGGTAGCAGCTCACATGGCCCTATGAGGCGAGCCGACCCGGGAATGCGTGCTGCCCTAGATGCTGTTCCCCGTTGGGTATCAGTCATACGTCATCTTTCTCTGGACCGCCCAGCAAGATCAACGTATCCGCTTGCCGGAGGAATCAAGCATGCGCCACGAGGGTAACGCGGTATGACTGAGATACGCGTTCTCAACGGCGGTGACCTGCCTGCCTTACTCGACCTGTGCACGCGCGCCCTACCTCTGGACACGTTCTCGCTGCCGCTGCTTCGCGCCCGCGTCCCCGACGAACCGGAGCACCAGCGCCACTTGCAGCTTGCCGCCTGGGACAAGGGCCAGTTGGTCGGCGTGATGCTGGCTGGTGTCCGGGGAGGTGCGGAGGAGACCTCCGCCGCAATCCGCCTGTTCGCGGTTGAGCCGGCAGCTCGGAGGCAGGGCGTTGCGACAAGCCTCCTGCGGGAACTAGAGCGCATTCTCCAGGGCGACGGTCATCGCCGCCTTACCCTCGCGCGGCAGGCGCCGGTGTACTTCTGGCCCGGCGTTGACGTGCGCTACACGCCAGCCATTTGCTTTCTGGAAGCGAATGGATACAAACGGAGTGCAGAGGCTATCAATATGGAGGTCGATCTCTCCCGCCGCGACTGGGACACTACTGAGGCGGAGACCCGCCTATCGACCCAGGGCTATGAGATCCGCAAACTTCGTGATACCGACCGGGTAACGTTCAGCGCCTGGATGTGCGAGGCCTGGAACCCGACTTGGGCGTATGAGGCTTTGGAGTCCTTAAAGAACGACCCGGTCACTACCTGGGTCGCCCTGCGGGACGGCGCGTACAACGCATTCGCCTCGTACGATTGCACTGCGTTCCCAGGTGGCTTCGGGCCCACCGGCACGGACCCGAGCCTCCGAGGCCAGGGGATCGGCACTGTGCTCTTTCATCGCTGTATGCAGGACATGCGCGCGCTCGGCTACGCGAAATGCGAGGTGTGCTGGACCGGCCCAGTGGCCTTCTACGCCAAGGCCGCCGATGCCTGGATCAGCAGGGTCTTCTGGTCGATGCAGAAGGACCTGGGATAGAGGTGTTCCGAGAATCTATCGGCTATACCCGTCGCTCATAACCGGTGAGCGTCATCAGCCGCGACAAGGAAATGTTGCGGCCCGAGAGCGTGATCGCCACCCTGCGTCCGCGAAGCTCCGCAGGAGCACTCAGGAGCACGGCGAGAGCCGCCGCACCGGACGGCTCAAGCATGTACCGGTGGTACTCCATTGCCCAACGCATCGCGGAGACCATTTCGTCGTCGGAAACGCCGAGCATACGGTCGACCACCCGCCGCACAACAGGCCACGTCAGCGTCTCGGGCTCGATATAGCCGCTCAGGCCCTCGGCGATGGAGGGCTGCAGTGGTACCTCGACCGTCCGACCCTCTCGATACCACGTGCTGAAGGTCGGACTGTTACTGGCCTCAACTCCCCAAATCTCTATGGCCGGGTTCACCGACTTCAACACTGCGCCGATGCCCGACACGAGGCCACCACCCCCGACGCACACCACTGCTACCTCAACATCGGGCATGTCGTCGAGGATCTCGAGCCCGATGGTGCCATTACCGGCGATCACCGCAGGGTCGCTGTACGCGGAAACGTAGACGAGCCCCTCCCGATTCGCGGTCTGCATCGCTGCTTGCCGCGCGTCCTCGATGTCCGGGAAGCGGCTGAGCCGCGCATCATAGGATTCCAGCACGCGCACCTTCGACGGATCGGCGGTCTCCGGCAAGTAGATATGCGCGGCGATCCCAAGCTGCTTCGCGGCGTAGGCCAGTCCGATCCCGTGGTTCCCGGCCGTCGAGGCGACGACGCCGTTGTGGCGCTCTTCCGGTGTGAGCGTCTGCAGACGATTGAACGGCCCGCGCACCTTGAAGCTGCCAGTAACCTGTGTATTTTCCAGTTTCATCCACACGTCGGCATGTGCGTGCCGGCTGAGTTCGAAGGAGTGCTCCAGCGACGTATGTCGCACCCAGCCCCGCAGGCGGGACTGCGCCAGGAACACGTCCTGCAGCGTCACTGGCTTTGAGTCTGCCTCGACAGTGTGTCCACCTCCCGAATCGTCGTGGTGCATGGTCCGTACTACGAGCTAGCGCTCGTGTACTTGGAGATGGCGTACGTCCAGAACCAGCGTGAAACGCCGAGGAGTAGCACCGCGGCGACTCCCGAACCGAGTACACTCCCTGCGTTCCATCGCCCGATGATCGCCTCGGCGGGCACCGTCGTCACGAACGCGACGGGGATGAGGAAGGTAAACACCAAGCGCACCCAACCCGGGAGTGCCGAGACCGGAAACGCTCCCGCGCGGAAGAACCCGTTGAAAAGCTCGGTCACGTTGCCCACCTTCACGAACCAGAATGCCGTCATCGAGAGCATGAACCACACCGCGTACACTATCGTAAGGGCAGTGACGATCAGGCACAGGCCCAACAGCGCGCCGATGCTCGATGCGTTCTCCAATCCGCTCGCCGCCCAGATCACGAGTCCTGCGCCGACGAGTGCATCCGTCAGGCGGAAGACGTTGATGTTTCGTGAGGAGATCAGGAACTGCGCGTCGACCGGTTTGAGGAGGTTGAAGTCCATCGTGCCCTGTCGCACCTCTTCGCCGATCTTATTGAGGTTGGGGTACAGGAACGCACCGATGTAGCCTTGCACGAGCGTGAATAGTCCGACCACGACGATGCTTTCCCGGTAGCTCCAGCCGCCGAGGGGTGTGCCGTCGCTGTACAGGATGGTGATGCCGAGCAACGTGCCTCCCGCCAGCAGGAGCGACCCGAACAGGTTCACCGCGAAGTTCACTCGGTACTCCAACTGGGCGCTGATGCTGGCGCGCACGAAAATACCCAGCACACGAATGTACCGTTTCAACCTCATGCCCCGACCGCTCCATAGCGTGCCAGTCCTCGCCGCCACAGCGCCGACCGAAGCGCGTAGAACCCCGCAGCCCAGAGGAGCTGTACGCCGAAGACACGCGCAATCTCGGGTCCAGGTGCCTCTCCGGTTAGCACCCGAACCGGGTAGTAGACCAGATACGGAAACGGTGTCCACTCAATGAACGCGCGCAGGGCAGGTGGGTAGAACTCGAGCGGCGCGAAGGCTCCGGTCAGAAACGCCGCGGCAACGAAGTAGAAGTCGTCGATTGCGGTGGCCTGGTCGAACCAGAACGCGAGGATACCAATGCAGTACGCGATCAGGAACCGCGTGAAGAACGCGACCGTCACAGACAGCGTGTATAGCAGCACGTGCCAGATATCCGGTGTCAGCCGCGTGCCCGGTACGATGAGCAAGCCGGCGAAAACAATCAGCAGCATGAAGGGCAGCCGCACTAGCCGCTCCGAGTAATGCCCCGCGAAGAACTCCCACATGGGATCTAGCGGGCGTAGTAGCTTCGGACTCAGGTGTCCCTGACGTATTTGGTAGTCGAGCTCCCAGGCGACCCAGGCGACGATTAGCTGCTGCGTGATCCACGCCGCCAGAAAGTAGGCCGCGAACTGTTGTTCGTTGAACCCGCCAGTGTGCCCGCCCGCCGCGCGCGCCTTGCCGATCCACACCGCCATCATGATCAGCGGGATCGCGCCGGATAGCATCCAGATGACGATCTCGGCACGGTACGCCGACATGTGTGCGAACCACACACTGAAGAGCACCCACGTCTTATTGAGGCGCGCTCTCATCGCGCGGCTTGCTCCGCTCCGGCCGGGACTGCATCAACGGCCTGCCGGTTGGTGCCCGCGAACAGGGTACCGATCACCCCTTCAATGGGTGGATCTTCGATCGTCACGTCCGCGACGGGCAGTTCCGCGAGCATGCGCGCCGCCAGACGGCTCGTCTCGTTCCGCGGCACCAGCACGTCCGCGAAGAGCCCCTCCCGTGACGTCAGCTTGCCGTAGAAGCTGAGTCGCTCGTCGGATACATTCTCGGACAGTTCTAGCCGGACGGTCTTGCCCGGCGCGGCCTCTTCGACGAGCGCGGAGAGATCGCCGTCGAACACGATATGACCTTTGTCGATCACGATAATGCGCTTACAGAGCGCCGTAACGTCCGCCATGTAGTGGCTCGTCAGGATGACGGTCGCGTTGAAACGGCGGTTGTACTCTGCGACAAACTCGCGGATGCGTACCTGCATGTTCACGTCGAGGCCGATCGTCGGCTCGTCAAGGAAGAGCACCCGCGGTCGGTGCAGCAACGCCGCGGCGAGCTCGCACTTCATCCGCTCCCCGAGGCTCAGCTTGCGCACCTGTTTCTTGAGGATGCCCTCGAGCTCCAGTATCTCGCTGAACTCGCGCATCGTCGCCTGGTACTCGTCATTCGGAATCTCGTAGATCGCCTGGTTTACGAGGAAGCTGTCGAGCGCGGGCAGGTCCCACAGCAATTGCTGCTTCTGGCCCATCACCAATGTGATGTTCTTGAGGAACTCCGTACGGCGCTCCTTCGGGACATGACCGCCCACGCGTACAAACCCGTCTGTCGGGTGCAGCAACCCGGCGAGCATCTTCAGCGCGGTCGTCTTGCCCGCGCCGTTTGGTCCAAGGAAGCCGACCATCTGTCCGGCATCGATCTCGAAGCTTATGCGGTCCACCGCGCGGACAAGCGTCTTGCGGCGGCGGACGAAGGAGGCGAGCGAGCCGCGCAGACCGGGCTCCTTCTCGTGAACGGTGTAGACCTTCTCGAGGTCACGAACTTGTATGACGGGCGTCGTGGAGTGGTCGGTGTGTGACATTGTTTAAGGGTACCACACAGCCCGTTCCATCAACGCCGGAACCCTCGTGTATAATCCAGCCCGAACGATCGCACTGGATGGGGGCAAGATGGCGCGCATCAGGCTGGCGTATATCGGCGGTGGCAGTACCCGTGCACCCGGCACGATGGCATCGTTTATAGACCAGGGCGCCAACTTCGACGGCTCGGAAGTGGTGCTTATCGACCTCGATTCTGAGCGTCTCGAACTGGTGCGTACGATCGCGGAGAAGATGGCCCGCGCGAAGAACGTGGACATCCGCGTAACCGCAACCACCGATCGCCGAGCGGGATTGACGGACTGCGACGCCGTGCTCTCCAGCTACCGGCCCGGCGGCTTCCCAGCGCGGCATCTTGATGAGAGCATCCCGCTGCAACACGGCGTCATCGGCCAGGAGACGCAGGGACCGGGAGGCTT
>JAUJMR010000001.1:151176-184152 GCA_030446765.1 Chloroflexia bacterium
GCATCCCGCTGCAACACGGCGTCATCGGCCAGGAGACGCAGGGACCGGGAGGCTTTTTCATGGCACTGCGGTCGGTCCACGTTATGCAAGGCATCATCGCCGATATGGAGGCGGCGTGCCCCCATTCACGGCTTTTCAACTACACGAATCCTGTGAACATAGTCGCCGAGGCGGTTACGCACCATTCCGAGGTCCCGACTGTAAGTCTTTGCGAGGGGCCGATCATCTTCCCACGTGGGCTCGCTCAGCAAGCGGGGCTCGATCCTGAGAAAGTAGGTGCGGCCATGGTCGGGCTCAATCATAATGGGTGGAGCGCCAGTCCTCGATACGACGGGCAAGACATGATGCCGTTCATTCACGAGGCATGCGCGCAACAATCGCGAGAGCGCGGCGCTGACGCTCGTGACCTGCGCATGCTCCGACTCGCGGATACTATGGACGCGCTACCGGCGTCTTACTGGCAGTATTATTACTATCGGGACGAAGTACTCGCAGAACTTCAGCGCAAGCCAACGACACGGGCCCAGGACATCATGGCGGCTGCGCCCGATTATTGGGCACACTACGAAGAACAGGCACGAACCGATGAGCCGGTGCTGGACCCTGCCCGCTCACGCGGCGGCATTCACGAGCTCGAACTCGCCTTCGACGTGATGGATGCGATCTATAACGACCGAAACGAGGTCTGGTCCGTGAACGTACCCAATCGTGGCGCACTGCCCGGTTTCCCGGACGACCTTGTCGTCGAAGTGCCGGCCAGGGTCAGCGCGAACGGCGTTGAACCACTGCCGCAGCCGCCGCTGCCACGCCACGTGGTCGGCCTCGTGGAGATGCTCGCCGAATACCAGGCCCTTACAGCGGAAGCGGCATGGACGGGCGGACGCCGCGAGGCGGTGCGTGCGCTTGCCAGCATCCCGCTCTTCTTCGACATTATCACGGCGGAGCGGCTGTACGACGAGATGGCCGCGGCACATCGCGACCACCTGCCAGAGCGATTGTTGAGGTAACGTGTGGACGTGCTCCAGACCGACGACTACGATGCCCTGAGCCTCGCGGCCGCGGACATCGTCGCGGATACGATTGCCGCGAAACCCGATGCTGCCGTGGTGCTTGCAACCGGCGACACACCCGTCGGCATGTTTCGGGAGCTTGCGGCCCGGCGCGAACGAGGCGAGCTCGATCTCACTCGCATTCACGTCTTTCAACTCGACGAGTACCTCGGCATCGGACCAGACGATCGCCGGTCGCTTCTCGGCTGGATGCGACGGGCCTTCCTTGGTCCGCTCGCGCTGCCGGATGAAAGCCTGACGACACTCCCCGGCGACGCTGACGATCCCCATGCGGCATGTCAGGACTACGCGGACGCTGTGGTCGCGGCGGGTGGATATGACCTCGCGGTGCTGGGCCTGGGGCCAAACGGTCACCTAGGGTACAATGAGCCACCTTCGGATCCGCTCTCGCCAACGCGCGTCGTCGATCTCACTCCGGAGAGCATAGAGAGCGCCGCGTACTATTGGGGCAGCACAGACCAGGTGCCACCGCAGGCTCTCACCGCCGGAATGGACTTGCTTCTCGCCGCAAAGCGAATCCTGCTGCTCGTCTCGGGACCGCACAAACAGACGATCCTCCGCCGCAGCGTCATGGAGCCGCCAAGCCCAGCCGTCCCCGCGTCGTACCTGCAAGGAATCGAAGGCGTGACGATCATCGCCGACCGCGCGGCCTGGCCGGACGGGGAGTGATGTAGGGTCGAATTGTTCTGAGAGGTCACCTTCGTCGAAACAATCGTTATGATCGGTCGTCCGCGCTGCAAAAGGTTCGTAGTCCATACTGCCGGGAATACGAGCACGAGTGACCTGCCGGGTCTAGCACTGCTCCATCTTAACCTGGACCGTAGTCAGAAATTAGGCATGGTGCAGTGCTGAGCGTTCGTCCTGCTTCGCACGAGGAGGGCATATGAGTTACGTGCTCGGCGTTGACGGTGGCAACACCAAGACGATTGCGCTCGTAGCCACTTTAGATGGCATGATCGTCGGTCGCGCTCGTAGCGGCTGCGGGGACATGTATTACAGAGGCGCAGACCTGGCCCTGGCGAACGTCGATGCCGCAGTGCGTGCCGCCTTGGCGCCTGCTGGCTTGCGACCCGAGGACTTACTCGTTGGTGCCTTCAGCTTGGCCAGTGCAGACTGGCCGGAGGACTTCGCCTATCTCGAGTCAGCTCTACGGGAGCGCGGCTTCGGAAAAACGATCTCCGTGGTTAACGATGCGATGGGCGCACTGCGCGCCGGCTCCCGTGACGGCACCGGCGTCTCGGTGGTGTGTGGCACAGGCGCTGGCACTGGTGCGCGCTCGGCGCGTGGCGACACCTGGCATACGAGCTTCTGGCAGGAGGCGGGCGGAGCAGTCTCCCTCGGTGACAAAGCGTTGCGGGCGGTCTATCGTGCCGATCTTGGCATCGCCCCAGCCACTGCAATTACGGACCTTGTTCTTGAGCACACGGGCCACGCCTCCGTGGAGCACCTGCTCCACGCTCTGACAGCGCGGCAGCGAGACAGGACACGCGATGCCGTGTCGATCGGAGGCCTAGCACGAGTGCTGCTTGACGCCGCAGCTGCAGGCGATGAGACATCGATCCGGATCGTTCATGCGCACGGTGTTAGCCTGGGCGAGTATGCGCTGGCGGCGGCCCGGCGAGTCGGCATCGAGCGCGAGCCATTTCAACTCGTGCTCGCTGGTGGGGTACTACGGCACCCGACGCGCGAGCTGATCGACGCGATCGTGTCCCATGTCCGCGAGGGCGCCGCGGATGTACGCCCCGTGAACAGCAGATTCGAGCCGGCGGTGGGGGCGGTTTTCCTTGCACTGGAGGCTGCGGGTGTGGCGATAGATGATGACCTCATTAGCCGGCTGGTGCCGACCCTGCCGGAGCCATCCCTTTACTCGACGTGAGGTATCCGAACCCCGACACCATACTGGAAGTACGTTGCAGTCTGGTGAACAGCAACGTCCAACTCAGCCCGTAAGAACCGCGCGGACAAGGACGGGGAGTCGTGATAGTTCTTCACGACCTGGTACTTCTGCCCGTTGGCGAGCGTACGCGCCATGATTTGTAGGCTCTCACCAGGTATCCGGTAGTTATCATGCAGCGCCGTGGCCTCGCTAAAGCTGTCGGCAAAGAACAGCAAGCCACCCGGTCGCAGGGCCCGCGAGACGGTTGCCAGGAACCGATCGAGCCGCTCGACCGGCACGTGCGAGAGCCAGAAGCCGAAGCAGACGGCATCGTACATCCGCTCCGGCTCCCACGCGAACAAGTTCGCGATCACATACGTAACTCGCGCATCGCGGACGTTTGCGCGGTTCAACTCCACCATTTCCGGTGAAGCGTCTACCGCCGTCACCGAACGAGCCGTGCGCACGAGCCGCCGTGTCCACGTGCCGGTGCCTGGCGCAAGCTCCAGCACGTCTCCGCCGAACGACAATGCGTCGAAAACAGCGTACAGCTCGTTGACCTCAGCATGCCAACGGGCCGTGTCTTCAGGGTTCCGGTCGTAGCGCCCCCGCCGATACCACCAGTTGTCGTACTCCCGCGCGCGCACGTCATAATAGGCGAGCATCTCCTCTAGCGTCTGGTTCGTCACAGGGTCTGTCACGAGGCTCTCTCCTTCGCGCAATCCTGATCCGTGCGTGGTCTGGTGGTTACCGTACCGGTCAGAAGTTGCGGGTCCAGGTGGAGCGGCTTTCGGTCCGGCTCGTGCCCTTCACCGACAACTCTCGGGATAGTGCAAGCGATCTCAGGCGCCGCGCGGGAAGTTTAACGGTAGCGTATGGCTGTGGCGCAGGGCTTGGCCGGGAGTTGCCTAGCTTGCGACCGCCTGGTTGCGATATTGCAGCTCGTACAGCCGGTAGTAGTACCCGCGATTCGCAAGCAACTCCTGGTGGTTGCCCTCCTCGACGATTCGGCCCTTGTGTAGCACGATGATCCGGTCCACTTTCTGCACGGTCGAGAGTCGATGCGCGATTATGAAGCTCGTTCTGCCCTGCATGAGCTTTGCCAGGGCATCTTGAATGAGCCCTTCGGTCTCGGTGTCCACAGAGGACGTCGCCTCGTCAAGCACCAACATGATCTCGGGATTGAACGCGATCGCACGCGCGAACGACAGCAGTTGCTTCTGGCCGACGCTCAGTCCCGCGCCACGCTCGCGCACCGGCTCATCATATCCTTGCGGCAACCGTTGAATGAACGAATCGGCGTTGACGTACTTAGCGGCCTGCCGCACACGCTCGTCTGAGATCTCCTCGTTGTGCAACCGGATGTTGCTCTTAATCGTCCCGCTGAAAAGGAACGGGTCCTGCAGGACCACGCCAATGTGCTTGCGAAGCTCGTACTGCGCGATGTCGCGAACGTCCACGCCGTCAACGAGGACCCGTCCCTTCTGCACATCATAGAAGCGTGACATCAAACTGATCATGCTCGTCTTCCCGGCTCCTGTCGCACCGACAAAGGCGACGCTCTGTCCTGCCTCAACTTTGAACGAGACATCTCGCAGCACCCACTCGTCCTCTTTGTACTGGAACCAGACGTGGTCGAACTCCACGTCGCCGCGCAACGTTCCGAGCCGTACCGGCTGTGGCTTGTCTCTCAGATCCTCCTCTTCATCGAGCAGCCGGAAGATCCGCTCACTAGACGCCATCGCCGCCTGAAGCACGTTGTACTTCTCGGAGAGGTCGCGGATCGGCAGGAAGAACCGCTCGACGTACTGCAGAAAGGCGACGAGACCGCCCAGCGTGAGAGTGCCCGCCAGCACCCTACCCCCCCCGTACCAGATGATGAGCCCTGTGGAGAGCGCACTGATCAGCCCGACGATCGGGAAGAACAGCGCGAAGTAGAACACCGACTGCATCGACGCTTCGCGATAGTCGGCGTTGAGCCCCTGGAACGTGCCGAAGTTGCGGCGCTCCCGGTTGAACAACTGGACGACCGACATGCCACTGATGTTTTCCGCGATGAAGGAGTTTATGCGGGCAAGTCGGATTCGTGTTGCCCGGAAGGCTGAGCGCATTCGCACCTGTATCTTGAGGCTCGCGAAGACGAGCACCGGCAGTACTACGAAGGTGAGCAACGCTAGTTGCCAGTTGAAATACAGGAGAAGAATGGCAATGCCGATTAGCGTGACGCTGTCTCCGATGATCGCGACAATGCCCGACGTCAGCAGCTCGTTCAGCGCATCCACGTCGTTCGTCAGCCGCGTCACCAGCCGCCCCACCGGATTCTTGTCAAAGAATGAGAGAGATAGCCGCTGGACGTGCCGGAACATCTGTGTCCGGATGTCGTACATGACATACTGGCCGAGCGCGCCGGTCACATACGTCTGTCCGTATCGAAACAGGAACGCGAGAAACAGAACGAAGATGTACAGCAGGCAGGCCGTGAGTAGTCCATCCGCCTGTCGGGTCTCGATGTACCGGTCAATAGCCAGCGCGACGATAAAGGGACCAGCAAGGTCCGCTAGCGATGTTCCCAGCAGGAAAAACAATGCAAGTGCAAGCTGCCGCTTATAGGGGAGCAGGTACTTGAAAAAGCGGCGCATGAGCTGGCTGTCGTACGCCTTGCCGAGGATCTCATCTTCGTGCTGGATGCCGACCGCCACAGGTACTCCTTAGTTTGCGGACTAGTGCGACGTTCAGTTCCCGAAAGGCTAGTTCGCAGGAGCATTACCGCTTGGAAGCCAGTTGGTCTGGGTATAAGATGGGTCTCGCACCTGTGATTGAAGGATGCCGCTCGTGATTAGTTACTCTCATTTTGCAGGACGAACTATCAGAAGGCAACAAACAATGGACGGGGCGGCCGTGTCTGCACAGGCACACTTGCGCCATAACCATTCCCAAGATGAGCGTTCGGCACGCCGATGCTGAGGCAGCTTCGGCGCCTTTGCCGCTATATCGAGCCGGCTGACGTGCGGATGCGGGCGCCCTCGATCTACATGGAGAAGCACGGCAGGCTTTGGGAGGTAGAAGCGGCACGTGAAACGGGGTACGAAGGCGTTGCCTGCGTGGATGACACGGCGCGGCTTGCCGTATTGCTCCTGCGCGCGCACGCCGTCCATAGCCTCCCCTGGGCGCTGGAATGGGCGCACGAGAGTCTCGCATTCGTGCTGCATCTGCAGCAGCCAGACGGCAACTTCGTAAACTTCGTGCTCGACTGGGAGGGCACGCCCAACCTGAACGGTCCTACCAGTGCGGCAGGAGCATCGCCGTGGCTCGCGCGGGCGCTCTGGGCACTGGCTGTGGCGTTCCGTGTGACTGGCAACGAGCGCTACCGCGAAAGATTTTACGCGGCACTGAATCACCTTGGTGCTAGCGAGTACACTGATGTCCTCGGCCAGGGGTTGATTGCCGTTCTGGACATGCATCAAGCTTCTCCTGACCAAGAGTTGGTCGCAGTCGCGAAGCAGCTCGCCGTTCGCGTGAGTGCCTGCCAGCGCAATGGTGTGCTTCTGAATCATCCCAACGAGGAGTTTGCCCATCTTTGGGGCCACATCCAGCCAGCGGCGCTCTGTCTGGCAGCAACCGTGTTCGGCACCGCAGCATGGACATCAATTGCGGTGCGGAGCGTTCAGGAGAGTATCGTGCCAATGGTTCGCCGTGCCTTCGACCAACCGCGAACGCTGGCGTACGACGTGAGCAGCGCCGTGTGCAACCTCGACGCGGTCTATGCCGCGACGGGAGCACGCGAATATCGGGCACTTGCCCGCGATGCTCGTGCGTGGTTCCACGGACGGAATAGCGCCGCGGCGCCGGTGTATGACCCCGTGCGCAGCATGGTCTTCGACGGCATCGACGGGCGGCGCGTCAACGAAACTCCGGTGCGGAGAGCAACATCGAGGGCGGACTTGCACTGTTCGATGAAGTCCCATGGCGCGACTACGACTTCCGCTGATGATGCGCGTTGAGAAGCGGCGCATGCCGCATACCTGCGGTAGACCGCCGCAGTGATCGACGAACCCAGCCGGCCAGAGATACTCTTTCTGCACGGCATCCCCACGAACGCGGCCTTGTGGCAGCCCGTCATAGACCGCCTTGATGGGGTTCGTGCCGTCGCTCCCGATCTGCCGGGATACGGTAACGCACCGCGTCCGCGCAATCCTGGCATCTCGGCGTATCATCGCTTCATTAGCGCCGTGTTGGCATCCGAGAGGATGCGCGCTCCCATACTGGTCGGACACGATCTGGGCGGCTTGTACGCCCTTACCCATGCCATTGCCAATCCGAATCGCCTACGCGCGCTCGTGCTCATGAACACGACGATCTACGCCGATCCTCGCGTCTTCTTGGGACTGGTGCCGTTGCTAGCGCCGGGGTTTGGCGAGGCGTATGCGTGGTTCGCCGGCCGGGCTCGCTACCGGGAGTTGCACCGGCGCGGGCTCGCGAGCATGTATCCTGCTGCGACCCCTGAATCAACGATTCACGACCTCACGGAACCGTACGGCCATACTTCCTCTTGGGTTGCTGTGTTGCGCTCGTTGCGCGGGCTGAGTCAATTCGCGTTCTGCAGTGGCAGCGTGCAATGCATCAACTGCAACTGCCCATCCTCATCCTATGGG
The DNA here is from genome assembly GCA_030446765.1 of Chloroflexia bacterium. Lineage (GTDB taxonomy): Bacteria > Chloroflexota > Chloroflexia > Thermobaculales > Thermobaculaceae > JACDAU01. Next base: position 158,775 of record JAUJMR010000001.1, read on the forward strand.
GAGAGGGCGACCCGTATTTCCCAAAGGCAGTCCCTGAACGCTTATTGCGCGACCTGCCCCGTGCAAAACTCCAGTACATCCCCGACGCTGGGCACTTCCCGATGCTCTCGCAACCGGATCTCATTGCGCGCGCCCTGCTTGCGTTCGCAGAAACACTTCCGTCGGAGTGAGGACGCAAGATGCCCGGAACAGCCGGAGTGCTGGTGGTACGATGCTGCTGCACCGCAGCCTTTCGGGAAGTACGGTTCACGGCAAAGACAATGAAGCGGCCTCTTCGCGGGTGGCGACCATGCAGTCCCGAGAGGCAGTCATACTCGGCGGCGCGGTTTGGCCTTGCCATTGCATCTGGTATCCTGAACGGTACACTTCAATCGTTACAAACGGAAAATCGGAGCAGACACACCGTCGTCCGATTTCGTGCACATCACGAGCTTCGGACGTCAGCCCTTCTGGTCCTGGCGCCATGGACCACAACGAATGCGCCGGGGCCGGCATTGTGCATGTACGCCACGATGCATCGATAACATGTTGTCTGGTCGTTCGGCGTCTCGTGTCCGCTGGCAGCAAGTAGAGTAGTCAACATCAAGGAGCGAACTATTGCGCAGACTCGGAGTGCGCGGGAGGTCGAGCAGCATCTACGTTGCCGGCATCTTCGCCTACCTTCTTGTTCTGAGTCTCATTCAGTTTTTCCGGTCCGGGTTCCTCATCTGGCCGGACACTTTTATGGTCTTCCTGCTCATCGCGGCAATAGTGATGGGGCATACACGCAGCTTCCTGCGTGACTGGATTCCGTTCGCTATCGTGCTGTTCGGATGGCAACTGCTGCGCGGATACACGGATAACACCGCCGTTGATGCCGGGATCACCGTCCACGAGACGGATCTCATCGCGGCGGAACGCGCGCTCTTTGGCGGACACCTGCCTACCGTTGTTCTTCAGCGCGCGCTGTATACCCCAGGCGACGTTCAGTGGTATGACATGCTCGCGGTAGTTCTGTGGGCGATGCATTTCGTCCTACCACTGACATTCGCGTACCTGCTCTGGATACAGAATCGAACGCTGTACTGGCGGTTCGTTGCCGCATTACTTACGCTATCCTTCGCAGCTTTCTTCACGTACGTGCTCTTTCCGGCGGTGCCACCGTGGCTGGCGGCCCAGAACGGCAACATCGTGGAACAGGGCCGACCGGTAGCGGTGCATCTGCTCAAGACCGAGATCGCGGGACAGATGGAGTTTGGCGGCTCCTTCTCCACCTGGATCTTCAACAAGGGTAACCCGAACCGTATTGCCGCGATGCCGTCGCTGCACGCCGCCTATCCCACCCTGGTTTGTCTATTCACCATCGCCTACAGGCGACGACTCACGCCGTTCATGGTGGTGTACTGTCTGGCTCTGTGGTTCAGCATCGTGTACATGGGTGAGCATTACGTGATTGATGCGATAGCCGGTATTGCGTACGCGATTGTTTCATTCTTCGCGGTACGAACCGTCGCTGCCTTTGTCACGGCTCGCCGAAGCGAGCGCGCTACTCACGCCGAGGCCGAGCTCGATAGCGGGCTGGTCGCGCGGTAGGTTATCGTCGCCTGGTGTCCCGCTAATCCTACCGGGGAGCACAAGAGGATGCTATCCGTCTCAGCCAGGTTTTGTAGAGAACATCGGGCGGGCACCGAGCCGCGATCGCTACAAGCTGCCGAGCCAAATCCATCCCCTCTTGGTTTGAATCTAGTGACACGGTCCCTCGAGCGCCGACGAGCGTTATCACTGAACCCCTCACTCTGCTGATAGGGATACGCGGCCGCGTCGAACCGACCGTTGCTCTAGCTTTTTCGTATAGTGACTCGCTCGTACAGCCATATAGCGGCTACCGCGAGGGCGAGTCCGTAGGAGAGGATGGAGGTGGCGATGCCGATGCGCAGGGACACCGACTCGTAGCGCAGCTCCACCGTGTGCTCCCCGGCGGGCACCGGCACCGCCCGCAGCGCGTGGTCGGCCACGTACAAGCGCGCCGGCTCGCCGTCCACGTACGCCTTCCACGCCGGGTAGTACACCTCGCTGAGCACGAGCAGCCCCGCCGCGCCGGTGGACACACTCGCCCGGATGCGCCCGGGCTCGAACAGCTCGACGCGCGCGCGGTCGGCTGCGGGATCCGGGGACGCGCGAGAGCGGCGGCGGCGCGTCCTCGAGGAGCGCGACCCGGGCGGGGTCCACCGCGCCGGAGCCGATCAGCGCGAGCGCCTCGCCGCGGCGCACCCGCCGGGCTTCGTGCACGAGCCAGGCGCGGGGCAGCGCGCTCTGCCGGCGCAGAACCCGCACCGAGGCGTCGGCGTACGCGGTCGGGTGGGACTCGCCGAGGCGCTCGAGGTCGGCGCGGTGGTCAACGGTGGCGCGCGGTACCACGATGTAGCGCACGTTGAGCAGGTCCAAAAGCGGCGAGTCCAGCCCACCAGCTAGCACGTTCCGCTCGTGATACGCAACGGGACGGCGAGGAACGTTAGCGACGTACCCGGACTGCAGCCCCAGGCCGCTGACGCGCGCCGCACGCGCTTGTTCGTTCATCGCGATCACAAAGTCCTCGTAGCGGGCCACGTGGACCGGATTGTAACCCTGGATATCCTGCAAGCGCAGCAACAACGACCGGTTATTTACCAGGAGCGCCGCTTTTGGGGATCCAGGAATCGCCAGCGGTAGGGTGTGTTGTCGCGGCCGATGCGCGGATCGTATCCCAGGTACCGGAACATCTCCGTTTCACCACGCGCGCGCAAGAACTGGCTGGCCTGCGTTGGCTGGTAATAGCGGTTGAGATCCACCTTCGCATACGCACTCGGATGCGTTTCGATGTAGGAGCGGGCGGCGGTATACATGTCAACAAAAAGCACCAGCACCAGAACGCCAGTCAGCAGTTGCCTTTGCCGAGGAAGGAGGGCCTGCACCACCACGACGGCGATGATAAGTATCAGCGCCGCTACGGTGCCAGACCTCACCTCGATATCTGAGCGCATGATGTTGGCCGCTCCCAATGCCGGGATAAGCACGAGCCACGCCGCCTGCCTGCCGCGGTCCCAAAACGAGCTCACGGTTGCCCCAGCGAGCAGCGCAGCGCCGATGTAGAAGATCATCAGGCTGCGTTCCGGATTGTGCGGGTGCAGGCGAGAGAAGCCTGGCAGCACGTTGTACAGTAGCGCGTGAAGTGGCGTCGAGTCCCTGCCAGAGAGTATTAGGGCGCCAAGCGACAGAACCAGCCAGAACGGTGTGCCGTGTCGACCACGGGCAACGAACGGCGCGATTATCGCCAGCGCGAGCGCCGCCGCGCCGATCCGATGCCAATCTCCATCGAGCAGCCCCGGCAAGTCCTGAAGCTTCCATCCGCCCGTCACCGCGAAGTACTCCTCGCCGTGATAGCCGGCTGCCAGGTTGGACAGGCTGTTGTACTCCAATCGGGGAAGCAAGCCGGCGGCCGCCATGCCGAACCCCACTACGAGAACTAGCACGCCGTTCAGCGCGAACGCGACGAGTCGTGGCCGGAGCCCCATACGACCGTTTGCCGGTGCAACTAACGTGCGATACGCCACATAGCCGCCGAGCGTAATCAGCGCGTAGTAGGAACCCTGCCCCACCCAAATAGCGAGTATCTGGCTCAGCGCGAAACCGCCCACGCCGTACCACAGTCCTCGTTGCGATCCAGCCCCTGCTCTGGATCGCACGTTCAGTGGCCAGTAGCAGCAGAGGTAGCCAGGCATACACGCCTGAGTACGCAAAACAGCAGATATTGCGCTCGTACATGAAGGTCGTAAACTCGTACGCCACAGCGGCGGTCAGGGCGCCACCGATGCGCATGCCGAGCACCCGTGCCAGCGCGTACGTCGCTACCCCTGCCAGTAGCATGTGGAAGAACATGAAAGCCGCAGCGGCGGCAGCCATCGGCAGTACACTGAACGCCACCATGGCAGGCCAGTACATCCAGCCGGACTGTGGATCGGCGACGAACGGCGCACCGGCGGATTGGTACGGATTCCACGATGGCAGTTCCCCGGACGCAAGGGTGTCGCCGAGCATGGAATAGAACGGATAGAAAAAGGTGGCAGAATCAAGGCCGATTATCGTCCCGCCGAAGATCACATACCACTCGGCGATTACCGTCAATAGGAGTATGACCAGCACCGCCACAATGTCCGTACGTGCTCTGCTGGAAGACATGTTCCTCCATCGCTGGAGGCTCTGGACCGAAATGCTCGCGCTCAAGGAGTCTCGCTTTCAGCCAGAATCTTAGTACGGCGGTCGTTGCGCCGTGCGATTAGTGGGAAGCGCAAGCGCGAGCGGACGGAATCAAGATGCGCCACTGCCAGCCCGGCGGTGAGGCCGTAGGAGAGGATGGAGGTGGCGATGCCGATGCGCAGGGACACCGACTCGTAGCGCAACTCCACCGTGTGCTCCCCGGCCGGCACCGGCACCGCCCGCAGCGCGTGGTCGGCCACGTACAACGGCGCCGGCTCGCCGTCCACGTACGCCTTCCACGCCGGGTAGTACACCTCGCTGAGCACGAGCAGCCCCGCCGCGCCGGTGGACACACTCGCCCGGATGCGCCCGGGCTCGAACAGGTCGACGCGCGCGCGGTCGGCTGCGGGATCCGGGGACGCGAGAGCGGCGGCGGCGCGTCCTCGAGGAGCGCGACCCAGGGCGGGGTCCACCGCGCCGGAGCCGATCAGCGCGAGCGCTTCGCCGCGGCGCACCCGCCGGGCATCGTGCACGAGCCAGGCGCGGGGCAGCGCGCTCTGCCGGCGCAGCACCCGCACCGAGGCGTCGGCGTACGCGGTCGGGTGGGACTCGCCGAGGCGCTCGAGGTCGGCGCGGTGGTCAACGGTGGCGCGCGGTACCACGATGTAGCGCACGTTGAGCAGGTCAAAAGCGGCGACTCCAGCCCACCTGCCAGCACATTGGCCTCGCGATATTCCTGGTCGCGCCCGTTGAGTGCGATCATATACTCATCGTAGCGCTTGATCCGAACCGGTCTGTATCCCTGGATGTCTTGCAATTGCAGAGGTACTGAACGGTTATGGACCAGCATCACCATCCCCGCGCGATATCACGCCAGTGGTAGCGATACGTTGTCGGTGGATACCCCATCGTTCTCGGCTCATAGAGCCGAACTTCTGGATCGTAGCCGAAATACCGGAATAGGTCGCCACCTGCCATGTTGCGCAGGAACACAGCAGCCCCCGAGGCATTGTAGTGCGTGTCGAGGTTGACCCTCCGAAATCGACCGGGACCATCATCCACGGCGCTCCGGCCCGCAGTGAAAAGGTCGGCGACGAGTACGAGGAGGACGAGTGTGGTCAGATTCGGCCGGTATCGCGGCAGAAGTGACTGTAGTGCCAGGTATACGACCCCGATGAAGAGCACGACCAGTGTTCCCGCCGGTATAAGTTCGGGAGCAGGCTCTGGAAGGCGCGCTTCGGCTAACTCGAGGGCGACGGCTCCCGTGGCCGGAACAAGCGCGAGCAACAGCGCTCTCGACCTGAGCTGCCGCAGGGCGGAGAGCGTCGCACCTGCACACAAAGAGGCACCCAGATAGAACAGCACCAGAATGCGTTCTGGGTTATGTGGGTGCAAGCGCGAGAAGCCGGGAAGCAAGTGGTACAGCAACCAATGCAGTGGTGTGGTATTCCTGCTGGCAAGTACGAGGGCGCCGAGCGCAAGGGCAAACCAGAAGGGCGCGCCGTGCCTGCGGCGGGCCGCGAACGGTGCCACCAGGGCAAGGGCCAGGGTCAACCCTCCTATGTACCAGTTTTTTCGATCGAGCAGTTTCGCCCAATCCCTCGGCGCCCAGCCGCCCGCTATTGCCGCTTGGGTATCCGCATACCCACCGGCGAGATTCGAGAGGAGGTTGTACTCAATACGGGGCAAAAGTCCGGCCGCGGCCATCGTTGCACCGAGCAGCAGCAGGGCGCCGCCGTGCACCACGAGCACCCGCAGTCGCGCTCTGAGTCCAACCGTACGCTGACTGCCCGGATGTGTGATCAGCGTGCGATAGACCAGATATCCGAGCACGGCCAGCATCGCATAGTAGCTCCCCTGGCCTATCCATGACGCGAGAATCTTACTCAGCGCAAACCCGGCGGCGCACAACCATAGCGCCCGACTGAGCCGTCGCGATTGCCGGAGGGACATCTCCACGGCAAGCAACATGAGCGGCAACCAGAGCGCCACCATTACGTGCTCAAAGCAGCAGATACTTCGCTCGTAGAGAAACGTTGCGAACCCGTAGGACACCGCGGCGAAAAAAGCTCCTGGCACGGACATATCGAGTGTGCGGGCGAGCGCATATACCGCTAGAGCAGCTACCAGCAGGTGCAGGAAGATAAAGCTCTTTGCCGCGGCCGCGAGCGGTAGGACGGTAAACAGCAACATCGCCGGCCAGTACATCCAACCCGACTGTGGGTCCGCGGCGAAGGGCGTACCGGAAACTTGGTATGGGTTCCAAACCGGCACCTGCCCAGCCCTCAGGTTCTCTCCCAGGAACGAGTACGCCGGATAGAACAGCGTCGCGGCGTCCATCCCAACAAGCGTACCGACGGCGAGTACTCTCCACTCCATCAGAATGGCGACGGCTACTATGGCGGCGACCGCGCACACGTCGGCATTCAGAAGCGGTAGAAACCGGGATAGGTGGGGACGCGCGCGGAAAGTTGGTACTCGCAGTAGTGGCATGCTGCTAATGCTAGCAACTCAGAGAATGGAGGTAAAGTCAGCAACAGGCGCTGCGACTTCACAGAGCCGCGGGTCGGCGCGAACCCCGTCGTACCGCCACCCCCGCATCAGTCCGGATGCTCGGTTCGTCCCACCAGGTGGCAAGTCCCGTGCGAATAGGATGGGAGATGCGAGGGCAAGCGAAATAACGAAGGGACAAGTGATGCGGATTATTGTGACGGGCGGCACCGGCAAGGCTGGACAATGGGTCGTTCGGGACCTTGCCGTGGCGGGTCATGAGGTGCTGAACCTTGACGTTGCCCGTCGGCCGGAGCTCGATTTGCCTGGCGAGTATTGCCGAATTGATCTTCGGGACGCTGGCGAGGTGTACGATGCGTTCTTCCAGTTTCGCCCCGACGGTGTTGCACACCTCGCCGCGAACCCCTCACCGAGTGGACAGGCCCGCCAGAACGTTTTCGATCTGAATGTGAACACGACCTACAACGTACTGCAGGCAGCCGGCGACATAGGGGTGCGCCGGGTGGTATATGCATCCAGTGAGATGGCGACGGGGCTGCTCACCGACAACCGGGTGCCGTCGCGTATCCCGTTTGATGAGACCGAACGGTACCCGTCCTCGAATGCGTACGCACTGAGCAAGTATCTGAGCGAGGTGATTGCCGACTCGCTAGCTGTTCGCTATCCAGGCACCGCCTTTTGCGGTATGAGAATCAACAACGTAATCTCACCGGACGACTATGAGCGCTTCAGGCTTGAATGGGACGACCCGTCAATGAGCATGGGGAACTTCTGGAGCTATATCGACGCTCGCGATGTCGGCACCGCCTATCGCGCCGCGATCAAGGGAGACAGCAGCGGTAACGAAGTGTTTCTGATCGCCGCCGCGGACACCCGCGCGCGTCGGGGCCTACGAGAACTCATGTCAGAGTATTACGACGGGTACGACAAGGTTGATCACGACCACGACGACCACGCGTCGGCCTTCAGTTGCGCCAAGATGAATCAGTACTTCGGCTGGCAGCCGTCGTATACTTGGCGTGACATTCTGCAGGACTAGTTGGAATATGACTGTTGTTGGCTCAGGCAGGGTAACGCTGCACGCTGACGCAGGTCACGTATTCAGGTCAGCACTATACACACCGAGTGTCATCTCGCTGCGGCGCCCAAGACCTCTTGCATCCCCGCCCACTCGCGCCAAATATCGGTCATGCACTCCCAGTGCACCTGTTCGTGCGCGATGTGGTGGAGGCGAAAGAAGATCGCATACCGAATGTGCGGAGAGCCATTGCCGGCAATGCCGTGTGCCAGCTGGTAGTGCACAAGAAACGCATCGCCGGCCTGACCCGTCACCTGAACGGGCTCGGGCAACTGCACCTTGGGCATACCCTCCAGCAGCGCCTGCGCACCATGCTCCCGGAAATATTCCTCGTACAGTCGATGACTGCCCGGCCAGACCGTGAAGTTCCCCCGATACGGTCCCGGCAGGTCGCTGAGCAGCACGCCCACCAGAGCTGTAAAGTTGGCTATCGTCCCTTCCTTCACCCCGTTTGTGGGCGAGTACATACCATCTATGTGTGGCCGTGGCTCGTTCGGCTCCTCGGCGACCGGGAACCGCAGCGCAACTTGCCCATGACTGACCGGCTCAATCTGGCCCGAGCCGATCGCAGATTCTGCCGCAGCCAGGATGGGAGTCTCATTGAGCAGGGCGGTAATCGATGCGGAATCACGCAACTCCGGCGTGTACGACTGGGCGCGGAAAGTGGTCAGTCTTGCTGGATCGATGCCGTTGGTGCCGAGCGATGCGTTGATCGCCCGCAACGCCGTGTCCACTCTGTCCTGCGGCACAATGCCAGGCAGCTTGACGTAGCCTAGCTCGTACAGCTGCTGCTTTTGATAGATAGTAAGGTTCACGCGGTAACTCCAGTTTCAGCGGCGGCTCATGCCGACACCGCGTCGCGCTGCAAGACCCGCGCCGTCAGACACGGTCTTGCTTTCAACGGCAACTGAACGCGGTAGCGGAAAAGGATGATTCGAGTACGTCGGCACTGGCGGTATAATCGACGGCACTGACGCTCAATGCAACTCCAGCCGGAAGGGTGAACGCTTGACCACAATCGCCGCCAGCGCGGGGACGCCAGAGCTGGTCCAGCCACGTCGCCCAGTAGCGGCACGCGTCGCGGTCCTCCTCATCTTTGCTGTGTGTGGTATTGGGGTGAGCAACTGGGTGCCTCGTATTCCGGAGGTGCGACGTGCGTTAGACCTTAGCGAGGGAATGCTTGGTTTCGCGCTGCTCTTCCCCGCACCCGGCGCGCTCGTTGCAATGCCGTTCGCCGGTTGGCTCGTCTCGCGGTGGGGCAGCAGGCCAGCTACCCGCCTGCTGACGGTATGTTTCTGCCTGGTTGTACCGCTACCCGTGCTTGCTTGGAATCTGCCTTCGCTCGCGTTTGCCCTGCTGCTCTTCGGAGCGGGCGTCGGGTCGCTCGACGTCGCGATGAACTCACAGGGAGTCGCGGTCGAAGAACGGTATGGGCGCCCGATTCTCTCCGCCTTCCACGCCGCCTTCAGCTTTGGTGCGCTCGGGGGCGCGGCCATAGGAGGCTGGGTTGCCGAGCTCGGCATCCCTCTCCCATCACACATGCTCACCGTCGGTGCGGTACTCCTGGTCGTCTCGACGATTGGCTCCTACTGGCTGCTGCCGGCCCATGCAGACGCTGGGGATCACGGTCCACGCTTCGCTGTCCCGTCCCGGCCGCTCGCACTGCTCGGTTTCATCGCGTTCTGTGCGCTCGTCGCCGAGGGTGCAGCCGCCGATTGGAGCGCCGTCTACCTCCAGGAGTACTTGCAGACCAGCAAGGGACTCGCCGCAGCCGGGTTCGCCGCGTTCTCCCTGACCATGGCGGTTATGCGCCTCGCAGGTGACCGGCTGGCAGCTCGTTGGGGGCCGGTCGTGATGGTACGGTTGGGCGGGCTGATCGCGGCGGCTGGCCTTGGATTCGGCTTACTAGCTGCTCATCCCGTCGCGGCGATGCTGGGCTTTGGCGCGCTCGGCATCGGGATAGCGAATATCTTCCCGATCGTGCTGAGTGCCGCCGGACGCGTGCCCGGCCTAAGCACGGCGCCCGCGATCGCGGCGATGACAACTATGGGGTACAGCGGCTTCCTGGTCGGCCCGCCGCTCATCGGGTTCCTGGCGGAGCTCGTGACACTGCCGGTGGCGCTTGCGGTGGTCGTTCTCCTATGCGGGATCATCGCCCTGCTCGCCGGGACCATCGTTCCACCGGAGCGTGCGGACGCCTAGCCTGACGGCTCTGCGCCTGCCAACATTCAGATTGCAAGGGGAGTTCTGAACTGCCACTGACCTTGACGCGCAACTCGACCGTTACGAGCGGCGCCCTCAACGCACTCAGGATAGAGTCCTGGGCTGAGGCCGGCCCGTTGGACTGGGATCCGGTCCTCGCCCACAGCATGGGGTGGGTCTGCGCTTACGTCGGCGAGCGGCTCGTCGGATTCGTAAACGTCGCCTGGGACGGTGCTGTGCACGCGTTCCTCCTCGACACCACCGTCCATCCAGACTACCAGCGTCGCGGTATCGGGATGGCACTTGTCCGCGAGGCCACCGCCCTCGCCCGCGAGGGAGGCGCTGAGTGGCTGCACGTGGACTACGCCGATGCGTTGGAGCCGTTCTACCGCGGCTGCGACTTCGTCCCCACGCCAGCCGGACTCATCCACCTTCAGGGGCAGTGACCGGAGCGCGGCGTCACATCTCGCGCCTGCACCGGTAACCGGCACTTGAAGGCGGAGACCGTTTGAAGTATAGTGGCGCAAGCAGCATCGAAAAGCGATCCAAGCCCGATGCCGCGCCGAACGAGAGGGGGTGTGACGATGGGCTATATGCATACCGCGAGAACCCGTCCATATCACGTCCCCGGAGGCGCACGGACCACCTGACTCGGATCTAGCAGCTAGAGCCGACTCCAAGAGGCCGTCCCTTGCTGGGACGGCCTCTTTGCATCGGACGTCCGGGTACGCTGCCCATCCAACACCACACGAAAGGAGGACCGGTTATGAGAACGACTTGTTCATGGATACCACGACAACTTGATGAGTCAAGAAACAGGAGAATCGATTGCAGTACAAGGACTACACGGATGTCATCGACGACGAGCCGGTCCTCCGGCGCACGGCGCGGACCCGCACTCGGAAGTTGAAGCAAGCAACGCTGTTCTCCGAGACGGAGAGCAGTAGCGACGTACACGAAACGGAGCAGGATGATCCATTACAGCCATTCATCGATGAGGGCTGGATCAAGGGCGTCCTCCACGTCGTGAAGAGTGGCAAGGAGGCGACGGTATACTGCTGCGAGGCCAGCACATCCACCGGGGTCGAGCTGCTCGCAGCAAAGGTCTATCGCTCGCGCAACAACCGTGGCTTTAAGAACGACGCTATATATCAGGAAGGGAGGTTGGTACTCGACACGCACGAGCGTCGTGCCGTCAATAAGAAGAGTCGGTTCGGACGCACGATCCAGTCGGGAGAGTGGATCAACCACGAGTGGGAGACTCTGCGGACCCTTTATGCGGCTGGCGCCGCGGTGCCCCAGCCGTACGCCCAGCGCGGCGACGCACTGTTGATGGAATACGTCGGCGACCGGGATTGCGCCGGCGCGCCGCTGTACCGGGTGAGCCTCGATCGGCACCAGGCACGGGGACTGTTCGAGTTCGCCATGGCGCAGGTCGAGCTTTGGCTCACCCACAACCGCGTGCACGCTGATCTTTCGCCGTACAACGTTCTCGTGGCGCAGGGCCGGCTGGTGTTCATCGACTTCCCGCAGGCGGTTGACCCGCGGTCTAACACGAATGCGCTCGCACTGCTAGAGCGCGACATCGCGAATATGTGCCGGTACTGGGAGCAGTACGGCGTGCGTGCCGATGCGCATCGGGTCTCCCGGACGATGTGGAGCCGGTCTATACGAGGGGGGGATGTGAACACCGGTGAGGACGCAGGAGAACAAGTGCTCAGGACCGGTGCGGCAGTGCACCGGTCCTCCCGAGGGACGTCGCGGACCCGAACGATATCGACGCAAATGGTAGGGCAGCCATGACCGCTGACCTCTCCCAATATCGTGCTCTGCTGGCTCGCTATGTAGTGATACAGCGGCGCGGCGTCGCGTTCCTGGCAGTGCTGCTCGGGGCCAATATTGGCTTGCAACTTGCTGGACCTCAGCTCCTGCGCCGCTTCATCGATGGCGCACTCCGCGGGGAGGCGCGTTCGATGCTCATCGCGCTTGCCGTTGTCTTTCTTGTTTTAGCCGTGATCACACAAGTTGTGGCAGTGGGCGAGACATACGTCGCTGAGAACGTGGGGTGGACCGCGACGAACAAGCTGCGTTCCGACCTGGCGTTGCACTGCTTGCGGCTCGACATGGCTTTTCACAACGCGCGAACGCCCGGTGAGCTGATCGAGCGAATCGACGGTGATGTATCCAAACTGGGCAACTTCTTCTCGCGTTTCGTCGTCCACGTGTTTGGAAACGGTTTACTCTTCATCGGAGTGCTTATCTTGTTGTGGCGGATCCATTGGCTCGCCGGCGCGGTGCTCACCGCCTTCGGGCTGCTCAGCCTGTTGGTCCTGCTGCGGCTGCGAACGATCGGTGCACCCCGCTGGAACGCCGCGCGCCAGGCGAGCGCGGAGTTGTTTGGTTTTATCGAGGAGCGCATCGCGGGTACGGAAGACATCCGCGCAAACGGTGCGACTGAGTACACGATGCGCTCGTTGCACGTGCTCGCTCGGAACCTGCTGCGCCGCGAGCGCATCGCTGGGTTCTTCGGCTCCTTGACTGGCAGCACGACGGTACTACTCTTCGCGCTCGGCACCGTGCTCTCGCTTACACTTGGCGCGTACTTGCTGAGCGTAGGGGCGATCTCGCTCGGCACGGTCTTTCTTATGTACACATACACGGAACTCCTGACACGACCTATCGAGCAGATCACCCGTCAAATGCAGGACCTGCAACAGGCAGCGGCCAGTATAGGCCGTGTTCAGGCGCTGTTTGACGCTCGCGGCAGCATTACGGAGGGAGATGCCACGCTGCCTTCGTCTGGCGCGCTGCCGGTCGAGCTGAATGGGGGTGACGTTCGATTACTTCGGTGGAGGGCCAGTGCTAGGAGATGTCAGCTTCGTGCTGCGTCCTGGCGAGACGATCGGCCTGCTTGGCCGCACGGGTAGTGGCAAAACGACGATTACCCGATTGTTGTGCCGCCTGTGTGATCCGCAGGAGGGTACCATACGCCTGGGCGGCATCGACGTGCGGGATATCCGAACGGCGAGCCTTCGCTCCCGCGTTGGCGTCGTCACTCAGGATATTCAGCTCTTTCGCGCCAGCCTTCGCGATAACCTGACACTCTTCGATACGCGGATCGCCGATGCGGAGATGATTCGGGTACTCGATGAGCTGGAGCTGGGCGACTGGTATCGCGCGCTCGCGCGGGGACTCGACACGCTGCTCGACCACGGCAGCGGGCTCTCTGCCGGTGAGGCACAACTGCTTGCGTTTGCTCGCGTCTTCCTGTCCGACCCTGCCCTGGTGATCCTTGATGAAGCATCATCGCGCCTGGACCCCGCCACGGAGCGCCGGCTGGACCACGCGGTCGCTCGCGTGCTGGAAGGGCGCACCGGCATTATCATCGCGCACCGACTGTCGACCGTGCAGCGGGTGGATACGATAATGGTGCTCGAAGACGGTCATGTTGTGGAGTTCGGCTCGCGAGCGGCGCTTGCCGCGGAGCCCACGTCCCGTTTCGCCGGTCTCCTTCGTACTGGCCTCGAAGAACCGGTACAGAGCGGCCAGAAGACACCGGTAGAGATCAGCCAGTCGTAGCTCACACGCACCGTTTGCGGAACTCCGCGCTGCATTACACAGCACCGCACGAGGAGACAACGAGTGGACGCCACCGATTCGCACGTAGACGGACCACAACCTGGCCAACCGCCGCTGATCCTCAAACCATGGCGGTACATGTGGCGGCTTGCTATGTATCGACCAGGGCTGTGGGTGACGAGCGGCATCTTCGCGAGCACCATGTTCTACTTGTTTCCGCTCGTTCCCGGTCTCGTCGTGCGCGAGTTCTTCGACCGGCTTTCGGGAAACGCTCAAGCAGGTCTAGAGGTGTGGAGTTTGCTGGCGCTGCTCGTTGCAGTTGCCTTCGCTCGGGTCACGGCGCTGGCTCTCGCCGTGTACGCTGAAACGACCACGCAGCTTACCGCCGCCGCGTTGCTTCGGAGGAACTTGCTGGCGCGGATACTTGAGCATCCGGGCGCGCGGGCAGTGCCCGCCTCTGCCGGCGAGGCGATCAGCCGCTTCCGTGACGACACACAGGTAGTCGTCCAGTTTCTCACGTGGACCCTCGATCCTGTCGGCCAGATCGTGGTGACAATCATTGCGCTCGCGGTACTCGCGCGTATCGATCCGCTGCTCACCTTGACGGTGTTCATACCTCTCTTGTTCGTCTTGGTGATCGTGAACCTGGCGAGCAAGCGGATCGAGCGGTATCGTCGTGCGAGCCAGGAGTCCATCGGCGAAGTGACCGGGCTGCTCGGCGAAGCGTTCGGCGCAGTGCAGGCGGTGAAGCTGGCTAACGCCGAGGAGCGTGTGGTGCGCCACTTCGAGCGCGTCAACGAAACGCGACGCAGAACAACACTAAACGACCTGCTCTTCACAGAAGTGCTGCATTCAATTCGGACAAACGCGGCGAACGTCGGCACCGGTATCGTCCTCCTCATCGCCGCCGAGCATGCGATCAGGAAGCTTCACCGTCGGCGACTTCGCGCTTTTCGTTTCGTATCTCGGATGGCTCTCGACCGTGACGGGCGCGGCCGGTCATTTCCTCACCCAGTACCGGCAATCTGGCGTGTCACTGGGCCGCCTGACCCAACTGTTGCAAGGTGGTCGATCAGAGCGCCTGGTGGATCACGCGCCGACTTACCTTCACGGCCACCTCCCCGAACTGCCTCAACCGGCGCGGACAGCGGCGTACCGCCTGGAGTATCTGGAAGCGCGAGACTTGTCGTATCACTACCCGGACTCTGGGCGCGGCATCGACGGCATAGACCTTCGGATCGAACGTGGTAGCTTCACCGTGATCACCGGCAAAATCGGCGCCGGCAAGACCACGCTGCTACGTACCCTGCTCGGGCTCCTGCCTCGCGACTCGGGCGAGATCGCGTGGAACGGCGTCCTCGTCGATGACCCCGCGACGTTTTTCGTGCCGCCTCGGAGCGCGTATACACCGCAGAACCCGCGCCTTTTCAGCGAAACGCTGCGGGACAACCTGCTCATGGGATTGTCGCCCGAGAACGTTGACCTGCCGACGGCGCTACGCCTCGCCGTCATGGAGCGGGATGTGGCCGAGTTGGAGGCGGGGCTGGACACTCGGATCGGCCCGCGCGGGGTGAAGCTCTCCGGCGGTGAGCTGCAGCGCAGCGCAACGGCGCGTATGTTCGTGCGCGACCCGGAGTTGTTGGTGTTCGATGATCTCTCCAGCGCGCTTGACGTCAACACGGAACGCACGCTCTGGGAACGGTTGTTCGCCGAGCGTGATCGGACCTGCCTCGTCGTGTCCCATCGCCGCCCTGCGCTGCGACGAGCGGATCAGATAATCGTCCTGAGCAAGGGAAAGGTCGAAGCACGAGGCACCCTTGACGCGCTGCTTGCGACAAGCGAGACGATGCAACGGCTCTGGCATGGTGAGACGGACCCCGTTCGATCCCCGAAGCCCCGTGAGGCGCAAGTCACCTTGGGATAGCGTCGTGCCAGCGACTGGATGTCGGTGACACCAATGGGAGCGATGTGTGCGGAGCCGTAGTTGCGGCCCCATCGAGATGTTTGAGCCCGGACGCTGCAAAGTCTTGGAAGGACCTGGTAGAACTCACCCGGAGTTCTCAATGTCCTGGCCGAAGAATCTGCATTCCCATAAGCGACTGAATACTCGAAACCGGGGTGCTGGCACTCCGGTGCAGTGTGGTTTAGCGTAAGGCGATGGAAAGGGCGATAGGGCAAATGAGCAGTGCGTTGGTCGATCTGTGCGGTATGCAAGATGACAACGAATCGTCGTACGGCGCCAAACCTCAAGGAGTTAAGTGATGGATGCGACGCGCGTCGATGCGACGGGCCGCGATAGGCGTATTGACACACGAGTCTGAGCCGGACGGATCCACCGGGCACATCGTCCCTTGTGGTCTGGATGAGCTCGGCCTGCGTACGCTGGAGGAACTGCGCAGGCTTGGCGAGCACGTCGTTGTCAGGGTCATGTCAAAGTCCGAACTCTCGTCGGACTCGCCCCACTTTCGGCATCCAAACATCCCCAGGACGGACTGTTTCGAGGGCGAACGGACGCTCGGAGCGCCCGCAGACGGGGCGCGCAGGCGCCCCGCTTCCCACCGACAGCGACTTTGATATGACCCTGCGTCGTTGTGATCGCTCGCGCGCCCGACGATGAGTTTGGATACCATGCTCGATAGTCGCTAGTATTGTGCGGATGTCAGCCCCAGAGGTTGGTCGATACGCAGGACGGCTACATCGGTTAGGAGCGACTCGTAAAGCGACGGCAGAACCGATAGTCGCCGAACCGGAACCACAAGCGCCAGAAGTTCCGGGACACGCATCCCCATGTCCATCTGGAGCTCCGCGTAGCGCGGCAGCACCGGCATCCATGACCGGATATCTCGGGTGGAGCGGATGGTGTCACGAAGCATGAGCCCCCCGTCGCGCATCAGGACCCAGCCACGCTCAGAGTTGACAGAGAGAAACTGGGGCAGGCAATTGGGCCGCCAACGTGCCAGGGCCTCAAGGAGAGGCGGCTCGTGCGGGTCCAGCGGTGACACCGCCTTGAAGTACACCTGCCCCTCGCTCGTAGGCACGGAAAGGACCGCCGACCACGGCATCGAGCGCGATACCCTGATAGGACCATGCACCGTTATGCCGTGGTGCCCCAGCTCCGCACGAACCCATGCGCTGGCTTCCTGGAACCAGTCAGGTCGCGCCCACGGGGTCACGTCCTCCTGCATTGCCACCGGCACCCCCAAATCGCCGACGCCGTGCTGAAGCCGACCAGGGCTCAGCGAGGTTGTACTGACTTGGCTACTACCGACCGGGCCTCGTCGGGCTCGGTCGGTCTCTTGTGCGAGTACGGGTGGATGCTACCTCCGCTGGGTCCGAGCAAGAGGAGTGCCCGCTCCGCGTGAGAACCGCCTGGTGCGCCCAATTCTGCAAGCTGCTTCGCCAACTCGGACGGATCGCTCGCGCCACCGTTGGGCACTTCGGCGAGGAAGCCGACGACCTCAATACGGTGGCCAGTCGCCTCGCGCAGCCGCGCCAACTGCGATTCCGCGCCAGGTGCTACGAACGCTGAGATTTGCACCGGTGTCCCATGTGTAGTACCGAACGCGAGATCGCGGCGCAGCGTTTGGCCGTGGTATGCCAACACACCGAGTGCCACAAGTACCGCACTCAGGTTCTTGAGCATCCTGCTTACCTCACCAGCGTCGAGGTCCGCGCCGAGTATCGTCTGCAGGACCAGCCACAACAGCGAAACGGCGAACCCGATAGCGGCCAGTGCAGCGACAAGCACGATAAAACCGAGCAGTTTTCGCCGTTCAGACGCCGCTCGCTCGCGCGCCGGCTCGGCCGATGCCGCGCGCTGCATCAACTTCCATGCGCCCAGCCACGCCGGTAGGCCTACCAGCCCAGCAGCCACGCTCCAGCTCACGCGATCGCGCCACCACGCACCGCCAGAGAGAGAATCGCCCGTGTTCAAAACGAAATCCAGCGCCAGCCAGATTATGGATACAAGCGCGACGGTGACCATTGAGAGCCCGAGGACGGTGAGGAGCGCTATACCTGGCCGACGGGGCCACGAGATGGTGCCTGGCACGTGCCCATCCCGGTCGATTTTAGGTGCCGGCTGGCTCCGAACCACCGCCCAGTGGTGCGCCCAGACGACACCTGAAACCAGTAAGAGCGGGAAGACCCCGACAAGAAACTGCCACGCGCTCTCCGCCATCGGTGTGTAGCCAAGGCCGCGACGCAGCAGTTCGTAGAGCACCGCCGTAGCGCTCCCAAGTGCGATCGGCACAGCAAACAGCAGGACGATGTACAGGTAACCGACGCGTATACGGCGGACCCGACCGCGATGCAGGTCGTACTGCCAGATAGTGCCCCAGAGGATTCCTCCCGAGAGAATCCTCGCGGCGATTGCGCCCCAACGGTCCCAGATTGACCGGCGCAGTTCTCCGGAAAACACGGGTTGCCCGCTGTCGACGACGGTGCGCAGAGTCTCGCCGAGCACCTGGACCACGCCAGTCGCAAGGAACGCAAGCGAGAAACCCGCGAGAACGGCAACCGCGAGGTCGTGTGCCTCGTCCTCCTGCCGCTGCCCGCGCTCCGTCCAGCCGATCCGGGCATGGTAGAGCCACGCAGCGCCAAATACGAGCAGGCGGGCTGCCGCGAAAGCGGCGTCCTGCGCACTCGGATCACCGTTCCGTGTTCCGGGTATGGTGAACGTATAGCGCAGCACCGTTTGCAGGGCGTAGAGTGCCACAACCGAGCTGAGCGCGAAAGTAGCGCCCAGGAATACGCGGCGCGCGGTCGAGCCACGCTCATCGTCGTATACCCCGGCCCGGCGCTGCGTGACAGTCCACAGTGCTAGCCAGACGGGCAGACCGACGATTAGTTCCGCCAGGTAGAGGCTTGCTCGTACACGGTTGTCATCCGTCGTGGACAGCATGCTGTCCTGAAGCACCGTCAACGTGATGGCAAGGCCGAGCAAGCCAGTCACGGCATATAGCACAGTGACCAACCCGACGAACGTCAGTACGTATCGGAACAACCGTCGTGGATCACTCATCGGGTCCTCACCTTCATAGACCTAAGTAGCTGGGTCCGGTGATAAGCCACCGACCGTTCTCGCGCCTCAGTCGGTAAGTCTGCCTGTTCGTATACTCGCTGACGTCAAGCGAGTCCGGATCGGAGAGCGTGGAGATTGCCACTACTACGGTAGCGACATCACCATCTACATTTGTGCGGATGAGCGTAACGCGGCGGGAGCTATCGCCCCTGATTGCTGGATCGAATTGCTCATCGAAGCGTTCACGAGTCAAGCCCGCTATGTCCGTCAGCGAATACGCCTCGTCCAGCTTGCCTGCCTCAATCAAGCGTACGAAGTCGGCGACAGTAGCCTCCGGACTACCGGGTGGGTACGTCGTCTCGGGCTGACGGCTTGCGGCGACTGAAATGACGACACCAACGAGCAAGAGAGCCACGGCGCCTCCGAGCAGGGCAAGGACCGATCGTTGTAGATGCATTCAGTTAGCTCCTCGTTGTCTGTATCTGGGACCAGTATTGCACGCCACTACTACGGCGGAACTACGGTAACGTAGTCGGCTGCGTAAACCGGGACCAGCACTCCGCGGCGTCGAATCAGCGCGGGGCATCGCACCATGTACACCGCCTCAATTTTGCGGTTCCGTGCGGCTCGCACGGCCGAGTCGACCTGTTCTTATGGCCTATACTGATGGTCGCACCGGATTCTGCTTATCACACCGTCTACCATGCAGCACAGAATGGACGCTCGGAGGCGCGAGTTCTTGATCCGTTACCTGGAGATCGCCCGCGTATCGTACCGGCGGCATCGAGCGTATCGCGCAGCGAACGTCGCGGGACTCGCCACGAACGCCTTCTTCGGCGTGGTGCGCTCTTTCGTGTTCGTCGCGCTCTACCGTGCGCGGCCTGAGGCGGAAGGGTACGACCTCTTGGATGCGCTGACGTACGTCTGGGTGACGCAAGCGCTCATCATGCCTGTCATGCACTGGGGATGGCTGGAGATCGCCCAGTCGATCAGGGACGGTGATGTGATCTCTGACCTCTCCAAACCGGTCAGCTATCTCGGGTACTGGTTGAGCCGCGATCTGGGGCGCTCCGGTTACTATGTGCTGTACCGCTTCGTGCCGACCCTCCTTTTGGGTTGGCTCCTGTTCCCGCTGCGCCAACCGGAACAACTTGCAACATGGATATTCTTTGCGCTGAGTGTCCTGATGGCCGCGATCCTCGGCTTTTGCGTGCTGTTCCTCATCAATATCACGGGCTTCTGGACAACCGATGTGCGCGGCATCAACGGTCTCGCGGTAACAGCGGTAAACTTCCTCACTGGTTTCATCGTTCCGCTGGAGTTCTTCCCGCCCACCGCACGCGCTATTGCAGAGTTCCTGCCTTTCGCCGGTATGATCTCTATTCCCATGAACATCTTCCTTGAGCGGTCGACCGGACTCGCCATGCTCGGTCTGCTCGCGCAGCAGGCGCTGTGGGTTAGTGTACTGGTGGTGGCGTGCCATATGATGCTCGCCGCGGCGACGCGCAAGCTGGTGGTCCAGGGTGGATAGCCTGTTCGTTTACAGTCGGCTCGTGGGCGCACAGATCCGTGGACAGATGCAGTATCGAGTGTCCTTCCTGCTGCAACTCGTCGGTTCCTTCTCGCTTGTCTTCAGCGAACTACTTGCCGTGTTGATCTTGTTCCGTACTTTCGGGGAGATGGCGGGCTGGGATGTCGGGGAGGTGGCGCTCTTGTACAGCTTGGTCGCCATCGGCTTTGGGATTTCCGAATTGGTAAGTGAAGGCTTCGATGACGTGTCGGTCCTGATCAGGCTGGGAGATTTTGACCGCGTCCTCACGCGTCCGGTACCGCCGTTCTTACAGGTTATGTCCTCCCGCTTCGCACTGCGACGGATTGGGCGGATTGCGCACGGTGTAGTCGCGCTCGGTATCGCGCAGTGGTGGCTTCGACTCCCGTGGTCTGGCGTCGACATTCTCCTCTTTGTCGCGGCGATCGCGGCCACCGCGATCGTCTTCTTCTCGGTGGTGCTGATTGGTGCGGCGATCTGCTTTTGGACAACCGAGCGCACAGAAGTCCAGAACGTGTTCACGTATGGCGGCACTGAGCTCGTGAGTTACCCCATGCACATTTACAACCGCTGGCTCCGTAGCGCGTTCCTGTGGCTCGTACCGCTCGGCCTGACAACGTACTACCCGGTGCTGCGTATCCTTGATAAGGGCGACCCTCTTGGTCTGCCCAACTGGCTCTCATATGTCGGCCCTCTGGTTGCGCCCCTGTTCTTCGGCGTGGCTTTGCTGATCTGGCGCACCGGTATGAACCACTATCAGAGCACCGGCAGTTAGTGACCGTGCCCCTTGGTCAACGCTTGCCCTGAGCCGGATAACGTCCACCAGCGGTGCGGTATACTCAAACCATCATGATTACTGATACACCTCCGACGCTCCACCCGCAAAAGCTCGTTGACGGCTTTGGCCGCCACATCGAGGACATGCGCGTTTCTGTGATCGACAAGTGCAACTTTCGCTGCACGTACTGCATGCCCGCCGAAGGATTGCGGTGGCTCAAGAACGACGAGGTGCTCTCCTTCGATGAGATCGTGCGCATCGTCCGCATTGCCGTTCAGCGGGGTATCCGAGAGATTCGGCTGACAGGCGGGGAACCGACCGTGCGCGCGGGACTGCCAGAACTTATCGAGCGTCTGGTCCAACTTCCCGGGCTGCAGGCAGTGTCGCTCACGACGAACGGCTTTCTGCTTCGGCGAATGGCAAAGGACCTGGCGGATGCTGGTCTGACGCGCATAAACGTCAGCCTTGACACGCTGGTGCAGCAGAAGTTCGAGCACATCACCAGGCGTGATCATCTGAGCGAGGTGCTCGCGGGCCTCGAAGAACTAGAGAAGCACCCGACGATCAGCCCGATCAAGGTCAATGCCGTCGCCATTCGCGGCTTCACGGACGAGGAAGTACTCGAGTTTGCTCAATTCGCCCGTCGCAAGCCGTACGTCGTGCGCTTCATCGAGTTCATGCCGCTCGATGCGGACCAAAGCTGGACGCCGGATATGATCCTGACCGGACAGGAGCTGCACGATATGATTCATGCTGTCTACCCGCTCCTCCCGCGCGATGCGGCGCCCGCGTCTACTAGTCGCGTATATCAGTTCGCGGACGGCAAAGGCGAGATCGGATTCATCAACCCCGTGTCTGAGCCCTTCTGCTCGACCTGTAACCGGATCCGGATCACGGCAGATGGACAACTGCGGACGTGTCTCTTCTCCCGATGGGAAACGGACCTGCGCGGGCCACTGCGAGAAAACCATTCGGATGACGAGATAGGCGCGCTGATGCTTTGGGCCGTGCAGCAGAAGGAGATGAAGCACCGCATCAACGATCCGGGCTTTGTCCGCGCCAACCGCTCGATGAGCCAGATCGGCGGCTAGTCCAAGACGCCGATCAAGTTGCCAACCTTCCCGCCGGCAATAATCGGCCTGGCTTGTTTGTTGCTCTTGCATGGAGAGTAGATCGTGTGTGTCTTCACACGGATTGCAGTGTAAGGTGAGATAATGCAAGAGAGAAAAGAGAGGGTCGTGGTGTATGGCGCGGACTGGTGTGGCGTCACGACGAGTACGCGGCAGCATCTGGACGATATCTCTGTGCCATACGAGTATATCGACGTAGAGCAGAATCCGGCCGCGTCCCAGTGGGTCAAGGACCAGAACAACGGCAAGGAGATGAAGCCGACCCTCGATATAGAGGGCGAGGTGCTATCGGCGCCGCGCGACTACATGCTGGATGATGCCTTGAAGCGCCACGGCATTCTTGCCTGATCGGGGTTCTCGCCAGCGAGTGACCTCTAATTCTTGACCTGCTTGTACCTTGGGAAGGAACCTTCTGGTGGCCATCGCGGTCAGCCCGACCCACCGACGGGAGGCGACGCGCGGAGCAGAAGTTCGCTCGCCACTTGGTGTACTTGCGGCGTCGTTGCCAGTTCCGCCAGCTCATCCAAGGTGAACCATCCGACGTCCGATGCATCGGTGCCCGGACGCGCTTCACCAGAAATCCATCGCGCGAGCACATCGACGATCAGGTAGTGGTAGCGCACCCGCCCTTCAGAATCACGGTGGATGCTGTCGACTGCGTGATAGACATCCGTCGGGGCGCATTCCACGCCAGACTCCTCAAGGACTTCGCGTCGCGCACATTCCGCGATGGTCTCGCCAAGCTCGAGCACGCCACCAGGTATGGACCATAAACCTTGAAGCGGCGGGTGGGCTCGGCGGGTCAGCAGTATCCGGCCGTCGTTGTGCACGACCACCGCGCCGACCGCAGCGATTGGCCGCGCCGCGTATTCTCTTCCCACGAACCACTCCGGTGAGTTGTTGAGGCTAGGAGCTCTCTGACTCGCGTAGCAGCGTGTTCAGGTTTCGAGCGAGGTCCGCGGGCGCGAAGTCGCTGGACATCAGGACCCGCTCGCGGCCAGACTTGTCGATCAGATACAACGCATCCGAATGACCGACTTCATAGATGGCTTTGTTTGTTCCAGCGGGCTTCTCTCTGGTGACGCCGATCGCGTATGCGCGCCAGACGGGCCGGAGCGCCGCCATGTCACCCGTCAGGTAGATCAACTTCTGTTCGAGTCCCCGTTCCTGTAGGTACCGCCGTACGGCAGGAACGCTATCTCGCTCCGGGTCTACCGAGATCGCAACAAATGCTAGGTCGCTCGATCGCTCACCGAACTCGTCGCGTACCTGCGCCATCTTACTGGTAATCAAAGGACAGAAATCTGGGCAACTGCTGTAAAGAAAGGTGAGTACGACGACCTTCCCCCGTAAATCCTCCAATGATACGGGCTCACCGAACTGATTGGTCAGCGAGAAGCTTGGCGCTGCGCTCGGCGGCTCGAGCGTCGTGCCGCTGAACTCTGCGTCCCTGCTGCAACCGGAGATGAGGAGCAGCAGCACGAGAAGCACCGGCCACAACCGGCTGGTGCGCTCGCCACGCTCTGCAATGTGCTGGACAGCTACGATCGTCCTCGTTTCATATATGCGTAACGCGTACATCGGTGTGGTGCCGCCAAGGTTGAAGCAGACACCACAGACGGTAAGGTCTCTACTTTAAATATAGCATCAGTCCGGCTCGACTCTCCTCCTGAACAATCGGCTGCGACAGGATCCAAAGGCTCGACACGGTATACAACACCATGAGCGCCAGCATAGGGTACTGGCTACGGAGCGCCCGCCTTGGGTTCCGTAGGAGTCGAAGCGCGAGCACGTGGGCCAGATACACGGCGATCACGTGGCCCACGACGATGAGTGCTACCTGTGAGTACCACACAAGTGCCGCGCCAAGCATCGAGGCGTTGACCGTGTAGCTCGCGGTCCCGAATATGTTCCATCCTCGACCGAAGGGATCCGATAGCAGGGGGATAACGCTCTGCCCCTGAATGAGTAGCAAGGTGTAGTAGTGGGCGATCTGATAGGCGAGCGCGATGGGTACCAGAGAATACACGAAGCCCGCTGCGACAGTGTGGACGCGCTCGTCCCAGGCACTCGCGCGCTGCATGAGACCGGCAAAAGCGTAGTAGATTACGCCGAAGAGCACCGGTGCCACCAGCAGACCGAGCGTCGGGAGAACGGTGTATCCCCAGCCGCCCGCCGCCTGCGCGACAGGGGCCGCGAGCGATTCCAGCTGAAGCCAAGCGGACGTGACCAGCAACCCGTCTACCGTCACACTCGCGAGCATGAATAGCACAAACGCGAGGCGGTCGCCTGTGATCTCTTCGCCGCGGACCAGCCCCACAGCCCATGGCCTAACGTTGAGCTCACGCTGCCCGGGATCAGCGAACTCGAAGCACTCATAACAGTTCACGCAACCGTCGGACTGGCTCTGGCACGATGTGTCACAGTCGGCACATACTCGGCGATCAGTCACGCGCACTTCGGTGGGCGCAAAGCGAGCGAGTATGCCGAAGAAGACGCTGAAAGCCTCTCCCTGCCGCAACCAAACGTCGCGCCCAAAGTAAGTCATCCCCGTCCAGGTGATCACCGAATACAAGAGCGCGAACAGGGCGATATTGGACGGGCGCGGCGCACCGGCGAACACCATCTCCAGCCACACGAAGGCGAAGTAGAGCACCAGCGCGGGCCACACCCCGAGCCAGCGGGGGTACGGTGCAAGCAACTCCAACCCACCCAGCGGCGTCCGAGCAGCAATCGCGTCGGCCCAGTCAAAGATCGTCTTCCAGGGATTGACCAGGACCCATAGGTTCCCGACCAGCGCGGTGAAGATGCCCAAGCTCACCCACCATATGACCCACACGAACGTCGGCGCGAAGTTCAGACTCGGCACCTGCTCGCCCAGTATGCCACTCAGCACAACAAGTGCGAAGAGGCCAACGCCGAGTACCCGCAGCGCGAGCAGAAGGGCGGGACGGGTGAGCAACGTTCGGAGCCAGCGCACGCGGAGCAGGTCATAGCGACGGTAGCATCCTGGAACGCGCTCCTCCCCAACAAAGAAACCCACCAGAACGAAGGACAGGACGACCACCGCAGCGGACCCATACAAGTACAGCCACAGAGGGACTGGTAAGGTGTACCGCTGACCGAAGCCATGGGCTTGCGCGCGCCCCACAGACGCCGCTACGAGTAGGAGGACACCGGGGACGGCCGGCCAGTGTGGATGGCGCACGCGCATCAACGTCCTTCGCGCGGCTGCACGACGAGCCTACCCAACTGCTCTTCGGTCTCGTGGTCCTCGATCGGCCAGTTCCCGGTTTTGTCTGCTTCGAACGTCAGC
>JAUJMR010000001.1:184252-241731 GCA_030446765.1 Chloroflexia bacterium
GGTCTCGTGGTCCTCGATCGGCCAGTTCCCGGTTTTGTCTGCTTCGAACGTCAGCGTGGCAGGTGCGTCCTCCGTGACCGAGACCTCGTCGTCGTAGCCGTGGAGATGCAGCTCTAGCTCGCGGTGGGCCCTGATGCGGAACGTGACGGTGTCACCCTCCCGGGCCGCGAACTCTTCCGGCTCCATGGTGTCGCCGGTGATCACCATGTCAAAACTCACATCTTGCGGTTCGGCGTTCGATGCGTCTGGCCGCAGTGTGATGAACAACCCGCAAAGAATCAGCAGGGCGAGCACGGCAAGGGTAATCTGTCTGCTCAAATCGATGCTCCTGTTCGCATAGCACGCCACTTTGGCGTCGCGGTACGACTATGTACTGAGGCAGGAGCCGACATTTGGTGATCGTCGTGCAGGTTGCGCGCAGGTCTGTGCGCGGATCAAAACCGTTGCTTTTTCTCCAGCCGATGGTACGGGTGCCGAACGGTTGTCCCGCTGAGTGTCGAGCACGACTGCCAAAGTATCCGAGGTGGACACCCCCGGCACGGCAGCCGTTTCCACGGCGGGAAGGAGGTGGAGTGAATGCAACCCAGCACCGTGTGCTGTAGATTGCTCCTGCATATGGTTTGGAGCGGTTGCACCGTGATGGTGGAGTCGACCCTGTTCCACCGCCCGCGCATGCGGTACGATCTGTGTCGGCGACGCATGCACCCCCAGGCTCCAGGAGAGTGAGGCGAGTGGTGCAGCGGCGCCAACCGCCACGGCAAGCACGCAGAGCACGGCAACACACCAAGCGCCCTGGACGATAGGTGACCGGTGTGCAGGGGTACCACTGTGCGTCGGCGCAAGTCTTCGTTCCACAGTAGCAGTCTATCGCAGCCAGACCGGCTTCGCCAACGCTGCCAAGTGTGCGGGTGAAGCGGTGATACCGTGGCGAGGTAACGCGGTATAGTCATCCCTGTCGGAGCGGCGGGACGACACCAATGCCACGGAAGACAACGCAACGTTCTGTAGCCTTACATGACCGCCACTGCGGGATGGACAGCAGGCAGAGGATCCGCTGCATGGAGAAATCGCACGAGTTTCGATTGAGTGTCCAGGAGGCGGTCGCCGAACAGCGGCGTCTCGCGTCGTACGTGGAGGAGCGCCCACTGCCTACCCCGCCCCGCACCGTCGCGGGGTACGACCTGAGCATTCGTGGCGGGCAGGCACGCGCCGCCGCGGTGGTAGTGGACGTTGACTCGATGGAAACGGTCGACCAGGCGGTAGTCGAGACGGAGATCACGTTCCCGTACGTCCCCGGTTTGCTTTCCTTTCGCGAGGCGCCGGCGGTGCTCGCAGCGCACAACGCCCTACACCTGACACCGGACCTGATGATGCTGGACGGACAGGGCCGTGCCCACCCACGCCGCTTCGGGATCGCGTGTCACGTCGGACTCATCGTGGGCCTACCCGCGGTGGGCATCGCGAAGAGCCTGCTGGTAGGCAAGGGCGCGGAGCCAGGTCGTAATCGGGGCGATACTGCACCCATCGTTCATCGAGGTGAGGATGTGGGCGTTGCGCTCCGGACCCGGGCCGGTGTCACTCCGGTGTACGTGTCCATCGGCCATCTCATCACGCTGGAGGAGGCGGCGGACTTGGCACTTCGACTCGCCCCCCACCTGCGAATTCCCGAACCGACTCGGCGAGCACATATCCTCGCCGGAAGATGGTAGCCGAGTTAGGACCTATGCCGTCTCAAACGCTGGTGCGGCAGCCGCGGTCTCCAGCGTCTGGTCCTTTGTTTCCTCACCGAGGCACCAGACATCGACCGCGATCACGAGCAGTACAGCGGCGAACATCGAGAACACGGCGAAGGTTCCGAGATTCCAGGTGCCAAGCATTAGGCCGACCAGATAGGGCCCCACGATACCACCCACCCGGCCTATACCCGCTGCCCAGCCAGTGCCCGAGCCGCGGATTGCGGTCGGATACAGTTCCGGGGTATAGGCGTACACCACACCCCAGGCGCCAAGGTTGAAGAACGAGACGAGCGAGCCCCACAGTAGGAGCTCTTCGCGCGAGGCATCCGCGCCGAGGCCACGCAAGCCGAATAGCAGGGTCGCAACCGCGCAGCCCAGCAGGTAGCTCACGAGAGTCGGCTTTCGTCCCCATCGCTCGACGAGTGCCGCGGCACTGAAGTATCCTGGCACTTGCGCGAGGGTGATAATCAGCACGAAGCCGAACGAAGTCTGCAGCCCGTAACCCAGCTCGCTCGTCAGAATCTGGGGGAGCCACGTGAAGATGCCATAGTACGAGAACACCATACCGAACCACAGGAGCCAGAGCATCAAGGTGCGGCGACCGTACGCAGCTGTCCACAATTGCCGTATGGTGCCTTGTTTTTCAGTCGGCATCGGATCGTCCTCAATCACGACGTCCGCGTGGACACCAATCCGCGCAGCGGCGAGGCGTGCTTCATCGTGCCTGCCCTGTCGGAGCAGAAACCGGGGCGACTCGGGAAGTCCGCGCCGTAGGACGAAAACGTACAAGGCGGGGAGTGCACCGAGTAAAAAGGCTATGCGCCATCCGTATTGGGGCACCACCAGGTAACCGATGATGGCAGCGAGGATCCAGCCGTATGCCCAGAAGCTTTCCAGCAGCACAACGAGCCTGCCGCGATGCCGGGCTGGGGCGATTTCCGCAACAAGGGTACTGGCTACCGGCAGCTCACCGCCGAGACCAAGCCCGGTGATGAAGCGTAGGACGAGCAGTGCCCCGTAGCCCCATGCGAGCGCCGTCAGACCGGTCGCCGCCGAGTAGAGAACAAGCGTCGCGAGCATGATCGGCTTGCGGCCGACTCGATCAGCAAGCGTCCCTGCGACGAGCGCACCAACGAACATACCGAAAAGCCCTACGCTGATCGCAGTGCCTACCTGAGCCTGGGACAGATCCCATTCCCGAGCAATTGCGACCAGCACAAATGAGAGAAGCCCGATATCCATAGCGTCGAACATCCAGCCCAGGCCGGCCAAAATCGTGATGCGGCGGTGTCCCGGCCCCAGAGGTTGGACATCAAGCTCGTGTTGTAACGTGTGAGTTTCGGTAGCCACGGTCACCGGCCTCTTGCTGGAGTACCGGCGCTCTGAGTGTAAGGCTCGGGTTCCGTAACGGGTAGGAGGAAACCCAGCCGCTGCAGCTCGTCTCGCGCGCGCTCGAGCAGGAGTTCGGTGGAAGCTTCAAGGGTGTGCGTGTGCCGTCCCTCTGTGAGCTCCGAAAGCAAGTGTGACCGCCCACTCGCGATCCGCTCCAGAAATTCGTTCACCTGCACGAACGAAGAGATCCGCAGCTCGCCACGAAGTTTGCCGTACACCGAATGTTCTACGGCGACATCCACCACGGTGATGCCCAGGTTGACGAGAGTAAGAAGTTCGTCTCTGGTCTGATCAGCCGAGTGTTGGACGGCGACTTCCGTTCGGTATACGGCTGGTCCCAGGTGCGAGGCGAGCACGTAACCACGACTCGTCGCCAGGATCGCGGCGCCACCGGAACGTAGTATAGCGATGTCCTAGACGATGGCCTGGCGGCTGACGCCGAGCTGGGCCGACAGCTGCGAGCCGGATACGGGTTCGCGCACGGACTCCAAGGTGTCCAGGAGCCGGGACCGTCTAGCCTCAGTCGTCATTCTTGCTCCCACGTCGTTCACCGATAGCCCGTGCGCGACATCGAAGAACATGAACGTGCAATCCGGATCGCGCTGCACGAGTTTACAGAGCCGAAACTGTAATGTCAATTGACAAGATAGCAATGTGGCCCCAGGCCAGCGGCCACCACGGCAGCGTGGCCAAGGCCCATCGGCCTGGAACTGAGGGTCTCAGATCGATGTCCAGCGCGTCACGAGATGTTCATAATTACCGGCGGGGCGTTGTGGAACCGGAACGGGATCAGTTCGCCGCCGTGCTGTCGCAGCGTTGCCTCAACTGCTGACCGGCGACCATCAGCGACCAGGAAGATCAGGCAGCCGCCACCACCCGCGCCACACGCCTTGCTGCCCAACGCCCCAGATGCAGCCGCCGCCGTAAACAGCTCCTCCATACGGGGCGTCACGAGACCTGGATGGAGCTTGCGAGCTAATTCACGATTGAGCGTGACAATCTCCGCGAGTCTGGCGAAGTCGCCAGAAACGAGCGCCTCGCTAGCTGGCCCAACCGAGTCGCGAATCCGGCGAAGAGCCTCAACTGTCTCCAGGTTGCCGGAGCGATAGGCATCCCACACCAGACTGTGCACGGCGCCCGATTGATGACTACTCCCTGAGTAGCAGAGGATGCACCGCTCAACCAAGCTTTGTAGGATTGCCGCATCGATCTGTAGAGATTCCACCATGGCGGGCTCGTTCTCGTGCGTGAAGGTCAAGCGATTGAAGCCGCCAAGCGCTGCGGCATACTGGTCCTGCTTGCCGCCTTCCACGCCGAGCAGTTTTTCCAGCCGGTACGCCCCTTCCGCCAGTTCTACACCCGACTGTTCTCGCCCTATAACCGCGTTCGTGAGCGCAAGCCAAGCGACATCTAGTGCACCCGACGTACCCAGACCAGAGCCGGACCGGAGCCGCATGCCATACTCAACGTGCACACTGTCACCGGTCCAGACCGCCCTTCCCTCGATGAAGCGGTCGATCGCCGCGTTGAGCACCGCGCCGCCTTCGTGTTCGGAGAAGTGGTGAACATCCGTCCAGCCGCCGGCGAAGTCGATCCGCACCGGCACGCGCACGGACACCGTGTTGTTCCCTGCCACGACCAGCGCCTTTCCTTCCATCCCCGTCCACGGGTCAACTCGCCAATGTGCCGCATGACGCGCGCCAGCGCAAGGACACCCGCGACATCGACCCGTCCGAAAAGCACCACGGTGCTATGCTTGTCTCGGCGCGGGAGACGGCCGCGCTCCGGAACAAGCAGGGGAGCTGAATGGACTTACAGGAATATAGGCGCGAGTTCCCGATCACGGAGCGGTACGCGTTCCTGAACCATGCGTCGGTATCGGCGCAAAACCGGCGTGTGGGCCAGGCGGTCACGGCACATATTGAGCGCGCACAGCACCAGCCGTTCGACCGCCTGCAGCCGGACTTGATTGCGCTGCGAGAGACGTTTTCACGGCAGGTGGCAGCACTCATCAATGCGGCGCGTCCAGACGAAGTTGTGCCGATGGGAGGTACCGCTGCAGGGATCAATACCGCGGCGAACAGCCTGCCGCTGCGCCCGGGCGACAACGTACTCGTGCTCGACGGCGATTACCCTGCGGTTATCTACCCGTGGTTGAACCTCGCTTCCAAGGGCGTTCTGACAAAGTTTGTTCCTCCGGTACGCGGAGGCCTGAACCTTGACGTGCTCGAGTCGCGGATCGACGCTCGCACGCGTGCCATCGCAGTCAGTACCGCTATGTTCGCCACCGGATACCGCAACGACATGGCGGCGATTGGGAACCTCTGCCGGGAGCGTGGCATCTACTTCGTCGCCGACGGTATTCAAACGCTCGGTGCGTTCCCGTTGGATGTGCAGGAATGCCGTATAGACCTCCTGGCCTGCGGGTCACAAAAGTGGTTATTGGGCGCGATGGGCGCTGGTTTTCTGTACTGTCGGCACGAACTGCTGCGCGACTTGCAACCCGGCGCGTACGTCGGCTCGGCCAGCACCGTCGACCCACTCAACTTCCTGGATTACAATTTCACGCTGCAGGATACGTCGGAGCGATTCAGCCTGGGCACACCCAACGACCTGGGCCTGGTGGCGCTCAGTGCCTCACTCGCGCTCTTGCACGAAGTGGGTATTGAACGCATCAGCCAACGTGTGCTTGAATTGACAGACGTGTTAGTCGACGAACTGCACCGAAGAGGATACACGGTCCTGTCGAACCTCACGCCAGAGCGGCGTACGGGCATCATAGTTATCGATGTGCCGGATGCTCAGTTGCAGTACGAGCGTCTGCTTGCGGCTGGCGTCGTGACGTCGGCGCGTGGCGCAGGACTTCGCGTTTCGCCCCACTTTTACAATACCGACGAAGACGTCCTGCGAGTCGGCGAGGTGCTGGGGAACAGGTCACTATCAAACGCCGGTAGCGATCACTAAATCGCGAGTCGTTCGGCTCCGCACACTGACCGCAATGGTCCAGCGAGAAATCCGCACACGAGACCGAAATAGGACTCGGACGCACGGTGCGGTGGGCGTGCCATGCCGGGATCAACCACCGGGCGGGACGTCCCAGCCGCTGTCCTTGATCTCGTGGTCAAGAACATCCAGCCGCACTTGCTCATCTTCGATGCTCGTTATTGCCGTGGAAGGAATGTAGATGCTTGTCGTGGAGAAGATGCCCCTCTGAACCAGGACGTAATCCGGACCGACCTCGTACACGGTGCCAACCTTCACGCCATCGCGATCGTACACCTGCCAGCCGCCGTTAATTTCTGTGAGATGAACTGCCATGTGTGAACCTCCTGTGGCACTAGCCTACATCGGAACTCTTGTCGTCGTTATAGCGCATTGGGCGTCACTGCGCAGGGAACTACCGCACCGTGCCTGCCTCCGCATGGCTGAAAAAGTCGACAAGCGCCTGATTGGTGCGTTCCGGTTGTTCTTCCATGACCCAGTGCCCGCATTGGGCCAGCGGCAGAATGTCGAGGGGAGCCTCGATGTGTTTCTCCATATCCTTGAGCAGCGCAACGGGCAGGGTGGGGTCGTGCACGCCCCAGATGACGAGGACCGGCCGGCGAACCTTGCGCCGGAGCCACCAACGCAACTGTGGCCCGCTCTTCCAGATACTGCGGTACCAAGCAAGTGAGGCGCTGTGAACACCCGGCAGGGCGAAGGCACGGGCGTAAGTGCGCAAGGTGTTCTCGTCGAAGTTTTGCGGGTCGTATGCAGACCGGCGGATGGCCCGGATGAACCGATAGTTGCCGCGAGCCAGCACGGATTCCATCAGGCCAGGCACAGAGAACGGGACGACATACCACGAGTGGAGCGGGCTGATTCTGTGCAGTGGGGCGTTGATTATCGTGAAGCGCTCTACAACCTCGGGGTACCGTAGAGCTATTGCCCACAGCAGTACGCCGCCCCAGTCGTGACCGGCCCACGCCGCGCGCTCATAACCCAGCGTGCGCACGGCATCGCGCATCTCCGTCGTCAACGTCCCCAAGTCATAGCCGTCACGCGGCTTGTCGGACTCGCCGTAGCCCTTGAGGTCAAAGGCAAGCACTCGATGGGTCCGAGCGAGAGCCGTCATCTGGTGACGCCAGCAGTATGGACTTTGGGGAAAGCCGTGCAACAGAATCACGGGCGGCCCCTCGCCCAGCTCCAGATAGCTGAATATCGTTTCTCCAGCCCGAACATACCCGCGTCGTGCGTCGGCAAACTCCATCGAGGCTCCTCTCGCATCCTGCTGCGCTGTCCCGTCGGGAACATACCGGCTGGATGGCGATCGTTTACGGTTCGCTGAGCACGTGCGCGCCACGCGGACGAACGACGATGGTATGCTCCCACTGCGCGCCCCAACCGCCATCAACCGTGCGGACCGTCCATCCATCCGCCGGATCAACGCGGACGCGTGGTGAGTGCTCAACGAGAATTGGCTCTATTGTTATGACAAGTCCATCCTCAAGCTCCGGGCCACCGCCGCGCCGCCCGACACTGGGGACATCAGGCTTCTCGTGCATCTTGCGGCCGAGGCCGTGGCCGATGAACTCCTTCACGACCCCGTACCCGCGGCTCTCTGCGTACGTCTGGATAGCATAGCCAATATCGCCGACGCGGTTGCCCGGAAGCGCTGCCCGGATACCGGCAAGCATCGCCTCCCTTGTGGTTGCGATCAGCCGCCGGTGTTCCTCCGTGACATTGCCCACCGCAACCGTGACTGTTGAGTCGCCACAGTAACCATCGAGCACCATCCCTGCGTCGATGCTCAGGATATCCCCATTCTTGAGAACTGTATCGTTCGGCACGCCGTGCACCACCGCGTCGTTCACCGACGTATTTATGCAGCCGGGGAAGTTTTCCTCCGTGGCGAAGACGGGATCAGCGCCGAGCCGGGTGATATAGTTCATCGCATACTCGTTCAGGGCTCGCGTCGTGACGCCGGGTTGCGCCATCCGGCTAAGGTCACGCAGCAACTTCGCGGTCGCGCGATTCGCCCGCCGTAAGCCCTGTACGGCTCCTGGAGTCCTGATTATCACGGACGCTGTTGCCTCCGTATACTCTGCGACAAACGATGCAGGAGGAGTGAGACACCGAGCGATACTGTGAAGAAGAGCGCGACGCCCGCGACCGTTGCCGATGCAGTGCGCCACGTTAGCGTCCAGTCGCTACCGCTCCATAGCAACGCGGCCCAGACGAGCGACGCGATCATCTGACCGCGTATGAGCATCGTGCGCTGTGTCCGCTCCCGGTTCTGCCGCGTCTCCGTAGGACTCATCCGATACCCCCTAGACGCACCGTTCCCGCAATCTATCGCGAGGTCGCGTGGTAGAATTGGGTCAATGTCAAGTATGCCTTAACCGAGGAGTAAACCGCTCATGGCGCAGACAGCCGCTCGCGTGCCGAAGGTGACGTACGCCGCGATACCAACCGAGGAGTTGGACATCCTTCACTCGGCGTTCGAGGAGTCCGTGGACAAGGTAAGGCGGGGATTTGGCGATAGCCACCCGATGTACATCGGCGGCCAGCCAGTACGCACCGGGGATGAGTTCGAGGTGCGGGCGCCCGCGAACCGCACGGTGCTGCTTGGCAAGTTCCAATCTGGGCAGGCGGAGCACACGAGACAAGCGATCGAAGCGGCGCACGCCGCATTCCGGCCCTGGAGCCGCAAGCCTTACGGCGAGCGGCTCGTGCTCCTGCGGGCGGCCGCGGACAACTTCCGCGCGCAGAAGGTGGACATCGCGGCGCTTCTGAGCATTGAGTCGGGGAAAAACCGGCTAGAGGCGCTGGGCGAAGTGGAGGAAGCTGCCGATCTCATCTCCACCTACTCCGACGAGATGGAACAGAACCGAGGGTACGTGCGCGACATGGCGTCTCTGATGCCGGGCGAGCGCAACGTTAGCGTGCTGCGGCCCTTCGGCGTTTGGGCAGTTGTGGCGCCGTTCAACTTTCCTGTGGCGCTCTCAACCGGTATGCTCGCCGGCGCGCTCGTCGCGGGCAATACGGTGGTGTTCAAGCCGGCGTCTGCCACTGCATATACCGGACTGCTCGTGTACCGGATGTTTGCCGACGCGGGCCTTCCGGACGGGGTGATCAATTTCGTCACGGGGGGCGGCGGGACGATCGGTGGAGAGTTGGCGACAAACTCTCTGGTCGAAGGGATGGTCTTCACCGGCTCACGCGAAGTTGGCAGTGACGTCTACCGCAAGTTTGCTGAGCCATACGCACGGCCCTGCATTACCGAAATGGGCGGGAAGAATCCCGCGATCGTGACCGCCCATGCGGACCTGGACAAGGCGGCCGAGGGGGTGGTGCGTTCCGCCTTTGGATACAGCGGACAGAAGTGCTCGGCTTGTTCGCGGGTGTACGTCCAGCGTGAGGTTTACGACGCGTTCGTGCACCGACTGGTAGACCGGACGCGGTCGGTCGTGGTGGGCGATCCGACGGAGCAGAACACCTTCATGGGCCCCGTCATCAACGAAAGCTCGGTCGATACATACCTTCAGGCCGTACAAGACGCTGATCGAGATGGTGAGATATTGTTCGGTGGTAAGCGTCTGACAGAGGGCCAGTACGCGAACGGTACGTTCGTCGAGCCCGCGATTGTCGGCGGACTGAACATTGATCATCGATTGTTTCGCGATGAGCTTTTCGTG
Organism: Chloroflexia bacterium; assembly: GCA_030446765.1. Classification (GTDB taxonomy): domain Bacteria; phylum Chloroflexota; class Chloroflexia; order Thermobaculales; family Thermobaculaceae; genus JACDAU01. The sequence goes on from JAUJMR010000001.1 coordinate 194,058, forward strand.
CCGTTCCTGGCTGTTGCCCCGGTAGACTCGCTGAGCGAAGCGATCCGCCTTGCGAACGACAGTGAGTACGGCCTAACGGCTGGCGTGTACAGCGAGGACCCGTCCGAAGTGGCGCAGTTTTTCGACGAGATTCAGGCCGGCGTAACGTACGCGAACCGACGCGGCGGTGCGACCACAGGCGCTTGGCCCGGCTCACAGAGCTTCTGTGGCTGGAAGGGCAGCGGTTCGACGGGCAAGGGTGGACTCGGCCCGTACTACGTTCAGCAGTTCCTCCGTGAGCAAAGCCAGACGATCATCACCGAGGAGTCGGCACCGGACGAGGAACGGCTGGAGGTCGAGGCTGCCGGCGAGTAGTCACGCGGGCAAACAGCAACTACCGTGGCTAGGCGCTCTGCACAGGGCGTATCAACGATTTACCGGAGCGTCGCGCGTATTCCCGAAGCGCGAGCGAGTCAGGCCATCGTAGAGTCGCTGATTGTGAGTGGCGCTATTTCAGCACAAGTCGTGTTACGCCGATGTTGCGCGTAATACAGGAGAGGACGAGTCGTTGGCGGAGTACACACCGCAGGTCATTGAGCACTACGAGCACCCACGCAACCCAGGGGTGCTCCCCAACGCGACGGGCAAGGGCCAGGCTGGCGGCGGCGCGGATGGTGAAATCCTGATCCAGATACAAATCCAGGCGGAGGGTGACTCGATTACCGCCGCCTGTTTCCGGGCGTTTGGCTGTAGCGCGTCCATCGCCTCAGCCTCCGTCACGACCGAGTTGCTGCACGGACGCTCGCTCCGATCCGCACTTGTGTTCGATGCCACGGAGATCGAGGATGCGCTGGACGGCCTTCCCGCCGACAAACGTCACTGCGCCGAGTACGCGGCGTCCGCTGCAAGAGCCGCCGTGCAGGATCATCTCGACCGCTCGGCACTAGAGTAGAATCATCGTGGCTCAAGGTGCCTTATTGGTCCTCTCCCCATATCAGGCGGAGCTGTTGCTGCAGGCACGGGATGCGGCGCGGTCTGTAGTGCGCATTACGCCCGACCTCGGTCTGAGCGAGGTGGATGTCCAGTTCAACGATGCCGGCGTATGTTTCCCCGGCGGCGAAGTAGTGCGTTGGACGGACTTGGAGATGATTCGCGATTCCAAGCGGAGCGGCAGGCTCACGGGCCACTGCTACGCAATCGAGAACGGCACGCCCCTGGAGATATCCGTGTTCTCCCAAGAGAACAACCGGCTCTACAGCCTCATGCCCACGCACGGCGCACCGACCCTACTTATCTCCAGTATCCCTATGCACCGGATAAAAGGTACAGATCCGTATGCAGACACGGTGGAGAAGATTCGCGCGGCCGCACCGGTGATCGGCAACGTGCTCGACACAACCACCGGACTGGGCTACACGGCGATCCAGGCAGCGCGAACGGCATCGGCCGTTACGACGATCGAGCTCGACCCGGCGGTGTTAGAGGTTGCGCGCGAGAATCCATGGTCGCGTGATCTGTTCGAGAACCCGCGCATCAGGCAGCTCGTCGGAGACAGCGCTGAGGTAGTGGCCGGCCTGCCGGACGCCACGTTCGACCGAATCATCCACGACCCACCAACCTTCAGCCTCGCGGGCGAGCTGTACGGGAGCGCATTTTATCGGGAGCTGCACCGCGTACTGAAGCCACGAGGTCGTCTTTTTCACTACATCGGAAACCCGGAGAGCAATCTCGGAGGAAAGGTGTCGCGCGGCGTAATCCGGCGACTGCACGAAACCGGCTTCTCACGCGTAGTCGGCAAACCTGAAGCGTTCGGCGTGTTGGCATATAAATAACAGATCGTCACTATCCTCACACTTTAGACTTTTCCTGCAGGAGGCGGTCCGGACTGTGCACGTATGCAGTTGCCCAAGCAAGGCGTGATCGGCGACGAGTTCCGCTATTGCGACCACTACGCTAGTATGTCTGCTATGAGCCTGGCCGTACTAGGCGAGCGCGGCGTTAAAGGAACACGAGAGACGGTGATTCACCCGGTGGACTGGGACGTGCACGTTCTAACTGAGACTTCTGCGTAGGACCGCCGGGCTAGGTGTCACGTTATCGCTCCGCTGCCGACGCTGTGCGGACCTCCTGCTACACTTCATGGTCTTCATGCTCGTTTGGGTCGAACCTAGGAGTCCCACCCGCAGTCTACGTCCGTAAGCGGAGTGGGATGTCGCGGGACGCAGCAGTCGCCGTACATGAGTCGCTCACGCGTCTGGAAGGTCAGGGATGTTCGGGACTGATGGGCTGCTACTTGGTCGACAGGTCGGTCGCGCGCGCTCGGCTGCCGCGGCACTGCCGCCGACCGGACTCGTCATGTTGGGGATCCTTACCACGCAGCTCGGAGCCGCAATCGCGAAGGGGCTCTTCCACTCGCTTGGGCCAGGTGGTACTGTCTTTGTCCGCGTCGGCTTCGCGGCGCTCGTGCTTCTGGCGCTCTGGCGGCCGAGAGTCGGTGGATACTCGCGAGGGGACTATGTCGCGGCGGTGGTATTCGGGCTGGCCCTTGGGGGCATGAACCTCGCCTTCTACCTCGCGCTGGACCGGATTCCACTAGGCATCGCAGTGACGCTGGAGTTTGTCGGCCCGCTCGGAGTGGCCGTATGCGGTTCGCGCCGGAGACTGGATCTACTCTGGGTCATCCTGGCCGGAGCGGGTGTCCTGCTTTTGTCACCGATAGGTGGAGCTGATCTGGACTTGCTCGGCGCTTTGCTAGCCCTGACAGCGGGCGGCTTTTGGGCTGCGTATATCCTTCTCAGTGCGAGGGTCGGACGCGCTTTCCCCGGCGGCGCGGGACTGGTCATCGCGATGCTAGTAGCTGCGGTGCTGCTAACACCGGTCGGGATCCTCAGCGGCGGCGCCCAGCTGCTGCGACCCGACATCCTTGCAGCGGGCTTTGGAGTTGCCTTGCTCTCATCCGCTATCCCGTACTCGCTAGAGCTAGAAGCGTTGCGGCGCCTGCCAGCCCATGTGTTTGGTGTGATGATGAGCCTCGAACCAGCTGCAGGCGCCCTAATCGGCCTGGTGATCCTGAACGAGAACATCGGCATCCGCGGTCTCTCGGCGGTCGCACTAGTCAGTGTCGCGACGGTGGGCGCTACCCGCTCCGTTCGTGACTGAGCCGGCGCTACATACCGAGATCCGCCCCCACCTCGAGCGGTACTCTCGTGCGGTTTGGGGCGAGCAGGTTGTGATACGCACCTAGATTCGCATCCGCGACGCGCTGCCAGGAATATCGCCGGGCGGTGCGCGCCGCCTCCTCACCAAGCCGCCTGGCAAGGCGAGGTTGGCACGTAACAGACGCCAGACGATCGGCGAACTCTCGCTCGTCACCGATCGTTACGAGATATCCATTTCGGCCGTCGCGAATGGTGCTCTGAAGACCACCCGTTCGGGAAGCGACAACCGGTGTGCCGCAGGCGAGCGACTCAAGGGCCGCCATGCCGAAGCTCTCATACCGCGAGGGAACCGCGCATACATCGGCGGCGCGATACAGATCGGGCAATTCCGTCTGCGACTTCGGACCCAGGAACTCGACCACCTCTTCGAGCTCCAGTGCTCGGGCGATGCCTCGGAGGCGCGCAAGCTCCTGCTCAGTCGGTTGATCCGGTGTCCGAGAGCCTCCAGCGATCAGCAGTTTCAAGCTGGACACACGGTCGCGCAGCAGTGCAGCTGCGGCGAGCAGGGTGTCTAGTCCCTTCAGCGGTTCGATACGCCCGACATACAGCAGGACGCGCTCATCGCTAGAACGGCCGGTTCGTTGACGGGCCTCTTCCCAGCTCCCTGGCTTGAAGAGATCGAGGTCGACCCCGCATGGCGCGACATGGATACGAGACGGTGCCAAACCATACCGGTCCACGAGTTCGCGGCGCTCGATCTCGTTCGATGCGACGACACCATCAGCTGCACGCAGCACAGCGTCTTCGCCATCGCGCCGCAGTTTTGACTCCGGTTCCTGATGCGGTCCGCGGTGCTCATCCTTCAATAGCGCAAGCGTGTGCGACATGTGCGCGCAGGGCAAACGCCACAGTTCGGCCAAGCGCTCGGCGACGATGCCCGAAAGCCAATAGTGCGAGTGCAGCACATCGTAGTTGGCCGATTCGATCTGCGCTTGGTCATTGATACTCGCGACAACTTCGGGCAAAAGCGCGTGCAACTCGTCCCTTGATACCGGGTGCGCCGGCCCTGCAGGCACGTTCAGGACTCGAAAGCCCGGCACGTCTTCTTGAATGAGCGGGATATTGGGATCGGACAGGCGCGTGTAGACATCGACCGTGGTCCCGCGGCCGGCAAGCTCACGGGCAAGTTGCCGGATGTATACGTTCATTCCTCCCGTATCCCGGCCACCCAGTGCGGCGAGCGGGCTGGTGTGAACGCTCAACATCGCCACGCTCGCGATGCCGCCGGTAGAATCGGTGCTCCAGGGCACGAGAGACTCGAATGCGTGCAGATCTTCTATCTCGTAGCCTCACCCTCTGTTCGGACCGTACCGATTTACTAGCGCCCTTTCGTGTTGACAGTCTATTGTAAAGAACAAACAAGGGCGCTAGTATCTTCCATAAGCTCTGACCGGCACGCAGTTGTGAACACACTGGAGGCAAGAGATGCACGGGAGTGAGAAGGCTACGCCCGAGCTGCTGGAGCTTTGGACGCTGTTTCGGGAGACGCGTAAGGTGTTTCACAGCTACTGGAGCCGCGGTGGCAACCTGCGGGCGGAGGAAATACAGTTCCTCGCGACCATTACCCTCTCGCACATAGACGATATCGACGTGGGCTATCGCTGGACCCTGAGGGCCGACGAGGTGCCGCGGGACGAGCTTGGCGATGTACTTCGCCCCGCGGACGTCACGGACTGGTCCAGTGAGCCGCGCAGAGATCCAACGCCCGTCTCCCCCGATCTGCGCAAGGTGATGGCTCTGCGGCATGCGCAGGTCGTTTTCGGCTCCTTGCCCCGCACCCCTCGGGGGGAGATCAGCTACCCCGGCTATGCCAGTTACGCGGATATCAAGGTGCCCCGGACACCACTGGAGCTACGGGAGCGCATAGAAGATCTCGCCATAGGCGTCTGGGATGCCGCCACGCATCGTTCCGTTGGGTCGCTCGATCCTGAACGGGCCCGGCGCGTCTACGGTTTTTTCGAGACCGGTAGTTGGCTCGCAAACGCACATCAGTGGCGCATTCGGCGCAACTGACTGCGTCCAGACGCGGCAGTCCTTACTGCGCGACGTCCGACCGTGCTCGACCCTCGACATCAACTTCCTCGTGCAGAGTCTCAGTTATCGACGCAAGCTGAGCTACCGCCAGGCGCTTGAATCGTTCGGGCAGCGCCTGCACCCGCCGAAAGATCTGACGCAAGCGGATATCGAGCAGATCAGTGTCACGCGGGGTGTGCTCCACAATATGCGCTAGCTGGAGTACCTCAATTGGACTCACATCGAGCGCGTGGCAAATATCCACGAAGGTGCTGATCTTGGGATCCTGTGTGGCCCCACTGAGGATCCGATACAGCGTGGCCCTATTCCGACCCGACTCCATCTTCTCCGCGATATCCGTCGCCGACATCCCTCGGGCGGTCATCACCGAAAGGATAGCCTTGCTCAACGAGGGAGACTCCTCGGCCTTGGTCCCTGTATGTAGCCTACTGCGCATATTCGCCCGCCTTTCCGTTTTCGAGATCGAACTGATCATCGCCGGATTAGAGCTTGCCCCACCCTCACCATACGGGGATGAGTTTCGTCGCGTGCGTGTAACAGACTGTATACACGATGCGTATTATAAATGGTTTGCACGCGAAAAGCACGGCCGTCTCGATGCAATTTCGTAACAGTTACGTAACGGCCTCTACGGTATCGCCACATGTGCATGCCACCGGATTCTCTGCCGGCTGCGTAACGCGGGACGAGACGAGAAATGCGGATATGGTGCGACACCGGTCTTGGACTATCCAAGCGATTATCGAGTTGCACGATGGGTACGTGCAAGTCACCAAGTACCAGCCTGACCTCGGTGCACTGCGGATGAGGAGCTTAGCTTCCAAGGCGTGATTTGTTCGGTCTTGACTTGACGCGATAGACGGTCTAGTCTACGGGACAAGCGCACCGAAGGGATGTGCTGTTTTGCGTACCGCACCGGGCAAGGACGGAAACATGAGGAGACGTTCTATGTTCTGGACGGAGAGCTGCGGTTCTACCTCGATGGCGAGGAGTCGTACACGGCACCGGCTGGAACTTCGGCCTATATTGCGCCGGGCGCGCCCCATGCGTTTGAAGTGATATCCGACACAGCACGATGGCTCAACAACACACGCCCAATCACGAGGCGTTCTTCCGCGCCGCGGGTGAGACTGCACGGGAGCGGACCCGACCACTTACCGATGTGTGCCAGCATCTGACTGTCACCCTGCACCCAAGCTTAAACTTCGCCGGATCAGGGGCATGATCAATGCGTGGCTTGGTTCACTTCGTGCTATGGATCGGACTTCGCACAGTGGCCTCCGACGAGACTGAGCAGCCCGAGTGACGCATTTGGCCGACGTACTCTGCGGACTGCAAGCCGATCTTGGTGTGTCCTGCTGGTCGTAATCCGACACACGAGCTCGATACTGAGATTGCGGGCCCCGACCATCCCAACCAGCATTCCATCACGTCGTGTTACCACTCGGTCGTCGATCTGCGAGACTGTTCAGAAATTACGGTTGAAGGCCCGACGTACTAGGCGGATTGCCCCACACAGCTAGTCAGCCATGCGTTACCATGACAGCAAGCACACCTAGAATCGTGACCTGCGGAGCACACCTTGGCAACTGACCCGACCACAGCTCAAGTAGCGGAAGACTCCGAACTACGCCGACGCCTCGGCTATGGCGTGCTCGACGTGCAAGGCGTTAGTGGCGTTGGATATGAGGACGTTCTGCGCTTCTCGCACGTTCGGGAACCGGGGTTGAACCCACGCCAGATGGCTTCGCGACTGCGCAAGGTCCTCAACCGCACCTTCACCGAAAAAGAGGCTTACGCCGTCTGGCACGAGATCGACGAATACCGACGCCAGCGGTCGGCGGAGACGGGGGCCGAAGTCGACCTCGATCAGGCCGCCAGAGAATGGGACGCGCAGTATGGCTACGCGTTCCGGCGCCGCTGGTTCCTGTCTCAGCCCGAGCCTGGGAATCACCGAATCGTGCCGGGAGCGCGTGAGCGGGGAACGACGACCGCAGGCAAGGCGGCTGGACTGGTTATTCCGGAGCTAAAGCCGCTCTTAGAGGCCGGTTACTCGGTGACCGACGTCATCGCCCAGGTGGCAAGCGAGCCGCTTCCCTCGGCCCGAATCGCGGTGACCAGGGCGCGAAAAAAGGCGCGCAACAAACACTACGTACGCCTGATCGGAAGGCTTACCGGCTGGGAGCTCTCTGAGGAGGAGGCTGAGCGGGTCTGGGATGAAGCAGTGAAACATCGGGATTCACTCAGCAAGCGCCAGGGCCACCACGTGCCCATGGAGCGGGCGCTTGTGGATTACTTCAAACGACTGCGACTCTCTGGCCTCGACCGTGCCTCGTTATGGGAACTGGGCCAATCTTTTGCGCCCAACTCCGGGGAGGTCGCGCCGGACGGAGCACCTTCGACCGTCTCCCGACCGCTCTTTCCCGCCTAGTCGCCTTCGGCGCTTTCCTTCGGCCGCCGAAACGTCCTATGGCGATGCATCTTCTGCGCCTGTTCGGCGACCAACCAACCTGAAGCAATACGACGCAGTGGCTGTCCCAACACCGTTCGGCGACCCGGGGCTATCGCTCCGGGTTGAGTATGAAGTATCGACCGCGATCCGAGATCTCATCTTGTGCCGGCAACTTTTGAATATAGCTGTACGCGTACCACTGTAAAGCCGGTTTGCTGTCCTCGGTTGCCAGGTGTGGCGATGTCGGCAGGAAGACTCTCACCATTCGACCGTTGATCTCAAACGGCAAGCGATCGTTGACGGTCACCAGTCCCTCCGGCGTGTTGCGCTCCAAAGTTGCCCGATACTTCCTGGCATTCGCTGCAAGGTCGACAAAGACATAGTAGTCAATGTTGGAGTCGAGCGTGTTGTCTATCGCCCAAACATACGCACTCTGCACACGCGACGTCGCCGGCGGTGCTGCTGAGAGTTGCGCGACAAAAGCGATCCCCGGCACCCCGCCCTTGCCTCGACTCGCACCATAGCTCGCATACGCGGCTCCCGCGAGGCGGATATCTGCAAATGCCTTGCCCCCTGTAGTGTCAGCACGCGGGTCACGGCGCAGGCTCCGCGTAGGGACACGGGAGAAGCGGGTGGAGGCGCGCGGGCCGCCAATAGCGTAGAAATAGCCATCCCACGAGCCAACATATGCACGGCCGTTTGCGATCACCGGAGACGCGTCGATATCACGAGTCGTGCGGAACACCCATCGCTGCTTGCCGGCTCGCGCGCCCACCGCTCGCAGCGTTCCGTCTCTCGCCCCAAGGTAGACGACTCCGCCCACGACGGCCGGGGAAGAAACACTTTGTGCGGGAAGGCGCACTGTCCAGATCCGCTTTCCGTCCCGTGCGCGTACAGCAACGACTCGTCCGAGCTTGGCCTGCGCAGCGACGACGTACACGGTGCCGCCACTGACCGCGGGCGCGGTAATCGCTCCTCGACCTATTCTGGCTTGCCACCGGATATTGCCGTCGCGCAGGCGCAGCGCCGTGAGCAGCCCGCGGGAGGAGCCGATGTATATGGTGTCGCCGGACACTGCGGGCGAACCACGAACCCGGGAAGCGGTCTCGTTCTTCTGCCAGACTATGGCGCCCGTCGCTGCGTTGAGGGCGGTGAGGCGCCCGTCCAGATCGCCGTAGATCACCCTGCCGTTTGAAGGTACGGGCCTCGCCGTGACAGGTGCCTGGCCGCTGTGCCGCCACAGCGTGCGGGAGGTGCGCGGATTGAGCGCGTACACGGTACCGGCACGAGTGCCCACGTAGACCGCGGCGGGCGTCGCGGTAAGGGCGGTGCGTATCTCGGCGTCGAGCTTCACCCGCCAGATCAGCCGTCCGGAGCGTCGGTCGAGGGCGTAGACGGTCCGGTCGTCCGAGCCGAAGTACACTAAATCACCCTCAATCGCAGGTGAGCCCTGCACCCATCCGCCCGCATCGAACCGCCACCGCTCGAGTCCAGTGAGGGCATCCACCGCGTAGAATGCGCCGTTCGTGGTTCCGAAATAGACAGTACCGTCCACAACAGCAGGGGCTGCGCTCACAGCACCCCCGGCGGGAAACCGCCACCCGAGGCTAGGGCGGACCGGTGCACCAGGGGCGTGATACTTCGCCTGTAACTGCGTGTACCAACTCCCGACCGCGGTTGGTCCTGAAGTTGACCGGCGGAGTCTAACCTTGGGTGTGACGGCGGCGGGAGCGTCGGGCTTCGGTGTAGCACGCGCGATCGGGACACGCGTCGCGTTTGAACGCGCGACTTGTGTTGGCGTATTACTCGCGGAAGGTCGTGCGGTCGTAGTGGGCGTGGGCGTTGGGGCACGCCGGGGGGGCGCTGCGGTGGTTGGCTGTGGCGTCGGCGTAACGGGGGTCGCGGTCGGCGTGGTACTCAAGCTGCAGCCCCCCAGAGTAGCGGCAACGAGAGTGATAAGGCCAAGTTTGGCGGTCGACAGTTGAAGAGCCATGCGCATGGCGCCAAGCTTATCGCACCGGCACCCGACTCGCAACAACCGCAGTGCCCTGGCTCCGTTGATCACACGCCGACTTCTTCGGTCGAGGCCCGGTATACTGACACGCTGAAACACCGGGAGGCACCCTCTGTCGTTCATCGATGTCCAGGATCTGCACAAGTGCTTCTCGGTGCGTCGTCGAAAGAGCGGTGCCCTGTCGTCGGTGCGTTCGCTACTATCGCGGGATCGAACGGAAATAACCGCCGTAGAGAACCTCAGCTTTCAGATCCGCCGGGGCGAGATGGTCGGGTACATCGGGCCGAACGGTGCGGGCAAGAGTACGACGATCAAGATGCTCACCGGGATCCTCTTGCCCACCTCCGGACACGTCACGGTAGATGGATTGGTACCGTGGAAGCACCGGGTTCGGCTCGCGGCCAGGATCGGCGTCGTGTTTGGCCAGCGAACCCAGCTCTGGTGGGATCTGCCTCTCATTGAAAGCTTGAACCTGCTCCGTCATATCTATCGATTACCGCGCGAGCGCTATGACGTGCAGGTGCAGCGCCTCATTGAGATGCTCGAGCTCGACCCGTTCCTCTACCAGCCTGTTCGACAGCTCTCGCTCGGCCAGCGGATGCGCGGTGACCTGGCAGCTGCGCTGCTGCACCAGCCAACGGTCCTGTACCTCGACGAGCCGACGATCGGGCTTGATGTCGTCGCCAAGGAACGAATCCGCACGTTCCTGCTGGAGATTAACCGGACTGAGGGTATGACGGTACTGCTCACGACGCATGATATGGCGGATATAGCCCGTTTATGCGAGCGGATGATGATTATCGATCACGGCAAGCTCCTGTACGATGGTGGTGTGGTGGAGATAACTGGACGCTACGGTGGCGACCGCCGGCTCGTTGTTGACCTCGACGAAGATGTCGCCGAGCCGCATGTGCCCGGGGCGCGCGTCGAGCGGCGTGAAGGACCTCGCGTTTGGCTCACCTTTCAGCGTGATGAAGTCAGCGCACCGGAACTGATACAACGGGTGACAAGCCGTTACCGCATTCGGGATCTGACTCTGGAGGAGCCGGACATTGAGCGGGTCGTACGCAGGATTTACGAGGAGGGAATACCGTGACCGGGAGTGAGGGACCAGGAAATGTGCGTGCCGACGACATCGTCGTGCTCGTGGACTTCGACGGGACGATAACCGAAGAGGACGTCGGGGTCATCCTCTTGAAGAAATATTCAACGACGGACTGGGAGCGACTGGAGGCACGGTTCGCCCGTGGCGAGGTGGACATTCAACAAAACATGCAGCAACAGTTCTCGTACGTGCCCCACGACGCCGATGCGCTCGTGGAGTATGCACGGACCGTCGTGTCACTCCGTCCCGGCTGGGAGGAGTTCGTTCGCTACTGTGGAGTGACGGGCCTGAAGCTGGCGATCGTGAGTGGTGGGCTCGACTTCTACGTGCACGGCCTGCTGCCTGTGTCCGATCCGCCACTGGATATCCACTCCCTGGTTGCGGAGTACACAACGGATGCCGGGTGGCAGGTGACCTTGCCCGTTGCGGATGACCGGAATGAGGAACCCGAGGGATTCAAGGAGGACATCGTCTGTCGTTACCGCAGGCAATACACCCATGTCTGGTTCATCGGCAACGGCGTCTCGGATCGCGGCGCGGCGCGAGTCGCGGACCGCTTATGGGCCGTAGAACCGTTGCTATCCTGGTGTCGTGAGCACGGCATCGACGCCGCGCCGTTCGAGACCTTCGACGACGTGCGCGCGCAGTTTCAGCAACTACTTAGTGGCTACGAGCATTAGTGTGGCCCGGCGATCTCTGCACCGCAAGGGCCTCCGCCTTCGTTCTCCGCTAGTTCCACCTCCCGGCCATCCATTGTAAGAATGGGCCGGTACCATGCGGACATGCGCTCCGATGATCGGCCGACGTAATGGCAGATGAAGGAACGGCGGAAGCGTTCAGTTGTTGTGTTCGGCTGCGAGCCATGCACGAGCTGGCCGTTGAAGAACAACACATCGCCGGGTGCGAGATCGATTGGTACCACCTCCAAACCGTCGGGGACGGGTACGTAATCGCGTGTGAACGAGACCTCTGTGTCGGCTTCCTCCGGGCAGTAGATATCCCCTCGGTGCGTGCCGGGGACGACCTCTAGACCACCATTGGCACGGTCCGCCGGATCGAGCGCCACCCAGGCGGCGATGCACGTACCGGGCTCCACTTTGAGATAAAAGTTGTCCTGGTGGAGTGCCTGTCCTTTAGCGCCCGGAGGCTTGAAGTACAGCATACTCTGAGCGGCGAGCGGTTCCTCACCGAACAAGTCGGACAAGATTCGCTCGATGCGGTCGTCAAGGAGATAGCGGAGCGCCACATCATTCACCCGGTGCGGATGCATCATGCGCGGATACTGTTTGAGTACGTCACCTTTGGCGGCTTCCGGACTCTTGGGCGAAAAGCAGCCAGGTATGGGACCACCAGCGTACATCGACATGAAGGTATCCAGCAGCAGCCTGGTCTCCTCTGGTGCGAGCAGGCCTCGAATGACGAGGTATCCGTCGTTCTGGAACGCCTGGAGTTGCTCGTCGGTAAGCGTCCGCGTTCGTGTCAGCATTGGTGCAGTGACCTCCTTATTCTTTCGCAAGGGCTCGCCGCACAGAACGCGCCAGCATCGCTTGTCCGGTAGGTACAACGGTTTCATGTCCTTGGTCCAGGCGTTGCAAGGAAGTTTCCGCTAGCCTTAACGTACTGTCGCACAGGGAGGACTATCAAGTGGGTCTGCGTCGGATCGGTGGCTTCGACCACCGTGACATACGAGTTTCGATGGATGTTTGGACAGCGGATAACAACTACCTCGGGACCGTACGCCGAGTGACGGGCACGAGAACGGCAACCGGCGCGCATATGGAACCCTCGAAACGTCGGGTGGGTGGATTCAGTGGAGAGATGATTGGTCCCGTACCGACACAGTCCATTGGAAACACCGGACCGCACACACAAGCGGCGCATGCCGCATATGCGACGAACGGCGATGGCGCCAAGAGTCTTGGTGGGGGGAAGTTGACGGTCGGTCTCTGGGCAGGTCTCATCAAGCGCCGTAGCATTGCACTGGATCTCGTGCAATCGGTCTCTCTCGAACGCATTACGCTACGCCTCACGAGGGCGCAACTGGATGAACATTCACGTCGGTAACAGATCCCGTGGATTCCTGGCTCCCTCGCCGTGCAAGCTCGAACGTAGCTTGAGGATCGTCCGCGGACCGGTGCCCAGCGATCACCATGACATAGCGAAACATGAAACCCCCGCTGAGCGTGAGCAACGAGGAGAGTGCCAAGCGCCAGCGGGAAGGTCGCATTCCAGCCAGCATCGGCGCGACTGTCAACATCAGCGGAGCAGCAATGCCAGTCCCCTGAACTCCAAAGCGATAGAGGCGTCCTGTGCTCCCTTCACGCAGCGGTCGGCCGATTGTTTGACCGAGCTGCCTGCGGTTCAGCGCGAGCAGTCCGAGCTCGACTACCAGCGAGCACATCTCCAGACGCTCAAGACGGACTAGTGCACGGTGCGGTGCCTTACTGAGACAAAGTACCAGGGTAATCGAGGCGGTCGCGTTCGACGCAGCGGAGGCGAGGAAGAGCGGGCCCATCAGCAGAGCGTTCTTCGTCCAGAGCGGAACCGCGGTTGCCGCCAGCAGTACCCCCGTATACCCACCAAGCAGAAAGCCGAATGGCACGCCTGCGACACCCATCCATCGCGATTGTATCGCCTTGATGCCGTGGGGCGCACACTTGAATCGGTTCCATAGCTCATCCCGCGCTGCTTGTGCAACGACCGACCGTGTGCAGAAGCCGCTGAAGATCACGAGTACCCACGTGCCGACGGACATTGGTGAGCGGAGCTTTACGATCCGTAGCATGTTGAGGAATCTCTCCGGCCGCCCAAGGTCAAGGATCAGGAGCACGGGACAGGGCAAAAGCGTGCCCAAAGAAACGTACCGACCCGCCCTGGTGATGACCCGGTTCGTGGCATCACCGGTTACTTCGGCGAGTTCCGCGATAACGTAGCTCAGGCCGGAGATGCCACCCAGGTAGAAGTAAGCGATGATAAGCCATTTCCAGTGCGGTTTGTGTATCGGCGGAACGCCGTAGTAACTCTCCGCGCTCTCGTCGGATGCCGATCTCCCGCCGCTTTTCGGAGTCTTCCACATTCGCTGGTACGACATGCCGGATTCCCTCAGTGCAGGTATCATAGTGCTGATCGATGACGACGTTCCGACTGCGTCAGGTCACATCAGGCGGCCCTAGTGGCAATATGCTATTGACTCAGCATCCTTCGTCTTCGATACTCGCAACGACGTCCGCGTAGATGTATAACCTGTAGGATACAGGAGGTTCCCGAACCGTTGCCTTCCTGCTTCGCCCTTACCGCTCTTCGAAGGGCCGAGGCGTCTGCCTGGCACGCGACCTCAACAGTGGCGCACGTGGTGTCACCCGATGCGATGGAGGTAGTGCAACGTTACGGCCTCCAGGTTCTGGAGATCCTGTTGCGCTTCGATGGCCCTCGTCGAGCGCAAATGGCAAGTGTACCCAATGTTCGCGAAGCCGATATGCCGGCCGACCCAAACCTGTGGAGTTTCTGAATCGCTGAAAGTATCGCACCTGGACAGTAAAGGTGGTTCCGACCGTGATGTCTTTGCCGAACAGGTCATTGAGATGATCGAACGGACCGCGATCGACGAGCCGCGTTCCTCGCGATCCGGGATAGCCGACATGCATCTCGCGCCTCCAGCCAGAGTTTCTTCATACGATGCCACTGGGACATTCGAATCCATTCTTCGAACATCCATGGAGCTAGTCGGAGGCGAAATGGCGGCGCTGTATGTTCTGGACAACGATGGAACGCACAGTCGGCTTCGAGCATCAATCGGTTTTACCGGCCCAGGCAATCCGGCGCACGAGCTCGCGTTGAGTACCGGGATTCCCGGTTCGGTGCTCGCTTCCGTGCGAGCGGAGATCGAACAGCACTTCGAACTCAACCCTCGCGCCGATCAAGGCTTCACGGAACATCCCGGCGCTGCGTCTTATATATGCGTTCCGCTAAGATTCGATGATCGCACGGTGGGCGCCTTATTCATTGGGTACTCCGCTCCAAACAGTGTGCCATCCCATGCCCTGTCAACACTGGACTCGATCGTAGCCCAGTTGGCACTCACCATCCGTAATTCTCAGTTGTACGACCAACTTGCGCGTCATGCGGATCGATTAAGCGTCATCCAGGCGATCGCAGGCCGGCTTAACCGTATGAACGACCCCGGATCGATTCGGCTCGCAATCGCCGAGGAGCTGCGCCAGCTTATTGATTATTCGGCCTGCCGCATCTACGTACTTGAAGGTGACTTGCTGATCCCCGCGGCGCTCCGTTCGGAACACGAAGAGTACAGCGACGAGACCACCAGCGAGTTCATCATCGAGCTTGGCCGCGGCATAACTGGATGGGTCGCGCTTCACGGCGAGGCCGTCCTGCTTGACGACGCGGAGAACGACCCGCGAGGAGAGCATGTTCCCGGGAGCGACTATATCGACGAATCCATGATGATCGTGCCCATGATGTACGACGAGCGGGTCGTTGGTGTTATTAGCCTTTCGAAGCTCGGTCTGCGCCAGTTCACCTCCGTTGACCTGCACATGCTAGGCACCCTCGCCGACCAGGCAGCGGTCGCGATAGAGAACGCAAATCTGATCGAGCGCCTGGAGGCGGACGCAGAGGCATTGCGACGCAGCGAAGAGCGCTATCAGTTTGTGGCGCGCGCCACGAGTGACGTCATCTGGGAATCGGAACTCGCGACAGGTGAGCTTACCTGGACCGGTGCGATTGAGAGTATGTTTGGTTACTCGATAGATGATGTGCGCGGTGGCGACTGGTGGGAGGAGCGGATCCATCCCGCAGAGCGGGACAGAGTACTACAGGGCATTGTTGAGTCCATCGGGGGTGGGCACGACGTTTGGAGCGACGAATATCGTTTCCGCCGACGGGACGGAACGTTTGCGACGGTGATCGACCGCGGTTATCTGGTGAGAGATGCGGCCGGTCGGCCCACGCGATTAATCGGGTCGATGATGGACATCAGCGAGCGAAAGGCCCTGGAGGAGCAACTCGCGCATCAGGCCTTTCACGACTCCCTGACCGGCTTGCCCAACCGGAAACGCTTTCTTGACCGGGTGCAGGAGGCACTGGAGGGGTCGGGTCGGGAAAAGGTATCGATCGCCGTGCTCTTTCTCGATCTCGATCGCTTCAAGGTTGTCAACGATAGCCTCGGGCACGAGATGGGCGACCACCTCCTCAAAGCCGTGGCCGTGCGGCTCACCGGGTGCATGCGACCCGGTGATACTGTTGCACGTCTAGGAGGCGATGAGTTCACCATCCTGCTGGAAGGCAGCGCAACCGCGAATGATGCGCTGCGGATCGCAGAAAGGATTATCTCCTCGCTGCAGTCGCCGTTTAGGATCGATGGGCACGAGGTCTACGTGACCACAAGTATCGGGATTGCCATCAAGCATCCCTATCACGAGGTGCCAGCTGACCTGATGCGTGATGCCGATCTGGCAATGTATCGAGCAAAGGAACGAGGTCGAGCGTGCTGTGAGGTGTTTGATCCGAGTATGAACGTACGCGCGCAAAAACGACTCGCACTGGAAAACGACCTCCGTCATACGGTTGAGCGCAACGAACTGGTGCTGGAGTATCAACCAACGGTGAATCTGAAAACAGGAATGGTCTGTGGCGTCGAGGCGTTGGTCCGCTGGCGGCATCCGGTTCGAGGGCTCGTGGAACCGGCCAATTTTGTTCGCGTCGCCGAAGAGACGGGCCTAATCCTGCCTATCGGCCGCTGGATCATCGAACAAGTCTGCCGCCATGTGCGAGAGTGGCAGGACACCTGGGCGGACGACCATTCGCTCTCGGTGTCCGTGAACCTGTCGGCGCGCCAGTTTGCGAATCCGACTCTGACGTGTGAGATCGCCAGCGCCCTAACGGCGGCGGCCGTGGATCCCGGAAGTCTGGTGCTGGAAATCACGGAAACGGTCGTCATGGAGGATGCTGAAGTCAACATTATGACGCTGAAACGGCTCAAGGAGCTTGGGGTACAACTCGCCATCGACGACTTCGGTACCGGCTACTCGTCCCTGTCATACCTCAGACGCTTCCCGGTAGACACCCTCAAGATCGACAAGAGCTTTGTGCGTCTGCTCGGGAGAGACGCCGAGGATAACGCCATCGTGCATGCAATCATCACCCTGGCGCATACGCTCGGCATGCAGGTCACTGCTGAGGGGGTGGAGACAGACGATCAACTGCGCCAGCTGTGCGAGCTTGGCTGCGATATGGCACAGGGCTATCTCTTCGCCAAGTCGATGGACGCTGCCGGTGTAAGTATGTTGTCTCCGGAGCTCCCAGTGAACCAATCCCGTGCTAGTTGAGTCAACGTGGACGAACTGATGTCGTTGGGCTCGTTCCGACGCTTCTTGCCCGGTTTGATGCGTGCTACTTCCTCAGGCAGATCGTCATCATGGCACCAAACGCAACGGACGCGACAAGTGTGCTGAGGTAGTTAGGCACGGATTTGCGCTGCGGCAGCTCCGGCTCGGCGGGTAGATTGTACCGCTCTGACGGCGCGCTGAGGATGAACGACACACGCAAGCCGCCGATACCGCCCGTGCCGCCCGCATTCTGATCGCCGTACACATACGCCCCTTCAACGCCGCGCTCTCGCAGCTCATCGACCCTGCCCCGCGCGCGTAGAGCAAGCTCGTCGGTATAGCCGAACTGAATGGAGTCAGTTGGGCAAGCTTTCGCACAGGCGGGCTCCAGACCACTCTCAAGTCGGTCGTAGCAAAAAGTGCACTTGTGGGCCTTGTTGTCGAGTGGGGAAAGCTCGGGTACACCGAAGGGACAGGCAGGTACGCAGTATCCGCAGCCGTTGCACACGTCCTGTTGGATGACCACGGTCCCAAACCTGGAGATCACGATCGCCCCGGTCGGACAAGCCTGCATACACGGCGGGTTGACGCAGTGCTTGCAGATGTCGCTCATCATGAGCCAGTTGCTCTGAAACGGCGGCATCGTGGTCGGACGCTCGTTGCCAGGGAACTGCTCGACGAAGGCAACGTGCCGCCACGTGGTTGCGCCGAGGTCACGCGTATTGTCATACGAGCTCGCGGTGAAACCGACGTTATCCATCGGCAGGCTGTTCCACTGCTTGCACGCCACCTCGCACGCCTTACAGCCGATACATAAGGTGGTGTCGGTGAGGAACCCCACTGGTGCATGAGTGGCAAGATCTTCGGGCTGTGCGGTCATCGACACGTACTCCTCGCGCCGCGTCATCCGGGCGCGCGCCGAAGGCTGCAGGTGAGGGCTTTGGCTTCGTGGATGCGCGAGTTGGGGTCCTCGACGAGGGAGATCAGGTCGTTCGCGATGCCGCCCTGTGCGATCCCGCCAAAGCCGAAATGCCATGGCATGCCGACCTGATGGAGGGTCCGCCCCTGCACTGGAATCGGCTGCATCCGCTTCGTGACCAGTGCCCGTGCTTCGGCCTCCCCTCTGAGTGTTGAAATGATCACCTGATCGCCGTTGTCGATTCCAAGCGCCTGCCCGAGTTCGGGGCTGATCTCTACGAAGCCATGTGGCTGCAGCTCTGCAAGCCACGGCAGCCAGCGACTCATACCTCCGGCGCAGTGATGCTCCGTCAGTCGATAGGTGGTCAGCACATAAGGGAAACGTGCATCATCTACCTCGTGATACGGGTTGTCGGGCCGATCGAACGGCAGTGCCACTGGGTTGCGCGACTGACGGGGATAGAGCGCGTTGCGAACCGGAGTCTCAAACGGCTCGTAGTGGGATGGGAGCGGTCCATCGAAGAGCCCCGACGCGGCGAATAGCCAACCTTTACCGTCGGCCATCATAACAAACGGTGCATCGCCCGCGTGCGCATCGATTCCGGTGGCGCCTTCCGGCGGCTGGTACGACGGGGGTTTGCTCGTCGGGAAATCGGGTATATCGTGGCCCGTCCATTCGCCCCGCCCGGCATCCCACCAGATGTATGCCTTGCGCTCGCTCCAGGGCCGTCCCTGGGGATCCGCGGAGGCGCGGTTGTACAAGATCCGCCGGTTGGCCGGCCACGCGAAGCCCCAGTCCGGGGCAGCGCCCTCAGCGCCCTTTCGGCTTTTCGCCAGGTTCATTCCTTCCTGGGGCATGATGCCGGAGTAGATCCAGGCACCGCATGCGGTGGTGCCGTCGTCCCGGAGATCGGCGAATCCACCCACGAGTTTGCGGTCAGCAACGGTATAGCCATTGATCTCCTTGAGCACGACTTCGAGATCGGGGTCCTCTGTGGCCTCCGGCGTCGGGTAATCCCATGCCAGCGCCCGGATCTGCCGGCCGCGTGGTGTCTCGTCACCCGAATAGAGCTCACGAAGGCGCAGACCAAGATGCCACATGAACCACGCTTCAGAGCGGGCGTCGCCCGGCGGATCAACAGCCTTATCGTGCCACTGAACGAGCCGCTGGGTGTTCGTGTAACAGCCACCTTTCTCGGCCGTGAGCGCTGCTGGCATCAGGAATATCTCGGTCTTTATGTCTTTGGGCTGCACCTCCCCGTTCCGCACCTCGGGGGCATCGTGCCAAAACGCAGCGGACTCGATTTCGTGAATATCACGGATGACGAGCCAGTCGAGCGACGTGAGCGCCTTGCGGGCCAGGACCGCGTTCTGGCCGCCAACAGCCGGATTCTGCCCCATGCAAAAGAGACCCTTCATCGTGCCATCGCACATCATGGGGAGCATTGCCTGGAACGAGTAGTCGTCTCCGATCTTTGGCACGAGGTCGTAGCAGAAATCGTTCTCCGGTTGTGCGGTGTCCCCGTACCACGCTTTAAGCAAGCTAACCAGGTACTTGGGCAGGTTGTGCCACCAGCCAGTCTGTGGCTGTTCCGCCTCAATGTACTCCCGCAGCGAACCATGTGACTGTGTGGCATTCGGCATCGGCATGTAGCTTGGAAGCAGGTTGTACAGCGTCGGAATATCGGTGGAGCCCTGGATCGTGGCGTGGCCTCGCAGTGCCAGGATCCCACCGCCCGGCCTGCCGATGTTGCCGAGCAGGAGTTGGAGCAGTGCACAGGCCGAGATCATCTGAGTCCCGGTCGTGTGCTGAGTCCAGGCAACCGCGTATGCGAACGCCGTAGTTCGCTCTCTGCCGGAGTTGCTCGCGACGGCATCCGCAACCTTGAGGAACAGTTCGCGCGGAACGCCGCAGCTCTGCTCTACCATTTCAGGCGTGTAGCGCGAAAAGTGGCGCTTCACGAGCTGGAAGACACACATCGGGTCCTGAAGGGTCAGGTCCTGGCGCGGTGGCCGCTGCATATCCCCGACGAACTGGACATGCGCCTCCTGGGTCTGGGAAAGATCATTGTCGGACTGATCGACTTGTTGCCCTTCGTACTGCCAGGTAGAGGTGTCGTACGTCCCGGTCTCCGGATTCCAGCCGGAGAAGAGGCCATCCAGGTCCTCGGTGTCCTTGAAGCCGGCGTCGATGATGGTAGGCGCGTTGGTGTAATGCACGACGTACTCTCGGAAATACCGCTCGTGCTCGATAACGTAGTTGATGAGTGCACCCAGAAAAACGAGATCGCTGCCGGCGCGCAAGGGAACATGCATGTCCGCGAGTGCGGAGGTGCGCGTGAAGCGCGGGTCGACATGGATAATGGTCGCGCCCCGCTCCTTGGCTTTTATCACAAATCGAAAGCCGACCGGATGGTTCTCCGCCATGTTCGAGCCCATGATGACGATGCAGTCACTTTCAGCGAGGCTTTGCTGCGTGGTTGTCGCGCCACCCCTACCCAACCTGGAGCCCAGACCGGGCACCGTGCTGGAGTGTCATATTCGCGCCTGGTTCTCAACCGCCACGACTCCCAGGCCGCCGGTCCAGAGCTTCTTGATGAGGTAGTTCTCCTCATTGTCGAGCGTCGCCCCACCGAGGTGTCCGATCGCCAGTGTGCGGTTCACCGTTACGCCGTTCGCATCGGTCTCCTCGAACGACGCGTCGCGGGTCTGCTTCACCAGCTGCGCGATGCGCTCCATGCACCACGCGAGTGATCGATCTTCCCACTGGGTAGCATGAGGCGGCCGGTAGCGGACGGTTGTTAGTCGATCGGGGTTGTTCACCAGGCGAGAGGTAGCCGCTCCCTTGGGACAGAGCGTTCCCCCGGAGATCGGACTCTCGTAGTTTCCCTCGATGTCGATGATACGACCGTTCTTGGTGTAGATCAGTTGCGAGCAACCCACGGCACAATACGGACAGACGCTGACCGTGACGTTTGCCCCAGTGATGCGCGCGCGTGCTTCGCGCGTGCGGGTGGTGATGGGATTCGGGTTTCGCCCCACGTGCGTTCTGATCAGTTCGCGAATACCCACGCTGGTCTCCTGCTTGCGTTCTAGCGCGAAACGCTGCCTAATGCCGCGGAACATCACGCGTCAACGTGTGTTTACGGACGGTGGTACCAAAGCTAGCGGTAGTGTACCCGTAATACATTGGCGAAAGATATAGCATCACGTGATCAGTGAGCCGCAGCAACAGGAGTTTGCCATCGTGCCGGACCAGCGGGAGTTGCCATTTCAGATCGAGCGCCTGGGGGTCATCATGGCCGGCGACCCGGGCGACCCGAACGAATCCTGGGGTGTGCTCAACCCAGCTTCGGTACGCAGCCGTGACGACGAGCTATTTCTCTTCCCCCGCGTAGTGGCCGACAAGAACTTATCGCGCGTGGGTAAAGCACGTGTGCTATTTGGCGAAGGGGGAGACCCTTGCGGTGTCGAACGCATCGGTTATGCGCTGGAGCCGACCGAGTCGTATGAGCGCAACCCGTGGACGGCCGGGTGTGAGGATCCCCGTATCACATTCGTCCGAGCGTTGGATACCTACGTTATGACCTATACAGCGTACGGTCCGTTCGGCCCCCGAATTGCGATGGCGATCTCGACCGACCTAGAGAACTGGCAACGCCTCGGCCTCGTCAAGTTCGCGATGTCCCGTGGCACAGAGTTCGACTTCTATCACAACAAGGACGCCGTCATCTTCCCGGAGCTATTGCAGGACCCACAGGGCCGCCCATCGCTCGTGATGATTCACCGCCCGGACTACACCATGTGCGCACCCGGCCATCCACCGTATCCGGTGCTTCCGGACGGCATCACGGAACCTCGCCCGAGCATGTGGATCTCGTACTCACCGGTGGATTTGCGGGACAAGCTGAACGGACTGAACTTCTTCCAGCATCATAGGTTGCTCGCCACGCCCGATGCGGACTGGGAGGCACTCAAGATTGGCGCGGGCTGTCCCCCGGTACTGACACGCCACGGCTGGCTGCTCATTTTCCACGGCGTAAGTGGTCAGATCCTCGAAGGTGTGGACCTGCAAACGAAGGTCCACTATTCCGCGGGCGCGATGATACTCGATCGTGACGATCCGAGCAAGGTCTTATATCGCTCGCCCTACCCGATCCTCAGCCCGATGACCTCTGGCGAACGGCAAGGCTTGGTGAACAACGTGGTTTTCCCCACCGGTATTGATGAACGGGCAGGCGACCGTATCGATGTGTACTACGGTATGGCCGACTCGAGAATTGGCGTCGGCCGGTTACTCGTACCTGCGGTCCTTGCGCTTCAGGAAGAGGGCGAGCTCGTCGCATAGCTTCCCCGCCGGTATCTGCCTCCAGATGACCTTGCCCACCACCCGGATCGCTTTCGGCGGGTGCTGCCCCGTCCCCGAGATGTGTTCGGGTTCCCGAGTACTCCGTGCTCCATTGACGTAGGAGCACCAGGTGTCCACTGACAGGGTTTGCGCAATGACTCCGTGGCGCGTCCCCTGCACGCGCGTTTCCCAGGCGGCATAATAGACGCACCGCATGAGAGGGCAGCCGGGCACATCCTGTAGGAGAGCAACAATCCGATGGACCAACAGAAAGTACTCGTGACCGGCGGTGCCGGTTTCCTTGGCATCAACTTGCTTCGCTACCTTGACTCCAGAGGCTTCGCGACCGCCTCCATCGATGTGTCGGAGTTCGAGTATGCCGACATGCGGGAGCGGACAACTTTGACACGCGGCGACATTCGCGACCGGAATGCGCTTACGCTGGCAATGGAGGGTGTGGACTACGTCGTGCACACCGCCGCGGCCCTGCCTCTGTATTCCGAGCGTGATATCTACACTACGGACGTGGAAGGTACACGTAACGTCCTGGATGTGGCCATGAACTCCGGGATTAAGCGGGTAGTGCACATTTCCTCAACCGCCGTATACGGCATCCCGGACCATCACCCGCTGTATGAGACGGACCGACTTCAGGGTGTCGGGCCGTATGGACAGGCGAAGATTCAAGCGGAGATGATCTGCCTGGAATACCGAGCAAAGGGACTCGTCGTGCCGATCATCCGCCCAAAGTCGTTCGTCGGACCTGAGCGTCTCGGCGTGTTCGCACTGCTCTATGACTGGGCGTTGGACGGGCGTAACTTTCCGATGATCGGCAGCGGCAACAACCGCTACCAACTCCTTGATGTCGAGGACCTGTGCGAAGCGATTCATCGCTGCCTCACCCTCCCGGATGAGCGGGTGAACGATACGTTTAATATTGGCGCAAAGGTATACGCCACGATGAAGCAGGACTATCAAGTGGTGCTCGACGCCGCAGGCCACGGGAAGAAAATACGTGGCTTTCCCGCACTCCCGGCGATCCTCGGCCTGCGCGTTCTGGACCGACTGCGCATCTCCCCCTTGTATAAGTGGGTATATGAGACCGCCTCGAAGGATTCTTTCGTCTCTATCGAGAAGGCGGAGCGGCAACTAGGTTGGAGCCCTAAGTACTCGAACCAGGAAGCGTTGCTCAAGAACTTCGATTGGTATAAGGCGAATCTCGAGCAGTTTCGGAACCAGTCCGGCGTCACGCACCGTGCACCATGGAAGCAGGGAGCGCTCGGTCTCATCAAGCGCGTGTTTTAATGGCGCATCGTACGTTCGCACCAGGGTAGCCAGAAGCGCGGTGAATCCTCGCCGCAATGAACGCATACGGTTGCGTCGAACCGTTGTCGCATAGATGCCGTCGACGGATCAGTAGCCCGCTGCCTGGCCGTCTCCCCGGTGATCGCTAGCCGCAACGTACGCGCCGGAATCGAGCTGCCAGATGATCTGGCCGCGGCCGGCCCAATCTATTTCGGGCGTTTTCGCAACGTCGTGGCCGCGTTGGCGCAGGCCGTCGATGATACCCGTTCCCACGGATGGCTCGTGCCGGGTCTCGCTTGCCCGCCACCACGACCAGCGGGGCGCGTCCAGCGCGGCACACGGGTCCATGCCATAGTCAACTGTGTTCACAATGGCCTGTACGTGTCCTTGGGGCTGCATGTGCCCGCCCATCACACCGAAAGGCCCGATTGCCCGGCCGTCACGGGTAAGGAAGCCGGGAATGATGGTATGAAACGGGCGCTTGCCGGGTTCCAGTCGGTTTGGATGACCGTCCTCGAGAGAGAAGCCGCTCGCGCGATTCTGCAGGACGATCCCCGTTCCCGGTACTACGATATGCGAACCGAAGCCGGCAGCGATGGACTGGATGAAACTCACCATCATACCGTTCTCGTCAGCGGTGCAGAGATACGCCGTATCCCCGTGACGTGGATCACCCGGCAACGCGTCGAGCGCCGAATCCCCTATCAGCCCGCGACGCTCATCCGCATACCTGCGAGATAGCAACTCTTCGACGGGTATCGCAGCGTGCTCTGGATCGCTAATGTACTGCCTGGCATCGGCGAATGCGAGCTTCATAGCTTCTATCTGCACGTGATAGCTGTCCAGCGATTCCCTGCCTAGCGCCGTGAGGTCAAATCCCTCCAAAATATTGAGCGCGATCAACGCAGCCAGCCCCTGTGCGTTTGGCGGGCACTCCCACACGTCGAAGCCACGGTAGCTGGTGCTGATGGGCTCGACCCACGTACTGGTGTGGGCTGCGAGGTCGTCCTCGGTGAGAACGCCTCCAGTCCGCCTAGAGAATCGGACGATCTCCTCAGCGAGCGCACCGCGGTACAACGTGTTGCACTGAGTCTCCGCGATGACGCGGAGGGAGCGGGCCATCTCCGCGCTTTTCCAGGTCTCTCCGACGCCCGGCACCTTTCCGTTCGGAGTGAAGGTCGGGCCAAAAGCGGCATATTCCGCACCCTGGAGCTCGGGATGCACCGTCTCCGCCTGCGTGCGCCATAGTCGAAGCGCAATGGGCGAGACGGGATAGCCGCGCTCGGCATATTCGATCGCTGGCTCGAGGAGTCGCGCGAACGGAAGCGTGCCGAACCGATCATGCAAGTCGCGCCAAGCCGCAGGTCCGCCCGGAACGGTGACGGAAAGCCAGCCGTGTCCCGGCATATCGTCGTGGCCCCGCCGCCGTAGCTGCTCGATAGTGAGCCCTGCGGGTGCACGCCCCGAACCGTTCAGGCCGTGGAGCTTGCCGTCCTTCCACACGAGCACAAAGGCGTCCCCGCCAATGCCAGTAGAGGCTGGCTCGACGACGGTGAGCGTGGCGGCGGTGGCGATTGCCGCATCGACGGCGTTTCCACCTTCCTGCAAAACGCGGATCCCCGCCTGTGTCGCTAGTGGCTGACTCGTGGCGACCGCCCCGCGCGACGCGAACACGGGCTGACGCCTGCCCGGGAATGCCAGGCTCGTCAGATCAAGCTGCATGTGGTGCTCGCAACCGCATCCAGGCTACCGCATCTGACGATAGCTATCGATTGCCGGGAGATAGTACCGCTCGGCATACTCACGCAGCATTCGGTCGGTATTGTATACGGGGGAGACCGTGTACATCGCCGCCTTCATTCGCTCGATCCAGCGGCGAGGCAGTCCATCCCCGTCGCGATCATAGTACAAGGGTGCTACTTCCCGCTCGAGTAGACTGTACAAAGCGTCCGCCTCGACACGCTCCTGGTACTCTTTATCGTCGTAGCTTGTGCTGTCGCCAATGGCCCAGCCTGGAGGCGCGTCATCGTCCCGTGTTGCTGCCCAGGCCTCATCCCACCAGCCGTCCAGCGTGCTGACATTCAATACCCCGTTCGCGGCGGCCTTCATACCGCTCGTACCGCTTGCCTCCAGTGGACGCTGCGGGTTGTTCAACCATACGTCCACTCCCTGTACGAAGGTACGCGCGACTCCGATGTTATAGTCTTCAAGAAACACAAGACGACCGCGGAACGGCTCCTGCCGCGACAGCTCGACCACGCGCCGGATCAATTCTTTCCCACCCTCGTCGCGCGGGTGCGCCTTGCCAGCGAAGACGACTTGCACGGGCCTGGCCGGGTTGGTGAGGATCCGTGCCAGGCGATCAGGATCGCGCAGTAGCAGGGTCGCTCGCTTGTACGTGGCGAAGCGGCGTGCGAAGCCAATGGTGAGGGCATCGGGGTTGAGGACATCCGCGCCGTTGCTCGACTCCTCCGACGAATGATCGCGTTCGAGTTGTGAACGCAGCCGCTGACGGACTACGCGTACGAGGTCCCACCGGTGCTTGGTATGTATCTGCCAGAGCTCCTCGGAAGGCACGCGGTCGAACTCCTCCCGTAACTGAGAAACCGTGTGACCCTGTCTCCAGTTCTCACCGAGGTACTGCTCGCAGAGTCCGGCCAGCTGGGGCGACAAGTACGACAGCAGGTGAACACCGTTGGTCACGTGCCCAATCGGTACCTCATCTACTGCCGTATCCGGATACAAGGACTTCCACATGTCACGGCTCACTTCACCGTGCAGCTTGCTGACCCCGTTGGCGTACGAGGACATTCGCAGGGCAAAGATGGTTTGGCAGAAGTATTCCCCTTCGTTGTTCGGGTCGTGCCGCCCAAGCGCGAGGAACTCGCGCCACGGGATGTCCAGATTCTGCGTGAACTGCCCGAGGTAGCGATGCATTAGCTCTGGCGGAAAGTAGTCGTGGCCCGCTGCCACGGGGGTATGTGTGGTAAAGACGGAACCCGCCTGTACAATCGTCCGCGCATCAGCGAAGGAGATGCCGCGCTGCTGCATGAGGGTGCACATCCGCTCCAGCGACAGGAATGCGGAATGCCCTTCGTTCATGTGGCACACGGTGGGTTCAATGCCGAGCCGCTCCAACGCGCGATACCCGCCGATGCCAAGCACCAACTCTTGCCTGATACGGGTTTCCACATCGCCGCCATACAATTGGTCCGTGATGTCCCTGTCGTCGGGCCCGTTCTCAATCAGGTTTGTGTCGAGGAGGAAGAGCGGCACCCTGCCCACCTGTACACGCCACACCTTCGCCAGAACCGGCCGCTCGGGAAAGGGCACCTCGACCACAACTGGAGTACCGTCCGGAGCGCGCTCGGGTACCAGCGGTAGCTTCCCAAAGTCGTTGGTGTCGTAGAGTTCCTGCTGCCATCCGCTTTCGCTGAGCTGCTGCCGGAAGTATCCCTGCTGATAGAGGAGCCCGACGGCAACAAGCGGAATCCCGAGGTCGCTCGCCGACTTGAGATGGTCACCCGCGAGTACACCAAGTCCGCCCGAGTAGATCGGCAGTGCCTCGGAAAGACCAAACTCTGCCGAGAAGTACGCGATAGTCGAGCCTCCCGCGTCGCCATGTTCCTGCCGGAACCAAGTGGCATCGCTCGCCATGTACGCATCCAGCATCGCAGCAGCTTGATCGACAGCGGCTGTGTATTCCTCGTCGCCCGCAGCCTCGTTCAATCGTTCCTGTCCCACACTCTGCAGAACGAGCACAGGGTTTTGATTGCTGCTCTCCCATAGAGATAGATCGAGCCGCGCGAACAGTTCTCTGGTCAGCGCGTCCCAGCGCCAGCGTAGATTGTAAGCAAGGTCTTGCAATCGACTGATCGAGGCGGGAAGAGCGTTCTCGGTCGTAGTGCGGATCTGTTCTGCCACGGCTGTGATCTCCTCCAAGCGTCCTACGACGCAATGTAAATTGGCGCTGCTGATTAGACCAGGAACCCAGGCGCCCACCAATGGGGCGCATGGAAGCGATTGTACCAGTCCGAAGCGTGTTACCGATAACATTCCACAGGGCGTGCCTGGAGTTGCTCGTCGCGCTCGGTACTGGCTTCATCCCGGCCGCCGCGCTGCTCGACCTGATAGCCGAAGCGGTAGCGGAGCACCTACCATCCAGGCCACTGATCGCGCTCGGTTACCTCGCGTTGTTTCTCACGGAGAAGGTCGCTCTCTCGCTGGGCGCATGAAGACCAAGGGGCAGCACGAGTACCACTGCACTCTCCAAGGATACGCGCACGTGGAACACCCGTTCGACGAAACTTGTCAGCTCTATCGGACTGTAAGAATCGCTGACCTACTCGGCGAGACCGTACACACATTTTTCGACGGTATGGCAATAATGACCAGCTTCGGGCGGGCTGCGGGCACCAGACTTCTGACCCTCTTCGCGGTCCAGCTACACCAGTTACCCAAGGGACTCAGTCTCGCAGCCTTCCTGCTTGCCACCGGGCTGAATCAGCGTCCGGCTGCACTGTCAACGATGGTACTTGGTGCTGCTAGCGTGCTCAAGGGCCTTGTTGCCGCTCAGTTTGGCGGTGCCAAAGAATAGTTGGCGACCGGTTTTCTGGCATTCGCGGCAGGCACGTCTCTGCACGCAGGTGCGACGGACCCTATACCTGCAACGAATGCTCGCCGTTCACGCGTGTCACGATCGCATGCGATCGTGGGTGTCGCGGTCTTCTACGCGATATCGCAACTGCTGAGGTGAGCAGAGCTGGCACACGCGTAGATTCGCAGCGGTTGAACGCTCTTATGCACGGCGGGGACTGGTCGCCACTAGAAGCTGCACGCCGATCAGGGCCAAGAGGACGGAGGGCGGCCAGTTCAGCGCGAACCACAGGACAAGGAGCACCACGGTGAGAAACCAGCCGAGTGTGCGCTCGACGTCTCGGATGTCCACGTTGCGTAGAGACGTCGCAAGGCTGCTGCCGTCCTGCGAGAACAGACTACTAGTCGTAGCCCGATGAACGAACCGAATGCTCATACCATCTCTCCCCTTGCCTCGCCGTCTCGTACCAGAGCGTCCAATTGTTAGTAGCCCATTCGCGCTGTATCGCTGGGGGCAAAGTTCAACCTTCAGCACGCACTACGCACGGTTCATTCCACCATAGTTCCGGTTGGCTACAAGCGTACGTCGGCAGTATGTTTACGGGACGTTTACGGTCGCGTCTATGGATCAGCCATACCTGTGCCGACCGCAATGCTTCGAGCCACGTCACTTCAAGCGCCGTAACGTC
This sequence comes from Chloroflexia bacterium, assembly GCA_030446765.1. Classification (GTDB taxonomy): domain Bacteria; phylum Chloroflexota; class Chloroflexia; order Thermobaculales; family Thermobaculaceae; genus JACDAU01. Next base: position 223,060 of record JAUJMR010000001.1, read on the forward strand.
GTCCAGTCCAGATCTCAGTCTAAATCCATTGGGGCAGTTTTGGTAGGATTGATCGCACTGTGCAAGCGTCGTAGTGAGTCTGCAGGGTGACAAGGATGAAAGTTGCGTTTCAGGGTGAACCGGGCGCGTACAGCGAACAAGCGCTGATCGAGGCCCTACCAGGTGCCCAGAGCGTTCCCCAGCCGCTGCTGCGCGACGTCTTCGAGACGCTCGCGAGTGGCGAGGCGGACCTGGCCGTCGTGCCCTGCGAAAACTCACAGGCTGGTACGATTCACCAGACGTACGATCTGCTGCTGGAGCACGCGGGACGATTGCATATCACCATGGAGCACGAGCTGCGCGTGCGACACTGTCTGCTTGCACCACCCGGCGTGGAGATAGGGCAGGTCCGACGCGCGTACTCGCACCCGCAGGCACTTGACCAGACGGCTGGATGGCTGCGCGAGCATGGAATCCTGGCGGTTTCCTACCACGATACGGCCGGAGCAGCGCGGTGGGTGGCTGAGGCCAACGATTCGACATCAGCGGCCGTAGCATCCAGCCGCGCGGCAGAGGTGTACGGCCTCGCCGTACTGGCCGAGGGCATCGAAGACAATCCAACGAACCGCACGCGTTTCCTTGTCGTCGGTCACGAGGCGACCGAGAGAACCGATGTGGAAGGCAAGACCTCGCTCGTCTTCTCGACCGCAAATCGCCCTGGTGCGCTGCACCGGGCCTTGGGATGCCTCGCGGCACGAGAAGTAAACCTCCTGAAGCTCGAGTCGCGCCCAATGCGCGGTGAGGGTTGGGAGTACGTGTTTTATGTGGACTGCGCCGGCTGGACCACGGAGCCCGCACTCGCCGCCGCGATCCAGGAGGTTGAACGCGAAACCGCCTGGGTGCGCGTGCTCGGCGCCTATCCGCGGTCGGTATAGCCGTCGCATCAACCACGGGTTGCGCGGTTCAGATCAGGGGTAGCAAAAGCTCTGCAAGCAACGCCTGTCCGAACGCAGTCGGTGCCGTCACCGGCAGCCACTGTGCAGGAGTTACCGCTCGCGACACCGCGTCCAACACCCTGCCCGGCCGCAGGAGGACGTCCACAACCAGCACATCCTGCAGTCCTACCACCGCGCCCACACTACCGCCTACTGCCAGTACAGCCACCATCGCGTGGAGATCGTGCCCGAGCCGGCCCGCAAGCACCACCGCTCCGTACCCGGTGTACCACACCGCGAGTACGCCACCGAGCAACGCCTGCCCACCGAAGCAGGTTACCTGACCCAAGGTTCGGGGTCCGACGATGTGATCGCTCGTTCCCAGGACGTGGCGTATTTCCAGGGCCGTGTACAGCGCGTGCGGATATCCGAGCACGAAGGCGGATAACCACAGCCAGGACATCGGTGGAGCAAGGGTGACCGCATATAGTTCGAGGAATACCCAGGGCAGAACGGCGAAAATTGGGTTCCCGATAAGACTGCGGACGCCGTGCCCCCACAGCGTACCAGTCGCAAGCCACCCGATCAGGTGCGGGAGTCGCTGCCGTAACCGACGCTCGAAGCGAAGGTTGTGTCGTGGCGTCGAGCCGTTCACCTGGCCGATACGTCCCTCTCGCTCGCTCATACCGAATTATACGCCAGCGTCGATCCATCTGCGCTCAAAGCCAGTTGTTCGCTGGCCCGATTCGATGCACTGGCCACGTGCGAGGCCCACCCTACGGTCAGCCCCGAACGGCTCCGGGAGGACTGATTCTCCGCCGTACGGTCCAACGCTGCTCGGCTCATTCGCAAGCCGGACACCGCGATACAGCGCAAAGTGCAGGTGTGACCGAACACCGCCACTGCTACCGGACCGACCCAGTGGTGTATCGAGCGACACGACCGCACCGGGCTCGACTGCGACCGAATCGAGGTGCGCATACAGCGACGAAATGCCCTGTGCGTGATCGAGGAGCACGAAGTTGCCGTACGTGGCGAATCCGCCGCGCGCCTCGCCCGCGAACCGCACGCGTCCCGGCGCGACGGGGAGGACGGTTTCGCCAACGCCGAGGTCGAAGTCTAGGGCGTACGCGTCGTTGGTTCGAAGTGGGCGATTTACCCCCTTATGTGTATTGACGTCGTATCCCCGGATGATCCGATGTCGCTCTCCAGCATTCCACGGCGCCGCGAGCGCAAACCCGTCTGGTAGAAGGGCAGCACCAGGCAGCAACGCGGAGCGTGAGCCCCCTGTCGAAGCGCAGCCGCACGAGGAGGATAGAACACCACCGAGAACGACAAGTGCCACCAGCAGGACGCTTGTCGCGCCCAGTCGATACCAACCACGCATGCTACGGCAAGACGAAATCTATGGGACTGAGTTCGTCCAGCGATGCCACCACACGGTCCGCGTGGGCGAGATCCTCCCGGGTGCGCGTTGTAGTGACTGCGTAGACCCGCATCCCTGCACGGATGCCCGCACGGACGCCAACAACGGCGTCCTCCAGAACGATGCAATCGATCGGCGCTATGCCGAGTCGAGTGGCGGCGAGCGTGAAGATCTCCGGATGCGGCTTGCCGTGTGCTACTTCGTCGCCGGAGGCCACGGTCTTAAAGCAGTCGGCGACACCCAGTTCTCGAAGGATGATCTCGATATTTTCCAGCGGCGAGGAGGAAGCCACGGCCTGGCGATGCCCTGCGGCATGGAGTGCTCGAATCAGCTTGTCAGCACCCGGGAGCGCCTGAACGCGGCCACGCAGCAAGCGCCGAAATTCTGCCTCCTTCGACAGCGACATCTCTTGCGCTTCGGCCTCCTGTATCTCGCCGAAGAGCTCCAGGATCGCATCTGGGTTACGCATGCCGAATGTGGGGACGAACTCCTCACGTGTCAGATCATGGCCGCGCTGGTCAGCGAGCCAGCGCCAAGCCTGAAAGTGAAACTCTCCCGAGTCCACGATCACCCCGTCCATGTCCCAGATCGCTGCAGCGTGCCTCATACAGGAATGATACCAGCACGCCTCGCCCCTCCGTCAGGCACCGATACCGCATCGGCACAACGCCTATTCATCAACGGACTCTTTAGCGCCATCTTACAACGCCATCCGCTTGAACCGTGGTCCATTATCATACCGAACGCAGTAACATCCGTTGACCGTACCACGGATTCCTTGCGCGCTCGGTATGACAATGCCAGTTGGAGTTCGTAATAGAAGCGGAGGATAGCAGCCGGAACGGGTCATCGGGAGTACGTTGGATGGTGGCGACGCGCGAGACGCGGCCGTGGTACACTGCCGCCACGCATTCTGCTCGCGCCTGGCGGCGAATGGAATGGCTCTGGCACACAGGGCACACAATGCACAACATCACCGACGCCGTAAGGGGGGCTGGGGACCGGAAAGTGAAGGGAGAAGATGATGGCCGGGACGGAACAGAACGGGGCTGCCGCTGGTACGAAAGCGACCACGGATCCGAAGGATCGAACCGAGGGTGAGGCAGAGACGAAGCCGAAGAAGCTGAAGAACAAGGTCTACGAGCGGGAGCTATGAGCTTCCAGGTCGAGTTGGTCAAGCTGCAGGAGTGGATCAGAGACCAGGGACTCAAGGTGGTCGTGATCTTTGAGGGGCGCGACGCCGCGGGCAAGGGGGCGTCATCAAGCGCATCACCGAGGGGTTGAACCCACGGATATGCCGCGTGGTGGCGCTCGGCACGCCGACGGAGCGCGAGAAGACCCAGTGGTACTTCCAGCGCTACGTTGCGCAGCTCCCCGCCGCGGGGAGATGATTCTCTTCGACCGCAGCTGGTACAACCGGGCAGGCGTCGAGCGAGTGATGGGCTTCTGCACCGACGAGGAATATCGGGAGTTCATGCGCACCTGCCCGGAGTTCGAGCGCATGCTGGTACGCTCGGGGATCATCATCCTCAAGTACTGGTTCTCCGTGAGCGATGAGGAGCAGGAGCGCCGCTTCCAGTCGCGCCTGCAGGACCCGACCCGGCGTTGGAAGCTCAGCCCGATGGACGTCGAGTCCCGTTCGCGGTGGGTCGAGTATTCCAGGGCGAAGGACGAGATGTTCGCGCACACCGACATCGAAGAGGCGCCGTGGTGGGTAGTCGAGGCGGACAGCAAGAAGCGGGCGCGCCTCAACTGCATCAACCACCTGCTGAGCAGTATCCATACGAGGATCTGACGCCCGAGCATATAATCCTGCCGCCGCGGCAGGAGGATACCGGCTACGTGCGCCCGCCGATTGCCACCCAGCGGTTCGTGCCGGAGATCTACTAACCAGTGGTGCTAATGTCAAAGGCTGAAGTCGGCTATAGAGAGGTGGAGGCGTCCGTGCTCCGTCCGGTTTGAGCCCGTGCCAGGAGACGAGCACGTTGTACGCTGCCATGGTCCAGGCGAGCTCGCAAGCTCCACCCTGTGACTGAGATGTTTGAAGTGGCACACCAAGCAGATCCAGCACATTCCACGTGGTGCAGATCTTCACGTCCCCATCTCTGCTGTGAAGTGGCACACCACCGTCGGCATCAGCGGATGGAAGAGTACCGTCTCGCTCACCACCACCCTTTTGGTTGAGCACGAAACACATTCCAGCGTTGCTCTTGCCCTTTTTTGCATTCGCGGATCGGATGCAGCAGTTGATGCCTGGGTCCCCATCTCCGCCAGGAAGCGCTGCACGCCCAGTCCCTATGCGTGGAAGCCGGAACAGGCGCGTAGTCGGTGAGCTTGACCACCGACTGCCCACGCCCATCGAGGAGACGCTCGATCACTGGCCTGCGCGTGCGGATGGAAGGCAGAACGTCGATAAAATCCTCTGTACATAGGGCGCTCACTCCTTGCTGGCAGCGGCCCAACTCTAGAGAGCCACCAAGTAGTTGACCGAGGGTCTGTGGGTATGGTTTGAGCATTGCGAAACACAATGCGTCCACGAGCGTGGCGCCCACGATCCTGAGCGGGCGGTGCTGGGGCGTATCAAGAAGGCGAAGCTGTTCGTGTTCTTGCGGGAGCACCGCCAGGAGATATTCGGCGAGGCGTTCCAGGAGGAGCTGGTCCATCTATAAGGACAGCAGCCTTGGGCCGATACCGCCCGCCCAGCTGGCGCTCGCAGTAATACTGCAAGCGTACACCGGAGTCAGCGACGACGAGGCCTTCGACGGGATCGGATGCAACTGGTGCGACTGTTCGATGCTGGTATCCGCAAGGCGCTCTGCGATACGCGCGGCTCATCACCGTCGGGTGGCCCGAGAAGGGCGGATTCGGCGGTCGCAAGCTGCCAGCGCTCGACTCCAGCCCCCTGTGGTGAAGACGCCCTCGGAACAGGCGCCCGTACGCTCCGGCAGGCTGGAGCCGAAATAGTGTGGGAACACCCACAGCGGCGACAAGAGGCGCTGGTGAGGGTGCTGAACGCGGTGGAGATGTATCTGGATCCACCGAATAGTGTGGATATTGCCAGGCCCAGGACGTAGAGATGCCGCAGCTACGGCGCGAAGGATCCTTGATGGCAGAAGCACGCATAGACGGGTACAAGCGACGTGCTCAGGGATCTGGACTCGGGGCTTGTGCCCGCGGTGGGAGTGACGCCCGCCAACTCGCTGACCGACGCTATCGCCTCTGACAGACTGGCCTGCGACCGTGGCTATCTGAGACAGCTGGTCGTTCGGGTGAGCGGGGTGTACTGCAAGGCTTCTGTGCGAAATGGAGGGCGCTTCATCGACCTCGACTGGGAGCGGCAGAACGAGATGCACTTTCGGGAGGTGTAGTGCATTTCCGTCGAGCACCTGCCAGGTGTGTCCCTTGAGGCATGCACCAGCAGCAAGCGCGGGGGCGCTCCTGAGCACCTGCTGCTGCTTCGATAACAACAAGATGGAGACATCGGCGAGGAAGAACCAGTTCGATGCTCCGCCGTTGTCCACAACCTAGCACCATGCCCCCGCAGCAAGCAGCATGACACTACTTGACCGCCTCTCTAGCGCCTGTTCGATCACACGGGCCGCACATCAGTAGCTGGCGGAGACCACACACGCGATGGATCACGGCGTGATACGAAGAGAGGTTTCCGGGACGGCCTGACCTGACGCGACAAGTGAGTTTCCCTATGGACCGGGTACCTAGCTATTCCAGGTGGTGATGCAAGCGGCGAGGCAACCGAGGACGGCATTACGCTAATACCACAGGTTATGGACCTTGAGGGCGGTAAGACACTGTGGTTCTTCGGGACGCAATTGCTGCTCAAAGCGAGTAGCGAGCAGACCGGCGGTCGATCGGCCCCACCGAGCAGATAGGTCGCAGGGGCGTCGCTACCCACTCCACCGCCAGATTGAGGATGACGAGACCTTCTACGTCCTCGGCGGAGAGCTCCGGTTCTACCTCGACGGCGAGGAGCCGATCTCTGCCTCACCGGGTACGACGGCCTATATCCCTCGTGGCGTTGCGCACGCGTTCGAGGTGGTCTCCGAACCGTGCGCTGGATTGACCTCACCACACCGAACCCTAAGGCGTTCTTCGGCGCTGCGGGCGAGCAAGCACAGGAGCGGATCCTGACGCCGGATTTGGCAGCCGACGTGGAAGAGATAATGGCGGCTGCCAAGCTATACGGGGTCGCGATCGTGCCCGTCGGTGGCTAGCTCTCCAATAAACCGTAGCCGGTTCGCTCAATTTGAGGGCCCCGCGCATCCGCGGGTCTCGCGCCCATCAGCCGATAGTGGAGCACTGCGATGACGAAGAGGCGTCCCCGCGCGGTTACCGCAGGCGCCCGAAGTCCGCGCGGATTCCCCCACCAGCGACACGATCGCGGCAAGTGCTAGTGGGCTCCGTCATGCAGCTTGCCATTTTTCGAGAACGGTCCCGCGTCGTCGGATAGCCCGACGTGTACATGCGCCACTTCCTCCCACCGCATGTCGGCGCCTGTAGGCTCGCTCTCGTCTGGCCTTGCGCCTCCCGCCCCACTCGAACGGCGTGGGCTCCCGATTCCACCCACACACGGTCGCTTCCAACCACTCGATGATCTGCTGGGAGCTTGTAGGGTGATGCCCCTCCAAGGCTCGTCTCGTCAGGATGCGCTGCACCGACTCGGCCATGTTGAGCCAACTCCCCGCAGCGGCGTGTACAGCGCATCACCCCGTGCTCGACATCCACAACACCATCTCCGGCGTCTTGTGCCCGGCGAGGTTGTCAGCACCAAGAGCATCCGAAGGTGCGGCAACTCCTCGCTGAGCGTTATCCTCACCGATAGTCCCTCCTGCCAGCTCTTCCAGAGCGCCCGAGTCTGTTCATCGTTGAGCATCTTCTCCGGCTCCGCGCTCCAGGATCTGCGTCAACTCCCCCTTGAGCCACGGATGCAGCACACACGGAACAACCCCCTTCGCCCTCACCTCACCGCTCTTTGGGTGAAATAGTGTTAGTAGTTTCGCCGTCCCGCCACGGAAGTATTCGTGTGGTCGATGTGCGGAGTTCACCCTCGGGCTCCCAACTGCTACCAGGGTACGGCACCGTCTGGTACGGTCCCGCCTCGTCCTGGGTCCATACCTCCAAACCTAACCGCACGCGCGCTCGACCAAGTTTTTTGGCTGTGGCGTCGCGGTCCGTCACCTCGACGGGCCTCCCTTGCGCCTCCTCATCACTGTGCCGGTGTCGCACCAGCTGCGATCCCGCTGCCGCAGCATCTCTGAGCACACACACCAGATAGTATCCCTGCTGATCCTGGGCAGCCCATCAGCCGCTCCCCGCAACGCCCGCTGCAGCGTCGATAGCGACCAGGTGGCCGTGCCATCCGCCTCCCTGTCCGGTATGCGCCGCACCTCCAGTATCCTCTCGCGCTCCTTAGCGGTGTAGGTAGGTGTGGGCCCTCCTCCGTGTCTTGGCTCCAGCGCCGCTATACCCTCCTGGTTGAAGCGAGACACCAGGTGGGAGAGACGGCATCACCAGAACGGCGACCAGCAAGCCTCGCCGCCTCGGTATAATCCCTACCTTCGGCTACCGCTAGCAACGCCTTGGCGCGGGCTACGTGCGCGACGGGCTCGGCCTGAGACCGGCTGATCCGCTCCAGAAACTCGCATTCCTCCTCCGTGAGCAGTCGTAGCGGGTCGCTCTTTCTGCGTGCCATGCTGTAGGCTCCTCTCGTACTGTCAAGCCAAGCACCAGTATACCTCGTCCCTATCCGTATGGCTGTGTCCATGACGGACGACCCACTAGTACCCCGAGGTCAAGCAGCAACCGCGCGTCGGTAACGCCTGCGACTGCACGGCGCAGCGCATCCGCAGCATACGTCGGCGGCAGAAGCAAGCCAAACCACTGCAACGCCAGCGGCAAACTTTCCATAGGAATCATCACCGGGGCAGCGAACAGCACGACGATTCCCGCCACCTGCGAGAGCAAGTTCACGAGCTGCAGGCTCGGTGAAAGCAGGCCCAGGGCTGCCCCCATACCCGAGAGCGCGAGCGCGGTGAGCGGGAGGATGAGCAGCAGGAGCGGGCTGAGCTTGAAGTCCAAGCGGTACAGCAGCCCGCCGCCGACGAGCGCTACCAGGATCCCCGGCATCTGTAACACCAGCTTGCTCGCAATGACTGCCAGCAGCACGCTGCTTTTGGAGATCGGCAAGGACGCATAGTACAGGAAGTCGCCACGGTCCTTCATCCACGCGATGCTCTGCGCGACCATCGTGATGCCCACAAACGTCAGCGACGAGACCGCGGACCCCGTGATGATATACGTCAGCCCCGCCGGGCTCTGCCCATCTCCCACCACACCGAGCCCGAAGACGAGCAGGAGGGGGAAAACGGTCGTAAAAAAGATGGTGCCGGCGAGGAAACCCCGCTCCTCCAGCAGCTGCACGATGAACAGATAGCGAAATTCCGTCCAGTGCCTCTTCACGTCGTCTCCTCACTCTCCAACTTCTGCCCTGCCAAGTGGATATACACGTCCTCCAGGCTCGGCGGTGCAAGCCGGAAGTCATCGAGCGCACTCTCCAGTCCATGGAGCATCTCGTCCACTGCGGCGCCCACACCATCGCGGGGTACGAATACCGCGTACTGTCCAGGCCGCAACCGCACGACTCGCCCGAAGCGATCCAGGCCGCCCTCAACCCATTCGGCGTGACCATCGCGCACGGCTTCCGGCTTGAGGACGACCTCCAGTCGCACCTCATCGCCGAGCTGGGTCTTCAACTCGCCCGGCGTCCCCACCGCCACGACACGCCCACCGTCGATCATTGCGACCTGCTCGATCACCCGCTCTGCCTCCAGCACATTGTGCGTCACGAGCACGCAGGTCACCGCACCGCTCCTGTTCAGGTCGGAGATGATATCCCAAACCATCCTACGGCGAACCGGGTCCAGTTCGTTCGTTGGCTCATCTAGGACTATCAGCTTCGGGTTTCCCACCAGCGACATTGCGAACGCCGCCACGCGCATCAGCCCACCGGACAGGCGGTCGAGGTACTGGTTGCGGTGCTCTCCCAACTCCAGCCGCTCTATCAGCGACTCCGCCTGCTCGCGCGCCGCCCGGTCCGACTGGCCACGAAGTCGTCCTGTTATGTAGAGTGCCCGGTGTAGCTCCAAGTTCCGCATCGCCACACGCGTCTGCGGCATCAGGCTGGAAAACGCCTTGATACGGTCGGGATGGCGCACCACGTCAACTCCCTCCACGGTGATGCTCCCCTTTGTGGGCGTGAGCAGGCCGAGAACTTGAAGCACGAGCGTCGTCTTCCCTGCCCCGTTGGGCCCAAGAAGACCGAAGATCTGTCCGCGCTCCACGCACAGCGAGAGGCGGTCGTTCGCAAGCTTCCCGCCCTTGTACTGCTTCGTCAGGTTGCGAACATCAATCGCAGCAGCGCCCTCGCCCCTAAACATCCACGCCCCCACACGCACGACCTGCCCCGCTTACATCATCACTCATCATGAGCGATAAACCCCGAGCACGGCGTACGGCTCCAATGCAATCACGACATCATATCGCGCCTCACTTGCGACATCCTCCACGCTCGCGACCACCGCCCTACGTCCCTCGCTCTCGATGTCGCGCTCCGGTAAAGCGCGCAGCCGTGGGTGTTGCGCGTAGAAACGACGTCCCTGCAGCAGGCTGAGCGTCGCGGAGAGCAGCATCGTCTGATCTCGGGCGCTGCATTCAGCGCAGCGCGTATGTATGCAGTATCTGAGGTGCGTGAGAATGGAAAGGTCGTTGCCCGCGATGTGCACCGACAACTTGCCGCCGCACGTCGCGCACGCTGCCGAGCCTGACCTCAATGCCGGCTCGTAGAAGGCGTTGGCATCCTCCATCAAACGAGTGATAGCGGCCCTGTAGCCCCGGATGCCGCGGAGCAGCTCGGTGGCCGTATTCACGATTGCTGCGGCGGGCGTACAGTCCAGGCAGCGCATGTATAGTTCCCCGGTTGCCGGGTTCAGCCGACCGACGAGATGCCTTTGCCCGCACGCTGGACACCACAGGGACGTCTCCCGCAGTGTGTCATTCTCCGAGTAGAGGCCGTAGCTTTGCGCCTCCGCAGCCAGATGCGTGCTCAGCACGCGACGCAATGCCAGCTTGCCTCTATGGAGTCGCACGGCCACCGCACCCTCGCCGATGTTCAGTCGCAGCGCCGTCTCTACCTGCGGCAACTCATGCACGTACCGCTCGATAAGCACCGCGCGGTTCTCCGGGGATAGCAGCGCCATCGCCCGGTCCAGCAGGGACATCAGCTCCTGGCGCTCGAGATCCAACTCGATGTCCACCAGATCTGCGAAACCTTCGACGGACGAGACAACATCCCTAGCGTCGCATGGCCTGGTTGCCATCAGCGACAGTTCCTTTCCTCGCTTTCGGGCATGGCGAAGGCAGACGTTGTTCGCGATCCCCGAGAGCCACCGGGAGTAGTCGGACTCGTCGCGTGGTGCGCGCGTGCTCCGCCACGCTTCGAACAGTGTCTCTTGTGCGAGATCCTCTGCGGCATCCGCATCCCTTGAGAGGGTCGCGCAGAGTCGGACCAGTCGTTCGCGCTCTTCGGGTAGCAACTCCCCCAGAGGACCGCTATCCAAATGAATTGAAGCTGGCAAGTGTTGTCCTCCGGTGCTGCTTGTTCAAGATGTGATAGACGGTGTGAAGGAGGAGCGCCGTGCACGTGCCGGATGTTGCCGTACGCCAGACCGAAACAATCCCCACCTGTATATCGCGCACACCGGTCCAAATATTACACCCCGGCACACAGCGCGCACCGCTCTCTCAGCCACCACGTCCTGGAGGTGCGATGAACACCTTGGCGTGTCATCCTGGGTGCAGTCTACTCTCGGCCCACTGGCGCCGCTATTGTCTGCGGCTCCACGACACTAGGGCTGTGCTCGCCCATCACCTGTGGTAAGAACACCAGGCCGGTGATACCGGCGAACACATACAGACCGCTATCCACGCTTAGCATCGGCACGATGCCCATCACTTCTCCGAGAACCCCGGCGAGGGCGATACCAACAAGGAGCAGCAGTGACTGCGTCAGCGCGAGTGTACCGAACACGCGCCCGCGATACTCGTCCCGGGTGCCACTTTGCAACAGCGTCGAGAACGCGGCACCCAACCCCGTTGCAGGGATCCCCACGAGCAAGATAAGAACGAGCGCCAGGGTAAGTGGTGGCAGTCCAAGTGCCTCAAGCGATCGCGCGTGCCAGATGGCCAGGTCGGTGAGTCCGAAGAGCACCGCGCTGACCCCCAGCAAGGTTCGGGGGGTAAGCACGTTGCCAAAGCGCGACATCAGCAGGACCCCCAGTAGTCCACCGACTGCCTGCGCGGACATCAGCCAACCGAGGTACAGCTCACCGCCCTGGAGTACCTCCGTGACGAACGGCACGTATAACGCGCCCAGTATTCCCTCGCCTAGTGCGAACGCCGCCGACATGGCGAGCAACACCGTGATAACCCGCTCGCGACCCACGAGCCTGAGCCCATCTCGCCACTCTACCCAGACCCGCGACCATGCCGACGATAGCTCAGCATCGTTCTCTTTCCGTTCAGTCCGGGAAGTGACGGTGATCAGCGCGATAAGCACACCGCCGACCAGGTACGTCGCGGCGTCCACGACAGCCACGGCACCGAGCCCACCGAACGCCATCAGCGCCCCTCCTATCGGCGGGCCGATCAGCCGGGCAAGGTTGTTGTTCAACGCGTTCAGGGAATTGGCCGTTACCAATCGGTCGGTACCAACCAGTGTGGGCAATAAGGCGTTCTCCGCCGGACCGAAGAACAGTCCTATTGTTGACTCCAACGCAGCGACGACGTACACGATCCATATCCAGTCGGCGACGCTGACGAGCAGGAGCGGTAATAGAATGACGGCGCGGGACAGGTTGGCCCATACCATCACCCGCTTTCGATCCCATCGATCCACGAACACACCCGCGACCGAGCCGAGCAGAACACTGGGGAGTATTGATGCCATGAGCATCGCACCCGTCGCGAGTGTCGAGCCTGTTTGTTGGTAGACATGCAGCGGCAGCGCGATCAGCAGCATCCAATCACCGGCGATGGAGATCAGTCCGGCGAACCACAGTAATGCGAAGTTGCGCTCCCGTAGCAATGTCGGCATGGTCGTCCCCTCTTTATTGCTCCCTGTGCGACGGTTGAATGCGACCGAGGTCGACGAAGCGCGCAAACGTTGTGACGGAGTGGTCGTTTGATTCAGTAATGTTCGGTATTGCGGCACTATCCGATGTTGGGGGTACCACTAGGCGGGTGTTTGGGGCGAGTGGGCAGAGAACGAAACGCCCACCCGCCTGGCTCCGTAACTGTTTAGTTTGGCATGGCCCGGTGGTCCTACCGAGCGTGAACCCGACCGGAGCCTGATGTGACCTGGGACACTTGGGGATTCCCGGAGTACACGACGCTTCCGCTTCCACTGATCACTGCGGAGAGATCGTCACTCACATGCACCGTAGCATCGCCAGATCCGCTCACGGTGACGTCTGCCCTGCGTGTCCGCAAGCTCTCCGCTTGCAGCCCGCCGGAACCACTGATCTGGACGCGATGCTCCGGTGCCTCTCCCGCTACCTGAAAGCTGCCCGACCCACTTATCGTGGCTCCGAGCCAGCGGGTCACAAGCTCGTCTAGCAGCACCGACCCGGAGCCGCTGATCTCGACGTCCAACCGTTCGGAGTGAATCTGCGCGGACCGGGCACTGCCCGAGCCCGAAACCGCGAGCCCCCGGAGCTGACGCACGCGAAGGTCGAATCGGACTGGCATGGCTGGCTTTATTCCCCGCATCTGCCGCCGGAAGCCGATCGTCAGAACGCCATCACGCAAATCAGTCTCTATCAGAGGCAGGATACTCTCCTCCGCCTGGACCGTAAGGCCCTCGTCGTCGCCCTGGGTGATCGTAAGCTCCCCGATACCGTGGAGGCGCACGCGTTTGACACCACGCGCAGCACGCTCCTCCCGGACGAGTGTATCGGTTGCTTGCATCGTCGTATCCTTGTTGTGCTAACGCGCTAGGAGGCGATCTGCCTCTTCGGGGCTCAGTTCCCCGCGAGCGACGGCTTCGAGCAGCGCGAGGTCCGGATCCGCGCCCGTTCGCTCGGCGGGGGCATCGCGCGGTGTCTCGGGCGCTCCGTAACCCTCCGCAGCGCTTGGAGCCGCTGGCTTCGGCATGGTGTCCCGGGACGCGGTTGCAGGGGCACGGTAAACATTGAGGTCTCCACCAATGCGCAAGCTCAGCCGCGCCCTGCCTTCGCCCCATACCACGTCCACCGGACCTTCATCGTTGCGCCGTTCCACACCGGACACATCGCCCCCTACATCGGCGTGAAGCGCGAGGTCCGACTCAGTGGGCACGGAGAGTGACACATCCCCGTCGACGTCGAGCGTACAATTGTCGCCGGTCGCGAGTGCCGCGTCGAACGTCAGGTCGCCACCGACCCTCGCTCGATCAAGCCCACGCACGGAACCACGGAGTCGCACGTCACCGTCAACGTCCTTGAACGTGAGACTCCCGGCGACCCGATCTGCAACCAAGTCGCCGCCGACGCGATCAATCGAGAGGTCGGCAAGATCCCCAGCGCGTACGTCGCCATCGACCGTGCCGACGCGGCACGCGCCACCGTTCGAAATGACGAGGTCACCTCCGACCTGGCGCAGCGAGGCGCTCACGAGTTCATGGATCCGAGCGTCGCCATCCACGTCGTGCACAGTGCACGCGCCGGAGACCGACTCGACGTTTAGATCTCCCGCAATGCGACCAAGGGTTATCTGACCTGATTGCCGTATTCGCGCATCGCCCTCAATCCGCCGCAGATCCACGTGGCCACGAACGCTTTCTGCCTCCAGCTCCCCTTGAACGGCTCCCATCTCCAGGCCGGCCAGCCGAAGCGCGCGTACATCCCCCTCGGCGCGTTCAACCACGACCTTCGAGCCGAGCGGAACGGTTAAACGCAGGTCGTCCTCGCACTGCTCGATTGTCAGTCTATCGGCCTGCTGCCGACTTTCAGGCATGGAGTCGGAGGTCACCAGTACCTCACCGCCCTCGTGGCCCTTGATCTCCAGATCCCCGTGAACGGTGTTAATGTGTATCGTCGGCGACTCGCCGAGTGCATATGTCGCGGTCCCCATCTCGCGCCTCCTTTTTCTAAGCACGTTGCTGAACACGTTGTCTCTCTACGTCTGATTCGGTGTCGCCGCGAGCAACCGCTCTGCCTGCTCCGGGGTGAGCTCCCCTCGCGCGACGGCCTCTAGCACGGCGAGTGTGGGGTCCTGCGACCCGCTCTGAATATCCGGGTATGGTGGTGCATCAATGTGCGGCGGCGGGGGCTCAGGTATGGGCCACGCGGGCGGTGCCGGACGCGACTCCAGGTGCCCTCGAGGAGCGTCTTGCGCCACGCGGTGCAGCCGGATCGTGCCTTTTCCACTACGGAGGTTCAGCTCGACACGAGGCTCTCCCTCCCCGATGCTGCCCACCATGCGCACACCACCGAAGCCCATAGGACCGGAGCGCCCAACACGCACGAGTGGAAAATCAGAATGGACCTGACCAAAGCTCGTCTGGGCATCCACCCGCGCGAGCGCATCCGCGGGCAGCTGCACCTCGACGGCACCCATCGCGCTCGTGATATCGTACGTGCCGGGCTCAAGTCGCGTGGCACAGCGGATCTCCCCCATCATGGAGTTCGCTCGCATGCCGCGCAGTGAGCCGCCGTCGACGTGTATCGCTCCCATTGCCGTGTTCGCCTGCACGTCAAGCGAGCGAGGCGCGAGTATGTCCATTGCGCCGTGACCGCTGTTCAACTCGACCTCACCTGCCACACCCGTCAGCTTCACCTCGCCGTTGCCGGTTGAAGCGCGCACGCGGCCCTCGACATCAAGCACCTCCACGGTGCCGTTACCGGTGTTCAAGGTGAGCGTGCCCTTGAGCCGGTCGACCTTGACCCGGCCATTGCCCGTCGACGCGACCAGCGTACCGTCGTACCCGTTGATCGAGACCGCGCCGTTTCCCGTATTCAGACTCCCCTCGCCGCCCGCATCGTGAAGCGACACCGAACCGTTGCCGGTTGTCATCGTCAGCCGTGCACGCAGCCCCTCGGCATCCACCTTCCCGAGCCCAGTGCGCAGTTCGATGACCTCAACGCTCGGCGGCACGGTGAGCTTCATATCCAGCCGCTTGGAATCGATGCCACCCGGCAGGAACCCGTTGTTCCTCTGTCGAATCCGAAGTACCAACCCGTCACGCTCTATTACTGGAGCGTCGCTCCCTTCGGAGGTCCACTCTAGATTCCAATTGTCCCCCGCACGCGCGACAGCATCGCCCCTTTTCAGCTCGACGCGCAACTCCGTCGCGCCTGCTGCGAGTTGTTCGAAACGCTCGGGCATCAGCGGCCTCCTAGTTTCCTAATTCGCTCCATCCCGTCCGCAGCACTGATCTCGCCTCGGGCGACCGCATCGAGAATCGAGCGCCGTTCACCTGCGATGTTCGGTTCCCCTTGGGGTCCCGTCGGCGCCGCCTCGACCGGAGGTTGCCCGAAGCTCTGCATCGCCTCGCGCACGATCCGGTGCAACTCGCCGCCCAAGCCTTGTTCCGGACGTTGCGGGGTCGGTGGTGTATCCGAAGTGTCAAGTCGCGCGATCACCTCGTCCAGTTTCGCTCGAACCGTTGGATACGACACACCCAGGCGCTTCTCAACCTCGCTGAGGTTCCCGCGACTCGTGACGAAAATGCGCAAGAACGTGCTCTGCTCCTCGCTCAAACGGCTGAAGGCGCCCGGGCTGTAGCGTGCTCGTATCTGTGTGTCGCAGCGGATGCACTGCACCTCGGTGACTTCTAGCCCACCGCCGCAACTTGGACACTCCTCAAGAATCTTTCTCATAAGCTCCCTCCTGGCCAACAATCTAACACGATCGCTTACTGAAGTCAATATATTGAGCAACAATTGGATGCAACTTCCGTAGCTCGGCCGGGCAAGGGTGATACAAGAGCTGATGACGTCGAAAGTTCAACCCGGGGTGTGGTGAATGGAGCACCTCGGGACCTACAAGCGGTAGGCAATGGACACGTTGCGTACTCCAACTGGCCAGCCGAGTCCCGCTGGCGACGGTATGTGTCGTTGCGGCATCGAGGGCTTGGTCCAGACGGTACTATTGTCGAACGTGAAAAGGTCCCGAGCGACTGGTTGCACCTGGGCCTCGTGCGTTGTGGGCAGAATTCTCGGTCGAATGATAGATCCCCGTGACCTTCGTCCCGGTAACCGGATCGGACTTGGCGGAGCATAGCTCGCCGTCAACCGTGTGCTCGGCATGCAGGCGCAGTTGCACACTCCACAGCTTACCCTCGTACGAGACCGCCGCGACATTCGAGTCAATCGTGAACGACTCGATGCTTGCGCTTGAATCGGCCATGCAGGAGGCATACAACAGCGCCGCCAGGTCTGCGTTCGAGGGTACTCGCGTCGAATGTGGCATCCACTGCTGCGATTGCACCTGCATTGGTCCACTTTCCACTGCCATCGCACTTCTGGAAAGTGTACGCGTAGGTGTACGGACGGTGAGCATCGATCCGCAGAACATCCTGATCCCTCGCTGGGATGCAGTGCACGAATCTTACAGTCGTGCGGGTGTGTGGGTCCGTTCGTAGCTATCGCGCAGGTAGCGGTCTGTGACGCGCGTGTAGCGTTGGGTGGTCGCGAGGCTGGAGTGCCCGAGGAACGCCTGGACAATGCGCGTGTCCGCACCCGCCTGCAGCTTGTGGACCGCGAACGTGTGCCGTAGCGTGTGCGGGGTCGGCGCCGACATCAAACCCACTCCCCGCGAGTATCGCCGAATCGCACCTTGCACAGACCGCGACGTGAGCCGGTGCTGTCCCTTCGGCCCCTTGTAGGGCAGGAAGAGCGCGGGGAACTCATCCTCCCGACTATCCAAGTACGTTCGAAGCAGAGCTTGCGCGAGCTCATCCACGAACACCAAGCGCGGTTTTCTGCCCTTGCCGACGATGGGCAGCTCCAGCACCTGCCCCTCTCCGAGGCGCGCGAGTGGCACCTGGTCGCGATCAAGCGAACAGATCTCGGCAACACGCATGCCCGAGCAGTAGAGGAGTGCGAGCAACGCGCGATCCCGCCTGCCCCACGGCTTCGACGCGTCTGGCGCCGAGAGCAGCGCGCCGACGTCTTCAGGCGAGAGCGCTTTGATCCCGGACAGGTCCATGTGGCTCTTCGGGAGTTTCGCATCGTCGCGAGTGAGCTCGGTGCGCCCCTCCTCGTGGAGGTAGGCCAGAAAGCTGCGCAGCGCCGAGACATACTTCGTATACGTCGCATCGTCGAGATCTCGTTCCGCCACCAGGTGTCGCTGCCACGCCTTGATCGTCGCGCGGTTGAGCGAGTCAGGTGCGAATCCGGCCCCAGTCCGCCCTTCGAGCCACGCCACCAGCGAGCACAGCACCTGTCGGTACGTGCGCACGGTGCTGGCCGCAAGACCCTCCTCAACCAGGCAGTAACTTAGGAACTCTTCCACAGACTCAGGCGCCTCAGCCATCTCCCCATCCCTCCTCAAGCGACGCTACCGAGTGTTCGGTGCGGTCGCAAGTCCCTCCGGTCACGGAGCCCTTCCAGCGTGGCTGGTTCTAGGTTGCTCGCTCGATACGTCCCCTGCCCGGTGTATACTGCGATCCGGACGGTGCACGAGGAAGGGACGGGCAAGAATGGCGATGATGCGGCCGACGTACAGTCTGCGTCACTTCGAGAGCGAGCTTGCGAACGAGGGCCTACCGCAGTTTCCGGTTTACGGGATGCTGCTCTACACACCGCAGGACGGTCTTAATGAACGGTTGCACACATACATCCGAAGTCACTGGGAGATGATGGACGGACTCACAGGCGCAAATTGGGGCCTGCTCGTGATCGAGGACCTGAACCCCGCTGGGCATCCCATTGAGGAGTTCAAGCCTGAAGATGTGTATGAGCTTACTCGCTTGCTCGGGATCTCCGTCGCGGATGTCCCGAGCCTCGTGTTCTTCACGGATCCCCGCGAGCGCCGGGAGACACTCGTCCTCAAGCTCAAGGAACTGCTGCCTCCGCCGACTGAGCTCACCGACGACCACCTCACCGCGTTCTTCCGAGACACCGCGGCGGTCGTCGACCGATGCGCGGGCCGTCCCGCTAGCTGCCGCCTAAACTGCCTGCGCCACGATCTTCGTGCCGGGTTGCCGCAGTCAGAGGAGTCGGTGCAGCAGGCGAAGGATGCGAGTGGATGGCTTGTCTCGTCAACGGTTACTGCAGC
>JAUJMR010000001.1:241831-264158 GCA_030446765.1 Chloroflexia bacterium
TGCAGCAGGCGAAGGATGCGAGTGGATGGCTTGTCTCGTCAACGGTTACTGCAGCAACTGTCGCGCAGTCAATCGGCGGCATCATGACGCTGCTCAGGACGCCGGGCCTTTTCTAGATCGTCGCCTCTCGTCCGTGCTCGGGGGAACCAGTTCTGCGGATCGGTCCACCGAGGCAGGTAGGAGGTCGAGCATGGACACGGATACACGGCAACTGGTCTGGCAGGGACGGCTGCATCTTGGAGACGAACCAGGCATTTATGGCGACGCCTGTTACGTCGGGCTCGGCTGTGACCTGCCGATCACGGTTCGGGAGTTCGACGAACACCCAACCGGTGCGGCGACCTTCGTGCTTGCCACGGAGAATATGGGCACGCAGCGGAGCTATCCCAGCCACATGATGCAGGTCGTGTGCTACGAAGAGACCGACGTGGTTAACCACTACAGCGAGCGCGTTTATCGAGAGACGCTGCTTGTGCCCGGCGATACCTTGATCGAGGCGGACCTGAGTGGGGTGCGGGCCAAACCGGAGGGACCCTGATATTAGAGCATTCGTGTACGGCTGGACACCTCGGCGCCACCGGCCCTGTACGACGATTTCGTCGTCGTAGGACTATCACTGCAATCCATGCGCTACTACGCATCTTTCGGTTTCCATTAACGATGCGGTACAACTGGCGCGTGGACCGACAACCTGAGTCGAGCGTGAGTTGCCGGTGCCACGGCCGGTAGTGGTCCTGTGGAGCGGGGGTAAGGATAGTACGCTCGCGCTGGCACAGACGCTCCAGGACGACCAGCTCGAAGTCGTAGCGCTTGTTACGACCGTCACGCGTGAATACAACCGCATCAGCATGCACGGAGTGCGATTAGCTTTGCTGGAGCAGCAGGCCCGCGCCCTCAATATCCCCCTGCAGGTTGTGTCCTTGCGCGCAAGATGCACCAACGACGAATATGAGGCGGTGATGCGTGACGCCCTTCTGTCCTTCGCTCAGAAAGGTGTGACGGCTGCTGTCGCGGGTGACATTTACCTGAACGATGTTCGCGCATATCGGGAACGGTTGCTCGGCAGGGTGGGCATGGTCGGGCTGTTCCCCCTGTGGGCTATCGATCCGGCACAGTTGGCACGCCGATTCCGCGACTCTGGCTACAAGGCAGTTATATGCTGCGTTGACTCCCACGTCCTGGACGGCTCGTTCGCGGGCAGATCCTTCGATGGGGACTTGGTCGCCAGCCTGCCACCCGGTGCAGACCCATGCGGCGAGAACGGCGAGTTCCATAGTTTTGTGTTCGACGGCCCCTTGTTCCAGCAGCCGGTGCGCAGGGTCGGCGGCGAGACGGTTCTGAGAGACGAGCGCTTTTACTTCTTCGATCTCATCCCGTACCCGCGCGAGACCAGCACCGGCGGGCGCAAGAAACGGCGGTAAGAGCGTTGCACTGAACGCCCCTACGACCGTCTTAGTGGGATTGAATCCCCGCCTGCTTTTGAGGGTAGGTGCTCTATGGATGAGTTATGTGAAAATGGCGTGTACTACCAATGGGATGATACGAAATCCGGCTGAATGGTAGGGCATGTGTCATTCCGAGCCCGCGAGGAATCCGTGGTATTGGCTACGGATCCCTCACTGCGTTCGGGATGACATACAATCCGGTTCAGCGGGAATGCGTATGACTTCTTGGCGCGTGCACCTGCCCACAACTGGCCGGTGACATTCATCCCGCCGCACTCAGTTATGCCCGGACAGTCCCGCCGTCTCGGCCATGCTCGACTGGTGGCTGTATAGCCGTGCGTAGTGTCCGCCGCGCGCCATCAGTTCCGCGTGTGTGCCATCCTCCGCGATTTGCCCGCGCTGCATCACGATGATCCGGTCCGCGTTTCGGATCGTCGTCAGGCGGTGTGCGATCACTATGCTGGTCCGACCGCGCAGCAGTCGCTCCAGCGCCTCCTGGATGAGCGCTTCGGTAGCGGTGTCTATGCTCGAGGTCGCCTCATCGAGTACGAGTACGCCACTCGGACTCAGAGCAAGGGCGCGAGCGAGAGAGAGAAGCTGCCGCTGGCCGACGGAGAGGTTCGAGCCGCCCGGCAGGACCTCGCTGTCGTAGCGCTCCGGCATCCTCTCGATGAACGCCGCTGCGTTCGCGAGCTCCGCGGCATGCCGGACCTGTGCATCCGTTAGCCGGCTGTCATACAACCGTATGTTTCCCGCGATCGTGCCCGCTATGCAGATAGGGTCCTGCGGCACCACCGCGATCGCCCGGCGCAGGTCCGAGAGGCGCAGATTGCGAATGTCCTCCCCGTCGAGCAGGATGGCGCCTCGCTGCGGGTCGTAGAAGCGCGCCATCAGGGCGGCGAGCGAGCTCTTACCGGCGCCGGTGGGTCCAACCACCGCGACGCTCTGACCGGGCGGAATCTTGAGCGAGATGCCACGCAACACCGGCTCTTCTGGCTTGTACGCGAACTCGACGTTCCTGAACTCCACAGCTCCTCGCACCGTCCCCAGCGTCGCGGGTCGGAGTGGACCGCGTATGGACGGTTCCGAGCCAAGCATGTTCGCGACTCGTTCGGCGGAGGCCAGCGAGACCTGCACCTGGTTGTATTGCTCCGAGAGGCGCAGGATAGGCTGGAATGCGCGTTCGGAATACTGGACGAAGGCCACCAACTCTCCCAGCGTCGCCCAGCCGGCAAGCACTCCTCTGCCGCCCCAGTAGAGCAGGGCCGCGAGCGCGAACGCAGTTAGGAGCTCCAGTACAGCAAGGAAGAGCGCGCTGAACTTGCGCTGGCGCACCAGCGTCTGACGGTATCCGTAGTTTAGGACCTCAAACTCCGCCGCACTGTTCGGTTGGCGGCGGAACAACTGCACAAGCAGCATGCCGTTCAACTGTTCGTTGACGTACTGGCTCACGCGTCCGATCATCGATCGCTCAGCGGATGACGACTGCCGGATACGTCGCCGGAAAAAACGCGTCACGAGCGCAAGTACCGGCAATATCGCCAGGACGAGCAGTGCGAGCCGCCAGTTGAGGGCGAACATCACCACGACGACAGCCACGAGCGTGACGGCCTCGGTCAGAATCGTGACGACGCTTGACGAAAGCAGGGCGTTCAACTGATCGATATCGCCCGTGAGTCGCTGCACCAATTCGCCCACGCTATGCCGGCCGAAGAAGTCCACGTTCTGCGTAAGCATGTGGCCGAACAGCCGGCGCCGAAGATCGGCAAGCGCACGTTGTCCGCTGACCTGCAACAGATAGACCTGCCCGAACTGCAACAGCAGGCTTAAAAGGACCGCACCGGCATATAGCGCAGCGAGCGTCCATAGCGCCCCGGCGTCGCGCGCGGGGATGGGACCGTCGATGGCTTGCTTCAACAGATAAGGTGGCACGACGCTCAGTACCGCCACGCCGATGAGGAGCACTAGGCCAAAGGCGAGCAGCCGCCAGTACGGCGCCATCGTCGTCGCCACGAGCCAGAGGAGGGCGGCGTCCTGTGATTGGGAAGGGTTAGCGGCGTCGCGCCGGCGAAAGATCTTCATCCGACCACCTGCGCCGTCGCCCGGCTACTGTGCTCGCGCTCGTACATCTCGGCGTACAGGCCGCCTAGCGCGACCAACTCATCGTGGGTGCCTTGCTCGGCGATCTCTCCTCCATCCAGCACGAAGATGATATCCGCAGGCCGAACGGCAAGTAGGTGCTGGGCGACAATGAACGTGGTGCGCCGCGACCCGCCGCGACCCGCCGCGAGGCCTGCGACGATCTCCGACGCGGTTTGGGCGTCGACACTCGCCAGAGCGTCATCAAGCAGCAGGATACGCGGATCGCGTACGATCGCACGGGCTATCGCCGTTCGCTGCTTCTGTCCTCCGGAAAGGGTTGCTCCGCGCTCGCCGACCTCCGTGTCAAGCCCACGTGGTAACTGCGGCAGGTCATTGCTCAGTCGTGCAACGGAGGTCGCTTGCTCCACCACCTCATCCGGGACATCCTTGAGGCCGAGGGTGATATTCTCCCGCAGCGACATGCCGAAAAGGAACGTCTCCTGCGGCACGATCGCGAGTGATCGGCGGAGGGTGTCGAGCTTCAACTCACGCACGTCAACGCCATCAATTAGTACCTGGCCTGCCTCCGGGTCCTGAACGCGCGCGATGAGCGAGAGTAGCGTGGACTTACCCGCTCCCGTCGGCCCCACGATGCCAACCGTGCTACCGGCAGGCACGTCGAACGAGATGTCACGCAGGACCCAGTTCCCACCGGCCCGCACCCCGACTCCCCGCATTGTCACCGCGCCCCTGATATCGATGTCACGAGCACCGGGTGCGTCGGCGATACGGGGTAGGTGCCCCAGCACTTCCGCGATTCGTCCAGCCGCCGCTGCGCCCTGCTGCAGGCGCTCGAAAGCGGAGCCGATCTGCACCGCTGCCGCACTCAGCAGTGTCAGGTAGACGATGAACTGCACCAGCTGACCGAGCGAGAGGTCACCGTCGATAACCAGCGCGCCCCCGAGGGCCAGAACGAGCGCCGCGCTGAGCCGAACGACAGCACCCGGAATCGGTGAGATAAGCCCGCTCCGGAGCATGAACCGGAGATTGCTCTCCGAGTAGCGGTCGTTGACCGTCTCGAACGCCGTCACGACCTGCTGCTCCTGACCGTATGCCTTCACCATCCGCACGGTCGTCAGGTGCTCCTGAGCGAACCCCGACAGTTCGGCAATATCGCGCTGCACCCGGTCGAAGGCACGCTCCAATAGCGGGCCAAGAAATAACTGGGCTGTCATTGTGAGCAGGAGGCAACCGAACACGATCGCACCAAGCAACGGGCTGGCGATGGTCATCAGAATGCACCCGATGACCAGCAGCACGAGCGAGTGCATCATCATTTGGAAGCCTGCGCTGAAAAACCGCCAGATCGGGATAAAGTCCGTCGTTGCCCGCGAAAGCAGATCACCTCTACCAAAAAAACCGAAGTTGCGCTGGTCGAGCACCAGGAGTCGTGCGAAGAGATCCTGGCTCATCTCGTAGGACACGGTCGCGGCGATCGTCCCGGTGAGCATGCGGAGCAGGTAGCGAAACGACGCAAGCAGTGCCGCCAGTATCAGCATTCCCACCGAGTATGCCGCGAGCAACGGGAGGCGCACCCCCCCACCCAACTCATCCACTGCGCGCCCGAGAAGGAACGGGCTATACGCGCTCGCCGATGCGCCAATAACCGCGTAAAGGATGCAGCCCAGTATCCATCGCCGCCGATGAGCGATATACGGCCACAAGTATCTGATTCCCGAACCCTTCATGGTCCTCCAGTGATAAGCAAGTGGGGATGCCAAAACCCCAGCAAGTATTATACCGGCGTTGGGGTAGCCCTTATACCGCGGCGGCAGAGATCACGCTAGGATGGATTTATCTTATCGGTGCTTCTCCGAGCGGCCGACCCAACTTCCCAGAACACCGCCGAAGATCCAGTGTGCAAGCACCATAACGAACGGTCTGCCGGGGCGGTCGTGCTCGGCGGACGGCATAATGCCGAGTGCCGGTATCCAGCCAATGTAGCTCACAGCCCAGACGCCGGTACCGTACAGAGCGCCATGTATCGCGGCATGAATCGGCAGCCGCAAGCGGCGATGCAGGACCGCGAACAGCGCGCCCGCGCCAATACCAAAAGCGAAGTGTGCCGCCACCGCCAGTGCGTCTTGCGTCTGGCCCTTCATCGTGGGTACCCTCGAGCCACGTAACATCGCAGCGGCAAGGAGCTCCGGCGGATGCTCGCCCAGGAGACCTAACCGCTTTCCGGCCATCATGGTCGCACTCATTAAGGCAGTTCCGATAACCCCGCCAACTGAGCCGTCCAATACTGCCTTAACATCTCGCTGCATACTCACCTCCCTTTGCACCGGTATGGCAGCAAGGATGGGTCCACAGTTAAGACGAGTGGGCACCGTGTAGCTGGGCGCTGATTCACGCACCCCAGAAAGCTGGTCGTGCCATCGTGCGACAGGTCGCTCTGAGCGCGGACGAAGTCTCCGGTTGTGCGAAAACGACCTTCGCTGAGTGCTCACAAGTCCTGCGAACCAACATCAAAGGTTTCGTCGTGTGTACTACCGATGCTTGTGACTTAATCTCCAGATGCAAATACGCTTTACATCGTTGCAAGACAACTAGATCCTGCTTAAAATAATGGTCCGTCTAATAACGTAGCTGGCACTGCGGCGACCATATGGACGGCGAACCATCCGTCAGCGCGTACCGATGGTTTCATCTGCACCTAATCCCGGATTCGGAGGTCCGCTATTATCACGCAGCATGCCCCACCAACATCGACTTACCTCACGTACACAGACAGGCCAAACGTGATTACTGCCGAAGGTCTTGTCAAGATCTATCGGTCGCGATCCGGCGAGGTTCGAGCGCTCAACGGCCTGGATCTAACGATCGCGGAGGGCACCGTGCTGGGACTCCTCGGGCCAAACGGTGCGGGCAAAACCACGACGGTCCGAGTGCTGGCGACCCTGCTCCGGCCGGACGGTGGGCACGCGACGGTAGCCGGGTACGACGTAGTTCGCCAGGCGCAGCAGATTCGGTCGGTCATTGGCCTCTCGGGCCAGTATGCGGCCGTCGATGAGAATCTCACCGGCCGGGAAAACCTGGTCATGTTTGGCAGGCTTTACCAGCTGTCGCGTGCCGAAGCACGTCGCCGAGCCGATGAGCTGCTTGAGCAGTTCGACCTCGCTGACGCGGCCAACCGAACGGTGAAGACGTACTCGGGCGGCATGCGTCGACGGCTCGATCTCGCCAGCGCGTTGAGCGGCCGTCCGCGCCTGCTCTTTCTCGACGAGCCGACAACCGGTCTTGACCCCCGAAGTCGACTCGCGATGTGGGCGGTGATTCGCGATCGGGTACGGGAGGGCACGACTCTCCTCCTCACAACCCAGTATCTCGAGGAGGCTGACGAGCTGGCACACAGCATCGCCGTCGTTGACCACGGCCGAATCATCGCTCGCGGCACAGCAGATGAGCTGAAGTCACAGGTAGGTGGCGAGCGCATCGAGGTCGTCGTCCACGATCGGGACGCAATCGCCCGGGCGGTCGAGATTATTGGACGCGATACTGATGGGGAGTGCGCGGTGGACGAGCACACGCGCCGGCTCACGGTGCCCACCAGCGGTGGCGCGCAACGACTTGTCCAGGTTGTTCGAGACCTCGACCAGGCCAAGATCGCGATCGACGACATCGGGCTGCGGCGCCCTACCCTGGATGACGTCTTCCTGACGCTCACCGGTCACGCGGCAGAGATTACCCCTGACGATGAAGACAAGAATAGCTAGCTCCTAACAGACGACTCTTCCGGAGGAGAAATGACAGCCACGAAACTTCAGGCGCCGGCCGCGACCGGCGGTCTTCGCAACGCGATATCGGATGGTTTGATAGTGACCGAGCGCAACTTGAAGCGCATCCCGCGAATCCCCGAGCTCGCCATCTTTGCGATCTTGCAGTCGGTTATGTTCGTTCTGCTCTTCGCGTTCGTATTCGGCGGCGCGATCCCATTACCGGGCGGCGGCTCCTACCGCGAATTCCTGTTGCCGGGAATCTTCGCACAGACCATCGCGTTCGCCGCCGCAACAACCGCTATCGGCATAACGGACGACATCAACAAGGGCATCCTGGACCGTTTTCGATCACTGCCTATGGCTCGCTCGGCTGTGCTCAGTGGCCGTACCCTCTCAGACGTGATTTACAACGGCGGTATCCTGGTCGTTCTGATGCTCTCAGGCCTCGCCGTTGGTTGGCGCGTGCACTCAAGCGTACTGGAGTTCCTTGCCGGCGTTGGGCTGCTCCTCCTATTCAGTTTCGCGATGTCTTGGGTCGGTGTCTGGCTGGGTCTGTCCGTGCCGACAGTAGAGGTCGCGCAGCAGGTGTCGTTTACCACCATCTTTCCCTTGACCTTCCTCTCGAACATCTTCGTGCCCCCACAGACCTTGCCATCGTGGCTCCAGCCCGTCGCGGAGTGGAATCCAGCTAGCGTGCTTACTTCAGCCGTCCGCGAATTATGGGGGAATCCGAATCCGTACGTCGGGAATGGCTTTCCAGCTGGGCAGCCGGTCCTGCTCACCCTCATCTGGGTGGTAATTTTGCTCGCGGTGTTCGCCCCACTCGCTGTACGGCGGTACCGCTCTATGAGTCGGTAGCGCACGGACACTCAGGTTGGGTTTTCACTTCCGCGTCTGAGCCATGCCGGGGCCGCTCCCGGTATGGCTTTCGTATTGACCAGGACCAGCGCGACCGCGGTTGCATACAAACATCCGAGCGCAATAATAGGAATTGTTGAGCCGTTTCCGCCACGACCCGGGGATCATCTTTCAATCTAGAGGCGATTGATGCCGCGCACAATCCTGCACGTTGATCTTGACGCCTTTTTCTGTGCCGTTGAGGAGCAGCGGGATCCCTCGATGCGCGGAAAGCCCTTCGCCGTGGGAGGCAATGCCGCGGGGCGAGGCGTCGTCTCCTCCTGCTCGTACGCCGCACGGCGTTACGGCGTGCGCTCCGCAATGCCAATGGTTCGCGCGCTCTCGTTGTGTCCGCACTTGCTCTGCCTCCCCACGCGCTTTTCTGCATACCGCGCCTCCTCACATGCGGTGATGCAGCGGCTTCGTGCGCTCACCCAGATGGTGGAGCAGGTCTCCATTGACGAGGCGTTCCTCGACGTCAGCGATATACCCGAGGCAGGCGAGGTGCTCGCCCGACGGCTTCAGGCACAGATCCGCGACGAACTCGGGCTGCCGTGCTCAATAGGGGTCGCGACGAATAAACTGGTGGCGAAGGTGGCAACGGATGTCGGCAAGGCGTCGGCGCGACGGAATGGCCCACCCAACGCGATTCTGGCGGTGCCACCTGGCACCGAAGCGGCGTTTCTCGCACCGCTCCCGGCACACGCGCTGTGGGGGGTGGGCGCGAAGACCGCGGACCGCCTGGCTGCACTCGGACTGCACACAGTCGGCGACATCGCGGGCTGGCCGCCGGCATCACTGGAGAACCGCTTCGGAAAGTATGGTCGTGCCCTGTCCCGCCATGCCGTTGGCAATGACGATCGTCCCATCATTACCGAACACACCGCCAAGTCCGTCTCGCGGGAGACGACATTCCCTCGGGACGTTACGGATGCCGAGACGCTGCGGCGTACTGTCCACTCGCAGGCAGCCGACGTGGGGAAGCGGCTACGGCGCGCGGGGATGGTCGGAACGACGGTTAAGCTCAAGCTGCGCTGGTCCGACTTCACGACGCTGACCCGCCAGGCCTCGCTGCCCCAGCCGTCTGCGCACGACGCCGAGATCTCTGCAGCCGCGCTGCACTTGCTCAATCAGTTGTGGCAGACGAGTGTACCCGTGCGACTCGTCGGTGTGGGGGTCACTGGCCTCGGCTCGCCGCCTCGGCAGCTCGGCCTCTGGGAGGTGGAGCGCCCTGTCAGTACCGAACGGGACCTCCGCTTGCAAAGCACGGTATCCGAACTCCGCGATCGGTATGGCTATCAGCTCGTCCGCTGGGGCAGCGAGCTTCCTCCGACATAGCGACTGCGGCACTGCACGGACGTTGAACGGCAACGGGCTTGTCAACCCGACTCCGATAGTACGGGACTACCCGATATGCTACGGTATTAAGAGAGCGTGGTACTAAACATCTCGGAGGAGCATAAAGCAATGGCGGAACACATTACGATCGGTGGCTTGCATCATTTGACCGCGGTCACGGGGAACGTTTCGAGCAACCTCCGCTTCTACCGCCAAGTGCTTGGCCTGCGGTTGGTGAAACGCACGGTGAATCAGGACGACGTTTCCGCGTACCACCTCTTCTCTGGGGATACGCATGGACGCCCGGGCACCGAGGTGACGTTCTTTGACTGGCCCCACGCTGGACCAAACCGGCCGGGCGCCGGTGAGGTCGCTACCGTTAGCCTGCGTGTGAACGGCCACGAAACACTGGAATGGTGGGCTCAGCGGCTCGCGGAGCAAGGCGTGGCCCATAACGGGCTACAACAGCGCGCGGGCGTAAGCTTTCTGCCATTCACCGATCCGGAGGGCCAGCGACTCGAGCTTGTGGACGACGGAGGCGCTGCAGGAGTTCCGGGCGGCACACCCTGGGACGAGAGTGCCGTTCCAGCCCAGTATGCGGTGCGCGGTCTGAGCTCAGTCACCCTTCACGTGCGCGACCTCGCACCAACGGAGCAGGTGCTCACGGACGTCCTCGGCTTCCGTCGTGCTGACGATCAGGAAGGGGTGTGCGTCTTGGAGTCCGGACCGGGTGGGCCAGGCACACAGGTGCGGATCGCTCGACCTGCCGAACAAGCACCGGCGCGCACCGGGATAGGCGGAGTGCATCACGTGGCCTTTCGCGCCGCGAACGACATCGAACATGAGCAATGGCAACAGCGCATATCGGCGGCAGGACTGGCGGTGACGCCCGTTATCGACCGCTTCTACTTCCGCTCGATATACTTCCGCGAGCCGGGCGGCGTGCTCTTCGAGATCGCGACGGACGGACCGGGCTTCGCGACGGACGAGGACCCCGCGCACCTGGGCGAGCACCTTGCGTTGCCGCCATTCTTGGAGCCCCACCGAGCGAAGATCGAGGCGGGATTGCGCCCCATCGAGTAGTCTGGGACAGACCGACATCTGAACTCTGCCGAATGACCCTGCGCGGCGCTACTCGACGGGGTGGAGCGCCGACAGGCCACCTCCTTCGAACTCGGTAGCGAGGCAATCCATGAAGATCTCGTCGTATAACCGGCCGCCGAGTTTATGGGCCTCGCGACGACGACCAACGATGCGAAAGCCGGCCTTCTCGTAGGCCCGCATGGCGCCCTTGTTGTAGGCTTGCATCGTGAGCATCACGTTGTGCAGATCCAGGGCGTTGAAGGCGTAGTCGAGCATCAGGCGGGCTGTCTCGGTACCGTAGCCCTTACCCCAGCAATCCCTCTCGCCGATCACCAGTCCGAAGCTTGCTGTGCGGTGCCGGTGATCGATCTCAGTCAGCAGCGTGGTGCCGATGGAGCGCAGTGTCACACGCTCATAGATGACGAAGCTGACGCTACCTCCACCGGTGTTGCGCCGGTATCGTGCCTCCGCGTCCTCCAGGGTTAATGGCAGCACACCCCAGGTCGTCCGGCCGACCTCAAAGTCATTGAGCCACCGCTGCAACTGCGGGATCAGGCTGAGACCGGCCGGACCGAGAGCCACCTTCTCGCCATGCATGGTGATGACTGGCTCGTCCGGGACCGACGATTCACTGTTGAGATCGGGCGTTATTTGGCGATCTCCAGGATCAGGTGCGCAAGCAAGCTCGTCCTCTCGACAACGCTCGGGATCTGCAAGTGTTCCTCTGGGCTGTGTGCGTTTCCACCCCTCGGCCCGAGGCCGTCGAGCACAGGCACGCCGATGCCGGAGATGTGGTTCGCATCCGACCCACCGCCCGACTCGGTGCAGCTAAGTTCGTAGCCGAGCCGTGCCGCCACTGTACGCGCGACGTGGTAAAGACCCTGATTGCGATCGTTCCGCTCCATCGGGAGAAAGCAGTGGCCGATGGTCACTTCCGTGCGCGTGTCGGGGACGACCGGCTCGGCCAGAATCTTGGCGAGTGCGCGGTCAAACTCCTCCTGAGCGGCGATGGTCAGCGTGCGGACATCGATTTCGCACACCGCCTGGCTCGCCACAACGTTGCGCCGCATCCCGCCGTGCACGACGCCAACGTTTACGGTGGTGCCGGGACTGAGCCCGTTGAGCGCCGCAATCGCGACGATCTTATGCGCCATTTCCAGCACCGCGCTGCGGCCGCGCTCCGGATTGGCGCCGGCGTGCGCGTTCTTGCCGTGGACCGTCAGCGTGTACTCATACACACCCTTCCGCCCAACAACAACCGAGTTGCCTGCCCGACCGCTCTCCAGCACGAGTGCAGCAGTGGCACCTGCACATTCGCGGTCGATGGCCGGGGCGGTGGTGGGAGAGCCGACCTCCTCATCGGAGTTGAGGAAGAACACCAACTCACCGAACGGGAGCTGGTCCGTATCCTTGAGCGCCCTCATCGCGTACAGGCCCGCCAGGATACCGTTCTTCATG
This sequence comes from Chloroflexia bacterium, assembly GCA_030446765.1. Classification (GTDB taxonomy): domain Bacteria; phylum Chloroflexota; class Chloroflexia; order Thermobaculales; family Thermobaculaceae; genus JACDAU01. Next base: position 253,914 of record JAUJMR010000001.1, read on the forward strand.
TCCGAGGTACCTGGACCGTAAGCGCGATCACCATCGATGTGGAAGGGACGCTCCGAGGCGGTGCCGTCGGGATAAACGGTATCGGTGTGGCCGACCATGACGATCTTCTTATCGCCCGTGCCGCGCAGCCGTCCGACGACGCTGTCGCCATAGATGGCGTTCGGGATGCGGGTGATCTCACAGCCAATCGCTGCGAGACGGTGTTGCATCTCTGTGGCGACCGCGTCAACGCCGGGCTTGTTCATCGTGCCGCTGTCGATGCTGACAATTTCGTGTAGGTCCGCAAGATAAGAGGGCAATGCCGCCTCAACGTATTCGGTGATCGGGTCGGTGGTCAACGGGGACATCTCCTTCGTGCTATGTAACGCTGCAAGCGTAGCAGAAACGGGCGGTGTGCTTGAGCACCGTTAGTACTGACGCCCGCCGATGGGTTCGCTGGGGGGCACACTTGGCCGCGGTGCGATGTAGTAGGATGACCCCTTGGTGATGAACGTCAGCCCAGGTCACACGCAGTCTGGGGTGCACTGTCGCCTCAGACCTGCTTCGCAACTAGGGGTGTCATATCTTGGACTATTTCCCAAAGATAGAACCGTACGACAGCGGCATGCTCGACGTAGGCGACGGGCATAGCGTGTACTGGGAGTGCTGCGGCAACCCAGATGGCAAACCTGCACTCTACCTCCACGGTGGGCCAGGCTCGGGCTGCTCGCCCAGCCAGCGACGCTTCTTCGCCCCGGACGCCTACCGCGTCGTGCTGTTCGACCAGCGAGGGTCCGGCCGAAGCCGCCCACTAGCGAGCGAGTCCGATGCCGATCTGCGCACCAACACCACCGCCCACCTCATCGCCGACATGGAGGCGCTGCGCCGCCTCCACGGGGTAGAGCGCTGGACCGTACTCGGCCTATCATGGGGAACGACCCTCGGCCTGGCCTACGCCCAGGCACACCCGCAGCGGATCAGCGCAGTCGTGCTCGCACTTGTGACCACAACAACCCGCCGCGAGGTCGAATGGATCACCCGCGACGTCGGGCGCATATTCCCTCGGGAGTGGGATCGGTTCGTCTCGGCCGTACCGGACACCTTACGGCACCTGCCGCTGGTCGATGCCTACGCCACGCTGCTGTTCGATGAAGACTCCGCCGTCCGTGAGCGCGCGGCGCGGGAATGGTGTGCATGGGAGGATACCCACGTGTCCCTTGCCCCCGGCCATCGCCCGAACCCGCGCTATGAGGACCCGGAGTTCCGCCTCCGGTTCGCGCGCCTGGTCACACACTACTGGCGGCACGCCGCATTCCTGGAGGAGGACCAGCTGGTACGTGACGCCCCGATCCTGGACGGCATCCTCGGCGTGCTCATCCACGGTCGGTACGACGTCAGCAGCCCGCTGGATACCGCCTGGAGACTGTCGCAGCGTTGGAGCACCAGCCAACTCCACGTCCTCGACGACGCCGGTCATAGTGGAGAAAGTGTCGCCGTCGTCATTATCGACGCCCTGAACCAGTTCGCAACAAAGTAATAGTCCGGTGCAGGCGGTCACTGAAGCATTCCGCAGCTATTCTTGCCGCGGCGGGCTCCCTGTCCCGGAGTAGCTGTCGAGGAACCGTGTCCGGCTTCTAGCGACCCCGACTAGACGCAGTGCAGGTGCGCCCACCACGGTTATCGGGCGGTCATTGCGCGCTTCCTCTCTGCCCTCTACGCTGCACCACCCCGGCTGAGCCGGCGCGCTCTGGACGCGACGCCATACGAACCGCAGGACGAAGAACGCAATCAGCGCGATGGTTGCATATTCCAGCAGGCTGATGTACTCCAGTACCGTCTCCCACCGCGTGCCCAGGTACCAGCCGAAGCCGATCAGGATTGCATTCCATACTCCGCTGCCGACTGCGGTGAAGAGCACAAACGGACTTGGTTTGAGCGACATATGCGCCACACCGGCGGGCAGCGACACGAGGCTGCGCACGACCGGCACGAGCCGTCCGAATAATACCGCCTTTGCGCCGTGCCGGATGAACCACTGCTCCGCGCGGTCAACGTCCGCCTCCCGCAAGAAGATCCAGCGACCGAACCGCCGGACGATGCCGCGCAGCCGCTCTACGCTGCACCACCCCCTCGCCACCGAACCACGCACCAATGCCATACAGGATGAGCGCGCCAACAACAGAGCCGGAGGTCGCGGCGGTGAACACGCCCCGAGGGGAGAGTACACTCCGCGGTCGATCAGATAGCCAGCGAATGGCAGCACCAGTTCGGACGGAATAGGTGGTATCAGGTTTTCAAGCACGATCAGGAACGCGATTCCGGCGTATCCGAGGCTTTCGACCACGTCACGGATCCACTCCGCGAGCGGCGCGAGCAGATGGCTCATCGGCGAGTGCCCCTAGTATGGCTGTCCACCGCCCGTACACCGCATATCCCCACACGTTCCTCCTGGTCAGTGCGTCTGACCGCGATCTAAAACACTCCAATAGTAATACCATATTGCTTGCGAAACGCCAGACTGGCACTCATAAAGTTTACAGGTAGGGGTCGAGTTTTTCGCTGCCAGTGACGTTTCAGTCCAGCCGGTTCATGTACTATAGAGGCTCTTGAACAAGGGCACGCGATGTGGAGGGAATCGATTCATGAGCGGACTCGATCAGATCGACAGCTATGTGCGGGACCTATGCATTCCCGCGGATCCGGTACTGGATTCGTTTGAGCAGGATGTCGCGGCGGCGAATATGCCGGCGATCCAGGTGCCAGCGGAACTAGGCAAGCTTCTTGGCATGCTCGTCCGGATCGGCGGTGCGCGCCGAGTGCTCGAGATCGGCACCCTTGGGGGCTACAGCGCGGCGTGGATCGCTCGCGCACTTCCACCGGACGGCAGAGTGGTGACGCTGGAGAAAAGCACAAAGCACGCGGCGTTCGCCCGTTCCTTCGTGGACCGTGCAGGTGTAGGGGAAAAGGTCCAGATCCTGGTCGGCGCGGCGCTCGAAACTCTGCCGTCTCTGTTCGAGCGCGAGGATCCGACATTCGATATGGCGTTCATTGACGCCGACAAAGCATCATATCCTGCCTACCTGGACTGGACACTACGCCTCGTCCGAACCGGAGGTGTTATCGTCGGCGATAACGTGCTGCGTGCCGGCAAGGTGATGGTACCGGGAGACGACGCGGACCTACAGGGGCTCGCTGAGTTCAACCGGCACGCAGCGAGCTCACCCTTACTGGACACGCTCATCATACCGAATCGTGGTGGTCAGGACGGCATCCTTGTAGCGGTCGTCAAGTAGGCTAATCTCGCGGCTCTCTGTGCACGCACCAGGTCACATCGCCCAGTTAATACCGGGAACCGGGCCTTAACCCGGAGCGCATGAGCCTTAGCGACCAGCGCCGCAGAAGGTGCGCGCCGAGAACTCTTGTACATGCGGCAACCCAGAGCGCTCTATATGGTGGCGGTTGGCAACAGCATAGTTGATTACGTGAAGCGCACCTGAGCGTTATGTCGACTGTAACTAGGAGGTGTGGCGCGTAGAGCCTACTTGTGCGCTAGTCAAACGGCCGACGGACGTAGCTCAAGTTAGTCCGCGTCTGTTGGCGTTTCCGCACGCTTCGCGGTGATCGACCTGCCGCCGATCCCGAGAATTGTGTCCGCGCTTCCGATGCTCAGAATGGAGCCGGCGCTGCCTACGCTCAGGATGGACCCGGCACTACCAATGCTGAGGATCGAACCCGCGCTGCTTATGCTGAGCACGCTCCCGACGCTCAGAAGGCTCCCTATGCTGCAGGCACTCAGGACGGAAAACGGACTCCAAAGGCTGCGGCTTGATGGTGCATTCCGGGGGAGCCGTGCAAGGAGGCGAGTGAGGTCGGATGCTGCCTTCATGCGTACTCCTTAACTACTCAGACGATTCGCTACACGAACGGCGACGCACGGATGTCCCCTATCAGCTTCTGCCAAGTGGTAGATCCACTGGCTGGCCACCGCTTTCCGATGAGGCTCGGATAGCGAGGATGATTTCCTGATCGAGGCGGGCCTGGACCGGGCCGTAGGTCGGATCGGTGTCGTTTCGGACCGCGTTTACGATGCTCATAATACAGCTCGCGACGCCGATCTCGTCATCGTGCCACTGGGGACCAAGTCCTTGCACCTCGGACAGGAATGGATTCTCCCAGCGGACAACCGGGTGCACCTGATCGCCAGTATGGGCAATAAGCGCGGTGAGGGCGCCGCCATCGACGCGCTCCCATTTGCGTTCGACTGTGATGAAGCGGGGCGCCTCGTCGTCGTCCGAGAGCAGCGTGAGCCGCTCCTCTACATCCAGACCGACCCCCACGGTGATCCCCATCCCGCGTTCGGCGAGGAACCGGCTGGAGCGCCACCATCGGAGAGGCGAGCCGTAGCCCACGTTCGTCCAATGGTAGAACCCAAGCTGTCCGCCGTCGAACCAGATGGTCCCATGCTCCTGCGTCTCGGTGTTGCCGGTTGCCAGCGGGTAATCTGCCACGGCGCCGGAAACGCGCACTGGCACGCCGTCGAAGCCCACATATGAGCGCATCACGCTGACGCCGTGGTACCCGTGACCCGCGAAGTCATTGAAGGAGGAATGTACGCGTCCGAAAAGCCCGCTCTTCAAGAGCTGCAGCTTGAGTGCTTCCAGCGGCCTGCGGTGGAATTGCTCCGCGACTTCGACCTTCAGCCCCTGTCGGCGCGCCACCTCGATGATTCGGTCGGCGTCCGTGAGGTCGTGTGCAATGGGCGTCTCGAGAAGCGCGTGTAGTCCCGCCTCGACGGTCATTAGTCCCACCTCGCCGTTCGCCCCGTAGCTCACGGTCACGATCCCGATCTCGGGCGCGGTCTCGCGTTTGAGGCGGTCGAGATCGGTGTAGGCGGGGACGCCGAGTGTCTCGCCTAGACGCTGAGCGGACTCCGCGCTGCGTCCCCACACGCTAACCAACTCCACATCGGGAAGCCACTGGAGCAGCGGGGCATAGAGATAGGTTGCGCGTTTTGCTGTGCCAATAAGGGCAATGCGCGTTCGGTTGGCCTGCACTAGCTACACCTCGCTGTGTCTTCAATCCCGCCGGCATATCGCGGTACCATTGCTAACTGGCCTGATGGACCGTACGCCTTGCTCGATGTCAGCAAGCATCAGTTGTGCCGTTGGGAACTTGTAGACAGAGAAGTGGCTTGCTTGGCTTGACAGGAGCGGCTTGGTCAGCCTATTCTTTAGGTGGTAGGTGCCACAATTGAATATGCTTGCCTTATCGAGAGAGGTGGAGGGAGACGGCCCTGTGAAGCCCGGCAACCAGCGCTAATGCGCCAGGTGCCAATTCCGGCGGGAACACCCGCGAGATAAGGGGACTGGCGCCTCAGATATGCCCCCTTGTCATGTGCTAGGGGTTTCTCTTTAGCTCGCAGCCGTCATCTCGCCACCGCCGATGTTGCACACGCGCCTATGGCCGGCGGCACTGGCCCGCCTTCCAGGAGCGACGGACGGAGAGAGAGCACGATGCGCAGCCCATTTCTTGATCGCGTGGAGCGTGGTCCCGTACTCGCCGACGGCGCGGTCGGCACCCTCTTGTACGAGCGCGGCGTGCCGTACGGCGGTTGCTTCGATGAGCTCAATCTCAGGAATCGCGCGCTCGTTGGTAGTGTGCATCGCGACTATCTAGCAGCAGGCGCCGAGCTCATCACCACGAATACATTCGGCGCGAACCGTGTGCGACTCGCCGAGTTCGGCCTGCAGGACAGCGTACGCGACATCAACCTGCACGGGGCAAAGATCGCGAGAGATGCGCGAGAGGTGTCCGGGCGCACCGCGTTTATTGCTGGCTCGATTGGTCCCATCCTGCGGCCCATGACCGAGGAGCATCGGGAGCCGGAGGACCAGTTGCGCGCCGCCTTCCGTGAGCAGACGGAAGCGCTTCTCGAGGGAGGAGCGGACCTGATAACTCTGGAAACTTTCTCGGATCTAGATGAAGCGAGAATCGCAATAGAGGCGGTGCGGGCGGTCTGCGAGCTGCCCATCATCGCGCAGATGACGTTTGGCGATGACGGCTTCACCCTGGAAGGACACTCGCCAGAAGAGGTTGTCGAGCGGCTCAGGCTCTTCGGCGCGGACCTCGTGGGCATCAACTGCTCGGTAGGTCCGCAAAACACACTCGAAACGGTAGAGCGCATGCGTGCGGCCGGGGCACGCCGGATCACTGCCCAGCCGAACGCTGGTCTCCCCTCTCGCCGGGGTCAACACTTTGTGTACATCAGCGGGCCGGACTATTTTGCGGAGTATGCCAGGCGGTTTGTCGATGCCGGTGTCAGCCTGGTCGGCGGTTGTTGCGGTACGACGCCGGCGCATATCGCGGCAATGGCGACGGTGCTCAACGAGGCGCGGACGCCGGTGCGCTCGCCAGTCCGGCAGGTACCAACGCCTCAGACCCAGAAGCCCGAGGTAATGCCGGCGAACGTTGCACCCACGCGGCTTCAGGAAGCGATCAACCAGGGCGAGTTCATCGTAAGCGTGGAGCTAGATCCGCCAAAGGGGCTTAACCCGACGAAGGTGGTCGACGGGGCGTGCATGCTCGCCGAACGCGGCGTGCGCTTCGTGAACGTAGCCGACAGTCCGATGGCGCGCGTGCGGATGAGCGCGCTCTCGATGGCGAAGCTCATTCAGGACCGTGTCGACGTAGAGACGATCATCCACTTCACCACCCGTGACCGCAACCTCATGGCGCTGCAAAGCGAGTTGATTGGCGCTCACGCGATGGGGGTGCGCAATGTCCTCGCGCTCACCGGCGACCCGCCGACGCTCGGCGATTACCCCGACGCGACCGGTGTCTGGGATGTGGACTCCATTGGCCTCGTGGGCACCCTCTCCAGGCTCAATGCCGGTGTGGACCGAGCGGGCCGCTCTGTCGGTGCACATGCAGGTTTTTGCATTGGCTGCGCCGTCGATCCCACCGCGGAGGATCTGGACGAGCACATCGAGCGATTCTGGCGGAAGCTGGAGGCAGGGGCGCACTTCGTCATGAGCCAGCCACTGTATGACATCGAAGCGCTGCACAGTTTCCTCGACCGTATCGGCCCCTTGCCTGTACCGTTCCTGCTTGGGGTCCTGCCGCTCCAAAGCTTCAAGCATGCGGACTATATGCACAATGAGGTGCCGGGCATCCGGGTGCCGGAGGGCGTTCGCCGGGCGATGCATGAGGCGGGTTCCGCGGGATTGAGCGCGGGCATACGGCTGGCGCAGGAGTTCGTTGACGCCGCACAGGGTCGAGTTCAGGGTATCTACCTGATGCCATCCTTTGGACGTTACGAGCAGTGCGCCGAAGTCATCGATGCGCTCGACAGCAGCCGGAGGCCGGGGAACGCTCAGTCATCACCCCCTATCGATCGGCATGTCACCGCGGCAAACGCGCGCAGTGCCGATCGCATATGATCACAAACCGGAGGCAGGGATTGACGCGAAGCGGACAGGAGTACCTAGAGGCAGCGCGACGCCGTGTCGTGATTTTCGACGGTGCTATGGGCACGAGCGTGCAGGGATACGACCTCACCGCCGAAGAGTACGGTGGCAAGGAGGGCTGCAACGAATACCTTGTGTTGGTCCGGCCACGAATTATCGAGGAGATCCATGCGTCCTTCCTGGAGGCGGGGTGCGAGGTACTGGAGACGGACACGTTCGGTGGCAGTCGCCTGAAGCTCGACGAGTACGGTCTGGGTGACCGAACGCACGAACAGAACTTCGAAGCCGCCCGAATCGCACGCCGCGTGGCCGACGATTATTCAACGCCGTCGAAGCCACGGTGGGTCGCGGGCTCCATTGGACCAACCGGCATGTTGCCGTCCTCATCGGACCCCACACTCTCGAACATCACGTATGAGCAACTCGCGGTCCTCTTCCAGGAGCAAGCGAAGGGACTCGTGGATGGCGGAGTAGACCTGCTGCTCATAGAGACGGCGCAGGACATACTCGAAGTGAAGGCGGCGATCGCGGGCATCCGACGCTACTTTCGCGAGAGCGGCCGGCATGTACCGATCCAGACCCAAATCACGCTCGACACGTCGGGGCGCATGCTCCTGGGAACGGACCCGCTTGCCGCGCTCGTGACGTTACAGGCATTGAACGTCGATGTGATCGGGCTCAACTGCTCGACCGGGCCGGAACACATGGGTGAGCCGGTCCGACTGCTGACGGAACATTCCCCCGTGCCGATCAGCGTCATCCCGAACGCGGGTATCCCGCTGAATGAGGGTGGCGCAGCCGTATACCCGCTGGACCCCGACGGCCTCGCACGGGCGCATGCAGAGTTCGTGCGCGACCGCGGAGTGACGATCGTTGGCGGCTGCTGCGGCACGACGCCGGACCACATGCGCGCGGTCGTGGAGGCGCTGGACCGCGTGCGTCCGGGGGACCGCCAGCCTCAGCGACTCGTCGCGATCTCCTCTGGCGTCCGCGCCACGGACCTGCGCCAAGACCCACCGCCGCATATCGTAGGGGAGCGCGTCAACTCCCAGGGCAGCCGCAAGGTAAAGCGGCTGCTCTTGGCGGAAGACTACGACGCTATCCTTGATGTCGCGCGCAACCAGGTCGACGGCGGCGCGCACTCACTCGATCTGTGTGTCGCGCTGACCGAGCGCACCGATGAGACGGAGCAGATGCGGCGCGTACTCCGGATGGTAAGCGCTGGTGTCGAGGCACCACTGATGATCGACAGCACCGAGTCTGCGGTCATAAAAACTGCACTCGAGAACTATCCGGGCCGCGCAATCATCAACTCGGTGAACCTGGAGAACGGCCGCGAGCGTATCGACACGGTCATCCCTATGGCCGTGGAGCACGGCGCGGCAGTGGTCGCACTCACTATCGATGAGGAGGGGATGGCGCACACCGCCGAGCGCAAGCTGGGTATCGCGCGTCGCATCCATGGAATCTTGAGCGACGATTACGGCCTGGAGTCCGACGCTATCATTTTCGACGTGCTGACCTTCCCCGTGACGACGGGACAGGAGGAGTTGGCACGCTCCGCCGTAGAGACTATCGACGGTATTCGTGCCGTGAAGCGGGAACTGCCCGGTGTGCTCACCAGCCTTGGCGTCTCGAACGTCTCCTTCGGTGTTGCCCCGCACGCGCGCGCCGCCCTAAACTCCGTCTTTCTGTACCACGCCGTCCAGGCAGGGTTGGACCTCGCACTCGTTCATCCACAGGAGATTACGCCGTATGCGGAAATATCCGCTGAGGAGCGTAAGCTTTGCGAGGATCTCATCTGGGCCACCGATCCGGATGCGCTTCCCCGATTCATACAACACTACGAGGACAAGGGTGCGGAGAACACTGGCCGCGAGCAAGTGGACCCCACGGCGGGCATGACGCCGGAGGAGAGGATCCACTACCAGATCCTCTTCCGAAAGAAAGAGGGCATCGAGGACCGCCTCGATGAGGCATTCGAGCGCCAGAGCCCGGTGGATGTGCTGAACAACGTGCTGCTTCCCGCGATGAAGGAGGTCGGCGACAAGTTCGGGGCGGGTGAGCTTATACTACCGTTCGTGCTGCAAAGCGCCGAGGTGATGAAGAAGGCAGTCGCGCACCTGGAGAAGTTTCTCGATCGCAAGGAAGGATACACGAAGGGGAAGATCGTACTCGCGACGGTGTTTGGGGATGTGCACGACATCGGAAAGAGCCTCGTGAACACGATCCTCTCGAACAACGGGTACACGGTCTACGACCTCGGCAAGCAGGTGCCCATTAACACAATCATCGAGAAAGCACGGGAGGTGAACGCGGATGCCATCGGCCTCTCGGCATTGCTGGTCAGCACGAGCAAGCAGATGCCACTCTGCGTGCAGGAGTTGGCGAAGCGTGGGCTGGAGTTCCCCGTCATCGTGGGAGGCGCGGCGATCAACCGCAACTATGGGCGGCGCATCGGTTTCTTGCCCGATGGAGCATACTATCGCCCCGGCGTATTTTACGCCAAGGACGCATTCGAGGGCCTTGAGATCATGGACCAGCTCTCGGAGCCGGACCGCCGCGGAGAGTTTGTAGGAAAAGCACGTTCGCTTGCGGAACAGTTTATGGAGAAAGAAGCTGAGCGGGCTACCGCGACACCCGTGGCACGTGCCGCCCCAGGCGCGGTCGAGGTTCGCAGGCTCGAGCGCGCACCCGAACCACCTTTCTGGGGCCACCGGGTCTTGGATCCGATCCCTCTGCAGAGCGTCTGGGACAACCTTGACCTGAATACGCTGTACCGATTGCACTGGGGTGCCCG
>JAUJMR010000001.1:264258-270890 GCA_030446765.1 Chloroflexia bacterium
GCGTCTGGGACAACCTTGACCTGAATACGCTGTACCGATTGCACTGGGGTGCCCGCAACGCCTCGGGCGAGCGATGGGATCAACTAGTGAAGGGGGAGTTCGAGCCGAAGCTGGAGGAACTTAAGTCGCGTGCGGCGAGGGAGGGTTTCATACTTCCCCGAGCGATTTACGGCTACTTCCCAGCAAACGGCGAAGGCGACGACCTAGTCATCTATGACCCGGACTCTGGTCGCGAGGTCTCGCGGATGACCTTTCCCCGCCAGCCGGACGAGGAACACCTCTGCCTCTCCGACTACTATCTACCGGTCGGGGCGGGGCGCGACGTGGTTGCCATGCAGGTAGTTACGGCTGGCGACGCGGCGACCGAGATGGTCGAGCGCCTGGAAAAGGCCGGCGACTACACGGACGCCTACTTCATCCACGGCCTCGCGGTGCAAACCGCAGAAGCGCTCGCCGAATTCGTTCACAAGCGTGTGCGAGCGGAGCTTGGCCTGGCAGACAATCAGGGCAGACGTTACTCATGGGGCTATCCGGCCTGTCCGGACCTCTCGCAGCAGGAAGACGTGATGCGCCTACTGCCTGCGAGAGACCTGATCGGCGTCGATCTGACGATCGGCCACCAGCTCGTGCCTGAGCAAAGCACAGCGGCGCTCGTTGTGCACCACCCACAGGCGAAGTACTTCTCCGCTCGCGGGTTGACGGCGGTCGCGCGGGCCTGAGCCCGATCGAGGCGTTGCCGGTTTGGGGCTGCGGTCCTGCGGTGACCTGAGTGCCTTGGCCAGCGCAAGTAGGTACGTGTAGCGCACGCGCCCTGCATTTCCGATTCAGCGCTCAGAAACAGGCGTGTATCGCAGGCCACGGGGACCAACATACTCCGACTGCGGGCGGATCAGCCGGCCGGACTTCTGGTGCTCCAGTACGTGCGCCGTCCACCCCGCGGTGCGACCGATCGCGAACGCCGGCGTGAAGAGGTCTTGCGGTAGCCCGAGCTCGCGGAGCAGTAGCGCCGTATAGAACTCCACATTTGTGTTGAGGTTGCGGCCTGGCTTGCTCTCCGCGAGCACTTGCACCCCTGCACGTTCCACCTCGCGCGCGAGTGCAAGGGCCTCCTGTTCTCCCGTCTCATCGGCAAGAGCCACAGCCGCCTCGTAGAGTACCTCGGCGCGGGGATCTCGGACTTTATACACCCGGTGGCCGAAGCCCATCAGCCGCTTGCCGCTCGCTACGGCCTCTCGCATCCACGCCTCCGCACGTTCGGGCTGGCCGATTTCCTGGATCATTTCCAATGCCGGTCCTGGCGCGCCGCCATGCAGGCTGCCCTTGAGTGCGCCGAGCGCGCCGGTGACGGCGGAGTAGATGTCTGACGCGGTTGAAGCGATGACGCGCGCCGCGAAGGTGGACGCATTCATGCCGTGATCGGCCACGGTGACGAGATAGGTATTCAGTCCCGTAACCTCGCCAGCGGGCTGCTCTACACCGGTGAGCTGATACAGGAAGTTCGCTGCGAGACTGCAGTCCTCACGAGGCTCGACGCTCTGCAGGCCCGCACGTTGCCGGTGATACATCGCAACGATGACCGGCACACGGGCGACAAGCTTTTCGGCACGCGCCAAGTTGCCCTCGTATGACTCGTCATCGGGGTCAGGATCGTCCACGATGAGCGAGCCGACAATGAACTGCAATGCGTCCATCGGTCCCATCCGCCGGGCGGCAACGTCGATCGCGATGCGTGTCTCGTCGGGTAACTGCCGGTAGCGTACGAGTCGCTCCTGGAGCGCGCCGAGCTCGGCAGCGGTCGGTAGTGCGCCGTGCCACAGTAGGTGGGCGACTTCCTCATACGTGGCGTTATGCGCCAGCTCTGCGATGTCATACCCACGGACCGTGAGCACACCGGCCTGTCCGTCCACGTCGCTAAGCTCTGTGCGAGCCACGACGACACCCTCAAGTCCGGTGTTCGGCGCATTCGCGCGATCTTTCTCAGAGGTCGCTCCGCTCGTGACCATCCCCTCGTACCGCCTCTCTTTACGATCCGCGCGTTACATTTTGCCGTGAGCCTCAGAATAGGGCCCTGCCGCCGCTGTCAAACCTGCACCCGGTCCTCGCTTTGCGCGCTCGGTCATTGTGGTCCCGAATGGCGCTCGCTGTTCTCCTTGGGTCCTGCTCCGGGTCCGCAGATCGCACCGCCAAAACCTATCGTTTTGCAACGACAAGTACACATTACGCTTGTCAACGGGTAAGCTAGAGCAGCGCACTAACTCCACACGCGATTTGCCCGCTTCGGAGGCACCGTGCATACTCGCTGCACTGCTGGGAGCGTGGGGCACCGCAGTGTTGAATAAGCTATATGGGCTGAACGCCATTCGAACTCTGAGGGACACATAATGGTACAAACGCACCTACTCGCGTTGTCCATCGTGGTGATGGTTTTTCTGACCGCATGCGGCGGAGGAAACGACGCGGCGACACCGGCAACACAGTCTTCGGCCGTTGGGCAAGTGGTCGCGACCGCCACCACGGGTGTTGGCGCCGCAGGCACGGCCGCCGCGTCGACCACGGAGGTCACCGCTGGCGTGGATGTACAGGCGACCGCTACCAGTGGTCCCGCAAATCCACCAGCAACAGAGGCGGCCGCTATCGAGACACCGGCGATCGCCAATGCAACGGCGGCGATGCCCGAAGCGACCGCGCCGATCACCGAACCTACGGCCGGTGCCGAGCCGACGCAGCCGTCCGAGCCAGCCCGGACCGCGAAGTCTGTCGATGCTGACTCCCCTCTCGCAATTCCCGCGCGCGATTGTTGCGTGGCTATGGACTGAGGCTCAACACAGATGTCGGAGAGCAGCAGAATCAGGAACTCAAGAAGTTCAATGGGCGGGTCACTTTGACGAATCTTTGGTCGGGGGACCTGCAGCAACCCAAAGGGCTCGTCTTGGCCTGGGACTTCCGCTTCACGTTCGACACAGAGCGTAACGCCCACCGCGCTTACGCCGATTTGCGCAAGAGTGTGAACGAGGATGAGCTTTCGCCGGGGGTGCGGCTCAAGACGATCCCAGGCGAGCGGGATTACGGCGACGAGGGCGCGGTGTTCGAGGCCAAGAATGCGCAGACTGGGGACATTCTACCTGGTGGCCTTCCGAACGGAGAACATCGTGGCGTATGTGATCCTCGGCGCCGATAAATCTTTTACGCGCAAGAAAGCACTCCCTCTGTTCCGAGCTGCCGACCGGCAGGTTGACGGGGCGATTCGCTAGAACGATGGCGAATCTACAAGAATCTCCAATCGAGTCGACCTAAGACCTACGGCGGGCTGACTACAACTCGTCGGCCCGTGTAATACGCAATCCGGTTGAAGACTATTGCATGTCATTCCGAACGCGGTGAGCGATTCGTGAACCGTGGTACGGATTCCTCGCACGCTCGGAATGACAGATGCATTACCGTTCAGCCGGATTGCGTATAGCATCGCTGTGTAGCGCCGTTGCGTCCAGGATCTGTGTGCCCAAGCTGGCGAACCGAGGCGCGATGCAATCACAACCCTACACTGAATGCCCTTTCGGGGATAAGCGCCGAGATCGACCTACCACGCCGCGCGTAGGGGCGACCCACTGGGTCGACCGGACCCGGCAACCACGCGGCTCGCCGTCACAGGTCTGCCGTGGAGTTCATCTCCCACGGCCTCCGTTATAGACCCAGAAACAATGCAGCGTCGGCGTAAGCCTGACGACTTCAGGCTCCGCAAGGATCGGCGTTCGGCAGGGAGCCCCCCAACTCGGCTCGATTGCGTCGACTCCGACGTGACAGCAGCGCCTCGTACTGGTCATCACGAAGTGTCACGTTCTTGCTCATTCGCGAAGTTGCCAATGTCCACATGGTCGGCCTGACTCTGCATCGGCAACTCCGTGACGCGCCGGGTAACCGTCTGGGTCCGGCGCCTCCCGATCGATACCAGCGCGGCGCCGAGCTCCTCGCTACGAATCCTTCATCTCTCGAACCAGACTCTCGTGGACGCTACGACCATCCTGCTCATCTCTCGAACGCATGATTTCGTGGACATACCTGAAGTCGTATCTTCGTGCCGAACTCGCCACGCACCGACGTACCAAACCTTCGCGGGATCCACCTTATCACCCTCGAACTTGAGCACCTGTCCGCCGGCCTGCACCGCGACCTCCCGGTCGAACGGGAAGAGATTCTGATTGTCGCCCCGCGGCAGAACTTCGTCCTCCCAGTCGATTGCGTAGTGCCCAATGTGGTGGTCCCGGGTCTTCGGTGGATCAGCACCTCGGACACCACGAGTATCTTCGCTGTCCTCGATCGCCTCCGGATGTTCGTGCTGTCGTCGATCACAACCTTTACGAGCGCCTGGATCGGCACCTTCGCTCGATCCACCTACGGTGCGCGTGTTGGCACCCTCGATGGTGTCGAGCACCTCGTGCACCCTCGACTTCCCTTAGCCACTGGGGCATCCCTGTCCCAAGGACCGGCCTGCGTTGCCCCAATGGGTCGAACGGGAAGAGGTTCTGATTGTCGCCCCACGGGCAGAACTGTCCTCCCAGTCGATTGCGTAGTGCCCAATGTGGTGGAAGGTCGAGCACTCGGACGGTCGCTCCTCAGCCACGCATCCCTAGCCGGCGCTCGATACGATCTGCTCCTCGGTGAAGCCCTCCCCGCCGCCGGCTTGATGCTCGATCGATACGGTGCGCGTGTTGGGATTGATGTCCCTACGGTCGAGTTCCCTTAGCCACTGGGGCGAGTGGGGGCCAAGGACCACTTTGCCGTTGCCCCAATGGGCATCGAAGATCGAGAGGAACTGCACGATCTCCCCCGATCGCTTGATGAGGAACGTCACTGACTTCTCCGTGGTCGACAGGAAGTAGGGCTCATCATCCGAGTCCGGCGACCGGCTCGCCGTCCGGTGATTCACCACAGCAATGGGCTTGTTCTGTCCGCGCGTGCCCCGCGGGTAGCCAAAGCTCTTGTTTGTGATAGGTTGCTTCCGCGCGAACGGGCACCATCCATTCGTCGCCACTCGTATCTCCTCCTTGTACGGATACTTCTTCGCCGACTGCTCACCCGCGGTGTTCACGTAGTCGATGTATCCCTGAACGTCGTTGCGGTCGCTCGAAGGCGCCCACACCGGGATCGCCTTGCCGACCGTCGGCAGAGATGGTGGGCCGCGTCGTGCGCCTACAGTTGCGTACTCCTTGAGCCGCATCACGGTTTGCATCCACGCCCGCCTGTAGTCGTCGTAGAGGATGTAGAGATCACCCGCGTCTTCGCGCTTCGCCGCCTCCAGCGATGGGAAGCGTCCCTTGTCGCGGTCGAAGACGGGCCCGTCCCAGTCGCGCCGGGTGACCCTTGGGCAGGTCGCGCGGGCGTTCGTTCCCGATGGCTTTGGTGGTGAGCGCCATACCCGTGCGCCCAAAAGAGGACTCGCGCCCGTAGATCCCGAGCACGACCGCGGGGTTCGCACCCTCCCCCACCGTATGTGCATAGAGTTCGTTTGCGAGGTCGACCAGGGGCGTGGGCGCGCTGTTCTCGCACAGGACCTTCTTGAGACCCTCTGCGCTGAGAGTGGGCGCGCCCAACAGACTGTGATCAGCCACGGCGCCCTCCTTTCTCGATCCTCTCCTTCGCCAGGGTTGGATACGGCGCCACGAACGCCCATTCCTCATCACTCACATCGCACGGGTATGGCTTCCGGTTCTGCACTCATCCAAGCTAAAACCCAGAAGCCTCAAAGTTTCATAACAAACCCTAAGGCAGAAGTGCGGCTTCGCCGTCGGTTACGCCCTGGCGAGCTGTTCGCGATCTTCAAATGCGCTGCGGCTACTGTAGGGATAGCCCTGCTTGTGGAAGCAGCCGTAACAGTGGTTGTTATGAAACACTGCCTGTGCCTCCTCGCCTGAGCCCAACGTGACCGCCTGAGCCAGGCCATCCAGGCTCAGATACCCTAGTGAGTCGGCGCCAATATAAGCGGCGATCTGCAGTTCATCGGAGTTCGCGGCTATGAGGTCAGAGTCGCTGCCGATATCGACACCGTAGTAGCAAGGATTTCGCAGCGGCGGCGAACTGATACGCAGATGGACCTCGCGCGCACCGTAGTTGCGCAGCGCAGTGATGGCCCGCTTCATCGTGTTGCCGCGCACGATCGAGTCATCGACGAGTACAACGCGTTTTCCCTCCACGTTCGGTCGTACGATGGAGAACTTGAGATCGACTTCAAGCTGACGGAGGCGCTGATCCGGCTTGATGAAGGAGCGGTCTGAGTACCGGCTCTTGATGAATGCCTCTGTGTACGGGAGACCAGCCTCAGCGGCGTACGCGATCGCGGCTGGCACTGCCGAGTCCGGAACCCCGGAGACAACGTCGGCGGTTGGTGCGGGCTGTTCAAGGGCAAGCTGTCTACCAAGCGCCTGACGCACGCTGTACACGGGACGCTGATCGAACGTGCTCGCCGCACCGGCAAAATAAATGTACTCGAAGGAGCAGAAGGCGTGACGCTGACTTTCGGCGACCTGCGTGGAACGCAGCCCGTCCGGCCCAAACTCAACGAGCTCGCCCGGTCGCACATCCCGCTCATACGCGCCACCGAGCTTCTCGATCGCGCTGGTCTCCGAGGCAAGGATCCA
>JAUJMR010000001.1:270990-343489 GCA_030446765.1 Chloroflexia bacterium
CCGGCGGGCCCCTCCAGGTCCGTTGCTCCGTGTGGAAAGACCTCGCGCACCTTGCCCATGCCGATGCGGGTCTGCATGGTGCCGTTCGCGCAAACGGCAATCCCGGCACTCTCTTGACCGCGGTGCTGCAACTCTGTCAAACCAAGAACGAGATAGTCGGGGAGGTTGATGGAACCGGATGGCTCCCAGATGCCTATCACACCACATGCCTCTCTCGGTGAGTCAAAGGGACTTTCGCAGGATTCGAGGGGCATGCGCTCTCCAAGGACGATGGTCTAACCCATGATCAACATGACTATGGTACGGCACCAATGCCGCTCGTTGCAACGTAGCAGAGTGGCAACTAACTGCGCCGCAGGTCACCGCTTGTTTCAGAGACCTGGATACCGCACCATGGGACTCCATGAATGTCCGCCAGATACCGTGGTCGCAGTGAAGCGCCATTGACGTCGAGCCGTTGATGCTCATCAGCTCGGTTCATCAGTAAGAATAGGCTTGTGGTGCCAACGGCCGAGTAGTACAAATGCGTACCGTCAGGGACGCTGGGATGGCAGAGGAGGACGGATGTCGACGAACGAAGAGCCCATAGTTATATACACCGACGGCGCCTGTGAGGGAAATCCCGGTCCCGGCGGCTGGGCGGCGGTGTTACGCTCCGGAACGAAGGTGCGGGAGATCAGCGGCGGCGTTCCGGCGACGACGAACAACCGCATGGAGATCCAGGCCGCCATAGAGGCGCTACGCCTCTTGAGGCGGCCAGCGACGGTAGACCTTTATACCGACTCCACCTACGTGCGCAGCGGTATCACGGAATGGCTACCCGGCTGGAAGGCCCGAAACTGGCGCACGGCGGGCAGGAAGCTGGTAAAGAATGTTGAGCTGTGGCGTGAGCTGGATGAGTTGACGGCCGGACATTCGATACGCTGGCACTGGGTGCGCGGTCATGCGGGCAACCCAGACAATGAGCGATGCGATGCGATGGCGAATGAACAGATTCGCCGGATCAAGGCGACGTATCCTCGCCCGGACTTGCGGCGCCTGCTCGCAGAGTTCCAGGCAACTGGGGCGGAGCAATCGAGGCTGTCCGGCACCTGAACACGGGGCGCCGGAGCGGGTACCAGGCGTTACCGGGGATTGAGACCGAAATCCAGGGTTGTTGTCTCGCCCATCGAGAGCGTCACCGAGCGAGTGCGGGTGTAGTACCCGCTATTCGTGGCGGTCACATTTTGCACGCCGAGGGCGCAAGACTGATGGTGTAGTAGCCGGATGCGTCGGATTGGGCCGTTCGAGTCGTACCGACGATCGTGACTGTCGCTCCGGATAGCGCTGTTCCGGATGCATTGCGCACCCGGCCGGTAACCTTCGCCAGGGGCCGGAGGCTTATGGACAGCGCCACATTGCCATTCGCCGGCATGGTGATTGTTCGTGCCGCCGATTCGTGACCGTAACTAGAAGCCACGATGGTCCGCGTACCATACGGAACGCTTCCCATGCGGTACCGTCCGTTGGCGTCCGTACGGACATATCGTGATGTGCCGTTCAGCGCGACTTTGCGGTTCGCGAGCGGCTTTCCGGTGCGAGCGTCTGTGATTGTACCGTAGACCCGACCGGGTATCGCCAGGGAGCGGAACAAGTTGAGCCTGCCATAGCCGGTATAGTTATCCCGGCCGCTCACGCCAATGTCGTCCGCCCCGAGGCGCAGTCGATCCCATAGCTTCGCAGAATTCATCCACGTGAATCGCCCCTTGATCACCGCCGCCGCGCCCGCGACGAACGGTGATGCCATAGACGTGCCATCGATAAAACCATACCGATTGCCCGGCATCGTGGAGAAAATGCCGTCCTGCGGCCGGTTTGGATCGGATGAGCCGCCCGGCGCGCTGATGTCTACATACGAACCGTAGTTTGAATACCAGGCGTCGGTATCAGCGCGATTCGTCGCAGCCACGCCCAATTACTCCCGGAAAGGATGCCGGGTACGTCGCCACGTTGGAGCCGTCGTTCCCGGCAGCGGCGACGACGAGGGCACCCTTGCCTTGCGCGTAGCTGACCGCGTCAGCAAGCGTGCGGGAATACTCCGGCCCCCCGAGGCTGAGATTGATGACTGCGGCGCCTTTGTCCGCCGCCCAGCGAATCCCCTTGCTTACGCCCGCTTCCGTGCCGTCACCTCTGGAGTCGAGTACCTTGACGCCCAGGATCTTCGAATACCAGCCCACGCCGACGACACCCACGGCGTTGTTGCCTGTCGCGGCGGCAATGCCGGCCACATGGGTGCCGTGTCCATTGCCGTCATCTGGAGTGGCATCGCCGTTCACGAAATCCCAGCCGCCCGCGTATCGATAGCGCAGATCGGGATGGCCGAAGTCCACCCCACTGTCGACGATCGCTATCTTGACCGAGGTCGAGCCTCGCCCAATGTCCCAGCCTTCGCGCGACCGGATCTTCGTGTGGCCCCACTGCTTCCAAGCATGCGGGTCGTTCGAGGAGCCGAACGCATACAGAGTGTGCTCAAGGTCGGCATACTCCACGGCAGGGTTGCGTCGTAACCGCTCCACGAGCGTGCCCGCGGCTTCATCCGACGGAGAAAGCACCGACACCTGACCTACAGTGTCGACAACGCGTGATCGCGAGAGTGCACGGCCCCGTACGGCAGCATCGACACCGGGGTGAAACCGTACGAGCACGCGACCGGTAAGCGGTGCCGGACGCTTCGCTGTGAGCGGGCGCTTACCGTGCCCCTCACCCAGCGGCACTGCACGCGCGCTTGCGGCCGCCGGCAACAGGCCGAGTGCCAGAAACAGGATGCCCAGTATAGACAAGGCGCGCGCGTTCAAAACTTCTTGAGCATGAACGGTTTCCTCTCCCGTACATTGGCCGATAGGTGCAGGCGGCACGTCGACTAAATAGGTGATCGAGCGTACACGATTCACAAGCCTACCAGGACGGTGGCTGTGCGATCTTTGGGGCGAGCACACGACAAAGAAATGAACCCCGTGACAGCTTCGATACTACAGAAATTTCGCTCGACCGTCAATACTACGGTTATGTAGTTGCGTCTAAGCGTTTGTGGTGATGGCACAAAAATGCTGACCTGGCGCCAATCGATATACCTGCTGCCCGCACGCAGCGGATGCGGAAGGGGCGTAAACCTTCATGCTAGTAGGGCAGTTACCCGGTCAGGATAGACTGTGAGCGTTCTACTGACTCGCCACGGGTTCGGAGTGTGGACCGACCCGAAATACACGGAATGCCGCCTCGACCGCCGGACCGATACCCAGGGCGAAGATCGCGGTACCGACGCCAGCCGTGCCACCCAGAAGCCACCCGGCGAGCAGCGCGGTTAACTTTCGATTCCGGTGCGGACGAGGCCGACTCTCTGGCGGGTTTTGCGGCTCAGGACGAGCATCAAGCCGTCGCGCGGCCCTGCGCCGAGCCCTGCTTTAATGTACAGTGCCGAGCCCACGCCTATTGTGCCGACGCCGATCACATCCATCGCGAGCCGGGCAAGCAGCCCTTTGCCCGCCAGGTCAGGCACGATTCCCACGTACAGCAGTGAGTCGATGAAGAGGCCGATCATCACCGCGTTCGCGACGGTGCCGATACCGGGCCGCTCACCAAGCGCCACATTCAAAAGAAGCAAAGCCGCCCCAACCAGAATCCCAGCCTGACCAAAGCTGATCGGCAAGCGCAGACTCAATCCGTCGTGCAGCACGTCCCACGGCCCTAGCCCCATTCCTGAGCGCAGCGTGAGCACAATTCCGAACGCGAACACGAACAGTCCGAGCACCAGCAACAACAACCTCACCGGTCGAAACAACGCCCGCTCCGCCGCCCTAGTCTCCGGCTCGCGTACTGCGGTCGCAAACCAGCGCGACCATGAATGCACAAAGCGGCGAAGCGGCAGCCGCTCGGCGGAGTGAACTTGCTATATCCGGAAAGGCCGCCGGTTCCGCACTGCCGCGGCTGAATCGCTGTCGGGTCACGGGACTAGTATAGCCACGCGGAGGCCGTCGATGCGCGGTGGCGATTGGTGATGAGGTTAAGATTGACGCAGCGTGCGGTAGAGAGCCGGAGATTTGGTAATATTGACGCAATGTGCGGTAGGGCATCACGCACTAGGGGTCGGCAGCACCCAGGAGATCGCGCCACGCAGCAAGCGCAGACTCGACAGTACCAACGACCGGTGCCTGAGACGGGTGCGCAAAGCCCGGGCCCGGCACGGCGACGGTCCGGCCCCGCTCCCAGATCTCACCAACCGGCGAAACCGCCTTTCGCGCGAGCTCCTCGTATAGTGCTACCTTCTTGTCGCGGTCTGATTCCGCGAGGTAGCGCCGGAACGTATCCAGAAAGTCGGGATCATGTTCGATGAGGTAGCGAATCGCGAACTTCTCACCGCGCCACGGTACCTGGCGCAGCAGAAAGTACGCCTGTTTCACATCTTCCACACTGTACAGCAGCCGCCAATCAACCACCTCTTGGCTCACTGGATCATCTGAACTCAGGTAGCGCTGAATCTGCGCCAGGTTGTAGCCGATCTTCTGCCACACTTCGTGCAGTTCCTCCACTGCTGGAAGCGGTTGCACTGTCGCAGAATGCGATCGATTCCGCGCCTTGGCTAACCGGCCTGCGCGGTCGAACACAATGCGTCCTGCTTGCAGCCAGCGAATAATCGCCGCCTCCTCGCTGGCCTCTGGCCACGCCGTGTCGCTCTCAACGATGCGCTGGACTGCGTGCACTGTAGTGCAATACACCTCAGTCAGACGGCCGTCAACCCAGGTGTTCACCATCCGCACCGGCGCCGTCTCGGTGTCCAGCACGAGCAACACATCGTAGTCGCTGTCCGGCGTCAGGTCGTCTGTGGCCGTGGTGCCCATTAAGAGGATGCCATCGACCAGGTGGTGGGCGGCGAGGCGTTGCACCGTCGCATGGAGCGACATAGTCATCGTCGTAGCAACCGTGGGCTTAAGGCGCAACTCGATCTTTCCCGTGTCGTGAGTCGTTTTGCGCGAGCGAGAGCGACGGTCGATGGCTATACTCGCTCCAAAAGGTCGTAGGCAGGGAGGGTGAGGAACTCCTCGAACGCGTCGCTCTCCGTGAGCGCTACGAACAGGTCACGCGCCACTTTATAACGCCCAGCGGCAAATGCCGCCTCGCCGACCTCATCCCGTATCTTCGCCATCTCCTCGGCAATTAGCGTGCGTACCAGCTCGATGTCGACCGGACGGCCATCGTCCAACACACCCCGCGGTGAGCGTATCCACTGCCATACCTGTGCTCGGCTGATCTCAGCGGTCGCAGCATCCTCCATTAGGTTGTAGATCGGCGCGGCGCCCTGTCCCCGCAGCCATGATGCGATGTAGCGCACGCCGACACTGATGTTCATACGAAGGCCCAGTTCGGAGATTGGACCTTCCGGTGCCACGAGCATCTCGTCCGCTGTGACTCGCACATCCTCGCGCTTGCGTTCGATCTGGTTTGGCGAGGGCATCCGAGAGTCGAAAGCCGCCAGAGCCGTTGCCACGAGGGCAGGATGTGCGACCCAGGTGCCATCGTGCCCATCAGCTGCTTCCCGCTCCTTGTCGTCTCGAACCTTCGCGAAGGCCGCTTCATTCGCCTCCTCATCTCCCTTGACCGGTATCTGCGCCGCCATGCCGCCCATCGCGTGTGTCCCTCGCTGGTGACATGTCTGTATCAGGAGCAGCGAGTAAGCCCGCATGAAGGGAACGGTCATCGTCACCAAGGCGCGATCCGGCAAAATACGGTCTGGGTGCCCCCGCAGCCGCTTGATATAGCTGAAGATGTAGTCCCACCTCCCGCAGTTCAGCCCCGCGGAGTGCTCGCGCAGCTCGTAAAGGATCTCGTGCATCTCAAAGGCGGCCGAGATCGTTTCGATGAGCACCGTCGCCTTGATCGTGCCTGGCGGCAGGCCGAGCTCCCATTGCGCATGGACAAACACCTCGTTCCAGAGGCGCGCCTCACGGTGCCCCTCAAGCTTGGGCAGGTAGAAAAACGGCCCCGCGCCCCGCTGTACCAGCTCGTGCGCGTTGTGGAAGACGTACAGCCCAAAGTCGAACAAGGCGCCGGAGATCGGTTGTCCATCTACCAGAAGGTGCTTCTCGGGCAGGTGCCAGCCACGGGGGCGAACGAACAAGACAGCGCGTTTCTCAGAAAGGGTGTACTCCCTGCCGTCTGGGCTGGTGTAATCGATCTGGCGTCGGATGGCATCGCGAAGATTGCCTTGTCCGCGTACCATGTTCTCCCACGTTGGGGAGTTCGCGTCCTCGAAGTCCGCCATGAATACGCGGGCTCCTGAGTTCAGCGCGTTTATGACCATCTTGCGGTCGGTCGGACCAGTTATCTCCACCCGTCGATCTTGAAGCACCGCGGGCACCGGCGCGACGGTCCACGAACTCTCCCGAACGTCCCGGGTTTCTTGCAAGAACTCCGGCAAGGCGCCCGCATCCAGCTCGGCCTGGCGTTCCACTCGACGGTTCATGAGATCTTGCCGGGTCGATTCGAAGGCGCGATGAAGGTTCGCTACGAAGTCCAAGGCATCCGGGGTGAGGATTACCGCGAGGTCCGGTGGCACGGCCGCAAGCACTTCTACACCATCGGGCAACTGCAACGCGTGGTTGTTGGTTTGTTCAACGGTGTCCATCCAGTAACCCCCTCGCAGCGTCGTTCGTCGCGAAAGTGTAGCACGGACACGACGCACACTCCAGTCAGTGCTCCATACTGGCGTTGCGAGACGGAGCTTGTCTCCCGATGCCTGCTATACTGCGTACCGTTCGATTGACTGGCCACAGGGCGCCAAGCGAAAGGAAGACCCGTATGATAGCGCTTCAACTCTATACCGTCCGTGAGCAAACAGGGCAGGACTTCATCGGCACGCTGCGCCAGCTCGCCGACATGGGGTACCACGCGCTCGAGTTCGCGGGATACGGCGGCACCCCTGTGGCCGAGCTCCGGTCCGCGATGGATGAGTTTGGCTTGCACGCCATCTCGGCCCACGTTCCGTTCCCACAATTCGAGAACAGCCCGCAACAAACCATCGAGGATCTGCGTACGCTGGGTTGTCGGCACGCGGTGGTGCCTGGCATCCCGGAGGAGCGGCGCTCCACCGTGGAGCAGGTACGTGCGCTGGCCGACACTTTCAACCGGCTCGGCGAGACGTGCCGCGGCGAGGGGTTGCAGTTCGGTTATCACAATCACGCGCATGAGTTTGCACCGCTCGACGGCACCACCATGTTCAAGCTCATTGCCGAGAACACCGATCCGGCGCTCGTCAACCTGGAACTGGATCTGTTCTGGGCACAGGTCGGGGGCATGGACCCGATCGCGCTCATGCGCGAGTACGGGGGCAGAATGCCATTGTTGCATTGCAAGGATATGCTGGACGACGCGGAACACTCGGATGCACCCGTAGGAGCGGGCATCCTGCCGTACGAGCAGTACCTGAGTGTCGGCTCTGAGATCGGCGCGGAGTGGTATATAGTGGAGCAGGACCACCCGCGCAATGCAATGGAAGACGTCCGGACCTCTCTGCGCAACCTGGAGAAGCTCGGGCAGTCCGCACAGTAAGCTCGGATATGGTCCGTTGGTCGTGGTGCCTTTGACCGGAGCTGTGACCGCCGCTTTCCCGGAGGGGTTCGTTTGGGGAGTGGCCAGCGGGGCGTATCAAATCGAAGGCGCCGCGTACGAGGATGGCCGGGGCGAGTCGATCTGGGACCGCTTTAGTCACACGCCTGGCAAGACGCAGAACGGCGACACGGGCGACGTTGCGTGCGATCATTACAACCGGTGGCGCTCCGATATCACCCTGCTAGCGGAGCTCGGTGTGCACGCATACCGGTTCTCCGTTGCATGGCCCCGTGTCCTACCCCTTGGTCGTGGTAGACCGTTGGACGCAGGGCTGGACTTTTACGACCAGCTCGTCGATGGGCTGCTCGAAGCCGGAATCGTGCCGTGGGTGACGCTCTACCACTGGGATCTCCCACAGGCACTCGAGGACGAGGGTGGCTGGCCGAGCCGAAGTACGGTGGAAGCCTTCGCGGGATACACGGACGTCGTCACGCGCAGGCTGGGCGATCGCGTAAAGCACTGGATCACACTCAACGAGCCATGGTCCAGCGCTTTCCTCGGGTACCGCGTGGGGCTCCATGCACCGGGCCGTACCAGTACGAAGGATGCCTTACAGGCGGCGCACAGCCTGCTGCTTGCCCACGGGACGGCTGTTCCGATCATACGGAGCAACGCTCCTGGTGCGCACGTCGGCATCATCCTGACTCCCGGCTCGATCTACCCTGCGACCGAAAGCGCGGAGGACCGTGCGGCCGCGGAGCGTTTCGACGGTCTCTTCAATCGATGGTTCCTGGACCCACTCTATGGCCGCGGCTATCCGAAAGATGCTCTTGCCTTGTACGGAAGTGAAGCGCCGCACACTCGTTCCGCAGACTTTCCGATCATCGCGGTCAAGACGGACTTCCTCGGGATCAACTGCCACGAGCCCGCCTTTGTGCGATACGCCGAAGAGAACCAACCCTCTCGCATTGCGAGCGCGGAGCGCGCAGAAGCGGCTGGGGCGTTGGACTGGCCCACGACTCAGCGGGGCACCTACGACCTCCTCCGGCGGCTGCACGCGGACTATCCAACAGGTCCGATATACGTCGGCCAGGACGGCGCGGCCTTTGCCGACCCACCGCCCCGTGCCGGCCGAATCACGGATCCGGAGCGTCTAGCCTATCATGCCGATCATCTCGCCGCGTGCTCCCTAGCCATCGCCGACGGCGTGCCGGTTCGGGGATACTTCGCGGTGCCGTGGATGGACCTTTTTGAGTGGGCGTTTGGGTACACGCGCCGCTCCGGCATCATTGGCGTGGACTACGCGACGCAGCGGCGCACCATAAAGGTCAGTGGACGCTGGTATAGTCAAGCCATCAAGGATAACGGATTCTCATCGGGCGGCTAGCACGGGTTGACTGCGTGGCAGCCGAGTCGCATTAAGGGCTTCCCGCCATGAGTGCCACGACCGGGTGACTGCGCGCGGGGCTTAAAAATCGCGTAGCACGCTGGGTAGCCCGTATTCAAGCAGTGGCCGCGCGGTTCCGGCCTCGGCCGTGCGGTGTGGTCATCTCGGCAACAATTCGTGGGTGGAATGGTGGATCCCTAGGGTAGCAAAAACGGAGGAAACGAATCGTGGTGGCACGGCGCATGATCGCGGGTTTCCTCGCGGGCGCGAGCGGCCTTGCTGGTCTGTTGTTGCTCCTCATTCTACTCTTGGTGGGTTTCGGCTTCTTAAGCCTGGTCCGCGAACTGGCAATCGGTCAGCAGGGAGAGGTGGGTTTTTGGTCGGCACTGGGCACGTCGATCGCGCGAAGCATGCGCTCCCTTCCCGGATACTTCTGGAGCGCCCGTTGGGGCATGCTCGCCCTCGGCTTGCTCGGAATACTACTCGCCCTATCGGAAAGCTGGAAGCTGCGCGTACAGCGGCGCTGGCGCGATCAAGTCGGTCTTGTCGTAACGGCAGCCGCCGTGAGCGGGCTCATTTTCGGCGGCATCTACGCCTATCGTGAAGTGCTATACCGGCTCGTCGCGGACCGTCCCGAGTTGTCCAACCAGCAGGAGGTAGTGCTCACATCGACCGGCGCGCAGTTGTTCCTGGGCGCCGTGACAGCGCTGGCGTTCACGTACCTTATTTGGACGTCCTGGCATTTCTGGTACGAGCGGTGGAGCACCGTACTCCGCCTGAGCCAGCCCGAGTCCAGCGTCGCAGAACCTGTGCAGCCGCAAGTCGCCGCGGCTGATGACTGGCGCGCCCACCAGCAACGAATGGCTCGGCTCCGGCGTGATCCCGAGGCCGTCGACGAGTCATCGCCCCCGCCCGTGGTTAACCAGCCAACCAAACACGGCATCGGACCACACATTCTCGCGGGCCTCGTCGTCACGTCCGTGCTGCTGTACTTCCTTGCTCGGGCGTACGACGACATCGGTCCCGGACTCCTGAATGCGGGCATGTGGGTGACAACCGATCAGCGAGCCAACGCTGTCTCGCTCTCCTTCCCTCGCGAGCCGGTGCGCATGGTTGTTTCGAATACGGGCGGCTCCGGTACGGTGGGCTTGCGGCTAACCGAGCAAGGCGAGACGGTTCGAGATGTCGGTGCGATGCGCCTGCCCGGAAATCCCAGAACGTATGCCGCGGAGGAGATGCAGCTAGACGATCTCCCGGCGGGCGAATATACGCTCGAAGCGACGCTCCATGACGGGGAAGGTGGTCTGCTCAACTATGCGGCGTTGTACGGTGGCGGTCTTCCCGGACGGCTCCTCGCTGCGGCGATCGGTCTCGCGGCCGGGGTTTGGGGGGCGCTCGCCACAATCGGGATGCTCGAGATATTAGCGGGCAGAGGTTACTTCGGACGGTGAGACAGTTCGAGAAGTAGCTGATGTGGGACCTTTCCTACCCTACCGCAAGTGCCGTTGCGAGAGCTTCCACGATTGTCCGTACCAGCTGACCCGACTTTGACAGCGTTTCCGATGCTGTGCTACAACGTGGCCTTGGGACCTGACCGGAACATCAGCACTGAGCTTGTGTGCGGGCGTATGCGTCGCGCGCCCGGGTAGAGCTTGTTCGATCGCACAGTGAAGGACACCACCTCACATGTCTCGTTTGTCTCGTCGTTTGCTTGCCGGCTCGTTCGCCCTGGGCACGGTGCTCATTGCCGCATATCTTACGATCGGCCCACGGTACGGCCTGCCGCTCGTTGGCGGCGCCGAGGTATCCGGCGAGTGGATGATGGAGGGCTATAACGGCGCACGCACGCGGGCAGTCGCGTCCGACTTAGCATTACCCTTGCAGGCAAGCAACGAGATCGCCCTGAAGGAGGCAGTCGCGGACGGCTCACCCATCGCAGTCGCCCGCGGGCTAGCCCTCGTCGAGGCAGAACGGACCCTCCGAGCCGTCGACCTGCGCAATGGGCGCGAACGCTGGTCATTCCCGGTGAGCGGCACGTATCTGTCGCCGGCGACGGATGGCGAGAGCGTCTTTCTCAAAGCAGAGTCCGCCAATCGCGGCCAGGTCTTCGCGCTCGACCTGGAGTCCGGTGCACAGCAGTGGGTCTTCACGCCGAAACGCGTGAGTAGTACCGAGCAGGGTTTTGTTGGCGGGCACGTAACGTCACCGGCCGTGTCTGGCGATGCCGTCGTGGTGGCATCGGGCAAGGAATTGTATGCACTGAACAAGCGTACGGGTGAGCCTCTGTGGGAGCTCTCTATGACGGAGTGGGTCACGGCTGCGCCTGCTGTCGGGAATGGCCGGATCTATCTAGCGGATTCGAAGTTCATGTACGCGGTGGATGAGCGGACCGGTGAACTGGCCTGGAAGAAGCCTGCCGCCTTCTCACTGTACTTCGCGCCCATTGTTGCGGACGATACGGTATTTATCCGGGACGGCAAGAAGATCGTTGCCCTGGCATCGGCGGACGGACAGAAGCGCTGGGAGAATCCGGTGGGTGGCGAAAGCTTGATCCCGGGAGCGGTGAGCAACGGGCGGCTGCTCGTCGTGACCACGGGCGCCCTGCTCGCACTCGACATCCGGACGGGACAGGAGGTCTGGCGGTACAGCCAGCCGAACTACATCTCTCTGCCCGCGGTGGCGGGTACGAAGGCATTCCTGCTGGCCGGAGCAACCGGCCAAACGACTCTCACAGCGCTTGATATCGAATCAGGGAAAGCGATTTGGAGCCAAAGAATTCCGGAGCTTGCTCCCGCGGCACCCGTCGTGGCCGGTGAGACGGTCTATGTAGGCACGAATGACGGACGTCTCCTCGGCTATTCCAGCTCATCCTGATCTGAACCCATACCGCGCTCCGATCCTCTGCCCGATCGTGCACTCCACGCTGGTATCCAGGTCACCGATCTATCGAATGCCGGCTTTAACTTTACCTGTTGACAGCCCGATTGCATGGGAGTAATATGTGACATCCATCGAACCAGTAGGGTGAACATTGACCTTCGCTGGTGTCGAACAAGCTGGTCAACCTGGCTCGGTCCTCGATACAAGCGATCGTGCGTCGGTAACTTTCAGGAGGGACTATGGCTGTTCGCATACTTCCACAGGGCACCGCAGCTAGGCGGGAGATGGCCTGGTTCTGGTTCTTCGTCGGTCCCTGGGTGTTTGGCTTCTTCGTATTCACCCTGGGTCCGATCCTTGCGTCGGCATACCTGAGCTTCACCCGCTACAACGGACTCCGAGGCAACCCAAAATGGATCGGGTTCGACAATTACACGAACCTGATGGACAATCCGATTTTTTGGAAATCCCTTCAGGTCTCCGCCTATTACACACTTCTCAGCGTGCCGCTTGGCATCTTTTTCTCATTGATGCTCGCACTGACACTGAATCAGCGGGTGCCGTTCCTCGGGGTCTTCCGCACTCTGTTTTATCTCCCGTCGATCATGCCCGCCGTGGCCGCTACGCTGTTGTTTGTGTGGCTGTTGAACCCGCAGTTCGGCATTCTCAATTACTTCATACGAACGCTCATCGGTCCGGCAGGACTGATCCCGCTTGGCGTCAACGGTCCGAACTGGTTACAGGATCAGCGTTGGGTGATCCCCTCATTCACGCTGATCTCGTTATGGGGGTTCGGGGGAGGAATGCTCATCTATCTCTCTGCACTGCAAGGTGTGCCGACACACCTGTATGAGGCGGCGACCATAGATGGCGCGGGGTATCTCAAGCGGTTCTGGCACGTCACGCTGCCGATGATTTCTCCGGTTATCCTCTTCACAACCATCACTGGAGTCATCGGTTCCTTCCAGGTCTTTACACCCGCGTGGGTGATCAACGGCGGCACGGGTGCGCCGAACTACCAGTCCATGTTTTACGTACTTTACCTCTTCGTGAACGCGTTCCGCCGCAACCGGATGGGCGTCGCGGCTGCACAAGCTTGGCTGCTTTTCATTGTGGTGCTGCTGCTGACTGTCGTCTTCCTCTGGGCATCGCGTCGATTCGTGTATTACGAATCCGAGTCGGGTGGCCGCTACAGGCTTCGTCAGGACCACTCAGGTTCAAGTCAACCGAGAAAGGACTGGACACAGATGGCCGGAATATCGTCGACTCAACAGTATCCTCAGAGAGCAGGACTTCGCGCATCACTGCGCAACCAGAAATATCAGGAGCGAGCCCTTTCCGATCTTCTGCACTGTGCTCCTGATCGTCGGTGCGCTGATCATCCTCTTCCCTATTGGCTGGATGATTTCGACGTCACTCAAGACTCGGTTCGAGGCTGTACAGTTCCCGCCGACGTGGATTCCGCTGAATCCCAGTGGCATAACTACCGTGACGCACTTGCTGAACCCGGCGAATCCTTTCCCACGCTACTTCTATAACACGATGTTCTACTCGCTTTCCGTGATGGTCGCGGAAATGGTGTCCTGCGCGTTTATCGCCTATGGCTTCGCTCGGCTGCGCGCACCGGGCAAGGACGCGCTCTTCCTGCTCGTCCTGGCGACGCTGATGCTGCCGTCACAGGTGACGTTGATTCCGCAGTACATACTGTTCGCGCTGAACGGCATAAATTTTCTGGCTGGAACAGTTACACGCCACTGATTGTGCCGCACCTGTTCGGCAGTTCATACCTCATCTTCCTACTCCGCCAGTTCTACCGGGGACTGCCGAGGGACTACGAGGAGGCGGGTCTGATTGACGGCGCGAACTACTTTGGGATCTGGTGGCGGATCATCCTGCCGCTCTCCCTGCCGGCACTTGGCGCCGTTGCGATCCTCAGCTTTATGTTCCATTACGCAGACTTCCTGGGGCCGCTGCTGTACCTCAACGAAAACGCGAAGTACACCTTGTCGCTCGGCCTCCAGCAGTTCCGAGCACCCTTCGGCGGCACTGTGTACCACCTGCTCATGGCGGCATCGCTCGCGACAGTGATCCCGCCCATTCTCGTGTTCTTCCTCGCACAGCGCTTCTTTATCCAGGGCATTGTTGTGAGTGGGGTGAAGGGCTAATGAGCAGCTCTCAAATGGAGGGGGTGATTGCTAGCCGATTGTGAGTGCGGCGCCCCAGGAGACGAATGGTTCTCTGGGATGAGATCACGAGACACAAGGAGTTACAGATGGATCGGAAGCAAGTGAGTGCCTGGCGGCTGTGCTTTGCACTCTTCAGCATCTTCGTGCTCATGTTCGTCGCTGCATGTGGTGGCGGGAACAATGGCGGCCAAGCACCGGCTGGAAATACAGAAACAACTGCAGGTGATAATGATCCTGACCAAGATGCAGTCCCGGATGCGACCTCGTTTAGCGAAGGCGCCGCACAGGCGACCGCTACAGTGCCGAAGATCGACGCAACACCCGAAGATCCAGGTAAAGCCAACCGGCGTTGCATCAGTTAAGTGCCAGGAGGGTCAGCGTGAGCTGGTTTGGATGGTACGCAACAGCCCGGTAGAGAACGACTGGGAGACCCGGATCGTGCGCCCGGCCTTCCAGAAAGCACAGCCCGATATCTGCCTGCAGATCCTGAGCATCAACCAGGACGACATCGCGGTGAAGCGCGCGACGATGCTCTCGTCGGGCCAAGACCTTCACGTGTGGTCACCAAACTGGGGCGGCAATGGCTTCGCCAGCGACCGCGCTGAGGATCTCCTCGAGGACCTCACACCGCTCATTCAGCAGGACAAGTTCGACACAAGCGTGTTCGTCCCGTCGGTGCTCAAGATCTACGAGGTCGAGGGCAAGATCTACGGTCTGCCGTTCCTGACGACCGGCTCGTACGTGTACTACAACCAGGAACTGCTGAAGGAGGCGGGGCTCGAGGCGCCTCCAACGAACTGGGATGACAAGAGCTGGACGTGGGACAAGATGATCTCCATGGCCAAGAAGCTCACGAAGAACACGAACAACATCAACAAGGCACAGTACGGCCTGCAGACCACGGTGCTCAACCTCGAGGGTCCGCCGATGATGTTCGGCCACTTTATCTGGCCGGAGGATGCGTACGATACTGGCTATGCCGATAAGGTCAACGTCACGAACGACAAGTCGGTCATGGCGTTCCAGAAGTTGCACGACGCCGTGTACAAGGACAAGGTTGCTCCGAATCCGTCCGTCACGTCAGCCCTTGATCAGCTAGGTGGCGCCTTCGCGTCCGGGCGAGTAGCCATGGCTATGAGCGGTGGTTGGGGCCACTGGAGCTGGAGGGGACTGATTGACGACCCGAACGGCTTCTGCTGGGGCGTCGCGCCGATGCCTTGGGGCACTCCCGATGCGAAGACCCGCACGGTGATCTACACCGACCCGTGGGCGATCACCTCGGGCCTGGACGATCAGGAGAAGCAGGATGCGTGGACGTTCGTGAAGTTCCTCGTTTCCGAGGAGCAGGCACGGGCATACACGGATACAACCGGCACGCCGCCGACGCAGACGAAGCTGCTCAAGGAGTACTACAAGCAGTTCTCCAAGTGCATGCCCGAGGCGAAGATGAAAGAAGTCTTCGAGGGGGCGTTTACCCACGGCCGAGAGTCTTCCAACCACCTGCTCGCGCAGTGGGACGAGCTCAACCAGGTTTGGGTAAACAACCTAGATCCGTACTTCTCGAACAAGAACGCGAACACAAAGGAGACCCTACAGAAGATCGAGAAGGGCACGAACGCTGCCCTGGATCAGATCAACGCCGAAAAGGAGTAGCCAGCTACTCGACGGCTAAGGTGGACATGGAGGGCGCGGGAGAGAATATCCCCCGCGCCCTCCTTTGCGTGGAACGACAACTCCACCAATGGCGCGCCGAATTGGCCGACAGAAGGCTAGGCTATTGCGGACCAGGACGGATGGGCACTGGTTCGAGAAGTACTGCACGCAGGCCCACGCGTACCTCAAAGCGGAGGTGCGTTCGAACACGTCGTCCACGGACTGCCGGATCTGTGGAAGATCAAAGCCTGCCTGGCCGGGCCAGCCACGCAGGGTATGCGCACGTCCCAAACTGAGGGCGTCGTGGTATTGGGGATCAGTCCAAACGCAGGTGGTCGCCGGTAATCCGGTTCCTCGTGTCAACCTGACACGTTTCGGCGAAGCTTCAGAAAACGCTGTACGTGAAGTACGCCGCGATCGCCGACGCGAGCCTAGTGCGATGGGGCACAAGGTCTACGCCGCCGCAGTGAGGGCAAGTCGGATCCCCCCACCGGTTCTGCGCCAGCACCGCTCCGGCAAGCACGGTACCGCACGGTGCGCACCGGTACGTGCCTCTATTTTGCTTCACGCTTCGCACCCTCTCGGATTCGTCCTTGGCCTTCAAAAATATTGTACACGAGGCACTTTTCCGCCGGGCTCAACGCCGCCCGTCGTAAGCGCAATTGGCTATCGTGCGGCGCAATGCTTTGCTCGATTCTTTACAGTCTATTCATACTTTTCTCATTGCGAGCACGCCGCTATCGGCTCAGACTGGAGAGGTCTGTTGCTGTCTGCGAAGAGTACGATTCTCCACTCGACAGCGATGCGAAAGGCGATCACCACCAAGCGGAGGTACCGACGAGCTATGAACATACTAGACCGCCGATCCGTTCTGACCTCACTGATCCTCGTCGTAGTCGGACTAACCACTATGCACGCCGGGGCGTCAGCCGAAGCAATCGACGTCACTGTTTGCGGGAAGATCACGCGGTTTGTTCCTGCCAATTCCAACGCTAACGGCGAGCTGGTTATCGGCGGAGACCGCTTCACGCTCGCGGCAGGTACATTGGTCGATGAACTCGCTGACGGCGGATCCGCAACCTGTGTGCGCCTCACCTTCGACGGGACTGGCGCAATAACGCGCGTTGGCGCCGTAGAAGGGGACGACCCCAGCCTATCCGGGGGCAGCGACCACGACAGCGCCGCGGTTGGCGATTCTAATTCTGTCGTTGACGCAGAGCGACCGCAGGCGGATGCAGTCCAGGATGAGCCACGCACTGCAGGACAGATAGTGCCCGAACGAACAACCACCGGCGTAGGAGGGCTACCCGTCACGGGCGGCAGCGCCCCGAGCGGTCCACTGTATGCGATAGTCTCGCTGGCCGCGGTGCTTCTGGCAGGGTTTGGCGTCTTCTCAGCCCGACGCGGCATCTAACCGGCGGCTAGCGAGCACGCGCCCCACGGTAGATGCTGATGCCTCCTCAACAGGCTGCGCATCAGGACGAGCTACCACCGGCGTGGCAGGGCTACCGGTCACGGGCATCAGGGTCGGCCAGGGCTCTGATGTGCCCACACTGCAGTACTCCGGCCCGACTACATCGCATTACTGGTACACGTGATTCGAAGCAGGACGTTTGGCTGAGTCGCTAGCCAGTGGGTTCGGATGACCAACTGATACGCAATCCGGCTGAGCGGTAGGGACTCTCCGGTCGACCAGCATTACTGCGACGAAACCGTGGTCCGAGCCAGTCGGGATATGCCATAGTCTTCAACCGGACTGTGATGACCAACTGGGATACGCAATCCGGCTGAGCGGTATGGGATCCATCGACCCCGTTCCGGCAGCACCTCGCCGCACCAGGCACTCTACACAAGTGACAAAGCGTCTAGTAGGGCCGGACCGGAATATACGGACCTAGTACACTACTTCTCGTAGATGAGCTTGATGCGTGTATGACCCCCTGGCAGAAGCACCTCCGCCTCAGTAGTTGCACCCTGGGATCCAGGCATGGCGGCTGAGCAACTGGCTCTACTCAGCGTGTATGACTGGGATCAGCAGCACTATCCTCTCTGCCTGGGACGCTCGTAGTGCCTGAATCGTTGGTCACGTCCACCCAGCGCTTCCCCGCAAGCGGCCCGAGAATGGTTCAGGCAGCCTAGCAGCACTTCTCCCTTGAGTACCACGCCGAAGGCATGGTCATGGGTACACCTCCATACCGATGCTGGATGCCACTCCCGTAGCAGTTCCATATGTAGCGCAGCATTCTGCTCGCCGCAGGGCTGTCACGCACTCTCCTTGGGCCACACGTGACAAGGCTTCTGCCATACTCGATGACCAAATGCACGCCAGCGCTATAAGCCGCGCCTCATTGCTCCCGTCGTCGCAGCTTCCTGTGACGTCACCAGTTCCCGGCTCTTAGGGAAACAGCTCCGTGCTCTCGCCGCACCAGGCGAATACGTCTACACAAGTGACAAAGCGTCATCTCCATCAGAGCCAAGCGTGCGTTAGTCCTTCACGGTTTCTGGCCGTGACCGGAATATACGGAACTCGTGTTAGCGTAACCTGGCCGCTTGTACACCTCCAGTGGCATCCGCCACACGAACTCGGCATTCTGTTTCAGGATGCACCGACATCGAGCGAAACCACCTCTGATGCCAAATGGTTCCCGAGATGTCACCTTGATGTCACATGGTAGGTCCACAAGGGTCAGGGTAGAGCTCAAAAACCGCAGCGTTCCGGCCTGTTGGGTTTAGACACCGACAACGGCGGGAAACTTGGTCCCTGTACTTCCGGGACCCATATGGACATCTCCCGCACAATTGCAAGATGACTCCATCGCCAAGCTTCAGCCGCGGCATTCCAGACCACTTATGGTCGCATTGCTATGGCCTCAGGCGGACGCTTCTTGTGGTACGGCATCCGTGATTGCGGCGCCGAGTGTGCGCAGCCGGTCCTGGAAATGCTCGTAGCCTCGCTCCATCCAGTGTACGCCGCTAATCCGGCTGGTCCCATCCGCGCACATGGCCGCGATCATGAGCGTCGCGCCAGCACGCAGATCTGGAATCTCCAGTTCACCTGCGTGGAGCGGTGTGCAGCCGCGGATTAGTGCGGCGTGATAGTACGCCGGGTCGTCATCCCGGGCGTTCCAGTTGTACCCGTGTTCCGGTACAGGTGGATTCACGAGCTCTATGTCGGCGCCCATCTCGTTGAGCTGACTGGTGTACCCAAGTCTGTTCGGGAAAATCGTCTCATGTACAAGGCTCTCACCCCGGGCCTGGGTCAGCAGCACAACGAAGGGTGCCTGCCAGTCTGTCATGAAGCCGGGGTGAGCCTCCGTCACGACATCCACCGCCACTAGCGGTCCACCACGCCGGACGCGCAGGCCTTCAGGGAATGAGTCCACCCGAACGCCAACTTCAGCAAGCTTTACCAGAAGCGCCGTCATGTCGGACTTTCGCGCGCCGTCCAGATAGATATCACCATCAGTCGCCGCTGCGATACAGGCAAACGTGCCCGCCTCGATCCGGTCGGGCATGACCGTATGATGGACACCGTGCAACTCTTTCACGCCGTCGACTTCGATAGTCCTCGGAGCGCTGCGTCGTATGCGTCCCCCCATGGAGTTCAACATCTCAATGAGATCATCAACTTCGGGTTCCTGCGCGGCATTGGCAATGATCGAGCGCCCTTCCGCGGTGACCGCGGCAAGCAGTTGGTGCTCGGTGCCCATATGCGAGTTTTTGTTGAAGGTATACTCGCACCCACGCAAACGCTCGCAAGTCGCGTTGTAGTAGGCACCGTCATACTCAAGCTTAACCCCAAACGGAACCAAACCGGCGACGAGGCGATCCACTGGCCTATGGCCGATGCGATCACCGCCGGGGTTCGGGACACTTGCCTCCCCGCAGCGGGCGATCAGCGGTGCCAACACCGCGAACGATGCGCGGATCTTCTCCGCGACATCGATCCCAAATCGCACTGGTCGCAGGTTCGCCGCGCAGAGGCGGAGGGTATGCGGCCCGTTCCAGTCGACAGTCACGCCGAGCGAGCGGAGCAGACCGGTCATCACCTCAACATCACTGATCCGCGGGACGTTCGAGAGGAGAACTTCCTCTTCGGTCAGAAGTGCTGCTGCCATCATCTTCAGAGCAGCGTTCTTCGCCCCCGCAATCCGCACCTCACCACGCAGAGGAACGCCCCCGCGAACTTGAATCAGATCCATCTGCCCCCCTCTATACCGGTTGCCGGCTCGAGGCCAGTGTGTCATACGCCTGCACCTCAGTCAAGATAATGGCACAGAACGTTCCATGGCTGTTAACGCGGCGTTTACGCCTTATGGGTGGCACTCACTGGGAATTTCGGAATCGGCGAGATAGCCGTTCAGGCCTCGGGAGCCTGAAGCTAGAACGCGCGGTCCGCGAAGGTGAGGTAGTTTTCCCCGAAGGTATCGGTGAGCAGCGAGCGTGCCGATTCGTATGTGTTCCGGGTGACGAGCAGCCGGTGGGGTACGAAACCACTAGCGCCCCAGCCACCGTATCCCGCGCCCTGTGGCTGCACCAAGCAGCGGATACCCGCCCGGCGCAACAGCTCCGCGTACATGCCCGCCAGCGTCACATCGGGCAGGTTAGCAAGGACCACCAAGTCCTCAGTCGCCACTAATGCATCTCTGCCAGTAGCGTACGTACCTGCCGAGCCCGAACCGGGGATACTACGGAGGCACTAGCGTAGAGATAGCGCAGCCACGGTCCGCACCGTGCGCCGGAGACTCCGACCCAGTGGGCCGCACCAACTGGCCGGGCGGGACTTCGCCGACCGGTCACTTCCTCGACGACATCGGCGATCTGCTCCGCCAGTCCCCAATGTACGAGGACACTCGCGACCGGATAGCCACCATTGTTACGGCCGACGAATCCGGCTCTGTCCCATAGGCCCCGGAGTACATGGCTCTTCTCATTGTTCGAGAGATCAGGAAGGAGCATATTCGAGCCAACCAACCAGCGGCCGAGGTTGTACAGCTCTTCTTCCGTGACGCTCGTTGGCGTCACTACAGCTCCTCGGTTGGCGCGGGCTGCCCTTCCTGCAGGGCGAGTAACCGGAGACGCAGCCGCCGATTGGCAGGGTCAATGTCGAACGCTCGAGTCAGCAGTGCCTCGGCTTCCGTGCGCCGCTCCTCCTGCCAGAGCAACAGAGCCAGATTGGACATGATCCACGGCTCGTCCGGCTCCAGTTGCAGGGACTTGCGCCAGAACCCCTCGGCGGCCTCCCGTTCACCCTTGCGTGCAAGCAGGGCCGCAAGCTCGTGATACGCGAAACAGCTATCAGGATCGAGCTCGACCGCCCGAGCAAAGGCCTTTATACCTTCGTCCATGAGCTCGAGCTCCCGACACGCCAGGCCACTCCAGAACCACGCCTCGTACCAGGTCGCCTCCTCTTCGATCACCTCTCGCAGGAGCTGCAGACCACGCTCGGGCTCATTGTGGTTTACCAGGTACGAGGCTTCCTCACACATCCGGTGCAGGTGCTGGACGCGGTCCAGTTCGAGGAGTTCCGCTTCTATCTCCGCAACCTGTGGCCCCATCGGCTCCATTTCGAGGAAGTAGTTCCACATCTCCCGGGCTCGCCAGGGAGCTTCCATGTCGCGGTACATGAACCCAAGCGCGCGATACGCCGGGGCGAAGTCGGGATCGATCCTAAGAGCATCGAGGAGGTGCTCGCAGGCACTTTCATAGAGGGCCTCGGTCCTTCGATCATCGCAAACCGTGCCCGAAAGCAGCAGATTCCGATACGCTGCCGCCAGGTCCGTGCGGTACACGGGGTTCTGTGGGGCGACCTCGACTGCCTGTTCGAACGCAAGCACTGCATCCTCGAGTCTGCCGTCCTGGGAGTGCTTCGCGCCAAGGTTCACCAGCCGGCTTGCCTTACCTTCCAGCCCTGCAATCTCAAAGAGCGGCATTTCGAGCGAGTCTCGACCATCGACGGGCTGCTCGTGCATGGTGGTTCCCCCTTGTGCCCGGAAGAAACCGGGGCGATTGGCCGCTCTTCCCGCATTATACTCACCGCCTGACACAAGCTCAATACGTTACGGATGTGGTCTTTTTTGACACCGCTGAACAGCGAGCGGCATAATCGGCTGGCAATCACAATGCTGAAAGGAAGCTTTTTTGCGCAGACTTCTGTCATTTATGGTCACGGTACTGTTCATCGCCGCGTGTGGGGCAACCACGCCTACTCCGACGACAACGGTAGAAGAGTTCCCTGTCGCCACCGAGGAGGTGAGCGCTGCCCCCACCGTCCCTACCGTCGAAGTAGTGGCTCCCGAAGCAGGCGGCACGGCTGTTGCGACTCCGCTAACAGCAATAGAAACGGTACCAATGCCCGAAGGGGCAGACGGAGCCACAGAGGAGGTACAGGTGCAAAAGCAGTATTCATCCCCACCCGCGATGCAGATTGACGTCAACAAGCAATACACCGCAACGTTCGAGACGAATAAGGGCACGATTGTCGCAGAGTTGTACCCGAAGGACGCACCCGTTACAGTGAACAACTTCGTGTTCCTTGCGCGAGAAGGATACTATGACGGTATCATCTTCCATCGGATCATCCCCGGCTTCGTCATCCAGGGCGGGGACCCCACAGGAACCGGATCGGGAGGTCCGGGCTACCAGTTCGAGGACGAACTAGGCAGCACACAGCGCCCGTACGAGACTGGATCGCTCGCAATGGCGAACGCGGGCCCCAACACGAACGGAAGTCAGTTCTTCATCGTCCTGGAAGGTGGGGGGCCGAACCTGGGTCCCTTGTACAACCATTTCGGTAAGGTCACTTCAGGCATGGACGTTGTGAATGAGATCGCGTCCACGCCCACGGGCGCCGGTGATCGGCCGCAGGAGACCGTGCGAATTGAGACGATCACCATAGAAGAACAGTAGCCCGCGGTATCAGGTTCCGGCATTGGAGGGCGAGATTTCGCTCTATCTCGCACCAGTCGGAACGCCGTTGAGCACCCCTTCGATGATCTCGATCGCTCGATCGTACTGTTCGGTCTGAAGTCCGTGGCGAGCCACGAGACGGAGTCTGCGCGCGCCGAAGCTACTGATGCGCAACCCGTTGTCAGCGAGCGCCGAGAGGAACTGCTCGGGCTCGAACCGCTCATCAGCGAGCTCGAACACGACAATATTCGTCTGCACCGTTTCGAGGTCGATCTCGATACCCGGCAGTTCGCTCAGGCGTTGCGCGAGCGTTCGTGCGGCGCGGTGATCCTCGGGTATACGATCGACCATTTGCTCCAGAGCGACGATGCCCGCAGCAGCTATGACTCCTGCTTGCCGCATCGCGCCTCCAAGCATTTTGCGCGCCTTGCGCGCCTCGTGAATGAAGGGGGCGGGGCCTGCAAGCAAGCTGCCGACCGGCGCGGATAGACCCTTCGAGAGGCAGAACTGGACGGTGTCGACAGGCGCCGTGAGCTCCGGTACGGGGAGATTCAGATACGCGGCGGCATTGAAGATGCGCGCGCCATCGAGATGCACGGGCACGCCACGGTCGTGAGCAACAGTCGAAAGGGCCTGCATCTGCTCCCGGTCCAGCACGGTGCCGCCGCAACGATTGTGGGTGTTCTCCAGGCAGACCAGTCCCGTGGGAGGAAATCCACTGCGCTCGGGACGGATCGCAGCATCCAGCTCGTCAAGGTCCACGCTGCCGTAGCGATTGTTTCGCACGGTACGATATGGCAGCCCACCGAGCGCAGATCCCCCCCCACTCTCGTACCAGAATATGTGGCTCTGGTCGCCCATCACCACTTCATCGCCGCGGCCGCAGTGCGTCAGCAGCGCACACAGATTGCCCATAATGCCACTCGGAACGTACATCGCGGCTTCCTTTCCCACCTTCGAGGCCGCCAGCTCCTCCAGGCGGTTCACGGTGGGGTCCTCACCACTCTGATCATCGCCCACTTCAGCGCGAGCCATCGCCTCGCGCATCTCCGGGGTTGGGTGTGTAACGGTGTCGCTTCGAAGATCAATCACGGACACAGGTATTCTCCCTTGATTCAGCTTGCCGAGGCTTATCGCCCTCGGCTGCTCGTGCACTCAGACAACATGGTACTGGGCCCCGTAGTAAACCGACAAGCAGTTGGAGAGGAAGCAACCTGCCCCGAGTCGATAAGTGACAGTATTCGTACCCTGATCAGCAAAAACACGAGGGCGCACTCGGCGTCAAATCGCGTGGCGTGGCTCGAGCGCGTACTGAGCGGTTTCTACGTTGCGGATTGCGCCGCCTGGCTCGTGCTAACCTTTTCCCCGGTGTCCTTACCTTCCGGGTGGGCATCCTCCACGATCTGGTTCATCTCGGCACCAAGCAGCAGGATGAACGACGTGTAGTAGATATACAGCATGAAGACCACTGCGCCGGCGACGGCGCCGTACGCAGTGAAGTCCGCGGTGTTCACGTACAGCGAAAACAGTCCGGTGAAGATGAGCCAGAGCGTTACCGCGATCAAGGAGCCAGGCGTCACGAACTTGAACGATTGCTCGACGTTGGGCGCGAAATAGTACACCACCGCAAAGGCCAGGAGCACAAACAGAACGAGCACCGGCCACTGTAAGACGTACCACGCATACCGTGCGATGCTGTCACCGAGTAGTGCACGGGCGATGCTCGGCCCGGCGACCACCAGGGTGGCGGCACTGAGGAGCAAGCTCACGACGCCGAGTGCGAGCCCAATCGAGATCAAGTATTTCTTCACGAACGGTCGTGAGTCATCTACGCCGTACATTACATTCATAGCCTCCATCACGGCCCGAAAGGCGCCCGAGAGACCGTATAGACTGACTAGGATGGAAATCACGGCACCGAAACCGAAGGCGGTGTCCCGCTCTCTGTCCGTCAATGTACTGGCACTGGTGCGCAGGAACTCATATGCCGGTTCAGGAAGCGTAGGCTGGACCGACGCAAG
Organism: Chloroflexia bacterium; assembly: GCA_030446765.1. GTDB lineage: Bacteria > Chloroflexota > Chloroflexia > Thermobaculales > Thermobaculaceae > JACDAU01. The sequence continues at coordinate 295,605 of JAUJMR010000001.1, forward strand.
AATGTTGGTAACGAAGTCACGTGCGTCGAAGAGACCGAGCAACGAAATCAGAAAGGTCAGGAAGGGTAGCACCGCAAAAATCGCCCGATACGTTAGACTCCCGGCGAACGCGCCGACATGGTCCTCATTCATTTCCTTGAAGGTGCGTTTCAGAAACGATCCAAAGCCAAGGCGCTCGCGGGTCAGTGGCACGCGTACCCGGTTCAGATTCGACTCCATGTTGCGCACAAGGCCCATACCAGGTACGTTCACATGGCTCCCCTTATACTTTGCGCGCGTAGATGGTCATCAGATCACCAAGATTGACTGGTATCCGCAAATTCCCCAAGCCCGTATGCTCCGTGGCCAACCGGGCCAGACGATGCAGCACCGGACTGTACGCGTGGAGTTTACTGACCAGGTAACGGATGTAAATGATCCGTACGTGAGGCTCTATGGCGATAACATCGAACCCCGCCTTCTCCAGCATGGGGTGAGTCAGACTCTCCGGTGTGAAGTAGTACTGATGCATCAGCATGTACCACGGCCAGTGTCCGCGCAACAGCCGGGGCGTGAGGCTGCCGACGTTCATGGTCGTGAGCGCGAAGACACCGCCCGGTTTCACGAACCGCACAACGTCCCGCAGTTCACTCTGCGGGTCAGCGAAATGCTCCACGACGTCCCACATGGTGACAAGATCGAAGCTCTCCTCGGGAAAGCCCGCGTTTGCGACAGTGGTGGGGCGGACATCGAGACCGTGAGTCTCTCGCGCGTGTCGGGCGGCCCATGCCGAGGGCTCGACTCCCGACACCTCGTAGCCCGCCTCACGCGCGACCCGCAGGAACGTGCCTACGTGCGCTCCAATGTCGAGCAGATACCCGCGTGGGGCGTGCTTGGCCAGCCGTTGCATCTCATAGCGGAAGGTCGCCAAGCGTGCCTCTTCCTCTTCCAGGTAGGAGGGATCTTCGACTGCCGCATACAATCGGTCGAGCATCGCGGCGTTCGGCCGGGGATTCGTGTAAACGAGGCCGCAGTTACTGCATCGGACGATCGTACCGTGCTGCCCGACACCAGGGCTCGTGCAGGCGAACACCGCGGCGCGCAGGTCGGCTGCCTGCGTGTTCGCGCGCAGGACGACGGTCGCATCCGCAGAGCCGCAGAGATTACACGGGACGAACTCCAGCCCAACCTCACTATGGGACGGATTTGACGCTTGTGCTATAGCTGTTTTCATCGTTGTCCTGTCCGCCCTCTTTGCCTGAGTAGTTTAGCGGCACACCAAAGCTTTCGCCAATACTGGAACGTGGGCTATTACGGGACTGCACTTGGGGCCTGCGGTCATCTGGGAGCCTGGGCGAGCGACAGGAACTGGTTCGCGAGACACGACGCGTCGAACGGTTCGTGACCGATCATGCGCGGGATCTCTTCGTTCTCGCGGCTTTCCCCGGGCCGCCCAGAGCTCGCGGAGGAAGGCACCGGCCTCGGGCACGCTATACCACGCTTCGCCATACGTAGCCTCCAGATGTCGACGGACCATCGCCTCAGTTATCCAGGCGCGAAGGTAGTCGGCGGAGTAGTACCCGCTGTCCATGTCGTTCAGATAGTTGGCCGGGGGATAGATGAAGCGGGTAGCATTCTGGAGTCCTGCCGCGTATAACGCTCTGTTACGGTTATTATCCGCAGGGTGCTCATAGAAGGCGAGTTCGTATCGGAGTTTCGCTACGTACCGGCGCACCAAAAAGAACTCCGACAGTTTGGTGTAATAGACCACCTCGTCTGCGATGTCCTCACTGACTCCTACGACGTCACGGAGCCACGAGCGATTGACGGTCAGGAACTGCAACAGGAAGCTGTAGATCTCGGTGAGCGCGTAGCTCGTGCCGATCGCGCGGTCGAGGTAATGCAGGGAGGTGTCGACATTGCCGTAGTGTTGAGCGTGGCCCGCCTCGTGGAAAAACGCGGCGTAATCATCGAGTCCACCAAGTGGTTTGATGATCAGGTGGACCTCACCGGGCGGGTCGGGGGCGAAGCAACAGGCTCGGGGTTCTTTTTCGGGCGATCCTCGGTGTCGAGATGGATATTCGTCTGAAGGCGGACGTCGAGCTCCATGCCACGGAGCGTGCTTGCATATATGTCGGCCAGGCGCTCTTTCGTGAAATATGCGTCGTACTCAGGCACCCGGCTGATGTAGGCGAAGTGATTCGACCCCAGTGTGCCCAGCACTCGCCCGGTCTTTTCCTCGGCCCATCGGCTCATGAGGCGGACGTATGTCTCCTCCGTCCGCGAAAGGAAGTCCTCGAGCCGCCCAAGCAGTAGGTTGTAGTCGACTCCCTTTTTCTCGCCGTTATAGCGCGTATAGCTGCTGTACCCGAACTCCGAAGCCAGAGTATCCAGACGCCGCCCAACGATCTCCGCGCGGTCCGGGTTGGTTTGCTCCACCACGTCCAGCGTCGCGTCGCGCAACCTATCCCGTCGCTCGAAGTCTGGCTCACGCGCCAGCAAGGCTCGGACGTTATGGAACGGGATCGTTTCACTATCCACCTCGACGGTCGCCCCCATCTCGAAGGAGACAACACGGTCCTCCTGCTCGGCGGTCTTGCTGCTGACGTAGCCATCGAGCAGGAAGTAATAGGCGCGACGCAGGCGATTCTTCTCGGCCGGATCAACCTCACGCTCCCAGGCGTCTCTGGCTCGTTGCACTGTCGCCTGGTTATACAACCACGCGTACTTTTCCAGCACACTGGCTATATCTTGCTCGTCTTTCAACCCAACGCGCGCTAGGCGGCTTTCCGTGTCGAGCTCATAGCTGCTATCTCGAATGCCCTGGACGATATCGTTGATCTCTTTCGCCTGGGTTGTCACCGCGGCCTCCATTTTCCCCGCATTATCGCGCGTCTGTCGAATGCCTGTCAGCCATCATAATGCGTCGTATGAGCCTTCGTCCACGAGCTGTCCCGAATGTGGGCTACAATGATTCGTGACAGACGAGAGGAGGAACAGCTGGCCGTGATTGAGATACACATCGATCCCAACCTGGTCAGGTTCGGCGGCCTGGTGCTGGCATGGCACGGCATCTTCACGGCGGTCGGCATTCTGGCTGGAGTTTGGCTTGCCGCCCGCGTGATGCGCATGTACGGGCTCAGTGACGAACCAGTATATAACGCGATAATTATCGCGGTGCCATCCGCGATCATCGGTGCCCGTGTGCTATACGTCCTCGGCAACTGGTCGCAGTTTTCGAACAATATCCTGGACGCCTTCCTGATCTACAAGGGTGGAATCTCGGTGTGGGGCGCGGTACTCGGTGGAATTCTGGGTGGGCTGTACCATGCGCTACGCAATAAGACGCCGCTGGCGGAGTTCGCGGACGCCGCCGGGATGGGACTCTTTTTTGGCATGGCGATCGGCAGAATCGGGGATATCATCAACGGGGAGCATCGAGGCAGTCCCGGACGCGCCCTGGTCCGTACGGTATACCCACCCCGACACGCTCGGGGAGATCGGACGGTCGGTGCATCTGGCCGTGGGATATGAGATGCTCTGGGACCTCGTGTTCGTCGGCCTCTTGCTGTTCCTGATTCCGAGGCTACGGGTGCGCGGTGTGGTGTTCTGGCTGTTCCTAATCCTGTATTCCGCCGGGCGGATCTGGACGCATGAATACCGCACGGATGGCGGACAGGTGCTGGGGTTACAGGAGGCTCAGTTCCTGGGACTGCTCACCCTTGCCATCGCCGTGCCTGGACTGCTGTGGGTCCTATTTACGCGCGCGCAGGCGCCCGCCACTCGCGAGTGACGATACTCCCACCCCAGTCCGCGCGGACGAACTGGGCACGCCTGAAACCGCAAGCTGAGGCTGTGAGCCGGTTTTCACGTCGAGTGTTACGCTGCACCACCACTTCACGCCAGCACGTCGCGCAGCCGTCGATCAGTCGCTGCCGGCAAGAGCCGCATCGATCTGCGCGAGTTCGTCATCACTGAACGCAACGTTGTCGAGAGCCGCCACGTTCTCCTCTATCTGCTGAACTTTCGATGCGCCGATCAGCGCGCTCGTCACTGTAGGGAGGCGCAGGGTCCAGACCAGCGCCATCTGTGCGAGTGTCTGATTCCTCTTGGCGGCTATCTCGTTCAGCGCGCGGAGCGTTTGCAGACGCTCTGCGGTCAGGCGCGAGCGCGTCGCCTCTTCGCCCCAAAGCATCGCACCTCGAGAATCCTGCGGGATCTCACCGCTAAGATACTTATCCGTCAGTAGCCCACTTGCCAGCGGCACAAACGCGATGACGCCGGTACCCAACCGCTCCGTGTGTGGCAGCAGGTCCGCCTCGATCCCACGCTGGAGCAGGTTATATGCGGGCTGGTGAATCGTGATTGGCGCCCAGTCGTGGCGCTCACACACCCGCACTGCGTCAGCATACATGGCACCCGAGAAGCTGCTAACCCCACCGTATAGCACCTTCCCCTGTCGGATGAGCAGGTCGAGCGCGCCAAGACTTTCTTCGAGCGGCGTTTGCGGATCCGGGCGGTGCAAGTAAAAGATATCGAAGTAGTCGAGCCCCATCCGCCGGAGGCTTTGATCACAGGAAGCAACGATGTACTTTTTCGACAACCACTCACCATAAGGTCCCGGCCACATTCGATAGCCGGCTTTTGAAGAGATGATCAACTCGTCGCGAGGAAACTCGGTCCGAATGATCTCCCCACATACTAGCTCCGACGAACCGGGTGGGTAGCCGTAGTTGTTCGCGAAGTCGAAATGGGTGATGCCAAGGTCGAAACGCCTTGCGCAGACATTCGCGAGCGATCTCGGCTCCCCGATAACCGCCGAACGTCTCCCAGCCACCGAGCGAGATCAGGGGGAGCATCAGTCCGCTGGCGCCACAGCGGCGGTACTGCATCCGTTCATAGCGATCCGTCGCGAAGGTATCGTCCCTGCCTTGCGCGATGCCGGTCGCCGGTAAGGTGTTAGTGGCGTCGTCAACGGTCGTCACGTAGGTTGCTCCTTCGGAATGTTCGGCCTGATTGCGCCAGCAGTGTACCACAGGCACTTAGATGGCAATGCGGGCCTCGCCTGCCCGATCGTCCGTGCCGGTGAGTCGATTCTGAGGTGTCAGGCGCTTAAACGAGCCGTCTACCGATCATGCGGTGACCTGTGCCAGGGCGCGGTTCCAGTCATCGGTGAAGCGATCCAGCCCGAATCGCCGTTTCGCGAGGTCACGGGCGTTGTCTCCGAGACGCCGTGCCTCTCTCGGATCGTCGATCAGCGACTGCATGCGGTCTATGAGCGCTTCCGGATCCGCTGATACGTACCCCGTGACATCGTTCTCGATGACACTGGGCAACTCGGTCGTCGCAAGGGCGACAACAGGCATCCCAACATGGAGTGCCTCGACGACGGCCAGGGGTAGACTGGTATACCGCATCGGGCTATATAAGAAGCGGTACTCTGCCACGCGGCGGTGAAGCGCCGGATACGGATGTCGCCGATCGGGTGGAGCGACTCGTTCTCCATTCCGGCAAGGTCGAGCGGTACGTGGCGGCGTGCATGTTGAAAGAGGTCGAGTCCCACCGCGCGCCCGCGTCGGGGCATGCTGTTTACGACCGTGATCCCGCGTTCCAGATGACCGACGTAGCGCGCTCCCGGATCAATGGCAACGCTGTGCTCGATGACCATGATCGGCACGGTTCCGTTGTCCCACATCAGCCGGTTGTAATGGGTCACATGCACGAGCAGCACCGACGGGTCGTCAACCGGGTGGCGCGAGGCAACTGCGTGGGGCTGCGGCACATTATGCTCCAGGTAGATGCGGGAGCCGCCTCTGCTCCGAACTTAGATCTCGAACTGGTCATCGTGGTAATTCTGCGGGTGTTGGAACACGATGGCGTCAAGATCCAGGTGGCGCACTGCTTCCGCCGGCACATCTCGAACGTAATCCTGCTTGAGTAGGCTGCCGCTCACACCGCCATAGCCGGGTGGCCTGCCGGGCTTGACCGGCAGATACCACTCGTGGGGCACGTGGGTGAGCACGTTCAGGTAGCCGCCATGTATAGTCCACGTCAGGATCTTGAGCGGTCTCACCACCAACGCGACCCCGGCAGAGTCGCCGCACTCCGCGCGAAAAGCAGGCGGCGCTCAACGAGAACCGCGCCCTTCACCGGTCACTAACCCTTGGAATCAGACCCGGGCTCCGTCACGACACCGCCACTCCTACCATCCGTAAAGGTCTCGTTCTGACTGGGACTTACCCGATCCAGCCCGATATCCGGGTCGTCTCGAGGGCGGTGTCCGGGTTCCGGTCAGTATGCGGGTCCGAGACGGCATTCTTCTCAGGTACCACTTCATCGACCGCATTAGACGGCTCGGGTGTCGAGGCGGTTCGGATCAACGTAACTCATGAGATCCTCCCTTGCTAACGGCTAATCACTTCGCCATGGAGGGGGAGTGTAGCAAGAGCCTGACCACTTTGAGCGCCGTATGGAGCCTGGCGAGCGATAACGTGCAGGTGCCACAAGGAAGCGATCGCTACACGGGTCAGCGACATACCGTCACCCACCGTGTAGCGGGGATACGTGCCGACAGATTCGACGCGGGCCCCACTCGTCGGCCAGTCTCACGCTTCCGTGAGGGCCGGCACGATGCTCTCACCGAACAGCTGCATCGGCTCGATATCGTCCACATCGGGCATGGTGAAGGTGACATACGTCGAGCCCACGGCGGCGTACGCGCGGAGCCGCTCAATCACCTGGTCAGGAGTGCCCGCGATCCCACCGAATTCGGGGAATCGCTCGCTTCCGAGCGAGCTCGGCCTCGTCCTGGGCGATGAGGATGCCCACATGATTGGACTTCGTCACGTCATCATACGGTCTGGCGGCGCGCTCGCAGTGGGCACGCAGCACCGCGAACTTGTGCGCCACCTGCTCCGGGTCGCCAAACACGTTGCACATGTCTGCGTACTGCGCAACCAGACGCAGCGTCTTCTTCTCACCGCCGCCGCCGATCATAATCGGAGGATGCGGCTTCTGCACGGGTAGAGGGTCATTGAGCGCATCGTGAATAGAGTAATGCTTGCCCTCGTACGTGGCGGGCCGTTCTGTCATCATCAGCTTCGTGATCTGGACCGCATCCTCGAGCTTCTCCATACGTTCGGTTACCGTGCCGAACGGCCACCCGTAGGAGTCGAACTCCAGTTTGTGCCATCCCGCGCCGAGACCCACGATACTGCGGCCGTGACTGATAACGTCCAGTGTCGTATGCATCTTCGCGAGCAGCGCGGGGTTGCGGTACGGCACACCAACGACCAGGGCGCCGAGCCGTACTCGTTCTGTCGCCGATGCAAGCGCTCCGAGGATCAGAAAGCACTCCAGATTCGGCCGCTCCCGGTCAGGGTCATCTTCATCACGCCACATGAAATGGTCCGCAAACCACACGGAGTCGAGGCCGGCTGCCTCACAGGACCGCGCAACGGCAAGCACGCTGTCCCAGCTGTTACCGCCACCTCGCGGTGGATATGTCGAAAGCTGTAAACCAAACTTCATCCTTCTGTTCCCTCCATAGCTGCTTCACGAAGCACTGCTGCCTATATCCACGCGTCCCAGATCGCTCGTGCAAAGTGTCCGATTGTTTTCTCACCGGTGTTCTCCACCGACCAGCGCGTGTCCTCCAACTCCTTCGCGAAGACAGCGATGATCCATTCGCGTCCGTCCTTGAAGCGAAGCAGCGCTACGTCATTTCGGACTCCGCTCACTGCTCCGGTCTTATTCGCGATCATCGGCTCGCTCTCCCCGTCACCGCGTCATACGTATCTGGGAGGAAGCGGGGAATGCTCGCCCGATAGTGCTGGCGACTCAGGATCCGCAGCATCTCCGCACTCGCTCCCGATCTGACCACCGAACCACGGGCGAGGCCCTCGTACAAGCGCAGCATCTCATCCGGTGTGGTAAAACCAAGCTCCTTGCTCTCACCCGGACCAACAGGCGCGAAACTGATTAGCCGGTTCAAGCAGGTTTGCCGAAGTCCCAACGTGATTGCGCATTCGTTGACGGCATCTAGTCCGAGCCTGGTCACAAGCATGTTCGTCGCCACGTTGTCGCTGACGATGATCATTGCGGTGCACAGATCGTGGAGTGTCGGCAACAGTCCGCTGCTGAACTCGTTCAGCACACCGGAGCCACTCACCCTGTACTGATCGTCGAGCGCCATTCGCTCCTCAAGAGATACCGAGCCGTTGTCCACCTGTCGGAACAGCTCCACCATAACCAGCACCTTTATGACGCTGGCCGTGTTGAAGATATCGTCGGCGTGCAACCTAACGGTCTCGCCCGTCGATAAGTTTTTTGCCGCGACCCCGAACGTGCCGCCACCGTTGCCAGCAATGCGGCGCACTTGCTCCATCAGACTCAAGTCATTCTCCTTCTGGTGTAGGTATAAACGCAGTGCGCCCATCATGGTGCGCCATCGCCCCGCGACCCACGTACAAGGTACCTATAAGCGCATGCCCGACTGCCTCGCACGTTTCGTGCGAGATGTATCGTACGTCAACACGCTGAGGCATCGGAGGACGCAGTGAAGTACGATGAGCGGCAGATTCAGTTCGAGAACCGAGGGGAAAAGCTGTACGGATTTCTGCACCTGCCGATGCGGCCCGGTCCGCATCCAGCAGTTGCACTGCTGCACGGGTTCGGTGGCAATCATATCGAGCCACATGCGCTTTTTGCGAAAGCCGCCCGCGCCTTTGCGGCCGCCGGTGTCGCGACCCTGCGTTTCGATTTTCGTGGCAGCGGTGATAGCGAGGGCGAGTTTCAGGCGGCTACGCTCGACGGCGAAACGGAGGACGCTCACCGCGCACTCGACTTCCTTACGAGTCAGCCGGAGATCGACGCCCAGCGCATTTGCCTCGGCGGTCTCAGCCTGGGTGGACTGATCGCAGCGTGTACGGCGAGTGGCGACTCGCGCGTTCGCGCACTCTTTCTATGGGCACCCGTGGCGCATCTCGGTGAGCTCTTCGAGGCAGGCACTACAGCCGAACGTAGGAGCGAAATCTCGACCCATGGATTCACGGACTACGGAGGGCTCCGGGTCGGCGCCGGACTCGTACAGGACGCGCTGCTGACCGACCCGGTCGCGTCGCTGGCTGGCTTCAGCGGCCGCGTGTTCATCGTGCACGGTAGCGCCGACGAGACGGTGCCAATAGAGCACGCACACCGATACAAGGCATCCCTCGGTGACCGCGCGGAACTCGCCATATTGAACGGTGCGGACCACGTATTCTCCAGCCTGGCGTGGGAGCGGGAGCTCATCGAGCGAACGACACGGTTCCTAAACGCGAACCTGTAACCGGCGCCACAATGGGCTCCCGCAAGGAGTAGCGATGTGATCGAGACATCGAGGACGACAACCACGAGCGCAACACCAAGGCTGCCCAGCACCGCCAGTCGCATTGTGGTGAACCGGTTAAAGAGCGCGCCCGCGATGTGGTCCATCGCGATCTCGGCGTAGCCGTAGATTCCCATGAGGAGTCCGAGCGATTCAGCCGACAAACCTCACTCCAGAAGCACAAACGGTAGCAGCGTGAGGACGGCACGTTACATCGTTCAGGTTGTGAACAAGGTGGCACCAGGACACATTCGGTTCGAACGGTTTTTCTCTCCGTTGTGCGTCGCTGCCTGCGCATCCAACGGCTCGCCTGGCCGATATCCGACACCGGCGCGGCGTGCCGTTGCTAGCGAGGTGCGTTGCTCTGCTATCCGCAGGGTAGGCGAGACAGGGTCCGCATGTTCGCGCGAAGCTGGCTTGACACTTGCAGAAAGCAGCGCTAGAGTTACAGCCGATATTTGATTGCTTGAAAAGTGAGGTCCGCTCAGTGCCGTACATCATCGCCCAGCCCTGCATCGGCGTGAAGGACGCGTCGTGCGTCGAGGTATGTCCCGTTGACTGCATTTACTCCGATGACGTGGCCGAGCAGTACTACATCCATCCCGACGAGTGTATCGACTGCGGCGCATGTGAGCCTGAGTGTCCGGTAAGCGCGATCTACCCGGAAGACAGTGTCCCGGAGCAGTGGCAGGAATATATCCAGATCAACGTGGACTACTTCAACAAATAGCGTCCAAAGCACGAGGCGGGAGCAAGCTACCCGATGACACGACGGATTCTGCTCTTTGCTGCCGAACTGCGTTGGATGCGCATGCTGATCACTCGCTACCGCGCATCACGCTCCTTCGCCTGGCGTTTCATTGCGGGTGAATCATCAAAGACGGCGCTTAACGCCGTGCACGACTTGCGCGAGCGACAAATCACCGCCACGCTCGATTTGCTTGGGGAGAGCGTTCACGACGCCGAGCAGGCTCACGAGGCCACGGCTCAGTATCTCGTACTCCTCGACGACATCCGGCGCTCCGGCACGCGCTCGCATGTCTCCTTGAAGCTCACGCAGCTCGGCATGGATGTCGACGAGCGGCTGTGCCGAGACAACCTCGAACTCATTCTTACGCGGGCAGCGGCACAGGATACCTTCGTCCGCATCGACATGGAAAGCAGCGCATACACGCAGCGCACCTTGGACTTGTTTCGGTCCACTCACCCTCGCTTTGAGAACTGCGGTGTTGTAATTCAGAGCTATCTCTACCGTTCGGAAAAGGATGTTGATGACCTGATAGGTTGTGGCGCACGGGTTCGGCTCTGCAAGGGAGCTTACCTGGAGCCGCCGGATATCGCGTACCAGCGAAAGGGTGACGTGGACGCCAGCTACGCCCGCCTGATGAAACGGTTGCTCTCCAACGGCAATTATCCGGCGATAGCCACGCACGACCCGAGAATGATAGACCTGGCCCTGGAGTACACAAAGCAGCACGGCATTCCAAACTCATCCTGGGAGTTTCAGATGCTGTACGGCATTCGGCGGGACAAGCAGGAACGGCTGGCGGCGGCGGGATACAACGTGCGGTGCTACATCCCATTCGGCACCGAGTGGTACGCGTACGTGATGCGCCGTCTGGCCGAGCGGCCCGCCAACATCATGTTTCTGCTCCGGAACGTACTTCGTGAGGCGCGACCAAGTGCAGCCTCAACGACAAGCCATGCCGGCTGAACCACACATCATGTATACTCCTCACGCGTCTTCGCTTGCCGGAACCTCACTAGGCAGAGGAACTGTTGCGGTATTAGCACGGAGAACTCCGTGCAATTCGCACCGACTTGGCCGCTCCGTCCACGGGGTGCAGACACGGTGACGTACTGGAGTGCCCATCTGGAGCACGGCCTGCAATAGATTCGTGCCGGCGTGGCCGTCCGGCTCTGCCTGTACGCACGACGCACCACACCGTCGGCAAACATGGCCCGTGTGGCGACACCACCCATCAACTGCCCCATGGCCCCCGCGCTCGTCGTTGCTTGGTGCGTTGATCCGGCTATGTACTCAAAGCGCTTGTAACTCCGCCGCGCTATATGCGCCACTGCTCACCAATGAATGCGCGACGGATTCCACGCACCGCTCCGCCCTGATAGCAACCGGACGCGTGTCCAGCAGCAGTTCGGGCAACGGGCTGTCCTCGTGTACTTCCAGCACAACCGTTTGAGGTCGCCTGCGTCCGGCTCCCTGCATCTTGACGCCGCTTAATGGACTCAGCAGCACGCTTGTGTCCTTGTCTTGCGGTCCATGGATTCGCTGCAGCCGGCCCGCCGGGACCGTCAGCTCCACTGAACCATCCTCCCACGTCGCAGCTACGCTCACCGCCGGTTCCCCACGCTTCGCACCCCGTGCCGCGAGCAGGATCGTCTGGGTTCGCGGCCGGTCACGCTCCCAAACGTTGGCGGCCAGGTTGGGATCGATCGTGGCAAGCGCCCCGACGGCAACGAATGCGTTCGCTGTGTCTATCACGATTTCGGTTCGGTGCCAGCCCGGCTGAGCCTGAGACAAGGCGTCGGCGATAACGACGGACGCGACCCGCAACCCCATGCCGCGCGCAAGACCACCCGATCCGACAACCACATCCGGTGGTGCATCTAGCGCAAGCTCCGCGATGGCAAGCCGGGTCGCCTCGCGGGCAAACGCTTGTTCGATTAGCGCCTCGCGCAACGTCGACGACTCGACCGTAGGGTGGATGGTCCGGTTCGTTGCCCACGTGCTTAGCTCATCGCGGTGCGGCTCAAACGGTAACCACCGGCGAAGGTTCTTTTTCCCACCTGTTCGTATAGTGCCGTACAGCCCCTGCCCAACCCAAACCCGCCGAGCACTTTGTAGGAGAGATCTTCTCTGCAAGCGGCGCACACCACGATGCTGGACGCTCCGATATCAAGCAGCAGTAAGCCGCGAGGATCGGTGTCTGCGGCGTAGCGGGCGGAGATCATGGCACACGTTGCGGCGCTGAGAAACGAAGAGTCGGGATGGCGGCAGGTCTCCAACTTCACTCGCGTGCCGACGCGAGTGGCGAGAGTACTGCAGGAGCAGCCGACGCCGGACGGCGGCGAGACCGTGTGGCGAGCGAGCGAGTAAGTCGCACCGCACCATATCTGTCTCCGTACGGCCCAGCAGGGCAGTCGCGTCACTCTCGACCCCTTCCGGCAGGCAGTGCAGCACGGGTACGAGGCGCGTGTCGGCGCCAACGCGCGTCAGCAGTTGCTCCAGCGCTTGTTGCTGCGCGGGGGTAAAGGGCGTTCGCCCCTCCACGAGCATCACTAAATCGGGTCGGTAGCCATCTCGTAACGTCCAGTGGCTGAGCAGGCCAGCGATTGATCCGGCGTGAATCTCCCCGATGTACGAGGCTGCACGGAACTGGTCCGCGAGACGTCTGGCCGCCTTGGCATCGACACAAACGAGGACCACACTCATCGGCGGTGCGCTGCTCCCAACGGGTACTAGTCGCACCCCCAGGTCGTCCTGACGTTCCTCCAAGGAGCCGGAGCCTTGAAGGCCCGTCAGTTCCCGCATCGCACGCTGGGCCTGCACCGTCGCGGCATCGAGGTCTGGCCGGAACCCATCTAGCGAGGGCGTCGGGAAACTGCGTGTGGCGACGAGGCGTCGTGCCCCGTCGACCGTGCCGAATAAGGTGGCCTTCGTCCAGCCACTCCCAAAGTCACACACCAGGGTATGCGGGCGAGACCGGGAGTCGTCATCTCCAGCCGGTCACTTCTTCCGCTTCCGTCGCGCCTTACGTCCAGACCGTTCCGACTGCGGCTCGAGAACATATCCGACAGCGGATTGGAATCGTCGTCCGTTCTCACCAAGCTCCGAATCAGGTCTGACCGGCGCCGAGCCATCAGTGGAGCCAGTCACTGCCGACGTTGGCGCAGCGCTGGTTTCAACAGAATGTGGATCCGCCATTATGTCGACGGAGTTAGTACTGTCCTGATCCGGCGCTGGATCCACCGACTCGGCGACTACGCCGTCATCAACGGTTTGCGCGCCCAGAGGCGGCGCAGTCTCGGCATCCGCACTCACTGATTGCTTTTGTGCCAGCACGCGACTCGTTGTCGGCTCATCCGTGCCTAAGCGAACATCTTGGTCCAGCGAGTCGTCCGACTGCAGCACCGCCGAGAGCACTTCGAGTATGGATTCACCGTCCTCGTCCTCCTCAACGATTGCTCCAGCGACGGCGTCGGCGTCAAACGCCGGTTGGGACCCGAGACCTGCTTGTGCCGCGCGCTCCAACCATCGGTAGAAATCGGTAGAGAGGACCGTCGTATCATCGTCCATGGTTGCTGTAGTGAGATCCAGGTCATCCAGGAGTAGAAGATCACCTTCTAAGGGACCTTCCTCATCGTCGACCGCGAAGATAGTGTTATCGTCCGCTACTTGCTCGACCGCGTACTGTAGGTCCGGTGGTGGGACATCGTCGACCACTTCTTCGTACGGTGGCGGGAGAACGACCGCACCACCGCCGTAGAGTTCACGAAACGGGCGCACGGCCGCGAGCCAGTCGGGGAGCAGCTCGCCCTTCCAGAGGTAGCCGGCTACCGTCGCCTGGCGCAGCCACGCCGGCAGCGGCTCATCCCCTTCGACCGTCTTGGAGACAAGCCGGAAGCCACAGGCGTTACAATAGTGGCTGCCCTGGCGATTGGCAAAGCCGCAACGCTCACAATACGTCATTGTTGGGGACTACCGCCGGTTCCGATCGCCGTTTGGGTACTGTGAGCCCTTTCGGAACTCAACGCGAGCCTCCGCGACGGCGTCCTTCAGCCGCTCTAGACGGTGGTGCATCGTTGGCTCCTCGCGACCACGACGATTTGGATCAGCGGCATCTGGAGTCTTCACGCCGAAGTACAGTTTCGCGCCAGCGCGTACCATATCGAATACAAAGTCCTCAATGGCCGGGGCTACCTTCTCGAACCGGTTCGAGTCCTCTCCGGGAGCAGTGTTCGCGCCCGCCTGGGCGTCCGTGCGCGAAGCATCATACGAGCGAGTTTCGGGTCCGCTCGCTTGCTGGCTTGTCTCCTTAGGCGCCAATGGAGAGGCGCATGTCATACAGTACACAGCCTCAGATGGGTTGACCCTGCCGCATTCTCTGCATGGTGTCATCGCTCGGTCCTCCTTACCAATCGGGTTGCTCCTCGGGCGGGGTACATGCCGGACAATCCACCGGGTCCTCCAGCTCGTAGGTCGCTGGATCGTCGGTTGCTCGCGCTGACGGTGGGAGAGCAGCTTCCCTTTCGATGCTGAAAGAATGCCCGCAAAGTGGATGTCGCACCGTCAAGGATTGCATTGAGTGATTGCCCCAGCGCACTGCATCCGAGCGCCATACAGCCTTATACCATCTGGCTGGATTATATCACGTAGTATCCCTGCCCACGGCAGACGCTCCGTTGTTGAAGGCACGTCCCAGGCGTTCACTAGCTCGACATTTCTTCCAGTGGTGCGAACCGACTGGTCTGCAGCACTAGCTCGTCGTTACGTGATGTACGGTCGAATGAACGCGTCCAAGAAGTACAGGAGGAACGCGGCGGTAACTACCCAGAGCGCTGGATGGATACGCCGTGCCTTGCCGACGAAAATCTGGATCAGCGTATACAGCACGATCCCCGCACCGATGCCGTTCGTAATCGAGTACGTGAACGGCATGAGCAGAATCGTCGCGACGGCGGGGAAGCCGATCTCGAAGTTCTGGAACGGGATCGTGGAGCGAACGCCCGTCACAGTTTGCCCGGATGCATCCGCATACTCCTCCGCCTCCGCGAGCGTCGTCATCATCATCCAGCCAACCAGAATGAGCGCGGGTGCCGTCGCCTGTGCGGGCACGACGCCAGCGAGTGGTGACAGGAACATGGTGAACAGAAACAGCACACCCGTCACTACGGATGTTAGTCCGGTACGCCCGCCCGATTCCACGCCAGCAGCACTCTCGATGTACGTGGTCGCACTGGACGCGCTTGCGGCCCCGCCCGCCATCGCGGCAACCGAGTCAACGAGCAGTGGACGCTTCACATCCTTGAAGTTGCCTTGCTCATCCAAATAGCCCGCCTTGCCGCCGACGCCAACTAACGTGCCCATCGTATCGAAGAAGTCACTCAGCATGATGGAGAATATGGTCAGCGCCGCCGTGATCACGCCAAGCTTGGCGAACACGCCAAACACGTTTACGTCACCGATCGTGCTGAAATCCGGCGCACCGATGAAGTCTGCCGGCCATTGTCCGACGCCTGGGAGCGGAAAGGCGCTCTGTGCGAAGGTTGAGTTTATTGCCGTGGCGAAGAGGGTAGTCAGCAGGATACCAAGAAGCAGGTAGGATCTCCCGATTATCGGGTGCAGGCGGGCACCCGCTGTTCGCAGCAGGATGGTGAGCAGGAGCCCCACCACTGAAACGAGCACGGGGAACCCCGTCAGGACGCCGATCTGGACCGGTGTCCCGCCTTCCGGCCCCGGCACCACGAATCCGGCGTTCACGAACCCAATGAAGGCAATGAACAGCCCAATCCCCACAGCGATTGCACGCTTCATCTCGGTCGGGATGGAGCGCATGATCGACTCGCGCATGTTCGTCTGCGTGAGTATGAGGATGATAAAACCCTCGATGACGATCACGCCCATTGCCTCTGGCGGCGTGAGACCCAGGGTCGCAATAAGCTGGAACGCCACGACCGCGTTAAGCCCCATCCCGCTCGCGACAGCGAAAGCACGATTGGTCACGAGGCCCATGATGATGGTCATGACTCCAGCGACCAGTGCGGTGGCAGTTAGGGTTGCCTGGAATGGGAGGCCACGACCGGCCAGGGCTTCGTTCCCGGCAAAGCCCAGGATGGCAGGGTTCACGAAGATGATATATGCCATCACCATGAACGTGGTAAAACCAGCCGTGACCTCGGTCCGCACATCGGTGTTATGAACACTCAGAGCGAACAGCCGTTCCAATGGACCGCCCGCCGTCGGCTTCGGACGCGTTCCCATGGCGCTATCGGTCGACATACCCAAGTACCGTCCTCCTGTAGAGTTGAGTCGATGTGACGAACGCGTGATTCGTTCCGAGACGACTGTATTATACGGAACGAACCAATAGCAAAACCCATCGAATACGAGGGGAAACTGGCGCGGCCTTCCCAGTTCGATGCTGCACTCCACGATGAGCTAACGGCAACGGCGAACCTGTAAGTGATATGGGTACTTGGCCGATTGATCACACGCATCGAACGGATAGATTCATCTACAATTCGGCAGCAAATCGTTTGTGTCGCGACCGGGCCGGTGTGTATCATCATTGAATGAGTTACGCGTACAGAGGCTATTCCGGCAGGCGTAGACGCCAGCGAAGATCCATCGTTTTCCTCCTGCTCAGTATCACCCTTGCCGCTGCTGCTCTCCTTTTTTACGGTGTGCAGAACGGGGCAGTAAAGGGCTCTCCGATTGGGCGACTTCTGCCGGAGAGCATCGGCGGTGGATCCGAAACCGAGCGACGTGCATCGCCGACCCCGGTGGTCGAGGTCCGCGTCTCGGCAACGCCGATACCGTCCGAGCCAGTCCCAACCGCAAACGCGGTTTCTACTCAGCAGCCCTCCGCAATCAGCCAAGCGGCGGCGACAAAGGTTCCGACGCCCGCAAAGCGAGTAGCTCGGACGGTTCGACCGCGTGCCACAAGCACAGTACGGCCGGAACGGAAGCGTCCCGCAAGGCCGTCGCCTACGCCCGGTAGAGCGGCACGTCCGTCGGTAGCTAATGTTACACGGCGGTACCACACGGTGGTACCGGGGGACAACCTGTACAGTATCAGCGACCGGTATAACGTCGCCGTGAGCGAGCTAGCTGCAGCCAACGGGCTGGATGTGCAGACCGAGGTGTACATCGACCAACAACTGCTGATTCCCACGCGCCAGGCGCCCAGTGGTCTACGGTTGCCTCCCATTCGCCAGAACCCAAGGCCGCCGAAGTTGCGTTCGCTGGCTGCTCTGTCGCCGGAGCTCGTTGCGTATATGGAGAGCCGTGCTGGAACAATGGCAGGCGCGGTCTTCGAGCCCGTGACCGGTACGCTGTACGTTCATCAGCCGAACGAGAGGTTTTATGCCGCGAGCACGATAAAGGTGCCAATAATGTTGACCCTGCTATCTCGCGGCAACGCTCGGGACGGAGAGACCGTCGCGTCTCGAGAGCCGCTGCTCGTGCCTATGATCGTGGTTAGCGATAACGAGGCAGCGTCAACGTTGTTCACGAAAGTTGGCGGTCAGAAAGCAGTGCAGGCCGAGTTGCGTGCGCGTGGTCTCGCCAACACCCGCGTCGAGTCGGATCAGTGGGGTCTGAGCACCACGACGGCGCCAGATATGGCGCGCCTGATGCGGAGCTTGTATCTCGGACAGCGACTCACTCCGACGATGCGCCGCAGTGCTGTCGGCCTGCTTGGGAACGTCGTCGTGCCGCAGCGGTGGGGCGTGCCGGCGGGAGCGCCAGACTCGGCATATGTAGCCTTCAAGGGTGGATGGCTGGAGCGCGGCGGTGGGTGGCAGGTCCATCAGATCGGCGTCATGCAGAACAACGATCGAACGTTCGTTTTCGCCCTGATGACCGCTGGACAACCCGCAGAGGTATACGGACGCCAGAGCCTTGAGGGAGCGGGCGAGATCCTGGGTACCATGTCGGCTCGCCCCTAGGGTCGCTTTCTCAAGCATAATTCCGCGTGCCGTTCATCATTGTAGTTAGCGCTAAGTGGGGCGCTTTGGCCACGATGCGGAACCACTCACACCTTGCGCTTTAGCCACGACACAAGGTACGCCGACCGAGCCTTCTGTCAATCTGATAGCAGCGGTTGTGCTATACTACCGGCACCTTGGGTATGCCACCCGCTGTTACGCTGTCCAGTCTCTCAGTCCGCAGTAGGGCCCGGAGCCAAACCCGATGACCTCGTCAGAACTATATAGCCACCTCCCGGTAAAACTCCGCGACAAGCTCATCGCGTGTGGGATAACCGCCACGGAGCACCTCTGCGATCGCACCCTGGAGTCTCTGCTTTCCGTCTGCCGCATCGATCTCAGTGAAATCGCGGTGCTGGAGAAGCGAATGAGCGAGGCAGGCTTGGCTCTCGCGGCCGGTCCGGTTCGCTATCCCTTCATAAGCCCGCTCCTCGTGTCTGAGGTAGCGTCCGCAGGGGTGGAGGTCTCAGCGACCAGTATAACGAGCATCGGACTACCGAGCTGGGCAGAGGCTCCCCTGAGGCGCGGTGGCCTGGACACGGTCGGGCAGCTCGCCGGTGCAAGCACGTTCTACGTGCGCGCCGCCCTGGGTCGTGGCGGTCGACCACACAACATCGTGCGACAGCACGTGGAAGAGCATCTGCTTCAGCTTGTGCAGGAAGGCCAATCTGCAGTGGACAACGCCAACGGGAGTGCCGGGACGCTGCAGTCCGCATCTCTCAGTGCCCGGACTAGAGGGGCACTCCGACGCTCCGGTATCTTTACGCTCGCCCAACTCGAACGCATGAGCGAAGCCGACCTCCGGCGCCTGCCCGGTCTTGGACCGAAGTCTTATCAGGAAATCGCCGCGCTACCGGCATCTAGCGCGCGGCCACCCATCCACGGCGGTGACCTGGCCGTGCAGGCTGAAGCTGTGTCGGTGCGACCCGCAGTGGGGCGTAGATCTGTGCGGTCACTTGATCTGCCAAACCACCTGATCGCCCGAATGGAGTCGAATGGACTGCGCACGATCGGCGCACTCGTAAAGGCGGGCGACCAACGGCTACAAACGATGCCGCGGGTGGGGGATTCGTTGATTCGCCGGATTCGTGCTGAACTGGAGCGATACCTGCTTGCGACGCTCGAGGAGGTTGGCTCAGAGGCGCCTATCGTTGTCGCAGAAGTAGAAGCAATGGCCCGCGTGGCCTCCCTCGATCAGCGTGTAGCGAGCCTGATTCATCTGCTGCGGAACAGGCGGCTGATCCGTATACTGAGCGAGCGCTCCGGTCTTGGTGGCCGCGTCCAGACCCTTGAGGAGATCGGTAAGGAACTTGCCATATCTCGCGAACGGGTGCGTCAGCTTGAAGCAGCGGCGCTCCTCGAGTTGCGCCGGGAGCATCAGTCCGAGGTATACGCCCTCTCCCGCCCCTTGTATGAGGCAATTGCGGCCGCTGGGGGGGTGGTCGACCTTGGCTATCTGACAGCGCAACTACCGGTCCTGTTCCCACTGGAACGCGTAAGCGCGACTGGCGTTACTCGATTGCTGCTCCAACTGATGGAGGAAGTAAACCAGTCTCCCGGCAGAAACGTTGCACTGAAGAATGCGTCATGCTCGGACATTGATCAGCTTGATGACGCAATGTCGACCTATTTGCGCAAGCGTCTGGAGCCAGCCTCGATTTCAGACCTGACGGCACATCTGGCGCGAACTGCGGCGTATCCGAGAGTCGTCCAACAATACCCAACATTCTCGCTCGCCGCCCGTGCGCGGTCGAACTCGCACACAGAGGTCCTGTCAACAGGCGAGGTTACAATCAGGGAGTGGGGCCGCACGCGGCTAAACCAGACGATCCACGTCCTTCGCACGCTCAGCCGTCCGTCGCACTTCCGCGACATTGGGGCAGGCGTACGGGACGGCCCCGCCCCCGGTACAGAGGTCTCCTTGCAGTCTATTCACAACTTATTGCTCTCGGAGGCTGTTTTCGTGCGCGTAGGTCGCGGCATCTTTGGACTGGCGGAGTGGCAAGACGCACCCTGGGAGGTCGTAGCCGAACTCGTGTCGACACTCGCCGCGTCCGAGGGACCAATGCACCTCAGCGAGATTGCCAGGGCACTCAAGCTGGACGAGCGGACGGTGGAGCGGTACCTGTTGATTCGGCCAGAGTTCTCGCCCACTGGTCATGGCTACTACAAGCTGGCTGGACGGACCCACAAGCGCAACATGGTGCCCGCCAGAGGTCGAGTTACCGAGGTGTTGCCCGTCGATAGCGCGTTCCCAGGCCGTTCGGCGCGAGTTCGCATCACGCACTCTTCACTCCGCAGTGGCACGATCGCGCTCAGTGCCGCCTTGTGCACCCTATTCCCGGAGGAGGGCGATGTTCAGGTAGCATGGCCGGGATCGCCTGAAACGCATCAGCTGCGGAAGCTGCACCGAGGTCAATCACATCTGTCCGGGCTAGGGCGATTCCTCCATACGTCTCGAGTTCAGGCCGGTGACTACCTGTACATCCATTACTGTCTCAGTACAGAGCCAGAGACCAAGTCTATGTACCTTCTGTACACGGAGATGCAGTGGCAAACCCGACACACGAGGCACTCCGACACTGACTCACTCAAAAGCGTGCTCGGAGAACAGCATCAGGGCCCATAAGGCAACGGGAGTCGGAGCATCGGATAGGGTGGGTGTCGCCTATATCGGGTTACGGATGACTGCCGGGTTTGTGTAGCTTTTGGGATATGTTTTAGCTGCGACGATCAGGAGCCGTCGACTCCCGATGTAGTGCTTCCGCGTCGGACACCCACAACCGTCCCTCACTTCGACGGATCACTCCCTGGAACTCTAGCCACGCCAAATTTATGACCACGCTCTCGCGCGAAACGCCCGCGAGAACGCCCATCTCGCGGGCATCAGGCGCGCCTGGCAACAGCGTTTCATCTCCATCGCTCACACCGCGTTCTGCAACGATCCTTAAGAGCAGGGCGGCGAGACGTGACAACGGCTGTGCCTGCGCACCGAGCTCGAGCGCCCAGTGCTGCGCCTCGACCGCCGCCGCTAGCCCTTCGAGCAGCGCCCGCGCGTACGGCCAGTCGTGCCGCCCTGCTTCTACGAGTTGAGCGTACGAAACCGTGAGCACCTCACCTGGGCCCGCTGCTGTGAACAGAACCGCTCGATCGGTCACTTGCCGGCGTATCGGCATGAGCAGCGTGCCCTCTCCGAGCGTACCAAGGCGCGGTGGCCGGCGGCCAACTGCGTTCTCCATCACGTGGACCTTGCCTTGCTGCACGATCGTCGGCTCGTGCACGGACATAACCTCACCATCCCCGAACAGGCGGCGCTGACCGTCGACAAGTCTTGGCCGGGCGGTTTCCGGCACGCGCATCGTCCAATAGCCTGCGAGCGTCAGCGCGTATCGCAGCGCACCCATACGCCATTCGGGATCACCAGCCATACGTCTGCACCAACACGAAACTGCGGGTGTGGCAGGTTCTATCCACCACCGTTGCGCTCAGCGGCGTCCATCGGGGGCAGTCAGAGTCGTGAGCCGCTCCTGCAGATAGCCGTATTCATCGATAATTGGCGCGGAACGCCGCTCGTCGAGAAACAGATCAGGGTCGGTAAGCAACCGCTCGACCTCGGTCAGGCGGGCACGCACCCGATCTGCCTCTTGCGGATCTGGTGCTGTCCACGCGGGAGGGCCGCTCTTCTGCGCCTGATGGTTACGCACTCGAGGTGGATCCGAAGCGGGAGACGCAGCAAGCGCCTCGTACACCTGGGCGTACTCATCCATTAGGCCTTTGGCCACGCCCTCATCGGCGTAGACGTCAGGGTTCTCGAGCAGACGTTCAAGCTCGTGCAAGCGCTCCAGGAGCCGCTGCCGCTCGGTCGTGCTGTCTTCCCGGTCCGGCGACGGTTGTGGGGCAAGTTCTTCCAGTGTACCGGCGTGCCTTTCCCATCGGTCGTTCAGTTCCTCAACGCGTCCCTGTAGCTCACCGTACTCAGCCAGCATCGCGCTGTATCGCTCCTGATCCGAATACAGGTCGGGCTCCGCGAGCACTTCCTGCACTTCCGCCAGGCGGACCTCCGTGCGAGTGATCTCGGCTTCGAGCGCCGCCACATCGTTCCGTAGTTGGCGTATGTGTCCATCGCTTCCGCGCGGTGGCCGTTTCCGTCCGCCGCTCTCGGACCTGGCTGGCGCGGGCTCGGGAGCTGCGGCGTACGTGCCCAGCTTCCGCTCCCGGTACTCTGAGTAGTTACCCGGGTACAGCGTCGCCTTGCCGTTCTCGATCTCAAGCGTCTTGTTCGCCACCCGGTCCAGGAAGTACCGGTCGTGCGAGATGACGATGCTCGTCCCTTCGTAATCGCGAATCGCCGACTCCAATACATCACGCGTGCCAATGTCGAGGTGATTCGTCGGTTCGTCGAGCAGCAGCGTGTTCGCAGGTTCCAGCAGCATTTTCACGAGAGCAACCCGACTACGTTCTCCGCCACTCAACACCTCGATGGGCTTATGCGCATCTTCGCCGGTGAAGAGAAACCGACCCAGAAGGGTGCGCACATCCGTAACCGTCCAGCCGCGCGGAGCGGCCCGAAGCACCTCGTCGTACACGGTGTGGCCGCTCTCCAGCAGCTCCGCCTGGTGCTGGTCGAAATACGACCTCCGCACGTTGTGCCCGACGGTCACACTTCCCGATGTCGGAGGATCGATGCCCGCCAGTATCCGGAGCAGGGTGCTCTTACCGCTGCCGTTCGGACCAACAACAGCTACCTTGTCGCCTCGCTCAATGACGAGATCCACGCCGCGAAGCACCTCCCGCTCGCTATAGGAACGGGCAAGCTTCTTGAGCACGAACGTCTCGCGGCCGCTCGCACCGGCAAACACGAAGCGAAACTTGACGCGCTGTAGATCCGGAGGCGGGGCATCCACGCGTTCGATCTTGGAGATCATCTTCTCTCGGCTCTTTGCCGCGCTCGCCTTCGTCGCCTTGTAGCGAAAGCGATCGATGAACTGCTGCTGCCGTTCGATGTCGCGCTGTTGCCGCTCGTGGCGATCCTGCTGCTGCCCGCGCCTGCGCTCCTTCTCCTCGACGTACCAACTGTATGAACCGGGATAGTCCGTGAGGGTGCCGCGCTCGAGTTCCAGAGTGCGCCTGGTAACGCGCTGCAAGAAGTAGCGATCGTGTGATACTAGCACCAACGCACCGCTGTACTTGCCGAGATACTCCTCCAGCCACTCCGTGGTCGCCAGGTCAAGGTGGTTGGTCGGCTCATCCAGCAACAGCAAATCCGGTTTCTTGAGTAGCGTCTTGCCGAGAGCGATACGGCTCTGCCATCCGCCGCTGAACTGTGACACTGCGCGACCGGTGTCGTTGGGTGTAAACCCTAGACCGTGCAAGACGGTGCCAACCTCACGCTCGATCGTGTATCCACCAAGACGATCGAATTCGGCTTGGAGTTGGGCATACTCGTCGAGAACCGCCTGTAGATCATCGCCCGAGAGGCCGCTCATACGCCGCTCAAGGGCGCGCTGACGCTCCTCGTTCTCGAGCACTGTCGCGAACACCGACAACATCTCGTCGTGCAGCGTCCGCTGGCCGGTCACCAGGGAATCTTGGGGAAGATACGCCACCGATCGAGACGCGATGACGTTCACACTGCCGGACGCCGGTGTCTGCAGCCCCGCTAGTACCTTGAGGAGCGAGCTCTTTCCAGAGCCATTCGCCCCCACGAGCGCGATTCGTTCGCCGGGGCTGACATGAAACGTAATGCCAGTAAAGAGCGTCTCGCCCTCATAAGATACGTGAATGTTCGTCGCTTGTAGCATGGGCGCTTTCCTGAAGGTGCTTGTGCGCACCTCACTTGTATCGATTGGTTTTATCGCGTCCCCATCCTGATCGAGCGGGAACACCAGTGTGGTTGGAATGGCTGTCGGATCAATGCGGCACGACGGCAGATGCTCATATACGCGGTCGGGCACTGATTGCCAGCACCCAACGACGTCATACGCTTATGTTCCAACACAAGTACCGGTGTCTGCCGCGGAACGCACAACGGTTAGGAGGGGCGTATGGCCTATCGAGTCCGCAGTGAGTTGGTCTCACGAGTGCCAGCAAGACCAAACGCCCAGTCCAACAGCACCCCTAGCTGGTTCTTTACGCCAGTAAGTTTGTAGAAGTACACAGCGCGCCACATAAACCAACCAAGCAGACCGGTGACTTTCACCTTGCCAAAGAGCTCAACCACCGCATTGTTGCGGCCCAGCGCTACTAGTTGACCCTCGCGCCGATACTTCAGCGGCTCGAGCGGCTCGCCACGCAGCGCGTGCAGCACGTTCTTCCCGGCCGTCTTTCCCGCGGCGATAGCGATCGGCGCATTCGCCGGGAGTGGACGCTCCTCGCCGGCCATAATGTATGCGGCCGAGTCGCCAATGACAAAAATGTACTCGTGTCCCTCCACCTGGAGACAGTCGTTGACCGACACCCGGCCGTCGCGACCCTTCTGTCCCGGCAGGTCTCCGATAAGGGCGTTCGCGCGCACGCCTGCAGTCCAAATGACCGTCGCGCTCGGGATGAGCTCGCCATCGGCCGTGTACACCCCTTCCGGCTCGACGCGGTTCACAGGCGTATTCAGCCGAATCTCGACGCCCTTCTCGCGCATCGTCTTCGTGGCGCTCTCTACCAGCGAATCGTCAAAGCCCGTCATCACCCGACCCACTGCCTCCACGAGCATCACCCGAATCTCCTCCGGGCGGATCGTCGGGTAATCCTTGAGCAACACCGTCATCAACAGATCCCGCAGCGAAGATCCGAGCTCGACGCCAGTATAACCAGCACCGACGATCACGAACGTCAGGAGCGCACGTCGGGCCTCCGGGTCCTGCTCCACATCCGCCCGCTCGAGCGCGTCGAGCACCCGGTTCCGGATGCCGATGCCATCGCCAAGCGTCTTGAGGGTGAGCGAGTGCTCCTGCACCGCATCAATGCCGAAGAAGTTTGTCGTCGATCCAAGAGCGACGATCAGGTAATGGTACGGAATCGGCCCGTCGTCGGTGTGGACCTGACGATTCTCGACGTCGATGCGCTCGACAGTGCTCTCCTGAAACCGGAAGCCTTTGTTCCGGGCGACGTAGCGTATGGGATGCGCCACGTTGTCGGGCGTCACACCACCAGTCGCCACCTGGTACAGAATTGGAGTGAACAAGTGAAAGTTCTGCCGATCTACGAGCAGGACGTCCAGGTCCTCACCATCCTTCTGGGTCGCGAGCGTCCCTGCGGCGCTCATACCACCAAAGCCCGCGCCGAGCACTACGACCCGCTTCGCGTTAGGAGAGACCAGCGCCGGAACAGCCGTGCGTGAGCTTCTCATGCGCGCAACTACACCCGCAGCCCCGAGAGCACTCAGGACACCTACTCCGACCAATGCGTTCTTCATTCTCTCCTCCGAAGGGCGCCGCAGCGAACTCTCAAGCACTATTAAGGCTGTGCCATCAGGTAATTAGATTGCCAAAGTTTGCCCAATGATATCAGAATACGGCTAACCGCGGTTTGGCATGTGCGCTGATTTCCGAACCGATGAGCTGGGTTTCCTGTGCAGCTCACAGGAGCCGACCGGAGCATCCACCGTATGCTAAACTCTTACCACCGTGAGGACCAACACCGCTTACATCGGCCTCGGCTCCAACCTCGGAGATAGACACGCCAACATTACCGAAGCGATTCAGCAGTTGCGATCGGCCATTCGTGTCCATCGGGTCGCATCGCTGTACGACACCGAGCCGGTTGGATACACGGATCAGCCGCGCTTTCTCAACACCGTTGCCATGGGCGAAACGGATCTCGGACCGGCCGACCTGCTCGCATTCCTAAAGCGCATCGAGCGGAAGATGGGCCGGCAGCCAAGTTTCCCAAATGCACCGCGGCCCATCGACATAGACATCTTGCTGCTAGACGACTTGGTCCTTCGCAGCCCCGGCCTGGAAATCCCACACCCGCGACTATATGAACGCGGGTTTGTACTCGCTCCGCTCGCCGAACTGGCACCCGACCTCCAGCACCCGACGCTCGGGCGGACAGTTGCCGAGTTGCTGGCCGAGACCGACACGCGTGGGGTGCGTGTAGCGCGGCGCGGCCTTGCCATCCAGCTTGCCCGAGACGTGCAGAGCGAGCTGCCCGATATTCGCGTGGGACTCCAGCGCGTCGGGGTGACCAAACTGCGCAAGAATATCCGGCTCGGTCGCGGCACCAAACTCCACATCCTCTCTGCAGAACTAAGCCTGTATGCGGACATCGGATCCAACCAGAAGGGAATCCATATGTCGCGCCTAGGCCACGCCCTTGATAGCGTGGCAGCGGAAGCCGTGCGCGATAATGCACCCGACGTAGAATCGCTTGCAGGGCTCATCGCTGAGCGCGTCGTTCACAGCCAGGGCGCCAGCCGGAGCGAGGTACACATCCGGGCTGACTTCCCGCTGCGCAGGTATGCCCCGGTGTCCGGACTGCCGAGCGAAGAGATGTATACGCTGTTAGGAACGGCGGTATGCGGTCGCGACGGCTTGCGGCGAATGGTGGGCATTGAAGCAGAAGGAATGACGGCGTGTCCGTGTGCGCAGGATATGATCAGGCAGCACTCCCGCGAACAGTTGCAACAGGCGGGGTTCGACGACGAACAGGCGGAGCGCGCCCTCGCGGCTATACCCACCGCGGCACATAACCAGCGAAGCCGTGCGAGACTCCAACTGGGCACCGACTCCAAGGTGCGCGCGGAGGATCTCGTAGAGATCGCCGAATCGGCAATGAGCTCGGAGAATTACGCCATGCTTAAGCGTCCAGACGAGTTTTTCGTCGTGCAAAAGGCCCATCGGCGGCCTCGGTTCGTGGAGGACGTGGCCCGTGAAATGCTCCGCGCCACGGTGAACACGTACGGGGAACTTGCTGATAGTGACTTCGTCTTCGCCAGCGTTCGCAGTTTCGAGAGCATCCACAAGCACGACGCCTACGCGGAGGGTGCGGGCACGCTCGGGGAGTTACGGGCTCAGATCCTGCACGGCAGCGCGCCAACGGAGAGCACCACGCTGAAATCATGGCTGCGGTAGATCAAACGGGGGGTCGCGCTCGTGAAGTCCGGCTTTATTAGCGACGAACAAGCCAGAAAAGCGTTGGAACGCGCCCATGCTGAGGGTCGCGCGCAACTCTCCCCCGAGGAAGTGGAGGGGATGCGCGCCGAGGAGAAGCGGCAAGCCAGTCCGTGGAACCGAATCCGCCGCCTGTTCCCCCGCTCCCCACGCTACAACACCTAACCCGCCAGTCCACTGCCAACTGCTGGTCCGTTTTGACCATTTCGGTCTCTTTCCACTCTTATTCAACTAGTTGCAAGTTCTTGCAAGTTGATAACCACTCTCATTATCGCCGTTTTCTTGCGGTATTCGCGCTTCTGCCTGGTACCCTGTACCCCAAGGCGACGAGTTGTAATGGTTATTGCTAGTTCTCGCAGGTGAGTAGCATGACTGAGGAGTCGTTCGACCGAGCGGTCTCCAGCCAGCACACAGCATTGAGATTGGATGGAAACGATGCAGGAAACCACAGAGCAACTCAGTGACGACAATGGTCGGGAACCGTCGAAGAACGAGGTACTTAAGGCCGCTAGTGACGGACTCCGCGGCACTCTGTTCGAAGAGATAGCGGATGTGTCCTCCGAGCGCGTCTCTGAGGACGCGCTTCAGATCCTGAAGTTTCACGGGAGTTATCAGCAGGACGACCGCGACCTGCGGCGCGAACGACGGAAGCGGGGGCTCGACCGTGCGTGGAGCTTCATGGTGCGCACCAAGCACGCCGGCGGCCGATTGACGGCAGAACAGTATCTTGTTGCTGACGAACTGGCGACGAAGTACGGGAACAACTCCCTTCGTATCACGACCCGCCAGGATTTTCAGTTTCACGGCGTGGGCAAGGCGAACCTGAGAAAACTGATACGCGAGCTCAATGAACGCTGGATGACCACCTACGGCGGCTGTGGTGACATCACGCGCAACACGCTCACCTGCCCGGTGGCTGATCTCCTGCCGGATAGTCACTTCGATTACCAGGCGTTGGCACAAGATATCAATGATCGTTTCCTGGCAGACTCTACTTCATACTACGAGTTGTGGCTCGACGGAGAGAAGATCCTCGCCGACGGTTCGCGGGTGACCGTTGAACCACAACGTCAGGAGTCGCTTTACGGGCCAACGTACATGCCACGCAAGCACAAAATGGGCATCGGTCTGCCGCACGACAACTGCATCGACCTATTCACCCAGGACCTCGCTCTGGAGGCGATCATCGACGACCAGAAGCAGGTCACCGGCTTCAACCTGGTCGCGGGTGGCGGTCTCGGCAGCACGCATGGTAAGGCAGAGACCTTCCCCGCATGGGTGACCGCATCGGTTTCCTTCCGCCGGATCGGGCAATGGCAGTCCTCGAGGCGGCAACTGCCCTGTATCGCGACTATGGCGACCGGACCAATCGCCGGCACGCGCGCCTCAAGTACGTGCTGGAGGATCGCGGCGTGGAGTGGTTCCGCGAGGAACTGGGTACTCGGCTAGGTGCCCGGCTCGCACCACCCATCGATGCTGGAGAGTACGGCGTGAGCGATCATCTTGGATGGGAGCGCCAGAAGGATGGCCGTTGGCTGGTCGGAGTTTGGGTCGAGAACGGTCGCGTCAAAGATGTCCCCGGCTACGACTCAAGGCGGCCCTGCGGCGAATCGTCGAGCAGGTTGCGCCGGAGCTGCGCCTTACTGCCCACCACAACATCGTCCTTGCAAACATCGACGAGTCGGCCAAGCCCAAGGTCGAATCACTGCTTGGTGAGTACGGTCTCTCCACCGGGAACGGGACCCTCAGCGCCCTGCGCCGGTACGCCATGGCGTGTCCGGCATTGCCCACTTGCGGCCTTGCCGTGGCGGAGAGCGAGCGCTACCTCCCGGACGTTATCACAGAGCTCGAGAGTCGCGGCTACGGTCAGGACCGGGTATGGATCCGCATGAGTGGTTGCCCGAACGCCTGCTCTCGTCCACCCACCGCCGAGATCGGCCTGGTCGGACGCAGCCTCGGCCTGTACAACCTCTACGTAGGCGGCAGCTTTGAGGGTACCCGTCTCGCTCGTCTTTACCGCCCGGATGTGCGATCGGCGGATCTGGTCGATGTACTCGCCGATACTCTGGACCAGTGGCGGGCGGGTCGCATGCGGGGTGAGGCTTTCGGCGACTGGGCCGCTCGCGTACTCGTGCCAGAAGAAGCTGTCATTCCGTCATCTGCGGATGAAGCCGCTCAGGTGAGCGCCTGATGGCGCGCACGGAAGCGGACCGCCAGTACGAGTACTACCCCGCCTTTCTTGACCTCGTTCGCAAGAGGGTCGTCGTAATCGGTGGGGGCACGATCGCCACGCAGAAGGTTCGTGGGCTTCTTCCATCCGGTGCGGAGCCGATCGTCGTTATCGCGCCGACGGCGCATGCATTTATCAGAGATCAGGCACAGGCTGGGAACATCACCTGGGAGGCGCGCCCTTATGCGGGAGGCGAACTCAAGGGCGCCGATCTGGCGTTCGCCGCGACAAACGATCGGTCGCTCAACGCGCAGGTAGCGCGCGAGGCTCGGGAACGCGCCGTGCCAGTGCTCGCAGTTGACGATATTCCGTATTGTGACTTCATTGCTCCCGCCGTGGTAAAGCGCGGACGCCTGACGGTAGCCATCTCCACCTCCGGTCGTAGCCCGGCCCTGGCTTCGCACACCCGCCGCAAGTTAGAGCGCGTGATCACCCCACAGTGGGGCGAATTGCTCGAGGTCGCCGCTTCGGTTCGAGACCGGCTCGGCGCCCACAAGGCTCAGGTCAATCCCGAAGCCTGGCAAGTCGCGCTCGACCACGAAGTAAAGCGCCTCATCTGGGCGGGCGACCATGCGGGTGCTGAGGAACTGCTATGGCAACGCATCGCTCCGGAGGCGGCCAGATGATCCCGAAGCTACTGCATCCGGCGGGGCTGATATCCCTCGTCGGTGCAGGACCGGGCGATCCAGAGTTGATAACGATCAAAGCGTTGAAACGGCTGAAGCAAGCCGACGCGGTTGTCTATGATCGACTCGTTGCGAAGGAGCTGCTTGATCACGCGCCTTCCTATGCGCTTCGGTACGATGTCGGCAAGATACCAGGGCATCACCGTTCCGGGCGTCAGTCGGAGATCAATGAATTGCTGATCCGGCTTGGAGAATCGGGCATGCGTGTCGTCCGGCTGAAGGGTGGAGACCCCTTCGTATTCGGTCGAGGGGGAGAGGAGGCACTAGCGCTGACGGAAGCCGGCGTGCCTTGGGAGATTGTGCCCGGCATTTCCTCCGCGTTCGCGGCGCCCGCAGCGGCGGGCATCCCCGTCACCCATCGCGGGTATAGCGGCTCGGTCACCGTGGCAACCGGACACCCCCAATCCGGTGGGCATGCAGACGCCGGCCACGACTGGACCGCGCTCGCGCGCACCCGCGGCACACTCGTGTTTCTGATGGCCGTGGAAAACCTCGAATTCATCGTCGGGCGCTTGCTCGATGAAGGGCGCGACCACAGAGAACCCGCCGCACTGGTACGATGGGGTACGACGACGCAACAGACGGTCCTGACGAGTACGCTGGGTGACATAGTCACGCGCGCCAGAGTTCTGCGGCTGCTGCCACCCGCCGTACTCGTAATGGGTCCGACGGTCGCGCTGTCTCAGGATCTGACATCGTCAGGCAGTGATCCTGCATACATTGTGGAGGATTCGGCGAACATATCAGGGCTAGTCGCGGTTGGAAGCGCCTAAGAACAGTCGTTTTGCCTATGCTCTTCCCACGCGACAGTACCTGACATTTCGCGGAACCATTCCGTCCGCTCGTGCGTTCATGTAGCACGAGTCGCGATACGACTCACACAGAGGAGATCGCCGAGATGCATAGACGCACAACAGCGGCGATATTGGTCCTCGTCGCGTCGTTAGTGACCGCGGCATGCGGGGCTGCCGGTAATGACGGCACGGGTCAGGGGTCTGGCCAGATACCGATCACGCCTGGGCAAGAACCGACCCAAGGCTCGGCCCTCGAAACGCCCGTCATGGCGGCTACGGTTCCACCAACCGAGGGCATCGCCCCACAGCCAAGTGCGACCCAACCAGGAGACTCGGAAATGAGCGACCCTCAGCAGGAGCGTGCCATCACGGCAGCCCGTCGCCAACTCGCCCAGACAGTAACTAATGCGAACGATGTGGTGATCGTCTCCGTCACTGCCGAGGAGTGGCCGGACAGCGCACTTGGGTGTCCGCAGCCCGGGATGATGTATCAGCAGGTGATCACTCCAGGCTACCTTGTCGTTCTGAAGACAGCAGGAAAGCTGCATTCTGTCCATACAGATACGTCCGGGCGTGCGGTGGTCTGTGCACGTGCCGCCGACACATCAAGAGCCCCGAATCAGGCACCGTTGCTCACCGTCACCCGGTCGGGCGGACTGGCGGGAAACGCCTCGACGCTCGTCGTCCGGAAGGACGGCAGCACGGAGCTGCGCGACGAAGGTGCTGGACCGAACGGTACGACCACGGGAAGGTTGCTTCCGACTCAGCTACGTCAACTGAAGGAAGCACTAGGAAGCCGCGAGTGGAAGACCGTGTCCATCAAGAATGAACAGTCGCATGCTGACGGATACCAATATGAGATCCGCGGCGGCGGAATTGAACTTACAACGCAGGATGGTATAGAGAACCCTCAGATCGTCGATGTCATACTCATGCAGATTAGCAGCCACTGGTCCAACTCGACAGGATCACGCTGAGGCGGTGGCAATTCCCAGAAGATGGCTTGCGGTGGCTGACAAAAGCTGACCACAGCGCCCCCAGGATGCCAGTTCGCCCGCTGCTACGCTTTCACCTCTTGGACATCCACCTCGATCTCATGGTACCCGGTCGCACCACTCGGGCTGGGTGGTGCCTGCACCTTGGTCTGTAGCGCACCAGTGCCATCTGTCGCGCGAACGCTCAGGCGGACTGTCCCGCCATTGCTTGGCGTCCAGCTTACCTGCCAGAAGCGCCAGCAATCGTCACCGATCTGCGGCAACAGTTCTGCCTGCCGCCACGTTTTCCCGTCGTCGGTGTACTCCACCGCTTCTATGCCTCGATGGCCAGCGAATGCGAGACCGCCGATCATTACCGCTGTACCGACACGCAGAGCACTGTCTGCAGATGGAACGCGAATCTGTGACATGATCTGATAGGTCGCTCGGTCGTCCCAGCCCTGCCGCTGCCAGTACCCTTTAAAGTCTTCGGCTACGGCCTCGATACGTGTGATCCACTTCGCGTTCTTCATACCGTAGATATCGGGTACAAGTAGGCGTAACGGCGCGCCATGCTTGTAGGTCAACGGCTCCCCGTTCATCTCGTATGCGAGCAGTGTCCCAGGCTCCAGCGCCTTTGCCAGCGGTATGGAGTCTGTATAACCATCCTCGCTCGTTGTCTTTATGTCGATAACGCCTTGGCGTACTTTTGCTCGTGCCAGCAACGCGGCCAAGGGAATGCCCACCCACTCGCCGTTCCCGATCAGGTTGCCACCAACAGGATTGGAGATGCACTGCAACGTATGCGGCTTGGCTTCTGACGGCAGGGCGCGAATCTCATCGAGCGTCAACTCGAACGGCTCATCGACAAGACCGCCGACACGTAGCGTCCACGACGCGGCGTCGACACGAGGATCGACGAGGTTCTTGGAGACATTATAAAAAGTACCGACCGGGGTGAAAGCCGCAGGCATACCCTCGGTAATCGAGACGCTGGTGATCGAAACTGTGTCCAACAGGCGACCGACGATCGGAGCTCCAACCGCCAGCAAAAGCGCCCCTCGCCCCACAACCAGACCTCGGCGCAGGAAGCGGCGGCGGCTGGGATTCCGCACGGTGTGATTGCTGCCAGCGTCGGAAAGCAGGAGGTGGGTCGTGACGAGCGTGCCGAACACCGAGAACGAGACTGCATACATCCCCATCGTTCGTGCGCCACCGGAAGTCGAGTCGGTACCCAAAAGACCCTGCCCGAAGACTGGCAGGTAGACAATACCTACGAACAGGATTAGAAAAGCCACTACTGCCGCCGCTAGCAAAGCGGGACGAACCTGCGTTCTCTGCAACAGCCACTCAAACCCTGCACCGAGCAGCCCACCGAGCGCGAACGTAATGATCAGCGCGACAACATACAGCAGCGGCTTCGCATAGCCGCCAAATATGCCCAGCCCAGCTTCGAAAAACTCTATAGGGAGACGAGGGACCAGCCACTCCGCGGCAAGCTCGATCGGTGTTGGTACACCGAGCCACAGTCGGCCTGCGACCATAGTCAAGAGCATCCCAACGGCACTCGCTACGCCATTCCGAAGCCCAGCGCTGGAGGACCGGGGGAGATATCGTACCCCTTCGATCTCTTGCACCTGCTTCCCCTTCTACTATCGTGCCCCAACTGTGAAGAATACCCGACGCCTCGCTTCACGGCTGGAGCTTAACTTTCGCGCAGCACCTGTGTTAGCATAATTGCAACAGATAAGCTATGGACATGGCAGCGACGCAGAAAACCATAAGGTGGCTTCTCGCGAGCGGTTCCTCTGTATTGTATACGGATCAAAGCGTCGGCCGGACCTGTCCAATGCGCGGAGAACAGTCCAGCTTTCAGTCTTGGAGGTTTCGTGATGATTGACATGGTTTCCCATGATCCGGGGCCAGTCGCGTTCCAAGGTACGAGCCCGTCCGCGCTCGAATCCGACTCCTTGTATTACCGCGCTCGCGGTGCAAGTGTCGATCTGCACATCATGCCCAAGCGTGAGGGAGCAGACTTGGCCATCTGTGGACGAATCCTCCCTCGGCCCGAATTCGATTCTTCCGTAGCCAAGCTTAATGTCGAAATACTCAACCACACTCGTGTCTTGGCGTCAGCCGCTCCGAACCGGGATGGCGTGTTCCAGTTCAACGGTCTGTCATGCGGTGTGTATCACATGCATGTGAGTAATGGTGAGTGGAAGATCGCTGTCTTCGGTATTACGGCGTGACTTCACCGACCACCGGCGTCTCAGCCGGCGTTGGCTCGGTTGCGAGCACGACTGTGCCCTCGTTAACCAGGCCATTGCGGAAGAACTGTACATTCACCCGCTGACCGGGCCGGTATGCGGCCAGCAGCGAGCTCAGCGTGTGCCGTTCATCCACGGCGCGACCTTGGATCGAGTAGATGATGTCCCTTGGACGGAGCACCTTAGCGGCCGGTGAGCCGGGCAAAATCGCGTTTACCAGCGCCCCGGACTGCTGGGAGAGGCCCTGAGCTTTCGCCAGCTGCGGTGTGATCGTCACCGTGCTTATCCGGAGACTGGCCTGCGGACCCATTCCCCCGCTCAGGATGCGCTTCGCAATGCTCCGTGCTGTCTCGGCCGGCAATACTAGCGCCCATCCGTCCCGTGGGGCGACCTCCCCAACGGTAATGCCGACAACCTCCCCCTTCAGGTTGACGACCGGGCCACCAACCGCTCCTTCGGGCGCCGAAGCGTCCGAGCGGATGAGGTTGTCCACTTCCTGCCGCGACCCGAGCGTCGCCTTGTGACTCAGTCCCGCGGCGATGCCCACGTCGACCGTACGATCCAACGTTCGCGTGGCGGTGCCGATCGACACAAGGTAGTCGCCAACCCGCATGCGTGCAGAGCGGGCAAACACGGGCTGCTGTGGGATCGTCGCGCTCACCCGCAAGACGACCAGACCCGTCGCGCTGTCCGGCCTGCCTACAACGGTCGCAATCGCGTTGCGGCCGTCTGAGAAGACAACCTGTGCTTGGTTCGTATTGACGACCGAGCGAGTTGTCAGGATATGGCCCTCGCGGTCGAGCACGACGCCCGTACCCAACACCTTGCGAGTCGAACTACCGGGGGTAACCGCGGTCGCCGCATCGCCGCCAACCGCCGTAATCGCAACCGTCACGGGATCTGCGCGCTGTACCGCAAGCGCTGGACTGGAGCTTGCACCACCCGAGGCGACACGGGTAGCCGGACGCTGGACCGACCGTCCCAGCAACATCGCTGCTCCCGCGCCGGCGAGCGCGCTTACGAGAAACGACCCCAGGAGGAGCAGGACAACTGTTGTGCGGGTAAAAGAGATTTCCGACCGCTGCGAGCCGGAGCGCGAGTTGTGATTATCCATCGTCCCTGAGGATTTTGCGTACCCTTCGAAGCAGAGAACGATTGTCGATCGGTCGGGAGAAAACATCGACGAGCCCGCCATGCGCCATCGCAGCAGCCTCGCCCCGTTCGTGATCCGGCACTATTCCCATAATCGGCACGTCCTGCGTGCGGCGATCCTGTCGCAGCGAGCGGATAATCTGCCACGATTTAAGCTTTGGCAGTGCCATATCAAGCAGTACCAGGTCCGGCCTTGTATCTTGTACCGCCCGAAGCGCCGCGCGCCGGTCGAAAAGCGTGATCGTGTCGTACCCCGCGCCCTCGAGGACGCACGTCGCCATCATCTGGGTCTCCCAGTGGTTCCCAATCACCACGATCCGCTTTTTCTCCATGTCGCAGTGCCTCCCCGCTCAACCCCGACATTTCCGAATCACATTAAGCGAATGTTAAGCGCTCGGGGTTAAGCGGGCGTTACGGCGGGGTTAGAGCTTGGTTAGAAACAGCGGGCCGGAGCGGAAGCCAAACGGTGAAGATACTGCCGATGCCCGGCACGCTTTCAACGGCAAGCCGCCCTCCGTGCGCTGATACAACCCGGTTCGCGATGGACAGCCCCAGCCCGCTCCCTCCTGCATCATGCCGACGACCCTCCGCCCGGTAGAAGCGATCGAAAATGCGCTGCTGGTCCTCGGGCGCAATGCCAATCCCGGTATCTCGGACTTCGAGCTTTGCCCACGTGCCTTCGGCGTACACGCTGACGGTCACGCGTCCGCCATCGGGCGTGTATTTCAGCGCATTCTCCAACAGATTCAACAGGACCTGCTTGAGTTGGTCACTGTCGCCCGACACCATGACCTGATCCTCCCGGACCAGCGAGACCGACACCGTACTCGACATCGATCGTGCTTGCCGCACCGTCTCCAGCACGAGGTCATGCAGATCTACCGGGTGCGGCGACGGCGCCTGTTGTCCTGAATCGGCCCGCGCCAGCAGCAACAAGTTCGTGACAAGCCTGCTCATCCGTGCCGACTCCCCGCTCACTTGTTGCAACGCATCGCGGGTCTCTTCATCCAGGGCAGGATCGAGGAGCAGCACATCGACGTTGCCCCGGATCGTGGTAAGCGGCGTTCGGAGCTCGTGTGACGCATCTGCGACAAACCGCCGTTGGAGCTCGAACGCCTTTTGCAACCGATCGAGTAACGAGTTGAAGCTGTAGGCGAGACGGCTCACTTCGTCTACACCGTAGCTCATCGGCAGACGCAGATCCAGCCGGTCGGCGCCGATCTGTCGGGAATCCTCGACGATCGCCGAGAAGGGCTTCAGCGCCTGGTACGCGAGCGCGTATGCCGTTGCGCCTGCCACGACAGCCGCGAGCAAGCCGCCGGCGGCAAGGGTGGTCCGCAAGCGAGATGTGATGCGCTCGATCGGTTCCAGGCTGCGCATCACCTGGAAGTACGCGATCAACTGATCGTTGTAGACAACGCGCCGTGTGAGTAGCCGGAAGGATGTACCATCTTCCGTTAGCCGGGTGCCGATTGAATATGGAGGCAAGCGCTGCAACTGTTGGGGGGTGGCCTCCTGGACGGGAAGCACGGGTCCCGGGAGCGGGAAGCCGTTCGCGATGTACACGCGCAGGTACGTCGTATCCGCTTCCTGTCCACCGAGTCCTGTGGCGGTAGTTAGCTGCTCGACTTGTCGCGAGAGATCCGCGTCCGGATCGCTGAGGATGAACTCCTCAACCTGGCGGGCGCGGGCGGCGAGATCCGCGTCCAGGTTGGCGCGCAGGTTTCGCTCAACGAGAAGCTGGATACTCAGCCCGAGCGCCGCGATAACCAGCAGGACTACGAGCGTGTAGCTGAAGGCGAGATAGGAGCGAATGCTTGGAAACATAAGCCAGGACAGCTCCCATGCTTGTGATACTGCAGGTACTCAGTATATCGCAGCTGGAGCACAATCTCGCGTGCGGATCAGGCGTCTAGGGCCTACCGGAAGGTCACGTCGGTGTATCCCATTGACAACAGCAGCGCGCGAACGCTCTGCTCGCCATTGGTTCGAGCCTGCTCGATGATACCGGCCTCCAGCGCGCCTTCACGCAACTGCTCCTCTGCCGCGGCGCGTACCTGGCTCTCCAGATCCTTGTCCGCCTTGGAGAAGAGGCCCTGATCGCGGTCGTAGACTCGGCTCTTCTCGTTGTCCAGTCGGCTGTAAAGTATCTCCGGCTCGGGTAGCTTCATCGAGATGGAGGTGCCCGATGCCTGGACATCCTGCTCCGTCAGCTTAGACAAATCAAGGCCCGCCACCACTTCACCATGCGCCACGAAGATGAGCTTTTCCCCAGCGAGAAACGAGGGAACGTATCGACGGGTTCGCTCGGCGTCGAGGATTTTCTCCATCGTGAAGTGAGACGTTTCAAGCTTGGAGAGTCCTTGAATCTGCTGGACCACCGCAGGACCATCCGCGCGCACGACGACGGTTTCTCGCAGGGGTACCTGGTTCCCGATTTGTGACGAGAGATCGGAGACACGCTGGCGCGCATCAACGTACATATAGCTGAGGACGAAGAGACCACCGAGGCCGAGTATTAGCACGGCGAGCAGCACGAGTGCTGTTGATCCCCCCGTGCCGGAGCCGCGTATGGATGCAGGCCTCTTGTCGTCCATCGCCAAGCCACCTCCCGCCACAGTGTACTCCTAAGCCCGAACTCGCGGCAAGAAGCGTCAGTCTTTAGGAACCGAAGCAACAGGCGCCTTTGGGTCGAGAAGTGGCGTACAATAGACGTAACGACCGCGGATCGGCACGGAACAGGAGAGTGTATGGCCACGACGCACTGGTGGCACCGACAAGGACACCGCGCGGAGACTGGATACCTGCTATCCGCTCTCGCTATCGCAGGTGCGTTCGGCGCCGCCTTGATCTCAGGATCTGGCAATGCGCCACTCGTTGGCGCTATCGAGGAGCTGTCATTCGGGTCGGGCTCGCTGATCCAGCGTGCGGGCGCGCTCCTTCCGTTCGGCTACGCGTTTGTACTTGGCATGGTCGCCGCCGTAAATCCATGCGGTTTCGCTCTCCTTCCCGTGTATCTCGGCTTCTACCTTGGGGACGGAGGGTCCCCTGATTCGGCCCGCTCGCGTGGCACATTGCTTCGAGCCGCACAGGTGAGTGTGATGGTCACCGCCGGATTTATCGTTCTCTTTGGCCTGATGGGGCTGGTTCTCAGTGTCGCCACAAGTGCGATCGCTGGCTACTTCCCGCTGCTAGGGCTACTCGTTGGTGTCGCGCTTGTGCTTACCGGTGGCAGGCTCATCGGCGGCGGTGTCCTGCAATCGCGACTCGGTGACCGGTTGGCGAGTCAGCTCAGTGGCACCACGCGCCAGGTGAGCAACCGCGGATATCTCGCATACGGGTTGGCATACGGCGCTGCGTCCCTCGGGTG
This sequence comes from Chloroflexia bacterium, assembly GCA_030446765.1. Lineage (GTDB taxonomy): Bacteria > Chloroflexota > Chloroflexia > Thermobaculales > Thermobaculaceae > JACDAU01. Next base: position 334,261 of record JAUJMR010000001.1, read on the forward strand.
CACGCTGCCTCTATTTATGGCAGCAGTTGTCTTCCCGATCACTCGTGGTGGCTTCGGCGCAGGTATCTCCCAGTTCCTGCTCTACGCACTCGGCATGGGTGCGGTGATCACCGCACTAACGTTGAGTACGGCGATCTTCAAGCGGGCAGCGGTTAGCCGGATCCGAAGGTTTGGCGGCTGGATCAGCAGCCTGAGTCCTGTTCTCCTGCTGCTGGCCGGTGCGTACGTGATCTACTACTGGCTCACACAGGGCGGGCTGCTCGACCGGCTCGGCTAACCCTCTTCTCAACTCCCATATCTATGGTCGTGCCCACTGGAATGGATTGAGGCGTGCCCGCGTTCTATCCTATGTGACGAAGACCACAGTGCGGCATGTTTGTTAACGACGTCGTGTAGACGTCTCGTAAAGGATGGCAAATGACGAAAGAGCAACCGATCGTGATGTACAGCACCACCTGGTGTGGTGACTGTCACCGGGCGAAGCGCGTGTTCGACGAGCTCGACGCACCGTACAAAAACATCAACATCGAAACCGAAGCAGGCGCGGTCACGGACATGATGCGCCTCAACGGCGGGCGGCAATCCGTGCCGACGATCCTCTTTCCGGATGGCTCGGTGCTCGTTGAGCCCTCGAACCCAGAACTGATCCGACACCTCAAGGATCGCGCGGCTTAGAGCAGCCGCGAATGTTCAGAGATTGGGAATACCCGCCTAGGCGGGCGTTGCTGCTGCCTCGGCGGCGGTCAACACGACAGGTGCCAAACAGCAGCAAGACGCGAATGTCTGCAAAGTTCCTTCCGTATTATCGGGTAAGCGGCGAGGGTGGTTCCGTGCGCGATCTCGGTTCACTTGAACAAGCTACAATCCCGCCTAAAGAATTGAGCCGAGGGTTCGATCGGCCGTGTCGCCTGTAGGGACGACCCACCGGATCGCCCGGTCTCCGGTCTCGCAATACCTGTCAGCTCGCATAGCATCGACTCGCCCCGCACCTCACCACCGTACCCTTGCCGAGAAGGGCAAGACCCGTACCCACGGCCGTAGGTCAATCACTCCCGAGGCCCGCCTCTTGGTCTCGGCCTATATCGTGCGGAGTTCTATGTCACGAAGTGTGCGACCGAAACAAGGAGATGCAGCGTGACAGTGAAAGTTGGACTGATAGGATGCGGCGGTATATCGGTACCCCACGCGGATGGCTACCTCAAGATCCCGGATGAGGCGCAGGTCACAGCCGTTTGCGATGTCGTCGAGGAAAACCGGACTCGAATGGCGGACTACGTGGGTGGTGCTCGTCCGTTCGATTCTATAGAGGGGATGCTGTCGCAGTCTGACATCGATGCAGTGGACGTATGCCTGCCGCATCACCTGCACAAGGATGCGATTGTCGCCGCGGCGCGGGCTGGCAAGCACGTGTTGTGCGAGAAGCCGCTCTGCCTCACGCTCGAAGAAGCCAGCGAGATAGACTCGGTTGTTCGCGAAAGTGGCGTCACGCTAATGTGTGCCCATAACCAGTTGTTTTACCCCGCGGTACAGCAGGCCAAGGAACTCCTCGATTCGGGCACGCTTGGCCAGATCTACCAGGCACGGACGGTGGACACATTTTTCAACCGCGGTGTAGGGGCAAATGCCGGCTGGCGAGCTTCCCGAGCATTGGTTGGCGGCGGCGAGTTGATCGATACGGGCTACCATCCGACATACCTGCTGCTTCATCTTGCGAGCAGCGCTCCCATTGAGGTCGCGGCGATGCTTACACGCCACGCGCTTGCCATTGAGGGAGAGGACTCCGGACAAGTTCTGGTCCGATTCGCGGACGGCATGGTTGGCAACATCGTGACGAGTTGGGCATACCCGCGACCGGCAGGCTGGTGGCAGTTCATGGTTGTCGGGGAGCATGGGCAGATGTACCGTCAGGGTGACGCGCTGCACCTGGAACTGCGGGACGCCGAGCCTCAAGTATTCGAGCACCCAAGTGTTCAGACGTTTCATCTCGAGATTGTTGACTACGTGCGGTGCATACGCGAAGGTCGCAGGCCAGTGAACACCCAGGAGGAAGGCACCAAGGTGCTGGAGGTGATTCTCGCAGCGTACAGGTCTGACGAGGAGAAGCGCATCATCAGCATCGGTGGCGCCGCAGCCTAGTCGGCACCGCCCGCACGAACGGCTCTCTTCTGTCACTCGCGAGTACGCGGTACCAGTTGGGCTCTGTGCCAACGCCCTGAGCTTCCGTTGGCACGGATGGCCGCAACCTCGGCTGTGCCGGCTTTCCCCTGCAACTAACCACCCGACCTGCATGTGTCTGGTCTCGGAGTTCAGGGGCAGATTCGCTCAAACTCGCCATCTGCTACGCATGCGAGTAAAGGTCGCTATAATCCATCGGATGGGGGAGCAAATCCACAGGTAACGTGCTCGCGTCGCCGAGCGTTAAGCGTATGAGCACATCCGTTAGCGAAGCTCGTCACGATGCAGCAGAGGGAGTCGAAAATGAGGCCACCGCAGGACAGAGTGACACGACCACAGGTGAATGTTGGCCGGTGGGGACGGGGAGGCTGTGCCGGGCTGGCCGCGGCTGGCCTGCTCTTCCTGCTGCTCATATTCGGCATCTCGGGCTGGAACACTGTCGAGTCCGGCAAGGTTGGCGTTACACGTCGCTTCGGGGAGATTCAGAGCGTCAAAGGCGCCGGTGGTTTCTGGGCGCTGCCAATCGGGTTCTCAATGGTCGAATACGATCTGCGCGTCGTCAATACCTTAAGTCAGCAGCGGGCGGCCCTGAGCAACCAGCAGACGCTGTTTGTCAATAGCGCTGCCTACCAGTACAACCTCTCACCGCAAGCCGCGCAGTTACTGCAGGAGCGGATCGGTTCGCAGCAGACCTTCGAGGAAAAGGTCGTCATCCCGAAGCTGCAGAACGCAATCAAGACGATCACTCCCCTGTATACCGCTGCCGAAGTTTTCCCGAAGCGCGCAGAACTTGAGCAGAAAATGGAAGAGCGTCTATCTGCAGACCTGAAGGAATACAATATCGTGCCCGACAGCGTCGACATCACGTTGTCGGACATCGACTTCGATCCTGAATTCCGCAAGTCTATCGACGCGAAGGCCAAAGCGCAGCAGGAGCAGCAGGTCGAGCTAGCGAACCTCGAGAAGCTCAAGACGAAGAACCAGCAGGAGATTCAGCAGACGCAGACCGACGCGCAGCGGGCACAGCTCGAGGCAGAGGGCAAGGCAAACGCGGCTCGCGAGGCGGCGCAGGGCGAAGCGGACTCGCTTAAGCTGCGAGCGGCAGCCGAGGCAGAGGCAAACACCCGAGTGAGCAAGACGGTCACCCCAGAGCTTATCAATTACCGATACGCTCAGCAGTGGAACGGGCAACTGCCTTCCACGCAGATCGGCCAGGGGAGTGGTGTCGGAGCACTTCTCCAGATCCCAGCGAACGACAAATAGCCGTCTGAGCACGATACGAAAGGTCTAGGGTAACCGATGAGGGGTGCGGTTCTATACTTCCTGATCTTTGGCGTTGGGTTTGGCGGTGTATTCTGGTTCGTGCTCGACTACATTCGGCACTTGCGCAGGCAACTTGCACTATTGCAGGCCCGGATGGCGGAGTTAGAGGATCACAACGCGGAGCTCGTGCTCGCGTTGGAAGACCGCGCCGACGCCGCGCGGATCGACGAGGCAATCCGAAAGGGACGCTTGCGCAGCTAGCCAACTAATCGACAGACAAAAAAGCGGGCGGCAGAACAAACCGCCGCCCGCTCCGACTCGTGACCTTAGACGTGTGTGGAACCACGACTCCCCGCCGCAAACCCGACGAATAGACCCAAGGCACCTAGTACAAGGTGCACGATGTTATCGATGATATTGTAGCCCTCGTCTCCAAGAAGCCCAAAGAGGTCTGGAACGATGAAGCCGAGGATTCCGAGCAGTAGATAGATGGCTCCAAAGATTCGGGCGTAAGCCCGTGCGGGACCAATTGACACACGCTCACCAAAGCCCGCGTACAGCGCAACCGCTGCTGCGAGCAAGTGGATAATGTCCTCCGCAATCTCAATGTTGAGGCCGAGAAAGCGCCCACCGCCTACGGCAAGACCGACAAGACCGAGTAAGAGCAATGTTACGCCTGTGACTTGAGCATATAACCGAGTTGCTTCCAAAGTTTTCCCTCTCCTACTAACCGCCCAATCCGGCGGAACCGTCATGTCTCATATAAGCACGGTGTATGCCTTGATGCAACCGATAGCTGCCTTCGTTAGCCTCTGGTCAACGCAAAGTCGAAGACGCTCGGCAAGTTAGGGACACAAGCGCCTGAAACCATCTGACTTCGCTAGCACGCAGGCGGTACCACTTGATCGCCCAGCGCCGATTATCGTCTGGGATCAACCCAACGCTCCCCGGAATACTGCGCATACGCCTCGCGGAAGTACGGATTGTACGGCGCGAAGTCGAGCGCGAGGCGCAGATCTTGTCGCGCGCCTTGCGGATCGCCAAGGGACTCGCCCGCGCACGCTCGAAGTATGCCTCGGAACTGCCAGGATTATTGGCCACAACACCCGATGCCAAGTCACGGGCGGCTTCGTGGCGTCCCGTCTCGTTCATGAGTGCGATCGGCCAAACGTTGTACCACAGTGCCTTCTCGGGCAGGCCGAGCTCGTTGGCGCGTTCCCACGCTCGCAATGATTCCTGGAATCGCTCCCGGTGGTAAAGCGTCTGTCCCCACTGGAGCCACGCCCATGGATCATTCGGCGAACTCTCGACGTATTCCTGCGTCCGCTTCAGCCCTCGCGGTCGCGCGTCGCGTCATCCGCCCGGTACTTTTCCGTGATGGCCTCGACGAGGGCCGTCTTGTTCTCCGGGTAGATGAGCGAGTAGGAGTAACCGCGCCGGTTCCACAGACCTTCGAAATACTCGTACGACCATTCGAGGTTCCGTCCCCGATACGAATCGCTCACCATCACGACACCTCGGCTGCGGTCGTAGCCATGAACAACCCGAAAGTGATTGATGTCGGAATCGGGATCGAGCGGTTGCAGCGCGATCACGGGAACATTGTTCGCGATGAGCGCTTCGAGCAAACGCATGTTGCCGCCCCAGCCAACCTCGCCGCGGAATCCATACTCAATCTCTCTGCAAACGTCACCATCTCGATGGCACCGACGGATACATCGCGCGGACTGGGCCGCATCTTATTCGCGGTGAAACCTTGGGACAACTGTATGCCGTAGTACCCGAGCACCATGTTCGTGGTGACCGGCCCGCAGTTATTCAGCCACTGCGCGTCATACGGGAGATTGCCGAGATACCGGCGCACCGGAGTCGGAGGGATAGACACGGCGGGCCGGTTGGCAATCCTGGCAACCGGTTCCAAGCGCGTATCACGGTTAGCTGGACGCTGCGTGCGAACTGGTGCGCCTCTTCCGCGGTTTGGCAGGCGACTTCACCCACCGGGGTGAAGCTGCTGCCGCGCTCCGGCTGGAGAACGGCGGCGGACCCTACGGAACTGGTCACAGACAGCAGAAGTGCCGTGACAATCAAGACGTGTATCTTTGAGAACAATAACTGTTCGACCTTTCTTCGTTCACTCACGTGGCAACAACCGTCCGGACAAGCACCACTAGGAGGCCAAGTTGCACCAATGCCGCGCAGGCGGCGACCGCCGCAGGACTGGCGAGTTCACGCACATTTTCATACCGATTGTGGGAGCGCAGTATTAGCACAAGCAGCAAGAGATTCACGCTGCCGAACAGGGTGACCGACGCGACACTCGTTAGCACCGCCACTGGTACAGCGAGCCACGCTACGTCCAACAGAATGGAAATCAGTAAGCCGCACTCAATCGCCAGCAGACCCACCATCCAGCGCGCTCCCCGGATCGCCGGTCGCTCGTCGGACTGCCGCCAAAGCAGTCCGTTCACCACGGGCAGGAAATACCAGCCAGCCGCTGTGCCGGCAAGCAGCCCTGTACCGAGCCGAAGCGCGGTGCTAGGTGGATAGGCCGCAGAATACCCCAGATCAGCAACAAGCGAATTGATGCCGTCAGCCACCATGAGCCCAAAGCACAGCGCAAGCACCATGCCCAAGCGGATCGTCGGGAATCCCGACGCCCGCCCTCGCCCGGTCAGCCACGCCCAAGGTAGAGTCAGGAAAGCACCGATATAGATACCGGAGTTGCGCGCACACTGCACGCTCTGTTCACCACCGAGAAAAAACGAGTGTGTCGAATCCGGGTGATAATCCACGCCCGCATGCAGGAGACGCATCGCGTCCATGGCGCGCTCTGTTCCAAACGCTGCGGCGCCAGTTACAAGAGCGAGTACCCCAGTGAGGAGGGCTAGCGGGAGCGTGGGATTCCGCTTCCGGCCGAGCGTTGCAGGAGCCACAACGTTATCCATGGAGGGCGATTTCCTTGGCGCGCTGCCACTCCTCGGGCGTATTCATGTTGAAAAAGAGCGATGCTCCGGATCATACCGCTCGATCATATCGCGTTCGATCGTCTGTACCTTGGCGTTAGCAAACCAGCCTATAATCTTATAACGCCCTGCCACGAGTTTTTCTTCCATCCACGGCAGGCAGCGGCGCGAATAGATAGCGTGCATCGGCTCGGGCTCATCGATAACCGGTATGAGTACATCGTACTCCTTCGGTACCGAGACCATGTAGCGGGAGTCAGCATTGAGAAACGGCATGTCGCAGGCAACGACGAGCGCGTATGGATATGACGCCGCTCGGCGGAGTAGATATCGCAGGTACACATCCCGCACGTGCCGAGCCGAGAAACTTGTAGTTCGCGTATGGCGACGTCATGAGTCGCGCTGCAACCATCTCGATAATCGACGGGCCGTCGGAGTGACAATACTCGACCGCCCCCCAGTCAGAAGCACAGACAGCGGCTCGCTGGTCACCAGGCCTGCCCCTGAGCGAACGCGTGTCCCGCACGTGCCGTAAGCAGCGCTTCGAAGCTCTCTACTCGCCGTCGGCCCTCCTCGTGCAACCCTAGCCGGTCATTCGCGAACCCAATGGGCATCTTGCTCCTGGACGACAGAGCCCACGTAGATCGCGAGGGCTTTCGTCTGGCTGTCTCGAACGACGAACTGCCGGATAACTTTTCCGCCCGTAGATGTCCTCCATCTCGCGTCGCGCTGCAACCCCGGCCAGATCGTCGTGAATCTGGTAATCCCCGCGGCGACGCCAAACTGTTTTGCGACAGCGGCTCGCTGGTCACCACGCCCCTCGCAGCGCAGTTCGACGCGCAGCCCCGGCGACAAGCGCTCCATGGGCATCTTGCTCCTGGACGAACACGAAAGCTGTCCGCATCAACGCACGTGCGCGTCTTCCAGATCGTCGATCATCGCGAGGTATTCCTCAGATGTCCCATCAACGACCGGTCTTCCGCTCGATCATCGCGAGGCGCGCGACGCGTCGCGTCATCCGCCCGGTACTTTTCCGTGATGGCCTCGACGAGGGCCGTCTTGTTCTCCGGGTAGATGAGCGAGTAGGAGTAACCGCGCCGGTTCCACAGACCTTCGAAATACTCGTACGACCATTCGAGGTTCCGTCCCCGATACGAATCGCTCACCATCACGACACCTCGGCTGTGGTCGTAGCCATGAACAACCCGAAAGTGATTGATGTCGGAATCGGGATCGAGCGGTTGCAGCGCGATCACGGGAACATTGTTCGCGATGAGCGCTTCGAGCAAACGCATGTTGCCGCCCCAGCCAACCTCGCCGCGGAATCCATACTCAATCTCTGCAAACGTCACCATCTCGATGGCACCGACGGATACATCGCGCGGACTGGGCCGCATCTTATTCGCGGTGAAACCTTGCGACAACTGTATGCCGTAGTACCCGAGCACCATGTTCGTGGTGACCGGCCCACAGTTATTCAACCACTGCGCGTCATACGGGAGATTGCCGAGATACCGGCGCACTGGAACCGGAGGGATAGAAACGGCGGGCCGGTTCGCAATCCTGGCAATTGGCTTTAAGCGCTTATCGCCCATATCCGTTCGCTGGGTGCGAACTGGTGCGTGCGTCTTCGGCTGTTTGGCAGGCGACTTCACCACCGGGTTGACGCTGTTGCCGCGCTCCGGCTGGAGAACGGCGGCGGACCCTACGGAACTGGTCACTGACAGCAAGAGCGCCGCGACTATTAAGATGTGTATCTTCGAGAACAATGACTGTTCGACCTTTCTTCGTTCACTCACGCGGCAACAACCGTCCGGACAAGCACCGCCAAAAGTCCAAGTTGTACCAAAGCTGCACAGGCGGCGACTACCGCAGGCCCGGCGAGTTCACGCACATTTTCATACCGATTGTCGGAGCGCAGTATCAGCACAAGCAATAAAAGATTCACACTGCCGAACAGGGTGACCGACGCGACACTCGTTAGCACCGCCACTGGTACAGCGAGCCACACAACGCGCAGCAGAATGGCCAGTAGTAAGCCGCACTCAATCGCCAGCAGAGCCACTAACCAGCGCGCTCCCCGGATCGCCGGCCGCTCGTCAGACTGTCGCCAAAGCAGTCCGTTCATCACGGGTAGGAAATACCAGCCAGCCGCTGTGCCGGCAAGCAGCCCTGTACCGAGCCGAAACGCGGTGCTAGGTGGATAGGCCGCAGAATACCCCAGATCAGCAACAAGCGAATTGATGCCATCAGCCAGCATAAGCCCAAAGCACAGCGCAAGCACCATGCCCAGGCGGATCGGAGGGAATCCCGACGCCCGCCCTCGCCCGGTCAGCCACGCCCACGGTAGAGTTAGGAACGCACCGATATAGATACCGGAGTTGCGCGCACACTGCACGCTCTGTTCACCACCAAGAAAAAACGAGTGAGTAGAATCCGGGTGATAATCCACGCCCGCATGCAGGAGACGCATCGCGTCCATAACGCGCTCTGTTCCAAACACTGCGCCGCCAGTTACAAGAGCGAGTACCCCAGTAAGGAGGGCCAGCGGGAGCGTGGGATTCCGCTTCCGGCGGAGCGTTGCAGGAGCCGCCACGTTATCCATGGAGAGCAATCTCCCTAGCGCGCTGCCACTCCTCGGGCGTATTCATATTGAAAAAAGAGCGATGCTCCGGATCATACCGCTCGATCATATCGCGTTCGATCGTCTGTACCTTGGCGTTAGCAAACCAGCCTATAATCTTATAACGCCCTGCCTGGAGTTTTTCTTCCATCCACGGCAGACAGCGGCGCGAATAGATAGCGTGCATCGGCTCGGGCTCATCGAT
>JAUJMR010000001.1:343589-358584 GCA_030446765.1 Chloroflexia bacterium
CTGCCAGACCCCGGCCAGATCGTCGTGAATCTGGTAGGCCACTCCCGCGGCGACGCCAAACTGGCGATACGCTCGCAGCGCGTTCGACGGCGCCCCGGCGACAAGCGCTCCAAGGTAACACGAAAGTCCCATCAACGCACCGGTCTTCCGCTCGATCATCGCGAGGTATTCCTCAGATGAGACGGCGGCGCGCGACTCGAAGGAAATATCCAGGTGCTGTCCCTCGCAAAGAGTGATCGCGATCTGATCGAACTCCTCCAGTGCGTGCAACACCAGCGAGGCGTCCGCTCCCCGCCGTGCGAGCGAGGCCAGGACGAGGTGCGCACTGGCGTACATCGCGTCACCCGCGTTGAGCGCCAGCGGCATACCGATCAGGCTCCATACGGACGGCCGGTGCCGGCGCTGCTGACTGGCGTCCTGAATGTCGTCGTGAACGAGGGTGAAGTTGTGCAGCAGCTCGACCGCGGCTGCGACGGGAACCGCCATCATGACGTCACCGCCTGCAGCCGCACATGACAGCAACACGAGTCGCGGACGCAACAGTTTGCCGCCGCCCTGCTCCGAAGGTTGAAGCTGCTCGTCGGCCAGCCCAACCGCGTACTGCATGGCACCGTAGAAACCTTCTGGCATGCCACCATCCGGTGCAAGCGCGACGCGCATTTCCTCGCGCACGAGTGGCAAGTAGGTGTCCATCTCTACCGCCACCGACGACGTGCTCACATGCTACCTCCCGTGCACTTTCCTTTTCGATGATAACACGTTCGACCTGAATACCAATGAACGCCGCCGTCAGCCCGGACCCATCAGCGCTTTCGGTATGATGGCTCAGCTCACTGGAGGCACCCGATGGCCCAGCTACAGATGCACCGACCACACCTCGACGATATCCCACGCACGCCGACGGTGCCCGCGGGCTATGTCCTGCGGCCGATGGCGACGACGGACGATCTCACCTCACTCGCGGAGACCCTTTCAAGGGCATTTGGAGAAGTGTGGGGTGTGGACGATGTGCGCAGCAGGCTGACCAACGCTGCGGATGTACACGCCGTCTACGTCATAACCTGGGAAGACCGTATCGTAGCAACCGCATCGAGCCGTCACGCACCGGATTACCAGCCGGGCACGGGTTACGTCCACTGGGTGGGCACCCATCCGGATCACGCTCGTAAGGGCTTGGCGGCTGCGCTCATCGAGCGGGTACTGCAGGACTTCAGAGGCCGCGGGTGCACTTCAGTACGCTCCCCATGGACCCATTGACGTGCAACAGATCGGTTGTGACTTTCTCGCTTGCTCACCGTACAAGTTTTTGGACCGCACGCCGGCGTCCTCTATACCCGCATCGACCACTCCGAGCGTCTGCGCGCATACAAGGTGCGTCCGGCCAGCGACGCCCCTCCCTATAAGTGGGAGACGGGTACACAGAGCCACGAGGCGATGGCCGGCACCACAGCCGCGATTGAGTACCTTGCATCCATCGTACCCACCGCGCCGGACCTCAACCGGCGAGAATCGCTCGTCGCCGCGATGACCGCCATACGGGAGTATGAGCAGGGACTCACGCAACACCTGAGCGAAGGCTTGGCGCAAGTTCCTGTTCGCGTGTATGGGATTACCGATATAGACCGTGTGTCCGGTCGTCTACCCACCTTCGCACTCACTTCGGACCGCCACACGCCGCGGCAGCTCGCGGAAGCGCTGGGCAGACGGGGATACAACCTCTGGGATGGGAACTACTACGCGCTTGCGCTCATGGAGCGCCTGGGACTAGAGAAGAATGGCGGTGCGCTGCGCATCGGGCTCGTCCACTACAACACGCACGATGAAATCGATCGATTCCTGGCCGACCTAGAGTCGGTGATCGTCGGGCGTACCACGCACGCAGTGCCCTCGGTTGAAGCGGTGGAATCCGCCGAGCATACGGCTCAGGGATGACCAAGCAGTCCACCGAGTTTCCGCCGCCCAGGCCACGAATGGTCGCACTCGATATCGACGGAACCCTGCTGGACCCCTCGGGCGCGTTCCGCACGACGGTTCGTGACGCCGTACGCGAGACGCTTGATGCAGGTGTACTGGTCACCATCGCGACGGGCAGGCGCTTCGAGTCCGCGAGCGCGGTAGCGCGGGCACTAGGACTGGAGCTGCCTCTGGTGCTTCACGGTGGCACAATCATCCAGGACTCAGAGACAGCCGAGGTGTTGTACGAGGATGTCATGGATCCCGCCCTGCTGCGTGAGGTGATCGCTGAGATCGTACGTCACGACCAACAGCCGGTGCTGTTCACGAGTCCATCGGCGGGAGGGACGTTGCATACCGGTCCCAGCGAGCACGACAGCGCTGCCGCTGCGCGATATCTCGACGGTCAACCACGAGTCCGGCGAAGTTCTTACGATGTGCTGCCTTCCACAGAGCATACGGTCAGTGTAGGCGTACTGCAGTCGGATGACGTTTTGCGCCCGCTGTATGAGGCGTTGCAGTCAATGCAGAGTTGCTCCGTTCTGCTCTGGGATCCGGACCCGATGTACGAGGGCGGCGTCGACCACCTGCTGGATGTCCTGAATGCTGGATGCTCCAAACTCAAGGCACTCGCTTATCTTGCTGGACACTATGGCATCCACACCGACGAGGTGATGGCCATCGGTGACCAGGTGAACGACCTCGACTTGATCGGCAACGTGGGGCTCGGCGTGGCGATGGGCAACGCGATTCCGGCAGTGCAGCAGTGCGCGAAGGCAGTCGTTGGCACAAACGCCGAGGATGGAGTTGCAGAGGCGTTGCGCCGCTTCGTGCTTGATCGATAAACCTTCGGTGATCTCCGCGCAAGCCGTGAGGTGGTAGGGGGACTCGCCTTGCAGTGCGATGGCCAGTCCAGCGCTGTTCACCGGCGGCACGGTCGCCATCGCAGGACGGGGCGCTGGGCTGTCATCCGGGCTGGGCGATAACGAGGTCACTTCGGCGTAGAGGGGTCTGCTATAATGCTGGCTGTCGGGCCCGTAGCTCATCGTGGTTAGAGCGAGCGGCTCATAACCGCCAGGTCGTAGGTTCGAACCCTACCGGGCCCACCCCGGCACCAGCCGTCGCACGGACCGTCCGGCGCGGCGAGAGTCCTGACCCCACGTCCAGATCGGGCACTGCGGATCTCACAGGGCGTGATAGACTCCAGTTCCAGCTCAATCAAGAATGCGCAGCATGAGGTAGTACGTATGACACAGAGTTCCGGTGCCAAGGACTGGGCACTTATCCTCGGCGCCTCCAGTGGCTTCGGCGGCAGAACGGGCCGGGAGCTGGCAAAGGCGGCATGAACATCGCCGGGGTCCATCTGGATCGCAAGCAGACCATGCCGCTCGTGGAACAGATCAAGGCTGACATCGAGGCAGAAGGCGCGGAGACGCTGTTCTTTAACGTGAACGCTGCCGATGCGGAGAAACGAGCACAGGTGCTTGACGCCCTTCAGGAGAGGGGCGCGAACGTCCGTGTGTTGCTGCACTCAATAGCCTTCGGCACGCTCAAGCCATACATCACGGATCAGCCGGAGCAGCGCATCAACCAGTCCCAGATGGATATGACGCTCGATGTAATGGCAAATAGCCTCGTCTACTGGGCACAGGACCTTGTTGCACGCGGCCTGATGGGCGAGCACGGACGGATTTACGCGATGACGAGCTCCGGTGGCACCCGGGTTGTATCGAGCTACGGGGCAGTCTCCGCCGCGAAGGCGGCGCTGGAATCCCACATCCGCCAGCTTGCGCTCGAACTGCAGCCAAGAGGCATCACGGTGAACGCGATCCGCGCAGGTGTGACCGATACCCCCGCCTTGCGTAAGATACCCGGCGCGGAAACGCTTCTCGCGGAAGCAACAAAGCGCAATCCCGGCAAGCGGCTCACGACCCCCGACGACGTCGCAAAGGCCATTGCAGCTCTCGCTGTGCCCGGCACCGCCTGGCTCACCGGCAACGTGATAGGAGTCGATGGCGGCGAGGACATCGCAGGCTGATATCACCCAACGAAATCGAGAGTCGTCGCGGTTATCCGTGACGGCACTTTCCTCTGCTCTTTGGCTTCGTACTCAGGTTGGCACGCGGCGGGATGGCAGCAAATCACGATAGCGCGATGCGGGGGAGAGCACACCTAAGCGCTCTCCCCCGATCCGAGGCGGAGTCCCGTACCCCCATTCTGTTCTAGCCCACCATCTATCTCACGCTCGCGCGTGGTTGCCTCTCGGCCACTGCGGCAATTCCTGCCTTGCTCCCGAACGCACGCTCCCCCAGCCGCCGGAGTCGCCTCCGACGCTGCGGCGATCTTACCGCCGCTGTTTCACCCTTACCTGTTCCCCCGTAGGGGCCATCGGCGGGTTAGTTTTCTGTTGGGGTTGTAGTCGTCGCGGCTCTCGCCACGACCCGCCCTGACTTGCTGTTTCGTCAGGCGCCCGTGCCCTCGCAGCCCCCGAAGGAGCCGGGGCTGGGAGTGGGGAAGTTCCTCTAACGGTCACCCGCCAGCGGTGGACCAGACCCCGCCGAACAATACTACCACGAACGGAATGAACCCAGCCTGTGACGGGCGGGGATGTGAGGCCATCACTCTCGTCCTATAAGCAGCACGGCTTCGCGAACGATCCAGGGTGCTTCGGCGGTATGCGCCTTGACCATTGGCCGCCACCGATGATACGGTTGCTCTCGCCATGCATTTTCCGGATTTCATCCACCGTCTCAAGTCGCTGTACACCGAGGCTGGCCACGACCTCTACGCCGTCGGTGGCTGCGTACGGGACCAGTTATTGAACCGCGCGGTTATAGAGTATGACCTGACCACAGACGCGCTGCCTGAGACAACGAAGCGGCTGGCTGCGCAAGCAGAGCCCGATGCGATCTACTCGCTCGGCGAGACGTTCGGCACTATCGGCGCCCTGTGGGGGACACCCGCGTTGAGATAACGACGTACCGTGGTGAGCAGTACGAACCCGGCTCACGCAAGCCCGACGTACGCTTTTCCGCCACTCTGGCGGAGGATCTGGCGCGGCGCGACTTCACGATAAACGCCATCGCCATCGAGATCGGCCAGACGGTGCTCATCGATCCGCACGGTGGTCAACACGACCTCGACCGCAAACTGGTGCGTGCCGTAGGACCGCCCGGTGAGCGCTTTCGGGACGACCCACTCCGTCTGCTCCGCGCCGTCCGCTTTGCCTCGACACTGGATTTTCAAATCGAGACGGCCACGGAGCGTTCTCTCCGAGATCATGCGCGCGAGCTAAAGCTCATCAGCCGCGAACGCATTCGTGACGAGATGTCGCTCATGCTCGTCGGCCCTACACCGGATGTCGCGCTCCAGATGCTTGCCGATCTGGGCCTGCTGGAGTACATCCTGCCTGACCTGCTTGCCCTCCGAACCGTGGAAACGGGCGGCGGGCGGCACAAAGACATCTTCGCCCATACCTTGAAGGTCGTGAAGGCCGTACCGCGGGAGTTGGTTCACCGCTGGGCGGCCGTCCTCCATGACACCGGAAAGGTCCGCACCGTTGGTTGGACCGACGGCAAGCTGCACTTCAACGGCCACGAGCAAGTCAGTGAGCGGATCGCCCGTCGCGCACTCTCCGAGCTGCGCTATGATCGCCCTACGGTCGCAGCGGTCGCGAAAGTAGTCGGAATGCACACGCACACGAACAGTTATCACGTCGAGTGGACCGATGGTGCGGTACGGCGGTTTGTCCGCGACGCCGGAGACCAGTTGGACGCGCTGCTCGAGCTCTCCTGCGCCGATATCACGAGCTACCACATCTACAAGAAAGAGGCAGCAGCTCGACGAATCAAGGAGCTTAGGGCACGTATCGAGCGCCTGGAGCAAGAGGCAAGTATCGCCGCACTACGGCCACCGCTGGACGGTAACGATTTGATACAGATGTTCGACCGCCCGCCAGGACCATGGATCAAGCCACTGCTCCAGCATCTCCTGGATATGGTCATCGACGGTGAGCTGGCGCCGGACGACCGTAGCACCGCTGAAACGATTGTGCGCGCACAAGTGTCCCTGCAGGAAGGGGAAAGCCCGTGACCACCGAACTCATTTTTGGTGAGCGCATCGGCGCGACGGCACCGATCCGCCTCACGGTCACCTGCGCGATGCCGGATGCAGACGGGAGATTCCTGCTCGTGCGCCGCGCCGATAACCAGCAATGGGTCCTCCCCGGCGGCGGTGTGGAACCTGGGGAGAGAGTCGTTGAGGCGGTGGTGCGTGAGACCGAGGAGGAGACAGGCGTACACGTCAAGCCCGTGAACCTGATCGGCATTTACTCCAATCCCAACGTCGTTATTTCGTACGAGAATGGAGCACGACGCTACCAGGTGGTAAGCATCATGTTCCTCTGCGAGCCGATGTATGGAATCATGCGCCAAACAGCGGAAACCATCGACTTCGGGTACTTCCCCCCGGATGCCTTGCCCGAGCCCTTCGCGGAAACGCACCGGGAGCGCATCCAGGATGCAGCCGCCTTCGCCGGGGCAGTCTTCGTCCGCTAACGAAGTCCGCGGCTATAAGCTTCCTGGCATGATGCGTACCTTCTGATAGCGAAGAGCATTAATGGGGGGCATCTACGACAGGGCAGCACCAAGGCACTACGGGATCGAAGTGCTAATGTACCCTGTATGCTGGCAGATATGGCATACGCGATTCGACTGGAGGATGTGTGTCAACCCGAACGGGTTGAAGGAGCCGTAGCCCATACCACGGATTCCTCGCGCGCACGGAACGACAGCTGCACTACCGTTCTACCGAAGTCGGTATCACTGGTTTGATCGTTCCTCGTGGCCGCGCAGTTTGTTCCAAAGGTCATAGCTAACGGCATCCTTCGCCACAAGACGGTTGGTCTCTTCGGCCACCATACTTGCCATTGCCGAGAACTCGCCACGTTGCAGATCATTCAAGTCAATATACGTCTTGCCTTGCTCCAGACGCATGCCGGTATCCACCACTGACAACTCTGCCAGTTCAGCGTCACTGAGGTTCGGCAGATGCGTATACATTTGCTTCATCTCCGAAGCTGGCGTTCCCTGCGTGGTGTCAGGACCCTCCTGACCAAAGTTGTAGCCCGCTTGTGGCTGGGGGTTCAGGTCTTCGCTGAATTCGTCCTGTGGTCTTTCGACCTGCCGGTCCATAGTTACCCTCCCCGATCAAACATCGTTCGTGACGGCGGCGTCCGTCTCGACATCCTCGTGTTGCGGTGTAAACGGATCTGTCTCTGGTCTGTCTTCAGCGTGGTCCCCATATTGAGTTTCCGGGTTCGTGATCTCTCCCGTCGGTCCCTGAGAGACATCGGCATTGCGGTCAACGTTGCGGGTGGCAAGCGCCTCATCGACCGCATCATCAATCGATGCACCCTCTTCCATGTCGTCCCGCGGCTGCGGCCGGTCGAAGTGATCGATCTGCTTCATGATTCTCTCCTCCACCAATGGGCGCATCGCCGTTGATAATTGTCGCTGGTCCATACTCTCTTCCGTCAATCGAACGCTAAGGTCGATGGTATCTAGAAGCCATCTCATAAATACCAGCAGTGATGCCGACAGTGCTCCCTGTCCGTAATGAACCCTAGAGCCTGCGCAACTTTCCACACGTACCCAACTGGGCCGGAGCGGTTCCAAGGGTATTTATGAGATATGTTCTAGGCAGTTCGACGAACGATGTCACGATATGACGCGGTTTACCGCCGGAAAAGACACTCAATCCTGAAGGCCTCAGTTACTTTTCTACCGACCCTGCCCTGACCGCACCTCAATTCGCCGAGGCTTGCTCCGCTCTGACTTGTTGAATGTTATGACAAGTACGCCGTTATCGAGCGACGCGCGAGCCGACTCCGCGTCAATATCCTCAGGGAGTTGGACGCTGCGGCGGTACGGACCCACAGTCCATTCATGCTGAAAGAACTCGTGGCGTTCCTCGTGTCCCCGCTTCTTGCCTTGTATAGTGAGTATGCCCTCGACAACACCGATCTCGATGTCTTCGGGCTGCAGTCCCGGCATCGGCGCGAACACCACAACGTTGTCACCTGCCTGGAAGATGTTCACCGGTACAGACTGCATGTCGTCGCCCGCCGCCTGTTGGCCGCGTGCGGGACGAATGAAGCTTTCCTCCATCAGTTGGTTCATAGCCTCACGCAGGCTCAACATCTCGTTGTATGAACGTCCGTAACTCATGCTTTGGTGTTCCTCCATGCCGGCCGACTGTGTTCTAAATGCCCTGAACGGGCCGTTGCATCTGGTCCGCGTCGAGCGGTCGTATGTTTCCGCTGGGACCCTCCGCCCATCTGGTCTCTTGTATACGATCGAGCGCTTCATTCTGACTGTGGACGCAGGGGCGCAGAAAGTGTGCCAGCCAGAGGGCACCTGGCGGTTGACACCAATTCGTCAGGCCCGCATCAAAAAGGGGAGCATTGGGCTCCCCCAGATGCGCGTGTCCTGACGCTATGGCTTAGGGGACCGGGAGTCCGAACCCCTTCGCGGCAAGATACCCGCCGCCGAAAATGAAGACGATCGCTACCAGGATGTTTAGGGTGTCCGGTGCGACGAGAATGACGATACCGAGTATCAGGAGAACGATGCCACCAAGACCAAGAACGTTCACGCGGATCCCTCCTCAATATGGAACAGACCCACCAATATGGCAAGTCGCGGCATTGTAAAGCAATCCGCATGCCATATAGCTAGGATCCACTCGATAAACAGCGGTAGGGCGCTGGAGGTGAAGCACGAGCGTTCGAGCGCTCGGTTCAGCCACACAGGTCTAGGGCGTTCAGTTGAACGCCCCTACGCGAAGCGCAGCGCTTCCGCCGGGTGTATCCGGCTCGCCTGACGAACGGGCAGATAGGTGGTCAGCAGCGAGGACAGATACACCAACCCTGCGAGCACAAGTAACTGCAGCCACGGGATCTCGTAGCGCACCCCCGGAAACTGCTCGGCAAATCCACCAATCACGTTGCGCGAGAGCCCGATCCCAAGCGCGATGCCAATCGCTATGCCAAGAAGTGCGATGAAGCACGACTCCATCAGGAACGAGAGCTGCACCTAGCTGCGCTGGGATCCCATCGCGCGCAGCACCCCGATCTGCTGTCTGCGTTCGACAATCTCGCGAGCCGCGATCATGCCAGGCGCCGCGATTCCCACAATCAGCCCCAGGCCCATAAAGTCTTGTAGAAGCGCGTTGATCGTGGTGTTCGTGCCAGCGAAGGTATCTATCTCCTCCCGGATCGACTCCGCCTGCATTCCATTGCCAAGGAACCTCTGTTCCAGTGCCTTCGTCGCGGCAACTGAGTCGACATCCGGGCGCACCTTATAATAGTAGTAGCTCTCTGCCCGTACCGGTGCTTGGATCAGCCCTTCGAGCGTGGACTTGAAGGCGAGCGCATCACCGGTGTACAACACCACATGGTCGAGCGCACCAATCAGCCTGGTCACACGGCTCTTCAGCGCACTTGCACGCCGCTTTGTTAGTCTTGCCTATGCCCCCGATGCGCCAGTCGGGATTGCATGTCTGCTCCGAGGGTTAGTGCTGGCTGGCGCTAACTGTCGCCGGGAGCGCACCGCCTCGGCCAGGCCACGAAGCACCGGAACGGTCATGTCCCAGCCCATGCAGCCGTCAGTGATGCTCTGCCCGTACACGAGATCCCGACCGAGCCGCTGTTCCTGCGCGCCGTTCTCGAGGAAGCTCTCCATCAACAGGCCGACGATGCCCGCCTCGCCTGCGGCAACCTGCGATCCGACCTCGCTCGCCGCAATCGGCTGCTTGCGGAAGTCCTTTCCACTGTTCCCGTGGCTGGTGTCGATAATGACACGCGGTGGCAGTTGACACTTTTGCAGCAGCTCCAGTGTGTGGCTCACGTGTGCTCCGTCGTAGTTTGGCCCTGTCGAGCTCCCACGCAAAATAACGTGGCAGTCCGGGTTCCCACGAGTACTAACAACCGCGGCTATGCCCTGCTCCGTGACGCCCAGAAAACTATGGGGACTGGCCGCAGCGCGCACGCCATCAATGGCGATTTGCACGCTCCCGCTCGTGCCGTTCTTGAAGCCGACCGGCATCGAAAGCCCCGATGCCAGGTGGCGGTGCACCTGGCTCTCCGTGGTGCGCGCGCCGATTGCGCCCCACGTGACAAGGTCCGCGAAGAACTGCGGCAGGATCGGGTCGAGGAACTCGCACCCGACGGGCAGGCCCAGAGCGATGAGCTTCAGCAGTAGCGCACGCGTCATCTGCAGGCCGTCGTTCACGGCGAAGCTGTTATCCAGATGTGGGTCATTAATGAGCCCTTTCCATCCGACCGTGGTACGCGGCTTCTCAAAATACGCGCGCATAACGATGCAGAGGTCGGACGCAAGCTCGTCCGAGAGCGACTTCAGTTTCTGACCGTATTCGACGGCAGCGGCAGGGTCGTGGATCGAGCACGGTCCGACCACCACCAGCAACCGGTCGTCCTCGCCATTCAGTATGCGCACCACCTCCTCGCGGGACCGGCTCACCGCCACCGCGCCGGCGCGCGTGAGTGGCAGGTCTTCGAGGAGTACAGCGGGCGGCAGAAGTGGCCTTATACTCTCGACACGCAGGTCGCTGGTGTCCGGCGGAAACCCGTTTCCGCGTTGGACCACTTCTTCGACGCCCGGCAGAGTGTACAGTCGATCTACGAAGCTGGGATCCAGGGTTCCGGTGACGACGATGATCGATTGCTCAACACCGACAACCACGTCCGCATCGAGAGCCGATTCACGCGCCTGTCTCCGAATCTCTTCGATCTCCGCCAAGGTCGTCCCCGGCTGCATAACCACCATCATCGCGTGCTTGCTGGCTTCCATGGACCAATCCTCCCTGTGCTCGCCCACGTTGTTGCCAATATCGCGGACACAAAAAAACAGAGGCATTTGCCCCTGCTCCCCGCGACTTGTTTGGTTGGTGTCTGTGGCTAAATCATCAGCTCACGAACGACCAGCCAACCCCGTCGGGGGCGGGCCGGAACGTAAACCATGCGTAGTTGACGTTTACCACGGACTGCTTCATAGCCGTTAGTGTAGCGTGACCGGTGCGTCGCGTCAAGCTTCGACTATGCCAACAGCCCGAGGCATAGGTCCGGTACAAGCTGGCCCCCAACCCAGGTGGTGTTCAAATCGGAGATCAGTCCTGCCGTGTGCAACGAATACGAACTACGGGCGGCTGCGAAGAACCGCCCGTAGTTCGTGCCACTTCCTTCGCGGAAGACTCTAAAGACCGCTAGCTGTCGGTGCCCTGCTCCAGCACATTATTCGGCTTTATGCGCAGAATGACTCGCCTTGCCGACGGGTTTCGAATGGATAGGTATCCTGGCCCAGGTATTTCTTCGCCAGCTTGTCGATATGCTCGTCCGCGCCCTCATGCCGCAGCTCCACCACATTGCCGCGCACCAGGGCGAATCGCCAGTCGTTGCCCCGATCCGCAACAGTGAGCGAGACCCTCGGGTCTCGCTCGACGCTTCCGACCTTGAGCCGAGTATCCGCGGTGTTGACGAGCACGTGGCTGCCATCGGGCTCGACATCGACCTACACCGGAGTCGTCTGTGGCGAACCATCAGGCATGAGTGTGGTGAAATGCGCGAGTTGCGGCTCCTGCAAGAGTCGGACGGCGCCTGGCGACAATCTATCGTTCTTGGGCATTCTGTATCTCCTGAATCGCACTCCATGTTGCCCCTGCGACGCCGGAGATCGCGATGGGACCTGCATAAATTAATCGCATGCAGAGCCAATGTTATTCCCATTGAGCGAGAGGTGTTCTGCGTCACGCAATCACCGGCTGGCCAGGAGTGGGACGGTGCTAATGCGCGATAGCTACCACATGGGTTCTCTTCGTGTTTCCGCTAAGCCGCCCTTTACAGGGCCTCACAAGGCGATCGAAGAAAAGTGCATCAGGGGCGACTCGCCGCGATTACCCTCGCGCGGCGGTCGGGACCTGCGCACCAATTGCCAGCAGGCACTCTGCAAGGTCCTCCGGAAGTGCGCTCTGCCACTCCGCACGTTGGCCACCGGGGAGCGTCAGCCCAAGGCGCGACGCATGGAGAAACTGTCTGTTAAGCCCAGGCACCGCACAGCCACCATAAAGGCTATCACCCGCTATCGCGCGGCCAATGGAGGCAAAGTGCACTCGAATCTGGTGCGTACGACCGGTGTGAAGGCGAGCGAGCGTGAGGGTATGCTGCGGCAGTGCCTGCAATGTTTCATACTCGGTAACCGACGGGCGTCCAGTGCTCACCACTGCCATTTTCAGACGGTTTCCGGGATGCCGGCCAATCGGTGCTTCGATTCGTGCGGACGCCGGATCGAGGGGGCCACAACACAGCAGAGTGTACTCCTTGAGCACCCGGCGGTCGTGCATCGCAATCTGGAGATAACGTAGGCTGTGCTGAGTGCGCGCGACGAGCATCAGCCCGCTTGTGTCCTTGTCGAGCCGGTGCACGATCCCCGGTCGCTCCTCGTCGCCTGGACGCGCATCTCCACTTCGCAGCTCGGGATAGCGGGCCAATAGCGCGTGAACCAGTGTTCCCGACGAGTGTCCCGCGGAAGGATGCACAACCATCCCCGCCGGCTTCTCGATCACGACAATATCCTCGTCCTCGTACACGACCTTGAGTGGGATATCCTCGGGTTCGAGGCGAGTGACGGCCAGCGCCGAGGAGTTACCAAGCACCGTGACCTCGTCACCCGGCTGTAACCGCACGGAAGGCTTTACCGGACGGCCGTTAAGCAGGACATCGCCGCGCAAAATCGCCGTGCGCGCCTGGGTTCGAGACACACCTTGCTTGGCACTGATGACAACGTCTAGCCGCTGGTCTTCGGCCTCGGGCTCGGCTAGAAATCTCGCCGGCAGGTCAGGCTGGTCGTTCACCGGACCGGGCCTCCCCCGACGCGGCACTCGGATTGGCGTGCGGTTCCGGTCGAAACACCGTAAAGAGCAGGAGCACCACACCGACTGTTATCGCAGCATCCGCGACGTTGAACACAAACGGCCAGAGTCGGGGTTCAATACGGACGTCGATGAAATCGACCACATAGCCGAATCGGATACGGTCGATGAGGTTCCCAAGTGCTCCGCCGAGTTCCAGACCGAGGCCCAAGCGAACCAGCCAGTTGGCGTTGGCGAGTCGTCGGGAATAGACTAGTATGCCAACGGCCACGCCACCAGCCGCTAAGGCGAAGAGCAGAGACGCGCTGCTCAACATGCCGAAAGCAGCACCGGAGTTATGGACCAGCCGCAGCCAGAGCAGTTCATCGAGCACTGGCCGATAACTTCCCTCCCGGTTACCGAGAAGCTGCAGCACCCACGCCTTGCTGAGTTGGTCCACCACGATCACAACCAGGGCCGTAGCATAGAGCAGAACCAGGGGCCGCCGGGTCATGAGCGTGCGTACGCCTCCTGCCTACTGCCTGCCGAGACGATCCTCTCGCTCCTGATCCTCGATGCAGCGAATCGCATACGGTCGTGCCTCGAGGCGCTCGATGGGGATTTCCTTGCCGCAATCGACGCACGTCCCATACGTACCGGCATCCATGCGGGCTAGCGCGTCATTCACCTCGTTCAGGACGGTCTCGAGGTTACGCTGTAGCGCCGCCTGGCGCTCCTGCTCAAACGTGTCCGTCGCATCATCGGCCATGTGGTTGCCGTAGCTGCGATCCTCCTCGGCGATGTCCTGGGTATAGTCGATTACTTCCTGTCGGAGGTCGCCTACCTCGCGGGTCAGACGGTCCCGCTCTTCAGTCAACCGCGTGTGCAGCGCGCTGTATCGCTCTGTAGATATAGCCATGCGTCAACTCCTCCAAACGGTAATTGGGCTTGAGGATTATAACATACGGCTCCTGCGCCCCCCTTTGGGCGCGGCATTCTATAATAGTCCCATGATGTCCGTTCGACCTCGCCTCGCCATCACCGGTGGCGGCACCGGGGGACATGTCAGCCCTGCTGTTGCCGTGATCGAAAACCTGCAGCGGCGCTCACCG
Organism: Chloroflexia bacterium; assembly: GCA_030446765.1. Classification (GTDB taxonomy): domain Bacteria; phylum Chloroflexota; class Chloroflexia; order Thermobaculales; family Thermobaculaceae; genus JACDAU01. Next base: position 357,578 of record JAUJMR010000001.1, read on the forward strand.
TCGCCGCAGATTCTCTATCTTGGGAGCAAGTCCGGGACGGAAGCACGAATCATCCCGGTGCTCGGTGTGCGCTATGCTGCAGTGAGCACCGGCAAGCTCCGAAGGTACGCGTCATTCGAGAATCTAGTCGACATCGGGCGGGTGCCGCTGGGCATCCTCCAGGCGCTTGTTCACCTGTTGCGCTTCAGGCCGCACGCCGTGCTCGCGACGGGCGGGTACGTCTCCGTCCCCACCGTTATCGCGGCGTGGTTGCTACGCAGACCGGTACTCATCCACGAGCAGACAGGTACACTCGGCCTTGCGAACCGAATCAACGCCCGATTCGCAACCAAGATCGCGCTCTCCATCCCGGGTTCGGAAGCGCGCCTGCACACGTCGGACTGGGTAATCACCGGCAATCCGGTACGCTCCGTTGTCCGAACTGGTGACCGGGAGACCGCCGCCCGCCGCTTTCGGTTTGATACAGCCGAGTCAACCGTTTATATCACTGGCGGAGCACAAGGGTCGCACGCCATAAATCAGGCGGTCCTCGGCGCTCTCGGGCCGCTCCTGCGGGTCGCGCAAGTGATCCATCAGTGCGGTGACTCGGAAGGGACACGCGCCGACCACGAGGCGCTTGCCCGCAGGACGCTCGAGCTCGACAACCGACTCCGGTCCCGGTACGCGTTGCTTCAATACGTCGGACAGGAAATCGGCGAGGTGTACGCGCTCGCAGACCTCGTGATCGGCAGGGCGGGCGCGGGCACGGTGAATGAGCTCGCAGCCCTTGGAAAGCCCTCGGTTCTCATTCCCCTTCCACACGCTGCGGGGGATGAGCAGCGTCACAACGCTCGTCGCCTGCAGGAGGCGGGAGCCGCGCTGGTACTCGAAGAGTCCGAGATGTCACCGGATCGCTTGGTATCGCTGGTGCGTGACGCACTGGCCGACCCCAGCCGGCTCGGTGCGATGTCTCGAGCCGCGGAGGGGCTAGGACTCGCGGATGCTGAGGTGAAGATCGCCGACCTGCT
>JAUJMR010000001.1:358684-389369 GCA_030446765.1 Chloroflexia bacterium
CGCAACTCGCCTGAAAGCCCGACCTCACCGATGTGCACGGTCTCCGGCCGGACCGCACGGCCGGAAGCACTCGAAGCAATGGCAACCGCTACCGCAAGATCCGCAGCTGGCTCCTCGAGCCGGAGGCCGCCGACAACGTTGACGTAGATATCCTGGTCGCCAAGCGCGACCCCCACCCGCTTGCCAAGTACCGCAGTCAGCAGGAGCAGACGACTATAGTCGAGGCCATTCCCCGTGCGGCGCGCAAGACCGCTTCCGGAGTAGCTCGTCAGGGCCTGCACCTCCACGAGCAGGGGTCGGGACCCTTCCATCAGCACGCCCACGCACGATCCAACGGTGTCCTCTGGTCGCTCTGAGAGAAACGCCTCGGATGGATTGGGAACCTCTTCGAGACCTTCCTGTGTCATCTCGAAAACGCCGACCTCGTTTGTGGACCCATATCGGTTCTTTGCGGCGCGCAACAGGCGGAATTGATGGAAGCGGTCGCCCTCCAGGTATAGCACCGTGTCAACGATGTGCTCGAGCACCCGTGGGCCCGCGATCGCGCCCTCCTTCGTGACGTGGCCGACAAGAAAGATTGGAACGCCGCTTCCCTTCGCCAGCCGCATCAGCGCCATCGTGCAGTCCCGCACCTGGCTCACACTGCCCGCGGCCGACTCGACCTGCTCCGAGTACATCGTTTGAATTGAGTCGACGATGACAAGTCCTGGATTCGACCGCTGGATATGATCTGCGATAGCGCCAATACTTGTCTCCGACAGTACCCACAGATTTTCCGGGATCGGCCCAAGTCGTGACGCTCGCAGCCGTATCTGGTGGATCGACTCCTCGCCGGAAACGTAGAGGACACTGGGAAGCGTGGCACACATCAGCGAGGCAAGCTGTAGCAGGAGTGTGCTCTTCCCTACGCCCGGGTCGCCACCGATAAGCACCAGCGAGCCTGGCACGACGCCGCCTCCGAGCACACGGCTCATCTCGCCAAGCGATACTGGATATCGTGCCAATCCGTCCGTACTAACGGCCGTAAGCTGCTGCGCCTGGGCGGGCAGCGCTGATGTTGAAGCGCCGATCACTTTGGGAGCATCCGCCGTTTCGACATAGGTGTTCCACTCGCCGCAGTCCGGGCACCGTCCCTGCCATTTGGGGCTGATCGTCCCGCAGCTATTACAAACGTACACTGTCTTTGTCTTCGACTTTGGCATACCGTACCAACCGCTTGTCGTTTACCCCAACGCCCCTTCCAGAGGCGTACCGATTCAGCCAATTACATCATGCGCCATGGAAGTCTCTGAATTTGTATCGGAGCATAATGCAATCAAGCGAGGCAGGGGATGACCCGCCTCGCTTGATCGTATGTGTTACCTAGTCCGCTTTTACTACACCGGAACGAGCTCGTCCGCCGGGTGCAGGACAATCTCGTCATCCTGCACATCCACCACGACACTCGATCCTGCCTGGAAGCGCCCTTCGAGCACTCCCTCAGCCAGAGGATCCTCGATAACGTTCTGGATGAGCCTGCGGAGGGGCCGCGCACCGAACGTGTGATCGTAGCCCTTGCGCGCCAGCATATCCATCGCCTCATCTGTTAGCGATATCTCTATCTGCTGCTCGGCAAGCTGCTCGCGGACCCGCTGTATCTGGATGTCCGCGATCTGCCGAATCTCTTCCGGCTTCAACGCATGGAACACCATCACGCCATCGATGCGATTCAGGAACTCGGGCCGGAAGTTCTGCTTGAGCTGATCCGTGACCCGCTCGCGCATCCCCTCGTACTCTCGCTCCTGCATCTCGGCGTTTTCGCCCCGCGGCGAGAAACCGATACCAGTGTTGCGGTTGATGTACTCCGCACCGATGTTGCTCGTCATGATGATGATCGTATTGCGGAAGTTGACCTTGCGGCCCTTCGCGTCTGTTAGCGTGCCATCTTCGAGGATCTGCAGCAGCATGTTGAAGGCCTCTGGATGTGCCTTCTCGATCTCGTCGAGCAGGATCACCGAGTAGCTCTTACGCCGCACTGCCTCCGTGAGCTGACCGCCCTCCTCGTATCCAATGTACCCAGGAGGTGCGCCAACTAGGCGGGCGACTGCGTGTCGCTCCATAAACTCAGACATGTCGATCTTAATGAGGGCGTCTTCGCTGCCGAACATAAATTCGGCCAGTGTCTTGGCAAGCTCCGACTTGCCCACGCCAGTTGGGCCAAGGAAGATGAAGCTACCAACCGGCCGGCGTGGATCCTTCATGCCGGTGCGCGAGCGACGGACGGCACGGGCGACGGTCTTGATCGCCTCCTCCTGTCCGATGATGCGCTCGTGCAACTCGGCCTCCATCTGGAGCAGTCGCTCGGACTCCTCGCCAGCAATGCGGGTCAGGGGAATCCCCGTCCACATACTGACGACCTGGCTGATGTCCTCCTCGGTCACGAACGGCTCGTCCGTGCTTTGCTCCTCCTGCCACGCGCTCTGCAACCGGTCGATCCGCTCCTGCAAGCGCTCCTCGCGCATGCGGAAGTCTGCAGCCATCTCGTAGTTCTGCGCGTTGATCGCGGATTCCTTCTCGTCCTGGATGGCCTTGAGGTGGCGCATCGCATCCTTGAGAGAGGGCGGACTCACCGCTCGGTACATCCGCACCCGGCTCGACGCCTCGTCAATCAGGTCGATCGCCTTATCCGGCATGAAACGGTCCGGGACGTATCGTGCCGCGAGGTGCGACGCTGCATGCAGCGCCTCATCGGAGATCTTCAGGCGGTGATGCTCCTCATACCGAGGGCGGACACCGCGCAGGATCTCGACGGTCTGCTCCGTATCCGGCTCATCTACCTGGACAGGCTGGAAGCGGCGCTCGAGCGCTGCATCGCGCTCGATGTACTTGCGGTATTCATCCAGCGTCGTCGCTCCGATGACTTGGACCTCACCGCGAGACAGAGCCGGCTTGAGAATGTTGGCCGCATCAACGGCACCTTCTGCCGCTCCAGCACCAACCAGGGTATGCAGCTCATCGATGAACAGAATCGCGCCCGAGTCCTTAATCTCCGCCATGATCTTCTTGAGCCGCTCCTCGAACTCGCCACGATACTTTGTACCGGCGACCAAGGCACCCATGTCGAGCGCGAGCACCCGCTTGTTCAGCAGAGTCTCCGGAACCTCGTGGTTCACGATCCGCTGGGCGAGGCCCTCGACGATCGCCGTCTTGCCAACGCCCGGCTCACCGATGAGCGCCGGGTTATTCTTCGTCAGGCGAGAGAGGATCTGCATCACGCGCTCGATCTCACCCTGACGGCCCACCACCGGGAAGAGCTTATCGTTGCGTGCGGCCTCGGTGAGATCGGTCCCAAGAGCATCGATATATGGCGTTTTGGTTGCCGTCTTGCCCTGCTGGCTATAGGAACTGCTCTGGTTGATGACCTGAATCACCTGAGCCCGCACCTTCTCCAAGCTTACGCCAAGGCTTTCCAGCACTCCCGCCGCAATGCCCTCACCCTCGCGCACCAGACCAAGAAGCAGGTGCTCCGTTCCGATGTAATGGTGGTTCTGCCGCCGGGCTTCATCGAACGCAAGCTCGATCACGCGCCGGGCACGTGGCGTGAGTCCGATCTCGCCCTGTGGCGCGCGTTCGCCACGGCCGATGATGAACTCTACAGCAGCCCGCACTTTCTGAAGCTGTACGCCCATATTCGCGAGCACCCGTGCCGCAACGCCATCGCCCTCGCGCACGAGACCCAGTAGCAAATGCTCGGTGCCAATATAGTTGTGGTTGAAGCGGGCAGCTTCCTCGTGCGCGAGGCTCAGCACCTTGCGCGCCCGCTCCGTGAACTTATCGAATCTCTCGCTACTTCGCTCGCCGCTCATGATGAACTCCCCCTCGCGTACGGTGACCTGCTTCCGCCGAACCGCCGCCTCAGACATGACGAGGGTTTAGCCGCAAGACGGCTAAAACCCTCGACCTCAGTGTAGCAGCCGGTCGATGCCCTTGCAAACGGGCCCGGCTTTATGGAACGAACCCGCAGGTCAACCTACTGGGTGCCCAGATTTTCCTCCGGATCCGTGACATCGACACCTGCAGCAGGTGCAATAGCGTCACCATTTGGCGTTGCTTCTGAGCCGTCTTCCGGAGGCGCCGCCTCCACGTGTGTTGGGCTAGCCGTAGACGCAACGGCCTCTGCGGCTACCGTCTGCGCAGCCTCAAACGCGCGGGCCATCTCCGTTGTACCCGTCGTCTGCGGCAGGTCGTCATCGCTCCCGTTGCTCGCCACGACTGTGTCACCAGAGGCATCCGACTCAACCGGCTCGTCCGCGCTAGGAGCCTGCGTATCGGTGATCTGCTCCAGACCAAGCTCGTCCATCGCCTGACGGAGGCTCAGACCGATTCGCTTGCGCTGGGTATCGATCCTGATCACCTTGAGCTGAAGTACATCCGACTCCTTGACGACCGCGCTTGGACTGCTCACCTGTGCGTCAGAAAGCTCCGACACGTGAACCAGTCCCTCGATACCATCCTCGAGGCGGACAAACGCGCCGAACGGTGCGACCTGAGTCACCGTGCCGGACACCATTTGTCCAAGCTCATATCGGTCCAGTGCAGTCGACCAGGGTTCCGGCTGGGTGCGCTTCGCACTTAGAGCGATCTTGCGATGCTCTCGATCAACGTTGAGGACCATGACGTTTAACTTGTCGCCCGGCTTGAGGACGTCACGCGGGTGGTTTACCCTGCTCCACGAAAGCTCCGACAGGTGGATGAGGCCGTCCGCCCCACCGATGTCGACGAAAGCTCCGAAGTCGGCGAGGCTGGTGACGGTGCCCTCGATCACCTGTCCCTCGCGCAACTCTTCAAGCAACTTCTCCTTGCGGCTCTCGCGCCGCTCCTGCGTCGCCTGTCGCTCGGACAAGATGAGACGATTCCGGCGGCGGTTCACCTCGATCACCTTCATGGTAATCGATCGACCGTTGTATCCAGCAAGCTCCGTCTGCCGCTGCTCCTCGCTGCCACCTGAGAGGTTACTAACCTGCGATGCCGGCACGAACCCGCGGACGCCGCCAAGCTCAACCAGCAGGCCGCCCTTGTTATGGCCGACAACCGGAGCCTCAACAACCTCTCCCGAATCAAGCTGCTTCTGTAGGTTGCGCCACGAACGCTCGGCCCGGGCACGATCGATAGAGAGCACGATGTGCCCGTCATTGTTGTCGTTCGCATCCACAACCGAGACGAGCACGGGTGCGCCCTCGATCAAGGTTTCACGCTCCTCGGCGTTCACCGTGGACATCTCACTTGAGGGAACAACACCCTCACTCTTGGAACCGACATCGACGATGAGTCCGTCGCGGTCTAAAGACATGATTGTGCCATCGAGCACCTCATTGCGGCGGAGCGTCTTGTACTCCGAGGTACTCGAGGCAAGCAGTTGCTCCATGGAGAGTTCCTGCTCGGCCGCCGGGCCGTGCTGCTCGACGAAGTTAGGCACCTGAGCCTGGTCGGCCTGAGTCTCCCCGTCATTCTCGGGAGTCTCCTCCGTTGGCTCTGCGCCCGGCGCTTCGTCAGCGCCGCTCGCGACATGAGTCGATATGCTGTTCATCTAGCTCCCTTGAAACGTCCTGGTAAAACGAACGGCTCCAAGCCGCGACCTCGCGTGTCGCTACCGAGAGCCGTGTACCGGAATTATAGTCAATACCCCCGGCAAAGGCAACCACGAGATATAGCCCGTTCGGTCAGGTACGGGCTTCAGCGAGCTCAGCTTCAATGGCTACTTGGATGGCATCCAGTGTTTCGCGCATCTCGTCTTCGGTTGTATAGCCCACGTGCGCAATCCGCAACACGCGGCCAGCCAGTTCCGCCTGGCCCTCACCCAAGAGTACGCCATGCGCCTCTGCCAGCCGCTCGCGCAACGCACCGGCGTCCAGGCCGTCGGGGACCTTGAATGTCGTTAGCGTGTTCGATGCGTATGCCGGGTCCGCGAACAACTGCAGGCCGCGCTCAGTAACGCCCGTCCGCACAAAGTCACTCAGCCTCCGATGTCGCTCCCACACAAGAGGGAGGCCCTCGTCGTCGATCTCTCGGAGACCCTTCTCCAGAGGATAGAACAGCCTCAGCGCGGGCATATACGGCGCCAGAAACCGCTCGGGGGCTCCCTTCGGGTGGCGCCAGTCCCAGTAGAATCGCGGCAGACGCGCCCGCTTGGATGCTTGCCAGGCCCGCTCGCTCACGCTCAGCATCACCAGTCCGGGCTCCATGTGCCACGCGCGCTGCGACCCGCCGACGACTACATCCAGGCCGAGCTCATCGGTCTGGACGGGCACCGCACCCAGCGCACTAACCGCATCCAGGATGAGCAGGTGTCCGCGTTCGCGCACCAGCGGTGCAAGGTCTTCGAGTGGGTTGGTGACTCCTGTCGAGGATTCGGTGTGCGTCAGAAGCACCGCTACGACGTCGCTGTTCTCCTCCAGGGCTTGCTGCAGCTGCTCGGGCTCGATCGCCCGACCTCGCGGTATCGATAGCCGCCGCACATCTACCCCAAACGCCTCGGCTAAGCGCGCGAATCGATCACCAAACACCCCGCAGGTGGCGACCAGAACCGGATCGCCAGGCGAAAGGGTATTGACGACCGCCGACTCCAGCCCGCCCGTCCCGACACCGGGGAAAACGAGCACGTCGTTCTGTGTCTGAAACAGGGAGCGCAGGAGCACGGTACACCGCTCCAGCACCCGTGCGAACTCGGGGCCACGCGCATCAATCACGCGAATGACTCGGGCGTACTAACCCGTAGGTGGGAGCGCCCTCGTTGTTGCGCGACCCAGGTATGGCGATTCCTAAACATTGCGGGCATTATACGGCACCGAAACGAGCCCGCTGCAATGCCGAGCATTTTGGCATGCAGCAACTCTGCCTGGTCGCTGGGTACACACGAAATCGGAGGCCAATGATCCGCCGCACGACCCGTTCGAACGCCACCGCCCTCATGTCCTCTATGCTATAGTGCGCGACAGGAGGACAGGGTGCGCGAGATCCGTTTCTCGAACCGGGCGAAGGAAACCACCATATGGGTCTGCGCAGTGCTGGTGGCGTTGGTGCTTTATCGCACTGCACATTTGCTCTCCCCCTTTGTGTGGGCGGTCGTCGCCACATATATCTTCCATCCCCTAGTCACCTTCATGGCACGGCAGACAGGTGTACCCCGCGCTGTCTGGATCATTCTGATCTATATCGCGCTCTTCTCCGGGATTGCCTGGGCAGTGGTGAACATCGGTCCCGTTATCAGCCAGCAAACCATGAATCTGATCAACGAGGGTCCAGCGGCGCTGGAACAGACGCAACAGTACCTCGCCGACCAGCCCCTCACGCGAGACCTGGGGATCGAGCTCGACCTGACGCAGTTGCAGCGAGAAGTGGAGGAACGATCCGCCGACCTCACCGGTCTCGCCGAACGCGTCGCCTTGCCGGTGATCGAGATCGTCGTGGACAAGTCGATTCGTCTGTTCATTTTCCTCGTGACGACGTTTTACCTGTTGGTCAACGCTGAGAAGGCCATGGCGTTTCTGATCGGGTTGGCACCTAGGCCGTATCAGCACGAAATCGAGACGCTGCTACGGCGCATCAACGACACCCTCGGTGCGTATCTCCGCAGCCAGCTGATCCTGATCGCGATTATGAGTACCGCCACATGGATCTTCCTGTCGATCATCCGGGTCGAGTCCGCTCTTGTGCTGGGTATCATGACGGGCTTTCTGGAGCTCATCCCAATCATCGGCCCGTACAGTGCCGGGAGTATCGCGGTTACCGTGGCACTCTTTCAGGACACCACCCCGTTCGGATGGAGTCACACCACACTCGCGATCGTCGTCGCCGTCGGCTACTTCGTCCTTCGGCAGATCGAGGACAACCTCATCATCCCAACCCTCATCGGTCGAGCGGTGCACCTCAATCCCATCCTCGTCATCTTCGCCCTCCTCGTCGGAGCGAGCACCGGCGGAATCCTGGGAATGCTTCTCGCCGTGCCTACGGCCGCAGTGGTCCGCATCATCAGCCAGTACCTGTATGTCAAAATACTAAGTCGTGAGCCGCCTTACGTCGTCAGCATCTCCGCGACAGACAACCCGATCCAGCGGATCGAGGAGGCGGCATACACCGGTGCTAAACGGCTCGTCGTCCTGAACGTCGACCCGAATAGCGCACTGCACCATCACGATACGTATCAGCAGCTCTCCCGCCTCATCGTCAGCGAGGATCTGGACGTTACGTTCATTAGTTCCGATACCGTCGCGCGTGGTCTGGCGCAGACGCACGGTATGAGGCTGGCCGCGAATGCTCTCTAGCCCAGCAATAACCCTCCGGCTGGCACGCCTCTCCGACGTAGAGGTATGTGGCGTTCTGGACGCCAGCTATACCACGGATCAGGCGTGGCAGCTCTGGGAAGAACGGGGCGTCTTGGAGTCCGGCGAGTTGTCCCTGGTGCTGCGCACCATCCGTCTACCCCGTCACCGCGTCGTCAAACCACCGTCGCCGACGGCAGAGATGGAGGCGGAGTGGGACAGCACGGACCTCTTTGTTGTCGCGGAAGTGGAGCGGGTCGTGGCCTTCCTCTGTGCAAATATCCGGCGGGGGATCGTACACATCGATCGCCTGACCGTTGACTCATCGGTGCGGCGTGCGGGCATCGCGACCCATCTGCTATCCGCCGCGCAAGCCTGGGCGGAGGAAAACCAGTGCACGTCATTACTCGCGACAGCACCCGCGAAGAACTATCCGGCGATAACACTCCTGCGGGCACGGGGATACCGTATCTGCGGATACAACGAGCGTTATCTACCGAGTGGCGAGGTAGTACTCTATCTCTGCCGTGATATACAGCGTGGCTGAGATTCGACTCGCCGTAGGGCTCGGCAACCCCGGACCCCAATACCGGAACAGCAGGCACAACCTGGGATTTCTCGTACTCGACGAGCTGGCACACCGGCTGGAAGCCTCAGCGCCATACCGCGCGCATCGGGCAATAATGGCAGACGCGCGACTCGAAGATCGCAAAGTTCTGCTCGCATGGCCGCAGACCATGATGAACCTCAGTGGCGAGTCGGTCGCGGCGATTGTGCGCTACTACAAACTAGAGCTCGACGAGCTCCTGGTCATTTACGATGACATTGACCTCGCGTTCGGCCGGATTCGGCTCCGTCCGGATGGCAGCGCCGGCGGGCATAATGGTGTGCGCTCGCTTATCGGTTCGCTGGACAGCCAGGACTTCGCACGAGTTCGGGTCGGTATCGGGAGGCCGACCGGACCGGGCGAGATCAATCACGTGCTTGGACGCTGGTCCGCACAGGAGGAAGCTGATCTGGGCGCAGTCATATCCGAAGCTGCGGACGCTGCCGAGGCCGTCTTGAAAAGCGGCCTGCTCGCCGCTATGAACGCGTTCAACACCCGTGGAACTGGCACCAGTTGAGGACCCTGCTCGCTGCGCCGTATCGCCAGGAGCAGGCACTCGAAGCGGACTGTTCAAGTCGACGGACACGCGGCATGTGACGTCGGAGATGACCGACATGGTGCACCGGCAGCGGGTCGGGACGAAACGCGGCGTGTTATACTGCCACGTTCCCGATTCAGCACGCACAACACTGGATTTGTCATGGCTCAGAACATGGATTTGACTCCGCTCTTGTTGCGAGCGCCTGCCGTCCGCGATGCGCTAGGTTCCATTCGGGCGGGTGCGGCCGAGACGCGACTGCCCGACTCTGCACCGCATACATGGCCGGTTTTATGGGCGGCACTGTTCGGCGAGAGCCGTCGCACCATGCTGGTACTCGTGCCTCGTCCGGAGGACACCGACTCGGTCGCGGACGCGATCTCACTGTACTCTCCCAAGGCCGAGCAGGTGCTCCGCTGGCCGGCATACGACTTCCTGCCATACGAACGGGGGGCCATCCAACTGGAGACGACATCGGCTCGTCTTGGCGTGATTGATACCCTATATGGTGTGCGGCAGAGTGCTGAGCCGGTACAGATCGTGACAAGCGTCAAGGCACTCAGCGAGCATACCCTCTCCCGCGATTACTTCGAGCAGCATCGGCTGTCGGTCCGCACAGCGGACCGGCTCGATCTGCCGCGCACGGCCCAGCGGCTTGTCACTATGGGATATCGACCATCACCGCTCGTCGAAACGCCCGGCTCTTTCTCCCGCAGGGGAGGCATCCTGGACGTATGGTCGCCTTCCCGTCCGTTGCCGGTGCGCATTGAGCTCTTCGGCGACGAAGTGGAGAGTATGCGCACCTTTGACCCCGTTACGCAGAGGTCGGAGCTGGCGATCGACTCCTTCACCATCGTTCCCCCCATTGAACTCCCTTTAGGAAACGCGTCTAAAGCACTGCAGGAACTGCGCGGCCTCGACCTGGCTCCACTCCGGCCGGAGGTTCGCTCAGAGTGGGAGCAAACGCTACTTGAGTTGGACAGCGGCGGACTTCGGCCGACCTACGGAGGTCTGGGGACTTACTTTCCAGACGGCACGGCGAGTCTTGTGGAGCATCTGCCACCGGACACGGTGGTAGCGACCGATTACGAGGAACGCTTGACCTTGGTTGCGCACGCCCTGCACACACAAGCAGAGGCTGAGCGCAAGGAGCTGGAGCAAATCGGCGAGATCCCACCGGGACTGCGCCGTCCCTACCTCATCCTGGAGGAGCTGCACGAGGGTCTAGGTACATACCAGCGGCTGCGGCCAGCGGAGGAACTAACAGACGTTCCGTTGATGTCCAGCGTGACGAGCCTCGGCGGCAACCTGGAGCGCATCATCGAGCGACTGCGGACGTGGGTCGATGAGGGCCGCCGCATCGTGGTTGTCACCCAGCAAGCGAACCGGTTCCTGCACCTGCTCGCCGAACACGGCCTGCCCTCACTCTCCGCCCGCTCGCATGTAACGGAGCCGCCCGCCGCGAGGATCACGGTCTTGCCCGGAAGCGTGCAGGAAGGCTGGACGAGCGACGAGCTAAACACGGTGCTGCTCGGTGATGGGGAGTTATGGGGATACGTTGAGCCGCGCCGGGCCGCTGGGCGACCGCGCCGCCGCACACACACGTTTCTCGCGGACCTTGAGCCAGGCGGCTTTGTTGTCCACGTCGACCACGGTATTGCGCGATACGTCGGCAACGTCTCCCGCGGCGCACCTGGTGCAGAGCGCGAGTACCTGCTCCTAGAATACGCGTCTGGCGACAAACTATATGTGCCGGTGGACCAGGTGGATCGCATCAGCACGTATATCGGTGCAGGAGGTGAGCCTTCGCTCAGCCGGCTGGGCGCAGCCGACTGGGCGCGCACCAAAAGGCGCGTCAAACGCGCCGCTGACGAACTAGCCCAGGAACTTCTCCGGATCTATGCGGCCCGCCATGTGTCGCGAGGCCATGCCTACTCACCGGACGGGCCCCTCCAGCGCGAGTTTGAGGACACGTTCCCGTACACCGAGACAGAAGATCAGCAGCGTGCTATCGAGGAGGTCAAGGCGGACATGGAGTCATCGAGACCCATGGATCGTCTCGTGTGCGGAGATGTTGGCTACGGAAAGACTGAGGTGGCCTTGCGCGCTGCTTTCAAAGCTATCGTGGATGGCAAGCAGGTCGCCATCCTGGTTCCCACGACCGTGCTCGCACTGCAGCACTTCGAGACGTTCAAACACCGCATGGCGGCTTTCCCTGTACGGATCGAGATGCTGTCGCGACTGCGCTCCAAAGCGGAGCATACGGCGACCGTCGAGGGTCTACGCACTGGTTCGGTGGACGTAGTAATCGGCACGCACCGGCTCCTCTCAAAGGATGTCACCTTCCGCAACCTCGGGCTGCTCATTGTCGATGAGGAACAGCGGTTTGGCGTGCGCCACAAGGAAACCCTGAAGCAGATGCGCACGGAGGTAGACGTGCTCACGCTGACGGCGACGCCGATTCCACGCACGTTGCAGATGGCACTTGTCGGCGCGCGTGACATGAGCGTAATCGAGACCCCTCCAGAGGACCGTCTGCCTATCAAAACGTACGTGACGCCGAAGAGCGAGACCGTTGTGCGTGAGAGTATCCTACGGGAGATGGATCGGGGCGGGCAGGTTTTCTACGTACACAACCGGGTTCACGATATCGCGCGCGCGGCAAGGGAGCTCCAGGAGATCGTCCCCGAAGCACGGATCGGCATAGGACATGGTCAGATGGAGGACAACCAACTCGAAAACGTCATGCTCTCGTTCGTCCGGCACGACAACGATGTCCTGCTGTCAACCACTATCATCGAATCGGGACTCGACATTCCAAATGCGAACACGCTTATCGTCGATGACGCGGTCAACTTCGGCCTTGCACAGCTCTACCAGCTCCGAGGCAGGGTGGGACGGGGGACGCACCGGGCGTACGCGTATCTGATGTACCGCCAGCACGGCCGAATCACGGAAGATGCTCAGAAGCGGCTCGACGCCATCTCCGAGGCGACGGAGCTCGGCGCGGGCTTCCGAATCGCCATGAAGGATCTCGAGCTTCGCGGCGCGGGCAACTTTCTCGGACCAGAACAGAGCGGACAGGTCGGGGCAGTCGGCCTGGAACTCTACACGCGGCTGCTGGAGCGCGCCGTGCAGGAGGCCCGCACCGGCCAAGCACTGCCCGAGCCACCAGCGGTGAGTCTCGATCTGCCCATGCAAGCCGCGCTGCCTGAGGACTATGTCACGGACCGGGACACGCGCCTGCGCCTCTACCGCCGCCTCGCGGATACGGCGACGGAGCGCGACCTGAAGACAATCGAAGAGGAGTTGCGCGATCGATTTGGTCCCGTGCCGGACCCGGCCCGGAACCTTATCGACCTCATCGAGTTGAAGCTGCTCGCAAGTGCTGCGGGTGTCACCGCCATTGCCGTGCTGGAAGGTGACCTGGTGCTTCGGATTGCACGCCCACCCGCGAGCGCTCCCCGCGTGCACGGCGCTCGTATCCGCATCGTCCCTGGACAGGTGCGGCTTAAGTTCGCCGGAACCCGAGACCGCTGGATGAGCGAGCTTCGGTCGCTGCTGGTTGAGTTGGCGGATGCCATGGACTCCGAGAGCGCGGACGAGGCACCGCTCGCTACCTCACGCGCCTGAGGTCGGCCGAGCAGACGGATTAGCTGCTTGCCAGCGTCGCGACCGTGACGCCCTCGCCGCCCTGGGCGTCGCCCCCGCCCTGCACGGACGATACGAGCGGGTGCTGCCGCAAGAACTCACGCACGACCTGGCGCAGCGCACCGGTGCCTTTGCCGTGGATGATTCGCACGAGGGGCATTCCCGCCAGGTACGCGTCGTCGATGTACCGGTCGAGCTCGCGGGTCACTTCCTCGGCGCGCTTCCCGCGCAGATCCAACTCCATCGAAGGAGCTGAACGGGTCGGTTCGAGGTTGTACCGGCTCCGTCCGGTCGGCTCCGTCCTCTCGGCCGCTGGCGCCTGTAACTGCAGGTCGCGCAGCGGCAGCCGCGACTTGAGGCTACCGAGTTGGACCTCCGCGGTCCTGTCTTGCACGCTCAAGACCTTCCCCGTAGATCCAAGCCCGAGCACGAGCACGGTGTCTCCGGGGGACACGGTACGTGGTGTAGCTTTTGGGATATGTCGCGGCCGCGGGATGCGGTGCGTTAGTTCGCGGAGCCGTCCTTCGGTCGCTTGCACCGACTGCGTGGACGCTGGCTCCGCCGGTGCTCGCTGCAGATCCCGGCGGAGGGCCGCGAGCTCCTTGCGGAACTCCTCGAGCTCGGCTTCAGCCTCACGCCGCCCGTCGTGCGCTGCCGCCGCCCGCGTCCGCTCCGCCTCTTGCAGCTCCCGCCGCGCCTGCTCCACCAGTCTGCGCGCGTCGCCCCGCTCGCGGTCGGCCAGCGCACGCCTGGCACTCGCCGCATCCCGCTCATCCTGAATCTGCTGGAGTAAATCGTTAAGCTCCCGACTCTCCGGGCGTACCCGCTCTTCCGCGCGCCTGATTATCTCCTCCGGCATCCCGAGGCGGCGAGCGATAGATAGGGCATTACTCCGACCCGGCAGTCCGATGATGAGCCGATAGGTCGGGGAAAGCGTCTCCTCGTCAAACTCCACCGATGCGTTACGCACGCCGGGCGTGGTATGGGCATAGCTTTTCAGTTCCGTGTAGTGTGTCGTTCCCACCGCCAGGCATCCGCGATCCAGAAGATAGTCGATGATCGCTCGTGCAAGTGCACTCCCCTCTTCGGGATCAGTGCCCGCACCAAGTTCATCGAGCAAGATGAGCGAGTCCGGTCCGGCTTCCTTGAGCATGCCCACGATGTTGCTGATATGAGAGGAGAACGTGGAAAGGCTTTGCTCTATGCTTTGCTCGTCGCCGATATCCGCATATACGTGACGAAGCACCGGTAGACGCGCGCCGGGAAGTGCCGGCACGTGCAGCCCGCACTGGGCCATGAGCACAAGCAGACCAACCGTCTTGAGTGCAACGGTCTTCCCCCCTGTATTCGGGCCCGTGATGACCAGCACGCGATATGGTCCGCCGAGTTCCACCGTCGTGGGCACGACTCGCCCACGGAGCAAGGGATGGCGAGCCTGGGGCAATCGGATCGCCGGCTCGTTCCGTGGCAGGTCCGACAACGAAACGATCTCGGGCGGTGTCGCGCGCAGCGCATTCGCATAACGGGCCTTCGCGAGCGCGAAGTCTATGCTGGCAAGCGCGCTCACCGTCTCACGGACGGCGGGACCGACGTCCGCGACCTGCCCCGCGAGTTCGAGCAGGACACGCTCCACCTCCTCCGCCTCCCGGCCCTGCAACTCCCTCCAGCGATTTCCAGCGTCTACGGAACCGAGCGGCTCGACAAAGAGCGTCGCCCCGCTACCCGATGTGTCGTGCACGATTCCAGGAAGGCGCGTCCGAAAGTCGGACTTCACCGGTATGACGTACCGCCCCTCGCGGATCGTGATGATCGGCTCCTGAATCGCCTGCGCATACGTCCCGGAGTTCAGGATGCTGCGCAGATACTGGAGCAACCGGTCGTGTGCCGTGCGCATCTCGGACCGTATGCGTCCCAGCGCCGGACTCGCTGAGTCGAGTACATCGCCGCGCTCGCTGATCGAACTGTGAATTCGGCTCTCCAGCTCTGGAACGTCATGGAGCCGCGCTGCCATTGCGGCGATTGCTGGTAGCTCGTGCCCGACCTCACGAAGCTTGAGGATAATTCTGCGCATCCCACGGGCAGCAGAGAGCGTAGCGGCGATAACGAGGAGTTCCGACGGTTCGACAATGCCCCCCAGTTCCGCCCTGGCCACCGATGGTCGCACATCGCGCGCCCGCCGTGGTGATCTCGGGTCGGAGCTCCAAGATGCGCCGGGCTTCGGAGGTTTCCGCCTGAGCACGAAGGACCGCCGAGTGCTGAGCGATGGGAGACAGATCCGTGGCAAGGTCATGGCTGGCGCTGAACGAGGTGTGCGCGCTCAGCGCAGCGATCACCTTTGGAAACTCCAGAGTTCGCAGGCTTTTCTCGTTCATGATGCGGCACTAGTGTAGCGCCGTACGCCTGCCGTGTCCAACGGGGGAACCAAGGTGACATGATATAATCGACGGCCGTCGCACAGCGTCTTGTGCGGAAAGAAAGCAGGTGAGATGCCCGAGCCATTGATATTCGAGCGAAGCTCGCCCGGAAGACGTGGATACAGCCTGCCCAGCGCCAGTACACCCGAGGTCACGCTTGATCCGGCGCTCCAGCGGGAAGATCTTGAGTTGCCGGAAGTAAGCGAGCTCGAGGTCGTTCGGCACTACACGCGTCTCTCACAAGAGAATCGCGCGATCGACACCGCCTTCTACCCACTCGGCTCGTGCACGATGAAGTACAACCCGAAGGTGAACGAGGAAGTAGCGTCCCTGCGCGGCGTGCGCCGGGTCCACCCCTACACTCCCGGCACGGAAGTCCAGGGCGCACTACAAGTGATGTACGACCTCCAAAGCATCCTGGCGCAAGTGGCAGGTCTCGATGAAGTGTCCCTTCTGCCCGCGGCCGGAGCACACGGCGAACTGACGGGGATACTCGTCATCCGCGCACATCACGAGCATCGTGGCGACGTACAGCGCCAGACCGTTATTGTGGCGGACTCCGCACATGGGACGAATCCCGCGACTGCTGCAATGGCTGGCTACACGGTTCGATCCGTGAGGAGCAACGCACGCGGAAACGTGGATTTGGATGCACTCAAAAGCCTCGTGGACCACAATACCGCAGGCATGATGCTCACGAACCCCAACACCCTCGGCCTTTTTGACGAGAATATCGAGGAGATCTGCCGCATCGTGCACGACGCCGGGGGGCTCATGTATGGGGATGGGGCAAACATGAACGCGATGACCGGCATTGCGACGCCGGGTGATCTGGGTTTTGACGTGCTGCACTTCAATCTCCACAAGACCTTCTCGACGCCGCATGGCGGAGGTGGCCCGGGTGCCGGCCCCATCGCGGTCCGAGACTTCCTTACCCCGTATTTGCCTGATCCCGTGATCCGCGCGGAGCCGACCGAGGACGGAACGCACTACGCGTTCGACACGCCCGAGAGAACCATTGGAAAGGTACGATCGCTCTGGGGGAACTACGCGGTGCTTGTTCGCGCGTACACGTATATGCGCCATCACGGTGCGGATGGCTTGCGCTCGAATAGTGTTCACGCGGTGCTCAACGCCAACTACCTCGAGTCTCTCCTCAAAGCAGATTACGAGCTGCGTTACGACCGGCCATGTATGCACGAATTCGTCCTGTCTGGCAGCAAGCAGAAGCGCCACGGCGTACGGACCGTCGATATGGCGAAGCGGATCATGGATTTCGGATTCCATCCGCCGACGATCTACTTCCCGCTTATCGTCGAGGAGTCGATGCTGATCGAGCCAACGGAGAGCGAGACCAAGCAGACCTTGGACGAATTCGCCAAAGCAATGCGCACCATCGCACACGAGGCGGAGACTGCCCCTGACAGGATCAAGAGCGCGCCCAACGAGACCCAACTGCGCAGGCTCGATGAAACAACCGCCGCGCGGCGACCTGACCTCGCGTATATGCGCGAGCAGCGCGTCGTACAGGAGAACGAATGAACAGGAGACAGGTCAGAGACCGCAGTACGCACGCAGGTACGGGACAACAGCGGCACGACGACACCGTCCTTGAGCCGGGAACGGGGATTGTACAAGAAGAGGACGTATCAACGCGCAGGGTCGATGCGGAAATTGATCAGATCGTCGCCGATATGATGGTCAACGCTCCAGACACACAGACGCAGCATGTGCGCGTAACGCCCGAACAACTCAACAATCGAGTGGTGATCACCGGAATGGGCGTGGTTTCCTCGGTCGGCGTTGGCGTGGACGAGTTTTGGGGTGCGCTCACATCCGGGACGTCTGGAATCGCGACCATCACTCTCTGCGATGTGACGGGCTATCCGACCCGGATCGCCGGCGAGGTCAAGGAGTGGAACCCAGCCCAACATCTCGATCGAAAGGCTGCGCAGCGGATGTCCCGCGCGGGCCAGTTCGCGGTGACTGCGGCGCTTCAAGCGGTTAAGGACGCGAACCTCCGCCTCGGCGATGAAAATCACGATGCGGGCGTCGTACTCGGTACGGGGACATCGAGCTTCCCGGACACTGAGGCCGCAATGCGAACACTGATGGAGCGCGGACCGATGCGAATCAGTCCGTTCTTCGCTCCCATCGCATTGCCGAACATGCCCGCCGGACAGGTCGCCATGCACCTCAAGCTCGGCGGGCATAACAACACCGTCGTAACGGCGTGTGCGGCCGGAAATCAGGCAATCGGTGAGGCGTACGAGGTCATTCGCCGTGGAGACGCTGAGGTCATGCTTGCTGGAGGAACGGAGGCGCCGATCTGCCAGTTGGGTCTTGCGGCGTTCTGCGTCATGCGGGCGCTTAGCACCCGCAACGACGAGCCCACCCAAGCGAGTCGGCCGTACGACAAGGATCGGGACGGCTTCGTGCCGGCCGAGGGTTCGGCGATCCTCGTCCTCGAATCGCTGAACCATGCGCTCGAGCGCGAGGCGACGATCTACGCTGAGGTCGTCGGCTACGGCGCGAGTTCAGACGCGTACCACTCCGTCATGCCACAGCCGCAGGGTGCTGGCCTGGTGCGGGCGATGCAGCGCGCGCTCAGGACGGCGGGCATTCAACCGCTGGAGGTGGACTACGTTAACGCCCACGCGACAAGCACGCAGCTCGGCGATGTGGCGGAGACCGAGGCAATCAAACACGTGTTCGGCGAGTATGCGGAGCAGCTGCCCGTGAGCTCAACGAAGTCGATGACCGGCCACCTGCTCGGTGCCGCCAACGCGGTCGAGGCAGTTGCCAGTGTGATGGCGATCCATACCGATATCATCCCGCCCACGATCAACTACGAGAATCCCGATCCGGCCTGCGATCTCGATTGCGTGCCCAACGAGGCGCGTAAGGCGGACGTTCGGGTAGCAATGTCGAACGGCTCAGGTTTCGGAGGACAGAACGCCGTGTTGCTGTTTCGCGAGTACCAGGGCTAGGCCGTGCAGCTAGCGAGAAACGAGGAGTACGTCCAGAGTCGGAAGCGCATGACGCGGCGCATCTCGATCGCGGGCTTTGTGCTGCTCATTATCGTGTTCGGGAGCTGGTTCCTGTTTCCCTCTAATCAGGATTTGACTCTGTTTCTACCGCCTATCTTCTTCGCCGTCTTCGTGGTCACGAACCTCAGTAAGCAGTTGCAGTTCGAATGGGGGCCGGGGTTTCAGGCGGACGAACGGATCGCACAAGCGCTTCGGCACCTGAACAATCGCTACTGGTTTGGAGCGTACGTCCCGCTGAACAAAGTGATTGTAAACAATATCCTGGTGGGCCCCGAGGGAGTACAAGTCTTTGCCACACGCAATCATCCCGGCCAAATCAGTTGCAAGGGCGGAAAATGGCGCCGCAAGGCAGGCATCATCAGCCGCATCTTCGGGCCTATTCCCCCACTCGGCAATCCGACACGCGATGTGACGGAGGGCGTGGACGCCGTCCGCAGTCACCTCGATGCAGCGGGCTGCTCCGATGTGCCTGTCGCGGGTGCGGTCGTGTTCCTCGCACCGAACGTCGTTCTTGACCTCGACAACTGCGAGGTCACTGCTCTTACACTGGCGCAGCTCGAAGGATGGGCTGCCCGCCGGCGCAACGCACCGAACGAGGTGCTCTCCGACGACACACGCCAAAGCGTTCAGCAGATCCTCAGCGCAGCGCTCCCCGAATCCAGCTCAGTTGCGCCATCACGCAAGAAGTGACCGCTGCAGGAATGACTAGAGAGTCGTCGGCGTTCGCAGGCAACCAGGGAAGCATCGCCGCCTTACGTCGAGCAATAACGGTTGGTCGGTTGCCCCACGCATACGTGTTCAGCGGTCCACCGCAAATCGGCAAGAGCACCCTCGCACGGTGACTCGCCGCGTTGCTGCTGTGTCAGGATCCAACATCTGACCCGCCCGAGCCGTGCGACATTTGCGGAGCTTGTAGACGGATCGCACAGGGCACACATCCGGACGTGCAGACCTTCAGCCTCGCGCGACAGGCAGCCAGCACCGATCGCGTCGCCGCATCACGGGAACTAGGTATCGATACCGTTCGCGAGATCGTACGCGAAATTGACCTGTTGCCCTTCGAGGCGGACCGGAAAGTGTACATCGTCGAAGATGCGGATGCCTTGACGGACGAAGCGGCGAACGGCTTGCTAAAAACGTTGGAGGAGCCGCCATTGTATGCCACGATTGTGTTGCTGGCCACGGAAGACCGGCGATTACCCGAGACGATCCGCTCTCGATGTACCATTCTCCGCCTGCAGCCCGTACCTACGACGGAGATCGAGAGCCTACTCCAATCAAGAACTAACCTGCCACTAGAGACTGTTACCCGAATCGCGCACCTTTCTCTTGGAAGGCCCGGTTGGACACTGCAGGTCGCGGCCGATTCCAAAATGCTGGTTGAGCATGATGCGCACGTGGACGCACTCGTCTCGGCGCTCACTGGCGGTGCAACGACACGGTTGGGCGTCGCAGAAAAGATGGCCAAGCGCTGGTCCGATGGCCACCGGCCAGAGATATACACAACGCTGTACGACTGGCTCGGCTTCTGGCGCTATGTGATGCTCCATGTCACCGGCAACGCGCCCGCAGGTCTGTACCCGCAGCACCAGTCCACCGTGGACCAGCTCGCGGCCAATGGTGTCGAGACCCCGGCGCGGGCGGCATCGCGCACGCTCGACGCGATCTCACACCTCGACGCGAACGTGAGCGCCCGAATGGCGATCGAAACCCTGCTGCTGGATCTTCCCTGAGCACCGTGCCTGCCGTCGTAGGCGTACGCCTGTCACCATCCTCGCCCGTACTCTGGGTCGATGCTGGAGACGTCGACTTTATATCCGGGTCGCTCTGCTCGCTCCGTACGCCGGAGGGTGATCGGTCAGCGCGTGTGGTTGTCGGCTCTGCGCAACTGTCATCGGAACTCGTGCCGCTGCCCGGCTATCTGGTCCTCTCATTACTGACCGAAGACGAAGCAAGGGAGCTTGCACCTGCCCGAACGATACTTCAGCAACTCGGCTCGGTCGCACAGATAGCGTGCCGTGTCCACCCCGATGGGTCGCGGGTGACCTTACTGGCAACAGATGACGAGGCCAGTGCTGGGCTGGCGGCGGACTTCGCGCGCACATTGAGGATTCCAGTGGTTGTCCGCGATCAGCGGGAGCGTATCCCGGAAGTTGAGTTGCCGCAGTTGTTGCAGCGCGTCACCTATCAGGGTACCGAAGCGACTATCGAAGAGGTCAGCGTCTTTCGGGGTGAGATCGTATTGCGGACTGACTCCGGCACAGCGATCACGGTGCCACTCGCGAACTTGGCGAGCATCAAGCAGCACACTTGAGAATGGATCGTGCCTGGCGGCGACTTGCCATTAGAATGCACCGGCGCGAGCCGACTTAGATCGCCCTCTGCAGGATCGAGATGATCACGATCGCCACCATGGGCGAGAAGTCGATCATCATTCCACCGGGCATAATGCTTCGGATCGGTTGCAAGATCGGTTCGGTCACGTCGAAAAGGAAGCGGGAAATGGGATTGCCGAAGTGGGGATCGAACCATGAGAGGATCGCCCGCCCAAGAACGGCGAACCAGAGCGCTTGGAGAAGCAAAGACAGAAAGAGTCGGATGACTTCAGGCACGTATCACCACCTCCGCAAGAAAACCTGCTACACCATTCTAGCACACGCTATTCCGGTAACAGGCGCTGGAAAACCTCGTTTGAGAGCAGTCGTCCCCGCTCGGTCAGATACAAACGCTCGTCCCGCCACTCGAGCAAACATAGGTGTTCCATCTCTGAGATGACAGCACCGTAGCAGTCGACCAACGCCTCACCATACCGCGCACAGAAGGCGGCCGCACTCACTCCCACGTCGAGCCTGAGGCCAAGGATCACCGTCTCTGCGCGCTCCAGATCATCACTGATTGGTTCTCGGTCAATCGCGGAGAGCTCGCCCTCCTCAATACGACGGATGTACCGTGCCGGCAAGAGCTCGTTGCTGTAGCGACAACCGTCCAGGTATCCGTGCGCGCCCGCACCCGCGCCGATGTACGGCTCGTTGTTCCAGTACACCAGATTATGCCGCGCCTCATGACCCGGTAGTGCCCAGTTACTGACCTCGTAACGCACAAGTCCGGATGCGCTGATCACCTCGTGCGCCAGCTCGTACATGTCTGCCATCAGGTCATCATCGGGAGGACTAACTTTCCCCCGGGCAACCTGGCGAGCGAGGGGAGTGCCCTCCTCGACGACCAGACCATAGAGAGATACGTGCTCGGGTGCGAGCGCCATAGCCTGAACGAGGTTATCCCGCCAGGCTACTAGCGACTGCTCGGGCAAGCCGTAGATGAGGTCGAGGCTAATATCCGGTACGCCCGCGGCCCGCGCGCTTGTAAATGCCTCGACTGCATCGGCGACGGAGTGATGCCGCGCCAGCCGCTTCAGGTCAGCATCGCGGAAGCTCTGGATCCCGACGCTCACTCGATTCACGCCGACCTCGAGTAGTCCGCGAAAGTAGTCCTCGTCGACACTTCCGGGGTTTGCCTCGAGCGTCACCTCCCCTGGGCCAAAGTCGAGCGCGGTGCGTGCCGTGCCGACGATCGCTGCAACCTGTCCTGCGGACAACAAGCTGGGAGTGCCACCACCAAGATAAAGCGTTGTCGCCCGCCAGTTCCGCTCACCGTACATCTCAAGCTCGCGCGAGAGAGCAGCGACGTACGGTGGGATGAGATGGTTCTGCCCCGCATAGCAATTGAAATCACAGTAGACGCACTTGGTACGGCAGAACGGTATGTGAGCGTACAGCCCCGCATCGGCACGGTTGGTCTTCTTTGGGATCGGACTAGCTAGCGTTTGCACATGACCATGCTAGCTGTCGCGAAACGGCGATGTCCAGGAGAGTCGATGCTCCGTACCCTGATATAATGCCCGCCACGACGTGTGATGCGAACGATCTGGATAAAGACTGATGCGAGGGAGCGAATAGATGCAGGTATCAGTGGAGAGCGGTGGCCTGGAGGCGGTGAGCACAGAGATGCTCGCGATACCACTGTTTGAGGAAGGGGTGGAGGCATCTCCTCTCACTGCGGAGACAGATGGGCGGCTCAATGGCCAGCTCGCGAGCGCCGTCACTGCCGGCCACGTCTCGGCAAAACTGAACCGCACATCGAGCCTGCTCACGCTTGGAATGGTCCCCTTCACCCGAGTCCTGCTGATCGGCGCGGGAAAGCGGGACGATTGGGACGCCGAACGCGCACGAAGTGTTGCGGGCATCGCTGTCCGACAGGCGCGCAGCACACACCAGAGCGCGATCACTTTCGCGGTTCCCGACGGTGCCAATACTGTCGAGAGTGTGGCCGGCGCGGTGCACGGCGCGATGCTCGCCAACTTCTCCACCGCACAGTACAAGTCGAACGAACCCGAAGATGCCGATGTAGAGAGCCTGACGGTGCTCGTGACGGTCATCACGGATGAGGCGCGGACGTCGGCGGAGAAGGCTCGAATCATGGGAGAAGCAGCCAATCTGGCACGCGCCCTTGCGAACGAGCCAGGCAATATCCTGACTCCGTCGGTGTTCGCGGAGCGAGCGCGTGCCGTCGCCGACGCTCACGGGCTCGAATACGATGTGCTCGACGAAGACGAGATGCAAGAACGCGGCTATGGTGCACTTCTCGGGACGTCGCGTGGGAGCGCCGAGCCAGCGAAGCTGGTCACACTGCGCTACTCCGGCGGGACTGGCGAGGCGACGATCGGGCTTGTCGGGAAAGGCATCACTTTCGACAGTGGTGGTATCTCGATCAAGCCAGCGGCGCAAATGCACCGGATGAAGGGCGACATGTCCGGGGCGGCGGCGGTACTCGGCGCAATGCGCGCGATTGGAGAGCTCCGGCCAAAGGCAAACGTTGTCGCCGTGCTGTGTCTTTCGGAGAACCTCCCCGGTCCGGCGGCCATGAAACCCGGCGACATTCTCACCGCGGGCAATGGCAAGACGATTGAGATCCTCAACACCGATGCTGAAGGACGCCTGGTACTCGCGGACGGACTATTCCACGCATTGTCGCAAGGAGCCACGCACTTGGTGGACGTGGCGACTCTGACGGGGGCATGTGTCGTGGCGCTCGGCTCCGTCACGACAGGCGTTTTCGGTGACCACCAACCGTGGACGGATGCGGTCCTGAAGGCCGCACAGCACACGGGGGAGCGCATGTGGCAGATGCCGATCGGTCCAGAGTATCGTCGGCAGATGGACAGCGACATCGCGGATGTAGCGAATGCGGGCAACCGCGAAGCCGGTGCGATCACCGCCGCGACGTTCCTCCAGGAGTTCGCTGGGGGGGTGCCGTGGGTCCATCTGGACATCGCTGGCACCGCACGCCTTGAGACAGATTCGCCGCACGTCGCCAAGGGTCCCACGGGGGTCGCGGTGGCCACGCTGACCCAGCTCGTGGAAACCGTCGGTCGCGACGGTGCAGCGTCCTAGGCACCCCGTCGGGTCGTACGCGGAGTCCTATACCTCTTCTGCTCCGTCGTGGGCTGGCTTTTGCTTGTGCACAGGTGTGGGTATATACTTTTGTGAAGGAATGTACAAAGTTTAGCGAGGTTCGTGAGTGACACAATCGACGGCGTTCGCGTGGATCGCCAGCGACCTACAGAGGGTCGAGAGAGCGCTGTTGGAGGTGGTTCCTTCCGAGTACCCGGAAATCGCGGACCTCATTGGCGGGCTTATCCAGGCTGGAGGCAAGCGAGTCCGACCCGCGCTACTTTTGCTCTGTGCCCGCTGTAACCAGTACGATCTTGAGCGGCTCATTCCCGGCGCAATCGCGACGGAACTCCTGCACACGGCCACGCTGGTCCACGATGACACGATAGACCAGGCCACCACGCGGCGCGGGAAAGCAACGCTCAACTCATTTCTACCAGACAGTGGTGCTATCCTCGTGGGCGACTACATCTTCGCGCAGTCCGCGATTTGTGCGGCGGCACCAGGCAGCCCGGCGGTCGTCACCGTTTTCGCTCGCACGCTGCGGGAAATCGTAGACGGCGAGTTGCGGCAGGCACTCGCGAACCACCGGCTGCAGGTCAGCCGTACGGAGTACTACCGTCGTATCTATGCCAAGACCGCTGCACTTTTCGCCGCAGCCTGTGAGATCGGCGCACTTCTTTCCAATGCGCCGGACGATCATCGCATCGCCTTGCGCACGTACGGTGAGAAGATCGGACAGGCATACCAGATAGTGGACGACATACTGGACTTCACCGCGACCAGCCAGCAGACGGGCAAACCAGTGGGTGGAGATTTGACTCATGGCACCGCAACGCTGCCGACGATCATAGCCCTGGAACTGGCCGCGCCGGACAGTGTGGACGCCAAAGCGATCGGGGATGTCCTCTCGGGCGTACCCGGAGCAAACGCTGACAGGGCCGTGGCTGTCGTTCGAGACTGTGGCGCAGTAGATCTGGCTCTCGGGGAAGCGCGGAAGCTGGCGGACGAGGCATGCGCGGCGCTGCTCACGCTGCCGTCCGGCGAAGCGCGCAATGCACTGTATGACACGGCCGAGACGCTGATCAATCGCGACCGATAGCCTGAGTACCGGGCGCTACGCTTATGAACGCGCTTGATTTGGTGCTCACTCTCGTCGTACTGATCTACACTCTACGGGGCGTGCGTCGCGGCTTGTTGCTCGGCGTCATCGACATGGTGGGTGTCATCGCAGCTATTGCGGTAGGCTTTGCCGGATATCAGGGACTCTCACCAATCATCGCACGGGTCCTTCGTTTGTCAGGCGACGCGGCCGACCTTGTTGCGTTCTTTACACTGTTCTTTCTCGCGACCGCTCTCTATGTCATCGTATCATCGGGGCTACAGTCGTTGTCCGGCGTCCGCAACCGATCCAGGACGTCATCGCGGGTAAATCGAGTGCTAGGCGTCTTATTCGGTGCAATTCAGGGCGGGGTAGTAGCTGCGTTACTGGCGACCGCGGTTGGTGTCCTCCCCGTCTCTGCAAGTCTTGCTACACAGTCGCAATCGAGCACGCTTGCCCCATTCTTCGGAGGGCTTACTACCCGCCTGGCACCGAGTGCCGAGCAGCTACTGACGTTCGGCTCCCGACCATCGCTCCTACGCGTGCACACGCCGGGTAACGTAGAGCCGGTAAATCCAAGCTTCCCAGACAACCTTACGGTTACCGAAGATCAAGCGGCGGAGCAGCGTATGCTCGAGCTTATCAACCACCAACGTGCGGCGCATAGTGTGCGGCCGCTCACGATGGACGAAGAGCTTCGCAGGACCGCCCGGGCGCATAGCGCGGAAATGTTTGAACTGTCGTACTTCGCCCACAACTCGCCCCGGACAGGAGCAACAGTCGACCGCCTGAAAACCGTGGGGATTCACTACCTCGTCGCCGGGGAGAACCTGGCGTATCAGCCCGACGTTGCCACCGCACACCGAGTGCTGATGAGCAGCGCCGGACACCGGAGCAACATACTTTCCCCATTATTCGAGCGCGTCGGCATCGGCGTAGTTCGAGGCGGAGTGTACGGCCAGATGTATACGCAGGTGTTCGCGGACTAGATCCACCATTCATCGGCGGCTGGCAACTGCGACGATTCGGCCGCAGCTAGAAGTTCCTGCAGGGCAGCCGCGACGCGATTGGCGATCTGATCCGCCCCCAAACTCACCGGCTGCACCCAGAGGTCATCCCGGTGTGCATGGAGCCAGCGAGCCACCAGCGCCATCTCTGCCGAGGCAGCATCGTTTGGTTCCGCGATAGATTGGAGCAGCCCATTGATGGTTTCCGAAAGCGTCGTTACGTCGGGCGAATCGACCTGGACGGACGCGTGACACACCAGATTACGCACAAGGAGCAGAGATACCGCACCCTTCGAGGCGTCCGGGCGGGCAACGATCACGCTATGGAGGTCGCTAACCATCGGGCGCAGTTCGCCCGCGAGTACCGCCCGCTCCGTGCGGTCGACGTTCTGCGCCAGCACCGCCCGCGCTCGATCTGAGAGTCCAGTCTCAACGGTGTAGAGCCGCGAGCGAAGTTCGGCGCAGAATACGTCCGGCTGCTCGAGGAGTTCACAGATGCCGTTGAGCCGGCTCAGTGACGCTTCAGATACCCGTGCACTTCCGCCCCTTCGCGAAAAACCCCACAGCGTCGCAATCGTAGCCGCAACTGCGTTCACGGACGTCCGGTTCGGGAGCGGCCCGAGATAGAGCGCCCTGTCCGTCCGCGGAGCCGATGCCACCTGCACGACGTTCTTCGGCTGCTCTGCCCCGATACGCAGCCAAGCTTGGCGTTCCGAAACACGGCGCTGGACATTGTAGGGCGGCTCGAGTGCCGCAATGAGTCGCGCTTCGTACACGACCGCTTCGAGGTGGGTACCTGCCGGAACGAACTCAAGTGTGTGAGCACGTTCGAGCAGACCGTGCAGGCCACGAGTAAGCGTAATATTCTCGCCGAAGTACGAGAGCACCCGACGGCGTAGGTTGGTAGCGGAGCCAACGTAGAGTACTGAGCCGGAGGCATCGTGAAACCGGTATACGCCCGGTCCTGCTGGCAGTGCTGCAGCCGCTGTTCGAAGGGCTGAGACTCGAGCGCGTTTCGGAACAGGTTCGGTGGAGTGTCCGACGCTACTTCGCGTTGCCACGCGGGCGATGACTTCCAACTCGCCATGTAGAACATTTCCCGCAACCGGTGTGAGGTCAAGCGAGGCGCGGACCGCTTCCATCGAGCGCTTACGTCCTGATGCCGTCCACACGTCGGTCTGGCACACCAGCACATCGACCCAGGGCCTGGGCTGTCCCACCTCCTGCAGCTCGGCGGCAAGCAAAGCCGGCAGGTCCGCATCGAGCACCCAGATCACACGGTCGCGAAGCAGCTCGCTAACCGCTTCCGCCGCGTCTCCGAACGACACCGCAGGCTCATCGTCTTGCTCGCGGTCAGCCTCCGCGATGTACGGCGCCGGACGCGTTTCCGACTCGAAGCGCCATTGTCGCACTGCCCGGGGATCGTCGACCGGTGCAATCGCCAGGGCGAGCAGCCGACCGTGCCGAGCTCGCGTGGTCCGACCCGCGACCAGGACAGGGGGGGCCGCGTCCAGACGGATGAGTTCCCATCGGCCGTCGGCACGACGGCGTGCCCGCTCGCTCCCCTGGAGCAACGACCGAAGCAGCTTGACCCATGGAGCGACCGATCCCGTCGCACCGTACAGTGCGCGCGCCAGCTCGTCCTCGGGGAGCGGGCCGCGCGCAAGCAGTTCCTCCGCCGCGCCAAGTAGTGCAGTCTGACGTGACACGTTTCCCTCCCGGAGGAACGTCGGTCCTTGCTTCGGCCGACGAAAGCGGTTGGCGGCAGTCTTGACGCGTGTCCATTTCGCTCGTATACTCTAGCGCACAAGGCGTCCGGTTTGGCTCTCGGAGGTGCGCGGCGTGGCCTTCACCGATGTTCCACAGAACGAGGCGGATCTCGTCACCGTCCGTACAATCGGGCGCATAGCGCAGCTCCTGCTGGAGTTGCGCGCGGAATATGAGCGGCGTCCAAACGAGGCCACGACCGCGCAGATCCGTCAGCGCATCGGTGAGCTAGCGCAACTGGAGCAGCAGCTCAGCAGCCCGGATGTTCGCGCTACGATCTAGCGCGCTGTCGTTCCCCGCTTCGTGAGCTCGAGTCCTTGTGCGCACTGTGGGCATCGCTGCGGATCGATCGCGGGGGCATCCACCGTCAACGCCGCCCAGACGTGCGCGCCCGCGTTTGCTTTCCCGCCCGAGCGGTCGACTAGAAGTCCAGCTCCCAGCACGAGCGCGTCGTGATGCTCGACCGCCTCGACCGTATGCCGGACCGCACCACCAGTGGTCATCACGTCATCTACGATCAGCACCCGCTCTCCGGGATCGAGGCGAAAGCCACGCCGGAATTCCCGCCCACCGCCCACTGCTGGCTCCGCGATGATCGATCGTACCCCGAGCTGGCGCGCCACCTCGAAGGCCAGGATCGCACCGCCCGTGGTCGGTCCTGCAACCGTCTGAACTCCGGCTTCGCGGTAACGCTCCGCTATGCCCGCGCACAGCTGCACAGTGATCGCCGGGTGTTGGATAAGCTCGAACTTTTCGACATACGTGTCGCTGTGCAATCCGCTCGACAGCAGGAAGTGTCCGCAGAGTATGGCTCCGGCCTCCCGCAACAACCGCTCGGCGTCCGTCATATTAGGCATAGAAGAACGCGAATCCCAGGATGAGATATACGCCTAGCAACAGCGCGCCCTCCAACCAGTTGCTTTCGCCGTCCAGGCTGACAACCACACCCACGACCACCGCAGCCATTAGCGCGATCATCTCGAACGTAGTGAACACAAGGTCCATCGGCTCGGGTCCGATGAAGAGACTGAGGAAGACGAGCACGGGAGCAACGAAAAGCGCAATCTGGAGACTGCTGCCGAGCGAGATGCCAAGGCTGAGATCCATCTGGTTCTTGTAGGCTACCTGCACACCAACGATGTGTTCCGCCACGTTACCGACAAGTGGGATGATCATTACCCCGAGGAAGAACTCGGAAAGATGCAACTGCTCGGTCACCTCTTCCACGGCACCGACTATGAACTCGGACATAAAGACAATCGCCAGTGTCGAGACGGCCAGCACTACAAGGGCTTTGGGCAGGCTCCAAGACGGCTGGTGCGCCTCTCCATGGGCCGGGTCTGTATGGCGCGTGTCATCTTGTGGGGCTTGTGGTGTCGAGCCGCCGCCGATGCGAGGGTTCGATTCCCCGACCGATGCCGGAACCGTCTGACGTGCCGCACTGCCTGCCGCCGCGTGCACAGGCTCCGGCCCCTTATTACTGAGAAAGCTGAAGGCCAGGTACGCCACATACATCAGGAGCATAACGAAGGCGACTTCGTCGCTGAGTGTCGTGATGTCCGATCCTACGGTACGGCTGAAGGCGGTCGGCACGCCCATGGCAATTACGGAGAGCAGGAGAAGGGCCGCGACGACACCAGCCTCCGTGCGGTTGAAGAACTGGGGGCCGTTCTTCAGCCCACCCAGCAACAAACTCAAACCAAGCACAACCAGGATATTTCCCAAGATGGAGCCGATGATCGATGCCTTGACCAGGGTCACCAACCCCGCGTTCAGCGCGACGATCGTGATGATGAGCTCGGCGGCATTGCCCAGAGTAGCGTTCAGCAATCCACCGATCTTCGGGCCGGTATGGATCGCCAGTTCTTCGGTTGCCTTACCGAGGACTGCGGCAAGTGGTATCAGCGCAAGAGCGGAGACAATGAAGATGGTCGTCGCCCCTGGATGCACGAAGAACTCCAGAATGAAGGCAAGGGGCACGAGCGCGAGAAGTGGGTAGATGTATTTCAAGAGATTATCCTATTGACTCGTTGGTTCGGTTGTCGGCTCGCTCACTCGCGAGGTTCGGAGTTCGGGACGGCGCATCCGCGGATTTCATCCAAGCTGGCCACACCGTGGCGCCCTATCCATTCGGCAAGGTCGTCCGCGACCCTAATGATCGTGTCCGGTTTGGCGAACCCGGCGCTACCTACCTGCACCGCGGAGGCTCCGGCCATTATAAACTGCAGCGCATCCTCTACGCGCGCGATACCACCAAGGCCGACCACCGGCACGGTGACGACCCGCGCCACGTCCCACACCAGGCGAACCGCCACTGGCCGGATCGCGGGACCGCTCAAACCGCCGCCGCCGTTGCCCAGGGCGGGCCGCCGGCCCTCGACATCAATGACGAGCCCGGCTATCGTGTTCACGAGCGAGACCGCGTCAGCCCCGGCAGACTCCACCGCCA
Organism: Chloroflexia bacterium; assembly: GCA_030446765.1. Lineage (GTDB taxonomy): Bacteria > Chloroflexota > Chloroflexia > Thermobaculales > Thermobaculaceae > JACDAU01. Next base: position 389,017 of record JAUJMR010000001.1, read on the forward strand.
GCGCGACCTCCGGCACACTTGCGGCGTTCGGCGTAAGCTTCACGATCAGGGGCAAACTGGTCACCGCGCGCACGGCCCCGGTGATGCTCGCAGCTTGGACGGGGTCTGAGCCGAACAAGGCACCGCCCTCGGACACATTCGGGCACGACACGTTGAGCTCGAGCGCTGCGATTGCCTCGGCCTCCTCGGCCCTTTGGGCGATCTCGACGTACTCGTCAACCGACTCTCCCGCAATGCTCAGCACAACCGGTGCACGGAGGCTGCTCCACTTTGGAGCGTACTCCCGCAGGACACGGCCGATACCAGGGTTGTTCAGGCCGATCGCGTTGAGCACGCCGGACGGCGTCTCTACC
>JAUJMR010000001.1:389469-408615 GCA_030446765.1 Chloroflexia bacterium
TCGGTCAGAAGCTCGACATCAGGGGGAATCAACCGAGCCGAGGTATCGACCGCGCCATGGTACACCAGTGCAACTTCGATATCACGGGCAAGCGCACGATCCGCCAGAGCGAGAAGGCAGTTAAGCCCCGAAAGATCCCCTGAGAGTAAGAGCCGGCGCGTGCGAGGCGGAGGAATCAACGTGGTGCCCAAAGGGCCAAAGAACTCCACAGGGTCGCCCGGCCGTCGAGTCGCCAGCCAACGGCTGCCGGCTCCACCGACGCCTACAAGCAGATTCAGCCAGACTGCCGACACACGGCGCACCCAGTACGGCCGCGGCAGGTACAGCTCGTTTCCATCTCCCACTCCGACCATCAGGTATCGACCTGGCTCGCACGCCTGTACGAGCCGAGCATCGGCTTCAAGGCGCAACCCGAAAAGTCCAGGCTGTAAAGTCGCGCTCTGCACCACCGTCGCGGTCTCGGCGGCACCCAATCAGACGGACCTTCGACTAGTGCGGGCCGGGAAAATATCCAGCAACGAATCGGGGGTGGTCGCGAAGATATCCGGCCGCTCCACCTCGAGATCCGCGCGGGGAAACGGCCCCCACAGCGCCGCCACAGTCCGCATCCCCGCCGCGCGTCCAGCGGCCATATCGTGGATGCTATCTCCCACATAGGCGGTGCGCGACGCATCCAGTCGGTACTTCTGCGCTGCGAGGAGGAGCGGAGCGGGATCCGGCTTGTGTCGCTCGGTTTCGTCGTGGAACACCCCGAAAGCCAGGTTGCCACCCAGGCCGTACATATCAAGCGCGAGGCGCGCGTTCAGCTCCATCTTGCTCGTCACCACGCCGAGCACGTATCCGCGTCGCGCCAGTTCGTCAAGCGTTTCTCGTATGCCTTCGAATGGCCGGATCATACTGTCATGGTTGGCACGCTGGTAATCTCTGTACGTCTGCAGCATTTGCTCGGCGGCCTCACCCGCGTCGGCGGCTTGATCCGCAGCTGCGTACTCGCGCAATGTTGCTGGAAGAGAGCGACCGAGATGGCTCAGAATCTCTCGCCGGGTAGGCCGCTCTGGCCCACGGTAATGCTGCGTCAACGTGTGCTCGTGCGAGGAGATGATCAACTCCGTGGTATCGACAAGCGTGCCGTCTAGGTCGAAGAGTACGGCATCCACGTCCAGGGGCTGATTGTCGCTCATGCCTGCTCCACGAGAGAGAGACGGCCCTCGCGGTACTCCGTGACGGTCGCGACGTGATACGAGCCGCGGCCGAGCAAGGCACGAACGAGCGAGCGCGCGGTATCGAGCGAGGTCAGGCACGGGATGCCGGCCTCGACAGCCGCGCGCCGGATCTCGAAACCATCCCGTACCGGCTTCTTGCTTGGGCTGATGGTGTTGATCACAGCACACACCTGACGGCGGCGGATGATATCCGTGATGTCCGGGCGAACCGAGCCGATCTTATGCACGACCTGGGAGACGCGCACGCCGCGCTGCTCGAGGAACGTCGATGTGCCCTCTGTGCATGCGAGGCTGTAGCCCAGGTCCACAAGGTCGCGCGCCAACTCGACGACTTCCTCCTTATGCCGCTCCGCGACCGAGAGAAGCACCGTACCACCTGCCGGAGGGTTGATCCCTGAGGCGAGCATCGCTTTCATCATGGCCGGTCCTAGCTGCGTGTCGATGCCCATCACCTCGCCGGTACTCTTCATCTCAGGGCCGAGTGCGGTATCTACGCCCGTCAGCTTTGACATACTGAACACCGGCGCCTTCACCGCCCACAGATCCCGCTCCGGCATCAGGCCACTTTGGTAGCCCAGGTCGGCGAGCGTCTCACCCAGCATTACGCGGGTAGCAAGCGCAACCATCGGCACCCCGGTGACCTTGCTGATGAAGGGTACCGTCCGGCTCGCCCTGGGGTTCACCTCGAGCACGTAGACCAGGCCTTCCTGAACGACGTACTGCACGTTCATCAATCCCTTCAGCCCGAGGCCCAGGCAGATCCGCACGGTCATCTCCTCGACCTGAGCCGACTCCTCTGGCGTGAGATCCACAGGGGGATACACCCCGAAACTGTCACCGGAGTGCACACCCGCCCGCTCGATGTGCTCGACAATACCCGGGATGAGCACTCGATCCCCATCGCACACCGCGTCGACTTCCACCTCGCGCCCGGCGATGTAGCGGTCGATCAGCACAGGGTGCTTACCGCTAATCTCGGCGGCGGTGTGAATATACGCCAAGAGGTCATCCTCGTCGTGGACAATGCGCATCGCCCTACCACCAAGCACGTACGACGGTCGCACAAGCAGTGGAAAGCCGAGCCGCTGCGCGACCTGCAACGCACCGGACACATCACGAACGCTCGCCCCCTCGGGACGTCGCATTCCCAGGCCATTTAGGAACTGCTCGAAGCGCTCGCGGTCTTCCGCGAGGTCGATCGCATCCAGCGAGCTGCCGAGCACGCTGAACCCGGCAGTATGTAGGCCCGACGCGAGGTTGATCGCGGTCTGGCCACCGAACTGCACGATCACGGGCGGACCAGCCACGGGCCAACTGCCACCGTCAAGCTTGGCTTGCACAGGGTATCCGGTGCTGAGTGACTCAAGCCCTTCGTTCTCCAGGATATCTCGGACACTCTCCTCATCGAGTGGATCGAAGTAGAGTCGGTCCGACGTGTCGAAGTCCGTCGACACGGTCTCGGGATTGCTGTTGAGCATGATGCTCCGAACGCCCGCGTCGTGCAGCGCCTTCGCGCTATGGACGCTACAGTAATCGAATTCGATGCCCTGACCGATGCGAATCGGCCCGGAACCGAGCACAAGAGAGGAATGCCCGCCGAGCGGCAGCGCCTCGTTCTCCTGCTCGTACGTGCTGTAGAAATACGGCGTCGTCGCTTCGAACTCCGCGGCGCAGGTATCCACCATTTTCCAGACCGGAATCACGCCTAACTGACGGCGGCGGGCGCGAACCACCTCTTCGCTGGCGCCAACCAGGACTGCGATGAGCGAGTCCGAGAATCCGTTCCGCTTCGCCAAACGCAGGGTGCGCGGATCCAGACCGCTAGTACGCATTTCGCCCTCAAGATCGGCGATGGAGCGCAGCGCATCGAGGAACCAGGGGTCCACCGCCGAGAGGCGGGAGAGGTCGTCGATGCCGTGTCCCCTGCGGATCGCCGCCATAAGCGCCCAGAGCCGCATGTCCGTGGGCGAACTGATGGCCTGGAGGAGGGTGGTCTCGTCCTGCCACTCGGGCGCTTCCCACAGCAGCGTCTTTCCCCGAGCTCAAGGGATCGAACCGCCTTGTGGAGGGCGGCCACGAAGGTGCGCTCGATCGCCATGGACCTCGCCGGTCGCCTTCATCTGTGTGCCGACTCGGCGATCTCCGCCCGCGAACTTATCGAACGGCCACCGGGGTATCTTCACGACGCAATAGTCAAGCGCCGGCTCCATCGCCGCGGTCGTGCCAGCGGTAACGGCGTTCGGAATCTCGTCGAGCCGCTTCCCCAACGCTATCTTGGCCGCGACGCGCGCTATCGGATATCCCGTCGCCTTTGACGCGAGCGCGGACGACCGGCTAACTCGCGGATTCACCTCGATGACGTAATAGCGGTCGGAACGTGGGTCGAGTGCGAACTGAACGTTGCAGCCACCTTCGATTCCAAGCGCTCGCACGATCTTCAACGACGCTGTACGAAGCATCTGGTACTGCCGGTCCGAGAGGGTCTGGCTTGGCGCGACGACGATGGAATCGCCCGTATGCACACCCACGGGATCGAAGTTCTCCATGTTGCAGACGGTAATCGCGTTGTCCGCGCCGTCTCGCAGCACCTCGTACTCCACTTCCTTCCAACCGGCCACGGACCGCTCGACCAGCGTCTGCCCGATCGGGCTCGCGCGGAGGCTACGCTCCAGCAACGCCGTCAGCTCCGGGATGCTGGCCGCCATCCCGCCACCAGTGCCGCCCAGGGTGTAGGCCGGGCGGCTTATGAGCGGGAGGCCGGCTTTCGCCGCGAACGTCAGTCCCTCCTGAACCGTATGGACGGTAACGCTTTCGATTGAAGGCTCATCGATGCGGATGAGCAATTGCCGGAAGAGGTCGCGGTCCTCTGCCTCGCGGATGCTGTGCAGCGGTGTGCCCAGCAGGCGCACATTCCAGCGCTCCAGCACCCCGGCATTCGCAAGCTCAACGGCCAGGTTCAGCCCGGTCTGGCCGCCGAGCGTCGGCAAGAGGCCATATGGCCGCTCGCGTTCGATTACCCGCTCCAGCACCTCGACGGTGAGGGGCTCGATGTACACGCGGTCCGCTACCTCATCGTCGGTCATGATCGTCGCGGGATTCGAGTTGACGAGGACGACGCGCACACCCTCCTCGCGCAGCGCTCGGCACGCCTGGGTGCCTGCATAATCGAACTCCGCCGCCTGACCGATGATGATGGGACCGGACCCGATCACCAGAACGGTTCGCGCTCCATCGTTGTTTCCAGCATCTACGCCTCCCTCCCCGTCCGGTGCTGCATACTGCCGACGAACTTCTCGAACAGGTATGCATTCTCATCTGGACCCGGCGATCCCTCCGGATGGTATTGCACGGAGAAGGCAGGTTTCTCGGTGTGCACCAGTCCTTCCACGGAGCCATCGCTCACATTGTGATGGCTGATACGCCAGCCGAGGCTGAGTGGCACGCTTTCGGCGTCTACCTGGTATCCGTGGTTTTGCGACGTTATGTAGACTCTGCCCGTCGCGACTTCCTGCACCGGATGATTGCCCCCCGGTGTCCGTATTTGAGCTTGCTCGTCGTCCCACCTATGGCCAGCCCCAAGACCTGGTGGCCCAGACAGATGCCGAAGAACGGGACGTTGCGCTCCAGCAAGGCGCTCACCGTGCGAATCGGCGTCTGCGCATTCTCCGGGTCTCCCGGACCTGGAGACGTCACTACCCCATCGGCTCGAGCGCGAGCACGTCCTCGGCTGTCGCGCTGTACGGCACGACGATAGGCTTGGTGCCTCGCGCTGTCAGGGCACGTAGGATGTTCGTCTTGAGGCCGCAGTCGATTACCACGACCCGCTTATGGTCCACGGACTCCGCTGCTTCAACGGTCCCACTGCCGCCACTGACCTCCGACAACCCCGCGCGCTCTGAAGGCAGTTTCGCACTCCGCGCGCGCAACACCAGCTCCTCGATGTTCGTATCAGGATCCCCGGACGCGATGATGCCGCGGCGCGAGCCATGCGCTCGGATGTGGCGAGTAAGCGCACGGGTGTCAACGCCACTGATCCCGGCGACACCGTGCCTGCGAAGGTATGCGTCGAGCGTGCCCGTGCTGCCCCAGTGTGACGGGGCCGAGGAGTGCTGCCGCACAATCAGGCCCGACACCCACGGCCGAACCGACTGGTCGTGCTCTGGACTGACCCCGTAGTTCCCGATCATTGGGTACGTGAGGCAGAGGATCTGCCCGTGGTACGAGGGATCGGTGCACATCTCCTGGTAGCCCGTCATGGAGGTGCTGAACACTACCTCCCCTTCCGCCCCGGGCAGGGCGCCGAAACTGTCGCCATAGAAGGCGCGTCCGTCCTCGAGCACCAGGATCGCTGGTTCGGTCATCGTTCCTCCATCTGAGTTGTCCGGTAAGTGCGCGTACCTACCACCGTCATGAGCACCTTGCCCCGGAGCGTGTGCCCATGCAGAGGGGTGTTCTTTCCGCGCGACAGAAGTGCCTCCCCATCGACCACCCAGGGTTGGCCCGGATCGAAGAGCACCACGTCCGCAACGGCGCCCTCTCGTATCCCCTGACCACTGAGGCCAAACGTGGAGCCTGGTCCAGCCGAGAGGAGATGCATAAGGCGCTTCAGGTCTAACTCGCCCCGGTGCACAAGGGCCATCAACAGGCCGAGTGCCGTTTCCAGCCCGCTGATCCCGAACGCAGCGCAGCCATATTCGCACGCTTTGTCTGTCGAGGCGTGCGGCGCGTGATCAGTCGCGATCACGTCTATGGTGCCATCGCGCACGGCATCCAGTACCGCGCGCACGTGGTCCCCGGAGCGAAGGGGCGGATTGACCTTCGTGCTGGTATCGTATGCCCTATCACCCACGATTCGGTCAGCGTTCGGCTCCCCATCCAGCGTCCCCCACCCCGCCACCCACTCATCCGTCAGCAGCAAGTGGTGCGGCGTGGCCTCGGCGGTGACGGGCACACCGCGCGCCTTAGCTTCCCGCAGCGCCGATACCGCGCCGGCGGTGCTGATATGCGCGATGTGCAGCCGGCCGCCCGTCTCCTCCGCGAGGGCGATGTCGCGGCGCACCATGACCTCCTCGGCGGAGGCTGGGATACCGGGAATACCAAGTCGGGCGCTCACGGCACCCTCATGCATAGACCCGCCCGCGGACAACGACAGTTCCTCGCAGTGCGATGTGATGGGCAGTCCCGTCGGTTCACTATACTGAAGCGCGCGGCGCATAAGACCGGCACTGCTTACCGGGCTACCGTCATCGGAGAAGGCGACCGCTCCTGCAGCCGCCAACGCGTGGTGCGGCGCGAGTTGCTCTCCCATCCGGCCAACTGTTATTGCGCCGATCGGCACAATACGGACACCGAGGCCTTCGGACCGTTCTCGGACGGTCTCTATCGAGATGCGTGAATCCAGCGCGGGATAGGTGTTCGGCATCGCGCACAGCGTCGTGAAACCGCCAGCGAGCGCTGCTGCTGCGCCCGTCTCTATGGTCTCTTTCTGCTCCTCACCGGGCTCGCGCAGGTGGGTGTGCAGGTCCACGAATCCGGGCGACAGCACCATGCCGGAAGCGTCAATGCGCTCCGCATCCGGCGCGTCCACCCCGCCACCGAGTCGCACCAGGCCGATCCTGTCATCGTCCACCAATACGTCACCGATCCCGTCCACACCGGTATGCGGACAGATGATGCGCGCGCCGGCGAAGAGCGTCTTACTCACGGGATGCACCGAGCAACAGGTTCAACACCGCCATGCGCACAAGCACTCCGCTCTCCACCTGCTGCCCGATCAAACTCGCCGGGCCAGTCATTAACTCGGGCGATATCTCCACCCCTTCGTTGGCGGGGCCGGGGTGCATCACGATCGCATCGGGGGCAAGGTCTGCGAGCTTCTCCCGCGTGATCCCATACATGCGTGTGTACTCCTTGAGACCGGGCAACAGACCGCCCTGCTGCCGCTCCGCCTGCATCCGCAGAGGCATCACGATCTGGGCCCCATTAAGGGCCTCACGCAACGAGATGGTCTGGGATACCGTACCGCCCTTACTCGAAGAGGGCAGCGCCATCAGCCATCCGGGATCCGGCAACAGCGTCGGTGGGGCACAGAGGCGCACGTTTGCACCGCACAACATCAGAGCAAGCGTCGTGGAGCGGGCCACCCGGCTGTGCGCTACGTCGCCCACGATGGCGATCCTGAGTCCCCGCAGCGCGCCGAACTGCTGGCGCATCGTCAGGAGATCCAGAAGGGCCTGCGTGGGATGCGCGTGACGTCCATCACCCGCGTTGATCACCGGACCGCGGAAGTGCCGCGCAGCCAGGTACGGGGCACCGGGCTCCGCGTGCCGAATTACGAGAGCATGCGCCCCAACCGCCTGGAACGTCCGGACCGTGTCAACCAGCGACTCCCCCTTTTCAAGACTGCTACCGCCCGCCGCAATGTTGACGACTTGTGCGCCTAGGCGGCTGGCGGCAATCTCGAAGGAAACGCGCGTCCGCGTGCTCGCCTCTGCGAAGAAGTTGATGATGTGCTTGCCGCGTAGTGGCATATCCGACGAGTCCGACAGCCGTTCCGCCTCATCGAGAATGTGCTCTATACCAGCCGCTGTCAGCGCGTCGATATCAAACAGGTGGGACATGCCGGAAGCGTGGACCTCGATCGGAGCTATGCTGGACTGAGCGCTCACTTACGTCCGCACTCCCTGAACGGGGCGCTGCTGCACCGATTCCGCTTGCTGTACGGGATTGCGTTCCTTACTGAAGCGCTCAACATAGAGTAGGATCTGATTCACGATGATGGCCGCGAAAGTGGCAAGCGCGATGTTCCCAATCGCGAACGAGTATCCACCGACGCCCACATCCAGTGTCCCAGTAGGCACGGCATCGAGAGCCGTCAATGGCAGATCGTTACTGCGCAGCGTATTCGCGACGGTCGTGTGCGACCACTCCAGCGCCGCGCTCCCAACACCAATCGCGAGCGTCGAACCCAGAACAATCAAGGTGCGGGGCTTCGAGAAGTCGACGCCGCCGTCCCTGATGATTTTTCCGCCCGTAGCAGCGATCAGACCAAAGAGGAGAATCGCGAGCCCGCCCATCACGCCGGGCGGGATGGAATTGATGAGAGCGCCGAACTTTGGGCTGAACCCGAGTACGATGGCCGTCAGGCCGGCAGCGACGAAGACCACGATGCTGTACACGCGAGTCATTGCCATCACTCCGATGTTCTCCGCATAGGTTGTCTGCCCGGTCCCGCCACCGAGCGCCGAGACGATCGTCCCCACTGCATCGCCGAGGAATCCGTGGCCCAGGTATGGCATCAGGTTCCGGTCCATGCTGGAGGAGAGTGCCTTGATGTGTCCGGTGTTCTCGGCGACGAGCACCAGGGCAACCGGCGCGATCAGCGAGATGGCCCGCCAATTGAAGGTCGGAGTCACAAAATCGGGCACCCCTATCCATGCGGCTTCCCGCACGGCAGCGAGGTCAACGTTTCCAGTCAAAAGGGCGACGACATACCCAGCAATGGCGCCGATCAGTATCGGTATCAGGCGTGGAAACCCTCGTGCTCCCACCGCCACGAGCGCCGCGACTGAGAAGCTGACCAGCGCGAGCCAAACGTTTCGTGCAGCGAGATCCACCGCAACGTGCGCGAGCGCAAGGCCGATCACGGCGACAACTGCGGCAGTGACTACCGGAGGCATCAGGTACTCAACCCATCCCACACCCGTGCGCATCACGATCAGACCGATGATGCCATACACGATCCCCGCCGCGATGATGCCACCGAGTGCGGCCGGGATTCCGCCCTGTGACTGGGCGGCGATGACAGGCGCGATAAACGCGAACGAGCTGCCGAGGTAGGACGGCACCCGCCCGCGGGTAATCGCGATGAACAACAGGGTTCCCACGCCGGAGAACAAAATCGCGAGGCTCGGGTCGAACCCCATGATCAGCGGAGCCAGCACCGTCGCCCCAAACATGGCGAGCACGTGCTGAATCCCCAACGCCACCGTTTTGATCAGCGGCAGGCGCGTTTCCGGGTAGGCCACAACCATCGGGGAATCCATATCTGTACGCATCGCCATCCTCTAAATCTCCTCACCACTCAGTAACAGGACCCTGTCCACGCCATCGGTTTCTCGTAGCTGCACGCGCACCTCCTGAGTCCGCTCCGTCGGCTGGTTTCGCCCGACGTAATCCGGTCGTATCGGCAGCTCCCGGTGGCCGCGGTCGACGAGGACCGCGAGCTGCACCCGGCTTGGCCTCCCCCGATCTACGAGTGCGTCAAGCGCTGCCCGTGCGGTGCGGCCCGTGCAGAGGACGTCATCGATCAGGATAACGGTCTTGCCAGCAACGGCGAAACCTATTTGAGACGTGTCAACCAGGCGAGTTGCCTGATCCTTCGAAACGTCGTCGCGATAGCGGGTAACGTCGATCGCTCCGACGGGCACATCCGTGCCGGTAGAGCGGTGCAATACAGTGGCGATCCGCTGGGCGATAGGCAGACCCCGAGTGCGGACGCCGACCAGCGCTATTGAGTCGATGTTCGGGTTCTGCTCCCGTATCTCGTGAGCGATGCGCGTGAGCGCGCGGGCGACGGCGGTGCTATCGAGGAGTACCGCAGAATTGCCGGTTCGGGTCGTCAGGGACAAAGAAAACTCCTGCCGTCCAGAAGGTAGGCAGGAGTGAACGTACACGCGGAACGGTACGGACTCGCCTTGCCAGCCTCACAGGACTGTCTTTAAAGGCCTGCCTGGATTATAGGGGGCGCTATGGACCGGTAACAAGGCCGCGTGCGAAACACAGCGAACTTTCGTGAAGGCATCGATCCACTTGTGTTTCAGTCGGCAGCATCCACCAGCAGCGCCATTCGCCGCGCGAGCACTAGATGCAACAAAGTGATTGAAGGCGAAGGGCACGACCTCAGAGTCTCCTCAGACGTCTCCCACACAATGACCAAGATCAGCGAGGCAACAGTCAGCAGAGCGAACAGCATGCCAGCCGTATAGCCAGCCAAGCGATGGCCGCGCAGTTCGAGAGCCAACCAGCACCCCAGAACGGCACTCATACCGCGCACCTGGCTGGGTTCCACCCACTCACGGGTCAGCAGCCCATGAACTGAGAAGCGCAGAGACCGACGCGACCGTAATGGCACCTCAGCACGCGCCGACGAGTGCAGCCGCATAGCCATTTCTCTGAATGCCGCTCACGTACGCTCCCGTTCCTCTACCGAAGGAGTCGGTCGATACCGTCCGCGAAGCGCACTTCGGAGTCGTCCTCCGGGGCATATCCGATCATCTTGCGCGCGTTCGTGATGCTCCAAAACTTGCGCGCGTTGTTCGAGACGCCGTAGAAAATCTGGAACGGTATGCCGAACTCATCGTCGATAACCTCGGTCTCGATGCTCTTCGTGAACAGCTGCTGGAGATCGCGCTCGCTGATATACCCCGCGAGGTCCCGCACATATCGCTCGCGAGGAGATCCTCGAACCTGGCCGCATCCACATCTCGCGGCACGACGATGCGGATCTGCACTACCTCGAGCTTGCGGCCCAAGGATCCGCACGCATAAAAAACCCAAGCGCCTCGTATGACGCCTTTGCCCACCCGTAGAAATTATCTGCTCGCGGGTAATCATCAGGTAGCACACGGTCCTTCAGCCCCGGTAATACGGCTGCTCGTACCACTTGGCCGCCTGGTTCGTGCTCGCCGCCACGACCCGGCGCACGCCACCATCCAGCGCGTGCTGGTACACCCGCTGCATCATATCCACGTTCAGCTTCTCGCCATCATACTGTGACTGCGGGTCGTCACCAGCCGGACGATGATAGCCACAGTGGACAACCGCGTCCACGCCCTGAAAAAAGCTCTGAAGTGTCGACGAGTCCGCGGAAAGCAAGTCCACAGACTCCACGCCTGCGACCAGATGCCCGGCGCGGTCCTCCGCTTTTATATCGATCAAGCGAAGTTGGTACCGCTCACGCAACACGGGCAAAATCTGCTGAGCAATATAGCCCGTTGCACCGGTCACCACTACACGCTTCTTCTGGGTGCTTTGCATCGCTGTGTCCCTTCTGCTAGCCGTTGTAAGCTGAACGGCACGTCAGTCGCGCACTCAGCTGCCTCAGGCAGGCAATACGCTATCCTTGGCCGCTCGACGTCTCTAGTTTCTCGCTCGCGTCCGCGCCGGTCTGGAGCTTTGTCCGCAGGACCGAGGCAACCCTCCACGGGTCGGATGACACCACCGGCTGCGCGAAGAGCTCCATCGCACCGACGTCGCTTGTCGCGCTCGCAGGATCCCCGCGATCCACGAAGCGGACCACCACCGGAAATGCTGACCAGTCCTCTGCTACCGGCGCCATCGGTGGGAGATACAGTGCCAGATTAAACGCCTGCACACCCAGGCCATCCACCCACGATCGCAGCACTCGATGTATCGCGCGAAACACTTCCGCGTCCAGCCGGTCAGCGAGGAGCAGCACCTCTTTCTCGCGGATCGGCGTCAGGTGTGCGAACCACCGCACTTTCCCAAGCTCTCCGGTCAGGTCCAAGGCAGAATGTGCGTCAAAGATATCCGCGAAGTACGGTGCTGAGTGCTGCTCACGATAGGCTTGCGCCGCCCTGCGCCACGACTCAACCCGCGCGTATGCGCAGTCCTCGCTGAGCGCGGTCTGCATGTGTCCGTGCAGGATGGAGGCACCGCTTCGGGGCAAGCAGTTCCACATGATGAAGGGATAGACGGCCGAGGGCTGCGCCAGATGCGCACGGCACAACCAACTCTCAGCGGTAGTCAGTGCGTCCTCAACGCTTTCCTCGTTCCAACGCAACGGGTTGTGCTCGTTCAGAATCACCACGGAATGCAGGCCGTCGTACTTGGCGACATTGCTCGCGGTGATGGAGTGTTGGCCTGTAATGCGGCCAAACGTATCCGCCGGGGTGCCGGCCAGAGGTGCGCAAAACGGATCGGTCCCGTCGCCGCCGAGGTCGAGTCTCGGGTCCGCCAACCGACCCTGTATGGGGCGTCGGGCTCGCAGGTCGTTATAAAGGGTACCCTCCAGCGTCCAGCGGTTGTGGATCTTTATGATTGTCTGGCGCTTGACCGCATCGACAGCACCGAACGCCCGTTCGATCCACGCCGTCATCTCCGCGGGCGGCACGGTATGACCGACGCTGCGAGTCAGCGAAAACAGTCGCTCGAAACGATCTCGGTCCGCAGTGGACAGGGCCGCGACCTGCTCCGGTAACGAGGAGACACTGCGCGCCATCGCGGTACTGAGCGCCTCATTCACCGCAGGTGCGCCTCGACCACCTCGCGGGCGATCGGTGCTGCGACCTCGGACCCCTGCCCGCCGTTCTCCACGAGCACGGCTACGGCGATCTTCGGGTCATCCACAGGCGCAAAGCCGGTAAACCACGCGTGCGGGTCCTGATTCTCCCCGAGTTGCGCCGTGCCGGTCTTGCCAGCTACGGGCACACCTGGAATCTGCGCCTGCCTGCCCGTGCCGTCGTTCACGGTTTTCTGCATAATCTCCGTCATTTGCGCCGCGACTTCGGGCTTAACTACGGCTTCTAGCTGCTCCGGCTGACGACTTTCCACCGTGCGCCCACCTGGCGTCTTGATATTCGCGACGAGGTATGGACGAGGCATCACGCCCCCGTTCGCGATCGCCGCGCTCGTCATCACAACCTGCAGGGGAGTCGCCAGCAGTTGTCCCTGACCAATCGCCGTTGACGCAAGGCCCAACTGATCTGTCAGGAAATCGGGCTCCCTTAGTACCTGGCTCGGCGTCACTTGGAGGTCGAAGGGAATCTCTCGCTCGAAGTAGAAGCGACGTGCATACTCTCGCATTCCCGCGCTCTTCAGGTTGAGTCCAACCTGTGCGAACACAGCGTTCAGGGAGTACATATAGCCTTCCGTGAAGGTCCACTGCACCTTGTTCTCATCTGGCCGGTTTGGGTCGCGAATGACGAACCCGCCGACAGAAAGCACGCCGGTATCCTGGTACTGCTTGTCGGGTGTTGCCACGCCGGTATCCAATGCTCCGGCCGCTGTGACGGTCTTAAAGGTAGAGCCGGGTTGGTACAACCCCTGGATGGCGCGATTTACCAAACGGGCGTCACCCGCCTCGATCAGCGCGTTGTACGCCGCACGCACTCGCGCCGCCGCCTCCCGATTCGGAAGCGATGGGTCGAACACAAGATCAGCGCTGTAATACGTGGGATTGTTCACCATCGCCAGGATCTCACCGGTGCGCGGGTTCATCGCCACGATCGAGCCTTTGCGCTCGCCAAGCAACTCCTGCCCGAGCTGCTGGAGTCGGGCATCCAACGTCAGATACAGATCATTACCGCGCAGTGGACGGTGCAGCACGTTGCCTCGCGTTCGCTCCAGCGGATCCCCGCGCTCGCCAGACAGATAATCGTCGTACCGTTCCTCCAAGCGGTCCGCGCCGTAGATGGTTGCGGAGTAGTATCCCACCACGTAGCTGGACGCGGGCTCCGGATAGGTGCGGGTCACATAGCCATTCGGGGCGATCTTCCGGCCCGCGATCTCCGTGCCGTTTCGGTCGAACACTCGGCCGCGCTGCGTTCGCAACTCCTGCGTCGTCTTGCGCGGATTGTTGGGGTGGTCGATGACATCCGCTGCGACGATGAATTGCTGCCGGAGTACCTGCATACTGAGCATGATGAAGCCGATGACAAGCACGGCGGCGATCTTCCAGGTATTCCGCCGCCAACCGATGGTTTCGCGCGGGACCATGGAGAAGAAGATATAGCCGATCGGCACCGTCGCCGCATACAGCGTCATCAGCCATACGGTGTCCGTCCCACTAAGGACGCCATACACCAGCAGAGCGACCGCGGACGCGAAGGCCAGGAGGCGTAGAAACGCTCTCATCTACCACTCTCTCGCGTGTCCGCGCTGATCCCGAGCAAAAGCCCAGTAATCACAAAGTTTGCCAACAGCGAGCTACCACCATAGGAGATAAACGGAAGCGTCAAGCCGGTAAGGGGTATGAGCTTCACTACACCAGCGATGATGATCAGTGACTGCAGGCCGAAGATCGTGGTGAGCCCGATGCCGAGCAACTGATAAAAGCCGCGGCGTGCCCGGAGCGAGATAAAAAAGCCACGATAGACGAGCACCAGGTACACGCCAAGCACAGCAAGGGAGCCGACCAGCCCGAACTCCTCGCCGATCGCGGAGAACACCATGTCCGTCTCCACGTACGGGATCGCCGCAGGTGAGCCGTATCCGAGGCCACTGCCATACAGCCCACCGCTGCCGAGCGCGAACAGCGACTGCGCGATTTGGAATCCGGTGTTCTCGACATCCGCGAAGGGATCGAGCCACGTGTTCACCCGCACTTGAACGTGGCCGAACGTCTGGTAGGCAACCACCGCGCCCACGAGGAAGAAGCCCCCCAGCACCCATACATAGAGCACGCGACCGGTGATGGTGTACAGCAGCGCGACAAAGACGCCGAAGAAGAGGAGCGCACTGCCCAGATCCTTCAGCACGACGAGGACGAGCAAACTGCCGACACAGATGGCCGCCATCGGGGCGAGATAGGGCAAAGGTGGCAGGCGAAGTGGTCCCACACGGTACTCGGAAGCAAGCAAGTCTCGGCGCTCATCCAGGTAAGCGGCGAGAAACACCACGAGCAGTACCTTCACGATCTCGAACGGCTGGAACAGCACGGGGCCGAGGCGGTACCAAAGCCGTGCGCCGTTGATCTCCTGCCCTAGGCCGGGAACTAGCAGACCCAGCATAAGCAGTAGACCGAGCACCACAAACGTGTATTTGTAGCGACGCAACTTGTTTATTTGATCGAAGAATACGACGGTCGCCAGCAGGACTGCGACCCCCAAAAACACCCAGATCGTTTGCTTGACCGCCACCCCGGCGAGTTCCGGGTCGTCGGCATTGATGATACTGAAGCGTTGCATCATAACCAAACCGATACACGTGAGCAGGGCCGCAGTTGGGAACAGCATCTGATCCCCGCGGAATCGGGTTAGGGATAGATAGGTGTGCACGAACAGCAAGGCACCGACAAACGCCGCGGCGACATAGATGTCCTGCCAGGAGAACAGCAGGTTGCCCCGGTCGACGAGCACCACGAGGAGCAGCCCACCGAGAATAAGGAGGGATGGGATCAGGAGCAGCTCAAGCTCGACTAGCCGGGCACGCCGGGCTCGGATCACGGACCAATCCTTCCTGTAACATTGCGCGTACTTGGGGCAGCACGAGCACCCGCCCCAATTATAGCGTCAACACTCAGCGTGCACCCCACCATGTGATTGACCCTCTGCTGACTGGTTGCGTATACTGCCCCGTATTGCAGCGGTCACCAGGAGGAATCAGTGAGCTACGACGATAACAGAGCAGATGGCATGGAAGCGGCAGACGACGAGGAAGAGATCGCCGCCAACGAGGCGAAGGTGATCGTTACCCTCACCCGAGAAGAGGATGGCATCGACGGCTTCATCGACACAATCGAGGGCATGGAGTTCGATCCCGGCGATACAGACGACTTCTCGGGCGGCGACGTGCTTCGACTTGCTGCGGAGATGATTCTGGTGGCTGCAGGCTACGACGAGAACGAGGTGCAGTCGTTCCTCGAGACCGCGCCACGTGGCCCGATGCAGCTCGAAGACGCGGAGCCTGCCTAGCCTCCTTCAACCTCAGACGCGGGTCGCGACGAGAATCAGACGGTCACCCCGGCCCGCGTACTCTTCCAGCTCCCACGAGCCCAGAAGTTCGCGTACCGCGAAACCGGCGCGCTGAAGCAGCTGCTCCATCTCACCCCGTGACCAGTACCGCATCTCTGTCTGGGCTATGGTCCGATGGACCGTCCCGACACGCAGCCTGTCCCAGAAGATCGTAACCTGCTCGACACCAGATGCCGGATCTGAACTACTCGACACGACCTTGGTGACGCTCTCATCGCCATCCTTGAACACCCCCCCCAGCAGCAACTCGCCCCTGCCGGGTGACCGGCGCTCCGGATCTTCGAGGTCGATGATCAGCAAACCAGCGGGGCGGACGGCACGGTGAACTGCGTTCAGCGTGGCGAGCGCTTCGGTGGCGTCAGTAAGATGGGCCCACGTATTTAGTGCGCAATACGCCATCCCAAAGTGTTCCTCTGAAAGTGCAGATAAGGCGGGCAGCGGTGCATCGATCAGCGAGAACGAGCCCACATTGGCCGCGTCGAGCGCTTGTCGCGCACGAGCGAGCATAGCGGGTGAGGAGTCTACCCCAACGACATCATAGCCCGCCGTTGCCAGCGGGAGCATCAGTCTACCTGTTCCACATCCCAGGTCCAGTAACGGACCGCCGGACAGTATCGCGTACGAACGGTAGAGGTGCAGGTCGTCCAGGAAACCCCTGTGTTCGAGGTCATAGAGTTCCGTCACGGGTTCTGAGTACACGGCATCCACCTTTCCCAGCCCGCAAGCTTACCCAAGCCCAATTCTGCCCGCAAGGGCTGACACTGAAACCAGGGCGTGCTACAATGCGGGCTGCATCGTTATCGCTCGCTTGCACGGGCAAGGCGGGCATTATCTGGTGGGGGATTGGAGTAAACACGGAGTCGCGATCTTTATGACAATGGAACAGCTACTTGAGCGCCTGGAAGCCACCGAGAGCACGACCCTGACCGGTTGGAACGTGATTCTCTGGAACGACGACCACCATAGTATGGATTACGTTGTGCTCGCGCTCGTTCGCACAGTACCGGTCGATACCGAAACTGCCACCTCGATCATGCTCGATGCGCACACCAACGGCAAGACCATTGCCTGGACCGGCGCTAAGGAAGTTGCCGAACTGTATCGTGATCGCCTGGAGGGATACGGCCTCAGCGCCACGATCTCGCGCTAACATCGCGCGGTGGTTCCCTCTGGCACGCCGGCCGTGATACAGTCAGATCATCCATGAGCACCCCTGTACGGCGGCAGTACCAGCAGATCAAGCGCCAGTATCCCGGCACGATACTCTTCTTCCGCATGGGCGATTTCTACGAGACGTTCGATGATGACGCCCGTATTATCGCCTCCGAACTGGATATCGTGCTCACAAGCCGCGAGATCCGGGGCGTGAAGATCCCGATGGCCGGAGTACCGCACCACTCCGCAGACAGCTATTTGGCACGGCTCGTTGCCGCTGGCCACAAGGTCGCGATTTGCGAACAAGTTGGTGGGCCGACGGGTAAGGACGTTGTCGAGCGCAAGGTGCAACGCGTCCTTACGCCTGGCACGGTCGACGAGCCGGCGATGCTCGACGCAAAGCGCAACAACTACATTGCGGCACTGGCGCTTGGGCGATCCGGGGCGGGCGTGGCCTACGCGGACATCACCACCGGCGAGTTCGCCGCCACGCAGATTCGGGGAGCCGGTTTCTCTGCCCGTGCGCGAGAAGAACTCCGGCGGCTTGCCCCTGCGGAGATTGTGGTCAGCGAGGGCATCTCGAGCGCGGAACCATCACCGGAATGGAGGCTGCTGCACGAGCCGGAGCCCGTCGAGGCGCACATCTCCGCCACGGACGGCTGGCGCTGGAAAGCAGACCGGGCGGTAGAGGCGGTGCTCGAGCACACGGGCGCCGCGACCCTCGAGGGTTTCGGTCTCGAGTCGTCCCCGCTCGCCACTCGGGCAGTCGGCGGATTACTTCAGTACATCGAGACCACGAACCGCGAATGCCTCGCAATCCTGACCACCGTTCGCTCGTATGGTCTTGCAGACTATATGCTGCTCGATGAGCGGACGCGCGCAAACCTGGAGCTAACGGAAGGATCCCGTGGCGAGCGCGCTTTGTCACTGCTAGGGGTGCTGGACCACACGGCAACGGCCATGGGCGGTCGCACCTTGCGGACCTGGATCAACCAGCCACTCCTGGTCCGCGAGAAACTGGAGGAACGACTGGACCGCGTGGAACTGTTCGTGGCTCGTGCGTCCCTGCGGGCGGCGCTTCGGGACGCGCTTTCGCAGGTCGCTGACTTGGAACGCCTCGTCAACCGCGCCGTACACGGGAGCATCACCCCTCGCGAGCTCCGTGCGATTGGCGAGGCGCTGGGCCACCTCCCGCGCCTGCGGCAGCTTCTCGCCGACGCACCCGGATACCCTGCTGGGTCGATTCGCGCCATGCCGGACCTCGTAGATTTGCTACTGACCGCGCTCGTGGATGACCCGCCGGGTGCGAAGGGAGGCGGATCTATCGTTCGCGAAGGCTACTCGGAGGAACTGGACCGGCTGCGTGCTGCGTCTGGCGAGGCACGCCGATGGATTGCTGCCCTTGAACGCACGGAGCGCGAGCGAACCGGTATCCGCGGACTCAAGGTCGGGTACAACAAGGTGTTCGGGTATTACCTCGAGATCGGCAACGCGCATAAAGCCGCCGTGCCCGCCGAGTACATCCGCAAGCAGACACTGGTTGGGGCAGAGCGGTACATCACGCCGCAACTTAAGGAGTACGAGGGACTTATCCTCAACTCACAGACACAAGCTGAGGAGCTGGAACACAGCCTGTACCGACAGATCACCGCACAGGTTGCCGCCTCCGCCCAGCCCTTGAGCGCGTGCGCGAGGGCGCTGGGGGAGCTCGACAGCTTCCTCTCGCTCGCGGAAGCATCCGCACGAAATCGCTACGTTCGTCCGGATCTGACCGACGGGACCGAACTCACTATCCGCGGTGGCCGACACCCGGTCGTGGAGAACCGCAGCCCGGATGGCTTTGTGGCGAACGATACGTGCCTCGACACCGTCAGCCAGCAAGTTCTTCTGCTCACCGGACCGAATATGGCCGGCAAGAGCACTTTTCTGCGGCAGGTGGCGCTTATCACCTTACTCGCCCAGATCGGCTGCTACGTACCGGCAGAGAGTGCGCGCATCGGGATCGTGGATCGCATCTTCACTCGTGTAGGCGCTCAAGACGACATCGCGAGCGG
>JAUJMR010000001.1:408715-421972 GCA_030446765.1 Chloroflexia bacterium
GGATCGTGGATCGCATCTTCACTCGTGTAGGCGCTCAAGACGACATCGCGAGCGGCCAGAGCACGTTCATGGTTGAGATGACCGAATCGGCGTATATCCTGGGCCACTGTACGTCGCGTTCACTCGTGGTCCTGGACGAGATCGGGCGGGGGACAAGCACGTATGATGGGATCGCGATCGCGCAGGCCGTCGTGGAGTACATCCATAACAGCCCCCGCGCCGCCGCGAAGACACTCTTCGCCACCCACTACCACGAGCTAAACGCGCTTGCGGACGTGTTACCGCGCGTTTCGAACTACCGGATGGACGTGCTTGAGGAAGGGGACGACGTGATCTTCCTGCGCAAGGTCATGCCGGGTGGAGCGGATCGGTCGTACGGCGTCCATGTCGCGCGGCTCGCGGGAATGCCACGTACGGTTGTCCGCCGGGCGCAGGAACTACTGCGAGCGTTGGAGCCAGGCGCACACAAATCCACCTCCAGTGCGCCGAACGAACCCCAGCTTACATTCCTCAACACCGATGACGGCCTGCTTCAGGAGATCGCGGCGATGGACGTCGAATCCATGACGCCGGTCGAGGCGCTGACACAGCTTTACACCCTCCAGCGCCGCGCCACCCAGACGCTTAATCTGGGCCGATAACTTCAGCAAGTTTGAGGGAACGCGTGCGCAGTTCCCGGTGTCTATGCAGCGCGGACTGTGTTGAGCGAACCTACTCGACGATCCAGCGCTGCACGTCGCGGGTGTACGAGATGATCTCCTCCGGCTGAAAGAAGATGCCGATCTCGCGCTCGGCGGACTCGGGACTGTCGGAGCCGTGAATCACATTGCGACCGAGGTCGACTGCAAGATCGCCCCGAATCGTACCCGGTTCTGCGTTTACGGGATTCGTCACACCCATCGCCTTGCGCACGATCGCCTGTGCATTCGGCCCCTCGAAAACTGCGACGACGACCGGTGCGGATGTGATGAAGCTCACCAGCCCGGCGAAGAACGGCTTCCCGACGTGCTCGCCGTAGTGGGTGTTCGCCGTCTGCTCATCGATCCGAATGAGTTTCAACGCCGCGATCTGCAGACCACGATGCTCCAGGCGGCTAATCAACTCCCCGACGAGTCCGCGTTGTACTGCGTCGGGCTTCACTATCACTAGGGTTCTATCCAAGATGCTACCTGCTCCTTCTGCGCGCTTGAGGCGCCAACTGCTACTCCCGCGTCGCTCCCGGACTCAGAGCGGTCCGGTGGTAATGGTCACCGCGCCACTGGTGCCGGACTCCATGGTCCTACAACGACGGCTCCAGTGTCGTGACGTGCCGCATACCGCCACCGCACCTGCCTCTCCCTGCTGGAATGCCAAGGCGTCCAGGTCAGGCGCATCCGCGCAGGGCCCGGCGTCACGCATCTTCTCCGCTTGTGCAAGAACGGTGGATGGTGGCATCTCACCGCTGCTCTCGAACCGAAGTACCATTGCAGACGCGTCGACGCGCGCCAAGCCCATGGGCGACGCGGGCGTTGAGGGCGGCGACTGCGGTATCTCCGGCAGCGTTGTGGGTGGTATGTCCGTGATCTCCGGACTCGGGGTAATGCCCGGCTGTACTTCCGGGGTGGGGCGTGCGGGATCAATCTCCGGCCCGGCCGGCACCTCCGGGCTCGCGGGTTGCGGGGCCGGCGACTCCGGTATTTCCGGCGAGTCCGGTGCGGGCTCAGGAAGCGTGGGTGCTTCCGGGGATTCCGGCGTCACCGGACCGGGTTCCGCCGGGAGCGTGATGGGAACCTGAATTGGCTCCTCAGCCGCTGCAGCGTCCACCAGCGACATCTGAAACCTGTTGGTCTCCGCCGTATCGGCGTGTCGGACTTCAGACATGCTGTTGCTCCATACGGCGCACCCAGCGCTCCGGCTCACGAATTTCTTCCATGCTTGGCAGGGCTGGCGGTCCGGACCAGACGCGATTCATAAAGTCGATATCCCGTCGCGCCACGACCTCATTCACGAACAGCTCACCGAGCCGATACTGCTCCAGCTTCAGATCAAGGCCCGTGAGCCGCGCAAATAGGCGATCGGCCCTGCTCGACCGCCGATGGCGCTGCTCGAACCGCTCCTTTATCTGATCGAAGTCGGGAAGAATCTCCTTGCCGACCGTGTTCATAATGTGATTCGAGTAGCCTTCGAGCAGACTCATTACACCCTGAATCTGCCGGAAGAGCTGGCGTTGCTCCGAAGACATCAACAACTCGACCCATCCCTCGCGCTGCTCATCGCGACGCAGACGCTCGCGCAGCTTGCCGATAGCACCAAGGGCGCGAAAGCCGCGGATCTGCGCGTTCAAGCCCTCGAAGTACCCTTCGAGCAAGCTGTTGAAGTACTCGCGGAGCCACGGGTTGCCCTCGAACTCGTACGCGTGGGTGGTCTCGTGCAGCGCGATCCACATGCGCAGATCCTCGGCGGGCAGCCCGAGCTGCTGCTCGATGCGGGCAATGTTCGGCTCCACGAAGTACAAGCTGCCCGTTGTCACCGCCTCCTTGCCGAGGAGTGCGAGATCGTACTGCCCAAGCACCCGGCGTGCGAGGTAGCCGACAAGCACCCCGAGTTGAACGCTCAAAACCGCCCGGTTCGCCTCCCCTAGCAAAAGAGCGGCGAGACTCGTGTTTTGGCGTAGATGGCTCTGTATTTCCTCGATGCGGCCAAACAGTCGGCGAAAGCCATCGAGGTTCGCACGGATCCAATCCTGCCGATCAAAGACGTAAACGGAGGAGAGCGGCTGCTCAAGGTGCATGCCTGTGTATCCAGCGATCACCGTGGTGCTCTCCGCCACCATCGAGCGGTATCGCCTATTCGCCTCCTGTCGATTCGCGATCTCGCCACCCGGCATGCCGCGCACCATGCCGGTCGCGGTCTCCTCGACCCGCGGCCAGTCCACGAGCTTGGAGGTACCCTCACGGCGCTCCGTCTTGGGCCGTGTCGCCACATAGACGGCGCCGAGTGCGGCGCCGATCAGCAAGACCTTCTCCATACTTTTCCGGTTCTGAGCCACTGTTCGCCCCCAATCACGGACGGCACGATGCCGCGTGGTCCGAAACACTCATCTTCGCGTAATCGTAGCATACCACCCCATCCCGGCCCAGCGGTGCTCCAACCTCCCAGCATCTTTGCCCTTACTGGTCGGAACGGCCTCAGACTCATTACCGAACCATCTATTACCGAGACAGTAGGTACTTTTGCTTCAGCTCCTCCCAGTGCCTGGAAGGCTCGGCAACCACTTTCCGCCACCGGTCCGAAGACCACTACCAGTGCCTTCCAACGCTGCCAGGGGCCCGCAAGGTGTGCGATACTAGCATCGCCGTCCACGAGAGTATGCCTCCGCTCACCGTTGTGGGCACGCCTGCTCAGAGTGTGTGATGATGCGCCACGCACCAGTCTTACGAGCGAAGACGCCACCGCATAGCGAGGGGTTGGAGATGACAGCGCGGTACATACTTGCCGTCGATCAGGGCACAACCGGGACCACGGTACTCGTGCTCGACCACGATTGCGTTGTTCAAGGCCGGTCGTACTCCGAGTTCGGTCAGTCCTATCCACGCCCCGGCTGGGTGGAGCACCAAGCGACCGAGATCTGGGACGTGAGCCACCGGGTTATTGAGCAAGCGCTGGCGCACGCAGGAATCGGGGCGTCCGACCTCGCTGCGATAGGCATCACGAATCAGCGAGAAACGACGTTGTTGTGGGACCGGGCGAGCGGTGAGCCGGTTGCCCCCGCGATCGTGTGGCAGGACCGACGCACTGCGACCATCACCGAGGAGTTGCGCCAAGCCGGGCACGAGGACCTCGTCCGCCGCAAGACAGGACTCGTGCTCGACCCATATTTCTCCGGCACGAAGATCCGCTGGCTGCTGGAACATACTGCCGGCCTTCAGGAACGAGTGGAGCGAGGCGAGATCGCCTTCGGGACGATAGACTCGTGGCTCATCTGGAAACTCACTGGTGGGCGATTGCACGTGACGGACTACACGAACGCCTGCCGCACGATGCTGTACAACATCGATGATCTTCGATGGGATGATGAGCTACTAGACCTGCTCGAAATTCCCCGAAGTCTTCTGCCCAAGGTCCGGCCGTCCGCGCACGTATTTGGCGAGACCGACCCCGTTGCCTTCTTCGGGCAGAGAGTGCCAATCGGCAGCGCCGCTGGCGACCAGCACGCGGCGCTCTTCGGGCAGGCCTGCTTCGAGCGCGGCCTGGTGAAGAGCACGTACGGCACCGGTTCGTTCGTGCTGATGAACACGGGGAACGACGCTGTCCGCAGCGACGCAGGCTTGTTGACGACGATCGCGTGGGGCATCGGCGACGAGCCGATTGAGTACGCGCTGGAGGGCTCGATCTTCGTCACCGGCTCGGCGGTGCAGTGGCTGCGCGACGGAATTGGGATCATCGAGCAGGCGGCGGAGACCGAGGCTCTGGCAGAGTCGCTCGAGGGAAACGACGGCGTTTACTTCGTGCCGGCGCTTGCCGGGTTAGGTGCGCCACATTGGGATCCCCACGCTCGCGGCACGCTGCTCGGCTTGACGCGCGGCACAACGCGCGCACACATCGCCCGCGCCACGCTGGAGAGCATTGCGTATCAGACTCGCGATATCGTGGAGGCGATGCAGCGGGATGCCGGACTCGCCCTTCCGGAGATGCGGGCGGATGGTGGACCAGTGGGAAACGCCTTCTTGATGCAGTTCCAGGCCGATATGCTCGGTACGCCCGTCGAAGTGCCGCAGATTACGGAGACAACGGCAGTGGGCGCAGCATTTATGGCGGGTCTCGCAACCGGTTTTTGGGCGAGCCGGGATGAGTTGCGCGAGCGATGGAAACTTGGCACGCGATACGAGCCCCGGTTGGACAAGGAACAGCGCGAGCACTTGCACACTCGGTGGCTGCGTGCAGTGGACCTCGCAAAGGGTTGGGCACGTGACTAGCGCGAGTCGTCGCGACAGCCGCGAGATCGATCACCCCAACTCCGCAGCGGGCGGTAGCAAAGACCCCGCGGCACGGTCATATTCGTTAAACTCGACTAAGAGGTAGGGACCATGACCAGTCGGATTCCAGAGCAGATCGAACGAACACAGTTCGATCTGGCGATCATCGGCGCAGGTATCAATGGCACCGGAATCGCGAGAGATGCGGCGATGCGCGGCCTTCGTGTGCTGCTCGTCGAGAAGTCGGACATCGCGAGTGGTACCACGAGTTGGTCCACGCGGCTCATCCACGGCGGACTGCGCTACCTGGAGCACTTCGAGATCGGGCTTGTCCGAGAGAGCCTGCGCGAGCGTGAGAAACTCCTGTTCATCGCGCCCCATCTCGTCAAACCACTGCCCCTCGTCATCCCCGTGTACAAGGGCGACAAACGCGGCAAGTTGCTCGTAAAGCTCGGTATGGTCAGCTACGATTTGCTCTCGTTCGATAAGTCGCTTGACGGGCACCGTATGCTCTCCCGAGAGGACGCACTGCACCTCGTGCCGGGACTGAAGCCCGAAGGGCTCAAAGGAGCGGCGGTGTACTACGACGGCCAGGTGGAATATGCCGAACGCCTCGCCGTAGAGAATGCGCTCTCGGCGCGCAATCACGGCGCAACGATCCTGACCCACAGTCGCGTCGATCGACTGCTGCGCGACGGTAGTCAGGTACAGGGCGTAGTGTTCTCCGACCTGCTTGGCGGAAGATCTTACACGGCGCGAGCATCGGTCACTATCAACGTCGCTGGCCCGTGGGTGGACGAGGTCCTCGCCGGAGTGTCATGGACCGGCGAGCGCATGATCGGCGGGACAAAGGGAAGTCACATAGTCGTCAACCAATTTCCCGGCGCACCCAGGGATGCGCTGTACGTCGAGGCGCGGGAAGATCAACGACCATATTTCATCGTGCCCTGGAATGAACTCTATCTAATCGGCACGACGGACGTCCGATACCAGGGAAGCCTGGACCGGGTAATGGCGGATGAGTCTGAGATCGAGTATTTGATCGCGGAAACGAACCACATCATTCCCCAGGCGAATCTGACCCGTAGCCAGGTGCTGTACACCTACTCCGGCATTCGGCCACTGCCATACCAGACGAATGGCGCGGAAGGCGCGATCAGTCGCCGTCACTTCATCAACGACCATGCTCCCACGGTTGAGAACTTTTTCTCGGTCGTGGGAGGCAAGTTGACCACCTACCGCAACCTTTCGGAGCAGGCCGTAGATGCAACCTACGGCAAGCTACGCCGCACAGTTCCCCACGCACAAACGGGCAGAGAGCCTCTTCCGGGCGCGGCAAGCAGCTACGGAGCGCTCGTCGAGCGACTTCAAGCTGAAGAGGGACTGTCCCACCGATCGGCCGATCATCTAGCGCGTGTTTACGGCAGTCGCTCCTTGGAGGTGCTCGAGCTGGCGGGCGATGACCCGAAGCTGCGTGCGGTCTTTAGCCCGGAGACGGGAGCGATCGGCGCCGAGATCCTGCTCGCCTTTCAGCGCGAGATGGCGGAGACGCTCGCCGATGCACTGCTGCGGCGCACCATGGTCGGCATTGGGTCGGCTGTGGGTGTCGGAGCGGACGAAGCCGCGGCGAGGATCGCATGTGCCTATCTCGGATGGGACGACCAGCGCGCGACGCGCGAGGTCGCAGAGTATCGGGAGTACATCACACGGTTCCACCCGAGGTCGCTGGTACAGGCGTAGCTCGTCACCGACTCAGCTTTGAACGCGCGTATCGCCCTCGCGGCGGGTGACACGTATGGCGTCGAGGTGTTCAAGGATGGCCAGCGCGTACTTGCGGCTCATACCGAACCGGTCCCGAGCCTGCGCCACGGTGATCGAGCCATCGGTCTTGATGACGCGCAGGATCTCCGATACCATCTCGTTGTACGTCGCTGGCGTGTAATACACGGCATCATTGAGCTTTTGGAGTCGTCCTATTTCCACGAGCGCCGCGAGCAACTCCGGTCCGGCGCCGATCTCCACCGGCGCGGGTGGTGTGTAGCCGCTGGCTTCAATGGCGGAGATCAGACGCTCGGCCTCCGCCTTGACAGGGCCGTCGAGTTGGACGGAGAAGCTCGCCCGCCGGACCAGCGAACCCTGCTCGACAAGCAGGTCCCGCTCACGCAACCCTTGAACGACCTGGGTGAACACACGGCCGTCCAGGCGCAGCCTGCTCTTCAACTCTTGGCGCGGCATTCCAGGACGCAGCGGGAAGGCCGCGTGGTAGTCCGAAACCGTCTGAGTGATCCTGCCAGACAATGACTCCCACTGCGCGCGGGTACAGTACAGACTACCCGCCTCCGACGGCTCGGCCAACAACATTTTGACGATGTCGCCAATATCAATCATCCTCTCTAGGATGTCGCTCGCGGTGCCGCCGACCGCCTTGAGCAGGGTGGCTCTATCCGCCGGACCCGAACGGCCCAGCGCCGCGAGCACCAGATCCTCCGGCGTTCCGCGTTCAAGGGCCGCCATTTCGTTCAGGGTCTCCTGAGTCTTGCGCCGATGTCGCTTTGGGTGGGCCTCGAGCACGATGCCGCCGCCAACCGTGATGCTGGGGGAGGGTTGTCGCAAGATAAAGTGGTCGCCCCTAACAAGTACGAGCCCTTCGGACACACGAACCTGGGCATAGCAGGTGTCACCAGGACGTACCTCATCTCGATCCAGAAGGCTCAGCGTGGCGACGGACTCCGCGGCGCCGACGAACAGATCCAGCCGCTGGCCGTGGGCCAGAGCGCGCGGCGCATCGGCGGTAAGTCTCATCTTCGCATCGAAGCGCTGTGTCGTCCGAAGCGTTGCAGCAGGGACGAGCACGTCGCCCCGGCGCACGGCGTGTGCGGGCAAGGCGGCAAGGTTCACAGCCAGGCGGCGCCCAGGCTCGACATCTTCCACGTGCTGCTTGTGGGTCTGCAAACCGCGTACCCGGCCACGTATTCCGGCAGGTAGGAGCTGCACCTCCTGACCGATGCTTAGCGGACCATCAAGCAGCGTGCCGGTGACAACCGTCCCGAAGCCCTGCACCGTAAACGCGCGGTCTACCGGCAAGCGCGCGACGCCCGCCGAGGGACGTTTCTCCACGCGCGACAACACAGCGTCGAGCGCATCCCGCAACTCCGAGAGCCCGTCGCCTGTACGGGCGGAGACGGCTATCATCGGCGCGTCCTGCAGTGACGTTCCTAGCAAGCGTTGGCGCGTTTCTTCGCGCATCAGTTCGAGCCACTCGTCGTCCACGGCGTCGCGCTTCGTCAGGGCAATCACGCCACGCGATACTCCGAGCAGGTCCAGAATGGCGAGATGCTCCTGGGTCTGCGGCATCACACCTTCGTCTGCTGCGATCACAAGGAGCGCAGCGTCTATCCCTCCGACACCAGCCAGCATATTCTTGATGAATCGCTCGTGTCCGGGGACATCCACGATGGATACGTCTTTACCGGAGGGGAGAGAGAACCAGGCGAACCCGAGATCAATGGTCATCTCGCGCGCCTTTTCCTCCACCAGACGATCGGGATCGATCCCGGTCAGCGCCTTCACGAGTGTGCTCTTGCCGTGATCGACGTGACCCGCGGTGCCAACTACAAACAGAACACCACTCCTCGTGATTATGCTGCCCGCTGAGACTGCTGCCGCACAATAAAGTTCCAGCCGTCGCACCGAAATCTTCGGGTCAAGCCGTGTCCTGCCTACCTTGTGCTTGGCACGGGACCGTCACGAAAGTATAGCAAGCGAGTTTGCCGCTACGACTCGTCGCAACGTGCGGGACTCTCCGGACACTGCTATGAAAAATCAGACCGCGCCGAACCATTGTCGGTTCGACCCGGTCCATCCCGACGGTGCTCGTCTAGGTTAGACGACCTGGGGCACTTCCACCTCGCACCCTTCCACGGCCGAGCGGCGGATCGCTTCGAGAATGCTCACGACGGTCACACCATCTTCCACCGGCACGGGGCTTTGGCCACGTGTGGCAACGGCCTCGATCCACTGGGCGAACTCTTCCGCATACGGATCGCGCTTTACTCTGATCACAGGCTCTGCATCCGAAAGCACCCCAGCGGTCTCCGTGTAGACCTTCAGGGGGTTGAGCGACGCTCCCCCCTTATTGCCGTACAGGTCCACGGTGAGCTGCGTCTCTGGCCCGTTCACTGCCCAAGCCACTGCTGCCTCCAATGCCGCGCCGTTCTCGAAGCGAATAAAGGCGGTCATGAAGTCCTCGACGTCGAAGATCCCGTCCGGCGGACGGTCGGCAGTGGGCCAGCTACTAACGTACTCCGTCTCGTACGGCGCGATCTCGCGGCGCATCACGGCGCTGACCCGTACCGGCCGTGGCCGGCCAAGCAGGTACCACGCAAGGTCAATCGCGTGGACGCCAATGTCCATCATGGCGCCACCACCGGACAGCTTCGAGTTTGTGAACCAGCCCGCGGGATTACCCCGGCGCCGGAGCATCGCGGCTCGCGCGTAATACAGATCGCCAAACTCACCAGCCTGCGCGTAGCGCGCCAGCACCTCACTGGAAAGGCCGAAGCGATTCGTCATGCCCACCATCAGTAACCGGCCGGACGACTTGACCGTGGCCGCCACCTCCGCAGCCTCCGCGGTGGTCAAGGTCATCGGCTTCTCCACGAGCACGTCCGCCCCGCCCTGTAACGCCTCCAGCACGATAGGGGCATGGAATGCGTTCGCGACACAAACGCTGATACAGTTGGCTCCGCCCTCAGAGAGCAGCTCCGTCGTGGATGGGTACACGGCAGGCACGCCAAACTCGTCCGCGAGTGCCTGTGCCCGCTCCTGGTTGATATCAACGATGCCGACAACCTCGACCCGTGGATCGCTCAGATAGTTTGGCAGGTGACAGATGCGAGCCACCGCGCCCGCGCCAACGATGCCCACTCGGATCTTTTCTTGTTGCATACCAGTCTCTCCCTTCGGATCGAACGTCGTTTCGCTACTGAGCGCAAGCACTCGGCCACGCCGTGCGCGTGGCCCACCGTGCCAACCCTACGCGATAACTTCAGACGGCTTCGCCGAACATGCCCACGCGGCGGCCGACGCCGTTCCGGCTTGCTCGCAGCCAGATCTCGTGGGCCAGCACGATATCCTCACTCGCAACACCATGAGACTTGAAGAGCGTCACGTCTTCCGGCAGCCGACGCCCTGGTTGCCTACCGCTCACGACGTCACCGAGCTCAGTTACCCACTCCCAGGAGAGCAACCCTCTATCAATCGCGGGTAGCAGATCCCCGCCCTCCAATCGTGCCGAGTCTAGTGAGTCGACGACTACCAATGACGCACGTCTGATGGTTGCAATATTGATCTCCGCCTTGCTCGCGAAATTTGAGCCGACGACGTTCAGGTGGGTACCGGGCCGAACCCAGTCCCCCGGAAAAAGGGGAACGGCGGAAGAGGTAGCCGTGGTGACGATTTCACAATCCAGCGGATCTTCAGGCGACGCAGCAGGCTCTACGGACACGCCGACTTGCTCGGACATCCGTTGGCAGAACGCGCCAAGGCGGTCTGGGTGCCGGGCATTTACCACCACGCGGTCGAGTCGTCGCACGCTCGCAACGGCTTCTACCTGCGTCGCCGCCTGGGTCCCCGCGCCGTAAATGCCAAGAGTGCACGCTCCGGCGGGCGCCAGGTGCTTCGTCGCCACGCCGCTTGCCGCCCCGGTCCGCAGTTCCCCCAGTCGCCCGGCTTCGATGATGGCCAGCAACTCCGACGTGGAGGCGCGGTACAGGAGAACGACGAACCGCACGCCGCCCGGACCCGTAGGATACGCCTTGAGCCCCATCACGTCACGCGCGGGCAGGCCAGCGGACATGACGTTCAGGGTGCCTGTGCCGGAAGCTACCCGCCGGCGCGGCTGGCTCGATGGCTTTGCGGGACCGGTGTACGCGAAAACCTCTTCGACCAGTGCGAGAGCATCCCTCATCGTGAGCAGGCTCGCGACCTCGGCTTCCGAGATGACCAGCGGCATCAAGCCCTCCGGCTCATTAGGGGCGGCGGCCATCCCACCATTCAACCTTTCCCATCGCCGTCCGTTCGACCTCCGGTGGAGTGACGGCAGGGTATCCGACGTACACGAAGCCGAGTAGCACGTCCTCGTCTCCAAGCCCAAAATGCCGCTTGACCGAGGGGCTGTACACGGAAGCACCGGTGCGCCAGATCGCCGCGAGTCCCATCGCGTGCGCCGCCAGCAGGAGGTTCTGGATGGCGGCGGCGCCGGCCTCGACGTTCTCCATCGAAAGCACCGGATCCGACGGTTCCTGGTCGATTCCCACGACGAAAATCGCCGGTGCGCGGAGCGGCTTTGCCCGCTCCCGGTCGAGCACGACACCAACATCATCGCCGGCGGATGTATCGAGTCCGGAACGTGCGGCCTCGGCCATCACCTCACCAAGCTCCTCTCGCGCCTCACCGGTCAGCACCCAGAAGCGCCAGGGGCGGGTCAGCCGATGATTCGGCGCCTGAACCGCTGCATCGATCAGCTTTTCCAGCACGTCACGCGGCACTGCGTCGGGCCGCATCTTGCCGATGCTCCTCCGCGTCCGAATGACTTCAAGTACATCTAACTTCCCGTCCATCCTTTGCCCCTGCTCCCTGTTCACTTCCCAAGGATTCCCTGCCATCCAGACATGGGCGGCACTCGGTTCACAGATTGCGTTCGAGCCAGTTAAGCAGCTCGATCACTCCAGGCACACCGGGGACCGTGACATCAGCCAACTCCAATACGGGGGGCGGTGTCTCGGCACTGGTCACACCAACACACACCGCCGTCAACTGTCCGGCATCCCGCATCTCGCGCAACACTCTGAACGCGTCGACATCCGTCACGTCGTCGCCGAGGAAAACACAGCCGCGGAGTCCATGACGCTCGATGAGCCTGCGCGCCGCGGCTCCCTTCCCGAGCTCGATCGCAGGGCGCAACTCCACGATCATACGGCCTTCTTGTAGTCGAAAACCCTGCGCCTCCGCGATGGGCCGGAGCACGCGAACCAGTTCGTCCTGTGCCGCTTCAGGATCCGGCGCTAGTCGGTAATGCACGGTACCAGTGACACTTTTCCCTTCCCAAAGCAGACCCGGCGTGCTCACTCTCGGGCGGGCTTCGGCAAAAATCTGCTCGAGACGACCAGCGTACTCGCGAACCTCCGGGATGAGCGTCACCTCCCCATCCACAAGCTCCTCGAGCCCGTGGTTGCCGCAATACAGCAGACCGGGCACGCCGCCGACCATGGTTCGCGCGTACTCTGTGCCTCGACCCGTTATGGCGGCGACGACGGCTAGCCGCTTCGAGAGCACACCCAGCAGTTCCGCGGCCTCGGGCTCGACCTTCGCCTCGTCGGGGGTGGGAGCAATGGGACTGATGGTGCCATCGATGTCCGTGAAAAGGCCGGAAGGTGTCAGTGCAAGTGCGTCGAAGACGAGTTCCCAACTCTCCGGAGCAATCACTCTCCGCAGTCCTCGCGCTCCTCGCACAAACGTTCGATATCCTCCAACTGCTGATTCAGCCACCACGCGACATCCTCACCCTCTACACATGAGCGCAGCCGGTCGGCGAGTTCGCGCCGCTCCTCTTCCGGCTGCATCAGGGCGATGTACAGCGCTTCCGCGGTGCCGTACACGTCCGCGGCGCTCACAAAGTTCGGCAAGGGAGCGAACTGCTCGAACGCGCCCGCGCCATCGGAGAGAACGAGCGCGCCGTGTCGTTCGTTCACCACTGCGCCTTCTTTCGCAACCAGGTTCATGCCGTCTATGACCGGATTGACGAGCAGCACGTCGTACCGACGCATTGCTGCGAGTGCACGCACGTAGTTGTTCCCGATCAACGGCTGCACGGGCTGCCAGTAATCGGTCCCATGGCGTTGGTTGATCCGTCCGATGGCCGCAAACACCTCGTCCTGGTAGCGCTCGTATTCGGCAATGTCGCTACGCGAGGGGACGAGGAAGGCCAGCAGGTTCACCTTCTCACGCAGTTCCGGGTGCTGATCGAGCATGAGACTGAACGCCTCGAAGCCGCGCAACAGGTTCTTACTGGGCTCGATGCGGTCCACGCGGAGGATGTTTTTCTCTCCGAAGTACGGAGCGAGGTAGGTCAGTTCGCGCTCTGCTTCTTCGCCCGTCGCGAGCGCACGGACTGAGGCGGGGTCAATGCTGATCGGGTACTTGCGCAAGTACGTTACACGGCCATCGTACTCAACCGTCGCATCCTCATAGTCGACGCGGACTCCCGGTAGGAAAGAGCCCGCCGACCGCAAGAAGTTGATCG
>JAUJMR010000001.1:422072-433615 GCA_030446765.1 Chloroflexia bacterium
TAGTCGACGCGGACTCCCGGTAGGAAAGAGCCCGCCGACCGCAAGAAGTTGATCGCGGAGCGGTTCGTCTGGAAGCCGATGATGTCACACGCCAGGAGAGAACGAACGATCTCCTGGCGCATCTCCACTGGTAGCACCCGGAGGTAGTCCGATCCGGGGAAGGGGATATGCAGAAAGAACTGAATCGGGAGGTTGGGATAGCGCTCACGCAGAGGACCGGCGGCGAGATACAGGTGGTAGTCCTGTATCATCACCACGGGACGCTCGGCGCGCTCGACCTCCTCGGCGATGACGTCCGCGAACTGCTGGTTCGCCGGCACGTAGCCCTCGCGCCAGGCTCGCCACTCCTTCAGTCCAATACGGGGCTCGCGTGGCGTATCGAGCATGTAGTGCTGGAGGAACCACAGTAACGGATTGGCGATCACATTGTAGTAGCCGTCGTATACGTGCTCGTCCAGATCAACGAAGCGCAGCAGATAGCTGGAGTCGGGTTCTTCGACCCGTATGGGCTCACTACCCTGGTCTGCCTGCACCTGCCGATCCGCACTGGTACGCGCGGCGGCAATCCAGGTTGGGTTGGCGAACTTGCTGATCTGGCTCACCGCAGTCACGACGCCGCCCGCGCCCCGTTGGCGCTGATAGCCCCCCTCAGTGATCGTAAACTCGAACGGGCCGCGGTTCGATGCGATGATGAGGTGTTGGTTTCTCAGGAGTTCACGCGTTGTCCCCGAGATCGAGTTCGCGGGTCCTGCCTCCTCGCTCATGCGCATACAATCCCCTTACTGTTGAGCCGCTGGTTTGTTCGCATGATTATACCGATGCACGGGCTGCTCGCTTCGGCGTCCGTGGCCAAACGCCGTGCTAGAATGAGCGCCATAGAGGGAAGGCCACAGAACCGA
Organism: Chloroflexia bacterium; assembly: GCA_030446765.1. GTDB lineage: Bacteria > Chloroflexota > Chloroflexia > Thermobaculales > Thermobaculaceae > JACDAU01. The sequence goes on from JAUJMR010000001.1 coordinate 422,972, forward strand.
CGCGGTGCAATGCATCCGTCGGTGCCACCGGCTACCGGCGTTGAGCCTAGATCAGGAAGGCGGTGCTACAGTCGATGTATCCCGGCCATGCTGCTAAGTATGCGACATCCCGGCTCGGCTTTGTTCGCCGCTACGTGGTCGTCGCGGGTCAGCGATAGCCGTTGGACGCTTCGTCAAAGTCAGCGACAGAGATTCATCTGCGTGGTCCGCACCTAGTAGTCCTGGTGGGAGCAAGCGGCGCAGGGAAGAGTACCTGGGCAGCCCGTAATTTCTCTCCCACAGAGATCGTCTCCACAGATCGGTGCCGTGCCCTCGTCGGCGACCGCGAGGAGGTACAGGCCTACAGCAAGCAGGCGTTCGAGCTCTTCTACTTCCTGATCGAGAAACGCATGGAGCTTAGGAAAATGATCGTGGCCGATTCCACCGCGCTTGATGCCGGCACCCGACGGAGCCTTCAGGACCTGGCGCACGCGCACGCCTATCCGGCGGTTGCATTAGTCTTTCCCGCATCGCTCGACGTGCGTCGCAGCCGCAACGCCGGCCGTGCAAGGCAGGTACCCGATGACGTGCTGATCACCCAGCAAGCAGCCATGGAAAGGGCGGTGGCGAGCATGGACCGCGAGGGTTGGGATACCGTCCACATGCTGGGGCAGGGAGAGACGAAACCAGCGAGCGTCGTGCGGCTGGGCGCCGACGTTCGGTCGACTATTGCGCCCCCGTATGACATCGTCGGGGACGTTCACGGCTGCTTCGACGAGCTAATCGAACTACTGGCGAAGCTTGGGTGGCGGGCGGACGGGGAGACGTGGAGTCACTCGGAGGGACGGACCTTGATCTCTGTCGGCGACTTGGCGGACCGTGGCCCTGACGTGCCTGCCTGCTACCGGCTCTGGATACGGCTGCACGCGGAAGGCAAGGCGCTCTTCGTACCAGGAAACCACGACAACAAGCTCATGCGCTACCTCCAGGGACGTAAGGTGACGGTGAGCCACGGACTAGCGGCGAGTATCGAGCAGCTGGATGCACAACCGCGGCCCGAGCGCAGCGAACTGCAGGCTGCGATCCTCCACTTCATCGCCGAGGCGCCATCATACATCGTGCTCGATGACGGCAAGCTGATCGTTGCACACGCGGGGATCAAGCGGGAGATGATTGGTAAGGTCTCTAAGCGTATTCAGGACTTCACGTTGTACGGCGATGTGACCGGGGAGCGGACGCCCGATGGTCTGCCCGTGCGGCGCGACTGGGCGGCGCAGTACCGGGGCAATGCCTTCATCGTGTACGGACATACACCGGTGCCAAAGCCCGTACCGTTTCGAAAAACCGTCAACATCGATCAGGGCTGCGTATTCGGCGGCAGACTGACCGCGATGCGCTATCCCGAGATGACGTTTGAGCACGTCCGTGCGAAGCGCACCTATTACGAGCGGCCAACGGGAAGCCTGCTCTCCTTGGACGAGCCAGACGGTCAGGATTGATTGGCTATATGGGCACTGTCCCCGTATCGCCGGGGCGAGATCCGGTTACTCCCCTGGCTTCGATAGGACGTAGCAGCCGTGCCCGTCCTGTTCGACGCATCCGGCTAACGTGTATCCAGCCTCAAAGGCTTCGGTGAAGTCCTGCCGAAGGCGTAGCCTCCAGCGAAGAGCAAGGTCCGCATCTGCTTGCTGAACGGCGCGGAAGTCTCGTAACACCGTGACGAGGCACTCGCGGCCCGCAAGCTCGCCCACGCGTTGAGGCTCGGCTACTCCGTCCTCCCCGCAGGTGACAGCAGTAATTTTGGTGGCATGTGGTGACATTTTGCGCGGTGCCCGAGGGAGGTCAGCCCGGACGTTCCAGCGCACCTCGAACCGGTCCGAGGGCAACCCCCGGTTCAGCGCATCCGCCATCTCACCGTACGCGTTCACGATGTACGTATCGCACACCACGCCGAGGCGGCCGAAGTTGAACAGGTTATTGCCGACTTCGAGCGGGTCGACCGTCCAGCTTATCTCGTCCAGCCCCTGCGCCCGGACGATCTCGCGCTGCCGAAGTTTGAGCGCCAGCCCGATGCCAAATCGACGGTATGGTGGCAAAACACCGAGCATATGCGAGTGGTGGTGGAGGTGGCCGTTCGTGAGTGCCGGGAATCCATAAAGGATGCCGACCATTCGATGGTCCACGAACGCACCAAGCAGGATGGCACCATGTCGGGCGCTGGCGATGAGCAGGTTCACCGGCACATCGATCTGATTCGAGCCCCAGATCTCCCTCTGCAGGCGCTCGTGCTCCGTGAAGTCTTCTAGGCTGCTCAGCGTTCGTATCTCGTAGTCCACAAGTGCCGCGATTATAACAGAGCGCGCTGGTTTGACCGCCTGCGTCGTGCTAGGCTACACTGCGGCTCGTGACAACTGGAAATGATCGCATTATCCTCCAGGGGATGACCTTTTACGGCTACCACGGAGCGAGGACGCAGGAACGCGTCCTTGGCCAGCGATTCGTCGTCGACCTTGAACTCGGTGCGGACCTGCGCTCGGCGGGAGAATCCGATGACCTCACCCGCACCATAGATTATGGCGAGCTATACCACGAAACGAAGCAGATCATTGAGGGCGAGCCGATGAACCTGCTCGAGGCGCTGGCCGCGCGCATCGCCGCGGCGGCGCTCCGCCACGAGGGAGCGCAGTGGGCGCGAGTGCGCGTTCGCAAACCGGGCGTTGCGATTGCGGGAAGCATCCTGGCCGAGGCGGCGGTCGAGATCCTTCGCGAGACGGCGCATCACCACGAGGATGCCTGAACGTCCATTCGCGTACTCCGGCGGTACGCTGTTCTGCGACGGTGTGCCGCTCTCGGAGATCGCCGATCGCTTCGACACCCCCACCTACGTGTACTCTGCCGAGGCGATTCGCTTCGCGTACCATGAGCTCGACCAAGCATTCGCCGGACTCCCGCATCGAATCTGCTACTCCGTGAAAGCCAACCCAAACTTGTCCGTCTGCTCGATCCTCGCGGCACTCGGGGCCGGGGCGGATGTCACCTCCGGCGGCGAGCTAGCTCGTGCCTTGCGGGCGGGCTTTCCCCGGAGAAGATTGTTTTCGCGGGCGTGGGGAAGTCGCGCGCGGAAATCGAACAGGCCCTCACCGATGGAATCGGCCACTTCAGCGTCGAAAGTGCGGGCGAGCTGCGCGCCTCCTTTCCAAGGTCGCCGCAGACCAGGGCACTATCGCGGGCTTCGCGCTTCGGGTAAACCCGGATGTGAACGCCCACACCCACCCATATATCACAACCGGGCTAGCTTCCAGCAAGTTCGGCGTGCCCATTAGCGAAGCAACACGCCTCTACCGATTGGCGGCCACGCTCCCAGGCCTGAGGGCGGACGGCCTAGGCATGCATATCGGATCCCAGATGGAAGATCTCTCACCAGTCGTCGAGGCAACTCGCGGACTTGCGCACCTGGCAGCCGAGTTGCTCGCTCAAGGCGTGCCGCTGCAACACATCGACATCGGTGGCGGGTATCCCATCGCGTACGGCGACACGCAACCCGATACTCCCAGCAAGCTCGCAATGGCGATCGAACCCATCCTGCGCCCCCTTGGGCTTCTGGTACTGACGGAGCCGGGTCGCCGGCTCGTAGGGGCAGCGGGAGCTCTCCTCGTCCGGATCCTGTACCAAAAGCGAAATGGCAACCACACATTTATCGTTGCGGACGGCGGTATGAACGCCCTATTGCGGCCCGCGCTGTATCGCGCGCAGCACAGGCTGGTCGCCGTGCGGGAGAACACTGGAGAGGTTCAGGCGCAGGTCGTCGGTCCCGTTTGTGAGTCTACAGACGTACTCTCCCTCGAAGAAACCGCACCGGACGTCCAACCCGGAGAACTCCTCGCCATCCTTGACACCGGCGCATACGGTTTTTCGATGGCAAGCGAATACAACGGCAGGCCGCGTCCGGCCGAGGTGCTTGTGGACGGCGCGGCGGCGCGACTCGTGCGGCGGAGACAGAGTCACGAGGAGATGATGGCCCCTGAGATCGACCCGTAGCAGCAGGAGTACCCGATGCCCAACAATAATCGAAAGATCGTCACCACGGACGCCGCACCGCAGGCGGTGGCAGCATACTCGCAAGCGCTCGTCGTTGGCACCTTCGTGTATACGAGCGGGCAGATCGGTCTGAATCCTGAAACGAGCAACTTGGTCGACGGCGGTGTCGAAGAGCAGACGCGGCAGGTACTCCAAAACGTGAGCGCCGTTCTTCAAGCAGCCGGCTCGCACCTGGAACTGGCGGTCAAGAACACCTGCTACCTGGCTGACATGTCGGACTTCGGCGCGTTCAATGAGGTCTACGGCGCCTTCTTTCCCTCCGTCCCGCCTGCACGTACCACCATCGGCGTCGCGGCCCTACCGCAAGGAGCGCGCGTGGAAATAGACACGGTCGCGCTGCTCCGGCAGACTTAACCATAAGATCCGGTATCGGATACAGACACCCTCACGTACGCTGCGCTAGCGCGCGGTTGCGAGCGGCGTCGCTCCCCTGCGTTAAGGTCGCCACGTATTGGGATGCGGCCGCAAGCAAGAAGATTGCGAAGAAGGCTTGATCGTCAAAGAAGCGAAAGCGTTGGCTCGGCAGTGGGTGATGGAGGAAGCCGGTAGCGTATCGGGCCTGCATAGCGCGTACTTCGCGGGCTCTGCCACATGGCTGCCCGACAACGCCGCGCTCCCAGCCACGTCAGACGTCGATATAAATCTGGTTCTGACCAATCCCAGCCAAGGAGACAAGCGCGGCAAATTCATCTATAAGGGCGTGCTGCTCGAGGTAACCTACCTGTCGATCGATCAGGTACGAACGCCTGACCAAGTCCTTGCCCACTATCACTTAGCCGGTGGCCTTAGAGGCAATAGCATCATTCTGGATCCGTCTGGACAACTAACCCAACTCCAAGTCGAGGTGGCGTATGGCTTTGCGCGGCGACCATGGGTGCGCCGGCGTTGCGAACACGCCAGAGACAACGTCCTCACCGGAATTCGACGCTTGGACGAGACCGCGCCTTTCTACGATCAGGCGATTGGCTGGCTCTTTCCGACGGGTGTGACGACCCACGTGCTGCTTGTAGCCGGTCTCAAAAATCCAACCGTGCGACAGCGGTATATGGCGGTGCGAGAACTGCTCGCGGATTACGGCCACCTGGATTTCCATGAGACGCTGCTGAAGCTGCTCGGATGCGCCCAGTTGGGCCGGGGACGAGTTGAGCATCACCTTGCCGCGTTGGCGGACGTGTTCGATGCCGCAACATCGATGATCAGGACACCGTTCCCCTTCGCCTCAGACATCAGCGACATCGCCCGCCCGGTCGCTATCGATGGTAGCCGGGACCTGATCGAGCGGGGCTACCATCGCGAGGCCGTATTTTGGATAGCGGTCACCTATTCCCGCTGCCAGAAGGTACTGCACCAGGATGCGCCCGACGAGTTGCAGGACAGGTTCGATACGGGCCACCGCCAGCTGCTCGGCGATCTCGGCATCGCCTCGTTCACCGACCTTCGAGAGCGCGGGGACCTGGTAGTAACGGTCCTTCCCCGCGTATGGGAGATGGCTGAAGCGATCATCGCGGCTAACCCCGAGATAGAGGATTAGCGTCCTGCCGCGAGCATCAGCCATCACCGCGCCGGTACAGCCTCTGGCATGACGCGAACGCCAACGTTGGGGTATGGAACCGGCCGACTCGCTGGGGATGAAGCGGAGGCAGGGCGCGTGCTCAGATATACTACCCTCTGATGGAAAAGCCGGTGCATTAGGCAAAGAGGATTTGAGTCGAATGAAGCTTCGATACCAACGAGTGAGCTACATCAGCACCGTAGCCGCGGGTCGCCAGCTAGAGCGAATGCTAGACTACCTCATGGACGCGTCGAGAAACACGGCGCTGAACGCTGCCGGGGAATGGCGGCCTCCCGTGGACGTGTTCCAGATGGATGACGAGCTTACCGTGCTGATCGAGCTCGCCGGCATGGCCGAGGACGACATCGAGGTAGTGCTCTTTGACGACGTGCTCGTTGTGAAGGGTGAGCGTAAGCCCACCATTGACGCCGAGCGGGAGCTCACATACTACGAGGCAGGCGTCCGCTACGGCGAGTTCCGGGTTGAGGTTTTCCTGCCCTTGAAGGTAGAGGTTGACCGCGTCGAAGCTTCGTACCAGAACGGCTTCCTGAGAATCGGGCTGCCGAGACAAACCAGCAGTTTGCAAAATACAGTGGTACTGGATAACACCCATGACTGAGCAAGAGAACACCGACCCAGCGGACACGCAAACCCCAGAAGATAAGCAAGCCCCCGCCACGAACGAGGGTTCGGCGCGCGACGAGGGTGATAACCGGCCCAACATCCCTGGCAGCCTGCCGCTTCTGCCACTGAAAGAGGTCATCGTCTACCCGTTCGCGGTGCAGCCATTCCTGGTCGGTCAACCGCGTTCCGTTCGCCTTATTGACCAGATCATGAAGACCGACCGTCTTGTTGCGCTCGTCGCGCAAAAGGACTCCAGCATCGAGCAGCCGGGGCCCGCGGACATCTACACCGAGGGCACCGCTGGCCGGATCGCACAGCTACTGCGCCGGCCGGACGGGACGATCATGGTCGCCGTTCAGGGTCTGGAGCGGATTCGCGTCACCGAGGTAACGCAGGAGGAGCCGTACCTCGTCGCCAACATCGAGGTGGTCCACGAGGAGCACGAGGAGACTGTCGAGATTGAGGCAATGCGCCGCAACGTGGTGCAGATGTTCCAGCGGCTTCTCAGCCTGAACCAGCAACTACCCGAGGAGCTCGGGACGTATGCCACCAGCCTCACGGACTCTCGCCACGTCACGTACCTCATCGCCGGTTCCATCCGAATGGAGCTGGCGGTACGGCAGGAAATCCTCGAGTTGCCGAGCGTACGCGAGAAGCTGGTACGCCTCACCGACGTCCTCAGCCATGAACTGCAGGTGCTGGAGTTGGGTCATAAGATCCAGACACAGGCGCAGGAGACAATGACCAAAGCGCAGCGAGAGTACTTCCTGCGCGAGCAGCTGCGCGCCATCCAGCAGGAACTGGGCGAGGAAGATGACCAGGTCGCGGAGACTAACCGCCTTCGTGAGCAGGCGGCCGAGGTGGTGCTTTCCGAGGAGGCGCGCAAGCAGGTCGAGCGCGAGCTTGGTCGCCTGGAGCGCCTGCCGCCCGCCAGCCCGGAGCATTCTATCATTCGGACGTACATCGAGCTGATGCTCGGCTTGCCATGGCGTGTGTACACCGAAGGCGAGATCGACGTACCACGGGCACGTCAGGTACTCGATGAAGATCATTACGATCTCGAACGGATCAAGGATCGTATTCTTGAGTACCTGGCCGTGCGCAAGCTGAAGGCTCAGCGCATGCCGGACGCAGAGCACGCCGACCTGCGCGTGCCGATTCTCTGCTTCGTCGGGCCTCCTGGAGTTGGCAAGACATCGCTCGGCCAGAGCATCGCTCGGTCACTCGGCCGGAAGTTCGGACGCATGAGCCTTGGCGGCGTCCGCGACGAGGCGGAGGTGCGAGGGCATCGGCGAACGTACATCGGCGCGATGCCCGGCCGAATCATCCAGGGATTGACGCGTGCCGAGAGTGCGGATCCCGTCTTCATGCTCGATGAGGTGGACAAGCTTTCCATTGGATACCAAGGCGATCCGTCGGCAGCGCTGCTTGAAGTGCTTGATCCGGAGCAGAATCACACGTTCCGGGACAACTACCTTGATGTTCCATTCGACCTCTCACGTGTGATGTTCATCGCGACTGCGAACACCCTTGATACCATCCCGGCTCCACTCCGCGACCGCATGGAGATACTGGAGCTCAGTGGGTACACGGAGGAGGAAAAACTCAGGATTGCGGAGCAGTACTTGATACCGCGCCAGTTGCGGGCGAACGGGCTTCAGCCCGAGGAGGTCACCATTTCGGAGGACGCGCTCCGAGGTATGATCCGTGGATACACGCGCGAAGCCGGCGTGCGAAACCTGGAGCGCACCATCGGTACTCTTCTGCGCAAGGTCGCGAGACGCTATGCCGAGGGCGAGCACGGTCCGTTTCTCGTCACCGAAACCGACCTCCAGGAATATCTGCGCAGGCCGTTCTTCGAGAACGAGGCGGTGGAACGGATAGACCGACCGGGCATCGCGACGGGACTGGTCTGGACACCGGTCGGTGGCGACATCGTGTACGTGGAGGCGTCCATGACGCCCTCCGACGAGGACCGCCTGATCCTGACCGGACAGCTCGGTGACGTGATGCGCGAGTCGGCGCAGGCCGCCCTGACCTACGTGCGTTCCAGCGCACAGGCCCTTGGTCTGAGCCCCACGGCTTTTGACAAGCAAGCGGTGCACTTGCACGTTCCCGGCGGTGCAGTGCCAAAGGACGGCCCATCCGCAGGGGTCACGATGGCATCGGCGCTTGCCTCCGTCGCGAGTGGTAGGCCCGTGCGCTCCGACGTCGCGATGACCGGTGAGATAACGTTGCGCGGAAAAGTCCTGCCCGTCGGCGGCATCAAGGAGAAAGTTCTCGCGGCTCATCGGGCCGGCCTTCGCACGGTGATCCTTCCGCGACGCAACGAACGCGATTTGGAGGACCTCCCCGAGGAGTTGCGCAGGGAGATGACCTTTGTCTTTGCGGACAACGTGGACGACGTGTTCATGACCGCGCTCACCGAACCGGCCATCGTAGGGGTATAGTGGCGCCATAACCCAGGAACCGTTTCTAGAGTGTGCACGGACCCATTCGCCGCTGCATGATCTGTCCAGCCCCAATGGCTGAACGATCGCTTGGTGACGGGCTCGGTCGCATCACCCGGAGATCCGCGTGCGGATAGAACGCGTGACCTCAGATTCTGTTGGCCGTATACTCCCGCTGTTAGCCGCGTATCAACGCTTTTACCGCACTGAGCCCGATGAGGCGCGTAATCGAGACCATTTCTTGCGTGTGCTGGCGGACCCGAGTGTGGCGGTGCAGTTCGTCGCGTTGGAAGAAACACTCGGCCCTGTCGGTTTCGCTACCCTGTATTTTCCCTTGTCTTCAGTTACAGCAGGCTCGTACTGCCTGCTCAACGACCTTTACGTGGATCCGACAAGTCGCGGGCGAGGCACGGGCCGGGCACTTATCGAACGGTGCCGACTGCACGCATTCGAAGTAGGATACGCGAGCGTCCAGTGGCAGACCGAGCAGTCCAACGCGGACGCACAGCGGCTTTACGATAGAATGGGCGCGGAGCAAGGAGGGTGGTATTCGTACATCCTGTCTACCGCCCCACCAGCAGCATTCGATACAGAGGAGATTCGATGAGCCAGGAAGAGCAGTATGAGGCAAAGCGCGCGATGTGCGTATTCGCGCATCCCGACGACGCGGAGTTCGGCTGCGCGGGCACGGTCGCAAAATGGGTGAACGAGGGACTTGAAGTCGTATACGTCGTCACCACGGACGGGAGCAAGGGCTCTAGTGACCCGCACGTCAGTGGCGAGCAGTTGATACAGACTCGACAAGGTGAACAGCGAGACGCTGCAGCGGAGCTCGGCGTACACGAGGTGGAGTTCCTGAATCATCCGGACGGCTATCTCGAGCACACCCTGGAACTCCGGCGCGATATCGCCCGAATGATCCGCAAGCACCGGCCCGACCGGCTAATCAGTATGACATCAACCCGCTCATTCACCATCAGCGGTTATATCAATCACCCCGACCACATTGCGACCGGGGATGCCACGCTCGCAGCCGTGTATCCAACAGCGAGGGACCGCATGACCTTCCCGGAGCTGATCACGGAGGGATACGAGCCGCACAAGGTCCGCGAGGTCTACGTCACCGGCACAGAAACGCCCGACTGCTGGATCGACATCTCCGAGACCATCGACAAGAAGATCGCCGCGCTTTACAAGCATGCCAGTCAAGTCAGCGATCCGGAGCTGCCGAAATGGATCCGGGAGCGAGGCGCGAAGGTCGCTGAGGGCCAGGATATGCAGTACGCGGAGTGTTTCAAGGTGTTTCAACTGGGCTAGCCGGATCACCCGGACAAGCACCCCCTTCGGACATGGCGGTGATGGTTGTTAGCATCGCTAGGGTTGGAAACACGCATCTTCGCGGCATCGCTGATGCGGGCTAACTTCGAGGCACGACGCCAAACAGTCGCTCCAGGGCACAGGCCCGGGGCTCTCGTTGCAGGCAGTTTACAGTCGCTGCCGCGGTGTGTAAGTGCGCCACTGTCCTTGTATAGTGAAACTTACATCGGCGTCATCGCAGGGTTTGGTCGCAGGAGACTGGTATGGATAACTTCCGGACGCTTATCGTACACGGATCACGCGATGTCAGCGCACCACTAGCCACCACGCTCGAAGGGCTAGGCGTTCCGTCGGAATCGATATCCGAGCCGACCATCGCCATCGAGCGTATGCGGGCGACGACCTTTGGCGCGTTGGTGCTCGATGATGCTCTGCCGAAAGGTGGGAGTCTGGAGGTCTTCGGTAGCCTCGATGGCCTGGGCGAGAACCGACCGATCGTCGTTATGGTCACGGTGCCGCGTGCCGCGCTCGCAGAAGCACGGAAGCATACACCGGAGCGCATGGAATATGTTGCCACTCCGGAGAGCGAGAGCGATACGGAGCGCTTGGCGCTACGCGTACGGT
>JAUJMR010000001.1:433715-453318 GCA_030446765.1 Chloroflexia bacterium
GTTGCCACTCCGGAGAGCGAGAGCGATACGGAGCGCTTGGCGCTACGCGTACGGTCGCGACTGATGAACGCTACCGTCGCCGCGGAGTTTGGGACCGCTCCACCGCGGACGGAAAGCCGTGCTGGTCTCAGTGCCGTGTTTGCGGGGGTCGGCCAGCAGGGCACGCGGCCCTATGTCGCGATAGCTGCAGTCCTCGTGATTCTGCTCGGGCTGCTATACCTGCTCCAGCAGGTTGGAGAGCAGGCAGGACCGGTCGGGTAGCGATAAGCCGCGACGGTGCGGTGCTCTAAGCTGCGCCTGTTGGCTTGCGATAGATACAAAGGAGTCGAGTGACGTATGCAAGAGACACCCAGGGAGATTCGGAACGAAGATGTTGAGGCGAGCCCGCAGAACGACGGGGGATTCGAACGCCTTGGGTTAGATCTGACTAGCGTGATAACGAACCTGCAGAACAGCGTGAACGAGATGCGGCAGGCGGCACACGCCGAGATAACCCGGATGCGAAGAGAGCACGAAGCCGAGCGGTCCCGGTTGGAAGGGCAGATCGAAGAACTGCAGCAGCGCTGTTCCTCACAGGACGAGCGCGTGAACGGTTTGAAGGTACAGATTCATCGCGTGCTCCAGGACTACCGCGGTGACCTGGAGATGCGGTTACAGCAGGCAGGCGCAGCACGCAATCAGCTCGAACGCGTCGACGAGATGGTGGCATCCCTGGACGGTGCACTGGTCTCGGGAGATGGTCTCAGCATCCCACCTCGGCAACCTCAGGTGGGACAGCCGCTCCGACAGCGTCGCGGGCATGTGATGGATAGCTGGTCAGGAACCACTCCTCAGGACCCAGAAGAGCAAACGGTCGCAATCAGTGCTGGGAAAGGTGCAACGAACCGATCGGTGAAGATAGCCATCAGGGGAGTGGGAACCGTCTCGGCAATGATGCGTGCGCGGAAAGCCGTCGAGAGCCTGCCAAGTATCGACAACATCGAGAGTCGCTTCGTCTCCGAAGGCACCCTCTTCTTCAACGTTCAAACAGGTGACACGGAACAAGAGCTTGCGGATAAGCTCGCTTCCCTGCCAGACCCGAAGCTGCGCATCCTCCAGGTGGCCGATGGCTCCGCAGAGTTGGAGATGTAGGGGCGAGTGCGACTGGAACGCGCTGAACTTCTTCGCATTGCGCTGCCCCTGCTCTATCCATTCGAGACTAGCTTCGGCCTTGAGTCGGAGAAGCACTGTGTGCTGGTTCGCTTGGACTGCGAGGGCGTCACCGGCTGGGGCGAATGTGTCGCCATGAACGGGCCGTGGTACTCCGAAGAGACCACCGGTACCGCCTGGCACATCCTCTCAGAATTCCTCATTCCTCAGGTCCTGGGTCGTGACATCGACTCCGCTGCCGCCCTGCTACAGAAGCTCGCACGGGTTCGCGGCAATAACATGGCCCGCTCCGCCCTGGAAGGGGCGTTCCTTGATGCGCTCGCCAGGTCGCGCGGCCAGTCGCTCGCCCAGCTTTTGGGTGGCGAGCGGGATGAGATAGAGTCGGGCGTCAGCATCGGTATCCAGCCGACTCCCGGCGCCCTGGTAGCAACCGTGGAGCGCGAGCTAGCTGCGGGGTATCGCCGAGCGAAGCTCAAGATCAAGCCCGGTGCAGACATCGAGCACGTCAACGCAGTCCGCCGTGCCTTTCCGGATGCTCAACTGATGGTGGATGCGAACTCCGCCTATACACTCGACGATGCCGATCATCTACGGCAGCTCGATGCGTTTGGGCTGACGATGATCGAGCAACCGCTCGCCCACGACGACATACTGGACCACGCAACCCTTGCGGCTCAGGTAGAGACGCCGATCTGCCTCGATGAGAGCATCCACTCAGTCCGGGATGCGTGGCACGCGCTGGACTTAGCGAGCTGCCGGATCATCAACATCAAAGCCGGTCGGGTCGGCGGGCTCACCGAGGCCGTCCGCGTTCACGACGTATGCCGGGAGCGCGACGTGCCGGTCTGGTGCGGCGGAATGCTAGAAACCAACATCGGGCGGGCGCACAACATTGCCCTTGCCTCTCTCCAGGGTTTCACGCTGCCTGGGGACATCTCCGCCAGCGAGCGCTACTTCGCGGACGACATCGCGTATCCGGGCTTCACGGTGAGCGCGCAAGGCACGCTCTCTGTACCGACGACGCCCGGCACCGGTGTGGAGGTTGACGTTCGACGACTTGAGCGCGTCACACAGCGACGTGTGGAACTCGTTGCCTGATCACGTGCGTACGATTGCAGGATCACGATCGCGGCGCGACCGGTTCCACTTTCTGCGCCTGTCTCTTTGCTGTCAGCATCAGCGGCACGATGGTGGGGACGAACACTCAAGCCCATCGCGACGACCCATAGAAATAGCGCGAGGGGCACACAAGCGTGCTCGTGGTCCCCTCACGCGGAGTTGCGATGTGCTAGGCGGCGCGGCGCGCTCGACGGCGCTTCATCATGGCGTTGTAGCGGCAAGTCTCGCTGCAGTAGCGGTTGCGGCCGCTGGCGCGAAACGGGATAGCGCAGTGATTACATGCTCGCTGGCCGGGGTGGAGTACGGGCGTACGGCCAAGCGGTTTCTTACCCATCCAGCAACGCGACGCGGTGCACTGCGAGCACGGGAATGACGTGTATCTACGTAGCTCGTCGAGACATGGGTAAGCGCTCATTTACAAGACCCTCCCTGTATGTTCCTCTGCTCCCCGAGTGCCTCCATTATATAGAACAAATGTTCTACCGTCAACGTGCATGAGCGCTGTTTTGTTTACATCAGGCCACATCAATGGAGGTCTCAGGAGGCTGATTTGGAAGAAGATATAGACCACGTGCTCATAACCGAGGAGCAGCTCGGCGCGAAGGTTCGCGAGTTGGGCTCACGGCTTGCCGAGGACTATGCCGGCAAGTTGCCTATCCTGATCGGCGCGCTCAACGGCGCCACGCTGTTCATGTCGGACCTAGTCCGCGCCTGCCGAATCCCACTGAGCATCGACTTCATCGCGGTCAGCTCGTATGGCAGCGGTACCCGTTCGAGCGGTGTCGTACGCATCCTCAAAGATCTCGACCGCAACATCGAAGGCCGGCATGTGCTCATCGTCGAGGACATAGTGGACACTGGCCTCACCCTGTCGTACCTGATCGAGAGCCTCAGCGCTCGTCAACCCGCGAGCATCAGGATATGTGCACTGCTCGACAAGGCCGAGCGCCGGGTTGCGAACGTGCCACTAGACTACACAGGCTTTCAGATACCGGACGAGTTCGTGGTTGGATACGGTCTCGACTACGACGATCTCTACCGCAACCTGCCGTACATTGGCGTACTGAAGCCGGAGCTGTACCGGGGGTAGTAGATGACTGCTAGTGTCTATAGTGTCTGCATCACGAAGCGCAGATACAGAAACCAGTCATACGAACTACAGCCGTACCGTATGGTATCTGTCGATCCGAGCCAGCGAGGAATCCGTGATACGGGGCACGGATCCCTCACTTCATTCGGGATGACACGCCCCAAAGTTCAAGTGGAATCCATGTCACAGGCCCTTCCACTCAGCGAACCAGGACCGGCACACACGTCTTCGGTTTGGGGCAGTGGTGACTACAACCGTTCAGCAGCAGGTAACCGTTCGCGCGTTCGGAACATCATATGAATGCTACTGGTGCCTCGGAGGGCTACCGTGACGTTACACATCGTAGAATGGGAAACGGTCGGTCAGGTCAGTCACCCTACGCCGCACCCCCGCCAGTGAGGTTTCGTCCTGACGCTCGAGCGCGGTTGCGATGATGTCGCCAATCTCCTCCATCTCAGACTCGCGCATCCCGCGGGTCGTCACGGCAGGAGTGCCGATTCGGATCCCGCTCGTCGTGAACGCAGACGCAGTCTCGAAGGGGACGGTGTTCTTGTTCACCGTCACGCCGACCGACTCCAAAAGCGCCGATGCTGCCTTGCCGGTCGTATCCTGCGGCCGGAGGTCGATGAGCATCAGGTGATTGTCCGTGCCGCCGGAGACCAACGTGAAGCCACGGGCGGCCAACACCCCAGCGAGTGTCTGTGCGTTGCGCACGATCTGCTGCTGGTACTCGCGGAACGACGGCTCCAGTGCCTCCTTGAAGGCAACCGCCTTGGCGGCGATCACGTGCATCAGGGGACCACCCTGAACGCCCGGGAACACTGCCTTATCGATCGCTTTCGCGTTTGATTCGCGAGTGAGAATCAACCCACCGCGCGGGCCCCTTAGCGTCTTGTGCGTCGTCGTCGTGGTGTAATCGGCGTACGGGATGGGTGACTGATGGATGCCCGCGGCAACGAGGCCCGCGATGTGGGCCATATCCACGAGCAGACCAGCCCCCACCTCATCGGCGATCTGCTTGAACACATCAAAGTGGATCTCCCGCGGGTACGCGCTTGCACCAGCGACGATCAGCTTCGGACGGTGCTCGCGGGCGACAGTGCGCACCTGGTCGTAGTCTATGTAGCCCGACTCCTGCAACACGCCATAGCGCACAAAGTTGAAGTACAGTCCGGAGATATTGATAGGATTGCCATGGGTCAGGTGTCCACCATGCGTCAGGTCCATGCCAAGCACGGTATCGCCCGGCTTGAGCGTAGCAAGGTACACCGCGGTGTTCGCTTGCGCACCGCTGTGCGGCTGCACGTTGGCGTGTTCGGCGTCAAAAAGCGCGGTGGCGCGTTGAATCGCCAGCGTTTCCGCGACATCTACGAACTCACACCCGCCATACCAGCGCTTGCCAGGATACCCTTCGGCGTACTTGTTCGTGAGTACGGACCCCTGCGCCTCCATCACGGCGCGTGAGACGAAGTTCTCAGACGCGATCAACTCAAGCGTTCTCATCTGTCGGCGGCGCTCCTGCTCAATGGCAGCAAAGATCTCGGCATCCACCGCCTCGAGGCGTCCGGTTTCTGTGTCCCTCTCTGTGCTGATCGCCATCCGCGTCACCCCTCAATCACTTGGTTGGACCCTGGTAGTTCGCGCCACAGCACTGTGCCACCTGCAGTCAACTCGGCTTCGTGCTTGGCTAGTGCATGTCTTAGTTTACCAGTCGCGAGTACTCATACCTATATGACGTGCAGAGCAACTGGGTTTATAAAGGCGCCATCCTGTTACACTCCTGGGCAAGGAGTGGGATCGTGGTGGAAAATGACAGCATCAGCTCGATGCTCGGGTTACGATCGGGAGATGTGGTTAGCATCGTCGGGGCAGGAGGGAAGACCACGACGATGTACCGGATCTGTACGGAACTGCGCGCGGGCGGGTTGCGCGTTATCAGCACGACCACAACCGCGATCCAGCGCCCCACCTCGCAGCAATCGCCTCTGCTCCTCATTTCGTCCGCTATCCCTGACCCCATAGCTGCGATAGCGGCGGGTCTGGACGCGCACGGGCACATTACTGTCGTCGGAAAGACACGGCGTGCCGACAAGTTCGAGGGCGTGAGTGCTGCACAGATCGCCGCGTTCCGGAACCTTGCCGATATCGTCGTGATAGAGGCGGACGGTGCGCGCCACGCGGCGATCAAAGCGCCCGCTGAGCACGAACCTGCCGTGCCGACGTTTACGACCATGTGTCTCTCCGTCTCCGGGCTTCACGCACTGGGGCGTCCGTTAGGCGAGGTGTGTCACCGCGCGGAACGGGCGGCGGTGCTCACCGGTGCGTCCTTAGCAGCACCGGTCTCCGGCACGACCATCGCCCACCTGTTGGCCTCGCATGACGGTGGCCTAAGGGGCCTGCCTGTGACCGGCGACGCGTGGGCGGTCCTTACGCACCTGCAGGACGAGAATTTGGCCCTGGCACGCGACATTGGCCGCGCCCTGCAGCATACGCGGTATCGCGGTACCGTCGGACTCTCTCGCGATAAGGCTGTGCGGATTGCGTGACTCAACAGGACGTCCGCGAAGTGCTTGCTCACGACAGCCCGGTCCGCTGCCGTGCTAGCCAGCCCTTGCCAAGCGATCGACTATGTCATAATGACCACGCCTGATCACACCAGGAGTGACCGGTGCTGTAGCAAGGGAGTAGAAGATGGCCGATAACACGACGCCCAGCAGACCCCAGTCGGGGCCGCCAATGGTCACCGAGACGAGTCCCGTTCAGAAGCCCGAAAAGAAGAAGAAACCGAAGAAGACAAGCCGCAAGAATCAGGGCAAGCCGCGATAAAGGCATTCAGGCGCGGCGAACCACTGCCAGAAACCGGAGGCATTCCAGCTAACGCCTCCGGTTTTGTAGTCTCGGCATAAGCACGCGCGCCGAGCGCGGCCCTACTTATGAATGATGATCGGGGTTCCCACCTCGGACCAGGAAAACAGCCGGGCCATCATATCGTAGGGTACGTTGACACACCCATGGGAGCCTGTGGAGGCCTCGCCACTACGCCCAGAGCCATTCGTGCCCGGACCGTACTGCGTGCGCCACGGCGCATCGTGGATGTACAGCCCACCGTATCGGAAGCGGAGGGCAAAGTTCGCTTCCGCGGTGGGATACCACCACTTGTGCCCCTTGGGCCAGGGGGAGATGAACGTGTACGGACTGAGCTTGTCCATGACACTGTACACGCCGGTTGGTGTGGCGAGCTCTGGGCGGCCGGAGGTGATCAGCGATATTTTGGTCTGCTTCTTGCCCTCATACGCCGCGATCGTTTGGGTGGTTAGATTCAGATCTATCCATTTGTCGGGGAACTTGCCTTTCCAGTGCGCAAGATCAGCTACGTGTCGGGGGACGTCAGGCTTGTCCTTGATCACGCGGTACTCAAGCGCGACACTGCGATCCCCACGCTCCAGCGCTTCGACGGCGTTCGCTGCGGTGGTTTCGTAGTCGATTACTGTTTTCGGCGGCGCTTTCACCCAACGGCGAATGTGCTGCTCCATCGTCGCCACATCGAGATACGGTTCGATCTCCACGCCGCCGGCGTTATTCCAGAACGTGACGTCGGCGATGTCCTCGCGGTCAAGCCACCAGGTGTGGTCATCGTCCATGGAGAGGTAGAACCGGTCGGAGGACCAGGCCGCTATCTGGTCGAAATCGTCCTGCAGGTCCGCCGCGCTCACGGCAGGGGCAACACTGAACGCTGTTACCGCCCCTTCGCGGTTCTCCGACGCCGCTAACGTCCGGATCACCTCTGCCGTACGGTCCACGTCCACGTCGACGCCCATGACCTCAGGGACCAGTTCCGGCAGTCCGCCCGGCTCCAGCTCCATGTAAGCGCTCTGCGGTTCTTGGTAGACCTCGTACGCGATCTTTTGTGCAAAGTCATACACTTGCTCTTCATCAAGAGCCGGCGTGACTTCCTTGCCCTCACCAGTCCAGTACAGCCAGTCCTGGAGCGTCGAGGTGTCTATGGTCCAAGTCTGCCCTTGGTGAGCCACCAACACAGGAGAGCCGATCAGCCGGTTCGCACGGGCGGCCGCTGCTTGCAGGTCAGTAGCTGACACACTAGCGGGGACTCGAACGGCGGTAATCGCGACCACGCCGCGTGGATCATCAAGTGCCCGCTGTACGGCCGCAAGCGTGTTTTGTATATCCATCCGCGTGCCCGGTGCTTCCGCGAGCACACGAGCCAGCCCGTCCTGAACGTCAATGCGAGCGTCCCTGGGGCTAGTGTCTATTTCCTCAGCAACTCCGCGTACCCACGCTTCGATCGGCCCTGGAGCCAGGTAGGGTGTACGGTTTGGATCGTTCCCCTTCCAGCGGAGTAGCGCCGTCAATTGTGCGGGACGGAGCGTCCACTCACGGTCGGCGTACTGGAGCCGGAGCGGCCGGCTCACCAGTGCGTGCGCTCCGCGAACCTCAGGCTGCAGGTCCGCGTCACCGATTGCCGGCCGGACAACGTGGACTCCAACCGGAATAGGCGCAGCGCTGGCGAATGCGGCGCCTTGTATCCGCTCCACCGTAGCTTCGAGTTGAGTTTCGTACCCCACCTGCGCAGGCTTCAAGCGCACCGCTCCAGGCTGCACATCGATGCGGGCATTACGCGGCGGACGATTGATGTCCGCGGAAACCTGCTGCGCCCACAGAAGCAGCGGTGCGGCTTGTAATGCCGGCTGCACCGACGCTCCTTCGCCCGTCAGACGAATCAGCGGCCTGACTCGCTCCGGGGCCATACTCCATATCCGTCCCTGGAATGACAGCTTCAACGGTCGCTTCGATGTGGCTACTATTGCGTCTCGCGCCGACGTAAGTTGCGCTTCGCGTACAGGCGGCTGGATTGTGTGTATCACCGTCGCCACCGGACGATCCTGGGCATGCAACGTCTCCAGCGAGGAGGGCAGCCTGGACTCAGTCGCGGCGGCGTCAAGCTTATATCCTACCTGCGAGGGTCGGATGATCGGTCCCTGGGCGGTTAGCGCCAGCTTCCCGTCCCGTACCGGCCGATTGACGCTGGCTGCCATCCGGCTGAGTGCCTTTCGTGCAGCATCGGCGTTGAACTCTACGACGGGTGCGACTCGCTTGCCGTCACGCCATACCTGGTAACGCGCCGTCCATTTGCTGAACGCTCCTCCCGTCCGACCGACCTCAAATGCCCGGTCCACGGTGCGAACAGCGTCGACGCCGAGGCCCAACTCACTTGCGGACACCCGTTCGGTCGTGTTGACCAGGCGGAACTCAACAGGGCGCTGCATGGTCGTTTGAGCCCGGCTCGCGACGGCAGCTATGGCCTGCTGCCGTTCCATCCCCCCCAGGTTCTCCCCTAGTACCTGTACACCTGGGTGAACATAGGAACCATATCGGACTTCGAAGGCGACTGTCGATCCAACTGCCGCGATCAGCAGCAGGAGCAACAGCACAAGTGGGAGGAGTAGTAGGCGGCGCCCCCGACGCGACGAGCGTCCAAAGGGCCGGGCGGACATGCGGGGGAAGGTCGAGGTATTGCTATCCAAATTGGTGTCTTTTCTCCCATCCAGGGGGCAGCCATTGTTTGGCAGGTAGTAATTTTCAACAATGATACGAGCCATCCGGCATTATCGCAAACGTCGGATGGGTGTACACTGCGCGATAATCCGTCATCTACACGAAGAGTGTTAACCGACAAATGCAAGCACGCGCATCTGCCAAACGGGCATTCAGGCTACGCCAAATGACATAGGCGGCCTAGTTTCCGGAGCGCGTCAAGCACGGGTACCGAGGCCAATTCAGCGGGATCTGGCCCCTGGGCGGTACAGAGCACCCAGCGTCACACCATACGCGGCATGGCGGAGTACACCCACGAGGAAGGCCCTTTTTGACCAGCCAGCAGCAAGCTGCCCTTCGTACCTTGCAGGGTGGAAGCGGTCCACAACGAGCATCAGCGGCCAGAGTACAAGGTTCTCGGCTTGGGCAAAGCAGAGTCCACGGAACCAGCCCGGACCGCGCATATAGTGATGCGCCCAGCCATACACCAGCCCAAGCACCGTTCCGTTGAACATATGGATCGCGGCACCAATCGGTAGCCACAAGGTGCGGTTCCTGCTGAACGGCCGTCCGAGCAGCGTAAAGTCGTTGAAATCGTATCGCAGGACTCGGAGATCCGCCAACATCTCCGCCGCGTACGCCGCTGACGCAATCGCCCCTGCCCGCGCAGCTTTTGCATGGTCGGCTTGAGTCAAAGCCACCCAGTTCATGCCGCGAGGTCCAGGTTGGGATCGATATCGAGGGCAAGGCCGTCGATCTGCCCGCGTGCCAGCTGGTAACACCCCACCGCACCGATCATTGCCGCGTTGTCCGTGCAGTACTCCAGCCGCGGGACGCGAAGTCGACCGCCAAGCGCCTCGTTCATTCTGCTGCGCAGCCTGCCGTTCGCCGCCACCCCGCCCGCGACTACGACCTCCGCAACACCGTGAACATTGGCTGCCGCCAGAGTCTTGCGCACCAGAATGTCGGTAACGGACTCCTCGAATCCTCGGGCCAGAGCAGGAACATCGGGCGTATCGGTTTCCTGTGTCGCACGGAGCAGCGCCGTCTTGAGGCCGCTGAAGGAAAAATCGAGTGTTCCCCGCATTTCCGCTCGCGGGAGTACCGCCTCCCGGCCATCCGCACTGTTCGCCGCCGCCTGTATCGCCGGTCCGCCGGGATACGTGAGGCCAAGAATGCGGGCTGCCTTATCGAACGCTTCTCCAGCCGCATCGTCCACCGTGCGCCCAAGCCGCTCATATGTGCCATGGGCCGGCATCAACAGGAGTTCCGTGTGGCCGCCAGACACGACGAGACTGAGTAGCGGAAACCGGGGTTCGGTCGCCGGTTCGTCCGGCGCTCTGAGCCAGCTTGCGTACAAGTGCGCCTCGATGTGATTCACTCCGAGCAGCGGCAGACTCCGCGACCATGCGAGGCCCTTCGCGACGTTTACGCCCACCAGCAGCGCACCTGATAGCCCCGGCCCTCGGGTAACGGCGATGGCGTCGATATCCTGCCAACCGGTGCCGGCACGATCCAGCGCTTCGCTGATGACGGGCAGAATAGCGAGCACGTGCTGGCGGCTTGCGGCCTCCGGCATCACGCCGCCATACCGGCGATGCAGCTCAATCTGCGAAGCAACCACGTTCGAGAGGACAACTGTGCCATCGGCGACCACCGCCGCGCCGGTCTCATCGCAACTTGACTCGATCGCCAGGACTTTCATACGGACACGCCAAGCAAACTGCCGTTGATCTTCTGCTCCAGCTTTCCACGAGCCTCCCGGAAAACGGCGTCGAACTCCGGGGTGTCGATACGGTCGGACCACATCACGAGCGCGTCCTCGCCGTCGTCGCTGTAATACCGCCGACGATACCCCGCATCCTTGAACGTGTACTTGCGGTAGAGCGCATGAGCAACCGTGTTCGAGACGCGCGCCTCGAGGGTCAACCATCGCGCGCGCTTCTCGCGGGCATGCTCTATTAGGGTGATAAGCAGCAACTCGCCAAGGCCCTGGCCGCGAAGCTCCGGAAGCACGCCGATCGTGGTGACATGCGCCTCGTCACTCACGATCCAGAGCCCGGCGTAGCCGACGATCGGATCCTGATTGGGCGCCTGGTCGTCCTTGAGGAATGGGAGGATGTTCGTGAGGAATCCATTCTTCGGGTCCGGCATGGTGAGCGGACCCTCGCCGACGCGGCGAAGGACAATATATAGGTTCTTCTCGGGATGGGTGACCTCTCGCCGATACGCACTCGCGGGCCATGCTGTCGTGAAGCAGCGCCGGTCCACGGCGACAACTTCCGGCACGTCCTCCATGCGCATCCGGTCTATCTTATACGGCAACGGTCTACCCCTAGTGCGGAGTCAGTGGTCGCAGCAGCGCGCCACACCTACGTTCCCAGAATACCATGTCCGCACATCATCTCACTATCCGCGACCAGCAGGGCCCATCCCCCTCAACTTCCCTGCGCCGGGCTCGTCTCGAGGTACTCGGCCTGCAGCACGGCAGCGTTATCGGTCGCCCCTTGCGAGAGCCGTTCCCAGGCGATGGCCGCAAGCACCGAAGGATCGCGCGGCACGGCGCCCGCGTCGGGGAGCAGAGCACCTCCGGCATCGAGAAGCAAGCGGCGCAACTCCCCATCGATCTCACCGCAGTAAAGCAGGTCCCCTGCCTCCGCAGCGCCGTCTGGCGCGGTGTTTCGCAGCCAGTTGAGCGTCAGCCCCTCGGCGGGATCGGGTGTGTACGCCGCCACGGCCAGCCGGTTGCGGCCGACAGCGAGTACCGCGCGGATGGGCAGACCCCGGTGCCGGTGCGGCCACGCAGTGTAGAGCAGCGTGGGCACTCCGATAAGCGGTATATCCAGGCCCATGGCTATTCCCTTCGCGGCCGCGATACCCGTCCTCAACCCGGTGAAGGACCCCGGCCCCGTGGCGACGGAAACACCTACTAGTACGTCCGGCCGTAGCGCTCGCGCCGCAAAGAGGCGGTCTATCCACGGAAGGAGCTGCACGGTGTGCATGCGCTCGGCCCTCCACAGACACGTTGCCTCCGCACCGCGTTCGCCAACAAGGGCAACGCCCGCCCACGCGGTCGAAGTGTCAATCGCCAGGAGCACGCCTATTCGTCCATCAACTGCGCATAGGCGGCGAGCAGATCGATGTATCGCCCGCCAGTAGCGACAAAACCCACAGACCGCGCACCGTCTGGCAGCAGCTCAAGGTGCACATCCAGCCGCTCGTGTGGCAGGAGTTTCTCGATCACGGCCGGCCACTCAATTAATGCCACGCCGTCACCGCCAAGAATGTGCTCAATCCCGATCGCGGCGGCCTCTTCGGCGGATTCGAGGCGATAGAGGTCCAGATGATAGAGCACGGGCCTCCCGGGTCCGCCGTGGTACTCATGCACCAGGCCGTAGGACGGACTCACCACGGGTTGGTGGACACCGAGAGCACGACCAACGCCCTGTGTGAACGTCGTCTTGCCCGCCCCAAAACCGCCCCAGAGCGGGACGACATCGCCGGGGCGCAGCAGGGGAGCCAGTAGTGCACCGAGTGCCATTGTCCCAGAGGCGGTCGCGGTTGTGACCACATGGCGCCGAAGGCTCTCATCGGTGACAGTATGAGCAGAGGCCATACGGTTATGATAGGGTCCGAGGCAGGTCGAGGCAAGCCGGGCTCACACATCTGGGTGGCGCGACGTGTGCGAACAGTTCTGGTGAGTTCCCGGAACAATAGACGTCGTAGGGATAAGATGCTAGCGATGACAGTTGAGAGGAGAGGGCATGAGCCAGGAAAGGGCTGAGGACCAGCTGCTCGAAGAAGCGATGCGGCGGCAGCGCGAGCTGGTTGAGTTCTTCAAGCAGGCGGCGAAGGAAGCACCGGAAAAGCAGTGCAAGCAGCTTTTCAAGCACCTTCGCAAGAACACTGAAAACCAGGTGGGCGACGTCGCAGGCGAGTTGGCACGCCACCGCATGGAACGCGGACTCGGCAACCCGATCGAGCACGAGACCAAGTAGGCAGGTCGCGGCCGACGGCATAGTTCCTCTTTGAAGCAGTCGTTGAGTTGTGACGCACACGGATGGGCCAGGAGTTACGACTGCAGTTGATGCCCTTCTAAGCGTGGAACCGCGCTACTCCGCTCCGGTAACGGAGCACGAAGCGTAATTAGCGTAATCTCAGGGCGGCACATGAAGCGCACGCGCGGCGGCAACATCCCGAGTCCATGGTTCGCATAGAGGATCATCTCCCCCACGTCGTACCGCCCAGTGTAATACTTCTCCCCCAGGCGCGTGAGACGGGGAGGACCGAAGACTGGCAAGCGTACCTGCCCGCCGTGTGAGTGGCCCGAGAGTTGAAGATCGAAGCGCCCGGTGGCGGCACCGATGTCTGCGAAGTCCGGCTCGTGTGTGACGAGCACCGCAGCCCCATGTGGCGGCAACTGCGCGAGTACGAGATCGAGGCGGTCCACTGCCGACCACACCGAGTCCACCCCGGCGAAGTGGAGCTCCGCCCCATCGCGCCGCAGCGTATGGACGGTGTTACTCAAGTCCCGCACGTCGGCCTGCTCCAGCGCCCATCGAATCGAAGCGGGGTTCGTTTCGTGATCGTGATTGCCCAGGACGGCGACAGATACGTCGTGTGGCTTGAGTAGGCGCAGGGCTGTGACAATCGTCGGGGCAAAGCGCTCCGCCTCGTGGTTTACGAAGTCGCCGGTGATGGCAATCGTGTGAGGATTCTGTTCGTTCACGAGCCGCATGAAGCGCGCGAGCCGAGCAGGACTCATATACTCATCTACGTGCAGGTCGCTGATGTGCACGATGCGATAACCGTCGAACTCCGGCGCGAGGCGCGGGAGGTTGAATTCCAGCCGCACCACTTGTGGCCACGCTGGCTCGACGAATCGGGCGTAGATCAGTCCGCCGACTGTGAGCAATGCCACCGCGCCCGCGAAGAGCAGCGAGTCGCGGCGGGCGGAGGCGCGGGCATGGGCATGGGCATCGTTTGGCAGTCGGGACAACGTTAGTCCCTCACTCGCGCAGTTTCCGCACCGCCCGAAGCACCAACTCTGCGAGCACCACTCCGACGAACAAGGTGATGTGCAGTAACACCAGAAAACCTCCAGAGCACCTTCAACTTGCCGGCCGTGCTAGTCCGGCAGTAGCACGATCACATCCACCTTGCCGGGACCGTGGACGCCGAGTGCCATCGTCTGCTCTATATCGGCACTCTTCGATGGTCCGGTATGCATCCCCCACGCCCCGGGCAGGTCCCGCTGCGCGAGAAGCAGATACGCATCGTTGAGGTCGTACACCATCTGATCGGCGGTCAGGATGACGACGTGATGCGGCGGCAGCAGGGCGGCAAGTCGGCCCCACTCCGAGGACAGCGCGATACTGCCCGTCGCGGCCACCGCCAGCTCACACCCCGTCACACCGATCTCCGCATCTGCCGCAGCCACGGGCTCCAGTTCCAGCTCACGCGCTAGCTCGGGCAGTCCGACGCTGTCCAGCAACGGATGCGGCGAGCGTATGTACGTACCCACACCCAAAGTAGTTCCCGCAGCGCCGCCCGTGCCTCGGCGAGAGACGGCACGATGGATACACGCCCGAGCACGGCCTCCTGCTCCAGCTTGAACCGCTCAACCATCTCGCTAGCCGACTTCGCCTCGGACGGCTGGGGCGGGGCTGGAGGCAGGGGAATGGGTGCTTTCTGGTCGCGCCCTGTGGCCTCCCGGATCCGGTGGAGGAAGAGCTCGCGGCTCACGTGGATACCGCCCGGCAACTGCCGCCGACTTCGTTCCAAGCACACATGATTAGTCGCAGGCAAATTGAGGCGAGCATCTCAGCGTAAGTCCGTTGCCAACGTCTTGCACGAGATCCCAGACGCGTGATCAAGGACTGGATCATCTCGGTTCCCTCACAGTTCCCGGTGGCTGATCGTTCGATGCCTGGTCGACTCCCTCCTCATCCGCCGGGTGGTCCCGATCCAAACCAGTCCGCCACAGGTCGTGGAAGCTACGGAGAGCGGGTGCGGGAAAGTTCCGGCTCGTCTGCCACTCCCGCAGCATCGGCAGCGCAAGTCGAGGCAGCTTGCCTCCCTTCTTCGGGGTAAACCGAGCAGCGGCATTCGCCAGCCGGTACAGCGACGGATGCCCCATAAGCGAGCCAAAGCCACGCATGCCGGCGGCTTCACCCATCGCCATCAGCCCATGGCTAACCGCGCGCTGTCGCAAGGTCACCAGTTGCTGCGGCAGTGGGATTTTCACCGGACAGACTTCGCCGCATCCGCCACACAGGCTCGACGCGAAGGGCAGCGTCTTTGCCTCCTCGATACCAAGCAGCGCCGGATTCAGCACACTCCCTATCGGCCCGGAGTACACCCAGCCATACGAGTGTCCGCCCACCTGCTGGTACACCGGGCACACGTTCAGGCACGCTCCGCAGCGGATGCAACGTAGCGTCGAGCGCAGCTCCGGGTCGGCGAGTACGCCGGTCCGGCCGTTGTCCACGATAACCAGGTGAAACTCCTCCGGACCTTCCGGTTCTTCGGCCCGCTTTGGACCGGTGATAATGGAGACGAAGCTCGTACTCCGCTGGCCGGTCGCAGCACGCGGCAACAGCTTCAGAAATACGCCCAGGTCCTCTATACGGGGGATCACTTTCTCCATCCCCATCAGGGCGATATGCACGCGCGGCACGCTCGTCGTGAGTCGGGCGTTCCCCTCGTTCTCCACCGTTACGACGCTGCCCGTCTCCGCAACCGCGAAATTGGTGCCCGAGATGCCGATGTCTGCGGTCAGATACTCGTCACGGATTACCTCTCGAGCCTTCGCCGCGAGCTGATCGACCGAGGCATCAAGTGGCATTTCGTGGAGGAGGTGGAACAGCCGTAGCACCTCATCCTTCGGCTTGTGCATCGCGGGACCGACTATGTGGCTCGGGTGCTCGCCCTCCATCTGCAGGATGTACTCGCCAAGGTCAGTCTCCACGACGTTGAGCCCGGCCTGCTCAAGAGCCCCGTTGAGCTCAATCTCTTCGGACAACATCGACTTGGACTTCACGACCCGCCGCGCACCCGCCGTGCGCGCCACGGCGAGCACCGCCTCTCGCGCTTCGTGTGCATCCTGAGCGAAGTGCACGTGACCGCCGCGTTGCTCTATGTTGTCGGTAAGCAGGGCGAGGTAGTGATCGAGATTGTCAAGCGTATGGTCTTTGACGGTCGCGGCGTACTGCTTCATCGCCTCGACGTCGTCTAGTTCACCGTATGCCGTCGCCCGCTTCCCGTTCCAGTTCTCGGTGCCGCGCATCGTCGCGCCACGCAACTCCTGGTTGAGCAGAAAACGCTTCGACGCCGTGCCAAACTCGTTGATCTCTAGCTTCACTTGTAGTCACTCCACCAAGGTTCCCACGAAAAGGCCGTGTCTACGGACTCCGCGCTTACGCCAATGCCCGTGCTCGGTTTCGTTTGTGTAGCTCCCAGGATATGTCGCTTGCGGGGTCGAGCAACTCCGCTACATGCACCCATCGCGGCCCCAGCGCGCGTCGCTCCAGGCCACCACCAAGCTGCATAAGACAACCCAAGTCCGTCGAAGTCAGGATATCGACGGGCTGCTCCTCTCCCGCTTCGCAGAGACTATCAAGCTTCCGGTTCATCATGGCACTGGAGATCTCCGGCATCTTCACACTGAACAGGCCGCCGAACCCGCAGCACGTCTGATCCCAAGAGACCAATTCCGCGCCCGTGGCCCGGAGCAGTGCACGCGGCTGCTCGCGTACCCCCAGATTCCGCATCGCATGACAGGAATCGTGATAGGCGACACGCAGGCCAGAAAGATTTGCATCCGTACGCTCGACACCGAGGACATCCACAAGGAACTGTGTGAGCTCGTAAGTGCGATCCGCTACGGCCCAGGCACGCCGCAGATTCGGCGCGTCATCCCGAAACAGCTCGGCATAGTGGCGCACCATCGCGCCGCACGATCCGCTCGGCGCCACAATATACTCCGAGCGCTCGAACGTCTTGAGGAAGTGCTTCGCTACCGCACGGGCGTCGTCGTGATAGCCGGCGTTGTACGCTGGCTGTCCGCAGCACGTCTGCCCCACGGGGAAGTCAACCTCGCACCCCGCAGCGCGCAGCAAGCGGACGGCCGCTACTCCGGCCGAAGGACCGAACTGATCGCCAACACAGGTTATAAACAGGGAGACCTTCATCGAGCGGTCAAGCCTCCGTCCACGATCATCGCGGCGCCCACGATAGAACCCGCCTCATCAGACGCGAGATACGCCGCCATCGCCGCGATTTCATCGACGCTCACGAGGCGGCCGTGCGGCTGCCGGGCGCGCATTGCCGCGCGGGCCACCTCGGGCTCGGGCAGGTCCTCCGTGATGCGCCGCACCCAGGGGGTATCAACGGTGCCCGGACAGATGCAGTTAATGCGCACACCTTCCGCGATGTGATCGATCGCTGCGGCGCGGGTGAGTGCGAGTATCCCTCCTTTTGCTGCGGAGTATGCGGCACGGTCAGCCACCCCCACCAGCGCCGCGACGCTGGAGATATTGATCACGCAGCCACCGCCGGAATCGCGGAGTGCGGGGATAGCGTACTTCATACCCAGGAACGTTCCTTTCAGGTTTATATCCATGAGACGATCCCAGTCTGACTCGTCTGTGTCTGGCGTCGTTGCGGCGACGCCAACCCCCGCGTTGTTCACCATGACGTCCAGGCCGCCCCACTCGGCAGTAGCCCGCTCGACGAGGGACTGCATCTCCGTCGCGTGGGCCACATCCACTTGATGGCTGAGCCCATTCGTCCCGATCTCGTCCGCGACTCGACCAGCCGCCGCTACATCAACGTCGGCGACCAGTACCCGCGCACCCTCACCAGCAAAACGGAGAGCGATCGCCCGCCCGATGCCTGAACCGGCGCCCGTCACGATGGCACGCCGTCCGTCGAGCCTGGCTGGATATGTGGTGCCTTCGCTCATCGCGTCTCCCGTCGACTCTGCCCTTTGCCGTTCGGTTATCTTACTGAGTACCGTAGATAAGGTCAACCGATCGGATGCGGCCCTTGCTTCCGGTCCCACGGAAAAAGCGGCTGTGAGTTGGAACCGCGTAACGGCCGGAGCGCCTTCCCGCCGATCTGAAGTGCCACGAACCGTTCATCGCTCGTGCTTCGTCCCCCTAGCGCAGATCGATCCCCAGCGTCCCTGCAAGGCTGACGAGGTAGCGCATGGTTTCCTGGTTCTCTCGGTCGAACGCCTCACCGGCGACAGGGTTGCTCTTGCTTGCCTGGCCGGGTACATCCTCCAACTCGATGGAAATGACACCGTCGTAGCCGACATCCTGAAGCGCCTGCAGGGTCGCCGACCAGTCGATTTTGCCTTTGCCCGGACGCCAGTGTGCGTTTGTCTGCCCGTCGTTGTCCGAGAAATGGGTATGAAAAACCCTCTGCCCGAGCTGGTACACCGCGACCTGCGGCAAGTCGCCGCAGGGGAAGAGGTGGCTGGGATCAAGGTTCGCCCCGAGCACGGGGGAGCCAACGTCCTCGATGAGTCGTAGTAGCGAGAGCGCCGTCGTGGCCCAGCGGTGCGGGTGGGTCTCCAGCGCGTACCGCAGGTGCGCCTCTTCACATAGGGCGCAAAGCTGTTGCACCGTATCCACGTACGCCTTGTAGCCCTCGGTCCAGTCCAGGCCGTGGGGCAACTCCACAGTGACCTCTTGCGTTGCGGGGAGCTCTAGAAGCACGGGGAACGGCAAGTCGAACGGAGTTGAGACGACCGAATTCACCATGGTCGTGCCGAGCGCCGCAGCGGTATCTACGACCCGCTTAAAGTACTCGACCGCGCCTGCGCGCCGCTTCGCATCCGGCGAGCCTGCGCCTGACGGCGTGCTCACGAACTCGGAGAGTGTCAAACTCTCATCAGCGAGGAGACGCCGAAGGGCTTGCACCCGCTGCGGTGTGTAGTGCTCATCCAGCGCGGTCGCATCCCACGCTATGAGCTCAACGTTGGTGAAGCCAAGCCGAGCGACGCGCCGGATCGCGTCGTCGTACGGCGCATGCCACTGAAACGGCCAGATTGCGGCACCGAACTGCATGGCGATGTCTCCTACGATACGGATCCTGCTATAACGAGGCTACTGGGTCCCGGTATACTACTTCGGTCTCGACGAGCAGGTCAACCGCGAGATGACAGGTCCATCAAATCGTAGGGAAGACAGGCAGCACGGCCACCATAGCGGCGACGAAAATATTTCTTCGTTCGAGTGTGGATGGATTCGACCGGCGCATAGCGCAAGCAGGAGAAGCACAGTTGGAACTTTACCTCGTCCGTCACGGCGTCGCCTTTGACCGCGACCCTCAGCGCTGGCCGGACGACCGTGAGCGGCCCCTAACCGCGGAGGGTGCTGAGCGATTCCGAAGCGCTGCGCGCGGCTTGCGGCGGCTCGTGCCGCGCGTCGAGATCGTTCTTAGCAGCTCTTTTACCCGCGCCTGGCAAACCGCGACGATCCTGCAGCACGTCGCCCACTGGCCACCCCCGATCTCCTGCGAGGCCCTCGAGTCCGGCCACGCGCCGGAAGACATTACGGAGGTGTTGCGACGGTATCAGTTGGCCTCCGCCGCGCTCGTGGGACACGAGCCCGATCTCCACGTCCTGGCTGCACACTTGCTGGCGGGTGAGCACGGAGCGCCACTGGTTGCGTTCAAGAAGGG
>JAUJMR010000001.1:453418-457342 GCA_030446765.1 Chloroflexia bacterium
GCGTGGTTCAGTCGCTCGACGACGTGGCCGGGCAGGCGCACCGTGCGGGACTGGCTGTCGAGCGCCCGTGAGACGGCCTGGCGAATCCACCAGACGGCGTACGTGCTGAACCGGTAGCCACGCGCCGGATCAAACTTCTCCGTGGCGCGCATCAGGCCAAGGTTGCCTTCCTCGATCAGGTCAGACAGCGCCATTCCGCGGCCACTGTATCGGCGGGCGATGGACACCACCAATCGGAGGTTGCACTCCACCATCCGGTGTCGCGCCTCGTCGCCCCGCTGGATGCAGCGGATCGCCTCTGCTCTGTCGGAGGGGTCAAGCAACCGCTCCAAACGGTCTGCAGCGAGCTTGCCCGCCGCCATCTGCGCCGCGAGTTCCATCTCCTCCACCGAGGTCAGCAGCGGGTACTTGCCGATATCCTGGAGGTAATAGCCGAGGACATCATCGAGCGCGGCTTCGCCATCTGCGACATTGTTTGTCTGCTGCATCTCTGTGGTAGCACTGGACATTTCCATCCCCCGTAATAACCGGCGAGGCTTCTGGTCCTGGCGAACCTGCCGCCTTGCAGTTGGGTGGGGAATCTCAATCTTCAGTACTGGTCCAGCGACGATCGCAATATACCGTGGACCCGATTCCCTACCCGCCACCAACGCCCTACTAAACTATAGGTCGGCGACGGCAAGGTGAATATGGCTCTACGCAGGGGAAAAGGGCTATAGAAGGGCTACTTTTAGGATGCCCTAGCCGTTGTCGTGCGGACGCACCCAGCCACGGGCGACGCCGTATGCCGCGGCTTGTCGGCGGCTGCGCAGGTGCAACTTCGCGAGGATGTTCTTCAGGTGGTTCTTGACCGTGTGCTCGCTCAGGTAGAGCTGCGCGGCGATCTCCCGGTTTGAGAGCCGGGCGGCGACGAGTTCCAGAACTTCAAGCTCGCGTGAGGTGAGTTCTCCCTCCGGCTCGGCCAATGCCTCTGGACGGCGAAACTCCTCAAGGATTCGCGCGGCCATACGGCGAGAGATCGCCGCCTCGCCTCGTTTCACCCCGCGCAACTGTTCCAGAAGCTCCGCCGAGCGGATGTTCTTTACGAGATAGCCCTCGGCTCCCGCCTTCACAGCCTCCATCAGCTTCTCAGTGTCGTCGTGCACCGTGAGCATTACCACGGACACGCCCGGCAACTCGGCGCGTATCTTACGCGTCGCGGCAACACCGTCCGCGCCCGGCAGGTCGATATCCATCAGCACCAGGTCCGGAAGCAACTCCCGAGCCTTGCTGAGTGCACCGTCCGCATTCTCCGCCTCGCCAACCACCATGAAGTCACTCTCATAGCGAAACAGATTGACCAGTCCCTCCCGGAAGAGGGCGTGATCATCGACGAGCAGCAGTCGCAGCAATGTCTTCACGCCCTTCGATTGCGTTCCGTACCGGAAGCTCCACCGTTATTCTCGTCCCCGAACCAAGGCGGCTCTCAACCCGAAACGTCCCCCCGGCGGTCGCCGTTCGCTCCCGCATAGTCGCCAGGCCGTACCGCTTGCCCTGCGGCCCCAAGATCTCCCCCTGCTCGAACCCCCGCCCGTAGTCACCGACCACCATGACAAGGACATCCTGCTCACGGCACGTGAAAGAAACCCACGCGGCGTTCGTCCCGGCATGCTTACGCACATTCGAGAGCGCTTCCTGCAGGATCCGGAACAGCTGGAACTCCGCGAGAGGCGGCAGTTGCTCTGGTAGCCCGTCCACGTGCAGATCGACGGTGATACCGTGGCGCTCCTCGAACTCCTCGATATACCCGCGGACCGCCAAAAGCAATCCGCGCTCCGACACTCGCGTCCGAAGTCCGCTTATCGACTCGCGAACGTCCGCGTATAAATCGTCGGTTACCCCGCGCAGGCGCTCCAACTCCGCTACGGCATCGTCCCGGCGGCCCGCGTTGACCAGACCGGAAACCGTGTCGATACGCACGAGCAGGTACGCGACGAGCTGCGCCAGACCATCGTGTAGCTCGCGACTGAGGCGCTCCCGCTCCTCCATCATCGCGGACAGTGCGGCAACCTCACGGCTCCGCGCCACCGCGTGGGCCTCAAGCCGCTCGACGATCCCGAAGACGAACTCCGAGAACACCCACGTGAGTGCGACCGCAACGACGGCGGTGAGTAGATACGAGTATGGCGCCGGCAGCGTCTCGCCAAGCACGCCGTCACGCAGAAGTTCGTACAGCGTGATGGCGGCCGCGGGCAGAATGGTCGTCAGCAACTTCAGTTGCGTGATCTGTCGATGCGCCGGTCCCGGATGCCTCGCTAAAACCGATCGCTGTCGCACCATCGGTCTCCCTCCTGCTCCAAAATGCTGTGTTCGCCCACACTGTAGGGTACCACGCGGCGGGAGCCCAGGCAGGCAGCAACCCACGTGCACAACAGTATAATGGGCGGATAGTTCGCCCCCGGCACCTTGGCGTCCGGTTGATGAAGCGATAGGGTGTTACTGTCCGGCACGACACAGGCTGTTTGTTTTGTGAGAGGAGAATGGGTGTGAAACTGGCAACCTACAGGATGGGCGACGGATCGCCACGGGTCGGAGCGGTGGCCGAGGACATGATAACACCGCTCGATTGCGCCGATATGCTCTCCTTGATCCAGGCAGGGCATGAGGAACTTATGCGCCTGGTGGCGACCACACACGAGTCCGTGCCGCTATCGGACGTCCATCTCTGTGCCCCGATCCTCAATCCCGGAAAGATTATTTGCATCGGACTGAACTATCGGGCCCACGCGGCTGAGTCCGGAGCCGAGGTGCCCCAGACACCCGTGGTGTTCGCGAAGTACGCGAACACGCTCGTCGGCCATGGCGATCCCCTTCGCATCCCGCCCATCACGCAAAAGGCGGACTACGAGGTTGAGCTTGCGGTCGTGATCGGCCGCACTGCTCGCGATGTGCCGGCCGACGAAGCACTCGATTACGTCTTCGGCTACACCGTCTGCAACGACGTCTCCGCGCGCGACCTGCAGTTCTCCGAAGGCGGACAGTGGACCCACTCGAAGACCCTCGATACCTTCGCGCCGATGGGCCCGTACATCGCCACCACGGATGTAATACCCGATCCGCAGAACCTGCGCCTTTCCACCGTGCTCAACGGCGAGACGGTTCAGGACTCTAGCACCGCCGATATGATCTTCCCCGTCGCCGAGTTGGTCGCGTTCCTGAGCCGGGGTATGACACTGGAGTGTGGAGACATTATCAGCACGGGCACCCCACAAGGGGTCGGGCAGTCGCGCACCCCACCCGTCTTTCTGAAGTCTGGCGACGAGGTAAGCGTCGAGGTGGAAAACATCGGCAGGCTCACGAACCCGGTTGCAGAGGAGTAGCGCACTGCGCTGCACCGGCGACGGCTAGCGTCGCAACTTTTGGATCACCAATCGACGGGACGCCCCCGTTAGCTGGTACACTTCGAGCCGAACCAGGCTGAATAAAGTTTGACCATCGCGATACAATTCAAGTCGCCACACCAGACAGGCAAAGGAGCATCGTTTCCGTGGCAACCCGCATCATTCTGGACACCGACATTGGGACCGATGTGGACGACTGCCTTGCGCTTGCACTCGTGCTCAGCTCGCCGGAGTTGGAGCTGCTGGGGGTGACGTGCGTGTACGCCGACGTACTGCTACGCGCCAGGATGGTGCTGAAGCTCCTCAGTTTGGCAGGGAGGTCAGATGTACCCGTCACCGTCGGGGTACGGCGGCCACTGCTGGATCTGGTGCCGGTCTTCTGGTCGGGTCACGAGGGCGAGGGCCTCCTCACGCCAGAGGACGACGCGCTCCTGCCATCACCAGAACATTCCGTGGACTACATCGTTCGAACGGTTATGGAGTCTCCAGGTGAGATCCATCTCGTCGCGATCGGACCGCTCACAAACGTCGCGCTTGCGCTGCT
>JAUJMR010000001.1:457442-473628 GCA_030446765.1 Chloroflexia bacterium
GTGAGATCCATCTCGTCGCGATCGGACCGCTCACAAACGTCGCGCTTGCGCTGCTGCGCGAGCCGGAGCTGGCGCGAAACCTTGCAGGGCTCACGATTATGGGTGGGGCGGCGCGCTCGCGCAGTCCCATGGACCTGCCGTATCGAGAGCACAACATCGCATGCGACCCCGAAGCAGCGCACATCGTCCTGACCTCGAGAGCGCCCATCACGCTTATCCCGCTCGACGTGACGACACAGGTGCGCATCCAGCCCGACGGGGTGCAACGTATCCGGTCGGGCGGCACACCGTTCCATGAGGCAGTCGCGCAGCAGGTGGAGCTCTACCCTGGCTATCGCACTCGGGGGTTCACCCATCTGCACGACCCACTTGCCATTGCAACCCTGATACATCCAAATCTTGTGACGTTGCACCCCATGCACGTCGATGTCGAGCTTGGCGGACGGCATGCCACGGGCGCAACTCTGATGCGAACGCCATCCGACGGCGCGCCGCTGAACGCCCACGTCGCGCTCGATGTACACGCTGAGCGATTCGAGACTTTCCTGGCCGAGCGAGTGAGCACGGCGCTGGACGCCTCAGTGCGGTAAATGCGACGCAGTGAACGCCACGACACCTACCACTGTTGCTAGCACAGTCATTCGCTTGCACGGGCAATCGAATATACGAAGAATTACGACATCGAACCAAGCAGTGTCAACCGTAGTATCTTGACCACAGGTCGCAACGAAGGAGTCGCGACGTGAGCGAGGCAACGCCGTTCCGTGCCGCATCCGACGCGGGTGCAATCATGGGCATCTCGGCGCTCTCTGTCGCCGATGGCAGGGCGTTGGGGTCCCTCCGAGCGAACGAGTGGTTCCCCCTCGCTTCGGCGGAGAACCTCATCATTGGCAGTGCGGTCGTGGACGCAGTCCGCGTTGGGCAGCTCAGGTGGGACGACGTGGTGCGTGACGTTGAGCTTGATCCCGACTCCGCCAGCCACGAGCTGTACCCACATCTGTGGGGCCAGCCCGAACTGGAGCTGCGCGATATCGTGGAAATGGCCGTCGGTGCGCTCGACCACCATTGTGCACATGCCCTGGCCGCGCCGCTTGGTGGCTGGGATTCTCTGCAACGGCGGGTCCGCGAACTTTTCGGGGAGATAGACCTGTCACCCGCTTCTGGCGGGTCCCTCGCCCGCCTGGTTGCGTTGGCAACCCTCGTTCGATCCATCGCGCTCGGCCACCGACGCGCGCCGCGTTTATGGAGGCCGCTTGTCGCGGGCATGGTGCGGCAGGTGTACCAGGCGGAGGATATACCGGCCCACTTTGTCCTGAACGTGCAGGGCGGACTCGAGGCGTCGGCGATCGACATAGGGATTCTCGGCGATGTTGCCACGGATAATCTCGTCGCCTATGCGGTCGCCGCGAAGGAAGCGTCAAACCCTGCGCGCTTGCTCGCCGTGTACGAGACCATGGAAGAGGTGGTCCGCGATCTGTACCGCGAGCACATAGCAGCAACGCCTCTCGGCCGCATCGAGCTCACCCAGATCAACCGGTGAGCACTCCGAGGTCTCAATCCAACTGATGCCCTGCCTGCCCCAACGGTCCACGCACGCATGCTCCGTCAGCGCCAGAGCAGGGTCATGTCAAAGTCCGAACTCTTGTCGGACTCGCCCCACTTTCGGCATCCAAACATCCCCAGGACGGACTGTTTCGAGGGCGAACGGACGCTCGGAGCGCCCGCAGACGGGGCGCGCAGGCGCCCCGCTTCCCACCGACAGCGACTTTGACATGACCCTGGCACCAGAGGCTCCGGCTCGCAACGACGGCAGACCGCCATGTTATTATGCGATGGCATCACGCATAATACGCAATCCGGTTGAAGACTATCGCATGTCATCCCGAACGCAGTGAGGGATCCGTAGCCCGTACCACGGATTCCTCCAGGTTCGGAATGACAAATACGCTGCTAGCCAGCCGGAGTTCGTATAAGGCCTTGGCTACACCAGCCAGCCGTCAGTTAGTTCGATCGGATCCTATACCACTCGACCACTCGGAGAATCTTCCAGGCGTTCAGGTCGCACGATTCCACGTCATGCAAGCCCCAGGGGCCGCTAGCAGGGAGGAACACCATGCGTGCAGCAATAATGACGGCGCCACACGCCCTGGAGGTCGGCCCCTGGGAGACACCACGGCCGGCTACCGGCGAGGTGCTGGTCTCCGTCGGTGCAACGGGGGTGTGCGCCGGGGACATGTACATTTATCGCGGAACAAACCCGTATAGTGCGTATCCGCTAATCGGGGGGCACGAGATTGCGGGTACGGTGGCGGAAACGGGCGTTGGAGTCGAAGATCTCGAGCCAGGCACACCCGTCGTAGTTGAACCGTTCATCGGCTGCGGAACCTGCTACCCGTGCCGCATCGGAAAGACCAACTGCTGCTCGAAGCTCGTCGTGCTCGGCGTCCACGCACCCGGTGGCTTCGCGGAGTTCATCGTCGCACCGGCGGGAAACATCCACAAGATCCCGCCGGATATCTCGCTGAGCCTTGCCTCCTTCGCCGAACCCATAGCGATAGGCGTGCAGGCGTGCCGCCGCGGTGCGGTGGACGCGGGCGAGTACGTGCTGGTCATCGGCGCCGGACCGATCGGGCTTGCCGTAATGGAGGTGGCACGGGCACGGGGCGCACGGGTTACCGTCACTGATACTATGCCTTCCCGGCTCGAGACTGCCGCCAGTCTCGGGGCAGCGACCATTCCAGCCGGGGATGGCCTGCTCGCAACGATCCTGGAGCAAACGAACGGGGAAGGCGCGCCCGTCGTTATAGAGGCAGCCGGGAGCACGCGTGCGATGGAACAAACGGTTGACCTTGTCGCAGCGGGCGGGCGAATTGTGATTCTAGGTCTCGCACAGCAAGGCGCCCGCGTCTCGTTCCCCGCGCTCGACTGGACCCGCAAGGAGATGACGGTCCTCGGCAGTCGGGCCTCTGTCAACTGCTTTCCCAAAGCCTTGGAACTGATCGTCGGTGGGAAGATCGCATACCCCCGGGTCGCGACCGAGTTCTCGCTGTGGGAGGCGCCTTCGGTGTTCGCGCGACTGGAGGAACGACCGGACAGCGTCCACAAGGCGGTGTTCGTCCAGAATGACAGATAGCGCGGCGGACTCGCGGTGAGTACGGCGATGGTCGACTGGCCGTCCCCTGTCCGGGGACTCCTGGGGCTCTTGCAGAACGCCAGACGATCCCGTAGGAGGAATGGTTGAGACTGTACACGTTCGAGGTGGGGGAGGATGACGTGCTGCTCGGCGCGGAGTGGCGCGGCGGGCTCATCGACATCAGCGCCGCGCATGCGACGCTCCTCGGCTCCCGACGCACCGTGGCTGCCCAGCCGCTCTCGGGCTACGTGACCGATCTGCTCGCGATGGGCGCAGCCGGTATGCAAGCTGCCCGGGACGCCATGCACCACGTTACCCGGCTGCCCGAACGGGAGCGGGAGGGTCTGTGGTATCCGCTCGATCAGGTCGAGATCTGGCCGCCGGTCCCGGACCCCGGCAAGATTCTGTGTTGTGGCATGAACTATGTCGATCAGCCACAGGAACATCAGGCGGCTGCACCTCCGGCGTCGCCGCACTTCTATGCGAAGCTGCCGAACACAATCATTGGCCCCGGTGAGCCGATCATCTATCCGCGACTCACCAAACAACTGGACTATGGCGTGCAGCTCGCGGCCGTCATAGGAGCGCAGATGAAGCACGTGGCGGAAGAAGACGCGCTCGCCTATGTCGCGGGTTACACGATCCTGCACGATGTTACCGCGCGTGACATGTCGGGAGAGCACGAACAGTCCGTGCTGGCCGGGAACTTCGATACCTTCGCTCCGATCGGCCCCTGCATCGTCACCGCCGACGAGATGCCCGACCCCGCGAACCTGCGCGTCCGAACGCTCATCAACGGCACGGTCATGCAGGACGCGACCACCGGCGACTCGATCTTTCCGCTATCACGGCTACTCGCCGATCTGTCGCGGGTGATGACGCTCGAGCCGGGCGATATCGTGACGGCTGGCACGCCACCGGGCACGGGCGCATCTCACCGTCCGCCGGTGTTTCTGCAGCCCGGAGACATCGTGACGCTCGAGATCGAGGGCATAGGCACGTTGGAAAACCCGGTTGTAGCCGAGCCATGAGAATCCGACAGCTCGACACAATCCATCGACTGACCGGATCCACGCCCTGCGGCGGCGCATGCCCCGCGATGTGGCACGATGGACTCGTCGGCCGTTGCCGGATGCCCCAGCGCTGATGGCGGACGTGACCCTACGTGAAGCTCAGGAGGCTGTCGACGAGTACATTCGGACGGTAGGGGTCCGCTACTTCTCGGAACTGTCCAACCTCGCACAGCTTGTGGAGGAAGTTGGGGAGGTCGCGCGGGTGATGAACCGCACGTATGGCGATCAAAGCACCCGCGCTGGCACCGAGCAGCACGCGCTGGCGGATGAGCTCGCCGATGTGTTCACTGTCGTCCTGGCGATCGCCAACCAGACCGGCACGGACCTCACCGCGGCGTTCATCGCGAACATGGAGAAGAAAGCGACGCGCGATCGCGACCGCCACCGCAACAACCCGAAACTATAGCAGCGCCCCCCAACACGGCGCCGGGGAAGGGGCACATATGCGCTCACCCGCCAAATCGCGCTAAGACACCGGCTGAAGGATAGGTTATCTGTCATGGCGAGCCCGCGAAGAATCGGTGGTCCAAGGATACGGATCCCTCACTGCGTTCGGGATGACACGCATATCATCCAGCCGGAGTCCGAAGGACGCACATGCGACCACTTCATTGCCTCTTCCAGTCGACGTAGAGATACAGCAACAAGCCGATGTAACCGACGGAGAGGATCGCGCCAGACGGCGGCCAGGCTTCGTTGTATGAGACCGGGCGGGCTCAGTGGCGTACCGATGGCAATCGCCGCAATAAGCAGCGCCAGGATGACGGCGGCTATCTTCCACGCTTTGCGACGTATCTTCAAACCCTGTGCTCCTTGGGCGGTCGTGCAGAGCCCTCCCGGCCCCGCGCACTGGCAGTCTACCGGGGTTACGCGCGCCTGACAATTCACATACGTGCCAGTCCACACAAGCCAATGAGCAAACGACGCTACCGGTGCGCCGGGGGCGGATGCGGCACTGCATATTGCCTGCGCGTGGTTCCGCATGCTGCGTTCTTGTTGTGTCCTCTATATTGATAGCCGCAAGGAAGGAGTATGGTATGCCGATATACCTCGTGCGCCATGCGTTGACGATACCGAACGGGCCGGACGCGCGCCGGTGGCCGCTGTCGCAAATCGGGGAGGCGGAGGCGCGCCAGCTCGCCCAGGCGGCGTTCTGGAAGGACATCGATGCACTCTACAGCAGCCCGGAAGAGAAAGCGGTCGAAACCGTGCGTATCGTAGCGCGGAAGCACGGTCTGGAGATCCGGCTGGACGAACGGCTCAGCGAGGTCCGCCGCGCGCCGGGCTGGGCGGACGACTACCACGCGCTCGTCCGGCGGTACATGGATGAGCCGGACAACCCCCCAAAAGGGTGGGAACCTGTTGATACAGCGACGGCTCGGATGGTTGCGTGCATCCGGGACATCGAGCGCAATCACGAGGGAGAACGGGTCGCGGTCTGCGGTCACGGTCTCGCACTAACGCTGTTGCTCCAAACGCTAGAAGGTGTGGACGGCGGGGCATTCGCGACGTGGCATCTCCTAGGCTTCGGGCAGGTGGCCGTGGCCGAGGGTGGGCGCCTGTTGCTCGGTTTCGGCGAGCCGGGGCGCTTGGGGCTGGTCGTGCGTCACGTGGAACAGAGCGACTTTGTGGCGGTAACGACGTTACTTGGGGAGCTCGGTAGACCGCTGGTGCCGGAGGAACAGCGTGAGACGGCGCGGCAGCTGTTTGAGCGACACGTCGAGTCCGCTGATGTGGAGAGTCTGATTATGCTGCGCGATAGCTTACCCGTCGGCTTCCTGTCCCTCCACATTCGCGAGCGGCTGAACCACCCGACAATGGAGGCGTGGATACCGGACCTAATCGTCACAGAGTCGGAGCACGGCAGTGGCGCGGCGCGGTTGCTCTTCGACCGCGCAGTCGACATCGCCCGCGACCGCGGCTGCCACCGGCTTGTCCTCGAATCCGGCCACGCGCGCAAGCGGGCGCACCGCTTCTACGAGCGCGAGGGCATGCGAGAGACCGGCAAAACGTTCGCGATGGAGTTATGGTAGGCCGCCAGATGGTGATACCCAGCCTGTCATCTCCGTGACCAGCGTCGTCGCCCGGTGCTTTCTCGGGCAGGTCGGCGAGGACATCACAAAGGGCGAGGTAGTCGCCCTACCCCTCGAGATCGGAGAACCGAAGGCGCTGCTCGCACAGGTGCTGGACCAGCAGCCGGGCACGGCGGCAGACGCAGGCTCATCGGGCGATGCGGTCCCTATGGTACAATCATTGCAGCTATCATCGGGCGTGGACGTCGCGTTCACGCCCTTTTCGTGCCCAGTGAAGCCACCTATCCAGGAGATCCAATGCCCGGTACCATCCGCGAGGACATCCGCAATATCGCCATCATCGCCCACGTCGACCACGGGAAGACCACGCTCGTGGACGGGATGCTGAAGCAGAGCCATGTCTTCCGGGACAACCAGGCGATGGGCGAGCGCATCATGGACTCCAACGACCTGGAACGCGAGCGCGGCATCACGATCCTCGCAAAAAACACCGCCGTGACGTACAAGGACACCAAGATCAACATTATCGACACACCTGGCCACGCGGACTTCGGTGGCGAGGTGGAGCGTGTCCTCCTGATGGCGGACGGGGTGCTCCTAATCGTGGACGCGGTCGAAGGTCCCATGCCACAGACGCACTTTGTGCTCAAGAAGGCGCTGGAGCTCGACCTGCAGCCAGTCGTCGTCGTCAACAAGGTCGATCGGGCGCAGGCGCGCGTTGAGGAAGTGGTCGACGCGGTGTCGGACCTGTTCCTGGAGCTCGCGACGGATCCTGACCACCTGGATTTCCCCGTGCTCTACGCCTCAGGGCGCGAGGAGTGGGCGGCGCGGAGCCTCGACGCCCCGCGCACCGATCTTGCCCCCCTATTTGAAGCGATACTCGACCACGTGCCCGCGCCAAAAGGTGACGCGGACGCCCCTCTGCAACTGCTCGTCACAACACTTGATTACGACAGTTACCGTGGCCGGTATGCGATCGGACGAGTGAACCGCGGACGGCTTACCGCCGGCCAGCCCGTCGTCGTGCTCACCGGAGAAGGCGAGCCGATCGGCGGGCAACTAAACAAGCTCTATCTGTACCAGGGCTTGGGCCGTATCGAGGTGGCTGAGGCCCAGGCGGGCGAAATCGTCGCGGTCACGGGGCTCGACTCGGTCAGCATCGGGGACACGATCGCGGACGTCGCACATCCGGAGGCACTACCCCGCATCGCGATCACCGAGCCAACGGTAAAGATGACGTTCGGGGTGAACACCAGCCCGCTTGCGGGTCGCGAGGGATCTTACAGTACGTCCAGGAAGCTGCGCGAGCGGCTTTTCACCGAGCTAGAGACGAATCTGTCGCTACGCGTCCACTCAACAAACTCGGCTGAGGAGTTCGAGGTCTCGGGGCGGGGTGAGTTACACCTCGCGGTATTGATCGAGAATATGCGCCGCGAGGGCTATGAGCTGCAGGTGTCCAAGCCCGAAGCGATCATCGCGGAAATAGACGGCATCAAACAGGAGCCATGGGAGCACCTGTCCGTGGATGTCGCCGAGGAGCATGTTGGCGTCGTCGTCGAGCACCTGGGAAAACGGCAGGGTAGCATGACCGTGATGACGAACGAGGGCCGGGGGGAGACCCACCTGGAGTTCGACGTGCCGACGCGCGGTCTGCTCGGGCTTCGCGCGCGGATGCTTACAGAAACCCGGGGCACGGTGGTCATGAACAGCGTGCTCATCGGGTACCGCCCGCTCGCCGGTCCGATCCCTTCTAATAGAGCGGGAGCGATGATCGCAACGGAGAGTGGGGTCGCGACAACGTACGCGCTGCTGACGACCCAGGAGCGCGGCGTAACCTTCATTGAGCCGGGCACGCAGGTGTACGAGGGCATGATCATCGGCTCCAGTCCACGGGGTCTGGACCTGCCGATCAACGTCTGCCGGACGAAGAAGCTGACGAGCATGCGCGCCGCGAGCGCTGAAGTCCTGGTGCGACTCTCGCCCTCCGTCTGGATGGGCCTTGATCAGGCGCTTGACTTCATCGCGGACGATGAGTTGGTCGAGGTCACACCAAAGAACATTCGCATGCGCAAGAAGCTGCTCACCGACAACGAGCGCCAGCGTGCGCGCAAGGGGTAACCGCCCCGTTAGCCGCCGTTGACGACCTCTTTCGGTGCCACCCTGCGGCGCCTGCCAATGATCCTTGAATTGCCACACTTCGTTGCGTACAAACACTACAGCGATGAGCATGAAGGTCGCGCCTTGTAGGGACTTGTTTGCATGCCTGCCGGGACCAATGCGCAGGCTCAAGTCCCTAGCACGAGGGAGTAACGCCTCCCCACGATCACGGGAATAATCGAAGCATCGGG
Source organism: Chloroflexia bacterium (assembly GCA_030446765.1). Taxonomy (GTDB): domain Bacteria; phylum Chloroflexota; class Chloroflexia; order Thermobaculales; family Thermobaculaceae; genus JACDAU01. The sequence continues at coordinate 466,030 of JAUJMR010000001.1, forward strand.
AAGCCAACAGGTTTACGAGATGTCAGAGCAACACACAGTACTGGAAGGGCTGATCTCCGTCCGGGCGGCGCTGCAGGCGGGGAACCGTTCCTTCGAAACCATCTTCATCCATAAGCGCAAGCGAGACCGGGAGTCCGCCGAGATTGAACGGTTTGCACAGGCGGCTGAGGTGGTCGTGCAGCGTGTCGATACGGACTTCATCGAGTACTATGCCCGAGGGAAGACGCACGGCGGCATCGTTGGGCTGGCTGGGCCGCGGAGGCACTATAGTCTAAACGAGCTCGGCGCGAGCACCGAGAACCCCTTCCTCGCGATGCTCGACGGCATGGAGGACCCGTTCAACTTCGGTCACGCCGTGCGAGCGCTGTACGGCGCGGGCGTGGATGGGCTCATCGTGCGCGACCGTGACTGGACCCCTGTTGCCGGCACCATCGCCCGTGCCTCCGCTGGCGCATCGGAGCTGGTACCCACGGCCCTTGCGGAAAGCGCTGTCTCGGCAGCCGACGCTATGCGCGCGCGGGGCCTTCGAGTGGCGTGTGCAGCCCGAGACGGGCGAGCGATCTCGCTGTATGACGCCGACCTCACCGGCCCGCTCTTCCTTGTGATCGGCGGTGAGAAGCGGGGGATCAGCCGGGAACTGCTGGCGTCGGCAGACCTGGTGCTGGAGATTCCGTACGGCCGGGAGTTCAACCTCTCGCTCGGCATGACCGCGGCGGCGACGGCGCTGGGCTTCGAGGCGCTACGTCAGCGGCAGCCTCGCCCCTGATCGCTAGCGAGTTCGATTCCTGCACGTCACGCACCATGCCCTGCAACGTCACAGGGGCACAAGGCACGGCGCAATGTCACTACCGCGTGCTGGTCTATCCGGATATGGTGAGGGTGGGCAAGGGGCCCTGAGTACGATCCCTCGTGCCTCGACAGCCAAGCTGTCTCGCCATATCGAACGAAGCGCGGCACGGTTGCAGCGTCTCCGAGCGGGCGGTGTTCCGTTTGCCGGACTGCGGAGCGCGACACGCGGGCCTCTTGGCAAGCCAGTGCGCCAGTCCGGTCTCACGACCCCGGTCCCGTAAGCATCCTGCCCGGCGTCGCGCCGGTGTGGGCGCCGTCCGCATACACGCGGCCGCCGTTCACCCACACGTCGCGTACGCCCACAGCCAGTTGGTGCGGCTCCGCGAACGTCGCACGGTCCGCGATTGTCGCGGAGTCGAACACGACGACATCGGCGAAGTGTCCGGCTCGCAATAGTCCGCGGTCACGCAGGCCGAGGCGGTCCGCGACGGACGAGCTCATCTTCCGGACAGCATCCTCGAGGCCGAGCACCCCTTCCTCACGAACATAGTGGCCGAGCACGCGGGGATATGTGCCGTACGCCCGCGGGTGAGTCGGGCCGGTCGGCGCGGCCCACGCAGGGTCGAGGCCACCGGCATCGGTGGAGATCTTGATCCACGGCTGCTGGAGTTGCAGGCGCAGATTCTCCTCGCTCATCTTGAAGTAGATGGTGCTGATGCGCTGCTCCTCCGCGCCGAGCAGGTCCAAGACGGCATCGATCCAGTCCTGCCCGCGCTGCTCCGCGATCTCGGAGAGGCGCTTGCCGACATACGCCTGGTGCTCCGGCTTCTGGAAACCCACGGGCATGATCTCGCTCGAGTCTGCCCCGCTCGCCATCGCCTCCCAGTCGCCCGAGGGATGCTCCAGCTCCGCGCGTAGCCTTAGGCGCATCTGGGGATCGCGCACGTTCTCGTACAGCTTCCCGCCCGCGGACGCCCACGGCGGCAGGACGGCAGAGAGCCCCGTGCCGCTGGCGACGTATGGGTACATGTCGGCGGTCACATCGAGGCCCTCGGCCCGGGCACGATCGATCATCTCGATGACCCGGGGGATCTTGTCCCAGTTGCTCCGCCCGGACGCCTTCAGGTGATAGATCTCAACCGGCACCTCAGCACGGCGGCCGATCTCGAATGCCTCCTCGACCGCCTCGATGAAAGCGGCACCCTCCGAGCGCAGGTGCGTGATGTACACGCCGTGGTGGCGGGCGACCACCTTGCAGACCTCGACGATTTCGTCCGTGTTCGCGTACGCGTCCGGCGGGTAGATCAGGGCGTAAGACACGCCGAACGCGCCGTCCGCCATCGCCTCCTCGGTCACTCGGCGTAGCGAGCTCAGCTCCTCGGGGCTGACCACCCTCATCTCCATACCCTTGACGTACTCGCGTAACGTGCCCGCGCCCAGGAAGGACCCGATGTTCGGCGAGACGCCGCGCTCCGCCATCGCCTCCAGCCAGTCACGGAAGCGCGTCCAGCCACGTGCTCGCTGGTTCCACTCGGGTGCCCGGTTGCCGAAGAAGTCAGGCGGGAGAGGTTGCTTGATCTTGCCACCGAACGGCGCGGGAGTCCATGCCTCGCCCATGATCTCGGTCGTGACACCCTGGGCGATCTTCGAGAGGCATCGGGCGTCCGTCATCAACGGGATGATCGAGTGGCTCTGGATGTCAATGAAGCCGGGGCAGACCACCATACCGGAAGCGTCCACCACCTCGCGCACGTTCGCGGCATCTACGCTACCCGGTGGAAGTACGCCGGCAACGCGGTCACCGGAGAGCGCAACGTCAGCGTACTGCCACGGGTGCCCGTGCCATCCACCACCCTGCCGCCACGAATCAGGGTATGTATCTCGGCAGTGCTCATCGCCCAACTCCCTTTCAACCATTCCAAAAGCCCACTTCGGGTCCACTGGCCGCTTGTCTGTGCCCGCAACTGTCGCTGCATGTGGGCGGGCGGCACCGCGCCGCTGCCGCCCGGACAGTGACAAAGCGGACCGGATCGCGCGCATTATCGCAGGCTCCGTACAGTCGGAGCCAGGGGTGGGTGATATAATTACGCGCTGAGGTTACGGTGGCTCGTAGCTTCATGGAATATGGCATAGGAGCAACGGGAGGCTGCACGGTGGAAGAGCTCAACGACAGAATCGCCGCCCTCAAGGCTCGGGTACACGAGCTTCAGGAGCATCTTTGACCTGCCCGCCAAACAAACGGAGATAGAGCAACTCGAAGCAGCAAGCGTCGAGCCGGATTTCTGGACCGACTCGACCCGCGCCCAGCGCACAATGCGCCGCCTGACTTCCCTACGGGCGCAGACCGGCGTGTGGACGGAGCTGCAAGGGCAGCTCGACGACCTGGCGGGACTGCTGGAGATGGCCCGTGAGGAGGACGACGAGACGGTCGCGGCGGAGATTGACGCGGAAACGCGCGGAATCGAGCAGAAGTTGGAGAAGTTGGAGTTTGATCTAATGCTCTCCGGCCCGTACGATTCCCACGACGCGATTCTGGACATCCACGCGCGCGAGGGGGGCACGGACTCGCAGGACTGGGTGCAGATGCTGGTGCGGATGTACCTGCGTTGGGCACAGCGCAGCGGCTGGGATGCGGAGGTCGTCGACTCGCTGGAGGGCGAGGAGGCCGGGCTGAAGTCCGCCACCATCGAGCTGCGCGGTGAGAATGCGTTCGGCTATGCCAAGGCGGAGGCGGGGCAGCACCGGCTCGTGCGCCTCTCGCCGTTCGACCAGGCGCACCGGCGTCACACCAGCTTCGCGCTGGTCGAGGTCCTGCCCCAGGCCGACGATGCAGCCGAGGTACAGATCAACGATGACGACATCCGCATGGACACGTATCGTTCATCATCGGCCGGCGGACAGCACGTGAACAAGACCTCCTCAGCCGTGCGGCTTACCCACATCCCGACCGGCATCGTGGTGACGTGCCAGAACGAGCGGTCGCAGCTACAGAACCGGGAGACGGCGATGAAGGTGCTAAGAGCGCGGCTCCTGGAACGGGAACTGCAGCGCCAGGCGGCGGAACAGGCGCAGCTCCGCGGCGAGCACGTAAGCACAGGTTGGGGCGCGCAGATTCGCTCCTACGTGCTGCACCCGTACACGCTCGTGAAGGACCACCGGACCGGCTGCGAGACCGGCAACACGACGGGCGTGCTCGACGGCGACATGGATCCGTTCGTCCAGGCGTATCTGCGGAGCACCATCGCGGAGGGGGCGGCCACCGGTGGCTAGCGACGTGCCGGTGCTGCGGGTGTGGGCAGAGTACACCTGACCATGGTCCTATATTGCGGCCGTGCGCTTGCGAGTCGTGTTACCCGAGTTCGCCGGACGGACCCGGCTCGCGTGGAAGGCCCTGCCGCAAGAGTGGGTAAATGACCGACCCACCCCTCGGCCGGTGCTGGAAGCTGAGTGGTGGCCCGCGGCGCTGCACGACGGCCGCGCGGCGTTCGCGCCATACACGGCGGATACGTACCCCGACAGCACGCTGCCAGCATTCGCGGCGGCGAAGTGCGCCGCTTCGCAGGGTTATGAGCAAGGCTTGTGGTACGACCTAGCAGTGCGCGAGGCGTTCTTCGGGCGCAGCCTGGACATCTCCCGCCGCGACGTGCTCGTGCAGTTGGCGCGTGAGATGGACCTGGACCTTGCCCGGTTCGAGCGGGAACTGGACAGTGGAGAGGCGATGAGTCAGGTACGGGCGGAGTATGAAGAGGGCGCGACGTTCCTCGATCCTCAGGGTACTCCCTCATTCGTCCTGCCCAATGGCAAGCAGATCTTCAACCCGGCCATGGCGGACCTGACCTTCGAGGGCGATAACATCGTAGCGGTGGGCGCGATGCCCTGCGTGGGCGCCAGCTGTGACGACCACTACCGCCGCCTGCTTGACAACACGCTGCACGCGAGAGTGTAGGACCTTCCCTAGAGAAAGCGCGTAAGCTCGGAGAACCCATGCCCAACACGACCGATCTAACGGAGCTGGCCCCGGTGGCAGCGCAGAACCCGCGGGTGAAGCAATACCTGTCGATAAAGAAGAACACGAGATCGAACCCGGAGAATCTGGTCTGCCTCGAAGGCCTGTGGGAGATATCCACCGCCCTGGACGCGGGGCTGGCCCTCCGTGCCTTCTTCGTGTGCCCCGAGCTGTTGCGCGGTGATGCGGGAAAGACGATGGCACAGCGTATCGCAGCCAGCAGCGTCCCATCGTATGCCGCCAGCTCCGCCGTCATGCAACGTCTCGTCGACCGCGAGGGCACCGACGGCCTGGCGGCTGATGGCTCATCTGACGCCGCTGGGGCTGGGACGACATACCGCTCGGCAAGCAGAACCGCATCGTCGTGCTCGACGGGTTGGAGATAACGGGGAACGTCGGCACGATCATCCGGTGCGCGGACGGCACAGGAACGGATGCCGTGGTGATCACAAACCGCAGGACGCGCCTCGCACACCCGAAGGTGATCCACTCCAGTATGGGCTCCCTTTTCACGATGCCAGTGATCGAGGCAGAGGTCACGGAAGCGGTCGGCTGGCTACGAAGTCACGGCTGGGATAGCCGCTCGGATCGTGACCACAGACACGGACGCGCCTTTGGGCTACCGGGAGGCGGACTACCAGGGCCGGGTGGCGCTCGTGATGGGCAGTGAGATATACGGCATCGTGCGGGCGTGGCACGATGCGGAAGACGTGAGCGTCGCGATCCCGATGTCGGAGGACGCAACCAACGGATGGACTCGCTCAACGTCGGCAACGCAGCGGTGCTGATGCTGTATCTAACGGCGAGGCGTTCTACCAGAAACTCGAGTCTGTGGATAGCGAGGCGTACAGACCATTCCTCCCGGCAGCGACGCATCGGGCGAGTACGTCGCGCAGGTCGATATGGTAATCGACGCCGACATAGGGCTCAGGCTTTGGACCGATCTAGGAAGTCGCCCCGAGGTCAAGGGAATCCTGCAGGCAAACTCTGGAACAGACGGCGGCTCCCCACCGCAGCTGCAGGCGTCTCGTGCAGAACTCCGGCCTGCGCGCGCGCAGGCACCCGGGCACACTGCGTTCTGTTTGTCCCACAGCTTGGTGTGTGGCACATGGACCGGTAGAGATAGCCGAACCAGGCCGCGTCGCCACATGGATCGTGCAGATGGTCACGCAGACGATATCCAGGGAGTCGCAACAGAGAAGATCCGCTGGATCGGCGTCTCGAACTTCAACGTTGAGCAGCTGAAGCGCGCACAAGCGATCGCGCCTGTCTCCACCCTTCAACCGCCGTATCACCTGCTGAAGCCGGAAGTGCAGGATGAGATCCTGCCATACTGCCTGGACCAGGGGATCGGTGTGATCAATTACTCGCCGATGGCTTCGGGCTTGCTCGCCGGCAAGATGACGCGCGAGCGCATCGAGAATATGCCGGAAGACGATTGGCGTAAGAACTCGGACGAGTTCACTGAGCCGAACCTGAGCCGCAATATGGAACTGGTCGACCTGTTGAGGAGTATCGGCGATCGGCATGGCCGTTCCACGGGTGTGGTCGCGATAGCCTGGACCCTGCACAACCCGGCGGTTACCGGTGCAATAGTTGGTGCCCGCCGTCCCAGCCAGGTGGACGAGATCATCGACGCGGCAGAGTTCCGCCTCTCTGACGATGAGTACGAGCAGATCGAGGCCTTCCGGAAGCAAATTGCGGGCGCCAACCAGGACGCCGCGGTTTAGCACGCGGACGCGCCCACGACAGCCGCGAGCCAGGCTCAACCACCAGTAGATTTTGACAGGGTGTGGCATAAGCCACACCCTCCACGCTTTCGTCTCGTCGAATCGCTTTGTGTGGCCTGTCTCCGCCGCCACGTGCGAGCCGTTGGATTGAGCACGTAGATATACAGCGTGCTATACGGGCTCAAGGGTGGGGAATCTGTCAACCCCAGCGTGCGAGGAATCCAAGGTACGGGTTACGGATCCCTCACCGCACTCGGGATGACTCGCACCACGGCTGAACCGGATTGCGTACCGCTGGTCCGCCCGCTTGTTCGGAGAGAAGGTCCAGCACCCAGGATTCCACTTCACCTGTATACAATGGGCAGTCTGAGTGAACGGAGGAATGATGAACGAGCAGGACGGGAAGCTTAGGCGGATCGAGGCGTTGCTGGCGGATCGGGGGTTGGACGCACTTCTCTTAAAGCGAGCGAGCAGCTTCTCCTGGGCAACGTGCGGCGCGTCGAGCTACATCAACACCGCGTCGGATTACGGCGACGCGACCCTACTGATCACACCGGAGCGCCGGCAGGTGTTCACCACGAACATCGAGGCGCCACGTATCGGAGATGAGGAAGGACTCGCGGCACAGGGATGGGAGATCGTCGCGGGCGACTGGTACGGTGCTGAGACGCCTCTCGAGGGCGCAACGCAGGGGTTAAAAGTCGGCGCGGACTTCCCCTATCCCGGCGCGGTCGACCTGTCCGCGGCCGTGAGCGAGTTGCGGTCGCAGTTGGTACCCGAGGAGATCGAGCGCTTTCGGGAGCTCGGACGCACGTGCGCGGACGCTATGGCTGCAGCGCTGTCTCAGATCGAACCGGGTCAAACGGAGCATGAGATCGCCGGGATAGTTGCGCGGGAGACCGCGTCGCGCGGGGCCTGGCCAATCGTTGATCTGGTCGCGACAGACGAGCGAATCTTTCGGTACCGCCATCCCTTGCCTACGGCGAAACGGCTGGAGCGGTACGCCATGGTCGTGCTATGCGGCCGCAGACACGGGCTCGTGTGCTCCATTACCCGGTTGGTGCATTTCGGGTC
>JAUJMR010000001.1:473728-515170 GCA_030446765.1 Chloroflexia bacterium
GGAACTTCCTGCGATTATTCGAGATGGCTGTACGTGGCTTCTTCTACGACCACTGCACCGCCGCATCGGCGAGTCTCGCATTCTACGGCCTGTTTTCGGGTTTCCCGCTCCTCCTGCTTTCAGTCACTGTGGCGGCGGCCGTGCTCGACGCGGATCAGGCGGCAGACCGGGTGCAGGAGGTGCTGCATGCCTGGGTACCGGTCAGTTCCGCGCTGGTAGAATCGGGCGTCCGTGGTGCGGTACAGGCGGGCGGCGGCGTGTTTGGCTTCTCAATCATCGCGCTCCTGTGGTCGGGCACGCGCATATTCGCCCAGCTAACCCGGGCGCTCAATGAGGCATGGGATGTACCGCATAACTACTCACTCCGCTACCGGCTCCTCATTGAGCCTTTGCTCGTGGTTCTGACAGTCGCACTCATCACTGCAAGCCTGCTGTACGAGCCCATACGCCAGGAGGCATGGCAATCGCTGACGGGCCAGTCTGCACTGCCAACTGGTCCCGTCTGGACGTTTATGGGGGAGTTGTGGGTAAAAGGGCTCGGCTTTCTTATCCTGTTGCTGCTGTACCGCTACGTTCCTCGCCGCCGGGTGTCATGGCGCGACGCACTACCCGGTGCGCTCCTTGCCAGCGTGCTGTTCCAGATAAGTCAGGAAGCGTTCGAGTGGTACCTTGAGCGGTACGATGAGCGCTACACTCGGGTGTTCGGCCCGTTGAGTTCAGTCGCCGTGCTATTACTGTGGGCATATATAAGCGCCGCGATCGTCCTGCTGGGTACGGAATACTCCGCGGCACACTGCAACCTCCGCGAGGGTCGCGACGCTCGCGGCGAGGATGCACTGATCGTTGACAAGGTGACGGGGGCGACAGAGCATGCCACGACGTAGGTTAGCGGGGATTCTCGGTTGTGCGCTCGAATATGCGCAATCGATGCATGCCGCGACAAGCGAACTGGGCGCCGGAGCGGGAGTACCATGCCCCACACACGGGTAATGCGCAATCCGCTTGAATGATGGTGCATGTCATCCTGAACGCAGTGAGGGATCCATAGCCCGTACCACGGATTCCTCGCACGCTCGGAATGACAGATACCCCACCGTTCAGCCAGAGTTCGTATTGCGATGCGACTGCATCATCATAGAGCGCAGCTACCCGGGCTCGATGATACCTCGAAAGCGCGCTGCAATTACCACTCGTCATGAATAGGTACAGGAGGTTCCGTGTAGCAGGCACTGCTGCCTCCTCGAGATTGCAGTCAGTTATGTCGCTCCCTGCCGGAACATCGAACGTAGCTGGGGCAGCAGCGATTGCTGGATGATGACCTGCGACAACGAGAAGCAGGATGCCTGCGCCGAAACGCGTCGACGCCACCTTTCTCGCCACAACCCTAGCAGAGACCTGGCGCGACCCTCAAGGACGTGTTCGCCCGCGCTGCGGACGCGTACCAAACAGCCGGTTATCCGGACGAGTGGCGGTTGCACCACCAGGGCGGTCTCGCTGGTTATGAGCCACGCGAGCAACTCGGCACCTTTGCAAGCACAGCCACCGTGAGCGAAGGACAAGCGTTTGCCTGGAACCCCTCTATTACCGGAGTGAAGATCGAGGACACAATACTCGTCGGACCATCCGGCAACGAGGTGCTCACCGAAATGCCGGACTGGCCGGTGATCGAAACTGAGGTGGACGGTCGGCGCTACCGTCGGCCGGCGATACTGGAACATTGAGCCTTGCAAGCGGGCTGATTCCACCAGCTCGTGCGGGGCCAGCCGTCTTGATGAGTAATCACCCTAGCACCTCCGCAAGGGGTCGGGCATATGCGGCGTAAGGTGTGGAACTTCCTGCGATTATTCGAGATGGCTGTGCGTGGCTTCTTCTACGACCACTGTACCTCCGCCTCGGCGAGTCTCGCGTTCTACGGCCTGTTTTCGGGTTTCCCGCTCCTCCTGCTTTCAGTCACTGTGGCGGCTGCCGTGCTCGACGCGGATCAGGCGGCAGACCGGGTGCAGGAGGTGCTGCATGCCTGGGTACCGGTCAGTTCCGCGCTGGTAGAATCGGGCGTCCGTGGTGCGGTACAGGCGGGCGGCGGCGTGTTTGGCTTCTCAATCATCGCGCTCCTGTGGTCGGGCACGCGCATATTCGCCCAGCTAACCCGGGCGCTCAATGAGGCATGGGATGTACCGCATAACTACTCACTCCGCTACCGGCTCCTCATCGAGCCTTTGCTCGTGGTTCTGACAGTCGCACTCATCACTGCAAGCCTGCTGTACGAGCCCATACGCCAGGAGGCGTGGCAATCGCTGACGGGCCAGTCCGCACTGCCAACTGGTCCCGTCTGGACGTTTATGGGGGAGTTGTGGGTAAAAGGGCTCGGCTTTCTTATCCTGTTGCTGCTGTACCGCTACGTTCCTCGCCGCCGGGTGTCATGGCGCGACGCACTACCCGGTGCGCTCCTTGCCAGCGTGCTGTTCCAGATAAGTCAGGAAGCGTTCGAGTGGTACCTTGAGCGGTACGATGAGCGCTACACTCGGGTGTTCGGCCCGTTGAGTTCAGTCGCCGTGCTATTACTGTGGGCATATATAAGCGCCGCGATCGTCCTGCTGGGTACGGAATACTCCGCGGCACACTGCAACCTCCGCGAGGGTCGCGACGCTCGCGGCGAGGATGCACTGATCGTTGACAAGGTGACGGGGGCGACAGAACATGCCACGACGTAGGTTAGCGGCGATTCTCCGTTGTGCGCTCGAATATGCGCAATCGATGCATGCCGCGACAAGCGAACTCCGCGCCGGGCGATACCGGAACACGGGTAATGCGCAATCCCTTGAATGATGGTGCATGTCATAACGGTGTGACTGCATCATCATCGCAGAGGAATGACAGATACCCCACCGTTCAGCCAGAGTTCGTATTGCGATGCGACTGCATCATCATAGAGCGCAGTACCCGGGCTCGCTGCGCGCTGCACTTACCACTCGTCCTGAATAGGTACAGGAGGTTCCGTGTAGCAGGGACTGCTGCCTCGTCGAGAATGCAGTCGGTTATGTCGCTCCCTGCCGGATCCTCGCACGTAGCTGGGACAGCAGTGGATCGCCGGTCCGCTCCATCCAGAGCAGCAGCTGTTCGCGGAAGGTCTGAACCGTCTGGCCATGCTGCGTGTCCGCGGCGAGGTTATTGGATTCTCCGGGATCCGCATCGAGGTTGTACAGCTCGTCGAGATCGGTTGAGTAGTACGCGTACTTCCAGTGCGGTGTCCGTAGCCACTTCACGACGAGCAGCTTCGACGGATCAAGCTGGTCTTGGGGCAAAGGCGTGTCTACCTCGGCCCGCTCCGAGAGTCCCATCGTTTCGCCGTAGACGACCTCGTCCCAACTACCCACATTCCCGTTCATAAGCATTGCGGCGCTCCGTCCACTGAAGTCCGGCGGTGTTTGAACGTCGACCAGGACAAGGAGCGTCGGCATCAAATCGAGCAGACTCACGAGCTGCGGGACGACTCCGCGGGGAGCGGAAGGACGAGGGTCGCGGATGATCAGCGGTACGTGCACCGTCTCCTCATAAACGTTCCAAGCGCCCTTCTCCATTAGATGATGCGACCCCATCAGGTCCCCGTGGTCCGAAAGGTACACCACGATAGTGTCGTCCAGCAGTTCAAGTCGCTCCAGCGCGGCGGTGATCCGGCCCACCTGATCATCGATGAGCCGCACCAATCCCCAGTAGTGGGCGATCAGGCGACGCCACCCGTCGGGGTCCAGGTGTTGCACCGGCGTGTGCGAAGGGCGGCTCTTCTGCACCTCGGGCTTCCCATCCAGGCTGTCCACGAACGTCGGCGGCAGCGGAACCTCTGCCGGGTCATACGCTGTGTCATACGGCGCCGGTACGATCATCGGAAAATGGGGCGCGTTCCAGCCGCAGACGAGAAAGAAGGGCTGTTCCCTGCTGCTTGCTTCCTCAATCATCTCAATTGCGCGGTCCGTCACCCACCACTCCAGATAATCATGGAGCGGCAGTTCGGACGTGCCGCAGGCGGGCGGGTCTTCCCCACGAAGCAATGAATGTTCGTGCGGGGTAAGGTTCTCGACACTACCCGGTGAGAGCGTGTATCCCTCTCGCGCAAGTAAGCGCGATACTCCTCGATGTCGCGACCCCATTTACGTCCCAGCGCGCGCGCATTGGAGAAGCCCAGTTCCTCGGGAGTAGCGCCTGGTACGTGCCACTTGCCGACATAGCCCGTGTTGTAACCTACATCACGCAGCGCTGCGACCGGCGAACGAAAGCCGTCGGGGAGTCGCATCTCCCGTTTGTTTCCCAGAACGTCGTGCTGATGCGGGTAGAGCGCAGTCCAGAGCGAGGCGCGTGCCGGACTGCACAGGGGATATGGCACGTACACTCGGTCGAACCGAACACCCTCCTCCGCGAGCCTGTCTATGTGCGGCGTCCGTAGCACCGGGTTCCCTTGCACGCCGTACACCGGCCCATAGCAGCCGAGCGTGTCCGTACGTTGCTCGTCGGAGCAGAGCACAAGGATGTTCGGTCTTTTCACGCGTCGCTCCTGTAGTTAACGTGTTGAAGCAAAAAACGGCGGAGAAGTGATGTGCCGCATCACTTCTCCGCCATTGAACGCTGCCGCTGTTTGGCTACCCCTTGAGCCCGGTCATCGCCACGCTTTGCACGATGTACCGCTGCAGGAACAGGTACAGGATCAGCACCGGTATGGTCGTGACGGTGGCCCCCGCCATCAGCTTGCCGTAGTCGAAATTGTACTGTCCTTGGCAGGGTGGCGAGACCGACCGGAAGAGTCAGCATATCGCGCTCGTTGCCCAGAATGAGGAGTGGCCAGAGGAAGTCGTTCCAGGATGTCATGAACGTAATGACCCCGAGCGTCGCCAGCGCACCGCTCGCGAGCGGGAGCACCACCCGTACGAAGGTCGTCCAGACGCCTGCACCATCGATGAGCGCCGCCTCCTCCAGCTCTCTTGGGATGCCCTGGAAGAACTGTCGTAGGAAGAATACTCCGAAGACGCCTGCGAGGCCAGGGGCGATCACGCCTTGATACGTCCCTATCCAGTTAAGTTGGGCGATGAGGATGAAGTTCGGCACCAGGAACATAATGCCAGGCATAACCAGCGTCGCCAGCAGCAGCCCGAACAACAAGTTCCTCCCACGGAACTCCATACGCGCATACGCATATGCCGCCATCGCGTCGATGATCAGGGTCGCGATCGTGAACGCGGCTGCGATGACCAGACTATTTACAAACCAACGACGCACTGGCAACGATGGATCCTGGAATATGTCCGAGAAGTTCTGAAAGGTCGCGTCCTTTGGGATCCAGTTCGGCTGTACCCACTCGGCGAACGGCTTGATGGCGGTGACAATCATCCATACAAGCGGTAGCAGGAAGAAGAGGGAGAATAAGGTGAGCAGAACATAGAAGACCACCCTACGCGCAAGCTCGGCATTGACACTGCTGCCCGCCGCACGCTCCGTCGATTTCGAGACTGTTGCCATACTATCAACTCCTTGCTGCGCGACCGACTGGCGCGCTCTATTGCTCGTTGTCCCCGCTGCCGAACACCTTGAAGTTCAACGTCGTCAGGATAAGCAGGATGATGGCGACAAGCACGGACATCGCCGCCGCGTTCCCCATGCGATTCTCAAGGATACCTTCCTGGTAGATGCGCATCATCACGGATTCTGTCTGCTGCGCCGGACCACCCTTGGTCATGATATATGGCTGGCCGAACAAGTTAGCCGAGGCAAGCAGCGTAATGGTGAGGACGAAAATCATCACCGGCCGCAACATCGGTATCGTTATATAGAAGAACTGCTGGATGGGATTGGCTCCGTCGATCGACGCAGCCTCGTAGAGCGACGCGGAGATCTCCTGCAAGGCCGCGAGGAAGATCACCGTGTTGAATCCGATGGTCCACCAGATGGTTGCGACGGTGATGGCGACCCACGCCCACGGCATCTCGCTCAACCACTGACGTCCGCCGAGACCTATGGAACTGATGAGATGATTGATCATCCCGCCTTGTGGCTGGAAGATCCACCACCACAGCAGAGCAGCGACGGTCACGGACAAGGCGTAGGGCGCGAAGAAAAGTCCGCGGAAGAGATTGCGCCCTGGGTAGTTACCATTGAGCAGAACGGCAAGCAGCAGTGCCAGGATGACGAGCGGTGGCACGCTGTAAAGCACGAACTCAGCGGTGTTTATCATCGCTCGCCAGAAGTCGGTGAACTGGATGCTGCCTTGCCGGAACAGGTTGATGTAGTTCTCGGCACCGACGAATGGGCGTTGCTCAGGCCGTAGGAAGTCGAAATTGAAGAGGCTGATGTATACCCCATAAAAAAATGGGTATCCGAGGAAGGCGGCGAAGAAGATAAGGTGCGGCAAGACGAACAGGTAGGGTAAGAAGCTAAAGCGACCGTGCCGCACCCCTGCACCCGGGGTCGCATGTGCTCCGACTTTGACCTGTGGTGTCGTGGCCATTCCCGGCCCCCCTTCCTTGAGGAAGATTCGCTGATATGAGTCCGATGGTGGGGGGGGCGGGACTCCGGCCCCCTCTTCTACTGCACGGGGCTACTGGCCGCCGTACTTCTGCTGATTCTGCTTGATGATCTGGTTGGACCGCCGCGCCGCTTGATCGAGCAGTGGCTTCGGATCCCCCTTGCCCTCGATCGCCTGGCCGATAGCCTTGGCGGCCTCGTTCAAGACCGCGGGCTCCAGGTCGGGCACCGGCTGGAACAGAATCACGGCATCGGCCTCGGCCTTAAACGCCGCGATGTTCGGGGCAATTTCCGTCAGCTCCGGGCTGTTGCGCACGGAGTTACGGATGGGCAGAAGGCCCGCCTTTGCCCACTGGGCCGAGTTCGCCGAGATCCAGCCGATCCAGCAACCGGCCGCCGCCTGCTGCGCGGGATCCTCGGTCGTGAGACCGAACTGATGCGATCCGCCCCACACGGCGTACTCTTCGCCGAACTGCGGAACAGGCGCGAATCCCGTGAACGGCAGCTTCTCGAGGTTACTGATGTGCCAGGGGCCGTGGAACACTATGCCCACCTTGCCCTGCTGGAACGCGATGACCTCTGGATCCCCAGTGCCGCTGATCTTCGGCGAGTACTTGTTCTTCATCTCCTTGACGTAGTTCAGAGCCTGACACCGTCTGGGGTGTTGTACGTAGCCTGAGTTCCATCCTCGTTGACCAGGTTGCCACCGAACTGCCAAAACACAGTCTGCCACAGGGTGTCGGCCGAGAACAGCGTGCCGATTGCCCAGCCCATCGTGTCGCCCTGATGCAGCTTCTGCACAGCCGACTCGAACTCTTCCTTGGTCATCGGCTCCGCGCCCGGCTCAGGGATGCCGGCCTTCTTGAACAGGTCCTTGTTGTAGTACATGACAAGTGGGTGCACGTCCAGTGGGAATGCGTATCGCTCGCCGTTGTACTCGCCCGCGCCCCAGATCTGCTCCGGGAAGTCGCCGGAGATATCACCCTCGGCTATGGCACCCATTGCCTCGTCGGAGATGGGCTTGAGGATGTTCCGGGCCGACATGGTCGCGATGTCGCTGGCGCGAATCACGGTCATGGTCGGCAGCTTGTTGGCCGCGGCAGAGGTGTTCAGCCGCTGGAGGTACTCCGGCTGGGCCACGTGCCGCACCGTGATCCCGTACTCATTCTCCTCGCTGAACTGGTTAGCCAGTCTGGTCATCACCTGACCATCGGGGCCTGTGAGCGGGCTCCACATCTGGATTTCCTGGTCCCTCGCGGCATCCGGGCACGTCGGCTGTGCGGCAACCGGGCCGCCCGCAGGTGCTCCGCCAACAGGGGCAGTCCCCTCGGCATCGGCCGGAGCGGTCGCACCGACCATACCGGGTGTCGTTACAGCCTCGGGCGGTGTGATCTCCGTGGGTGTGGTGCCACCTGTCATTTCCGTGGCGACTGGGGTCGTACCACCCTGCGTGTCTCCACCGTTACCACCCTCGTTGCCGCAGGCAGCTAGCACCAGCGACAGAATCATTATCAGCGCGAGCCAAAGGCTGGTTCGCTTGGTACCTAAAGACATGTATCTCTCCTTGTACGGTTCGTCCGGCCAAATGACCGGATAGAACAGCTTGCCATTGTTGAAAAGCTGCGCGTCCGAGATGTGCTACCTACCACCCCCCCCAATTGCTCTGATCATTACTGCGTGCGTGGACGTTCTTTAGCGCGCGCCGTAAGATGCATTTTGCATACCCAAGCGCTCCGAGTGGACACATTATATGCTAACTTGCCGGAGACTGCCGTATGATACTCCTCGGCCCGAAGTGTGTCAATCCGCACGATCCCGCTATACTCCAATTGTGCAACCGCCCACCGAGGCAAATCAGGAGGGACGCCGTCTTGCTGCATAACCATTTGATGCGCCGGATTACCCTGCCACTTACGATGCTGCTGCTGTTGGCGCTCGTCGCGTGCGGAGGCACGGAAACGGCGACGCCTGCGTCCAGGTCTGGCGCGGCCCAGACGGCGACCACCGCCCCCTGGTTGCCACCCCTGCGGCTACCTCGCCTCAGGCCACGGTATCCGTCCCGGCCACACCGCCCGAGGAACTTGCACCGACAGCCGCCAGCACTGCGAGCGCGGGGCAGTTCGTCAACCCGGTGTTCGACAGTAACTTTCCGGATCCGCACGTGATCCGGGTTGGAAAAGTGTACCACGCCTACGCCACCAACGGTCCGAATGGCAACGTCCCGACCCTTCGGTCCACCGACCTGGTGGAATGGACCGAGGACCGGACGCGATGCCGGAGCTCGCGCCATGGGTTGAGCCGGGCAAGACCTGGGCGCCCGAAGTGCTAAGGCGCGCCGACGGCAAGTACGTGCTGTATTACACGGCGGCATCGAGCGACGACTACCGACAGTGTCTCGGCCGTGCCGTGAGCTCTTCTCCGCAGGGTCCTTTATCGATCGAGATAATGAGCCGTTCGTGTGCCAGGTGGAGGAGGGTGGCTCCATCGACGCTAGTCCGTTCGCGGACACCAACGGCAACCTGTATCTGCTCTGGAAGAACGATGGCAACTGCTGCAGCCTGCCGACATACATCTACGCGCAAAAGCTCTCCCGCGACGGCCTTAAGCTGGTCGGCAAGCCAGCACGCCTGGCGATGCAGGACGCCGAGTGGGAAGGCAATCTCGTCGAAGCGCCGACAATGTGGAAGCACGACGGCAAGTATTACCTCTTCTACTCGGCCAACGGATTCAACACGGAGTTCTACGCCACTGGCTACGCCACCTGCAAGGGGGCGCTCGGGCCGTGCAAGGACGCGCCGGAGAATCCGATACTCGAGACCAAGGGCGGTGCGGCTGGCCCCGGTCACCAGACGATCATCAAGGACGACGATGGAGATGACTGGATCGTGTACCACGCGTGGCCGCCCGACGCCGTCGGCGAAGAACCTCCCGGCCGCTTTCTCTGGATAGACCAGCTACTCTGGAAGAATGGTAAGCCCGTCGTCGACGGTCCGACCTCCAGCCCGCAGCCAGTACCGTAAGTCGCGGCAGTCATCCCGTGCCACAAGGCAGTCCAATCTCGGACTGCCTTCCCTGGTCTCGACTGCCATCAGCCGTCGCATCATTAGCGACGCGTATAATGTCTGCGTTACAGATCTCGGCGGCTGAAGAGCCACGTGGAAAACGCGACGGCGCCCAGAGCGTAGCAGACGGCGTAGATGACCATCGGTGGACTTGGTTGCGCTGAGGCGGTGAACGGCGTCTGGATCACTTGCACCGACAGATCGCCGGTCCGCTGCAGGAGCGAGGACGCGAGCCGCCAGACCGCATCACTGGGAATGACGAGGCTCGTGATGACACCGATGTTCGTGAGCGTGTCGTTCTGCAGAAAGCGCCCGATCTGCTCTACCACACCGCCCATCAGCGCCACGCCGTACAGCATGAAGACAACGATCCCGTTCGTAAGGCTTGAAAAGACCGTGCTACCCAGGATCGTAAGGGAGAGCAGCAGCAAGCTGACTAATACAACAAGGGCTGAACTGAGCACGAGGTTCGGCGGCACGTACCCTCCGATGTATCGTGAGACGACAAGCACCGAGGCGCACATCAGCGCGACGTATACGGACAGCATCAAAGCATAGCCGAGCCACTTGCCAACGACGATATGCCACCGTCGGACGGGTTTTGGGACGATCGCGTGGAAGGTACCGGCATCAACCTCCCCCGCGACGCTGCCGACAGAGGCAAAGATAGCCATCACGCCACTCAGGAAGTTCACGGTATAGAAGCCGAGCTGCACCATCACGCTCGCGAACACCGGAAACTCGATCGGCGGCACATCGCCCGTTGCCACTCGCTCCGTGAAGTTGCTCCTCAGCGAGGAGAAGCCGTACGCGTACATCCCGACGAAGAGCGCCGAGAGCAGGAGCACACCAAGCACCATCTTCTTACGGATTGCTTCACGCAGGGTGAACCGGGCGAAGATCAGTACAGCACTCACCGGTCACCACCAACCTGCACGATGTCTACAAACAGGTCTTCGAGCGAACGCTGTCGCGGAACAAGCGCGTGAATCGCCGCTCCATCGCGGACAAGCAGCTCCACGAGTCCCGGGACGGCGCTATCGGCGACCGAGAGGACGAGCTGGTAATCCGTAACGCCAGCGCGGTCCATTGTCCGGATGCCGCCATCGGAGTCGCGGATGTTGCCAAACGATGGTGTGTTAGTCTCGAGCACCGTGTAGCGGCGCCGGATCTCCGTGAGCAACGTCTCCGAGACGTTCCGAGCTCGCACCTCGACCACGTGCTCGCCATTCAGAAGCTCGGTCGTCGGGCCGATCGCGGCCACGCGTCCTTCTGTGATAATCGCCACCCGATCGCACACGGCTTCGACCTCGCCAAGGAGGTGGGAGTTCAGGAACACAGTGACGCCGCGACTCTGCAGCGTGCGAATGATATCGCGCACATCTCGCCTGCCGAGCGGATCCAGCGCGCTGGTCGGCTCGTCCAGAAACACGAGTTTCGGGTCGGCTATCACCGCTTGCGCGATGCCGATACGCTGCAACATCCCCTTCGAGAACGTACGAAGGCGGCTATCTGCTCGTCCTGCTAAGCCAACGAGTTCCAGCACATCAGGAATCCGCGCCCGCCGCTCCGAGCTTGACAGACCGTACAACGATCCGTGAAAGTCGAGGAACTCCGACGCGCGCAGCCACTCGTGAAACCGGAACTGTTCCGGCAGAAAGCCTATGCGCCGGCGAGCTTCCGCGTCACCGAGCGGCCGGCCGAGCACGCTCAGACGCCCCGATGTTGGCCGGACCAGGCCATTGAGCATCTTTATCGTCGTCGTCTTACCAGCACCGTTCGGACCGAGAAATCCGAACACCTCCCCGTGCTCCACTTGGAGCGACAAGTTCTGGACGGCCAACTTACCGCGGTATTCCTTCCGCAGGTTCTCGACATAGATCGCAGGACCAGACTCGGTCATCGTGTCGATACCAATGGAGGCACGGCATGCCGTGCCTCCACAATGTGCTGATGTTCGCCACGCTGCGAGGGCATGGGTGCTACGGGTACCGAACCGCGCGGGCGGCCTCCAGTGCCTGGGCACCGCTCATCCTCCCGCCGACCGCGTACAGCATTCCGTCCCGCTGCCAGAGCACGCCGTTGTTCTCGCCCACGGCGTCGCCGATGAGGACGCCCTCATGACCGTCGACCTTCACTTCGCGGCTCGTGCCGTTCGCCGGCACTGGAATGATCAGGGTCCGCTCCCAGTCCTCGATGGCCTGCACCTGCTCCCGGACATTTGTCGGGATGCCGGGGATCAACAGAAAGTCCTGGCGCAGGTAATCCATGTTCACCCCCTCAGGGATGGAAAGCTCGGGACTCGGTCCCTGGGCGAATATAGCCCCATCTTCCTTCGTGCCGTACCGGACGATCACGCCGCGGTCAGCGCTGAACGTGAACGTCTTGCCGTCGATCTGCTGCGGCACACGTATGCCCTCGATGCCACTCTCCCGCACCTTCGCAGCGATCTTGTCTGTATCGAACGTGTAGCTAGCGCGCACCGGGTCGCTAACGTAGACAGAACCGGCGCTCTTGCCATTCAACACATCGCCAACTTCTGCCAGCTCAGTTCCTACGATTGCCTCTGCGGCGTCAAGCGACGCGACCTCGTGCGGCTTCTCCGGCTGAAGCGGACCGTTGTACGTACCGAAGATGTTCGGGTTGGGGCGCTCACCCGTCCACTTATGGCCCCCGTCATCGCTCATCTTCACTGGCATCTTCGACGCATCGATCGTAATTACCGCGAACTTTTCGACGCGGAACACATCGAACAGTCCCACCGCCGCGGATCGCACCGGCGCGATCGTCATCGCCACCAGCAGCGCGACGACCAACCCTCCGCCCACGAATGCAGGGCGGTAACTTCTCTTGCCAAACTCGGTCATAGCCTTCGTCCTTTCCGTCTCGCGTGTGCGTGCCTTGAACGCTTGTAGTGCAGTGGGCGGGTCCTTTACCGAACCCGACCCAGTGGCCGGACCCAGCGCATCGAGGGTGGAGCGGACAGTCGCCGCGGACCGTTCGATGCTCATCTGTCGCTGCAGGCAGGAGGCGCAGGCAGTTACGTGCGAACGCACTTTCGCGTCTGCCTCCTGCGTTATCAACGCCCGAAGGTCACCGTCGGATGGACACCTCATACTGTACCCCCAGTTTCGCTGTAAAGTTTTGCGAACTGCTGCTCGGCACGCGCCAGGAGCGTCCCGACCGATCCTTTGCGCACGCCTAACACCTCCGCCAACTCGGCGTATTCAAACCCCTCGTGCCGCAGCAGCAACAACTGTGCATAAAGAGGACGCATCCGTCCGAGAAGTGCTCTTACCTCACGCTGCTCATCGTGCAGCTCAACCGCCGATTCCGGGCTCAGTTCCGACTGCGTACCGAGGAGGACTTTCACCCTCCCGATAAGACCACTCTGCCGGCCGCGCGAGCGAAGCCGGTTCAATCCCTCGCGCGTGGCAACGGTGTACAGCCACGCGCGGTAGTTCGAGCCGGGCCGAGGCGGCCTGGTATGCAGCTTTAGAAACACCTCCTGCGCCGCATCCTCCGCCTCATCGCCGAGCATTCGATACAGCAGCCGGTACACCTCCGCCCAATGCGCAAGGAAAAGGGCTTCAAAGTCCTCAGAGGACCCTCCCGCGCTCCAGACTGCTTCGGTTAATGCCAAGCCGCGAACCTCCGTGTGGACCTCACTGCATATAGAACAACTGTAACCCCGCGAATGTGACACTGTTGGAGACCGTCGCACCGCTGGAACAGACGATTGCGACGTACAGGACAGGCGCAACTGTCGCACGACAAGGCACCGGCACCCGCTTTCACAAGAGCGGAGACTGAAAGCTATACCGCAGTGCGGCCCGCGCGGCGAAGTGCCCGCACATGCCGTGTACGCCACCGCCCGGCGGGGTGGACGACGAACAGATGTATAAGCCGGGAACGGGAGTCGCATAGGGAACATGATACGCGCGTGGCCGTGTGAAGAGCTGGCGGATGTCCTGGATGCCGCCGTTGACGTCCCCCCGACCAGGTTCGCGTTCTGCCGCTCCAGAGCCGCTGGAGGCGTGACGCAACGGGCGAGTATACGGTCACGGAAACCGGGGGCGAACCGCTCCACCTGCGCTTCGATGCGCTCCGTCATATCGAACGTCGAGCCGTTCGGAACGTGGCAATATGCCCATGCGGTGTGCCCACCCAGCGGTGCACGGCTGCTATCGAAAAGGGTTTGCTGCGCCAGCAGCACGAACGGTCGCTCCGCATGCCCCCCTGTCGGACGATACGCTCGCTCCGTGCGATCTCGTCCAGGCTGCCTCCGACGTGGATAGTACCTGCACGCAGGCACCCTGGCGCGCTCCACGGAATCGGCCCATCGAGAGCCCAGTCGAGCTTGTACGCGCCGAATCCCCAGCGGTATCCCGCCATCTTGCGCCGAAACGCCGAAGGCATTCTGCCGCCCGCAATCTCCAAGAGCCCTCGCGGGGTAAGATCGCAAAGAACGACGCGCGAGCGTGGCAGCTCATCCAGGGAGGTGACGCGCGTGCCGGTGACGATCTCCCCGCCGAGCTCCCTGAAATGGCGGGCAAGCGCATCCGCGATCTTCTGTGCGCCACCACGGGGGAACGGCCAACCGACCACGTGTCCGAGCAATGCGAGCGTCAGCGCGAATGCCCCGGTGATCGGCTGCTCCAGCGCAAGCAAGGAGTGGGCGGCGTTCCCGGCCAGTAGCGCCCGCGCCCTCTCGCCTTCGAACACCGAGCGCGCCAGCATCGTCGCGGGACGGATCGCCAGCACGCCGAAGCGCGCCAGCGCGAGCGGGTGCGCGCGGCGGGGCGAGCGGCCCTTGCAGGGCCGGGGAGATCTCCTCCCACCTCTCGACTAGCGGCGCAAGCAGGCGGCGGTAGGCGTCAGCGTCCGGCCCGAGCGTGCGGCCCGTCTCTTCGATGGTGCGCTCCATCACCGCGGCGGACCCGCCATCGAGCGGGTGCGCGAGAGGAGCGCCGGGCTGAATCCACTCCAGTCCATGGCGCGCGAGTGGCAGGCTATTGAAGAATGGGGAGGCCACGCCGAGCGGGTGAATCGCGGATCCCAAGTCATGAATATAGCCCGGCAGGGTGAGCTCACCGGAGCGCGCACCACCACCAACGGTGTCCTCCGCCTCGATCAGCACAACGGAGCGACCAGCTTGTGCCAGCGTAATCGCCGCGGAAAGACCATTCGGCCCCGCACCGACGACTACCGCGTCGTAGCGCGATTGCCGCATCATCTCCCTGGCTACGGCACTCAAACGCGTCCTGCTTTCCGGCGAGCGGCCCAGTCCACGACATCCGGTCCGACGCCCTGTAACGCCGAATACAGTTGCCCAGCGTGGCGGCACCTTAGAACTTCGGGAATTCCTTCTGCCACTGCCAGAATACCTCTTGTGGCGCCACCGCCACGTCTTCCAGACGGACTCTCTAGGTCTTCTGCCATAGCTTGCCAAACCCTTACAACAGACTGAGCGCCCACGGCCAAGCCCGAGTGCCGCGTTGTAAACGGCATAAGCACCGAACTTCTGCCCGCGCCGTACCATACCGGCGCGCACGACTCCTTCCGGCGCAGGGTGATTGTAGCGCGTAGCGACGGCGACCTGAAATAGCCCGCCTGTGAGCGGCGCGAGCGTGGCCCACGCCACGCGGGCGACTCCAAGAGTACGGCCCTCGAGCCCCAGCCGGGAGGGAAACTAGAAGTAGTCAGACTCGTAAGCTCCCAAACCGCGGCACGCGCAGCCGCGAGAAGCCATATGCATGTGGCGCGAAACGCAAGCTGGACGGCGGCACACCGGGGCACAGTCTAACAGTAGGAGCAGCCACCATTGCCTCACCAGTCACCGCATTGGGCAGGCACCCGTCAGCGAGTTTTCCGATCACACGTTCTCAACTCGCCCTGGGATCACTCGCAGGATTTCGGTGGGGGGTCGCCATTCCGAAGTTGTGCGATCAAACGGTATCACACTTCGCCCAATACGAGCGGTACGCTGCCGAAATTCGGTCCGGTTATCCCAGCTCCGCGGCCGGCTGTCGAGCAGACACCGTTTGGTTCCTTCGATCATGCGCGAGCTTGAAGGTCAGGTAGAGCAGCACCAGCGCGTTCACCGGATGCAGCGCACCGATCCACGCTGAAACATCCTGTGCCATCACCGCGAGCACCACCTGCAGCATGAACAGTGCGAAAAGCAACGTCGAGAGACCGACCCTCCTCCGACCCACGCCGCCTGCGAGCGCAAGCAGCAGGAGAACGAGCGACATCGGCACCAGCAAATTGCCGGTGATCGCATGCGGACCATAATCCGCCGCCGCGAATGCCCCCACGCCCGCGAAGAAAAATTGCAAGACAATCATCGCCAGGATGATCCGAGCCAACCAAATATGCGCTGCCGCCAGTCCCCTTCTCATTTTCCTAAACGCTCCTAGATGACACTGTTCGGCCGCCCGATTGTCGGTCCCAGCTGCGCACCCCGGTCATGGTGCCGAATTTTGCACCGACGCGCCGCTGAAGTGCAGTATACGCCCTGGAGGTCCGCGAAGTGTCGCGACAACCGTCATAAAGTCTATCCATTCCCCACCCGAAGCGAAGCCACTTCGGATATGATGTTCGGCAGTTCGCAGCAAGAGAGGACCATGCCATGAGCACTTCCCCTATCCGCATCGCCGTTGTTGGCCTAGACCACTGGTACGGCGCCCTGCCCTTTGTTCAGGCCATCACCGCGCACGAGGGAGCCACCCTCGTCGGGATCTCGGACGATGATCTCGATCGTGCCCAGCCGGTTGCCCGGCGCGCTGGCGTTGACCGTCTGGTCACGGAACCTCAAGAACTGATCGAGGACAGCGGCGTGGACGTGGTTGCCAGCTTCAGCAGCATCGACCGCAACCCCGCGATCTGCATCGCCGCCGCGCGAAGCGGCAAGCACGTCCTTTCGATCAAGCCCGTGGCGCGGACGCTGCCGGAGGCGACGCAGGTCCTGCAGGCAGTCCGCGAAACAGGTGTCACGTTCTTGCCTGCGGAGTCACGCGGGCGCTTGTCAGCCCACGCGAGTACCCTGAAGCAGTGGATTAGCGAAGGACGGCTCGGACAGATCCGCACCGCGAGCTTCAGCCTCTGGGCAGGCCTCCCACAAGGCTGGCAAGGCGACAAGAATCCCGGCTGGTTCACGGATCCCGCACGGGCACCAGGCGGCGGCTGGATCGACCACAGCATCTATCATATCGACCTACTGCGCTGGCTACTCGGCGACGAGGTCGTGCAGATCTCCGGATGGGCGGGCAACCTGAAATACCTCGACCTGCCTATGGAAGACTATGGCACCGCGATCGCCGTGTTTGGCGACGGGGTGGTGGCGACTCTTGAGGATACTTGGCTGGGCCTGCCCGGTGCCTTTCGCAACCAGATGAGCCTGGTAGGCGACGAGGGCGCGGTTGCGCTCGACACCCTGTCCGGCCATCTCTCCGTTAGCGGGAGCTTCCCTCCGTTCAACGGCTGGGTACACACGGCGCCGCTCTCCTCGCACAGCGATGGATTGGAGCACCTGTTAGCGGTCATCCGCGGCGAGCAATCTCCTATCGCCACAGCAGACGATGCTTGGCGCAACCTCGCCGCGTGTCGGGCATTCTATGCCGCCGCAGAGGCAGGCGCAGTAGGTGTCCCAGAACAGCTCCCAGGTAGCGTTATCGCGCTGTAGACGGTGCAGCTCGGTTCGGAAGATCCGTAGTAAACGTGGAGCTTGATTGAGGGAGGACGGATAATGGCTGAGAAGCTGCGCGTCGGGGCGCTTGGTCTCACGCACGACCACATCTGGGAAAATCTCGAAGCGCTAGCAAAGTGTGACGATGGACTGCTGGTCGCCGCCGCAGACCGGAACGAGGAGTTGCGGCAGAAGGTAGCGCGCGAATATCCGGACACACAGGTATTCGACACGTACGAACAACTGCTGGAGGGGGCCGACCTCGACGCCGTGTACGTCTATGGCGATAACCTGCTTGGGGAGGAACTTACGGATCAAGCCTGCGCGCGCGGGTTGCATGTCATGGTCGAGAAACCGATGGCCTCCACTCTTGCCGGCGCGGATCGCATGCGCCGTGCAGCTCGGGCCGCGGGCGTTCAATTGATGGTGAACTGGCCTATCGCCTGGCGACCAGCCATCAGTCAGGCCTTCCGCATGATCGAGGAAGGACGCATCGGAGAGGTATTTCAGGTGACGTACCGCTCCGCGCACGGTGGCCCGCGCGAGCTCGGCTGCTCGCCGTACTTCGTGGGTTGGTTGTACGACCCGGTTCAAAACGGCGCCGGTGCGTTGATGGACTACTGTTGCTATGGGGCGGCGATGACCTGCCACCTGCTCGGGCTGCCTTCGCGGGTTACGGGCGTCTCCGCGCGCCTGTTCAAGGATGATCTGCCCGCTGAGGACAACGCAGTGCTGATCATGCAGCATGCCCGCGCGCTCAGCACGACGACCGCATCCTGGACGCAGATCGGTCACCTCACCAGCTACGTTCCGATGTTCTACGGTACGGAGGGCACTATCGTCGTGGATGGCAACACGCTGCTGCTCGCTACCCGGGAGGACGACCCTGGCAGCCCGGTGGAGGTCTCACCGCCTCCCGAAGGCCAGCGCAGCAGTGCGGAGTTCTTCCTCGGGCATATCCGTTCCGGAGAGCCGATCACCGGACTCTGTAGCCCCGAGGTCGGCATCGCGGCGCAGGAGGTATTGGAGGCGGGGCTGCTGTCTGCGGAGACAGGACGCTCCGTCTCGCTTCCCCTGCCGGTCTCGCATCTGACGTAGCAGCGGTGTAAGGCGACGCAGCCCTGCTCAACCGACCACTAATTCCGCATAAATTACTGTGGGAGATACTCATGGATCGTAAACCGCTGAAACTAGGCGTACTCGGCACGGGAATGATCGCCACGACGCGTGGGGGCGTCATACCCAACCTGCGCCATATCCCCGAGAAGGTGGAGCTTGTTGCCGTTGCAGATACCGTCATGGAGCGAGCCGAGCAGGTGCAGAGAGAGTTCTCGGTGCCCGAGGTGTACGGCAGCCTGGACGAGATGCTAGAGCGCGCCGATATCGACGCAGTCGTAAACCTCACGCCCATCCCGTTCCACGGTGCCACCTCGCTGCAGATCCTCGAGGCGGGCAAGCACGTCGTCTCCGAGAAGCCCATCGCAACGACGATGGAGGAAACGGATGCGCTGATCGAGTTGGCGCACAGTAAGGGTCTCACGTTCGTCTGCTCCCCGCCGAACGTACTCTACCCCTATCACCAGGAGGCTCGCCGGCTGATCGCAGAAGACGCCATCGGCCGGGTAGCGTTCGCGCGCGTGCGCTCCTCTCACGGTGGTCCCGCCGCAGGCGACTGGCCGGGTGACCCCACGTGGTTCTACCAGGAAGGATCTGGTCCGCTATTCGACATGGGCGTGTACGGTATCCATGAGATCACGAGCCTGCTCGGCCCCGCGAAGCGCGTCGTCGGCTTCTCCGGGATCACGGAACCCACGCGAACGGTGCACGGTGGTCCCTTCAAGGGCAAGGAGATTGAGGTAACCGCGGATGATAATACTTTGTTCATGCTCGACTTCGGTGATTCTGCGTTCGCCGTCGTCGACGGCACCTTCAACGTGAACGCCGCGAAGAGCCCCCGCATCGAGATCTTCGGCCGCGCTGGTACTCTCAACATGAGCGACCGCTGGATGTCGCGAGAAGGCGCACCACCCCTGGAGCTCTACCGAGTTGAAGCCGTACCGGGCATGGGCGGATGGCTGACTCCCCGGGCCTGGTCGCTTGGCCCGCAGCAAGAGCGTGCCGACATGCTGGGAAGGGCGATCATCGTTGATCACCTCGTGGATTGTGTGTGGGAAGGCAAGCATCCCGATCTCAGCGCCGAGCACGCCCGCCATGCTCTGGAGATCATGATCAAGGCAATTGAGTCGGCACGCACTGGCCGCGCGATAGACTTACAGACCAGCTTCTAAGGCACCTATAGAGGGGTCGCGTGCACGCCGCAAGCCGCGGTCAACGTGTGGAAACGAAAAATCCAGAACCCACGCGGCGAGATGGCAGGTCGTATCAAGAGTACTTCGAACATGCTTGGAAGGGAGGACACCGGTGAATAACGGACGCCTGCGCATCGGAATCGTGGGCGCCGGGCGCATCGTGCCCGCGCACCTGCATGGCTACAAGGCGCTTCTCGACCGCGGCCTCGACGACTTTCAGATCGTCGCGCTATGCGCCCGAAAACAGGAGGATGTCGACCGGTTCCTCTCCCCTGGTGGTCCACCACCGCGTCCACCCCTGAATGACAACGCCAGCGACCCGCTGAATGCCCCCCATCTCTACCTTAGCGAGCTTTTCCCAGAGACCGAGGTGCAGGGGTGGACCGACTCAGAGGCGATGATCCGTGAAGCCGACCTCGACGTGGTTGACATTACCGCCACGGTCTCCGCTCATCACCCCGCGGCGATGCAGGCGTTCGCGCGCGGTATGCACGTGATGGTGCAGAAGCCGATCGCCGGCTCCGTGCGCGAGGCACGGGAGATGGTGGCGGCGGCGAAAGGCGCGGGCGTCGCGCTTGGTGTGATGGAGAACGTCCGCTTCGAGCCTACCGTGCTCATGGAGCGCTGGATCGTCGAGCACGGGCACCTTGGCACGATCCAGATGGCGTTGGGCACGTACCTGGGCACCCACCAGTGGAGCCCGGACAAGATCGTCGCCGAGACCCCCTGGCGGCACCGACGAGACGAGGCCGGAGGCGGCATCAGCGTGGACCTCGGCGTCCACTTCTTCCAGCACCTGCGCTACGTCTGCGGCCCGATCGCCAACGTGTATGGGAGCGTACGCACCTTCGAGCCGATCCGGTACACGCGCGACGCTTTGGGGAATGCCGTTGACGAGGTGCAGGCCGACGTGGACGACGCGATGTTTTGCACCTTCGAGTTCGCAGACGGCGGCCTTGGGCAATTGAGCGCGTCTTGGGCTGGCCACGGGCCCCCAACGCTGCTCCCTGGCGGGCTCGTGATCTACGGCAGCAAGGGCTGCCTGAAAGAGGGCATCCTCCACCTCGATGGCCAGGAGCCGGTCGCGCTCTCCGACTTCTTCGAGCAGAACGCCACGGACGCGGAGCGCGAAGCGCTCTTCCCGCACGGCATCCGCGACTCCTTTGGGCTGGTCTACCTCGACTTTCTAACCGCCATCCGCGAGGGCCGGCAACCGACACGACGGCCATGAGGGGCTGATAGACCTCGCGCTAAGCGAAGCCATTGCGGAATCCTCCCGGAAGCACCGCCCGCTCAGCGCGGAGGACGTGATCGGGTCGGTCGGCACGCAAGTCTGAACCGGCCGTCAGGGACACAGGCGCAAGTCTGGAGTTGCGACCGACAGTACCAGGGTGACAGTGGCAGAAGTGGATCCGGTGACCGAGGGTGCAGACCGAGTTCCGCAAGTTGCACCGTAGCTCGTCGACCCTCCGCTTGCGTGCGTTTTGCATGGAGCGAAGGCCGCCCCTGCCTTGGACTGCCAGACACGCCCCGCCCTGCTCTGGGAGCGACCTTCTGTTCCGGATCGATTACTTGGAACCAGAAGGCGGCCCCTGTCAATCGCTTCATGGTGACCACGTGCCTGCCATTTCTCATGCCGTCGAGCTTCACGGTGTGCCCCGCACGCCCTGCACGTTGACCGGTGGTTTCCAAGCCATCTCGGTCTTCATATACAGCGGGTCGTCTGGCTGGTGCTCATTACGACCCGGCTATTGATACTGACTCCGGCTGCCACGATAGAGATTCTGTCATTCCGAGCCTGCGAGGAATCCGTGGTCCAAGTAGACCGATCCCTCACGCTGTTCGGGATGACATGCGGTAGGCTTCAACCGGATTGCGTATGAGAGGGCAACTGGTATCGGCCTCAGACGGGCATCCTGACCGCGCGACTGCCCGTGATGCGTCGGCTTCCGCTGAGTGACTCTGATTACACCTGCCGAACTCGCCGCTTCACGCCATGACCGTCGTGTATACTCGCGGGTACAAAGGGAACACTCGCCGTTCCCGCCAAGGGAAAGGGAGTTCATCAGATGACGAAGATCGCCTTTATAGGCGCGGGCAGCCTGGGTTTTACGCGGGGGCTCGTGCGCGATGTGCTCACCTTCCCGCTGCTGCGGGATGCCACGATCAGCCTGATGGACGTCGACGATGAGCGACTGGAGTTCGCCCGCCGGTCCATCGAGCGAATCGTGCAGATGGGCGAGTACCCCGCGAAAGTCGAGGCCACGAGCAGCCGCGAAGAGGCGCTCCGCGGCGCGGATGTTGTATGTGTCACCATCCTCGCCCAGGGGGTGGACGTCTGGCGGCACGACATTGAGATCCCGAAGAAGTATGGTGTAGACACCAATGTGGGTGACACGCGCGGCCCATCCGGTATTTTCCGCGCATTGCGGACCATCCCGGTGATGCTCGACATCGCTCGCGACATGGAGCGCATCTGCCCGAACGCGACGATGCTGAATTACACGAACCCGATGGCGATGCTCTGCCGCGCGATGCAGCGCGAGACCAGCATCCAGCTCACGGGTCTGTGTCACAGTGTACAGGGCACCGCGGAGATGCTCGCGAAGTGGATCGGTGCACCGATGGACGAGGTCACGTACACCTGCGCGGGCATCAATCACATGGCGTGGTACACGAAGTACGAGGTCGGCGGCAAGGACGCCTACCCGTTGATCCGCGACGCGATCACGACCCGGCCCGAGGTATACAACCAGGAGATCGTGCGCAACGAAATGTTCCTGCACCTCGACTACTACGTCACCGAATCGAGCGGGCACAACTCAGAGTACAACTGGTGGTTCCGCAAGCGCCCGGACCTCATCGAGAAGTACTGCACGCACGGCACGGGCTGGAATCCGGGCGAGTATGCCTACATCATCAAGAGTTACGAACGGCGCGAGCAGCAATGGCGTGACGACGCAAAGAAATGGTTCGCGAGCGACTCTCCCATCTCGCTGGAGCGCGGTCACGAGTACGCGGCATACATCATCAATGCGCTGATGGGCGGCGAGCCGTTCGAGTTCAACGGTAATGTGGCGAACACGAAGCTCGTGACCAACCTGCCCGAGAATGCGTGCGTCGAGGTGCCTGTCTGGGCAAGCAAGAAGGGCCTCAGTCCGGTACACGTCGGTGACCTGCCCGCGTCGTGCGCGATGCTCACTGGGCTTACCTCGCAGATCGAGGAGATGGCCGTAGAGGGAGCGCTCACCGGCAACGCGCGCCTCATCTACCAGGCCATAGCGCATGACCCGCTCACCGCTTCGGTGCTCTCGCTCGCCGAGAGCAAGCAGATGACCGAGGAGATGTTCGAGAAGAACCGGGCGTATTTGCCCCAGTTCGATCGCGTCCTGGTATAGCTGCCACTCTCTGCGCCGGGCACGACACTGCCGGGAGCGCCGGGCTGCACAACAGCCCCTGTGCGTCATAAGGGCACCGGCTGAATGCTAGGCATTGTCATTCCGAGCCGGCGAGGAATCCGTAGTTGACTTTACGGAACCCTCGTTGCGGCCCGCGATGACATGCATCACCGATCACACGGAAACGGTGTCGGCCGCCCCATCGCGTCGAATGGCTGGCACCGGCATGCATGGCGAAAGGGGAGAGCATGAAGATCGAAACGTTCGGGCTTGAGCGGTGGATGACCAGATGGGAGCTCCACGTGGAGTACGACATCGCCGAGAGCGGTATCCTCCCGATGACGGCGCGGGAACTGCTCAACCTTCTTCCGCGCGAGGAGCGCGAGCCGCTGCTTGCCGAGCTACTGGATACACCGCTCGGGTACAGCGAGGCACCCGGCTCGTTGCTGCTCCGTACCATGCTTGCAGACACGTACCACGACACGGGTCCGCAGAACATCCTCGTCACGACCGGCGCAATCGAGGCAAACTTCCTCCTGTTCAACGTGCTGCTCTCGCCGGGCGATCACGTCGTCGCCGTCTATCCCGCGTACCAGCAGCTGTATAGCGTGCCGCGCGCGATCCCCTGCGACGTCTCTTTATGGACGCTTCGTCCGGAGAACGGCTTCCGCTACGACCTTAAGGAGCTAAGACACCTCGTGACACCACGCACCCGGCTCGTCGTCCTCAACACGCCGCACAACCCGACGGGCGTCGCGCTCTCCACCGAAGAGCTGCGCGAGGTATACGACATCGCGGGTTCGGTGGGTGCCCAGGTGCTATGCGACGAGGCGTACCGCTGGATCGAGATGCCGGATTCCCCGCCACTCGCGTGTCCTGTGCGGGACCTCGGCGAGCATGGCATCAGCGTCGGGACGTTATCCAAGCCGTTCGGGCTGCCCGGCCTGCGCGTCGGCTGGATCGCCGGGCAGGAGGAGCTGATAGCAGCGTGCTGGGCGATGCGCGATTACGTTTCGCTCAGCCCCGCGAAGCTCAGCGACGCGCTCGCCACTATCGCCCTGGGTTGCCGCGAGCTGGTCCACACGCACGCAGGCCATTATCCGCCAGAACCTTGCGACTGCACGACAGTGGGTAGCGAACCACGCCGACGTCGTCTCGTGGCAGGAGCCGCAGGGCGGTCTGCTCTCTCTGCTACGCTACAACATCGACATCCCATCTCGCGAGCTGGCGGACCGGCTCGCCGGCGAGTACAGCGTCATGCGCGCGCCGGGGTCGGCGTTCGGATACGAGGGGTACCTCCGCCTCGGTCTGGGCCAGGAGCCGGGAATCTTCGCGGAGGGACTGCGCCGTACCGCGACGTGTTTCACGGATCTACGCGCGTCGGGTGTGCTAATGACCTCGGTATCTTAATGAAGTGCGCGAGGACTGGAGCTCGGTGCCGCACCCGTGTGAGTGGTCGCCAGCCAGCCACTCGACCATGCCGCCAAAGTACCTATCCCCACGTGGCGTGCGCGAGGAGAAGCCGAGTTGAAGGACGCGGCAACTCCGTGTAAGATCAGGACCGTTATTGCATCAGGAGCGAGTAACCGTAGCGGGAGGAGCGTCCGGTGGAGATCAGGGTCGGGGTGCAGGTACATCCGCAACATACAACATACGAGAAGATGCGCGACACATGGCTGCGCGCCGAGGACATGGGCGCGGATGTCGTGCTCAACTGGGACCACTTCTTTCCTCTCTACGGCGAGCCCGACGGCCTGCACTATGAATGCTGGACGATGCTCGCAGCCATGGCGACGGTGACCGAGCGCGTAAAGATCGGTCCGCTCGTCACATGCAACTCATATCGCAACCCGAACCTGCTGGCCGACATGGCCTGCACCGTGGATCACATCTCCGGCGGGCGCCTGATACTGGGCATTGGCAGCGGGTGGTTCGAGCGCGACTACCAGGAATACGGATACGACTTCAAGACCGCCGGCGATCGCCTGCGCGACCTCGACGCCGCGCTTCCGGTCATTAAGTCGCGCCTGGGCAAGCTCAATCCCCCGCCGGTGCAGGACCCGCTGCCGATCCTCATCGGCGGCTCGGGCGAAAAGGTGACATTGCGAATCGTGGCGCAGCACGCGAACACCTGGCATGGCTTCGGCGATCCGGCCGAGGCGGGAAGGCTCAGCCGGGTCCTCGACAGCTGGTGCGAGAAGGTAGGCCGCGATCCATCCGAAATCGAGCGATCTGTCACCGTCGCGCCGGAGAACCTGAGTCGAGCAGATGAGTACGTGGAGAACGGCCTGACCTTTCTAGTCGTGCGCTCGACCGGCCCGGATTACGACCTTGGCCCGCTCCAGACGCTAATCGAGTGGCGCGACGCCAAGCGGGCGTAGCCGGAGATGCCGTGGAGCACACGGTCATTTGCGCAATCCCGGTAATACGCAATCCGGCTGAACGGTAGGGTATCTGTCATTCCGAGCGTGCGAGGAATCCGTGGTCCAAGTGTACGGATCCCTCACTCCGTTCGGGATGACATGCGATAGTCTTCAACCGGATTACGTATAAGTCGCCCGTGTCTAAGAGGGATTCCCATAGGGGGAAAGCAATTCTCCGAAGTTCAGATCGTGGCGGAGAGTAGACATCGTCCGTACCCTCCGCAACAACAACCTGAAGACTTGCCGACAAGAGGACTGGAATAGAGGTTGCGCTTCATGTGGGCTGCCCAAGAGACTATTCTTCGCAACGCGATCACAACGCTAGTCCCAACTCAGGGATTTCGCTCATCTGGGGTTACATGCTGCGTGAGTCGGCCATCCCCACCCTCTGGTGCAAAGTACAACGCATACATGTCGAGAGCCGGTTCGATCAATCGGGCATAGCGGCCCTGGTCGAAGCCTGTGCCGGGATCATTGGCTAACTGTTGCGAGGCCACCCCCCCAGTAAGCGCTATCAGGAGGCTGAGACCCTGCTCGGAATCGGCCGAAGCACACAGCTCGCCACGAGCGACCGCTGTCGACAGCGCAGCTCGGGTTAGCGCCACGACCTCGAGGCTTGGGCGGTACGCTCGCTCGGAAGGGGTGAGGCCAGGTACGGACTGGGTAAAGAGTAGGTGCGAGAGGACCGGATGCTCCACCGAGAAGCGGACGGTGGCAGTCATCATCGCCCGTAACGTTGCGAGGCCCGGTGCTGTGCCCGCCGCCGCGTCGCGCAACACGGCGAGGTGCCCACGCATCCCTCGCTCAAAAAGCGCGTCATACACTGCTGTCTTCGAGTCAAAGTACTGGTAGAGTGACGGTTGCCGCAGGCCCACCCGCCGGGCGACCTCGGTGAGGTTAAGGTCTCCCACGCCCGCCTCGTCCATCACCTCGAGCGCAGCGTCCAGAATTTCCTCACGACTCTGCAGGTGACGCCGCCGCTGGCGGTCGATAGGGACCTCGTTCGATCTAGGCATTGTGCGGGACCTTGTCTCTGAATACACCATGGTAGTGACCGCTTGGTCCACTCCCTCTAGTTTGCCGCAACTACTGACTGAAACGCAATAGCGTATAGGCACGAGCAATACATTATTGACTGTCCTATGACTTATAGCGTATTATCAACTCCAATAGCAGCGTCCGTGTCCGAATCGCGGCAGCGCTTTTACTAAGCGAGCACACAAGCACCGAAGGAGTACCCTATGGAGCGGTTAACCCGGGACGAGGTCCGCCTGCATGTCGAGGCAGACCCGCGGACGTTGTACGAGCTGATCTCCGATGTCACCCGTACCCCCGAGTGGAGCGGGGAGGTAATTGCCTGCGAGTGGATTGATGGTGCGACCGGCCCCGTTGTCGGCGCCCGCTTCAAGGCTCGGAACAAGCGGCGCTGGTTCTCGTGGTCGAATCAGCCCGAGGTCGTGACCGCCGACCCCGTTCGGGATTTCGCCATATCCCGCACGTAAAAGGGAGGCGGGAAAATCGTATGGCGATACCGCTTTGAGCCGGACGCGTCCGGTACCCTTGTCGTCCAGTCCTACGAAGTCATCAAGGCCGTGCCGATGGGACTCCACTGGCTGCTCCGGATCGTCCTCGGCGTCCGCGACCTACGCGCGGACCTCCATGAGAACATGCGCGCGCGCCTCCGGCGAGCCGCCGATATCGCGGAACGGGAGTCGCTTGTGCGACCCCGTGCTGCACAGGGTCGGTGAGCGTGCCACTTCGATTCGAAGGGTGCAAAGCACACCGTCATCTAGGATCGCTCGGTCCAAATCGCCGGCGAGGTCGCTTAGCTTCGACCCGAGGAATGCGACGTGATCAGTAGAAGATAGTTTGCGATATTCATTTTTGGTGACGAATCAGCGCACTGTCTTGCGCTTGTTCGTTACATAGTCCACGAGGACGTAGTGACCGAGCCGTTCGGGCGTGGCGTAGAACGCGCGGCCCTGGTTCAGGGTGCTCATCTGCTCCACGAAGGCGCTCAGATACGGGCTGTGATCTAGCATGAACGTGTTGATGATAATCCGATCTTTCGTACAGCGGCGCACCTCCGCGAGCGTCGCGGTGTAGGTCTCACGCAGCGGCGGGTAGTTGAAGATCACCCGACCGTGCTCCAGATGCGCGGTCGGCTCGCCATCCGTGACGACGATGATCTGCTTATTGCCGTTGTGCTTGCTCAGGAGTCGGCGGGCCAGAATCAGACCGTGCTCGAGGTTCGTGCCGTACTCGTACTCCGAGGAGGTGATCGCCGGCAGGTCCTGGGGCTTCATCTCGCGTGCGAGGTACGCGAAGCCGATGATGTACAGGTTATCGCGCGGGAACTGGCCCCGAATCAGGCTGTCGAGCGCCATCGCAACCTTCTTCGCGGAGAAGAACAGACCACGCAACATCATCGAGCGGCTCATATCGATCATCAGCACCGTCGAGCTCTGCGTGCTCAGTTCCGTGCGGTACACCTCGAAGTCATCCGGGACGAGGCGCAAGGGAGTGCCCGTGCCAGTCCGACCAACCGCGTTCATCATAGTTTGCTTCATATCGAGCAGGAACGGATCGCCGAACGCGTACGGTTTGCTGTCGTCCGTGCGGTCACCGCCGACGCCGTAGCGATCCACCTTGTGGCCGCCGAAGCGATCGCGCGAGAGCTTCCCGAAGATGTCGCGGAGCGCCTGCTGACCGATGCGCCGGATCGCGCGGGGCGTGAGCTCCCACCGGTCGCCGTTGCGCTGGATAAGCCCTGCCTCCTCCAGGACCTTCGTGAGGTTCTGTAGCTGCTCCAATTGCCGGGCCGCCTCCGGTCCGAGGAACTGGCGCACCTGATCGGCGTCGACACCGTCCAGCCCCCGGCCGTACTGGGCGCCTTCCATCTGCTCCTCGAGACTGTCCAGCCCCTGCATGCGCTGCATAAGCTGCATCGCCTCCTGCAGGCCAAGCGGCTGCGAACCGGAGAAGTTATACCCGCTGCCGCGTTGATCGCCGGGCATGAGCTGGTCGAGCATCCCGGCCATCTGCCCGAGCTCGTCACGCAGCTCATCATCGTCCATCAACTCGTTCATCATCTGCTGGAGCTGCTGTCGCTGCTCCGGGGACAAGCTGTTGAGCAGACTCTGCATCTGTGCGCGCTGCTTCTGCAGATGCTCCATCAGCTCGTCGAGTGAGTTGATATCCGGCGGGAAGAAGTGGCCGTGCTTCTCCTTGAACGCCTGAAAATCCGGCTCAATGCCCTGCGCCCGCTCTCGCAGCATCCGGTTCAGGTCGCGCACCATCTCCTTAACCGGCTGCAGGTCCTGCGGCGTCATGCCCTGGATCGAGTCCTTAAGGCCCTGGAACTGCTGCTGCATCGCCTGCTGGCGCAGCATCTCCTGCAGCTCCGCAAACTTCGCGGCGGCATCGGGGTTCATGAACTCGTACTCCGAAAGCTCGCGAAGCTGCCCCGCAGGATCGGTCGGGAGGTCCTGGAGGAATTGTTGCTTCCTGGCCGCCACCTGTTCGAGGAGCTTGCGCAACGCCGGGGAGGGGGCGTCCGCACTCTGAGCGCCCTGCGTCACTTGCTCTCCCGGCCATTGGGGCGGTTGGTCGGTTGCGTCGGTCGACGGCTGTTGGGATTCGGTGTCGTTCGTCGCACCTCGCGCCTGGTCCAGACGGTTCTGGATACCTTGCCGTTCCGTGTCTACCACTTGCTGAAGTCGCTCGCGGATCTCGTCGATGATACCGCCGAGGTCGTGCTGATCGAGATCCTGCTTGCGTTGCTGCCGGAGGCGCTCCAGAAGCTGTTGCAGACCAGGGATCTGCCCATCGAGTTTCCCTTCGTCGCCCCAGCGATACATCCGTCGGAGCACCGTGACGAGGTCACCGTCCGCGATGAGGTCGTCCGCGAGGGCGTCGAGCAAGTCCTCGGCGGAGAGGTCCTCGAGTTGCTGAGTATCATCCCAACGGGAGTAGCGGTGGCGACCGGCGAACTCGTGCATATTATCTCCTGTATAGGGCGCGACCCTCGCTGCGGTCCTTATTGAGCTTGCGGCTAAGATGCAGGCCTTCAAGGATGAACTCGACAGCGGACGCTACGGCGGCCGGGTGCTCGCCGACGCCGAGCCGCTGCACGCCGGAGCGCATCTCCGGCCACTCGAGCGCTTGCTGCGCGTAGTCATGCGATGGCATCAGGTCGGACACCTCGATCATCGCGCCGGTGCTGAAGCGGCCGATTGCGTTCGAAAAGTCGGAGATCTGAAAGTAGCGGTTGAAGGTCGTGAGGACGGACTTCTGCAGCAGCTTGCGCACGACACGCTCCTCGCTCATATCACCGGCCGACTCCAGCTCGATCTTTCCGGCGGTAGAGGCGATAATCGCGTCGAGGTCACTGATGCGAGGCGATACTGACGCCTCGTCCAGGCGAACGGCACGCTTCAGCGCGTTTGAGAGCACATTCTCATAATTGCTCACGGAGACCCGCACACTCACACCGGAGCGCTGGTTGATATCCGGGGAGCGCCGAGCCAGGTGAGTGACGTCCGCGATGACCTCCTTGATGAACTGTGGCACCAGGACGTTCATCCCCGGAAGCTCATAGACATCGCTCTCCTGCTCCATGATGCGAATCTCGTATTCGAGCTCGCGCGGGTAGTGGGTGCGAATCTCCGAGCCAAAACGGTCCTTAAGTGGGGTCACGATGCGGCCGCGGTTGGTGTAGTCCTCGGGGTTGGCGGATGCCACGACGAACACATCGAGCGGCAGTCGCACCTTGTACCCGCGAATCTGCACATCCCGCTCTTCCATGATGTTCAGCATCCCGACCTGTATCCGTTCCGCGAGATCGGGGAGCTCGTTCAAGGCGAAAATACCGCGGTTCGTGCGGGGGACCATCCCGTAGTGGATCGTCAACTCATCCGACAGGTAGCGACCCTCGGCTACACGGATAGGGTCCACTTCGCCGATGAGATCGGCGATAGTGATGTCCGGGGTGGCAAGCTTCTCGCCGTAACGGCGATCGCGACCGAGCCACTCGACGGGCGTGGCATCGCCCTGCTCATCTACTTTCTGCTTGCAGACGGCGCAGATCGGGTTGAAGGGATCGTCGTTGATCTCGCAGCCCTCGATAATGGGCACGTACTCGTCGAGCAAGTTGACCAACGACCGGGCGATGCGTGTCTTGGCCTGGCCCCGCTCGCCCAGGAAGATGATGTCCTGCCCGGAGAGGATCGCGTTCTCAACCTGGGGAATGACGGTATCCTCATAGCCAACGACGCCGGGAAACAACTCCTCACCGCGGCGGATCATGCGAATGAGGTTCCGGCGCATCTCCTCATTGACGGGCTGGACGGTGTAACCGGTGGCTCGGAGCTCACCGATGGTGGCTGCTGGTATGGTCACGTCGCACTCCTATCGGGCTGGGGCGGGAACAAGTCCGCGAAGGATGGCTCGGTTCGTCCTCGCGCCAGGCGAGGGGGTCGATTAACGGCACCATGTATGCCAACCGGATAG
Organism: Chloroflexia bacterium; assembly: GCA_030446765.1. Taxonomy (GTDB): domain Bacteria; phylum Chloroflexota; class Chloroflexia; order Thermobaculales; family Thermobaculaceae; genus JACDAU01. Next base: position 504,629 of record JAUJMR010000001.1, read on the forward strand.
CAATGGGGGGCAATGTACCGTATATCAGACCGCACAATCGAGAGACTGATCAGGTCTGGGGTATCACTGTGGGGCATACGGCCAGCCTCCGATCTAGGATGTCGCTCCGGCGCGAAACGCACGGGCGGTGGGGTAGCTGCCGTCGGTCTCACTATACCCCAGTCCCGAGGACCTGTCTACCCGCCGATATGGTGAGTGATAGCTGCGCGGCCAACCCAGCGCCACTACGAATCGGGGATCACTGTATCACTGGATGTCGTCTTGGAGCGGAGACAGGGGGCACAGCGCCTGAGTTATCAGCCGCAGTGAGGCTTAGCATGCCTTGGCAGTATCGTCGCTCAGCGCGCACCGCGAACGAAGATGGTGCGCAGCGGCTCGTACGAGGAGAAAAAATTTTCCTCGACCGGCACTTGTCCGGGGCGCCTGACCTCCCGCTTTACCACGGTGTCCGCACCCGCCATGGCACGGGCATAGAGCCGGGTTTGTCCCGATTCCGTCTCAGGGTCGCTCCAGAACTCATCGCCCACCGGATCTACCGTGTTCGAGAGTCGCGGCTCAGCGAGCTCAACCTCCCAGTCCGGTCTCGTGCCGTAGAGCTCTACCCGCATTTCGTCCTCGCCGACGATGATCTGCACCAGCAGCGCGGCCGTCGTATTATTCTGAAAACGGAGGTTCTCACCCGGGAGTGTCACCACGGCATCTGTCCCCGGCTGCCCGCCACCCTGCTCGAAGTACGGCACCCGCACCGGAGCAGCGACTCGCTGTACCGACACCAGGCCAGAACGGAGGGCGGCGCGAAACACGGTGGTGCTTACCTGGCTGATGCCCGCCCATGGTCCCTGGAGTCCACGCTGGTTATCGCCGATCAGCTCGGGCCGGTAACCCGCTTCCTCGCTGACCTCGCCGACCGCATCCGCGAAGGAGAACTCCTCGCCCGCAGGAACGACAGTGCCGGTGATCGCTTCCGAGACCCTGCGGATGTTCTCGCTGCGCTCGGACGCCGAGCCCGCGAAGTTTGACTCGCCCGTGCCGACAAGCTCCTGTATGCCGAGCGACTGGATATTGGTCTCTACCACACTCGGTGCAACATCACGAACGGGCAGGGGATGACGCGCGCATCGCTCAGTGCGGCGTCTTGAATAGCGGAAACCGCCGCATCCAGGTCGAGCTCACGACCCGGTACGCTTGGCTGTAGCACTTGAACTTGACCTTCCGTCCATTGCAAACGGGCATTGCGGCCGGGAACATCAGTCTCCTTCGCCAGCTCGCGGAGGTACGTCTCTATCTCTACGCGGTCCAGCCGCACGGCGAGCTCGGTTCGGCCCCCCACTGTCCGCGGCTCGCTCCGCAGCCATTCCCCCAACTGCTGCGCGGAGATCTCCTGTCGCCCCCCCTCATGCTCGAGCACCACCGGACCGGAAACGACCTTGCTCGCTTGCTCCTGTACGGATTGTACGTTCGCCGAATCTATCCGGCCCGCCGAGGCAAACACCTGCACATCCACGGGCTCCGTGGAGAGCGCCAAAAGCGATTGCCGCAAGCGGCTCTCTGTCTCCTCGCGGAGGAAGGTGATGCCCTGTCCTCCCCCTGCACGGTCACGTCGTTCCCCTCAACTACGACCCGCGGGACCGTCGGGTCCTGATTGACCTGCTCGCCGATGTCCTGAAGGTACCGGCGGAACAGCTCGGAATCAATTGTCATCGCGTAGGGTACGACGATTGGTTCCTGCCGTCGCAGCAGCGTATTCCATACGGCGACCAGCGGCAACTCGTCGCGCCCTGCCGCCTGGGCGCGCCGGACCGTCCCCTCTACGTCCACCGCGACACCCAACTCAGTCGTCGAGGGTTGCCAGGTCCGCGTGCCGAGCCTGAGCGTCGCCGGTTCATCGCGAAAACGTTCCAGCCGTTCCTCAACTGCGGCAGTTGCCTCCTCCACGGTCATCGACCCAACGGGCACATCTCCTATCACGACCGCGGGATGCATGCGTTCGTCGTAGACGCTGTTTAGTAACGCCGCGCTCGCAACCAACACAGTGACCAAGAACAGGGCGGTGAGGAGCAGCGCCCACAGCCACGGCCGTCGGCGTCGCCGACGAGGCGGTGAGGAAGGCCGGGCCCGTGCCCTGGAGCGCCAATTCTCGATGTCCGCCTGCAGTCGCTCATCCCGCACACGCTGGCGAGACTCCTCCGCGGCGGGGTGCCGACTACGGCTGTTTGTCGGAAACTTCCAGTCTTTTGGTTCCTGCATCGCTCCCTGTCTCAGCGAGTGAGGCGTAACTGGACACCACCGACGGTCAGCACATCGCCGACCTGCATCGCGGCTGGCGCAACAACGTCCTGCCCGTTTACCAGGGTGCCGTTCGTACTACCTGCGTCGCGGACGTACCACTGTCCGTCCCGCAGGTACAACACGGCGTGCTCGCCCGACACAGTCGAATCATCTAGAACGACACCATTTGTCAGCTTCCGCCCGAGCGCGGTGGTGGGCTCGAGTGGCAGCGCCGTGCCAGGCCGGATGCCGGTGCTTCCCGCTTGCACCATCACGAGCTTGCCGTGCGGTGACTCCGTCGGAGCCTGGGTCGCCGCCTGCCGGAGCTCCCGCAGGACTACGCGCATGACCTCAAAGAGGAACAAATACAACAGGCCAACGAACGCGACATTGAGCGCGAATACGAACAAATCGAAGGACATTGGGACTACCTGCGACTGTGGAACACGAGTTCCGCCCCACCAAGCGACACCCGATCCCCGCTCTCGAGCGCACGCTCCCTGATACCATATCCGTTGACGTACGTGCCGTTCGTGCTGCCGAGGTCACGCAGATACCATTCATTGCCACGCGGATAGATCTCCGCGTGGTTTCGGGAGACGCGGGCGTCTTCGATCACGATCTCGTTCTCCAGACCGCGTCCCATCCGCGCCCTGCCGGAGGGCAGGTTGTATCGTTGTCCGTTCTGGCTCCCAGCGACCACCGTCAGCGTCGCGGTCTGCACCTGCTGTGGACGGCGAGTGCGCTGAATCTCTATTGGCTGGGTGAACTCCGCCTGCTCCGCGTTGTCTGAGGAATCGATGTCTTCCAGCCAGGAGCGAACCTGGACCCCACCAACGCGCACGTTCTCCTGCGGCAGCAGTTTCACCTGGGGCCGGGTGATAAGGGTCAGGTTCATCTCCCGCGCGCGATCCTGCAAGTACGACGACATCTCTCGTTCGAGTGATGCGCGGTACCGCTCGAACCCTTCATGTTCGCGCGGGTTCAGGCCAACTTCATACGTGTTCGGGGCGAAGACCTTGCCGACGCCAACGGTCTTGTTGGCCTCCATGGAACGCTCCAGGCGCTTCGCTATATCTGCGGGTTGCACTCTGGGCCGGAATACGCGCGTGACCGTACCCTCGAACATTCCCTCGAGCCACCCCTCAAACCTGCCCAGCACGCCCAACTACGCTAGCCTCCGCCGCCAGATAGCGCGCTCAGGCGCTCTCCTCAAGCTCTTTCTCGTGCCACGCCACGAGTTCCGGTTTCAATCGATGACGGACTGTGTCACCGCTCACGACACACTTGTTCACCTTCTTCAGAGACGGGATCTCGTACATCGTCTCCAGCAAGACCTCCTCGATGGTGGACCGCAGGCCCCGCGCCCCGGTCTTGCGGGCGAGAGCTTCCTCAGCCGCCGCCTCCAGCGCGTCAGTGGTGAACTGGAGATCGACGTTATCCAACGAGAAGAACTTCTGATACTGCTTCACAATCGCGTTCTTCGGCTCGGTGAGTATGTGCACCAGGTCGGATTGGGAGAGCGGATCGAGCGTGACCGACACGGGCAGGCGACCGATGAACTCGGGGATCAGCCCGTACTTGAGCAGGTCGTCTGAGGTAAGCTGGTGGAGAAGCCGTGCCTTCTCCTCGTCAATCTCCTGCTTCGTCATGTGCGGCGTGCCGAATCCCAAGCTTCTCTTGGTGCCCGTCCGAGCGGCAACGATCTCATCCAGCCCCTCGAATGCGCCACCGCAGATGAACAGGATGTTCGTCGTGTCGATCTGGATGAACTCCTGATGCGGATGCTTCCGCCCACTTTGTGGCGGAACGTTGGCGGTCGTGCCCTCGATGATCTTCAGGAGCGCCTGCTGCACACCTTCACCAGAAACATCGCGCGTGATCGATGGATTGTCACTCTTGCGCGCTATCTTGTCGATCTCGTCAATATAGACGATGCCTCGCTCCGCCCGCTGAACGTCGAGGTCGGCGGCTTGGATCAAACGCAGCAGGATGTTTTCCACATCCTCGCCAACATACCCCGCCTCCGTGAGTGCCGTTGCGTCTGCTATGCAGAACGGTACGTCGATGATCTTCGCGAGTGTTTGCGCGAGCAGCGTCTTCCCCGACCCGGTGGGACCGACGAGCAGGATGTTACTCTTCTGCAGCTCGACATCATCGATGCGCATGTCCGCGGCGACCCGCTTGTAATGGTTGTACACCGCGACCGAGAGCGTCTTCTTGGCACGATCCTGGCCGATCACGTACCCATCGAGCAGTTCGAAGATGCGCTTTGGTGGCGGGATGCGGCCCGTGGCGTCTGCCCGCTTGGTGCCGACTGACTCCTCTTCCTCGATGATCTCGCGGCACAGATCGACACACTCATTGCAGATATACACCGCACCCGGTCCGGCAATGAGACGCCGGACGTCTTCCTGGCGCTTTCCGCAGAATGAGCACTTGTAGCCAGATCTGGCGGTCCGCGAATTCGACATGCGATGCTTTCCCTTTCGAGGTCGTGAGTACAGGCTACGTTGTTACTGGTAGCTCCTTGGTACTTACCAGGATATCGTCGATGATACCGTACTCTTTGGCCTCTTCAACAGTCATAAACTTCTCGCGGTCGAAGTCCATGGCGATACGTTCCAGCGTCTGACCCGTGTGCTTCGCAAGGATCTCGCGCCCACGGCGCTGCTGATCGATATAGAACCGGGCCGTCGTCTCGAGGTCCTGGGCAAGTCCCTGCACACCACCGTGCGCGGGGTGCATGTGAATCGTGGAGTTAGGCAGGGCATAACGCTTACCGGTAGCGCCCGCCGCCAGCAGCGGCGTCGCCATGCTCGCTGCCATACCGATGCAGATGGTGTTTATGTCGGGCTGCACGTACTGCATTGTGTCGTAAATCGCCAACCCCGCAGTGACGGAGCCGCCGGGGCTATTGATGAACATCTGGATGTCCTTCTCGGGATCCTCCGACGCCAGGAAGAGCAACTGTGCGATGATCAGGTTGCTGATCTGGTCGTCAATGGGCGTGCCCAGCATAATGATGCGGTCTCGCATCAAGCGGGAGAAGATATCGAAGGACCGCTCCCCGCGGTTCGTGCTCTCGATAACTATCGGTACCAACGAATTGACGTCCATAATGTGCTCCTGACCAGAATGTGCCTGCTGACTCTTCAGCCGCCGCAGCTTAGCTCGGCTGCTTCTCGGCTTCCTCTGAGGTGGTGTCGGCAGCAACCGCCTCCTCCATCTCCTGCTCTACCTGCATCTCCGCCATCGTGTCGATGATCTCGACATCCGACTCCTGGACTGGTTCGTCCTCGGACTCTGCGATCGGGGCATCAAGCGGCTGGCCCGTCGCCATCTCGACCACCATATTGAGCAACTTGCGGTCATAGATGTCGGAGCGCATCCGCTCCTGCCAGCGCTCGCTCCGCAGTATCTCTCGCACGTTCGAGAGTTCGTCCTCGGAGATTCCGTGCTGGATGCGCGCCATTTCCGCCTCGATATCGGCCGCCTCAACCTCGACACCCTCTGCCTTCGCCACCTCGCTCAGCACCAGGCCGCGCACCAGCCGCTGCCGTGCCGGCTCGCGGTACTCCTCTCGCAACTGCTCGCGTGTGCGTCCGCTGAACTGGAGGAACTGCTCGAGACTTACGCCCTGGTTGCGCAACTCGGTGTCCATATGTTCGACCTGATGGTCCACCTCTCGCTCCAGCAGCATCGCCGGCATCTCCACAGTCGATTGTTCCACAATCTGGGAGACGATATCGGAGACGAGGCGCTCACGCTCCTCAGCAGCGGCCCGCGCCTCCAGGTTCTCCCGGACACCCGTCCGCAACTCCTCCAGGGAGGTCACGTCCTGACCGACACGCTGCGCAAACTCGTCATTGAGCTCCGGCAGCTTCTTCTCACGAATGCTCTTGACTGAAACCTTAAACACCGCGATCTGGCCCGCAAGCTCGTCCTTTTCGTGGTTCTCCGGGAGTACTGCCGAATACTCATACTCCTTGCCTTCCTCCGCACCGACCAATTGGGCATCGATCTCATCCATGAGTGGCCCTTCGCCGAGCACGACCGTCAGGTCTTGCTGCACATCGCCCAGGGGCACGGTATCCACGAAGTCCTGGATGTCGATCACCAATTGATCGCCCTTTTGCGCGGGACGCATCGGGTCCGGTGTGATCCACTCCACCTCGCGCTCCCGCAGGCGCTCGATTACTTCAGCCACCTGCTCATCCGTGACAGACACTTCGCGGCGTTCCGCCTTGACGCTCTTATAATCACCCAGCGTGACCGTGGGAACGAGCGGCACGGTGACCTCAAAGCGGAAGGGCTCCGTATCGAGAATGTCGAACGTCTCCGGCTCCCCGACTGGACGCAGGCCTTCTTGTTCAAGGGCATCCGCGATGGCGTTGGGGACGAGTTCCTTCGTCGCTTCCTCTAGCAGCGCGCCCTCACCAAGAGCGCGTTCCACCAGGACGCGTGGTGCCTTGCCACGCCGGAACCCGGGGATCACAACCCGGTTCGCGAGTCGCTTGTACGCGCGCTCAGTCTCCCGATTCAGCTGTTCCGCTTCGACCTCGATCTCAAGCCGCGCCATGCTCTCGGGCAGCTTCTCACTCTGGACTTTCAAATTCATTACTCCCCGTGCGACTTCGGCAAAATTATAGCACGGGGTCCAGAAGCTATGCGGAAACCGCCGGTCACCAGAGGCTCAGAGCGGGGGTATAAAGGGCGCCACAATGACGGCAAGGAGAAGAAACCTCGCGCCGGTCATGCGTACGGGGTTGCCACTCTACGCCTGATGCGTATGCTGCGCATATCGCTTGAACCGAGCACGAAGCAGTCGGCGTAAACGGATATTGAAGATCAGAAGGCGAAAACGAAGGCTCGGGCTGAGGACGGTCGAGCCGCATGTGTTGCACTCATACCACCGGCCAAGCTCGTTTCGCCGCCACCATTCACTCAACTCGTGCTTCGGATCACTACCGCAGACAGGCATAGATACTCCCTTCATCCTCAGATACGTGGCGTATCTTCGCACGCCGAGCGTAAATGGCTCGTGAAGAGCGAGGGACCCGCCCTCAAGATGGCGTAAAAGCGCGCACTTCGGCCACCCTATCCCGCCCGGCCAGGTCCCTGTGCCGTATGACCCTCCAACCAGGCATGCGGCTCGCCACCATGCGGTCCAGCGCGTCGAACTGCCGCGGGTCCAGCTCCAGCAAGCAAACACCGTCCGGTACGATCTTCTGCGGTAGTTGCGCGAGGAGGCCGCGGATCGGATCCAGGCCGTCCGATCCTCCATTGAGCGCGGCACGTGGCTCCCATACGCGCACCTCGGGCTCAAGATCGGGGATATCGCGCGCTGGCACGTACGGCAGGTTCGCCATCACGAGCTCGACCGGTTGAATCACCGGCTCGAGCAGCGAGCCGCGCAGCACGTGGACTCGCTCACCCGTGCCGAACACCTCCATGTTCTGGCGGACGACCGCCAGGGCGTCCATGGAGGTGTCCGTCGCGTACACTTCCCAACCCGGCCGCTCCAGCGCAAAGCTGAGCGCAAGGCAGCCACTGCCGGTGCCGACATCTACCGCTACCCCGTTCGGCCCCGAGATCGCAAGGGCACGCTCGAGGAGCAGCTCCGTTTCCGGTCGCGGGATCAAAACCGCCGGCGTGACGCGGAACGCCCGCCCCCAAAACTCTCGTATGCCGAGAAGATACGCCACAGGTTCCCTTTGTACGCGCCGCCGCACGAGTTCTCGATACTCCCGCTGCGAGGCTGTTGACACTCGATCGTTCAGCGCGGCGAGCAGAACCGTGCGGCTTCGGCCCAGGACGTGCGCAAGGAGAACCTGCGCGTCAAGTGCTGGGCTCTGGACGTGCGCTTCACGCAGATCGCCGATTGCCTGGCCAAGGAGCTCGCGTACCGTCATATCTGCAGCGTCTGCCGACCCTTATAAACTTGATTTTCCCCTGCTTTAGTGTATAGTTTTGACACATTCAAGGTGGGCCGCGTTCCCGCGGATTGCGGACCGAGATTCGAAAGGATGCAACCAGCTCGGAGATGGTGCCTTTTGACCTCGTACTGCTTGAAAGGATAACGCTTTATGGGCAAGCTGCGAATACTATCCAAGCTCGGCGACACGACGGTGCAATGGGACCCAAAGACGGGCGCAGAGGAAGCGGTCCGCGAAGCTGAGCGCATTTTCCGGCAGGAGCTCTCGGCCGGCAGCACCGCTTTCCGGGTGTCTGGCACGGCACCCGCGGAGCGGATCGCCAGCTTCGACCCGCAGGCCGAGCAGATCGTGATCGTGCCGCGCGTCGCCGGAGGCTAGCAGGTGGGGAACTCCTCCCCATTCTGGCACAGTTGGTGTTCGGGCTTCTCGTTGTCGGTGGGCTCTGCTGGTCACTCGCGCATCCGTCGCATCGGCACAATGTTCAGCCGTATCAGGCCCACGCGGACTGGTTGGCCGCGAAGGCGCGCGCGGAGCAGCTACTCATGGAAATGCTCTCGCCCGAGGACTACCAGCAACTGGCGCGACGGGGATACATCGAGGTGCAAAGCCCAAACGTCCCCAATCGCCTTTATCGGGTACCGAAGTATCGCGGGCGCATCCATGTGTACGAGGCGGGTCGCCCCGTCATGAGTCTATGCGTCCAGCCCGTTCAACTCCTCCCCGATGCGGATGTGGTGCTCATCCACAAACTAATGATCGAGGGCAACGAGCTGGAATACCTGCGGATCGCAAATCGTTTTGATGTGACGCCGTTCCGTCCGTATCTCTAGCTTGGCGTACGGCGGGCCAGTGCCGGCATCCGTTACCACAACGCGATCCGGGCAAACTCAAACCAGATCGCTGTCGGGGTGCGGTCCTGCTCGTTGCGAGAAGGGCGGAGAGGGCGGGATTCGAACCCGCGAGACGGTATAACCGCCTACGCGATTTCCAGTCGCGCGCACTAGGCCAAACTATGCGACCTCTCCATATCACAGCATCACAGCAGTGAGCACCCTGCCTGGTGCATCGAGACGGGTGTTAGTTGTCCCGTTCCCGGCTGCCTGCATGTGCTGGCGGAGGGGGTGGGATTCGAACCCACGAGGCTTTTGACACCTGGCCGCTTTCGAGGCGGCTGCACTAGACCGGGCTATGCGACCCCTCCACGACCCCGATAGGGGCGTCACTCCGCCGGATAGTATATCAAACCCAGTTATGGGGATTCCAGCACGATCTCCTCACGCCGTTGCGGCACGCAGGTCTTGGGTTACCCTTGACTCAGAGGAGGACACGGACTTTCTACCATGGGCACCCAGATGAGAGCCGGACCACACCGGACAGCGCAGGCGGCCAGCTGTTCAGTTCGGTAGGTTCGCAAAGCCCACGCGCTCAACGTGCCTATCCCGTGTACCGGCTCCTGAATGGCAACGTTACTGTACGGTTGCTCGTGCGGATCAAGGCAATGCATGAGACCACAGTAACCCTTGTGCCTGGGCCTAGCGACCTATCGCGACCTGCTCCAGTGCCATGTTGTACACTGGAACGACAAGCCCTCAAGACAACACTGATGCGCCTGCATACGCTGGAAAGTGCAAGAGTCCCCGTGTCCCACCAGTCCTTGCCCCGCCTCCTCCTGACCTGTCTGCTCGCCGCCGTGATTTCTGCCTGCGGCGCCGAAGAGTCTGCCCCCAACGCACGCACATACGTTGCGATCGGCGCCTCGGACTCCGTAGGCGTGGGCGCGACGGAGCCCGAAACGGAGGGCTGGGTGCCAAGACTCCATGCCAGGATGCCTACGAGCACCCGATTGGTGAACCTCGGTGTCTCCGGCTCCGTGATCTCGGAAGCGCTCGACCAACAGCTCCCGGTCGCGCTCGATGCTGAGCCGGAGGTCGTGACGGTCTGGCTCGCGGTGAACGACCTCAAGAACGGCGTACCACTACGGCGGTACGAGCGTGACCTGGACACGATGCTGGACACCCTTAGGAAGAACGATGCGACGGTGCTAGTCGGCAACATACCGGACCTCGCGAGCCTGCCGTTACCCGACGCCACACTGTATGCGTATGGTGCCCCGAGCCGGGCGGACCTGCGCGCTGAGATCGCACGTTGGAACGCAAGCATCGCGCGCATCGCGTCGCGGCACAGCGCCATCCTCGTCGACCTGAACGCCGGTTGGCGGGAACTGCGGGCACATCCCGAGTACATCAGCGGCGACGGCTTCCACCCATCCTCCGAGGGCTACGCGCGCCTCGCGCAGGTCTGGAGGGCACGACTACCAGTAACGCTGCGCTAATGC
>JAUJMR010000001.1:515270-577843 GCA_030446765.1 Chloroflexia bacterium
ACGATCATCACGACGGCGCTCGGTACCGGAGACACGATGAGCCATGCCATCCGTAGCGTGGTGACGGCCAGCCTCGGGCGCGCTGACGAGGTCATCGTTCCCGGCGACACTTCAGGGTGGCGGGCCGACCGCCGCGCAGTCCGCGGCCTCGGGCGCGGTGATGTGGTCGCGAGCGCGGCACGTGGCACCTTCTCATACGCCGAGTATGAACGCATCGCTCAGGGCGCCAGACGGCTCGATTCCGTCGGGGCAATGGCTCCTGCAATAGTGCAGCTGCGCACCGTCGTGGACACGCGCTCGAAGCTTACCGTTCCAGACATCAAGCTCCTTGCCGTGCTGCCCAGCTACGACTCGGCGTTCGGTCAGATACTCGGCCCATCCGGTCCGGTCGGCCTGGACAGACTTCGCGCCAGCGAGGTGTACCTCAACAAGGAGGCGGCTGACGCACTGCTGGCCCGCGCTGGCGACACCATCGAGATCACCGATGCCGAATATCGATCAAGCGACGCACCTTGGCGCGTGCGCGTCCGCGACGTCGTGCGGGCACCGGGGCTGGCGGGAGCACAGGCCTCTATCCTGTTGCCCTTGAACCGCGTATGGACAGAAGATCCTTCGTGGTGGGATGACGCCAGCATCAATGTAGTCCTCGTGGCGAACAAGGGTGATGATGAAAGCAGTGTGGACCGCTCCGCGGAGGTAACGAGGGCGCTTCGGAGCACCATCGCAGATCGCAGGGTTGGCGAAGAACTGTACGGACTCATGTCTGCTCAGGAGTTCCGGCGTGCGTTTACCGACTTTGTTCGGGAGCGCGAAATGCAAGCAGACCTTACGGACGAAGCGGAGGTCCGGGTGCTGCGCCGCCTCGGGGAGGAGTTGGGCCGGGGCGAGATGACGGATGAATTTCTTAGCTTGATGGGCGACCCCACGTTCCTGGGCGAGCTGAGCGACTTCGCCTCTTACGCGTGGGACCTGGAAGGCGTGTACCAGGCGGGCGATCTGATCTCACGGCTGCATCCCCTCTCGGTGCGAGAGATCAAGAGCGAGGGACTGGCAAGAGCGGATCTCGCGGGCAGTGTCCTCACGAGTATCTTCCTCGTGCTCGGTCTCTTCAGCATCGCGGTCGGCATGATGTTGGTCTTTCTGATCTGGGTCATGCTCGCTGCGGAGCGACGCGCCGAGATGGGCACCGCTCGGGCGGTCGGGATGCAGCGCCGCCACCTTATCCAGACCTTCCTTTTCGAGGGCGCGGTGTACAGCGTTCTGTCCTCCGTGTGCGGCGTGCTCGCCGGCGTCCTGGTGGGCAGGCTTGCTGTCGAGCTCATGGCCGATATCGTCCGCCGGTACGGGGTGGAGGTCGAGCTGTACTTCGCTCCACGCTCGCTCGTGATCGCGTTTTGCCTCGGCAGCCTGCTCACGTTCGCCATCGTCCTGTACTGCTCTGATCGCGTTTTGCCTCGGCAGCCTGCTCACGTTCGCCATCGTCCTGTACTGCTCATGGCGAGTCAGCCGGCTGAACATCGTCGCCGCAGTTCGACACCTGCCGGAGATCGCAGATCGGCGTGTAGGGCGTGCTACCCTGCACACGCTGGTACGCTCGTCGGTGCTCCATGCGGCGCTCCTGGGGGCTATCGGCGCGCTCTCACTGGCCACGGCCGGACGCTTTCGGCAAGCGTCTTTGTGGGGGCTCGGCATCACCCTACTCATTGTGAGCGTCGCGGTGCTCTCCCGCTGGCTACTCGCTCGTGCGCGCCTTCACCACGCAGAACGGGTCGCCTGGACCCTTGCCGGGATGGCGCTACTGGCGGTCTGGAGCCGCCCTATAGACGGCACGGGCTGGGTCCATCCATACTTGGTCGGCGCGCACGTAGAGGTGTATGTCCTCGCCGGCGTTTTAATGGTCCTCGGCGCGGTGTGGATCGTGGTCTACAATCTGCCGGCTCTACTACGAGTCATGGAGCGCACGCTCGGGCGGCTCCCGCGAGCAGCGGCGATCCTGCGGACGGCGATAGCGTACCCGCAGACCTCGCGCCTCCGCACGGGGATCGTGCTCGCGATGTTCGCCCTGGTCATCTTCACGATGGTGGTCGGCTCGGTCCTCACGAGCACGGTATCGGCGGCATACTCGAACGTCCCCGCGATGACCGGCGGCTTCCAGCTCACCGCGACCGCCCGCAGCCCTATCCTGGACGTTCACGAAGCCCTACGCTCCGCGTCGGCAATCCGGCCCGAGACCTTCACCACCGCGGGCAGCCTGTCCACCCTCAGCGCGGAGGCGCTACGACTGGATATCTCCCCCAGCATCTGGCGATCCACGGGGCTCACCGTCGTGGACGACGGCTGGCTACGAGGAGCGGAGTATTCGTTTACGGCCCGCGCGCCCGGTTACGGCTCCGACGCCGACATATGGCGTGGGCTACGGGACCGTCCTGGACTGGCCGTGGCGGTCCAGGACGGGGTTTCACAGGTGACCGGGTCAACCAGCCTCAAGAACACCCGACTGCCCATGGACATCTGGGTACGGGATCCGCGGGGCGGGAAGGCGCTCCGCCTGACGGTGATCGCGTTGCTCGACCCGCGGTCTGACGTGAGCGGTGTGCTGACTTCGGAGCAGAACGTGACGCGCAGCATCCCCCGGTGGGACTGGTCGTCCTACGCCTTCAAGGTGGCTCCGGGCGCGGACGTGCGCGCCGCGGCGCTCGGCCTGGAGCTCTCGTTCAGCGACCAACTGATGACGGTCGATCTCTCGGGCGAGCAAGCGTTGCGCCGGGAGGCGGTGCGCATCCTGTTGAACTATCTGCTCACGGGTTTCATGGGACTCGGGCTCATTGTTGGGATCGCGGCACTCGGCGTCATCGCAACACGCGCGGTCGTCGAGCGGCGGCGCCAGATAGCGACCCTTCGCGCCGTCGGCTTCCGCGCCGGGGCGGTGCAGCTTGGACTCCTCCTGGAGGCCAGCACGGTCGCCGCGCTGGGCATCCTCCTTGGTGTTGCCCTCGGCCTTGTCATCGCCCGCAATCTCGTAGCGCACTTATCGGCGAACTACCCGGAACTGGTGCTTACCGTGCCGTGGACACAGGTTGTTCTGCTCTCGATGGGGGCGTGGGCGTCCGTCCTGCTTACGACCGTGCTTCCCGCATGGCAGGCCGCGCGCATACCACCCGCGGCGAGCCTCCGAACAACATAGACGTTCCGTCCGACCGCAGTGCGTCCGGACGTATCCGTGGGCATGAATGCACAGGATTTGTAATTCGAGTGTGGTGACAAACGTCCATTTGGGAAGAGTCTGGTACGCGGTGTGCGTAATGAGACCTCGCGCGATTAAGGACGCGTAGTACGAAACACCTCAAACCAGTCAGGAGAACCCGAGTAATGGCAAAGACATTCATGGACATGGTCCAGGAGGCACGACAGGAAGTACAGCCTGTGAGTGCCCAGGAAGCACAGACAAAGGTCGAGCAGGAGCCGAACACGCTCATTGTAGATGTACGCGAGCCGTCGGGAATAGCTGAGACGGGCGCGATTCCGGGCTCGCTTAACGTGCCACTCGGTACGCTCGCCATGAGCGCCGACCAGCAGCTGCCCGAGGAGATGCGCAACGCGGAGCTGCAGGACCGCTCTCGTCCGGTGATCACGACGTGTGGGCTCGGTGGACAGGCCGCGCTTGCGGCGAAGACCCTTAAGGATATGGGTTTCACGAACGTCCAATTCATCGATGAGGGCTTCAAGGGATGGCAGGAGGCTGGCCTCCCCGTCGAGCAACGCGCCACATCGAGCTAGAAGTCCCATTGCCAGTGGGGGAGGCGTTTGGGACAGACCTCCCCCACCCTTACCGTCAGGCCCGCGCCTAGTCAGATGACCGATGTCGAGTCCGTGTGTCCATGGGTATCCTGTAGCCAGTAAGCAGGGATACAACGAACGGAGGTTCAACCATGACACAGACTTTTGATACCGCATCGAGCGGAACGCTTTCGGCTCTATCCGACGAGCTTGCGAAGGCAGTCGAGGTGGCGGGAAACTCGGTCGTCTGCGTTGATGCCCGGCGGGGAAATGCCTCCAGCGGCATCGTCTGGAACGCAGAGGGGCACATCCTCACCGCCGATCACACCATTGAGCACGACGCGGAGATTCCGGTACACGCTGGCGATGGCCGGTCGATGCAGGCGACGATCGTCGGCCGCGATCCTGGCTCCGACCTCGCGCTTCTCAAGGTTGATCCGGATGGACTCACGCCAATCGAACACGCACCCGAAACCAGCGCGCGCGTCGGCAGCCTGGTCCTCGCCATCGGACGCCCCGGTCCGGCTGGCACAATGGCCACGATGGGTATCATCAGCGCAGTCGGCGGCTCGTGGCGAACAGCCCGCGGCAGCCAGCTCGACCAGTACGTCCGCACCGATGCGACGCTTTATCCGGGCTTCTCGGGCGGGCCGCTCGTGGACGCCGCGGGCCGGCTCGTCGCGGTCAATAGCTGGACCCTCAGCCAGGGCGCCGGACTGGCGATCCCCGTGAGCACGGCCTCGCGCCTTGTACAGGCTCTTGCGCACGGCGGGGTGAAGCGCGCGTTTCTCGGCGTCGGCACACAGGTTGTCCCCCTGCCCCAGGTCGTCCGCGAGGCCATCGGCGGACAGGAGACGGGTCTCATTGTCCTCTCGCTCGTTCAGGATGGACCTGCCGAGCGAGCAGGGTTCTTCATCGGCGATGTCCTGGTCTCTATCGACGGCACCGTCCTCGCAAATCCGGACGCGCTGCAGGCACAGCTCACACCCGAGCGCGTAGGCACGCCGGTGCAGATGCGGATCGTCCGTGGCGGCGAGCTGCGGGACATCACGGTGGAACTCGGCCAGCGGGATTAGGACAGGCTGATGACTACTAGCCGCCAACGCGGGGCGTTCGATTGAACGCCCCGGAGCGTCCCTTCCGATGCTAAGTCACCATCCGTCCTTACCAACCTCGCATACCAGCAAAGGCACAAGCGATGGCAATAGAAACCAGGTCTTCCAGCGTCGCAACCTCACTCTCTTCCCAGTTCTCGGCCGTTTCGGAACGGCTACTGGCGGGCGTGGTTCTGGTCAATTCCGGCCACGGTAGCGGCTCCGGCACAATATGGCGCAGAGACGGGTTGATCGTCACGAATCACCACGTCGTCCGAGATGAGACGGCCAGCGTCACCCTATCTACCGGCGAGCGGTTCTCCGCAGAAGTTGAGATGCGCGATCACAATCACGACCTCGCTGCCCTACGGATCGACGCGACCGACCTTCCCGCCCTCCCACCTGGTGACTCTATCCACACGCATGCCGGCCAGTGGGTGCTCGCGGCTGGCAACCCGATGGGCATGCGCGGCGTCGTGACCGTGGGCATTATCACGGGGGTTGGCCAGGTGCCGGGACCAGAGCGCACCTGGCTCGACAACCTGATTCAGGCGGATGTGCTGCTCGCGCCCGGCAACTCCGGCGGTCCGCTCGCAGACGCTCAAGGCCGGGTGCTCGGGATCAATGCGATGATTGCCGCCTCAGGCATCGCGCTCGCGGTGCCGACACACATCGTCGAGCGCTTCCTGGAGCCCGCGGAATCCGACCGTACCTATCTGGGCATCACCGGGACTGAGGTGCACGTCCGAATCAACGGCACGACCCGAAGCGCAATTGTGCTGCTCTCCGTCGAGGAGTGGGGGCCCGCCGAGCGAGCCGGATTGTTTCAAGGCGATGTTCTGCTCTCGCTCAACGGCACCGACGTTCGGTCCACGGAAGAACTGCAGAGAGTGCTCTGGACCCATGGAGGGCATGCCTCCCTCGAGATTGTCGCACTGCGCCAAAGTGCGACCCGTCATTTCACCGTGGCGCCAGCGGTCCGGGCGGCGGCATAGTGATTCGCGTGCTCGTGATCTCGCCGTTTCCGACGGTCCGTGCGGGACTGCGTGCGCTCATCGAAGGGCACGACAATCTCGAAGTGGCGGAGGCAAGGGTGTCCATCGACCAGAGCTCCCTCGTGCAGGACACGGCGGATGTGGCGCTGATCGATGGCGAGTCAGATATCGCTGCAATCGAAGCACTGGCACGGACGCGACCGGATCTCGCGGTCATCCTGATGGGGGGCAAGGTCCCCGGCGACCTCACCGCCACGCACGGGGCTCGTGGGTACCTCCGGCGAGATGCGGGCGAGGACGAGATCGTAGCGGCAGTGCGCGCTGTGGGGAGCGGACTCACCGTCGTCGACCCGGTCAGGATCGAGGAGGTGCTGGCACGCCCCGAAGGCCGGCAACCAGTGCAGTCTCCCACCGGTGAGACGCTGACGCGCCGAGAGATGGAAGTGCTCCAGCTAATCGCGGATGGACTGCCAAATAAGACGATCGCGATGCAGCTGGTGCTCCAACTAATCGCGGATGGACTGCCAAATAAGACGATCGCGATGCAGCTTGGGATCAGCGAGCACACGGCAAACAACTTCTCTCCTCGCCAAGCGGTGCATTCAGCCGCACAGAAGCGGTGAGCACCGCTGCGCGGCGGGGTCTTCTCGTTCTGTAGCCATCCCATGAGCCATTCGAATGTCCGCCTTATACGAAATCCGTCTGATCAATAGCGTATTTGTCATTCCGAACCTGCGAGGAATCCGCAGTATGGGCTACGGATCGCTCACTGCGTACGGGATGACATGCGATAGTTTTCAACCGGATTGCGTGTTACTCGTATCGCCGGCACGGCAGGTAAAGGCGACCGCAACGTCGCACTGTGCCGCCGAGCAGGCTCGACCGCACTCCTGTAAGGTCCGTCAGCGTGCGCTCTTCAAGCGGGGCATTACATCCCGCGCGAACAGCTCAATGCCCGCGGTGTCAGGGAAGTCCACCACGCGCACGATGAGATATTCGACGCCGAGATCGAGGAACGGCTGCAGTTGGTCCGCCACCTGCTCCGGTGTGCCGATGATCGGATGGTTGTCGTAGGGTGATGCTTCGGCGATACGGCGCGCCTCGGTCTCGGTGGGCGCGACCGCTATGGCCTCCGCCGACCAGGTCTTGACGATACTATCGTAGTCACGCCCCACATCCACACAGTGTTTGCGCAGCACGTCGAGCTTGTGGGCGTAGTTGGCCGCGGTCCCGCCCGGGATGTTCCACCAGTCCGCGTACTGGGCCACCAGGCGCAACGTCCGACGCTCGCCCCCGCCACCGATCATCACCGGCGGGAGGGATTTGGGCGCGGTTCGCAGTAGGCGTTCTCTATCCGGTAGTGGCTGCCGTCAAAGCTCGCGGGCGATTCGGTCCACATGCACCGCACGACCCGAAGCGTCTCTTCTAGCTGAGCAAGGCGTGTTGCGGCCCTGGGGAACGCGAAATCGTACGCCTGATACTCTTCCTCCGCCCACCCTGCGCCGATGCCGAACAGCAGCCGTCCACCCGTCAGGAGTTGCAGATTAGCCGCCATCTTCGCCAGCAGAGCCGGGTTCCGATATGACTGGCAGAGCACGCTCGCGCCGACGTCCAGCGCCGGGTACATGGCGGCGAGATACGTCATGGTGGTCACGCATTCCAGATATGGCGTGTCGTTGGACTGCCACTTTGCCCACGGCATAAGGTGGTCATCGACCCAGATCGAGTTGAAGAACGGATGAATCGTTCGCAGAGTGTGGTGGATTTGCGCGACGAACGTCGCCCCGTCACTGCCATCCACCGGAAACGAGGGTATGTGCCAGCCGAAGCGAAGGTCGTGCACCGTTGATGTTCCTCCGTACCGCACTACAGTTGTCGCGCACGCCCCGCCGGTACCCGTCTCCCCGCGTCTAACCTCGAATGAAGCTGAGCCGGACGGTGCGCTCCGGGTTATCGCCGTTCGTGTCGACGATCACGAGCGACTGCCATGTGCCCAGATCCAACCGCCCATTTCGCACAGCAAGCACCAGTGCAGGACTGATAAAGGCGGGCAGGACATGGTCACGGCCGTGCCCCGGCGAACCGTGTCGGTGCCGGTACACGTCCGCGCGCGGTAGCAGCTCCTCCAGCCGATCGAGAAGATCGGGATCGCTGCCCGAGCCCAGCTCCATCAGCGCCAGTCCGGCGGTCGCGTGTGGCAGAAAGACGTGCAACAGACCATCGCCCAGGCCCGCAACGGCCCGGTTGACGCGCTCGGTCAGGTCGGTGACTACCGGTTTCTCGCCGGTATGTATGGTAAACTCCGAACTCCACATGGCTGTATTGTACCGGCTCTGGGCAGGCACCGGAGTCATCGGGATACGCAGCGCAACGTCGCCAGGCAGGAGGACCGCATGCACATCGCCTTCCTCAACCCTCAGGGCAACTTCGATCCCGCCGATAGCTACTGGACGGCGCACCCGGACTTCGGTGGACAACTCGTATACGTGAAGGAGTTGGCGCTCGCGATGGGGCGCCTCGGCCACCGCATCGACATCGCGACTCGCCAGGTCGTTGACACCGCGTGGCCGGAGTTCGCGTCCGTCGACGATGCCTATCCAGGGCACCCAAACGTTCGAATCGTGCGGGTGCCGTGCGGGCCGCCCACGTTCCTCCGAAAAGAAGATCTGTGGCCATACCTCGGCTCCGGGTTCGTGCCGAACCTTCTGGAACGGTACCGACGCGAAGGTTCGATGCCCGATCTCACCACCGCCCACTATGGTGACGGTGGGCTCTGCGGCGCGCTGATCGAGGAGCGCACCGGGATACCGTTCAGCTTCACCGCGCACTCGCTTGGTGCACAGAAGATGGACAAGCTGAACACCGCTCGACGCAACCTCGCCGCACTCGACGAGGAGTACCACTTCACGCAGCGCATCGTGGCGGAGCGCCTCGCGATGAATCGCTCCAGGGTGAACATCACCAGCACCTCCCAGGAGCGCTACAGCCAGTACTCCCACAACGCCTACCGGGGCGCGGTGGATGCCACCGACGACGAGCGCTTCGCCGTCGTCCCGCCCGGCGTCGCGATGGATGTCTTCGACCGAGCCAGCAAGTACGCCGGAGAGGAGGCCGTACACCAGCATGTGCGCGCATGCCTGATCCGAGATCTGCGACCGGAGCGAACAGAACTACCCTGCGTGGTCGCATCCAGCCGACTGGATCCGAAGAAGAACCACATCGGACTCTTCGAGGCATTCGCGGCGAGCCCCGCACTACGCCAGGCAGCAAACCTGGTGATCATCACCGGTGACCTCAATGACCCGCTCTCAGACTACTCCACCACCGGTCCCGGTGAGCGCGCCGTGCTGGACTCACTAATGGCCGTAGTCGAGCGTGCGGGACTGCGCGGCGAGGTTTCGATGTTCGCGCTTCGAGGCCAGGGCGCACTTGCGGCTGGATATCGCTACCTCGCGCAAAAGCGCTCTGTATTCGCGCTCACTGCTCTGTATGAGCCGTTCGGTCTCGCACCACTGGAAGCTATGGCGGCGGGCCTGCCTGCGGTGGTCACGAAGTACGGCGGACCGAGCGAGAGTATGCGTTCCGGAGACGACGAGTACGGCATACTGATAGATCCGCACGACCCCATGGTCGTCAGCGCCGGACTGTACGCGCTCGTGGCGAACGCGGATCGCTGGAAGCGCTACGCGGACGCCGGCTACAACCGCGTACTTGCGCGCTATACCTGGCGGCGCACCGCGGAAGGCTATCTCCAGGCACTGGCCGGAACGCGCACCGCGCTCGACGAGACGGAGCACGAGGTGCGCGCCACCGCCGGTACGACGACCGACGCCGTCCTGGAGGCGGTGGCACCCGTCGATATTCCCACCGAGCATACCCTGCCCATCCCCCGCTACTTCACGGAGCCGGACTCCGGTGCAGGACTCCCCCTCTCGATCCTTGATGAGGTGTACTTGAGCCTCGAAGTTCTCACCGTGGGGGAGACGCTCGTCGACTTCATCTCCCACGAGCAGGTACAGTCATTGCGCACCGCGAGCCAGTTCGTCCGATACCTGGGCGGTCAACCGGCCAACGTCGCGGTGTACGTGGCGAAGCTCGGCTGCCGCTCTGCGGTGCTCTCGAAGGTGGGAACCGAGTACTTCGGGGAGTTCCTTGAGGAGCAGCTCCAGCGCCACGGGGTCAGCACGGAGGCACTGCATCGCACCGACGCCGCGCCCACCACTAGCGCATTTATCACCCGCACGATCAGCGTGCCGGACTTCCAGATCAACCGCGGCGCGGATGCGCTGCTGGAGATCCGCGATGTGCCGGAGGAGTTGATCGAGCGTACGCGGGCGGTTCACACATCCACCTTCGCGTTGTCCCAGGAACCACAGCGCTCCGCGATTCGCCGCGCACTCCGCCTGGCACATCGTCATGGCAAACTCGTTTCCCTCGATCCAAACTATTCGCCCCGCGTCTGGCCCGACAAGGAAGAAGCGTGGGAGGTGCTTGCGGAGATCCTGCCGCACGTCACGATCGTCAAGCCGTCGCTGGAGGACGCGCGCCGTCTCTTCGATCCGAATATGAGTGAGGATGCACTGGAGGAGGCGTGTCTGCGCGAGTTCCACGACCTTGGCGCATCGGTCGTCATCGTGACGCGGAGCGGCGGCACCGTGACGGTTTCGACCGAGGGACGGGTGGAGCGGGTCGGTCCGCTGCCATTGGTGCCGGTGCAGAATATTACGGGTGGCCGCGACGCCTTCTGGTCCGCACTGCTCGTCGCTCACCTGGATGGGAAGCCCTGGTCGCTCGCCGTGGCGTTCGCCCACGAGGTCGCCGCGCTGAAGTTGCGCATTGTCGGCCACGTCGAGCGAGCAATCGACCGCGAGGTCCTCTACCAGAAGCTCGAGCGGCAGTTGGCCGGTCACGGTGTCTGACCCAACCGCCACCTCTCCCAACACGCCGGACCTCGACGTCGTGGCGATTGGCGAGTTGCTCATCGACCTGATCTCCACGGAGCCTGCCCCGTCGCTACGAGACTCTGCCGGCTTTGGCAGGCACCAGGGCGGGGCGGCGGCGAACCTGGCGGTCAACGTGGCGAAGCTAGGTGGCCGCTCCGCGCTCGTGGCAAAGACGGGCATTGGGGCGTTCGGACAGTACTGCAAGAACGAGTTGAATCGCTTCGGCGTGCTCACCGACTACCTGGTTATGGACCACCGCGTCCGCACCACCATGGTGTTTGTGGCCCGAACCGCCGGGACTCCGGACTTCGAGGTCGCGCGTCAGGGCGACGCCGAGCTCCGGCCCGACGAGGTAGCAGGGGAGGCCATCGCGCGCGCACGGCTCGTGCACACCACCGCCTTCGCCCTGTCACGAGAACCATGTCGCTCCGCGGTGCTCCACGCAGTTCGCCTTGCCAAGCAACATGGTAGGCTGGTCTCGCTCGACCCGAACTACCACCCAGATGTGTGGCGCAACCTGTTCGAGGCTCGTGTGGTACTCAGCAAGCTGTACCGCCTGGTGGACCTTACCAAGCCGTCGCTCGACGACGCCGAGCGATTGTGGGGTCCAGGACGCCCTCCTGAAGAATACGTTGAAATCTACTCCGAGCTTGGCGCGGGTACTGTTGTGCTCACGATGGGGTCCGAAGGCGCGATCGTACGGCATGACGGCAAGACCACCTATCTGGCGCCGCGCGCCCTTGAGGTCGCGGATACCACGGGCGCAGGTGACGCCTACTGGTCAGGGTTCCTGGTAGCGTGGCTCGACGGTCACGCTCCGGAACAATGCGCCCTCTTCGCAAGGGAGGTGGTTGAGCATAAACTGCGCACCGTCGGTCCGCTACCCCAGAACCTCGACCGGCGGGACCTGTATGCGGCAGTCACGGGTTAGCCCGAGCCAACCTGTCCGCCGCACGCCACGGCGCCGAGCATAGTACCAGCGCGCAAGCCAAGCGGACGATCAACCGGCGAACCTGCCTGTATTTTCTGACGGATCGTGCGACCTATTCGTTGGCGAGCGTATTCCGCGTCGAAGCTGCGCTCGCCTGCATCCCAGGCCGGGACCAGATGTTCGCGCACGCTGCACAGACCTGTTCTGGGATCAGTCCCATGGCCATGAGCACACCGAAGATTTTGCAGCCGACGCAGAAGGCGAGTACGGACTCCAGCGTCGCGAACACCCCGATCATCCCAACGAGCCAGTAGGCTGCTCCCGTCTGTCCAAAGCCGAAGGCAAGCACCAGCGCCGCAAGCGAGATGACTGCCCCGATGGTCTGCGCGAAGCGCTTCGGGGGCCCAGCCACATACTTCGGAGGCATGTGCAGACGCGGTGTCACTACCTGAGTGACTAGCCGGCCGAGCGGGCTGAAACGTGGTCCGGCGAGCGCACGGGCGACGAAGCCGAAGGCAAGTGGCACGATGATCAGTGGCTCCTGCAGTGCCAGCGTGAGCGCGGCCATGACCACCACACCAGCGGCGACGAGACGCGCCGACACCTCGTTCACCGGGTTGGGGAAACTGAATATATCTTGCATACTCACGAGGTTGTCTGAACCCATTCTCTTACGGTATAGCTCGCGCTGGCCGAGTGCCTCGGCACCTGTCAATTATTAACGCCCCAGGCGCGGCTTGTATGCCCACCTGCGGTGCAGTACCGAGTCAAACGTCTGATACGCAATTCAAATAAACTGTGGTGGATGTCAGCCCGAACGCGGTGAAGAATCCAAAGTCTATAACACGGCTTTCTCGCACACTCGGAATGACATTTGCCCTACCATTCAGCCGAAGTCCATATGGGCGATCACTCTTCCCACCGTCGCCGCTGAGTGAACGAACTTTCGTGCTACCCACACTGCACGTCGGGGAAAAGGGGACAAAGGCAAGGACTCGCCACGCGCTGCTAGCGGTTCTGGTGCTGGTGGAACACCTCATAGAGCACCACACCCGTTGCAACAGCGAGATTCAGGGAGTCCGCCGTGCCGGCCATCGGGATGCGCACCACCGCATCGCATATCGCTCGCTGGGCGTCCGTAAGTCCGTGTCGCTCGCTGCCCATCAACAGAACCAGCGGCGTGGGATACGCCACCGCACGATACGGCTGCTCCGCCTGGTCGGACGTCCCCACCAGTGGGTGCCCATACTCCGTCCTCCAGGAAGCGAAATCATCGAAGTTTGCACGTGCCAGCCGTTGCGAGAAGACGGCGCCCATACTCGCCCGCACTGCCGACGGGTCGTGGGGGTCAGTGGTGTCGCCGAGCAGAAGCACCCCCTCACAGCCCACGGCATCACAGGTGCGCAGGATTGTGCCGAGGTTGCCAGGATCAGCGACCCCATCGAGCGCAACCCATCCGAGCCCATGCATCTCGGTAATATCCCCAAGGTCCGACCAGCACTGGTGAACCACCGCCCCGATGCCCTGTGGATTATCCTTCATCGCAAGTCCACGGAAGACCTCGGGCGTCACATCGAGCACAACAGCGCCGGAAACGCGCAACTGATCTGCTAACCCACGGGCGTATGGACTGGACAGTAACGCTGGCGCGACGACGCAGGTCTCGACGGAGGCACCCGAGGCTACTGCTTGGCCTACGAGGCGGATACCTTCGATGTAGAAGGTGCCACTCTCATCACGTAATTTCCGCTGCCGTAGATGCCGAATCGCCTTGATCGTCGCATTGGCGGAACTAGAGATCACGGAGAGTTTGTGCTATCCCTCTGCCTTCTTGCGCACATACTCTCGTCCGTACTGTAGGAAGTCAGAAAGCGCGACAATACCAAACACCGTCGCAAGGATTCGGGTCACCCGCGGAGCGAAAAGTAATCCCCCGATCAGTGCCGTGGCGATCCACTGACTGATGCAGAACGGACAACTGAGCAACTCACCGATAGCGAGCCTCAGGCCGCTCCCCTTTGGTGTCCCCATGACCTCCGCATCACCGATTGCCTCTTCGCCCTCCGTGAAAGGTGCCCGTACCGTGCTCGTCACCTTGGCACGCGTGATAATACGGCTTAGCCTGAAGGTCGCGACGGCAAACAGAACCATATCACTTGTTGCCACCCGCTCGGGTATCCTGCGACCCGATCGTGTCGCCAGTACAAGCAAACCGGCGAAGAACGTATTGTATAGTGCCATAAGACCAAGATAGGCGGGGAGGGGCTTCTCCTCTTGATAACTGCTGACCGCGTCTGCTGTTGCCGACATCCTAGACCTCCATACAGGTACTGCTTCGGTCGGATCGCCAACCTTTGCCGCGTCGAACTGCTGGCTTCAAGAACGCAAGCCCGATGCCTACAGCGGTCATCTGGCACACTGACTGCTATGCCAATAGCACAGCAGAGCAGATCGATCCAACTCGATGCGTTGGCACTTCCTCCAACCCATCTCGTTGGACGAGTCAGGCGCCGTCGTAATCCGGAGCCGGTAAGCGTTCGACTATATGGTCGAAGGAGAGAATGTGGCAACAGGTGTCCCAAGCGCCGCGTACCGCGGCATTAGTGCCATCCCCATGATCTTCTTCAAGGACATGGTCCTGGACCGCACGATGGAGCCACCCGAGTGGTTCGACATCGCCGCCGAGCTCGGCCTCGATGCGACAGAGGTGCATGATCGCTACTTGCGCAGCCACGAGCCCAACTACATCGAGGAGTTGGCCGAGCAAATTCGGGCGCGAGGCCTCGCCGTCTCGCAGGTGATCGGAGCGGCAGACCTCACGAACCCAGACCCAGAGCAACGCGAGGCGGCGCTCACGAAGACCCGGCAAAACCTCGACGCCGCCGCCGTTCTCGGCGCAACGTGCGTGCGGCTAACCGCCGGCCAAGAGCATGCCGGCCAAGCGCACGCGGAGGGAGTCCGGCTAGCGGTGGATGGTATGAAGCGCGCGTTGGAGTACGCGGAGACCAAAGGGGTATTCCTCGCCTACGAGAACCACTACAAGGACTACTTCTGGCCGGAACCGGACTTCTCCCGACACACGGCGACCTTTCTGGAGATCCTCGACGGCCTCCGTGACACCTCGATCAAGGTGAACTTCGACTGCTCGAACCAGGTGGTGAATGGTGAAGACCCCGTCGCGTTGCTGCGCCAGGTGCGCGAGTACGTCGTTCACGTCCATTGCAGTGACCGCGTCGCCCCCAACGAGTATCCCCATGCCGTGACCGGCGAGGGCGTCGTGGACTTCCCGGCGCTCTTCCAACTGCTGAAGGCAGTCGGATACTCAGGCTGGCTCTCTGTCGAATACGGCGGCGACGATGGGCTGGACGGCCTGCTCCGCTCGATTCGGAACGTCCGCGCTCTTTGGACCAACACGCCCGCCTGACCGGCACCCGAAGTGCAGGCACGAGTGATTCCTTCGGCGCACTTGTCTTCAACTGTGGCGCAATGTCGCGCTTACACGCCCAGCAGGACGGACGTGCTACCATGCGGGCACATTCAGCTCGACCATCAGTCGAGCCCAAAGGAGACAAAATGCGCGCACTGGTATGGCATGGTCCACACGACATGACCCTTGAAGAAATAGAGACGCCGCAGCCTGAACAAGGCGATGCCCTCGTTCGGGTTTCAGCGGTGGGTATCTGCGGCAGTGACCTGCACGGCTACACAGGCGCGTCCGGCCGCCGCACGCCGGGAACCGTGATGGGCCACGAGCTGTCCGGCGTTGTCGAGCGACTTGAGGGAGAAAACTCCGCGCCACCCACGCAAGGACAGCGCGTTGCCGTGAATCCGATGAAGACCTGCGGGACCTGCGCGTACTGCGTCGCGGGTATGGAGCAGATCTGTCCAAACCGACTGGTCCTCGGGGTGAACATGGGTGCGGCGGGCGCGTTCTCCGACTACGTCGTTGTTCCCGCTCCCAACGCAGTTCCCCTTGCGGATGAGACGTCGGACGCCGAGGGCGCAATGGCGGAGCCGCTGGCCGTCGCGTTGCGGGCAGTGAACCTGTCGGGGCTGCAAGAGGGGCAACCCGCGCTCGTAGTGGGTGGTGGCACGATCGGTCTGTGTATCGTCCTCGCGCTGCGCAGCCGGGGTGTTGGCCCGATTTTTGTCACCGATCGCATACAGCACCGCCTCGACGTGGCCCGCACGATCGGCGCTGAGGCGCTGAGCGCCGAAGACAACGTGACGGGCCGGATCATGGCAGTGACGAACGACCTCGGCGTTACGAGCACCCTCGACGCCGTCGGCATCGGTCCGACGATCAAGCAGGCGCTCCAGTGTACGCAGCGCGGCGGAACGCTTGTCCTGGTCGGGCTCGCCAATCCCAGTGTCGATCTCGCTCTATACGAGCTCGTGCCCCAGGAACGGGTCATCAAAGGCTCGTACGCGTATTCCCCGGACGAATACCGCGAAGCCGTGCGACTTATTAACGAGCGCGTCGTGGATGTCCGCCCTCTGGTCGAAGGAACCGTATCGCTGGACAATGCGACATCGGCCTTCGAGGCGCTGTCCAGCGGGAAGGATGAGTCAGTGAAAGTGATTGTCGAGCCATAGACCGCAAGAACGGTTCGAGGCAGCCGCACCACCACACGGGTAATAGCCGGGGGCCTTGCCGCGAGAGCTTCGTCCCTACGCACCGGCGGCGCGCTGGGCGTACTCCCACACCGGCGAGAAGAACACGCCGAGCCCGACTGTCCCGACAACCGACGCAACCAGACCGATAACCATCAGTGGCTGGCTGGGTGAGGCGAGCGCGTAGCGCGGCTCGTACATGAACATGCGGAACATCACCCGGAGGTAGAACACGGCCGCAAGCGCACTGAGCAGTACGAGCACGATGCCCAGCCAGAGGTAGTCAGCCTCGATCGTGGCCTGGACCAGAAAGATCTTGGCGGGCAGACCGACGGTGAGCGGGAAGCCCATCAGGCCCAGCAGAAAGATCGAGAGCGCGCCGGCTGCTGCGGGTGCCCTGCCAAAGAGGCCGTTCATGTGGTCCAGGGTCGTGCCTCCCCCGTGGTTCTCCATCCAGGCCAGGACTCCGAACGCACCAAGGTTCGCAAAGACGTACGCGAAGGCATAGAACAGCACGCTCGCTACCGCCAGCCTGTTCTCCGGAGTCCAGACCGCGAGGCCGACGAGCATGAAGCCAGTGTGACCCACGCTGGAGTACGCCAGCATCCGCTTCACGTCATCCTGAACGATTGCCACTACATTGCCGAGCAGCATGGTGAGCACCGAGAGCACCACGAGCACTATGCCCCATTCCCGGTACATACCCGGAAACGCCTCGGTCATCAGCCGCACGAGCGCACCGAAGCCGGCGGCTTTGACGGAGACAGACATGTACGCGGTGACCACCGTGGGCGCTCCCTGGTATGCGTCCGGTGTCCACATATGGAACGGCACGGCGGCAACCTTGAAGCTGAGCCCCGCAATGATGAGCAGGATCGCCAGCAGGAAGGCGGCACGCGCCTCCCCGCCGCCGTTCGCCGTGAACTCCCCGATGCGTGCGAGGTTCGTACTGCCGCTCAGGCCAAACGCCCACGTGAAGCCATACAGCAGGATCGCGCTGGAGAACGCACCGAGCAGGAAGTACTTCATCGCGCCTTCGTTCGATCTCTGCTCGTGCTTCGCAAATCCCGTGAGGAGGTACGTAGGCACGCTCATTAGCTCGATACCAACGAAAAGGGTCATTAGATCTGTCGCAGAAACCACGGTGATCATCCCCACCAGCGAACAGAGGAGCACGGTGTAGAACTCTGCCTGCCCGACATTGTGCAGTCGGAGCCAGGAGTCGCTGATGAGCACGGCGAGGATGCCAGAGGTGAGAATGACAAACGTCAGGAAAAGCGAAAGCGTATCGGAACGCCAACTACCGCTGAAGGTGCTGACCGGGGCACTCCCCGATTGCGCGACCGCCAGCGCCAGCGCGGTACCGATCCCCGCGAGAGTGATCGCGGCATAGATCGCACCCCGCACGCGGGGGGCGGCAACGGCGAGCATGAGCACCACCAGCACGGTCACGACGAGCGCGATGATCGACGAGATCGCAAATAGGTTTACGGACGGATATACCACGGGAGGCAATTCAATCTCTCCAGATTAGCCTAGTTTCAGGCAATAGTATCACTTACGGCAAGAGTGCCGTGCCCGTGTCCGGAGCGACCGGCAGGTAATCCAGCAGCGCGGATACCGCGGGCTCCATCGTCTCGAGGAACGGCGTTGCCCAGACGCCCATCAGCACACTTAGCAGGGCCAGGCCGACTAGCGGCACCGCCTCTTGCCAAATCTTCATCGGGGGCATCTCATGGTACTCCTGTGGCTTACCAAGGTAGAAGACCCGCGCCACCATCCACAACATATACGCCGCGGATACGATGATATATGCGTAGACCGGCACCGCCAGCCACCACTGTACTCGGAAGGCCGCAAGTGTCACCAGGATCTCCGCCACGAACGCGCTCATCCCCGGCAGGCCGAGGTTCGCGAGACTGAGCACAACGAAGAGTGCGGTGAATACGCCCATCAGGTTCGCGATGCCGCCCATTCGAGCGATCTCACGCGTGTGCAGCCGCTCGTAGATAACGCCGACTCCAAGGAAGAGGGCACCCGAGATCAATCCGTGACTGACCATCTGCAGGATCGCGCCCTGCACACCTTGCTGCGTGAAGGTGAAGATGCCCAGCACCGTGAAACCCATCGAGGCAACAGAGGAGTACGCGATGAGCTTCTTGAGGTCGCGCTGCACGAGCGTGATATATGCTCCGTACAGGATCGCCACCACCGAGAGCGCCAGCGGCACCACCGCAAAGTTCACGCTTGCTTCCGGGGAGAGTGGGATGAGCCAGCGTAGAAAACCGTAGCCCCCCATCTTCAGGAGCACTCCCGCGAGGATGATACTCCCCGCGGTCGGCGCGTCCACGTGCGCGTCCGGGAGCCAGGTGTGGAACGGGAAGAGCGGCATCTTCACTGCGAAGGCGAAGAAAAAGCCCCAGAACATCCACGTCTGGAATCCATAGCTCCAGTTCGGCGCCAGCTGGATGAGGTCCACGTAGTTCAGCGTCGCGCCGCCGGGCCGTCCAGACGCCTGTACGTACACGCTGACGATCGCGGCGAGCATTACGAGGCTCCCCGCGAAGGTGTACAGGAAGAACTTCATCGCCGAGTACAGCTTGCGCCCGTGCCCCCATACCCCGATTAGAAGCGCCATTGGGATCAGCGTCAGCTCGAAGAAGACATAGAAGAGCGATAGGTCAAGCGCGACGAAGACGCCGAGCATACCCGTCTCGAGCACGAGCAGGCTCGCGTAGTACTCCTTGAGGCGGTGGTTTACGAAGCTAAAGCTGTACACCACAGCCACGAGCGACAGGAGAGAGGTGAGGAAGTACAGCAGAACAGCGATGCCGTCCACGCCGAGGTAATACTCCAGCCCGAGACCCTGAGCCCACCGGAATCGATCCACGAGTTGAAAGCCCGCGCCTGCACTGTCGTAGCTGAACAGCACCACGAGCATCAGCAGCATGTCGATCCCGGCGATCGCAATCGCGGTCCACCGGATCGCATTCGCCGCGTTTTTCGGCAACAGCGCGACGAGCAGTGCGCCGACGAGCGGCAACAGCGTGACGATGGTGAGTATCGGGATGCCGAGAGCGTTATCGCCGTACATGGGTCATCCTCACTTACAGAAAGAAGAGCGCGCCCACGAGCGCGATCAGCCCCACCGCTATGCTCAGCGCATAATTGCCCACGAAGCCGGTCTGTATGCGCCGGAGCGTCCCGCCCGTGTCTGCAACGCTGTCCGCGACCCCATTCACGACGCCATCCACCACCCGGGCGTCAAATCGCCACAGCCCGTTGCCTAGTGCACGGGATGGGCGCACGAGCAAGGCGTTGTAGATCTCGTCGAAGTAGTACTTGTTGTACAGCATCCGGTAAAGGAACTTGAACCGGCCGGCCCACACCTGTGGGTCCAGCGCGGGCACTCGGCGGGCATACACCGCGAGCCCGAGCAGAATGCCGGCGATGGACACGGCGGTGGCGACCACCATCAAGGAGAAAACCTCAAGGGAGAACCCCGCGGAGTGCCCTCCCTCGCCCACAGCCTCCCCGCCATGGGCAGCAAACACAGGCTCGAGGAAGTGGTGAATGAAGCCCGCCTCCGGCGGGATCCCGACGAATCCCGCGACGACCGACAGCCCCGCGAGAATCCACAGCGGCACGGTCATGGTCCGCGGCGACTCGTGCGGATGTATGGCATGGGTATCGAATCGGGGCTCGCCGAGGAAGGTCATCGCGATCAGCCGTGTGATGTAGAAGGCGGTCAGGAACGAGGCGAGCGTCCCGAAGCCGTAGACCCAGTAATGATGCTGAATAAAAGAGAAGCCGAGTATCTCGTCCTTGCTCCAGAATCCGGCGAGTGGTGGGAAGCCCGCCAGCGCGAGGCTGCCGATCACCAGGGTCGCGAAGGTCTGCGGCATGTAGCGTCGCAGGCCACCCATTCGGCGCATGTCAGTCTCTCCGCCGACGCCGTGCATGACGCTGCCCGCGCCAAGGAACAGGAGCGCCTTGAAGAACGCGTGCGTGAAGAGGTGGAAGATGGCGGATACGTACGCGCCCACGCCCAGCGCGAAGAACATATAACCAAGTTGACTGA
Organism: Chloroflexia bacterium; assembly: GCA_030446765.1. Lineage (GTDB taxonomy): Bacteria > Chloroflexota > Chloroflexia > Thermobaculales > Thermobaculaceae > JACDAU01. The sequence goes on from JAUJMR010000001.1 coordinate 535,706, forward strand.
TTGTCGAGTACGCCATCACGCGCTTTATGTCGTTCTGCACCAGCCCGATCGTCGCGCCGAGCAGTGCCGTGACGAGACCGATCACCGCGATGACCTGCAGCGTGCCTGCTGCCTCATTGAACAGCGGGTTGGCACGCGCCACGAGATAGACACCCGCCGTTACCATCGTCGCCGCGTGGATCAGCGCGCTTACCGGCGTGGGACCCTCCATCGCGTCCGGCAACCAGGTGTGGAGCGGCCACTGCGCGGACTTGCCCATCGAGCCGGTGAACAGGAGCAGCGTGATAATCGTCAGCGTCCCGGTGGATACTTCTCCGGCGCGATCGAACACGGGCACGTACGCGAGCGTGCCAAACGTCACGAATAGCAGGATCACCCCAAGACCAAAGCCGAAGTCGCCGACCCGGTTCACGATGAATGCCTTCATCGCCGCGTCGGACGCCGACCGTTTGGTGTACCAGAATCCGATCAGCAGATACGAGCAGAGCCCCACCGCCTCCCAGAACACGTACAGCTCCAGGAAGTTGTTCGCGAGCACAAGCATCAGCATGCTGAACGTAAAGAGCGGCAGGTACGAGAAGAATCGGTAGTTGCCCGGATCACCGTGCATGTAGCCGATGCTGTAGACGTGGACCAACAGGCTGACGCTTGTCACGACAAGGAGCATTATGGAGGTAAGCTGGTCGACGTAGAAGCCGATACCGACGTCAAAATCGCCCGAAACGATCCAGCTATAGAGCTCGATGTTCCACGCTTCGAACTCTTCGGCGCCGAGTACTTCGGCAAAGATCAGCACCGAGAGGATGAAGGAGACGAGCACACCAGCGATACCAACAAGCGCCGTTGCGTTGCCACTCCAGCGCTTGCCGAACAAAATGTTTACGGCAAACGCCAGAAGCGGCGCAAGCGGTATGAGCCAGACGTAACTCTCCAACGGTATCTCCCGTACGCTGAGAACTGCACGCGGGCAGGGAAGGGTCGCGCCCCGCCTCCCGATCTACTGCTTCAGGATGTCCATCTCGCCGACGTCCACCGTATCCTTGTGGCGGGCCAGGGAGAGAATGATTCCCAGCCCCACGGCAGCTTCAGCCGCCGCGACCGTGACGACAAACACCACGAAGTTCTGCCCTGTGAGCGTGTCCAGGTGCCGCCCAAATGCGACGAGTGCGACGTTGCAGGCGTTCAACATCAGCTCGACGCTCATAAAGATGACGAGCACGTGACGGCGCACCAGCACACCTACGAGCCCAATCGTAAACAGCGCGGCGCTGAAGAGCAGGTACCACTCCAGTGGCGGTGTCACGCTTACAAATCCTCCTTGGCGAGGTAGATCGCACCTACCGCCGCCACCAGCAACAGCACGGAAGCTATCTCAAAGGGAAGCAGCCACGTCGTGTAGAGTTGCCTACCCAACGCCTCGATGTTCCCGCCGACCGCCGCAATATGCTCCGGGCTGTCGGGTCCGCGTTGGCCACCACCAACGGTGCTCGTTAGTACCACCAGGGCCAGCTCGGACACGAGCACCAGCCCGACAATCACGGCAGCGCGCGCCTGGAGCGGCTGGTTCAACACGGGCAGCGGACGCTCACCACCAGCGAGCAGCATCACCACGAACAGGAACAAAACCAGAATCGCCCCCGAGTACACGAGTATCTGGATCGCGGCGATGAACTCCGCCTGCAGGAGCACAAACATCGCGGCGACGTTCACAAACGTCAGCAGCATGAACAGTACGCTATGGACGGGGTTGCGGGACAGAAGCATCAGCACCGCCGCTACCAACGCGACGGCCGCGAACGCGAGGAAAAGTAGAGAGTGAAGCTCCACTTAGCGCGTCACCGCCTCTTCCGGGAAGCGGGTGACTTCCAGCCACGCACCGCTCTCCGTCTGCTCAATCTCATCGTAGATCCCCCGGCCCAACTCAAGGAGCTTCTCCTTGTCGTACAGGAGGTTGTTTCGATCCGTGGTCGCGAGCTCGAAAACGTGCGACATCTGGATCGCCTTCACCGGGCACGACTCCACACACAACCCGCAGAACAGGCAACGGGGCGCCTGTATGGTGTATGTCACCGGGTGGCGGCCCTTCGTCGCGTGCGGCTCGCTCGTCATGCTGATCACGTTATTCGGGCACGCCGTCGCGCAAAGCCCACAGGCGGTGCACTTTTCCTCACCCGTCGTGACATCCGTCACGAGAACCGGCAAGCCGCGAAATCGATGTCCCATATCGCGGTGTTCCTTCGGGTACTGCACCGTGGTCGGCGACTTGAAGCCCTCGCCAAGGGTGACGTAGAAGCCCCTGAACCTGTCAATCAAACTCACAGAAAAGCCCCCCGATGGACTAGATGAACAGCTTAACTATACCAGTAACCACGATGTTCAGTAGCGCAAGCGGCAGCATAACCTTCCAGCAGAGGGAGATCAGCTGGTCGTATCGGAAGCGCGGCAGCGTGGCCCGCAGCCAGAAGTAGAAGAAGATGAAGATCGCCATTTTTGCCGAGAACCAGAACAGCCCGTCGATCACAGGAGGCAGCAACGGAATGTCTGGTCCGAGCCACCCACCGAGGAAGATCGTGGACGCGACCGCTCCGATGGCCAGCATGCTGATGTACTCGGCGAGGAAGAACATTGCAAAACCAAAGCCGGAATACTCCACGTGGAAGCCCGCGACGAGCTCGGTCTCTGCTTCCGGCAGGTCAAACGGTGCTCGGTTTGTCTCCGCGATCGAACTCACGAGAAACAGTGCGAAACCGAGTGCTTGAGGAAGCACGAACCACCGCGGCAAGAAGCCGAACCAGAGCCCATCCTGCGCGGTCACGATGTCTGAGAGGTTCATCGAGCCGGCCATCATCAGGGAGCCGACGAGCGAGAGCCCGAGCGTCACTTCATAGCTGATCACCTGTGCCGAGGAGCGCAGCCCTCCGATCATCGCATACTTATTGTTCGAGGCCCATCCGGCCATTACGAGGCCGTACACTCCCACGGAGCCCATCGCGAGGAAATACAGAACCGCGACATTGATGTTCGCGATGGACTGGCCGATCTCACGACCGAAGGCTGTAAACCCCGGCCCGAACGGCACCACGGCCCACGTAAGCAGCGCGGGCACGAACACCATCACCGGCGCAAGATAGAACACCCGCTTGTCCGCATTTGCCGGGATCGGTGACTCTTTGACGAGGAGTTTCACCCCGTCCGCCACAGGCTGCAAAAGGCCCAGCGGACCAGTCCGGTTGGGACCAATGCGCGACTGCATCCGCGCGAGCACCTTTCGCTCGAAGTAGGTCATGTACGCCATACCTGTGAGCACAGCCCCAAAGACCACCACTATCTTAGTCAGCGTTATCAGAAGCTCAGCCAAGTCCGCTCCCTGTTATCAGATATCGAGCGCCACAAGGTACCAACCGACACCATTTGCTATATATCCGTCAGTTGCCCGGTGCTGTAGCCGGACTGCTTGAGGTTCGGGCTCTGCAACATCCCGACACCGCGGCCACGCTCCGGGCTACTGTCCGCCGCACCGTTCTCGTGCAGGCTGACCAGTGTCGGGCATCGGCTGGTCATCGTGCCCGTCCCCTGATGATACAGCGACACCTGGACGGTCCCGCCATATACGCCGTCCCCCATGATCTGCCCCTGGCGGAACGGCACCGGGATGAGCCTAGCTTTGCCACCGGGGAAGCCGTCTGCATAAAGGACTGGAGTCCCGTGCGGGTCATTCTCCGTAGTCGGCCAGTGCGCTCCCACGCGCTTCACCTCATCGATAGAAGGATTGCGATACACCTTGCCGGGGCGCAGCGTTATGACCGTGCCTGGCCGCTCGAGCGTCCGCCGATCCACCCCACCATACTGTGGGACAACGGTCGCGATCTCCGCAAGGATCTGGTCCGATGAGGTGTACAGTCGCTCAAAGCCCATACGCTCCAGTACATGCACCAGTATCGTCCAGTCCGGGATGCTCTGTCCGTGGTTCGTGAGCGCCTTGTTCACGCGCTGGATACGCCGCTCTGCGCTGGTGTACGTACCGTCCTTCTCGGCCCAGGAGCACGCGGGCAACACAACGTCCGCATACTCCGCCGTTGGGGTGCGGAACATGTCTTGAACCACGAGGAACTCGAGGTTCGCAAGAGCTTCTCTCGCGATCTGCGGATTACCGTGCGCCTGTGCCGGGTTCGAGCCCATAATATACATTGCGCGAATCCTGCCCGCGCGCGCGGCTTGCAGCATCGCCGCCAGTCCCAGGCCGGGACGAGACGGCAGCGGATCGGATAGTCCCCATGCCTGCTCCAGCGCCCGACGATCCTCAGCGTTTTCGAGCGGGCGCTCGCCCGGAAGCAGAAACGGCACGCAGCCCATATCGAGCGCACCTTGGCCATTGTTCGCTACCTTGAGCGGATTAACGCCCGCGCCGGAACGTCCGACATTCCCCGTGAGGAGGGCAAGAGCAGCCGCACCATACTCGATCTCTTCACCACCATCCCGGAGCGTCAGTCCTGCCGAGTAGACGATGGTAGACGGTGGGAACAGCCCATTGTCCAGCCGGCCATCAGCCCCAGCACCGCCCGTTGCGTATATCTCCGCGGCCTGCTCCAGCAACGCGACCGGGACACCGGTGTTCGCAGCAATCCCCTCAGGGGTGTACGTCTGCGCTGTCTGGATCCACTCTTCGATTCCGTCGACGCGGTCGCCGACGTAGTCCCGCGCCACGAGATCCCGCCGGGCCACGAGCGCGGCCAGTCCGTTGAGCAAGTCCGCCTCCGCGCCCGCGCGGTATTGCAGGTTAATGTCCGCGATCTGGCTCAGGGGGAGAGCCTGTGGTGCGGCGATAATGAGCTTGATGCCCTTGCGTCGGATCGCAGCCTGCAGCTTGTACGAGAAGACCGGGTGCGTCGCACTCAGGTTCGAGCCGAGGATTAGCACGCAGCGAGCGTTTTCAAAGATGTCCAGGAAGGCGTTCGTCGGAGCGTCCGAGCCGAACACGTCGCGCAACCCTGCCTGCCGGACACCCTGGCCGACTCCCGCATCGTGGTCGATGTGATTGCTCCCCATCACGCCACGGACGAACTTGTTGAACAGGTAGTTCTCCTCGTTCGTATTATGCGCCCCAGCGATCCCGGCGAAGCTGTCTCCCCGATACTGCGGCAGCCGCTCCGCGATGAGAGCGAGCGCCTCCTGCCAGGTACTCTCCACGAGCTCGCCGTCCTTACGGACGAGTGGTGTCTGCAAGCGATCCTTGCCCTGCACGAACTCGTAACCGAAGAATCCACGGGCACACAGCTGCTCGCCGTTCATGCCGGAGTCCTGCTTGCCGATGATGCGCTTAATCTGGCCGGTGGCCTCTTCGACGTGCAGCTCCATGTTGCAGCCCACGCCGCAGAATGTGCAGATCGTCTGTACGCGCTTCAGGAACCAGGCACGGGCGGTATCGTGGTATGAGGTGTTGAGCAGCGCGCCGACAGGACAGACCTCGATGCACAGGCCGCACGAGACGCAAGGCGAGTCCTTGAGATCCTGCCCGAACGCGCCGTCGATGTATGACTGGAAGCCGCGCTCCGCCCACGCGAGTGCCGTTGCACCCACCAGCTCATCGCAAACCCGCACACAGCGACCACACAGTACGCAACGGTCGCGCTTGATCATCACGGACTCGCTGAGGGTTTCGTATTCCCAGCTCATCTTCGGACGCGCAAGGGGGTTGTTGACGCGCACGTTCGTGTAATACGCGTGATTCTGCAACTCACACTCGCCGGACTTGTCGCAGATGGGACAATCGATCGGGTGATCCACTAGCAGCGACTCCACTGCGAATCGCTGGGCATCGAGCACCTTCTGGGATCTCGTGAATACCTGCATGCCCTCGCTGACCGGAGCCGAACACGAGATATCGATCGTGCTCCGCCGCGTGACGATCTCGACCATGCAGGTGCGGCACGCGCCAAACGGCCGGAGGTCGGGGTACTGACAGAAGTTCGGGATCTCGACGCCCACCTGCTTTGCCGCATGCAGGACAAACGTCCCCTTCGGGACGGTGACCTCCTTGCCATCGATGGTGAGCGTTACCATGTCTATGTTCTGCTCTGTGGTCATTACTGAGAGCTTGCGCTCGATCCTCCTGTCGCGTCTTTCACATGCTCACCAAATTGTACCCGCGAAAACGCATGTTATTTCGTCATTAGCTCCCCGCCACGGGCGCGAGATGGATGCGTTGCGGAGACACGACAAACTGATCCGCCACTGGCGCCATCTGCGGGTGCATCCTGCAGACGCCCGCCCGGCATCGCTTCTCGTTGGTATGTTCCAGGTACTCATCTTTAAAGTGTTTGAGGGTACTCAGAATCGGCACCGGGGCCGCCTGTCCGAGCCCGCACAGCGAGTAGGCGATGATGTCGTTCGAGCTCTGAACCAGCGTCGCGAGGTCCTGCTCCGTCGCCGCTCCGGTCCGCACGCGATCGAGCATCTCCAGCTGGCTGGCCGTCCCAATGCGACAGGGCACGCACTTGCCGCAACTCTCGTTCCGGTTGAACCGGGTGCAATACCACGCGAGGTCCACCATGCAGGTGCCCTCGTCGTAGATGATGTATCCACCCGAGCCCATCATCGAGCCCTCTTCCTCCAGCGTACCGAACTCGTTGGTCAAATGCAGCGTGCTCTCGGGCAGTGCGCCGCCGGAGATGCCGCCCGCGAGCACGGCGCGGAACTTCCCGCCGTCGCGCATGCCGCCTCCCGCCACAAAGAGCAAGTCCTGCATCGTCACGCCCATATCGATCTCGGCCAGACCGACGTTCACGATGTCACCAGCGAGCGAGAAGACGCTCGTACCCTTGCTCTTCTCGGTGCCGATCGCCGCGTACCACTCACTGCCGTTCTTGATGATATGCGGGATGTTGGCGAGGGTCTCCGTGTTGTTCACAACGGTCGGCTTGCCCCAAAGCCCAGCCTCCGCGGAACGCGGAGGCTTGGTTCGTGGCATCCCCTTCTGGCCCTGTATGCCGTAGATCGCCGCCGATGCCTCACCGGAGATGTACGCGCCGGCACCCGGCACCACTTTCACATCAAAGCTGTGACCCGTGCCAAGAATGTTCTCGCCCAGCAACCCAAGCTCCTGAAGCTGGCGCACCGCGTTCTTGCTCCGCGCGATGGCAAGAGGGTACTCGGACCCAATATAGACGTATCCCGTCTTCGCGCCCACGGCGTAGCCACAGATCAGTAGCCCCTCAATGAACCCGTGCGGGTCCCCCTCCATGAGGCGGCGGTCCTTGAAGACGTTCGGCTCACCTTCGTGGGAGTTAACAATGATGTACTTCGGCCTGCTCTTCTCGGCCTTCGCGCTCTCCCACTTGATGCCGGCGGGGAAACCCGCCCCGCCGCGACCGCGAACGTTCGCCGCTTTCACTTCCGCAATGACATCGTCCTGCGACATCTCCAGCATGGCCCTGATATAGGCCTCGTACGCTCCGTTTGCCACCGCTTCCAGCAGACTCTCGGGGTTGACGGTACCGCAGCGGCGGAGCAGAACGCGCCGTTGCAGCCGCCACCAGTCCGTCGACGCCAGGGACGGAATACCCTGGAACGTCTGATCGGACCAGTTGGCGTATGCCAGGTCGGCGCGGGGGTCGTTACCGAGCAGCACCGCTTCGAGTAGGCCGTCCACCCGTTCCTCGTGCACGTGGCCATACGTCACGCGCGGAGCGCCGAGCTTTTGTATGTCAACGACAGGCTCAAGCCAGGTGGTGCCAAAGGACGACGTCTCGCGCACCTGCGCCCTGATGCCCCGCACCTGGACAAAGCGCTGTATCGCCGCAAGCGTGCGCAACGCACCGGAGGCGATCGCCCCGCTGTCCGTGCTCACCCAAATCGTGGCACCGTCAAACTCCTCGATTCGCTGCCACGCCTCCTGCGCCTGCTGCTTGTAGCGCTGCCAATCCTGTGGTGTCATCAGTGATTCCCCTCGTGGTGCCGTGGCGGGTTATCGATAACCTGTCGCAGACCTTCCTCTGAAAGCGGTCCCAGGATCTCGTGATTCAGGTCAATAAGTGGGGCGAGGTGGCAGGCACCGTAGCAAAAGTCGGCACGGTGCAGGGTCCACTCGCCATCAGGCGTTGTCTCGTTATACGCGACCCCAAGCCGCTGCTGAGCCGCCTCTCCCAAAGCCGTGGCGCCCATGAAGTAGCACGCGGCTCCCTCGCAAACCCAGAGTTGGTTCCGCCCCATTGGCTGCGTGCTGAAGTCCGCATAGAACGTCACGACCCCGAAAATATCCGTAAGCGGGATGTGCCACTCCTCACTGATAACGCGCGCCCCGCCCTCAGGGATATACCGATACACCTTCTGAAGTTCATGGAGCGCCGGGATCAAGGATTCCATCGGGTCCATCCCCTCGAATCCAGCCAGGATGCCGAGCACCTTGCCACGGTCCTCCTCGGTGTCCTTCCAGAGGTCCTCGATGCCCGTGCTCTGTGTTGAGTTGGCGCTCATCAGCGGTCAACCTCACCAAGCACAATGTCCAAGCTGCCGATTACCGCAACGATGTCCGCGATGAGCCCGTTCTGCGACATCCGTGGGAGTCCGGCGAGGTTGTAGTAACTGGGAGCACGCACGTGCATGCGATATGGCTCGGTCTCGCCAGTACTGACGATGTAATAACCCAACTCACCTTTGGGTGCCTCGACCGCCTTATACACCTCACCGGGTGGTGCCTTGAAGCCGTGAATGATAAGCACGAAGTGGCGCGTTTGCCCCTCAATCGTGGTCATCGTGTCTACCTTACTTGGCAGTACGTAGTCGGGCAGATCCGCGATCCAGTGGCCGTCACGCGGCATCTGCACTACCGCTTGCCTCAGTATACGCAGACTCTGACGCATCTCCTCGACGCGCACCCGGTAGCGGGCGTACACATCACCTTCCGTGTGCACCGGCACTTCGAAGTCGAACCGGTCGTACACCTGGTAGGGCCGCGCCTTGCGCACGTCGTAATTCACGCCGGACCCACGCAAGCACGCTCCCGAAAGGCCATAACTCACGGCGTCCTCGGCGGAGATGACGCCCACTCCCCGCGTGCGACGGATCCAGATCGGGTTGTTCTTGAGCAGGTTCTCATACTCCTGGATGCGCTCGGGCATGATTTTCAGAAAGTCCCCGAGCAGCTCCATCCAGCCATCCGGCAGGTCCGCGGGCATCCCGCCGACGCGCATCATGCTCGTAGTCAGACGCGCGCACCGCAGTACTTCTCGAACAAATCATTGATCATTTCCCGTTCCCGGAAGGTGTACAGGAAGAGACTAAGTGCTCCTATGTCGAGAGCGTGGGTGCCGAGCCATACCAGGTGACTCGCGATACGAGCGAGTTCGGCCATGACTACGCGCATATACTGCGCGCGCTCCGGCACATCGCTCTCGATACCGAGCAACTTCTCCACGGCCTGCACATAACCCAGGTTATTGGACGGCGCGGCGAGGTAATCCATTCGGTCGGTGTAGGGGACGATGTGGTAGTACTTGTGGACCTCGGCGAGCTTCTCGGTACCTCGGTGCAGATACCCGATATAAGGGGTAGCCTTGCGGATATTCTCGCCCTCGAGGTGGAGCATCACCCGGAGCACACCGTGTGTGCTGGGGTGCTGCGGGCCCATGTTCAGGACCATTTCCTGTTCTTTTAGCTCGTGGACGTCATACCGACTACTCATTCAAATCATTCCTGGTCTCGTTAGTAGCCAGCGCTATCGAAAAGGCACATTATCCGCCGCCCAGATCCCATAGCCACCGATCGCGAAGTCCTTGCGCAACGGGAAACCGTCCTCCCAATCCTCTGGCATCAGGATCCGACGCAGATCGGGATGCCCGTCGAACGGGATGCCAAACATATCATACGTCTCGCGCTCACCCCAGTTCGCGGAGTGCCACAGTCCCGTGAGGGAGGGCACAGGCACGCCATCATCCACGCCGACCTTGATCCGCAGGTTGTGATTCAGCGGGATGCTGTAGAGGTGATACACCACATCGAAGCGCGGCTCACGTAGATCCCAGTCCACGGCGGTCGCATCTACGAGGTAGTCGAAGTTCGTCTGCTCGTCGTCACGGAGCACCGCACACACATCTGCAATACGCTCGCGCGGTACGCGGATCGTGGTGTCCCCACGGTGCACGATGGTCTCCTCCACCACGCCGGGCAGCAGTTGCTCCAGGCGCGCGACCGCTGGTATGGGTTGATCGTCTGACTCGGCAGTGCTCTGCTCTTCGGTCACGGCGCGCTCGTCTCCAGTTCAGGCAGTGGATCGACTGGCGACTCCTTGACCTGACGATCGCCGCGCTGGATCATCCGCTGCAGCTCGAGGATCCCGTAGAACAACGCCTCTGGGATAGGGGGGCATCCGGGGACGTACACATCCACCGGCACAACCTTATCAACGCCCTGGAGATGCGAGTACGTGGGATAGGGGCCACCCGCGGTAGCGCAGGAGCCCATCGAGATGACCCACTTCGGGTCGGGCATCTGGTCATACAACCGGCGCAATACCGGCGCCATCTTGAGCGTCACTGAGCCGGAGACGATCATCAGGTCCGACTGGCGGGGCGACGCTCGAAAGAGCATGCCACTACGCTCCATGATGTCGAAACGCGCCGCGCTTGCCGCCATCATCTCGATGGCGCAGCAGGCCAGGCCGAACGTCATCGGCCAGAGCGAGCTCTTGCGCGCCCAGCCGAACAACGCGGTCCTCGTACTCGCGATAAGGTTCTGCCGCTGCTTATCACTCATCCCAGGTCCAGAGCTCCCTTCCGCCAGGCATACGCGTAGGCCGCGAGCAACAATACGATGAACAACATCATCTCCACGAACCCGTACAAGCCCAGCACGTCGTACGTCACGGCCCAGGGATAGAGGAAGATCGCCTCAATGTCGAAGAGGACGAAGAGCATCGCGATCGTGTAGTAGCGGATGTCGAAACGCCGCTGCGCCTCGCCCGTCGGCTCGATGCCGCTCTCATACGTCTCGCCCTTGACCCGGGTGGGGTTGCGCGGGGCAAGCAAACGGCTGAGTCCGAGGCTTACGGCGGCGAAGCCAATGACGATCACAAAGAAGATAGCGACGGGTCCGTAGTCAGAAACCATTTCCTACCAACCACCTAGCAGTGCTGCTGAACTCTGAGAAAGTACGTAAGCCGCTTGCCCGTGCCCTTCTTTGTGCATTATATCACGAAGTCGAACGGTCACCTGATCGCCTCGTAGCGCCATGGGGCGGCTATACTGCGAGCGCGCGGACCCGACAACGAATCATCCGATACGCAGACAGGAGCTGAAAGATGCAAAGACTGTGGAGCCCCTGGCGCTCCGAGTACGTCACTGAGGCGGAACTCGCATCGGAGGGATGTATCTTCTGCCGCTTTCCCGAGGCGCAGCACGACCACGACAACCTCGTAGCGTGGCGGGGGGACCACACGTACGTCATACTGAACCGGTATCCGTACAACACCGGACACCTGATGGTGGTGCCATATCACCACACCGCCGATATCGCCGAGCTGACGCCGGAGACGCTCCTGGAGATGATGACGACGCTGCGCCGCTGCGTTGCGGCCCTTGGCGAGTCGTACGGGCCGGATGGTTATAACACCGGGATGAACCTCGGAAGCGCTGCGGGGGCAGGTATCGCCGACCACCTGCACCTGCATATCGTACCGCGCTGGGCGGGGGACACGAACTTCATGCCCGTGCTCGCCGACGTGAAGGTCATGCCCGAGCTGCTGGTGCAGAGCTACGAGAAGATCGCAACCGCACTCGGACGGGACGATGTCGCAACACGGTGAGAATCACCACGACCTGCGGGAGCTGATACTCGCCGAGATCCGTTCCGACGGTCCGGTTACCTTTGAACGATACATGGAACTGGCGCTGTATCACCCACAACTCGGTTATTACAGTGGCACGGCTCCCCGCATCGGCCCGGACGGGGACTTTTATACGAGCACCGATGTTTCTCCGCTGTTCGGTGCGGCCATCGGCCGCCAACTCCGGGAGATGTGGGACGTGCTGGATCGCGCGACCCCGTTCACCATCCTGGAGTACGGCGCCGGGAAAGGTCTGCTCGCTGCCGATGTGCTCGGCTGGGCGGGTGCGGCGCACCCGGACTTCTACGCCACGATTGATTACCAGATCGTCGAGCGTAGCCCCGGCCTGCGCCACAATCAGGAAGACCGGTTAGGCGCCTTGCCCGTCCGCTGGGTAGACGACGGCACTCCAGCGGGGAAGCAGATCGGCTGCGTAATCTCCAATGAGGTCGCAGACGCTCTCCCTTTCCATCGGGTACGCCAGGTGCAAGGGGTGTTACGAGAGCTTCGGGTGGATGAGTCGGACGGCCTCCTTCGAGAGCAACCGGGACCGCTCTCGACACCAGGTCTCGCGGCATATCTGGAGAACGCGGGCATCACGCTGCAGGAGGGACACACGGCGGAGATCAACCTGAACGCAGCAGCGTGGATGCGCTCGCAGATGGACATCCTCCGAAAGGGATTCGCGCTCACCATCGACTATGGCGCGACCGCGGACCGATTATATGATGGGCGCTATCCGGAGGGGACGCTCGCGTGTTACCACCAGCACGCGCTCAATACGGAGCCCTTCGAGAGGATGGGGCAGCAGGACATCACTGCGCACGTTGACTTCTCTGCGCTGGCCCGAGCGGTTCGCGATGCCGGCGCTGAGGTGACAGGCTATACGACCCAGGCGTACTTCCTCGCGGCGCTCGGCCTGGGAGACGCCCTCGCAAGCGGCGATCAGCGGTATGACTCCCCGCAGGAGTTCGAGCGCGAGCGCGCCGCCATCGAGCAACTCATTCGACCGGATGGTCTTGGCGGGTTCGGGGTTCTTGTCGCCCATAAGGGTATTAAGCGGCCAACCCTTCGCGGTCTCTCGCTCCACAATGAGCCACTTTAGGACGCAGTAACAGCCCGTCTGTTCCGCTCGAACCAGAGCCATAACGCCCATGCTCACAGGTCAGCCAGGGCTACGACCCTGCGCCGCCGCCCTTCGAACCGGACCAGCGATGCGCAGCCCGCCGCGCGCAGTTCGCGCACCGCAGCACCCAGGTCGCGCCCGGCGTCCTCCGGCGCGTGTGCATCGGAGCCCAGAGTGATCTGCACCCCTGCAGCAAGCAACTCCGCGAGCAGTGCCGGACCGGGATACAGTTCCGCGCACGCCTTGCGATAGCCTGCGGAGTTCGCCTCGACCGCGACCCCGCTCGTCGCCAGTTCAAGCGCCACCGCCCGGTACAGCTCCATCGGCGGGGCTGGTGGACGATGCCCCCACTTCTTGATCACATCCAGGTGCCCGAGCACGTCGAATAAGCCGGTCTGCGCGGTCGCCACCATGAGCGCAAAGTAGCGCTCGTACAGACTCTCAATCTGCCACTCCGCATAGCGGTGGCTGTATGCCGGATTGTCGAAGCCCCAGCCATCGATATAATGCACGGAGCCGTACACGTAATCCCACGGATACGGCGCGAGCATCGCCTCCAGCTGCCGCTCGTAACCCGGCACGAAGTCCGCCTCCACCCCGAGGCGTATGGTGATCTCCGGGTATGCTTCCCGCAGGTCCAGCACCGTCCGAACGTACCCCTCGAAACGCTCCTCCGGCATCGCGATCTCCGGGTCGCGCTCCTCTCGGGGCAGCCAGTACATCGGGATGTGCTCTGCAAAGCCGATCTCGACCAGACCGCACCGTATCGCGGCGAGTACATACTCCTCCGCCGAACCAACTGCGTGCCCGCAAAGGTGTGTATGCAGGTGATAGTCGAACAATCCAGCCACCGGCACAATCCTCTCGCTCGCCTGTATCATAGCTGCTTTCACCTCTGTGACCGGACCACGCCATGTCGGCACAACCGTTATCCGCGCTCGCTGTTTGACGCCATGTTGGCGCTGGCGTAGAATCGTGGGCAGGAGGTCGCGCTTTGATAGGGAAGCTACGGGTAGCCCTGGCCCAGATCAACACTACCGTCGGTGACATCGCGGGCAACGCCGATCTCATCTCATCTTACGCTGCCTCCGCGGTCGAGCAGGGCGCGGACATCGTCGCGTTCCCGGAGCTCGCGATCACCGGCTACCCACCTGAGGATCTGCTGCTCAAGCCGACGTTCCTGCAGGACAACCTTGCCTGCCTGCACCAGCTCGCGGAGCTATCGCACGAGATCACCATGATCGTCGGCTTCGTCGACGTGGACGAGGATATCTACAACGCCGCTGCCGTGCTGCACGGTGGCGAGTTGAAGGCAGTCTACCGCAAAATGTTCCTGCCGAATTACAGCGTCTTCGACGAGGAGCGCTACTTCCAGCAAGGCACGACGAGCGGCCTCTATGAGCTTGGCGGCGCGGGCATCGGGGTGAACATCTGCGAGGACATGTGGTACCCAATCGGACCCACCGACGTCCAAGCCATCGGCGGTGCCGAGGTAATCATCAATATCAGCGGATCACCGTATCGCCGAGGTGTACTCCAACACCGGGAGCGCATGCTCGCCACACGCGCTCAGGACCACGGGGTGTATTTGTGCTACCTCAACCTCGTGGGCGGTCAGGATGAGCTGATATTCGATGGCGGCAGCACGATCTATGATACGGCTGGACGGCTCATCGCGCGCGGCCCGGCGTTTCAGGAGTCGCTGATCGTTGCCGATCTTGATGTCGAGTCTGTGTTCCGACAGCGGCTCCATGACCCACGGGGCAGGAAGGCCGACGCCTCCTTCCGCTCGAGCCAGCCGCTACACCGGGTCGATCTCGGCGCACCGCTTGGCGAGCGGGAACCACCGGGCATCAAACCACCCATCTGTCCCCCCCTGGACCCAACGGCGGAAGTATACGAGGCGCTCACGCTGGCGCTGCGCGATTATGTCGTCAAGTCAGGCATTGGGCACGTCGTGATCGGCCTCTCGGGAGGGATCGACTCCAGCCTGACCGCGACGATTGCAGCGGATGCGCTGGGCCCGGAAAACGTCATCGGGGTCTCGATGCCCTCGCGCTACAGCTCAGAACACAGCTTGTCCGATGCGGAACAGCTCGCACGAAACCTTGGCATTCGCCATACAACTGTTTCCATCGAGGAGCCATACAGCGCCTTTTTGCAGGCGCTCTCCGACGAGTTCGCGGGGACGGAATTCGGCCTCGCGGAAGAGAATCTGCAAGCGCGCGCCCGCGGTGTCATCCTCATGGCACTGACAAACAAGTTCGGCGGTATTGCCGTCACGGCAGGCAACAAGAGCGAGACCTCCGTCGGGTACGCGACGCTGTATGGCGCAGATACCACGGGCGGCTTCGCGCTCCTCAAGGATGTGCTGAAGACACAGGTCTATGAACTCTGCCGCTACCGTAATACACGGGGCGAGGTGATTCCCCAAAGCGTGCTGGAGAAACCGCCGAGCGCGGAATTGCGTCCAGACCAGCGCGACGTCGACAGTCTCCCACCATACGACGTGCTTGATCCCATCCTCCAGAACTATATCGAAGGCGATCACAGTCTCGACGAAATTGTCCGCATGGGCTACGAACGGGAGACCGTCGCGCGCGTGCTCAAGCTCGTGGACGCAGCGGAATACAAACGGAGACAGTCCCCCCCCGGACCGAAGATCACGCCCCGTGCGTTCGGCCGCGATCGGCGTTTGCCCATCGTGAATCGCTACGGTCGGGTCTGAAGCTCCAATACCCCGACAGTCCTGGCAGACCGCTGGCTCTCCCGCACGGCAGAACATCGCTCCACCATCCACATACGGCATGCACTACGAGGACGAACCGATGAAGCGGACGGCGCGACGAATCGCTCCCCGGGTACGTACCGTCGATCCGCTCGGCGTGGCGTGGCGGCTGCTCGCTTCCTCACGCATCGCAACCCTCCTGCTGACCCTGACAGCATTGCCAGTTCTCGCAGGCGCCGTGCTACCACAAGCGACTCAGTCCATTCGCGCAGATCGGGTCGCCTATGCGGCCTGGATTGAGGAGCGCCGCGGCACGCTGGGACAAGCGGTTGGCCCGCTCGACGCGCTCTCGCTGTTCGCGGTATACAGCGCCTGGTGGTTTCGCCTCCTGCTCTGCACGGTCGCCCTGTGCTGTGGCGTGTACGTCGCCAGTCGCTTGGAGCCACGCATCCGGCGCATGCATTTGGCGGCACCAAGTGGGCACGACCCGAGCATGCGCGCAATCGCGCGGCTTCCCTCCCCCCTGCGCCCGGAGGACGTTTCGAGCCGGATCGCCGACGGGCTTCGCGTGGCCGGCTACACCACACATATAACGGAGACGGCGGACGCCGTGCATATCCGAGCGGAGCGGAACCGGCGTCAGCGTCTCGCGAGCGCCGCAGCCCACCTCGGCTTCGTTGTCCTGCTCGCCGCTGCGGTGGTCGGCCACTTGATCGGCTGGCAGGAGCTGACCCTGGCGGTCGCGGAGGGCTCTACCGTCGAGATCGGTCATGACACAGGCCTCGCGATTCGCAACGGCGGCTTCACGCACACTCGCTATCCGGGCGGAAAGGTTCCCAAGGATTATCGGACGGAGATCACCCTCCTCAAGGATGGACAGCCGGTACGTGAGCGATACGAGCTTCGCGTCAATTCCCCGCTCGCGTACGAAGGGGTGCGTATCCATCAAGCATTCTTCGGCCCCGCCGCCGGGATGCGCGTTGCTAGTGCCGAAGGGCAGATACTCCTGATGGGGGGCATCCCGCTCCTCTACCGCGATCCCGAGAACCGGCCCACCGGCAGGGCACGGGCTGGCGGGTATGAGCTTGAGGTGCTCGCGCCGAGGACGGACCGGCCAGATCAGGCGGTGCCAGCCGGTACGGTCCGGGTGCGGGTCTACCGTGCGGGAGCTGAGTCACGCGTGCCACTTGCCGAGATGGATGCGCCGTTCGGCCGACCTGTTAGCGCGGCGGGACTTACGCTGCTGTACGAGGGTCCGAGGCAGTACAGTGGCCTGCACGTAACCAGGAACCCGGCAGTTGGATGGGTTTGGGGCGGGGCGGTCCTCACACTCGCCGGAACGCTCTACGTCTTCGCTTTCCCCTACCGATCTGCTCGTGTTGTCATCTACCCAGTCACGGACGGCAGCCAGATCACCGTTCGACGGCTGATCGGTCGACCGATGGGTCGGGAGCAGGAAACGGCGCGGGTAATCACCGCGGTGCGTACCGCGATTACCCCCGACCCGACGCGCACGCCGAACGGTCACTTTGTGGTGGCGCGAAAGGGGTGAGATGAGTTCCGAGACACTCGCGCGGCTCTCGCTATATGGGTACTTCGCCGCGGGTGCCACCCTGGCCGCGGGGCTACTACTCGCCTGGGCGGGGCTGGTCGGCAAAGAGCTCGCGCGCACATCGTCACAGACCACTCGTATGAGCACCTTGCGCATCTCGGGCTGGAGTGCAATCGGGGTGGCGTCGGGACTCGGTTGGCTTGGACTGCTCACGCTGACTGCATCCATCACTGCGCGGGGACTCGCGGCAGGCAGGCCGCCGTACGCCAATCAGTACGAGTTCGCCATCGCGTTTGCGTGGGGCATCTTAGCGATCTATCTGCTGCTCCGGCGCACCTGTACCACCCTGCTTCCGGCAGTTCTTACCCTGGTGCTGGGGATGCTCCTGTACGCCGGAACGCTCCCATCGGAAATCACACCACCCGTGCCCGCCTTGCAGAACCGGCTGATCCTGGCGTTGCACGTTGGCTGCGCGGTGATTGCGTATGGCGCCAACGGAGTCGCGTTCGTGGCCGCGTGCCTCTTCCTCATACAACTCGCCATCCGGCGGCGTACTGGGGAGACGAGCCGCCGACTACCGAATCTGAGTGCACTCGACGACCTCGGCTATCAGGCGGTAATGCTCGGATTTCCCACGCTTGGAGCGGTACTCCTCCTGGGGTCGTGGTGGAGTTGGGTGGCTTGGGGGTCGTACTGGAGCTGGGATCCGAAGCAAAGCGCCACGCTAGCAACGTGGCTGTTGTATGGGGCGTACCTGCACACGCGGACACTGCGCAAACGGCAAGGTCTGCTGAGCGCGCTCCTGCTGATCGCAGGCTTTGGCTCCACTCTTCTGACCTATCTGGGAAACCTGTTCTTTGGCGGGCTACACAGCTATTCAGGCTTGTAGCCGCTACCATGGAGGTAGGAGGGATTCGATACCAATGATCGCAGTGCCGGACAACGAACAACCGGGATCCGAGCCCGCGCAGGCCGCGAGCTCGAAGCGTCCACTCGTCATCGGCATCGGTATCGGCCTGGCGCTGATCGGCATACTCGCACTCTCGATGTTGCTGGGCGTGGTATGGCTCCTCACCCAGCGCGATGGTGGGGTGAATACGTCGCCGAATCTGCTCAACCAGCCCGCGCCTGAGTTTCAGGTACGGACGCTAGACAATGAATCGGTTCGTCTCACCGATCTCCGGGGACAACCGGTCTGGTTGAGCTTCTGGGCGGTTTGGTGCGGTCCGTGTCTCAAGGAGATGCCGGCGATCGCGGAGGCGAGACGAGATGCTGAGGCGAGCGGAGTACGGCTGCTAGTCGTGAACACCGGAGAGCCAGAGAAGACCGTACGCACCTTTCTGCGAGAGAACCCGTACCCCGGTCTCCCCGTTGCGCTGGACGAGAATGGTTCTACCGGCACAGCATATCAGGTATACAGCCTGCCGACGAACGTCTACATCGACGCGCAGGGGATCGTTCGCGCGGTGAAGGTCGGAACGATGGACGCAGACGAGATGCGAGCCGCCATCAAGGACGTGCGCTAGGTGGGCGCGTCGTTGTATCGACCGCTTGTGCTGTGCTTGCTTCTGATGAGTGCGCTCGCGGGCTTCGCTGCCGCGGGGAACCCGTCGTACCCCGCAGCGGTAGAACAGCTTGGCACCACAGGAAGCAGCACCATCAGTGGCACGGACAACGCTGCTCCGACCGGCAGTGGTCTGGCGGCACCACCAAAGCCGGAAGGCGCTGCTCTCGCCAGGACCGAGTTCGAAGCGATGCTTGCAAAGCACCTAGAAAATCCGTACTCCCTCCTCACACTGGCGACGGAGATCCGGAAGAACGATGCCGAGGAGGGCTTGCGGGCACACGAGCGGCTTGTGACCGCCTACCCGCGCTCGGCCGTCGTCCAGGCGGCACTGGCCGATGCCCTGTACCGAACCGGAAAGATCGAGGATAGCCAGTTGGTGCTCCATCGAGCGCTGCAACAGCAGCCCGATCTGCCTGAAGGTCGGCTGCTACGAGGGAAGCTCCTCGCAGCGAACGGACCGGAGGGTCTAAAGGGAGCGCTCAGGGAGTGGCGTCTGGCAATCGAGGGAGCACCGGGCAGCCCCACTGCCAGTGAGGCAGCCCGACTGATTCATCTCCACGAAGGACGGTAAGCGGCCTAGCGCGCCAGCTCGGGCGTCTTGATCTCGTCAATCTGGCCGAGCACCATGAACACCGTGCTCTCACAGATGTTTGTCACCCGGTCCGCGATCCGCTCGAGGTTATGACTGGCCCACAAAAGACGCGTCGCGCGGTTGATCGTGGTCGGGTCCGCGATCATGAACGCCAGCAACTCGTGGTACACCTCGTCGTACAATTCGTCGATTTGATCGTCCTCATTCCAGATGCGCTTCGCCGCCTCAACATCGTGTCTGATGAACGCGTCCAGACTCCGGTCGAGCATGTCGCGCGCGCGGTCCGCCATCCGCGGAATGATCGTGATCGGTGGCAGCGCTGGCTCTCCGGCGATGCTGATGCAGATCTTCGCGATGCCCTCCGCATAGTCGCCAATGCGCTCCAACTCCGTGGCAACGGTCATGACTGCCGCGATCGTGCGCAGGTCGCTCGCGACGGGCTGTTGCGTGGCAATGAGCAGCAGTGCCCGCCGCTCGATCTCCGTGCGCTTATCATCGAGCAGGTCGTCGTCCTCGATGACCTGCCGGGCCGTCATGACGTGGCGAGTCGTGAGTGCCTCGATAGCACGTGCAATCGCCTTCTCGGCCATGCTTCCCAGGGCGAGCATCTCATCCTGCAGCTCGCGCACCTCGCGCATGAAGCTTTCTCTTGGCATTACTCTCAGCCTTTCCCTATGCGTCGTTACCGGCGGCAAACCCTAGCCAAACCGGCCCGTAATATAGTCCTCCGTGCGCTTGTCTTTCGGCGCGGTGAAGATGTCGTTTGTCGCCCCGAACTCCACCAGCTGCCCCTTGGTCTGTTCGTCTGAGAGCATGAACCCGGTGTAGTCGGAGACCCGAGCGGCCTGTTGCAGGTTGTGGGTAACGACGATGATCGTGTAGTTCGCCACCAGTTCCCGCATCAAGTCCTCGATCTTGACGGTGGAGATCGGATCGAGCGCAGATGCCGGCTCATCCATCAGGAGCACTTCCGGGGAGATGGCTATTGCGCGGGCGATGCACAGGCGCTGTTGCTGGCCGCCGGACAAGGCGAGCCCACTCCGCTTCAGATTTCCCCTTCACCTCATCCCAGATGGCGGCCTGCCGGAGCGAGCGCTCGACGAGCTCGTCGTAATCGCCACGGTAACCATTTATCTTCGCGCCATACAGAATGTTCTCGCGAATGGAGCGGGGGAAGGGATTCGGCTTCTGAAAGACCATACCGACGCGGCGGCGCACTTCTACTGAGTCGACGTTCTTGCCGTAGACGTCCACACCGTTTAGCAGGACCTCGCCTTCGGTGCGCACCCCGGAATAAGCTCGTTCATTCGGTTAATGGTGCGCAACAGGGTGCTCTTGCCACAGCCCGATGGACCAATAAGCGCCGTTACCTTGTTCCTGGGAAGCCCATGGAGACGTTCGTCAACGCCTGCGTATCGCCGTACCACAGGCTGAGATTCCGCACCTCGACGACGTGGTCTGTCGCAAGCGCCGGCGCTGGCTGCCGGGGGATTGCTACCGCGCCCGAATCGGCGTGCCCCGGTATGTCGGACATGGACCCGCCAGCACGCGTCGGCGCCATTGATCGATCCTCCCTGTCTGACTCGGACGGAGCATCCGGTCGCTCCACTCGGTTTGACTCGAATGTAACTCAAATCTTCTCCCTGTGTGGAACGAGAATTAAAACCTCTTGTGCAGCCGCTGGCGCAGGTAGATCGCTACCGAGTTCATCGAGAGCAATACCACCAGGAGCAGGAGTATACCGGCCGCCGCCAATCCGTGAAAATCCTTCTGTGGCTTTGAGGTCCAGTTAAAAGATCTGGATTGGCAGTACGGTAAAGCGACTGAGGGGGCCATTGGGCGTGGTCGCGACGTACGCAAGCGCGCCGATAACGAGGAGTGGCGCGGTCTCACCGATGGCACGCGATGCGGCCAGGATGTTGCCGGTGAGTATGCCCGGGAATGCGTAGGGCAGACATGGTACCGCACCGTCTGGCTGCGCGTGGCGCCCAGGGCGAACGACGCATCCGCATGTCGATGGACGGCGCGGATGGCTCCGCGTCCTGCGACGATGATGATCGGCAGCACCAGAAGCGCCATGGTGAGAGCACCGGCGAGTATGCTGCGATTCAGTTGAAATAGTCGCACGAAAATCTGGAGTCCCAACAGGCCGTACACGATCGAGGGCACACCTGCCAGGTTCGAGATATTCACCTGGATGAACCGGGTGAACCAATTGTCGCCGGCGTACTCTTCCAGGTAGATCGCGCTCAAGACCCCTAGCGGTAGTGCGACAAGAATCGTCAGTGCCATCATCCAGAGCGTTCCCATCAGTGCGGCCCTGAGCCCGGCCCGCTCCGCAAACCGACTGTCGAAGCTGGTGAGGAAGTCCCAGTTCAACCACGGCAGGCCGTCCCGGGCAACGTCAACGAGGAGCGTGAGCAGGGTCCCCAGCGCGATCGCGATGCTCAAGATACCAAGTCCCGCGAAAAGATACCCTTGAGCTTGCGTACCCGCACGTTTGGCCGGAACAGAGCAGCGGTTTTCCCTGGTGTCTACCCTACTTCGCCATTAGTCGTATACCTCTCGGAACCGGCGAACGAACCAGAAACGAACAGGTCATGATAAAGGTGAGCACGAACAGCGTCGTGCCGACCGCAAAGATCGTCTGATACTGCACCGAGCCGACGGAAGCTTCGCCCTGACTGACCTGCACGATGTACGAGGTCATCGTCTGCATTTGCTTCCTGGGATCCGCCGTCAGCTTCGGCAGCTGTCCCGCCGCGAGGGCAACGATCATCGTCTCACCGACCGCTCGGGAGAGTGCCAGGATTATCGAGGCCACAATGCCGGAGAGCGCGGCGGGGAGCACGACTCGGGTCGCCACTTCAAACCGCGTCGCACCCAGTCCGTACGCGCCCTCCCGGAGGGACAGCGGCACGGACGTCATCGCGCGTCCTCGCTGAGGGACGAGACCAGCGGCAGGATAGCGATGCCCATCACGATGCCGGCGCTCAGGCGTTAAAGATGCTCATCCCAGGAATGATGTCACGGATAAGCGGCGTCACGAATAGCAGAGCAAAGAATCCGAATACCACTGTTGGGATCCCGGCAAGGACCTCCAGAGCGGGCTTGATGATGTTGCGTGCCCGACGGGAGGCGAACTCGCTCAGGTACACGGCGGCGAGCAGACCGAGCGGCACTGCAATGAGCAGCGCGATGAACGATGTCACCAGCGTCGCCGATATCAACGGCCAGATACCGAACCGCCCGTTCGATCCGCCTGGCGACCACCGGGTATCCCCGAAGAACTGTGCCGGAGATACCTCACGGAAGAACGCGACCGCCTCACTGGTGAGTGAGACGAGTATGCCGATCGTGGTGAGGATGGATACGGCCGCAGCGGCCATCAGTACCCCGTGAATTACGCGTTCGCGGAGGTCCCTGGCCGCATTCCGTCCCAGCGTGCCGCGCTGCGGGTAATGCCCCGTATGCCTGAAAACTCATTGCCATTGTTCTCACCGCACCAAACAGTAGAGGGACGGGCGGAGCTATTATACTCTGCCCGTCTTCTGCGTTCTACGTTCGGGGTGCGTTAGCTCCCAGCGTAGTCTGCGATGTTAAACTCGCCGTTCTTGATCTCCGTGCCCTTCGTCCGCTTTCAAAGCGCTGGCGCACGCCCTGGTACTGCTGGTCTGTGAGCTCAACGTAACCCACTTCCGGGGTGGCGACTACCGGCGTGAACTCCTTGCTGAGATAGAAGTTCACGAAGGCCTCCAGCGCGGGCTGCTTCTCCGCATCGTCCGCGTTTACGTAGATGAACAGCGGGCGGCTAAGCGGGTACGTACCGTCGTTGACCGTCTTCGAGGGCTTCACACACTTCCCATCGCCACCGTCCACACCGAGCAGCTTCAGGGCCTCCTGGTTCGCGTAGTATGCAAAGCCGAAGTAGCCGAGTGAGTTTGCCTCGCCGGAGATACCCTGAACGAGTACGTTGTCGTCCTCGCTCGCCGCCGTATAGTCCTACGGCTTGCACCTTCCTCGCCATTGACCCGTCGGTGAAGAAGTCGAACGTGCCGGACTGTTCGCCGGGACCGAAAAGTGCCATCTCCTGGTCGGGGAAGTTCTTGCGCACCTGGTTCCAATTGGTGACCTTGCCCTCCGCACTCGGCTGCCAAATCTTCTTGAGATCAGCCATCGTCAGACAGTCAACAAACTCTGTCTCGGGATTGGTCATCACCGCGAGGCCATCCAAAGCGACGGGCAGCTCGATGAACTCGACGCCCGCCTCCTTGCACGCCGCGATCTCATCTTCCTTGATCGGCCGAGACGCATCGCTGATCTGGGTCTCACCGCTACAGAAGCGCTCGAAACCACCGCCCGTGCCGGAGCTGGCTACCGTAACGTCCACGTTCTCGGCACCGGCCGCCTTGAACTCCTGTGCCGCGGCCTCAGATACTCAACGCAGCACCGTGCTGGAGCCGTCGATCTCGATCCGCCCGCTTAGAGAACCAAGATCAGCCGAGCACCCGCTCCCGCCCTCAGTCTTTCCGCAGGCGCAGTCCCTCGCCGCCTGCAGCTTCCGTTGGCTCAGACCCCGCACCCGTCGCGGTCGCCGCCGCCGGCTCCTCCTCCGTCGTCGTCCCCCGTGGTCGTCCTGCCGCCGCCGCAGGCCACGAGCAACAACGCAACCACCATCGCCAGGGACATCCATCTTCTTACGAAAGTCCGCTCCAAAATCGGGGCGTTTTTTCACGTGCATCAGCGCTTCGATCAACAGCGCTATCGTATCGGAGCCGCATTAAGCGAATGTTAAGACGTCGTTAAACTGAACACGTTCGCCGGAGCCGCAACGAGAGCGACTCAACAATGCCTGAAATTTAATGTTTCTCCGGCAAGCCTCAGCTGCGTCCCAACCCGGGCACGCCTGCCTCTGACCGAGCGGGCGACCTCGAGGCAGCGGGGACCACGATAGCCTCGCTGCCACAGCACCAGATCGACGATTGATGACAGGCTCTCGAACGGTGCGGCTGTGCCGGGGAACATGACGGCATACACGCTTTCCGAGGCAGGGGCGGCATGACGGGGCTGGTACGCGACCGCAAATGTAATGTGAGTATGAAATGAACTTTCACGCACGCGTACTCAGCTGCCTATTTCTCGGAAATGGGAAGGGTGAAATAGAAGCTGGCGCCCCTGCCTTCGTCGCTCTCGGCCCATATCCGCCCGCCGTGCATCTGGACCGTGTGCTTCGCCATTGCCAGTCCGAGACCGGTACCCCGGCCGGTACGGGCTTCGTCGCCGGTATAGAAACAGGCCGTTTCGGCAAACGCTGCTTCGGAATGCCCGGGCCGGTGTCGTGAATCGCGAACCGGACATAGCCGCCCTCGAGCGCCGCCCCTGCCGAAGCTCGCCGCCGCGCGGGGTTACCTTGATCGCGTTATCGAGCACATTCGTGATGACGCGGCTCACTTGATCGAAGTCGGCTCGTACGCACGGCAGCGCTTCGGGCATCTCCAGCGTCATCCGCAGCCCCGCCTGCTCAACCTGCGGAGTAAGCCGGTCCATGCAGCTTTCCATCAGGCCGCGGACAGAAACCGGGCCAAGCATCATCCGCGCCTCGCCGGTCTCCATCGCAGCTAGCGCAAGCGACTGCTCCACGATCTCCGACATATGGGCTACCTGCTCGTGCAGCTTGCCCAGAAACAGTGTGCGCGCCTCCTCATCGTCCGCCGCGCCCCCAGTAAGCGTCTCGACGAGCAATTGGAGCGTCGCGAGCGGAGTACGCAACTCATGGGACACGTTCGCAACCAGTTCCCGGCGTACTTGCTGGAGGTGACGCAGTTCCGTGAGATCCCTGAGCACCATCACAATACCCACATGCGGCACCGGCCGCACCATGGCGCGCACCACACGTTGTGGCCGGCTCAACTGGACAGTCGCAGACTGCTGCTCCCCCTGGGCGATACTGCGGCGCAGCAAGTTCTCCAGATCGTGGTCGCGCAGTGCCTCGATCAGGGGGCGGCCCTTCTCGACGCCAACCAGCTCTCGTGCCGCCCGGTTAACATCTATGACCTGACGCTCACCGTCCAGTAATAGGACTGCCTCATCAATGAGATCCAGGCCTGTGTAACCAAGCTCCGCTAACTGAGCCTGCCGGTTCTCCTCCAAACCTGGTAGACGCTCGACAGCGAGCGGCGCTGAAGGTCGAGGGCGCCGTTGCACCATGCCCACGAGCAGCAGAATAAGCGAGATGACGAGTGCCACCGCGATCCACCGCTCCAGCATGACCCTCGCCTCACTTCCGTGAGCGCCCCTCGACCGACGGCTAGAGCGCCAGCTTGTAGCCGGTACCGCGCATCGTCTGAATGTACCGCGGCTTGCTGGGTTCCCGCTCCAGTTTCTCCCGAATCCACCGTATGTGCACATCGACGGTGCGCACATCGCCCACGTAATCGTACCCCCAGACCCCTTCGAGCAGAGATGCACGGGTAAGCACGCGTCCGTGGTTCTGCGCGAGATAGAAGAGCAGGTCGAATTCTTTCGGCCGCAAGTCCAGATCCTGTCCGTGCCAAATCGCCTCGCGGCTTGCCGAGTTCATCTTCAGGGGACCAGCTTCGATGACCTCTTGCCGGTCGCCGCCGGGGCTAGCAGGGCGATGAGTGGTCATCTGCGTTCGGCGCAGCATCGCCTTGATACGCGCCAGAAGCTCGCGGAGCCCGACGGGCTTGATCACGTACTCGTCCGCCCCCAGCTCGAGGCCGAGCACGCGGTCCATCTCGTCGGATCGGGCGGTCAGCATAAGGATCGGGACCGTGCTTTCGCCGCGAATCGTGCGGCAAACCTCCAGCCCGCTGAGTCCCGGCAACATCAGGTCAAGCACGATCACGTCCGGCTGCTCTGATCGAGCAGTCGCCACAGCCTGCATGCCGTCCGCCGCTGTTACAACGTCGTACCCCTCCTTCTTGAGGTTGTACGCGAGCGCCTGCAACAGCGTCTGTTCGTCGTCGACGAGAAGCACCTTTGCCACGGGCAGTTGCTCTACTTTCCGGCGGTGACCGGAGCCTCCAACCGAGCGCGCACGAAGCGATGGAGCGCGGTATAATCGCCGCCTTCGGGTAAGAGTATACTCTGTCCGTCGGTCGATACGTCGTTCACCAGCACGTTCTGCGTGCTCAACACAACGCTATGCTGCTCGTCCGCCCGCTGCCGGAAGATCCGCGCCAGATCACCAGCGGAAACGTTCGTCCGCACTTCATCCTCGACGGCTCGTGACACCGCGAACCCGCGCACAATACCTGCGGGACTCAAGAGTTTCCTTTTGATCGCATTGACCAACCGCTGCTGGCGGGCTGCGCGGCCGAAGTCGCTGCCCTCGACCGGGTTCGCTGAGTACCGGGCGCGGGCGTACTGGATAGCGCGCTCGCCGTCCATCTCCTCCTGGCCCTTCTCGAACTTGATCTTCTGCCAACCCGTGTTCTTCGTAGCGTCGTCGTCGCCGGGATACCGCGCGGTGAAGGTGCGCTGCACATCCACTTCGACGCCGCCTAGCGCATCCACGAGGTCGCGGAAACCGGTGAAGTCCACCGTGAGCCAGCCGTGTATGGGTACGCCAAGCGCCTGGCCAATCACCTTGGAGGCGAGGTTCG
The DNA here is from genome assembly GCA_030446765.1 of Chloroflexia bacterium. Taxonomy (GTDB): domain Bacteria; phylum Chloroflexota; class Chloroflexia; order Thermobaculales; family Thermobaculaceae; genus JACDAU01. Next base: position 562,717 of record JAUJMR010000001.1, read on the forward strand.
CCGCCGTGCGCGGATTAGATCTGTTTGCTATGGCGTTCGCGTACGCCGAGTTCACCTTGCGATACTGGCCGCTCCCCACCGGTGCCTCGACCCAGAGATCGCGGGGAACACTGATCTGCGCCGCCGCCCCACCGTCGTGGGAGATGCTGTAGACAAGAATGGAGTCAGTCAGGTTCGCACCCTCGTGCTTTTTGCCACCATAACCGAGGACGAGTAGATTGAACCGCTTTCCGTCACCAGCCCGGTCACTGATCTCGGAGGTCATCAACCCCTTCCCGCTCGTCGCCTTGCTGAAGCTATTCAGCCGGGAAACCCCAGCGCCCACGAACACGATTGCGAGGATGAGCGCCAGCACCCCACCGACCTTCAGAACGCGTCTCAACTTTCCTCCTCCAAACACCTCTTCCCTGGGACCCGGTCTCGACTGTAGCACACGCACTGGCTCATTGCCGCAGCAGGGCCATACCATGCCCATGATAGCGAACCACCGTGCCGTCAAGCACTGATTGGAAGCAGGCATCTGCATCACCGCGCAGCCACCGGGCCCCACACGAAGGCACGTAAGGCGTGCCCCGAAGCAGGGAGCGGTGATCAGAAACGCCAGCCACCGTTCGAGCTTGAGAATCGGCACTGCAGCTTAAAGCGTCGCGGCCAGGCACGGGATGTCCAACACCACGAGGCAGCACACGACCGTGTCGGGTTCAGCATCCGTGCGGGTATGGGTAACAGCGGGCGAAGGGGAGCGCCACTTTCATACATCGAGCCACCTTGATCAATGTCGCGAGTTACCCGAGGACAGCCGGCTCCTTCATCACGTACCCGATGCCCCGGACGGTATGAATCAGGTCCGGTTCCCCCGCCGCCGTCAGCTTCGCGCGAAGGTAGCTGATATAGACCTTCACGGCGTCGGAATCGATGTCGAAGGTGTAGCCCCAGACGCGCTCGAAGATGGCTTCTCGGCTTACGACCTGTCCGGAATTGCGGACGAGAAACTCCAGCAGGTCAAACTCGCGAGTCGTCAACTCAACGATTCTGCCGCCGCGCGTCACCTCGCGGCCAGCCGTGTTCAGCGTGAGATCGTCGACGCGGAGCATTTCCCGACTTGGCGGTTGGCGCCTGCGGAGCGCCGCGCGGATGCGCGCCAAAAGCTCCTCGAAGACGAACGGCTTCGCGACGTAATCGTCAGCCCCCGCGTCCAAGCCCTCGATCTTGTCTTCGGTCGAGTCCTTCGCGGTGAGCATAATGACCGGCAGGCTCGTGTCTAGGCCCTCGCGCAGGCGCCGGCACACCTCAACACCGCTGATCCCCGGCAGCATCAGGTCGAGCACGACGACGTCCGGCGGGTTGTCGCGAGCGAGGTCCAGCCCATCCTCCCCCGTGTGCGCCACATCCACGGTGTACCCTTTGAAGGTAAGCCCGCGGCGTAGCAGGTCGGCTATCTGTTCCTCATCCTCGATGACCAGGATGCGCATGTGCGTCTCCCAATGCTGAAGCTTCGTAAGGAATTATAGCAGCGACTGTCTGATGCACCCTGGACGCCGAACGCTGTCTACCGACACCGGCCAGGGGTATAATGACCCCGTATCCCAGGAGCAGATTGCCGTGTCGCAGTCCTTGTATAGAAAATATCGCTCCCAAACGTTCGACGAGCTTGTCGGCCAGGAGCACATCACCCGCACCCTGCGCAACGCCGTCGCGAGCGGCAAGGTGGCACATGCGTATCTATTCTGCGGGCCACGCGGCACCGGAAAGACCAGCACCGCGCGCCTGCTTGCGAAGGCGGCAAACTGCCTGAACGAAGGCGAAAGGCCGTGCAATGAGTGCGTGGCGTGCGTGAGCATCAACGAGGGACGCGCGCTCGATTTGATCGAGATCGATGCAGCAAGCCGCCGAAAGGTGGAGGACATCACCGAGGTCATCGAGCGCGTCAACTTCTCTCCCGTCGAGTTGCGGTACAAGGTGTACATCATCGACGAGGTCCACATGCTCACGGCGCACGCCTTCAATGCGCTGCTCAAGACGCTTGAGGAGCCGCCCGAGACGGCGATCTTCATTCTCGCGACGACGGAGGTTTGGAAGGTCCTGCCGACCATTATCTCCCGTTGTCAGCGCTTCGACTTTCGCCGCATCTCGACCACCGAGGTGGTCCGGCGTCTGGAAACGGTCGCGCACGACGAAGGGCTACGGGTGCAACCACAGGCCCTCGCGGCGATCGCGCGCCTCAGTACGGGCAGCTTGCGCGACGCGCTTGGTCTGCTGGATCAGCTGACGGTCTATGGCGCGGAGGAAATCACGCTGGAGCAACTCCAGGGACTCCTGGGTACCGTGGGCAGTGAGCGAGTCTCCCAGATCGTGGACGCGATGATCGATAGGGACGCGGCAGCGGGTCTCGCTCGGCTGACGGACTGGGCGCAGGAAGGCATGGACGCCCGTCAGTTTACCCAGGAGCTCGTGGAATACCTGCGCGGCGTGATGCTGCTCAAGGTATCGGGGAACGACCAGCAATCCGGACTGGACCTCACGCACGAGGCGATGGAGATGATGCGCGCGCAAGCAGAGCGGGCAAGCCTGCACCAGTTGATCGACATCACCGAACGATTCAGCACGCTCGACCACACGCTGCGCACCGGACCGTACGGCTATCTGCCTCTGGAGTTGGCGCTGGTCGCATCGACAACAGAGTCGGCAAAATCCCAACCCGCACGCCAGCCCGACGCTGCCTACTCTACGAGGCCGACGGCACCTTCCGATGCACGGCCCAAGCAAACCGACGACAGACCAACGCCGCGAATCGAAGAGCGGCCGGCCGCGCGTCCCAACTGTACGCCCCCACGCAGCCAGCGCGCACCTCGGTTGAGGCTCGCGCCACGACTGAAAGCAACGGGGCCAATGGAAGCCACCCCGGCATCAACGTCCGTGGAACAGCACAACGGGCCGCTCACGCTGGAGCGAGTCGAGCGACTCTGGCCGAGGGTGCTCAACTCCACCTTGCTGAACCGCTCGGTGCAGGCACTCCTGAAGGGATGCCGGCCCGTCGGGTTCCAGGGGAACACCGTGGTGCTCGATTTCCAGTATGAGTTCCACAAGACGAAGATCCAGGAGCCGGCGACCACCGCGGCGGTAGAGCAGGCACTCGGCAAGGTGCTCGGCCAAGCTGCTACTATACGCTGTACCTTCGGCGAGCGACAGGCGGAAGCGCCCGCGCGCGCTCCCTCCGCTGGCGAACAGGTGCTCGCCGACCCGCTGGTGAAGGCGACGATAAGCATCTTCAACGGGAAGATCACCGAGATCAATGGAGGGAGTCGGACAATTGAACCAGAAAATGATGCGCGACCTGCAGAACAAGATGGTCAAGATCCAGGAGGAGCTCGCCGAGGAGACGGTCGAGGTCACGGTCGGCGGCGGCGCGGTGACGGCCGTGATGACCGGTCAGCAGCAGCTCCGCAGCGTGAAGATTGATCCCAGTGTCGTGGACGCCGACGATACCGAGACCCTGGAAGATTTGATGGTCGCCGCGGTGAACGAGGCAATCACACAGTCGCAAGACCTCGCGGCTAAGCGGATGGGCGTGCTGACTGGTGGGCTGCTGCCAGGCATGTAACCGTTCGCGCTACCAACCGGTCGGGCAGCTAGCGCTCAAAGCGCACAGTATGCCCCCGATGTCGGTGGGCAAGTATAGCCAGTCAAAAGACCACCACTACGACGGTTCTATCTCCGTTCGGCCGCCATGTTCTGACATGAACGTGGTAGAGGGTCACGGAGTCTCCTCAGTCACGCCGTGCGAATTGACCTCGTTCGGTTATCCGGTCCGCATAACTGAACAGTAGCGCCAAAATCTCCGCCTCAGGGTGGAACCGCCACTGCCGTCTAGCCGAAGTGGGAGGCAAGCTCTCACCCGCGACAGGTGATACGCAATCCGCTTGAACCCTCGTGAATGTCATCCCGAACGCGGTAAGGATCCGTAACCCGTACCACAGAGTCCTCGCACGCTCGGAATGACATGTGCCCGACCGCTCAGCCGAAGTCCGAGAAAGGGAACCGGAAACGGTCGGCCAACCCCATGATACCGCGCATCGCCGCCCCGCGATGACCGCTCGAACGACGATGAGCGGCTGTATGGCACTGCGCGTGCATAATGTCCGCGTCGCGGATGATGTCGATGCAGGGAGGTTCGGATATGCCCGATTTCGATGAGGATGTGCGGCTCGACACGTCGCAGGTCGAGGACCGCCGCGGTCTCGGTAGGCGAGGTGCGGTGGCCGGGTTGGTGGCGGCGCAGGCTTGATCGTCCTCATCATCACGCCGCTGCTGCTTGGCGGGAACCCACTGCCCAGTGATCCAGGCATCCAGGCACCTGTCGGACAGGAGGGCGGTCGTCCGGCGGCAAGCGGTAATCTCACACAGAACTGCCGCGTTGGTGCTGACGCTGATCGACAGGAGGACTGCCGCATCGTTGGCTACGTGAACAGCATCCAGAGCTACTGGACGGCGGAGTTCAAGCGACGAAACACGCGCTATCGACCGTCCCGCACGGCGTTGTTCACAGACTACACCGAGACCGCCTGCGGCGGGGCGACCTCTCAAGTCGGTCCTTTTATTGCCCGGCCGACCAGGTGGTCTACATCGACCTCGCGTTCTTCGATGAGTTGCGCCGAAAGTTCGGCGCGCAGGCTGGGCCCTTCGCAGAGGCGTACGTGCTCGCCCACGAGTACGGGCACCACGTGCAGGATCTCCAGGGTATCCTGGACCAGATACAGGGCGACCGCGAGGGACCGCAGAGCCTCGCCGTGCGCTCCGAGTTACAGGCAGATCTGCTACGCGGGCACCTGGACGCATCACGCGACGCAGACCGGCTATATCGACGAGTTGACGCGCGCTGACATCGCGGATGGGCTCGATGCCGCGGCCGCCGTGGGCGACGACCGGATCCAGTCGCGGACCCAGGGCCAGGTCAACCCCGAGTCATGGACGCACGGCTCCTCGGAGCAGCGTCAACGATGGTTCCTTACCGGCTACCGGTCGGGCGATGTGGCGGACTGCGACACGTTCCAGGGCAGTATCTGAGCCAAGTGGGTCGTCCTCAGACGGACAATAGGCATTCACGCCGGGCGCGCATCCACACATCCCAGCGACTCCGCGAGCCTCCAGCACAGCAAGGGCGAGCCGTGCGTGGGCCCTTGTTTGCCCGGGAAACTGGTCAAAGTGGTTACAGCCGGTACGTGGCTAGTAACCAATGGTGCTAGTTTGACGGAGACATAGGGCATTCTCCATCTTGTTGTTGTCGAAGCAGCAAGAGAGGAGCGCCCTATGTCTACGCAGGATTTTATCATCGACGTTGCAAGGTCGACGACGTGATGCGAGAGGGTGGCACCCGCAGGCCTGTCCGAGCGAGATTGTGACGCTCACTGTTCGCCAGGGCGTAGGGAATCGGGCTTACTACCGGTGGATCAAGCGCGACGGTTTGTCTTTGTTCCCACACTTACCTGCCTGTCGGCTCTTCGCCACTCATCGGGACTGGGCGCAGCGACTGGCGGACCCGACGTTGGGCATCGCAGACTCATACGGCATCGAGCTGCTGCACCCGATCCGTGAAGGCAGGAGCGAGGCGCAGATCGGCAAGAAGGGCAAGAGCAACTACCGCTGGATCGTGGGAGGCGTCAGCTTCGTGCTCAATCAGCGAGGTCAGGTGGTTGCTTGGGAGGTCGCCACCGCAAATGTGCACGCGCTACCTTTCATCCCCATCATCCGGTGGTGCTCACGGACTCGGGCTTCCACAGCGACCCAGCACGATGAAGATCTGCAACCGCGTGGAATGTGCGAATGGTGGTCGCAAGCGATGCTGACGGTGTGTGCCACTTCAAACACCTCAGTCACCCTTGCTTTCGCCTGGACCATGGCCGCGTACAACGTGCTCGTCTCCTGGCACGGACTCAAAGACTTCAGCCTTTGATACGCACCACTGGTTAGTAGATCGGCAGGTAGCGGTCGAGCTCCCACTTGGTGACATAGCGGCGGTACTCGTCCCACTCCATCTGCTTCGCCTCGATGAAGCGCTCGTAGATGTGCTCCTCGAGCGCCTCCTGCACCAACTCGTCCTTCTTGAGCTCGTCGATCGCCTCGCCCAGGCTGCCAGGCAGGGTCCGAACCGCGTGCTTGGCAAGCATCGTCTCATCAAAGAGATACAGGTTCTCCTCCAGCGGCTCCGGAGCCACCATCTCGTTCTTGATACCGTCAAGGCCGGCCTTCAGCATCACGGCGAACGCAAGGTACGGATTGCTGCTGGGGTCCGGGCAGCGCAGCTCCACGCGCGTGGCCTTAAACGGCCAGCTGTTCACCCTTGGGACACGGATGAGTGCAGAGCGGTTCACCCGCGCCCACGACAGGTACACCGGCGCCTCGAAGCCCGGCACCAGTCGCTTGTATGAGTTGACGGTCGGTGCCAGTACTGCAATCATCGCAGGCGCGTGTGCGAGTTGCCCGGCGATGAAGTGCCGCGCCAGCTTCGACAGGCCGTAGGAATCGGCCGTATCCACGAATGCATTCTCGCCGCCATTGAAGAGGCTCTGATGCGCGCATCCTCGAGCCGTTGATGCCATAAATTGGCTGGGTGATGAACGTACAGTGCAGACCGTGTCGCTCCGCCACCGCCTTGAGGGTGTAACGCAGCGTAACGGATGCGTCGGCCGTCGTTAGGGCGTCCGCATACTTGGTGTCGATCTCGTGCTGGCCGGGCGCGACCTCGTGGTGGCTCGTCTCCACCTCGATGCCGAAGTCCTCGAGCGCGTTCACCATGTCTTTGCGTACGTTGTACGCCTCATCCGTCGAGAGTCGAGCGGTCGTGCGGGAGAACCTCCACGTTCTCCAGATCCGAGAGCTTGAAGAGAAAGAACTCCAGTTCCGGACCGGTCATGTACTCGTAGCCCAGCGCACGGGCTTCTTCGACGACCCGAATCAACGCAGCACGCGGATCGCCCGCGAAGTCCGCACCACCCGGTTCCGTGACGCGGCAGATAATGCGCGCCCCGGCGTTGTCACCACGCTCCCAGGGAATGACCCGGAATGTCTCCAGATCGGGGATGAGCTGCATGTCGCTTTCCGCGATGCGGGCGAAACCCTCTATGGAGCTGCCATCGAACCACTTACCATGCTCGACGCACTCATCAAACTGCGATGTGGGTATCGTGACGCTTTTCACCATCCCGATGATATCGGTGAACTGCAAGTTTATGAACTGGATATTTTCCCGCTCGATCAGATCCTTTGCATTCTGGAGCGCGCTTTCCGTATATTCGACCGCCAATTGCTTCCTCCCAGATTCCAGATTTCTGCTGTTTGTGATTACGGCTTACACTGAATACCCTGTCGATGACTGCTGCACTCTAGCGGGTCAGGCAAGTTTCTGCAACCGCAGGGCCAAGGCAAGCAGCAGACGGTTCTCCGCCACGGAGAGTGGTAGGTTCGTGAGATCCTCGATTCGGCGGAGGCGGTACGCGAGGCTGTTGCGATGCAGGTTCAGCTGACTCGCCGTCACTGAGGCATTACCGTTGCTCACGATGTACGTCTCCAGCGTCTCCGTGAGCGAGGCATGGTGCTGTACGTCGTACCGCAGGAGAGGGTCGAGCAGCTGCCCGACCATCCGGCGCGCGAGCGGCGTGTTGCGTAACGGCACGAGCAAGCCATACGCCCCCGTCTCTGAGAAGCGCGTCGGCGCTCCACTGCGTGTCCGGCGGCTGACGAGCAGCGCGGTCTGCGCCTCCTCGACCGCGTCCGCGACGCGCGCCGGCTCGGTGACCGGATCGCTCACCCCCACCGCGAAGCGGCCACCCAGCGGCGCTAGCGTGCGTAGTACCAGTCCCGTGGAGCTGTCACCACGCAGCACCGGTGGCAGGAGCATAAGGACGGACTTGCCTTGATCCAGTAGCGGGTAGGATGCCGGTCGGTGCAACAGGCCGTGCAGGCGATCTTTCACCAACTCAGGCAGCGACGCGTTCTCGTCTTCGGCGGCGACGATCGTCACGAACCCCTCAGTGGGCAGGGTAATGCTCAACGAGCGCGCGCGTCCATACAGCGTGTCCAGCGCTCGGCCGGCAAAGAGGTCCTCACTGAACATCGTGCGCTGCCGCTGCTGCGCCTCCTCGGCCGCGTCGAGCCTGCCCTGCTCCACGGAAACCGCTGCCGCAACCTGGCGAATCGACAGCGCTTCTCCCGCACTCGGCGGTCCGCCTGCGCCAGCGACAGCAAGTACGCCCAAACGCGCGCCGCGGTGCAACACCGGTGTCAGCCATAGCCCGCCATCCTTGCCGTCCAATGACACGGTCGTCACTTCCGGCGTGGTGCCCAAACCTTGCAGGATAGACTGATCGGGCACAACCGCCTGGCTGGAGGAGGTCACGACCGCCCCGGTTGACGGCACGTATGCCACCGTGCGCCCCACATGCTCCGACAGCACGCGGATGATCGCGTCAAGGCCGCGGTTCGCTGCGAGGGTGTCGAGCAGATGCGTTTGCCGGTCCTGCTGCTGGCGGAGTCCGCTGCGCATCTGCCCCGCGATCTGGTCGAGCAGTCCGCGCTCAACGTCCACCGGTGAGCCATCCGAAATCTCGACGAGCGGCATCTGCGCGCGGTCCGCCGCAGCACGTGCATCGTCATTAACCGCCGACCAGACACACACCGCCGCCGCACCAGCGCCGTGAAAGCCGGGGATGAGGGACGCCAGCGCTTTCTCCCCACCGAGGAACCGCAGTGCCGTCTGGGGCAGCAGGACGATCTCGCCGCCCTGCAACGGATCAAGCGAGGGGGTGCGAGTCCGAGCCGTAACGGCCCAGCTTACCGTTCGGTCCAAGCCCGGCTCGCCGGCCACCAACCGTCCCGAAGTGGAAAGAGTGTCGCGTAGCAGATCGCCAACGGTGGTCATGGCCCCAAGTATAGTGCAACTTGCACAATGGCGCAACAGGCTCGCCCGCCTACGCTGCTAGGCTGGTCGCTGTAACGTAGGATCGCCACGCCGTACCACGGGCATGGTGGCGCTGCCTTCTCGACGATTGCCGTCCAGCATCGACCGTCCTCCGCCATTTCCAACAGGACTGTAACGGACCCCCGGCTCACAGTCATCCGTCTGTCAGCGAACAAAAGCATAATGAGCATGGGCGGCCGTATCTGGGTGCTGGGATGCAGCGCGAGGGGATGACAATGAATCTGGACTTTGAAGAGGATGAATCCGAGCCTGGAAGTGGATGGTCGCTTAGCAACCTCCTGTTTGGGCTCGTAGGACTCGTGGTGTTGATCGCAGTGCCGATCACCGTTCCGAAGTGCCAGCCCCGACCCCATCGCGTGGATCCGCGGTGAAAGCTCGTTTTGCACCACCAGTGGCGTCAGCTCCCACAGTCAGCGGAGCGGACACATCACGCGCCAATACCATGGCGCCGGCGCCCTCAGCGGCCTCGATGAGATCGAGGTTTACGCCCTCAAAGGTGAGCGGATCGACTTCACGTACAGCGCCACCATCAGCCGGGGTGCGATTAAGCTTGAATTGAAAGAGAAGCAGACCTTCGGCAGCGTGCGCGCCGGCCCGAGCGCATGGTCTTCCGGGTATATGGAGCGAAGCGGCAGGGAGACGTCTAGTGTCACCGCAAGCCGCATGGATGTCTACTACTTCGTAATCCAGCCTGCGTCGTCTGCCGAGGGCAGCATAGACCTGTCCTGGGAGGTCAACTAAGTCCAGCCACTTCAGTTTTGACTCCGAGACGGACCGATCAGGATGGCTTGCTACACGGCCAATGCGGTGCTCGCCGTGTTATACTGGCCGCCGACTAGCTGCCATGAACGGCGAAAGTCCCAGGACGGTCTTCCGCTTGCAAGCGAGAAGGAGCGATGATGCCAGGCAACCCGATCAGCCCGCTGCGCGTCGGGATCATCGGTAGCGGCTTCATCGCGCACTTCCATCTACAAGGGTTCCTTGGCGTCCGCCACGTGGAGATTCGCGGGGTATGCAGCCCGACGGCCGCCAACCGCGATGCACTCGCACGAGCGGCGAACGAAGCGGGGCTGGGACCCTGCCGTGCATACAGCACCGTCGAGGATATGCTGGCGTCAGGTGACGTCGACGCCGTTTGGATCCTCGCCCCGAACGACACGCGCCTGCAGCATATGAGAGCGATCCACGCCGTGGTCCATGAGCGCAGATCCACCCTGCTGGGTGTGGCGTGCGAGAAACCACTGGCGCGCAATGTTGCCGAGGCTCGGGAGATGTTGTACCTAGCCGAGGAAGCGGGGCTTAACCACGGGTATCTAGAGAACCAGGTCTTTGCACCTGCCGTGCAGCGAGGCAAAGAGATCGTGTGGCGGCGGGCAGTGCCGAGCGGCGGACGCCCCTATCTGGCGCGCGCGGCCGAGGAGCATAGCGGGCCGCACAAGCCCTGGTTCTGGCAGGGCGAGACGCAGGGCGGTGGGGTGCTGCTCGACATGATGTGCCACAGCGTGGAGGTGGCCCGGTACCTGCTCACTGAGCCGGGCGCACCACGCGACAGCCTGCGCCCGGTGAGTGCGAACGCCACCGTCGCGCACCTCAAGTGGACCCGCCCCGTGTACGCGGAGCGCCTCCGACAGACAATGGGCGATGCCGTGGATTACTCGCGCCATCCGGCGGAGGACTTCGCTCGTGGCACGGTGCTGCTGGAAGATGAGCAGGGCAATACGGTCGTGATCGAGACGACAACCTCATGGGCATACGTTGGCGCGGGGCTCCGAATCCAGCTGGAAGTGCTCGGCGCGGAATACGCGATGGAGTTCAGCAGCTTGAACGCCGGATTGAAGGTCTTTCTATCGCGAAACGTCGGTGGCGGCGAGGGTGAGGACCTGGTGGAGAAGCAGAACGCCGAGCACGGACTGATGCCCGTCATCGACGACGAAGCCGCGCTGTATGGCTACACCAACGAGAACCGCCACATGGTCGAGGCGTTCCGCAATCGGGAGCGGCCAATGGAAACGTTCCACGACGGCGTCGCCGTGGTGGAGATGCTGATGGCCCTCTACCGGTCCGCGGAGACCGGCAGCACCGTCCGCCTGCCCGCGGACGACCTCGAGACCTACATCCCCGTCCCCGCCCGCCCCGCGTGACGCCGCTCGTGCGCACCGGAACGCAGATTACGCCCGCCGCGGTTGGCGTCGAACTCCATCGCCTCCCCGCACGTCCGGACGCACGTCTTCTATGACGATCCTCCGGTTCCTTGTCGCGATTGCCCCGGTGCTAGCGCTCTTAGGTGGCATCCTGGTGCTCCGGTGGCGCGCGTATCGCGCAGCAGCGCTTGCATGGCTCGTCGCGGTAGCCGGCGCCGCGACGGTGTACGGAGCGGGACCGGTACTGATCACCTCCGCCAGTGCGAAAGGTCTGAGCCTGACGCTACTCGTCATGCTCATTGTCTGGTCCGCCGTGTTTCTCTATACGCTCGCCGCCGACCTGGGCGCCGTGGACAGCATTGCGCGCCGTATCCTCGATAGCTCCGGCGACCCGCTAGTACTTGGCCTCCTGCTCGCGTGGACGTTCTCCGGCTTCATGCAAGGCATCGCCGGCTTTGGGGTGCCGGTGGCCATCGTCGCGCCGCTGATGGTGCTCGCGGGTCACTCGCCGGTGCGCAGCATCGCGGCGGTCATGATCGGTCACTCCTGGGCGATCACGTTCGGCTCGATGGGCTCCTCGTTTTTCGCGGTCCAGTTGGTAACGGGCGTGGACGGCGCCGCACTCGGGCCACCGCTCGCACTGCTCTTCATCCTGCCGATCTTCTTCACGGGCCTCAGCGCCGCGCACATCGTCGCGGGCTGGGGCGGGGTGCGCCGGGCGCTGCCCCTCGTAGTGGCGGCATCCGGACTGATGGGCTCGCTGATGTGGGCGCTGAACCTGATTGGCGCCGCGCCAGTATCTAGCATGCTACCGGGATTGTTGGGCTCGCTCTTCCTATGGCTTGTGGGCCGTAGCCGCACCACGACTACTACCATTGCGCGCATTGATCAGGTAACGCCGCGCCTCTCCTTCGGCTGGGCCTTTCTACCGTATGGGCTGCTGACGCTGCTTTCGCTGCTCGCCCAGGTACCGGCCATCAAAGATGCGGCTGCTGGCGCCAGCTTCGCCCTCGGCTACCCGGGTCTGCGGACCGCGCAAGGTTTCGCGGTGCCGGCACAGGAAGCGTACGCTCCGATCCGCCTGATCGGCCACCCCGCGCCGCTGCTGCTGCTCAGCACCTTGCTCACCTATCTGCTCTACCGCCGGCGCGGACTCTGGCAGCCGGGTGCAGTGGGCCGCGCGCGGCGGGCGACTGTCCGACAGTCCACGGGCACCACGGTCGGTGTGGCGCTGATGGTGATGATGGCACTCGTGGTCGCGGACTCCGGGATGGCCGCGGTGCTTGCCGACGCCGCTGAGGAACTGGGTGGGCCGGTGTACCTGGTCGCCTCGCCGTTCATTGGGCTGCTTGGCGCATTCGTGACTGGCAGCAACACGAACTCCAACGTGATGTTCGGCCCCCTGCAACTATTCGCGTCCCAGGCGCTCGCGCTATCAACGCTGACCATCGCCGCGGCTCAGACGCTCGGGGGCTCCATCGGTTCCGGCGTCGCGCCCGACAAGGCCCTGATCGGAACCTCCGTGCTCGGCGGCGACGTCCGGGAGGCGGAGGTTATGCGCCGTGCTCTGCCCTATGGCCTGCTCGGCGTCCTGCTCATCGGGCTCGAAGTGCTTGCCGTCAGCCTGCTGGGATTCCGGTGAAGCTGCGCCTTTCCCTCTTCGCCGTAATGATTGCCCTGCCGCTGCTGTACATCAGTGGGGCCCGCTTACAGGACGGGCAGCTAAGCACAGGGGCACTCATCTTCGTCGCCGTCCTCTGCCTCTGGCTGCTGGCACCGGAGCGGAACCGCTAGCACATGAGGCGGCGCACCCCTTTCACATCTCCTCCCATCGATCCTGGGTCAGAGCCTCGTCCGTCACGATCATAGGTAAAGGCGGGTTCGATTGGACACTGAGCTGCGGGCTACGCACGACCTGCCGCTCTCCTCCTTCGACGTCCTGTTTCAGCTCGCGCTCGCGCCCATGGGCAGGCTGCGCCTCTCGGAGCTCGGCGACAAGCTGCTGATCACCCTCAGCGGCATCTCGCGGCTGGTCGACCGGCTGGAGCGCGTGGGGCTTGTCCGGCGGGAGACCGATCCCGAGGACCGGCGCAGCTACTATGCGATGCTGACGGTTGAGGGAGAAGCGCGGCTGTGCCGTGCCCAACCCACGCACGTGGCCAGGGTGTGGTCCCCTACTCCACCACGCGCACCGGCACCCATCCCCGCACGCCGTTGATCAGCCACAGGCGAGACGCCTGGTCAAGATCCTTCTCGTGCAGGATGCCCTCGATGATCCGGCCCGATTCCAGCAGTTCGGAACGGAGCGTGCCGGCGAGCAGGCCGCACCCGCGCGGCGGCGTCAGGAGCACGCCGCCGATCTCTGCTACGAGGTTGCCTGTGGTGAACTCCGTGAGCTCGCCCGCCTCGTTGCGCAGCAGCACGTCATATACATCCGGTCGCCGCGCTCGCCACCGCTCATACGTGCTCCGGTGCGTCGTCTTGTGGTACAGGAAGCGGTCCCGGCGGCATACGGGCTCCGCCGCGAGCGCGACGGGCAGGGCACCCTCCGGCAGCGACTGCAACGGCTCGGCCTCAACACGCACGGCGGCATCCTCGCCGACAAGGACGCGCACCCGCCACGCACCACGCGAGCGCTCCTGAGCGCAGCGCTCCAGGGCGAGGCGCGTATCTCGCTCATCGGCGGGCACGCCAAGGTGGCGCGCGGAGGACAGCAGTCGGTCCAGGTGCCGCTCCAGGAGCACGTACTTTCCTCGCTCAAGCTTCAGCGTCTCCAGCAGCGAGAAGGCTGGCCACTCCTCGGCGAGCACCGCTGCCTTGGCGCACACCTCCGCGTATTCAGCGTCAGCTTCGGAGTCCCATGTCACCCCGGCACCCGCGCCGTACTCGGCGAGTCCCTTGACCGTGTCTACCACGGCCGTGCGGATGGGCACGCTGAACACCGCTTGGCCCGCCGGTCCGGCATACCCGACCGCGCCGCAGTATACCCCGCGCGGCGAATCCTCCAGCGCGGCAATCAGCCGCATGGTGCTGGACTTGGGCGCGCCGGTCACCGAGCCGCACGGGAAGAGCGCGCCGAACAGTTCCTCCAGGGTCACGCGGGTATCGAGATCCGCGGTGATCGTCGAGGTCATCTGGAGTACCGTGGGGTAGCGCTCCAGCGTGAAGAGTTCCGGTACCCGTACGGAGCCGACGCGGGCCACCCGGCCGAGGTCGTTACGCAGGAGATCCACGATCATCAGGTTCTCGGCGCGCTCCTTTGGTGATGCCAGCAGCTGCTCCGCCTGCATGGCGTCCTCCTCCTCCCAGCGGCCGCGGGGCGCGGTGCCCTTCATCGGCCGTGCGGTGATCCGCCCGCCGTCCGTGCGGAAGAACAACTCAGGTGACGCGCTCACGATCTTATAGCGCCCTAGATCCATGTAGGCACAGTATGCGGAGCGCTGCGCTCGTCGGAGGAGCCCGTAGAAAGCGAGGGGGTCGCCGGAGAAGACGGCGCGGAAACGGAGCGAGAGGTTCGCCTGGTACGTCTCGCCCCGCGCGATCGCCTCCCGCACCGCCGCGACGCCGCGCGCCCACGCAGTCGGCCCCATCGATGGGCGCCACTCCGCGACGCGGAACTTGCCACCTTCTGGGAGGGGAGCGGACGACGGCGCCGCGAACACACCGAGCCAGACGAGGGGCATCGCCATCGACTCCTGGGTCTGCAGCACGGGATCCAGGCCGGTCGCCGCCTCGTACGCCACGTACCCCGCCACCCAGCAGCCCGCCAGCCGCGCCGCCTCAGCCTCGCGGAGCGCTGGCCGCACGTGCTCGGGGTCGTGCGCCGAGATCACGTGGAGCGGGTCGGCAAAGCGGAGCGGAGAGAGGCATCCATCAGCGCCCGGGAACTCGAAGAGCAGGAAGGGGTCGGACATAGCACCGTTATACCACCTGGGCGCTCGCGATCATCGGGCGTAGGGCTCGCCTCACACGCCGGCACCGTTCGCGAGTAGCCGCCACAGACCCCTATTGG
>JAUJMR010000001.1:577943-589220 GCA_030446765.1 Chloroflexia bacterium
ACACTGACCGCAGACAGGGCGGTAGGCTGTCGGAGCCGTAGCGGCCCACATTCACCGCCCCGATCCCCTACAGCAAGGCCCTCCTCCCCATGGTGGCGTCACCCCTGAATCTCGTCGCAGCAGACGCACAGAAGCGGCCCGCCGCCCTCATCTGGAATCGACCCACCGACGGAGGCGCGGGTTCCTTCACGGAGCACCGAGCCGGTGCGCAGATCGATGACGCGGTACCGACGCGGCGCCTGGTCGCCAAACAGCATTAGCGGGCCGCCCTCCTCCGAGTAACCGATGAACAGTTTACCGGGCACCAACGGCCCGCGCCGCCCGAGTGTGACCTGCCAGTTCGGTTCCATATCCGTCAGCGGCAGACCGTCTAGGATTTGCGTGACGAGGCCAACGTATCGCGAGCCCTCGAAGGCCAAAGCTTCACGCCAGCCCATCCCCTCGGCCAGGAAGTACGGTGCGTGGCCGGGTTCATCGGGATGGAGCCGCCACTGCCACAGGCTGCCCGCCCCGTAGACCACGCCCATCGTGCCGCCGGCGCAAAGGTTTGACCAGGCCTCGTGGCCCTGCCACCAGCCGGCCGCCCGACCGGGTTTTCCGCCGTGCTCATAGGTCGGCTCGCCATTGGCCACCGCCTTGATCGGCATGTTGCGCCACATATCAGCGACGCGCTCAGGGACATGCTCGCCGCTGTGGCCCGTCTGGCACCACTGGAAATCGAGCCAGGTTGCCTCCTGCCAGGCGCGATTGGCGGCATGGGGCCGGTAGTGGATGCCGGTGGGCTGGCCATAGGCGTCCCATTGCTCGATCTCCTCGCCGCCTGCGGGTGCCTGCGGCTCTTCGCCCGAGCCGTCGGCACCGACCAGATAGATCGCCGGCCGGGCGCCGTAGCGCGCCACCAGGTAGCGGCAGTACCGGGCATACCCGGTGGGGGGCACCACCGTGCCTGCAACCCGCAAGCCCTTCCATCCGAAGCCCTGAAAGACCGGCTGCAGCACCGGGACGATCTCGTGCTCCAACAGGATTGCGAGCAGTCGATCCAACTCCTGAAAGTAGTCCGGGTTCAGCTGATCGAGCTGCCCGCTTGCGAGATCCTCGAAGCCGACATCGAAGCCTTCGTCTGCTGTTCGACTGCGTGGGCCGCGTGCGTCCATGTCCGGCTGTACGCTCATCAGCAGGACCGCGTTGAAGCCTTTGCGTTGCCGGTCGGCGGCATAAATGCGGCACTGCTCCTGGGTAGCACGCCAGGGAAGCGCCCAGGCGGTGTCGGCGGCGAGCACCGCAGGCGTGCCATCTGCATGCACGAGGCTGCGTTTCCCGGGCGACATGCGCCAGAAGCCGTGCCGGTAAAAGCGGTGCCGTATGTGAGGGGCACGGCTCACAGACGAACTCGCCCACCTGACCGGCTAGACCGGCGTCTTCGTTCGAGCAGAGGCTACGCCAGGTCCAGCGTCCCGTGGCGATGGGTGAGGCGAAGCGGAGCTTCCAGGTCCGTCCGCCGTCCCAGAAGGCGGGGCGCCTCATGGTGAGACCCGTGTCATGGGAGAATTCCGCCCATACCTCCACATCGGTGTAAGGATTCGGGTAGTTGCGCTCCGCCGTCAGCGTGAACTCACACTCGCGCCAGGGATACACCTGCTGCATCTGCTTTCCTTCGTGCTCGTCGTTCCAGTCAACCGTTGCACGCGCAACCGCAGTTTGCGGACCAGTCGCGCGTATACCGACCCCGACCACGTCAGACAGTAGCAAATCGGTTGCTCGCGGCCGCGACGAAACTCGACGGGTCCTGCAACAGGTATCAACACCGCGTAGCGGGCGGAGCGCCGAGAGAGACGCACCGCACAGGCGTCGCCCTATGGCCGCCGACGCCTTTCCTCGACAACCCTCTTGAGCATGCTACGATACGGGGCCATGGTTGGGCTGGTGGAGGTACGCGATGGACAACCGCGACACAAGGGCGGCGCGGCGGTTTCACGACGCAACGAAGTACACGCTGGTCGGCGCTGGCGAGGGCGACGAGGATATATTGATGGGCACGCCGCCCGACCTCGGCCCGGCCATCGGAGAACAGGACCCAACGATCGAGCCGTATCCGTACAAGGTCTATACGACGCTCGACCCGTGGTACCTACCGCGCGAGTTCCCGCCATCCGCGATCCCGGCACTCGATGCGCTCGCTACCACGGGTGATCTGCCGCTGGATCGGGCCGTACCCAGCCTCGACACCATCGCGCGACTGTGCCTGCTGTCGAATGGGATACTCAAGCGCGGCAGCCACCGGACCGGCCGGGTGATCGAGTACCGCGTGGCTGGTGGCACTGGCGCGCGCTACCACCTGGAGCTCTACCTGGTCTGCGGCGACCTGCCCGGCATCGATGCTGGCGTGTACCATTACGCAGCGCACGACCACTCCCTGCGCCGTCTGCGGGCGGGCGACCATCGCGCCGAGATCCACCAGGCGACCGGTGATGAGCCGTCCATTGCACGGGCACCCGCCATCATCGTGGCCACGAGCACGTTCTGGCGCAACGCCTGGCGCTATCAGGCCCGAGCGTACCGACACGTCTACTGGGATTTGGGTACGGTCCTGGCCAACTTCCTGGCCGTCGCTGCTTCGTCCGAGCTCCCGGCACGGGGTAGTCATGGGGTTCGCGGAAGGAGACATCAACCGGCTGCTGGGCGTCGACGGCGAGCGGGAGGCTGCCGTCTGTTTGGTGGCCCTTGGCAGCGACCCAGGCTCTGTTCCCGCGGCCCCGCCGGCAGAGCCGCTCGACCTGCCGACGCGCCCGATCTCATCCCGCGAGATCATCTTCCCCGAGATCACCAGGATGCACGCCGCCTCGTCGCTCGCCACGGGGGAGGAGGCGGCCGCGTGGCGCAGTCATCGCTGGAGTCGCTCATACCCCGATCCGGATGCTGACATAGTTCCGTTGCGACCACTCGCACAGGGCGAGCTACCGCAGGATCCGGTCGATACGGTGATCATGAGACGGCGCTCTACACGCCACTACGACACAGGCAGAAACTCCCATTCGAGGCACTGTCGACCCTCCTGGACCGATCGAGTCGCGGGGTCTCGATGGATTGCCTGGATCCTGAGGCGGGACCTCTCAACGACCAGTATTTCATCGTAAACAACGTCGAGGGGCTCGACCCGGGGGTCATACGTCCTGCATCCGAAGCACCAGGGGCTCGAGCCACTGGCAATAGGGGACATGCAACAGGCAGCGGCAAGGCTGGCGTGCGGGCAAGGGTATGCGGCAGACGCCCACGTCAACCTCTATTACCTTGCGGATCTGGCACCCATTATCGAGCGCTATGGCAACAGGGGCTACCGACTCGCACAGCTCGAGGCCGCACTGTTTGCCGGGAAGCTGCACCTGGCGGCGCACGCGCTCGGTTTTGGAGCGGTGGGCTCGACCGCGGTGGACGACGAGGTGATCCGCTCCTTCTCCCTCACGCCCACGGCAAGAGCTATATGTTTGTCCTCGTGTTCGGCGTCCGCGTTCCCGGGCGGTTTGGTCGCGGCTGAGTGGGCAGTATATCACCGGGTGGGCGTCGCATTCGGACCAATCCGTGCGTCAGCTACTTCTGCACGGCGCAGCCGACGATACCTACCATGCAGGGACGTCGTCGCAACTGCGGGCTCGCGATGAGGTGATGTCTCTGGGAGTTCGTTGCGCCGGGGTCGGCATGAGCGGCCCGGCAAGGACCGTCGCAGATGTATGCCCGACTCCGGCGATGCAGTACCACGGCCCGTGTCGGGTCATGCTACAGTGCACCCTGACGAGCAGCGAACAGCAGGTGGAGCGGCAAAGACCCTAGGAGGTACGCAGCGATGGCCATAGCGAGTCCGAGTGCGCTCGACGACTTCCTCTTCGACCTGCGCGGCTACCTGGTCCTCAAGCAGGCGGTCGAGCCGGATCTATTGGACGACCTCAATGGCGCGATAGACGCGCTGCCGCCGCTGCGCTACGAGGAGTGGTATGGCAACGCCCAGCGCCGAGACTACAACGAAGCCACCGGTCTGGAGCTGCACAACTGCGTGGAGGCGGGCGAGCCGTTCGAGCGGCTCATCGACCATCCGGGCTGGATCGGATACGCGCGCCATTACTGCGGCGAGGAGGGGTCGTACGCGGAGGGACTTTTCATCGACGAGTGCATCCTGTCGGTGCGCACCTCCGGCGGCCACCACCCGGTGCACTCAGGCGGCTACCGCGGGGCGCTGCGCGGCGCATACCACTACAAGGACGGCCTATTCCGCTGCGGGCAGTGCAACATCATCGTGGCGCTGACGGATGTCGGGCCCGGCGACGGCGCGACGATGGTAGTCCCGGGGAGCCACAAGTCGAACTTCCCGCACCCCAACGCGGGGGATTATGCGAGACTCGACCGGATGGACGAGCTGGAGGGCGCCGCGGAGGTATACCTGGAGAAGGGGGACGCGCTGCTGTTCGTGGATGGACTGATGCATGGCGGGGGCAGCCGGACCAACCCGGGTGAGCGGCGCGTGGTCATCTACCGCTACGGCCCGGCCTGGGGGGCGACCCGCTTCGGGTACGAGTACTCCCAGGCGCTCTTGGACCGCCTGACCCTGGAGCGCCGCATGATCCTCCAGCCGATCCCGCCGCTCCGGCCGACGAGCGCCAATCCATCCACGCCGCAGATTGCGTAGGACTGGCATGCCGGTATGCATTGTCGGCTGGCGAGCGGAGGCGCGGCTCAGTGCTGAACGCCTCGGCCGTGCCCACGTCGCTACTTCCCAGCCGGAGCGCACAGCACCAGCCCCGACCAACTCAGTCAGAGTCGCGCTTCCCCAACCGATCGTGCTCTCTGCCCTCGGCCCCAAGGTGCTTATCCGCGTCGGCGTGACCCGCGCCACCCTCTACTGCTCATCTCGCCAGCTGTGCCTCGGCGTGTACCCCAGCAGCCGCTGCGCCTTCTCGGTGGACCACGCGCTGTTCGTCCCCTCTATGCGCCCGCGTAGCTGCACATCTGGGCAATAGCGCCGCATCAGCTCCTCGGTAGGCACATCGCTGAGCGAGTCGGCCGATGTGATGTTGAGCACCTCGAATCCCAGTCCCTCCGACTCTATGCCGAGCCGGCACGCGTACGCGGCGTCGCGCACATCCACGTAGCCCCACAGTTCGTGCGCCAACAGTTCCGGCCAATCCCGGACCTCGATCACCCGCGCCGCGTACTCATCGGGATTCGCGATCCAGTGGAAGCGGTACGCCAGCACGGTCATACCCGTACGCCGGTGGAACATTGCGCCGATCCGCTCGTCCACCTCCTTGGACAGCCCGTACGGATCCTCGACGCGGAGCGGGTGGTGCTCATCGACCGGCGCGTACAGCGGCGGGAACGGGGTGGCAGCATACGCCCCGCCGAGCGCCGCGAGGCTCGATGCCAGCACCGCGCGGCGGACGCCCAACAACGCCGACGCCTGGAGGACTGCGAAGGTCGCGCGCGTGTTGTTACCAAACACCACCTCATCGGGGTGGCTATAGGCGGTCGGTATCGCCCCCAGGTGCACGACCGCATCGCATCCAGAGAGTGCCCCCGCCACGTGCCCGACATCCGCCACGTCGACTTCGCGATAATCGCCGATCCCCGCTACCGCGGGTGGTCGGCGGTCCGCGTTGACCACCTCGTGGCCGTGCCCAACCAGCTCGCGCAGCACCTGCTGCCCCAAGCGTCCGCTTCCGCCAGTGACCAGGACTCTCACTCGCATCCTCCTCTCAATCGCTGCTGTGGCAAGGTTGCTCGCGGGTCCGGCACTAAGACCCGGTCGGGTGATTCGCCCGCGGGCAGCCTCACTCATCCTGGCCATGGAGCAGCCCGCCGTGCTACCGCTCCTGGTGGAGCGGGTGGAGCGCGTGCGTCTCATCGATGTACAGGAAGGCGTCATACCTCTCTGGCAAGACGGTCGGCACGTACGCGCCGTCCTGGAAGTACTCGGAAGCGTATTCCACGCCGATCGCCCGGTGCCCCCTTGGCTCAAGCAGCAGGCCCAACTCGGCCGCATCCGAGAATATGATCAGCTTGTTCTCCGTGCCCGCCCTGTGGAAGGCGTCCTCGTAGCTGCCCTTCTGCGCCGGCGGCACCGCCATGCGCTCCGATTGCCCACCCCACATCGATGCGGCGATCACCGTACCCCGGTGCGAGCCGAAGCCGACAAGCACGACGTCTTCTACTCCGTGCCGCTCCCGCGCGAGCTGCCCGAGGTTGATCAGACCCGCCGCTGCCATGTTGGTCGCGCGAGCATCGCCGACGTGCGTGTTGTGCTCCCAGACGACGGCCTTAGCTCCGGGTCCGTGATGATCCATAAGCCGATCGAGCGTGTCCACCATATGGGTGTCGCGGATGTTCCAGGCGTCCGGCTCGGTGTAGAATCGATCCGCATTACGGGCCACCAGCGCATTCTGCTCCGCGTAGAAGTGGGCCACCGGGTCCTCTCGCTGATACGGCGCTGATTCCGCACCCAGGGTCGTCAGGAGTGTTTCCCTGTCCTTCCTGCAGTCTTGCCGGTCCGGTCCCGTCGCACCAGGCACGTGCGGCTGGTCCCCCTCCTGCGACTCGACACACTCGCGAACCCGACGAGCTACCCGAGCCACCTGTGGCTCCCGCCCTACGAGGTATTTGAGCAGCTCATCCGTTGCGTCCACCGCGCCGTAGAGGTCCAGCCCGTAAAACCCGACCTTAGGTTGGTCCTGTACCGCGTCGTTGCGCTCCCGCAGCCATTCGACAAGTTCCGCAACCTCCTGGTTCGCCCACATCCATGTGGGCCACCGGTCGTATCTGTTCAGCACTTGGCGCGCGCTCGTACCCGAACCCGGCAACGCCTTGACGTACGTATTGACCCGATAGCAGTCGACCCACTCACCTTCCACTCCGACGAACGAGAACCCCTTCTCCTCGACTAGCCGCTTCGTGATCTCGGTACGCCACGTGTAGTACTCTGCCGTGCCATGAGACGCCTCGCCCAGCAGCACGTAGTGCGCATCCCCGATCCTCTCGATCAGCGGGTCGAGGTCCCCCGACCCGCCCAAGGGATGCGCAATCGCCCGTATCTGCGCAAGCAGCGCGGGAGTGATCCGGCTACTCGTGACCAGGTCGGCGGCAGCGCTCTCCGTCGGCGTCACCACAGCGGTCGGTGGCCCAGCCGTCGCGGCGGCGATTGCCGTGGGACTACCCATGGTGGTTGGGGTAGTGGCGAGGTTTGATGCTGTGGGAGTCGTGGCAGCTGGCCCCCGATCGGAGCGGCAACCGCTGAGCAGAACAAGCGTGCCCAGGCCCCCGGCATGCCTCAGGAACTGGCGCCGAGATATTGTCTTGCTGTCTAACACTCGCGACTCCCGCAAATCAGGCAGTTCTGCCGGTGCCGCCCGTGGAAACCAGAGCGTATTGAGGGCGGCAATAACGGCAGCTGGATATAAGCAAGTGGTGGGCCTGGAGATCTGCCATCCCGACAGCTCACGCAGCGGAAGTAATCGAGAGCGCGGGTACGGCGCCCATGCAAAGAGGAACTGATCCACGTCCCCTGCCACGCCCCGTGCGGGATGGCGCCTGGTTTGATGACGAGGTACTCAATGCTGCCGTCGACCGCGCGTGTTCGTGGGGGGACGAAACTTCGGCTAAACGGTGGACAAGAGCCTCAGGCCACGGGCGCGGCCTCACGCCGCTCCGCCGATTCCGGCTGATCCTCCGTGTCCGGCGCATCGGAAAAGACGCGCCAGGCGCCGTGCAGACCGTCCTCTGTTACGCCGTAGTAAATGTGTAGCTTCCCGTCAGGATCGCGCTGCACGAGGTTGTACCGGGTCTGTCCGCCACGCTTATGGACCTTCCACAAACCTATGTCGCCGCGCCAGTCGACGCTGTTGAGGTCGAGTCCGCCAGCTTCGCGCTCGCTGATCGCGTATCGCCACAGGCGCCGGGCGGAGAAGCGCGTCACGTTCTGTACAACACTCCCGTTGCGCAGATCCCGCACCGTGTGATAGCTGATCCCGTTTCGCTCGCTACTCTCGACAACCTCCACGCCGGTGTGCGGCGGCTCGTCAGCCAGCGGGCTGCCGGTTTCAATCGGCTCCTCGGCCTCGGCCATCGGGACCGGTACCCGGTTGCCCGCCAGCGTCTGGAGCACGAGGCGCACGATCTCGTCTCGGGTCGCGATCGCAGACTCTGACTCCTGGCGCACCCAGACCTCGGTCTGGTCGAGGACGTACGGGGTCTCTGCGCCCTTCGAAACGTTCAGCACCATCACCGCCTTGCCTTCGGGGTTCACGACGTCTATCGTCACCTCCGCTTGTGGGGTGATGCGTGAGGCCATCGCTTGCGCCAAGCTCTCCTGCACTTCCTGTGGCTTCTCGACACCGCGGATCGTGCCTTTGGTCTTGCCAGCGCCGATGTAGATCGAGCCACCATTCGTGTTGGCGAAGGCCACGACATCCCGCAGCACCGCCTCGAAGCCACGACTGCGCACGACCGGTCGCTCGTGGAAACTCGCCACGAGGCTCGGTCCGACTTCCTGCGCTTCCTTGATGGGGTCGATAGGGTCCGCCGCACGGTACGGGCGGGTACGGCTAAAGTCATCCCCCGTCAGCAGCTCCTTGATGGCCTCGAAGGTAACTTCGGGCAGCAGGAGTTCCGTGGGACGGTCCCCGACACCGAGGCGCTTCTCGTTCTCCCCGGACCCACGGACGAGCAAGTGCGCGTCCGAGCCCTGAATGCAGTGCATCCGGCGCGGGTACTCCGGCTTCGAGCCGTTATAGAAGTTGGCCGTGGTGCGGCGGGACCGGCTGTCCAGGTCGGTCACCTCGAGCGCGTGCAGATGCTCGTCCTGCGTGTAGGCGATCTTCGTCTGCCCACCAAAATTGAAGTTCTGCATCGCGACGCCGTGCGTGCTGTTCGCGTGGGCCGCAATAACAAGCGCACCGGCACGGTCCATAACGGAGTACGCGGTCAACACGTCGGTACTTGCGCCGATCTCGCTGGTCCCCGCATCCAGCCGATCCTCCGGCACGTTCAACTCCAGCAGGATATGTTCCAGCTTGCGAATAGATGTTTGCGGGGGAAAGACCGCCAGGATATGGAACCCGAGCGTCGCGGTCAGCTCGAAACCGGGGAGTACGAGCACCCTGTTCAGGATTCGGTAGTACTCGTCGAGCTCGTCGCGCTCTTCAGGGGAGAGTCGCTTCTCGCTCTGTAGGAACTGCAGCGTCTCCAGCCGCCGCCGGAAACCGGCAATACCCGCAACACTGTTGTGGTCGGTGATCGCAATCGCGTCCAGTTCCTGCTCTTCCGCGGTACGAAGGATATCGACGAACGTTGCGGTCTTATCAATGTAATCAGCGGATCCGGGGGTGTGCAGGTGCAAGTCGACTT
This sequence comes from Chloroflexia bacterium, assembly GCA_030446765.1. Lineage (GTDB taxonomy): Bacteria > Chloroflexota > Chloroflexia > Thermobaculales > Thermobaculaceae > JACDAU01. Next base: position 587,328 of record JAUJMR010000001.1, read on the forward strand.
TCGCCCAGCTCATCTTGGGCTTGGGTTTCGTTCTCGCCAAACTAAAAATACTCCAATACTCAATAAGACAATCATGGCGGCACCATGCCTAAACCATTCTCATTGTAACAAATAGGAGCCTTGGCGCTCTGTAAATGCGCGCGCCACGTCGTTGCGACGACGTGGTCGTCGGCGCGATGCAGCGCCCGCAGCCACCAGACTATCGCCCGCTGCCCTGCATCTGCACACTATAGCCCGCGCCGACCTCCACCAGCGACGCCGCCGGGATGTTCGGCAGGACCTCCGGGGCAAGCGCGATTCGCAGCACTTCATCCATACTCTCCACCCAGTGGAACGTGAGGTCTCGCCGCACATTCCGCGGAATGGTCACGAGGTCGGCCTCATTATCCCTCGGCGCAACGATCTGGGTAATCCCCGCCTGGGCGGCGGCCATCACCTTCTCCTTGAGTCCGCCGATGGGCAACACGCGACCGCGGAGGGTCACCTCCCCCGTCATCGCGACATCCGCCCGCGCGGCGCGCCCAGTGATCGCGCTGATCATCGCGGTCGCCATCGTGATGCCCGCGCTCGGTCCGTCCTTTGGGATGGCCCCCTCCGGCAGGTGTATGTGCCAGTCGGTCGTCTCCTGGAAGTTGAGCGGGATATGCAGCTGCGCGGCACGGGAGCGCGCGAAGCTGAGCGCAGCGCGCGCAGACTCCTGCATCACGTCGCCCAGCCGGCCCGTGATCGTGAGTCCTCCTTTGCCGGGCAGCGTCGCGACCTCCACCGGCAGCAGGGTCCCGCCGATCTCCGTCCACGCCATGCCCATTGCGACCCCGATCTGATCGGTACGGGAACGCACATCTTGCAGCTTGCGCGGCGGGCCGAGGTATTCCTCGAGCAGGTGGGTGGTGACGCGCATCCGCGTCGTCCGGCCACCGACGACCTTGCGCGCCGCCTTACGACACACCGCGCCGAGCTGGCGCTCCAGGTTCCGCACGCCCGCCTCTCGCGTATAGAAGCGAATAACGTGACGGAGCATCTTGTCGGAAAACTCCAGATAGTGCGGCGCTAGACCATGCGCCAGGATCTGACGCGGCAACAGATAGCGCCGTGCGATCTGAACCTTCTCGTCTTCCGTGTAGCCGCTGAGTTGTACGACTTCCATCCGGTCGAGCAGCGGACGCGGGATTGTATCGAGGGTGTTCGCCGTGGTGATGAACAGCACCTTGGAGAGGTCGAACGGAGCCTCCATGTAGTGGTCAACGAACGTTCGATTCTGCTCCGGATCGAGCACCTCGAGCATCGCGGCGCTGGGATCGCCCTTGAAGTCCGAGCTCATCTTGTCGATCTCATCGAGCAGCATCACCGGGTTATCGGTTTTCGCCTGCCGAAGGCCGTGGATTAATCTGCCTGGCAGCGCGCCGACGTACGTTCGCCGGTGGCCGCGCACCTCCGCCTCATCGCGAACCCCACCGAGGCTGATGCGCACGAAGCTCCGACCGAGCGAGCGGGCGATGCTCTGCCCGAGCGACGTCTTGCCTACGCCGGGAGGACCGACCAGGCAAAGGATGGCCCCCTTCGATTCGCCCCCGATCCGGGCGGTGAGCTCCCGCACGGCGAGAAACTCGACAATCCGGTCCTTCACCTTCTCCAGCCCGAAGTGATCCTCATCGAGCACCGTTTCCGTGAAGCCGAGGTTGTACGTGTCCTGGCTTGAGGTGCCCCACGGAAGACACAGGATCCAGTCGAGATAGCTGCGGATCACCCCGCCCTCGGGTGACGTGCTGGGCATGCGCTCCAGCCTGGCGACCTCCCGCAGGGCCTTTTCCCGGACCTCCTCGGGCAGGCTTGCCTCTTCGATCTTCGTGCGCAGGGCGTGAATCTCATTGCCGCCCTCACCGCTCAGCTCAT
>JAUJMR010000001.1:589320-614740 GCA_030446765.1 Chloroflexia bacterium
TCGATCTTCGTGCGCAGGGCGTGAATCTCATTGCCGCCCTCACCGCTCAGCTCATCGTGGATGACCTTCAACTGTTCCCGCAGGTAGTACTCGCGCTGGCTCTTATCGATCTGCTGCCGCACCTTGTTGCGGATCTTGTTCTCCAGGTCGGACAGCTCCGCATCGCCGCTCAGCGCCACCGCCAGTCGCTCCAACCGGTCAACGGGATGAACTGTGTCGAGAAACTGCTGGCGCTCCTGCCATGTTTGCAGCAATTCGTTCCCAAGAAAGTCCGCCAGCTCGCTCGGGTCTGGGTATCGCCCCAACTCGGCGCGCACATCCGCGAGGCTCTTCCCCTTTGCCTCTTCCTGGAGGGCATAGAGCTCGACCACGTGCTCGTGCAGCAAACGCTCCATTGAGGAATAGGTCTCGACGGGTTGGAAAACCTCGCACAGGGCCGAGTAACCGCGGGACGAAGTGTCCACGCGGTGGATGTGCACCCGGCTGATACCAGAAACAGTGATCTGCATCGTGCCGTCGAATCGCGCCTCCCAGTGGAGCAGGCGCAGGAGCGTGCCGGCTTTGTTCAATCCATCGGCACGAGGGTCATCATCCTCGCCGTTGAACTGGGTGCTTGCCACCATAAGCCGCTCCCCCGCGATGACATCCTCGACAACGCTCAGGGAGCGTGGGCGTCCTACGGTGAGCCGCGCCTCTCCACCGGGGAGGATAACGGTCTTCTTCAAGGGGAGAAGCGGGAACGTTCGGGCAGATAGGGTGTTCATGGCAGATCCTCTACATCGAAGCTATGATCCTCTTCAGACGCTGCGGGTTGTTGGTGACAGTGTAGGCACCGGCCGTAAACGGCCGTGAAAGTTATGGTCATCATAAGTAAACAAACGGCAAACATCGGGGAAGCGTTATCCCAAGATCCAATCTCCCGCGGCACGCTGAAGGCAGAGCTCATGCCCTGTCCGGTGCAGTGGTTCAAGCGCGCTTGCCACCACGGCCGCGCGACAGCAGGTGTCCGGACGCGCCATGACGCAATGCACCGCTATGTAGGGTGCCTGGAGTTCTCAGGGAAATGAGGCGATCAGCAGCGCGCGGACTGGGCGCTCGCTCAGTCGCTCAGGGGTTGTGCACGTCTCCGCTCTGCCCGCCACTCTTCTGCACGAGCCGGACCCCCTCGATCCGCATGGCCTTATCGACCGCCTTCGCCATATCGTAGATGGTCAGTGCGGCAACCGAGACCGCCGTCAGCGCCTCCATCTCGACACCGGTCGGCGCCGTGGTGCGCGCCGTGGCGCGGATCCGCACGCCGGGGAGCGCCGTCTCCAGCGTGAAGTCAACGTCCACGGAGCTCAGAGCGATCGGATGACACAGGGGGATGAGCTCGCTCGTACGCTTCGCCGCCATGATGCCGGCTATGCGTGCGGTACCAAGCACGGAGCCTTTCGGCAGGTTCTCTGCCTGCACCCGCTCGAGCGTTTCCGGCGACATGATCACCGCACCCTCGGCCACCGCAAGCCGGCGTGTCACCGCTTTTTCGCCCACATCGACCATCCGAGCGTCGCCGTGCGCGTCCATGTGGGAGAGCTTCGACACCTTGTAGCCTCCTATGTATTCGCCGGACCCGCGCCGAGGGCACGCAGTACCGCGTCGTGGATGATCACGGGCACCTGACCGCAACTGTATGGGACGTTGACCCGCTCCTCGCGGGTGTGCGCCGCGTGCCCCCAAACCCCGATGTTGGCGACATCCACATTCAACTCGCGTATCCGGTCAAGCGGGAGGCTGTAACCCGTCGGGTCTGGCTCGGCGCGCCAGAGGGGCATGTTCGCTATCAACGCGGCGAGGTCGTCGCTGGGTTGGGCGCTCAGGTAACTGCCGTCGGACATGTACGGGTATCGCCGCAAGACCTGCGCACCGTGCGCCCGAGCCGCATCGTTCACCGCCGCCAGGAACCCGCTGCTGGCATCACCGGACACGTGCGGGTAATACGGCGGAGAATAGTACACGACGGCTGCTGGTCCCTTCAGGCCGGAAAGATCCCACAGTCGACGGACGATCTGCGCGCTGCGAAGGCGTGCATCCACTCCGCTCTGCAATAGCACGCGGTTCGTCTCCTCCAACGCTTTCTCGACCGTCTCCGCCCCGGATAGCGCTTGGGCTCGTCGAAGCAGATGCTCGTACGTCAGCGCCACCGGAACAGCCTTTTCCGGCGGTGCGGCAATCCCGGCCCGCTCGTGCCAGCGAACGCGCTCGCCGTGTACGCGTGCCACGGAGTGCCTGAGCGTGTCCTGAACGATGCCGAGAAGCCGGGAGGCCACATTTTTCGGCGAAAGCGTGAACGTGAGGTAGTTGAGGTAGGCGTAAGCATCGAACGGGACCTGTACATCGTACTCTTCTTTGAAGTCGCTGGCCTTGAGCATGACGGGCGGGGGAGCGACCTCCTCGCCATCGGCATCGGCCAGATCCGCGTGCATGCTCAACGCCCGGACGACCTCCGCGAGCAACAGGTCCGCGTCGCAGCCGGCGTATGGTTCCCCGGCGTGCGTCTCCACACCGCGCACGTACAGGCCCGCCAACAGCTTCCCGACCGTGCCCGTGTACACCCGCTTCGAATCATCGCCCTCGTACTGCGGCGCGAAGTAATCGTTATTGATCGCACCGACAAACTCGATGTCCCGCTCCCGCTCCATCGTCGCGAGCAGCTCGACGGACGCGAGGATCCCTGCGCTCTCGCATTCCTCGTCGGGCGTGCAGAGAAACATCACGTTCCCTGGCAGGCGACCACCATTACGGACGTGCTGGACAAACCGTTCCAGCACGACCAGGTGGGCCGCGATTCCACTCTTCATATCCGCCGTGCCCCGCCCGAAGAGCCAGTCATCGGACTCCAGGTGTGCCTGCGTGAGCGGGGAAAACTGAGGCGCGATGGCACGCATCCGCTCGCGAAGCACGTCCGGCTCGAGCGCGTGCAGCTGCAACGCGCCGTAATCCTCGGTACCCACCGTGTCAAAATGCGACATCAGGAGCACCGTTCGCGGGCCGTCGCCCCGCAGGAACGCCCACGAGACACACCGCTCCCACGGATCGTCCGGCACAGGATAAAGACCTCGTTCCAGCAGACTCTCATCGATCTCGCCGAGCAACGAATGCAACCGCGTTGCAAACTCACGTTCTTCCGCGGTCCGGGAGCAACTCCCCAACCCACCATACGCCTTGTCAGATCCAGCGCACGGTGCATGGCATCGGCGCTATTCAGCGATGATGTAGTTATCGGCCGGTCAGACTCCACCCACGACTCCCCCGTTCTGGAGAACCACTAAGCGCGGCTGTGATCACCCGAAGACGGCGAGGGATGACGAAGTCGCTCCGCGAATCGGCAGATAAGCTGCGATCTTTCTCCGACCTCCACGGGTAACAGGCAGCCCCGAGACCATCGATGATGCCGCGTCAAACGCCCGAAAATTGTATCATACAGTTGGGGACTGGCCCGGCGCAGGGGCCGCCTAGATTGGAGCGGTCCCGGTGAGCTTACCCGCACCTCGCAACTTGCGACCGCGCACCCTCACGGAGCTGCTCGATGTTGGACTCGCGCTGTATCGAGACAACTTCCTGCACTTCGTTGGCGTGGCGGCGCTCGTCAACCCTGCCACTGGGCCTCGTGACCGCGCTGCTCACCTCGGTGCTCTTCAGTGGGACCGTGTTGACGCCGACCGACCTGTTCACCGAGGCGGGCTCGATCCGGCCCGAAGCCATCGCGGCGGGGGTGATCGGAGCAGGCACACTGGCGCTGCTCAGTGCCGCGGCAAGCCTCTTCTCGACCGCCGCACTGCTCTATGCCGCGCACGCGCGTCTCGCGGGACGCACACCCGGCATCGTGGCCGCGTATCGAAACAGTCTGCGCCGAGTGCCTTCCCTGCTCGGAGCGTATGTGCTCTCCTCGCTCGCCTTTCTCGGCATGTTCCTGCCCGCCGCTATTCTGATTGGTGTTGCGGCGTTCCTGATAAGCGAGGGGAACGGAGGTGCGACGGCAGGCGGCATCGCATTGATCTTGCTCGGGACCACGCTCGTATTCGCTGGGGTAGGCGTTGCGCTTCTCTTCTACATTCGCTGGTGGTTCTTCAAGCAGGCGGTTGTCCTCGAATCCTATGGCCCCGTAAGCGCGCTCTCGCGGTCTGCCGATCTCGTGCGGGACCGCTGGTGGAAGACGTTCGGCTTCGCCATTCTGCTGAACCTGCTGACCAGCGCGCTTAGCCTCACCCCCAGGCCGTCACCAGTGTGCCGATCGCCATCTTCTCCGGCGTGCAGCAGCAGCCTGGTTTTGTGCCGACGCTCATCAACAGCGCCGTCGGCACGCTCACGGCCACGTTGATCCTACCTGTCTCGGCAATCGCAACAACCCTGCTGTACTTCGACCACCGGGTGCGGGGCGAGGCCCTGGACATCGAGGCGGGCGTCGCCGAGCTTGAGCAGCAGGGTGCGCGCGTTTGATCAGACGCTTCCTCCTGCTGTTGACCGTACTCGCGATACTGCCGAGTCCTCGGCCCGCAGAAGCACAGGATCCGACGTACATCACGCAGATCCGGCAAGCGCTTGACGCTGTTGAAACAGCCATCGCCTCGGGCGGAGGCTCCCGGTCGCGGGCGACCACACAGGCACTGGAGATACTCCGTGGAGTTCGGACAGAGCCAGGTGGCACGAGGCCGTACCTTGCCCACGTGGAAGATGCACTCTCACGCACGCCGCCCGAGTTGCCGGTGGCACGCGACCATCTGGTGGCCCTCCTTGCGGAGCTTGAAGGCGCGCGGGTCCAGCCAGCGACCGCGGAACAGCAGCAGGCGTATGCTGATCCCCGTTTCGCACGCAACGACGCACCGAGTTGGCTTGAACGCACCATGGATCGTGTTCGGCATTGGCTTAGCGGCCTGTTTGACAGGTTGCCGATCGGCAACCCCGGCACCGAAGGGCTCACGATCGCACGCTGGCTCCTGGTCCTGCTCTGCATTGGTCTCGTCGGATTGATGCTCGCGCTAGTGCTCCGCTCCGCTCGGCGCATCTCGCGGACGGACAACACAGACCCAACCGGTCCTGCTCCAGCGTCCTCAACCTCCATGCTCGCTGTAGCCGCAGAGCGCGCCCGTGCTGGCGACTATCGGGGAGCCGTGCGCGCGCAGTTCGTGGCGCTACTGTTTACGTTGCACGAGCAGGGCACCTTGCGCTACGATCGCTCGCTCACCAACCGCGAGCACCTGTCGCGCATCGGGCAAAACACCTCCCTCGCGGGCGCGCTCCGTCCCGTTGTGCGAGTGTTCGACGACGTGTGGTATGGCAACGTACCCATCGGCCAGACCGAGTACGACGACTACGTCCGCAAGACCGGCGCGCTGCGGGGAGGCTCGCGGTGAGGCACGGCAGGTACTTGCTGATCTGGGGAGCGGCGCTGGTGATGCTGCTCGCCGGTGCCACGCTCACCGCGCTCAGCACTACCGAAGGCGATAGCAGGGCGCAGGGGTTGCTGCTCGACGCCCATTCGAGTGCCGGGAACGGCGCGCTGGCTCTGTACCTGTGGACGCGCGAGCTCGGGCGCGACACGGAATATCTGGAGTATAAGCCGTTCACCCTGAGCACTGATGATGCCCTGCTGGTATCGCTCGAGCCGATCACGGAGTATGAACCAGAGCACATCGCGGAGGTCCGCAGGTGGGTCAGCGGCGGCGGCACGCTGCTGCTAGCATCCGAGACACCAGCGGCGTTGCACAAGGCTTTCGGCTTCGAGCTCGAGGAAGTTACCGTTTTCACCGGTGCAAGACCACTGCAGCCGCTCCTCCAGCAGCCACCCTTAGAAAATGTCTCTGCCTACTCGACGAAGCGCGTCGCGTTCGAGCACGGTGTGCCCCTGCTCGGCGCGGCGACCTACAGCCGGGAGCCGGTGCTCGTCACCTCCAGGGAGGGCGTGGGACGCGTCTGGGTGCTCTCAATGCCGCGCACGCTCACGAATGAGAAGCTGCGAGAAGCCGACAACGCTAAGCTGTACCTGAACGTGCTCGCCCATACGCGCGCGGGCACCATAGTGTTCGACGAGTGGCACCACGGGCGGGAAGGTGTCGAATCACTGCGCAGCCTCCTGCTCACTGAGCGCTGGGGTTGGGCCACGTGGTACGCGGCGCTGCTCACCCTCATATACTTCCTGCTGCGCGGCAAGCGGCTCGGACGCCCCGTGCGGATGGTAACGACGAGCTACCGCAGCTCCGGTGAGTACGTGCGCAGCCTCGCCTCGATGTTACGCAGCGCCGGGAAGCGCGACTACCTGCGCGCTCACTACGCGGACCACCTGCTCCGGGCGCTGCGCGGCGCCGCGGGACTCCCCCCCACCGCCTCCATGCGGGACCTACAGCACGCCGCCGAGGCAAGCACAGGGGCGCCGGTGGATAAGATCGTCGCGGCGATCGAGGCGATGCGCGACCACGATCCGGATGAGAAGCGAATGCTGCGTCTGGTCGCGGAGGCGGAAGCACAACGTAAAGGTCTACAACGGAGGAATACGTGGTAACGCAAGAGGTGCACGCCAGGCTGCGATCCGAATGGGAGAAAGTCCTCGTCGGCCAGGAGCAGGCACTGGACCTGCTGTACATTGCGCTCCTGGTCGGCGGTCACGTGCTTATCGAGGGCGTCCCTGGCACGGCGAAGACGCTCATGGCGAAAACGCTGGCGCGGTTGATCCGCGGCGAGTTCAAGCGCGTGCAGTTCACGCCCGACTTGATGCCGTCCGATATCACCGGCACAACCGTTTTCGACCTCCAGAGCAGCGAATTTCGGCTCAAGCCGGGGCCGGTATTCACGAACGTCCTGCTCGCGGACGAGGTGAACCGCGCACCCGCCAAGACCCAATCCGCGTTGCTGGAAGCGATGGAAGAACGCCAGGTCACCATCGACGGTGAGCCCCGCCGACTTCCGCGGCTCTTCATCACGCTCGCCACCGAAAACCCCATCGAGTACGAGGGCACGTACCCCCTGCCGGAGGCACAACTCGACCGCTTTCTGTTCCGCCTGACGATCCCATACATGGCCCAGGAGCAAGAGACGGAGCTCCTGATGCGCTACCACCGGGGCTTCGACGCGCGCAACCTGAACGCTGCTGGGCTAGAACCGGTCGTCGAGGAGGCTCGTCTGCGCGAGTGCGTTCGTGAGGTCGGACAGGTGACGGTAGAGCCGGTGCTCGCACGATACATTACCTCGATCACCCACGCCACGCGCCGCGCCCCCGACCTGGCCCTCGGGGCGAGTCCACGCGCCTCTGTCGCGCTACTCCTGGCCGCCCGCGCGGTCGCCGCCGTCGACGGCCGCCCATACGTCCAGCCGGACGACGTGAAGTATATCGCGCCGTTCGTGCTCGCACACCGCGTAATCCTTCGCCCCGAGGCACAGTTCGATGGCCTGTCGAGTGAGGACGCCGTGAAAGCGGTGCTCGCCTCCGTTGAAGTGCCGCGCTGATCCCGTTCCTCCCCACACCGCGCCTGCTCGCGCTCCTGATGCTCCCGGCCGGCATCCTCCTGGCATCCACCTGGGTTCCGGTGCTCGGCTGGGTAGCCCTTATCGCGTTCCTCATCGCCCTCTTCGCCATACTCCTCGATATGCGGCTTTCCATCAATCCCACACAGATCGCGCTCTCTCGATCGCATGATGCCCTGCTCTCGATCGGGGCACAGAACCGTATCGAGCTAACCGTTCAGAACGCCAGCCAGCAAGAGGTGCAATACGTCCTCCGCGACGAGTCTCCGGACGAGTTCCAGAACACCGCGCGCCTCCTACAAGGGGTCGTCCCGCCATACGGAACCGCGCGCCACGCGTACACACTCAAGCCGTTCCGGCGCGGTGAGTACGCGTTCGGCGGTATCAACTTGCGCTATCGCGGTGCGCTCGGCCTGATCGAGCGCCAGATGAAGCACGACACAACCGATGCAGCCATCGTGTATCCGGACATCCTCGAGCTACGCAAGCACACCCTGACGGCGCGCGGTACGGAGCAGCAAACGGACCGGCGCACCCGGCTGCGGGGTGGGTCAGAGTTCGAGCGCCTGCGGGAGTACACGCCGGATGACGAGTATCGCCACATCGACTGGAAAGCCACCGCCAGGGTGCGCAAGCCCATCGCGCGCCAGTATCAGACCGAGCGGAACCAGAACATCATGCTCGTGTACGACCTTGGGCGGCAGATGACCAGCCCGCATGGCGAGCTCCTGAAGGCGGATTATGCGATCAACAGCGGCGTCGTGCTCGGTTGGGTTGGCTCCCAGCGCGGAGAGAACGTCGGGCTGCTGACGTTCAACGATGCGGTGCGCGCGTACCTTCCGCCGCGCACCGGCTCCGGCCAGTATCGCCGTATCCTGGACGCGTTGTACCGGGCCCAGCCAGAGCTCGTGGAGCCGGATTATCACGCAGCGGTGGCGTACCTGGGTATCCGCAACCCGCGCCGGTCACTCATGATCATCTTCACGGACATCGCCGACCGCACCGCCGCGCAGACGCTCCTTGCCAGCGTGGGCTCCTTGCAGCCCCGGCACCTGCCGATGATCGTGCTGCTCGCCGATCCTAATCTGAGGCGCTACGCAGATGCGGAGCCGCGCGATGAGGACGCCCTGTACCGGGCTGCCGTCGCCCAGCGGCTGCTCGATGAGCGCGCAACCCTGCTCAAGTCACTGGAGGCCCGTGGCGTGATAACCCTCGACGTGCCAGCCGAGCGGCTCACCGTCGCCCTGCTCGACCGCTACCTACAGATCAAGGCTCGTGGGGCGTTGTAAGCGTTCGCGGGTACATCGCGCTCTGGCGCATCGGCTCGCCTCAGCACATACGCGCAATATGGACGACCATCCCATCGTCCACCTGGCTCTGCCCTATGGTATACAGTAGCCTGCCCAGGCCGCTCGCTGATCAACGGCCCCACCCAACCACACATTGAAAAACATCCTGGCAGCGCACCTGTCGTTGAGCCTCCATGGCACGCCACTGCACATGTTGCAAGGTAATTCCTACCGTGCGTAGCATGGGTACGGCGGTGTAGAAGCCCAATCCAACAGCCGCCACGCCGGAGTGCGGTGCTCCGTTTCTGCTGATGCAGCGACCCGCGCCGCTACGCGCGTGACTGCCCTCAAGGAGACCTGCTATGTGTAGAAATATTAAGTCCCTCGCGAACATGGAGCCGCCGGCGAGCGAAGATGAAATCCGTGCTGCCACCGTCCAGTTTGTTCGGAAGCTCAGCGGCGCCACTCGTCCGTCCCGGGCAAACGAAGATGCCTTCAACAGTGCAGTTGATGAGGTAGCAGCTGCCGCCAGTCGCTTGATCCACTCGCTCCGAACCAGCGCACCACCGCGGAATCGGGAAGAGGAAGCGCGAAAAGCACAAGTACGCGCTCGCAAACGCTTCCCCCGCGAGACCGTCACCGCATCGACGCCCGCCGGACCAGTGCCGTCACCCTCGTAATCCTTCTGACACAAGCCAGCACACGAATGTGAGGAGCTGTCTGAATGAGATTCGACGCCAGAATCAAGCTCGATCGCAAGACTGCCAGTAAAGCTGCAGTTCACCACGTCTTCATGCTCGAGACAACTCAATGCTCGCCGCTCCATTCAGTCGAGGTGGCACGATAGGCATGCGGAGGAGGAGCAGTCCCCATATTGCCCAGTAGATAACGCACCGGAACAGTGTTTGGAGGGAACGTGACCAGCAGATTCACCGAAATCGTGATCGATTGCCACCGGCCGCGCGAGTTGGCGGACTTTTGGTGCGCGGTCCTCGACTACGAGATCACCGGTGTACAAGACCACTTTATAGAGATCTCCGGCTGGCGTCCGACCGCCGACGCAATTCGGGAACGAATCAATCCACCGACCCTGCTGTTTGTGCAGGTCCCTGAGTCCAAGTCGGTAAAGAACCGTCTACATATAGACGTGAGTCCGATCGACCGAGGACGGGATGAGGAGGTGGAGCGGCTGCTTGCCTTGGGCGCGCGACACGTTGACATCGGACAAGGTCAGCAAAGTTGGGTGGTGCTCGCCGATCCGGAAGGCAACGAGTTTTGCGTGCTACGCAGCCTCCACGCCTAATCCGGACTCCGGTCGAACGGTAAGGCATCTGTCATTCCGAGCCCGCGAGAATCCGTGGTCAAGGGGCACGGTTTCCCTCACCGCGTTCGGGATGACACGCAGCACCATTCAAACAGATTGCGTTTGACTCGTCTATGGTAGTCGACAAGAAGGTCGCACCAGACCACTGTACTGCGACAGGAATCGACAAAATCGAGGTTCCTACCAGCGAGGGACTGTCGCGAGGGTGGTGCTCCGCGTCCTACCCGTGAGCGGCGCTGAATGCTGCGCTGCCGGACTCGACCATTTGGAGGAAGTACAGATGGAAACGGGAGTCGCCGGTAAGCTCCGGGTGGAAACTGGTGCCAAGCAGATTGCCCTGCCGGACCGCCACGATGGTGCCGTCCTCCAGCGTGCCGAGCACCTGCACCCCATCGCCAACGGACTCCACCAGCGGGGCACGGATGAACACCGCGTGCAGCGGCTCGTCCGCGACCTCAGGCATCGGGATATCCGTCTCAAACGAGTCGAGTTGTCTGCCAAACGCGTTGCGCCGCACCGTCACGTCGAGCGCACAGAGGAGGGGCTGCTGCAACCCGCCTATGTCCTTCGCCAGCAGGATCAGCCCGGCGCACGTGCCCCACACGGGACGCCCGGAAGAAATGAGCTGCTTCATCGGTTCCAGCAACTGATACGACACGAGAAGCTTGCCGATCGCGGTGCTCTCGCCACCGGGGATGATCAGCCCGTCGAGATCTGTCAGGTGCTCCGCCCGCCGCACCTCGACGGGCTCGGCGCCGATCTCGCGCAGCATCTTCGCGTGCTCCTTGAAGTCACCCTGGAGGGCGAGCACGCCTATACGCTTGGCGGACAATCTACCAGCCTCGAACCGCCATCAACTCCGCTCGGGGGATCGCGTCGATCTCGATGCCAACCATCGGCTCCCCTAGCCCTTTGCTGACCTCGGCGAGGATGCGTGGGTCCTCGTAGTGCGTCGTCGCCTCGACGATTGCCTTCGCGCGGCGTGCCGGGTCGCCGGACTTGAAGATGCCACTGCCGACAAACACGCCATCGACGCCAAGCTGCATCATGAGCGCCGCGTCCGCCGGAGTCGCGATGCCGCCCGCGGCGAAGTTCACGACGGGTAGCCGTCCTTCTCGCGCTACCTCGGCCACGAGGTCGTACGGCGCCTGAATGTCCTTCGCATACGCGAACAGCTCATCGGGCGACATCGTCGTCATCTGGCGGATCGACCCGAACACCGACCGCGCGTGGCGAACGGCTTCGACGACGTTGCCGGTCCCGGCCTCGCCCTTCGTGCGGATCATGCTCGCGCCCTCACCGATGCGGCGCAACGCCTCACCGATGTCGCGGCAGCCGCATACGAACGGCACGCGGAACTCGCGCTTGTTGATGTGGTGTCGCTCGTCGGCGGGGGTGAGCACCTCGCTCTCGTCGATGTAATCCACCTTGAGCGCTTCAAGGATCTGCGCCTCGACGAAGTGCCCAATGCGGGCCTTTGCCATTACCGGGATCGTTACGGCTTCGATGATCTCCTGGATCAGGCCAGGGTCGCTCATACGCGCGACACCGCCTTGCGCCCGGATGTCCGCGGGCACGCGCTCCAGCGCCATCACCGCGACCGCGCCGGCTTCCTCGGCGATCTTCGCCTGCTCCGCGTTGATCACGTCCATGATGACGCCGCCCTTGAGCTGCTGGGCGAACCCTCGCTTCGTAAGCTCCGTGCTCTTCGCAACCATATCTGCCTCCCTACCACCCCTCGCGGCGACGCCAAAGCTATGTAAAATGCCTGCTCCATTCTACTGGAGCGCCCACCGACGGCACAAGCACCGACTCGCCGCATCAATCAATGTGCTAGCATATCCGCGGCCCGGCGTCCTCCTTCTTCTAAGTTGCAACTCAACACCGCCGGGCAAGGAGTCAGACGATGCTGATGCAAGCAATCCGCCTGTTCATGGTCATACCTCTCGTGCTCTGCGCGGCGTGCGGGCAGGCCGAACAGGGCACCACCGACGTGTCCAATCCACCACCGACGACAGCCGCAACCGAGGCAGCATCTGATGACGCGGAGGGCGGCACGAGCTCCGAAGCTGGTGCGTGCTCGCACATCACCGACGCCGAAATCGGCGAGGCGATCAGCAAGACCGTCAGCCGTCACGAGGAAAACAGCGGGCAGTGCACCCATTACACCGATGATCCCGTGGTTATCGTCACCCTGAACGTCGACACCGAGAACGCGGAGAGTTCGTGGCAGGGCGTGACGAGCGGAAATAGCCTGGCGGGCGCCGAGACGAACAAAGTCGAGGGCCTCGGTCAGGAGACGTTTTTCGGCGCACGTGACATCCTATATGTGAAGGATGGCGACATTTTTATGTCACTTGAGGCCGGCTTCGATACAGAGACGCGCGAGCGCGCAAGGAAGCTCGCCCCGATGATCCTGGCGAAGCTCAAGCGGTAAGCATAGCGTGCAGCCGCGCTATTACCATCACGGCCGCCACCGCGTTCAACCCTCCCTCGGGAATAATCACATCGGCGTGGCGCTTGCTCGGCTCGACGAACTGCAAATGCATTGGTCGCACAGTTTGAAGGTACTGCGACACCACGGAGTCCAGCGTGCGCCCGCGCTCGCGAAGATCCCGCACGATCCTCCGGATCACGCGCACATCCGGATCGGTGTCCACGAAGAGCTTTAAGTCCAGCAACTCGCGCAGCTCCGGGCTTTCGAGCACCAGGATCCCGTCCACGAGCACGACGGGCGCAGGCTCGACCCGTTGCCATTGCCCCGTTCTCTGGTGCTGCGCGAAGTCGTAGACCGGCTTCTCCACGGCGGTGCCCCGCACCAGCGCGCGGACATGGTCCACCAGCAGCTCATTATCGAGCGCGTCGTGATGGTCGTAATTGATCATCTCGCGCTCGGCGAACAAGAGCGTCGGCTGGTCGCGATAGTAGGAGTCCTGCTCCAGGCGTACGACAGACACCGGTGCCATCCCGTCCACAATCGCCTCGACGAGCGTCGTCTTCCCGGACCCCGACCCACCTGCGATGCCCACAACCACAGCCATGTCGCCCCCTGCCTTACGCGGATCACCGTAGCATACACCGAACCCGTGCGCGCGATCCGAGCACTGTTCGGGCGTGACACACACAGCCCGACCACAGCGTCCCACCATCCCTGCGGTTTGCCGGATAATGTCGAGGAGGGTGCCACTGAAAATTGCCGCTACGAAATGCACCGCAGCCTTTATAAGCACTCGTTATATTGCTGATAATCGTATTACCGACGCTATGGCACTGGCATAGATTTCATACTGCGTTTGTTTCTACAATTAAGTCACGTAACTACGTATAGGAGTGTGCCATTTGGCGGTCCAGGAACTGCAAAAACCCACCAGCGAAGAACTGGATGATCTCAACGCGCAACTCGCGAACAGTACCCCGCAGGAGATCATTCAGTGGGCCGCTGAGAAATACGGTGATGACCTGACCCTCGCCTGCTCCTTCGGCGGCATCTCGGGCATGGCCCTCCTCGATATGAGCGTGAAGATCAAGCCGGACATTGAGATCTTCTACATCGACACGCACTTCCTCTTCCCAGAAACGCTCAAGACCCGCGACGTCGCCATGGCGAAATACCACATACGACCGGTCGAGTATCAGCCTGGGATTACGCCGCAGCAGCAAGCCGAGCAGTTCGGCGACGAGTTGTGGAAGCGCAACCCCGATCTCTGCTGCTCGATGCGCAAGGTCGAAACGAACAAGCAGGCACTCGCCGGCAAGGCGGCGTGGATTACCGGCCTGCGCCGCGATCAGGCAAGCACTCGGAGGGACGTGCAGCCCGTAGGCTGGGACGAGAAGTTCGGGCTGTACAAAATCAGTCCACTGGCACACTGGGATGAGAAGCGGGTGTGGCAGTACATCTTCGAGAACGATGTCCCGTACAACCCGCTGCACGATCAGGGCTACCCCAGCATCGGCTGCACGAACTGCACGCGCCGAGTAGGCGAAGGCGAGGAAAGCCGGGCGGGACGCTGGGGTGACAGCGAAAAGATCGAGTGCGGCTTGCACCGATAGGCGATGGTACTTCGGGGTCAACGGGACCCATTGTCCCTCGAGTAGCAAACAGCAAGGGAGATACATACATTTTGGAACAGCAGGGATTTACAGTCTGGTTCACGGGGCTCTCCGGTGCGGGCAAGACAACGCTCGCAGACGCGCTGGAGCCGATACTGCGCGAGCGCGCGCTCAAGGTCGAGAAGCTCGACGGCGACGTGATTCGCACGAACCTCAGCAAGGGGCTCGGTTTCTCCAAGGAGGACCGCGACACGAACATCCGCCGGATTGCGTTCGTGTGCGATCTGCTCACGCGTAACGGCGTCGCGGTCATCACCAGCGCGATCTCGCCATACCGCGACGTGCGGAATGAAGCGCGGCAGACCATTGGCAACTTCGTCGAGGTGTACGTGCGCTGCTCCATACCCGAGCTCACCCGGCGCGACGTGAAGGGGCTGTACGCCAAGGCACTCGCCGGCGACCTGCCGAACTTCACCGGCGTCTCGGATCCCTATGAGGAGCCGCTGAACCCGGAGGTGACCGTCGACTCGGAGACGGAGTCGGTCGATGAGAGCCTGGCCAAGGTGGTGTCCCGGCTCGAAGAACTTGGCTACCTGCCGTCGTCCGTTCCCGCACGAGCGTAACCGCCGACCGCGACACAGGCGGGCGGGATACGCCTGCCACAAGCCCGTAAGAACAGGAGACAACAAGCAGTGATGCAGCAACCGATACCCGCGCACGGCGGCGAACTCGTCAACCGAATGGCCCCCGCCGACGATCTCGCTGGGCTGACCCAGGAGGCGTCCAGCCTGCCCCGGATCGAGATCAACAGCCGCGTGCATTCCGACCTCGACCTGCTCGGCGTGGGAGCGTTCAGCCCGCTTACCGGCTTCATGAACCAGGCGGACTACGCGTCGGTTGTGGCGGACATGCACCTTGCGAACGGTCTCGCCTGGAGCCTGCCCATCACCCTGTCAACCGGCCGCGAGCAGGCAGCAACCCTCACGGCGGGCGCGCGAGTCGCGCTGGTGCGCGACGGCGAGCCGGTCGCGATCCTGGAAGTAGAGGAGACCTTCCCTTACGACAAGCAGCGTGAGGCAGAGCTTGTGTACGGCACCACGGAAGAGGCACACCCCGGCGTCGCCGCGCTGTACGCACAGGATGAGATCCTGGTCGCCGGTGCCGTTACCGTGCTTCGCCGTAAACCGTCGGAGTTCGACGAGTTCAACCTCGCACCGGCGCAGACCCGCGCCATCATCAACGAAAAAGGCTGGCGTACCGTCGTTGGATTCCAGACCCGCAACCCAGTGCACCGTGCGCACGAGTACATTCAGAAGTGCGCGCTGGAGCTGGTGGACGGCCTGCTGCTGCACCCACTCGTCGGCGATACCAAGAGCGACGACATCCCCGCGGACGTGCGGATGCGGTGCTACCAGGTGCTGCTCGAGAACTACTACCCGCTGGATCGCACCGTGCTCGGCGTCCTGCCGGCCGCGATGCGCTACGCTGGCCCCCGCGAGGCGATCTTCCACTCCCTGGTGCGCAAGAACTATGGCTGCACCCACTTCATCGTGGGCCGCGATCACGCGGGCGTGGGCAACTACTACGGCACCTACGACGCGCAGAAGATCTTCGAGCGCTTCTCGCCCGGCGAGCTCGGCATCACGCCGATGATGTTCGAGCACACGTTCTGGTGCAACACGTGTGAGGGCATGGCCTCGACCAAGACCTGCCCCCATCCCGCGGATCAGCGCATCGCGCTGAGCGGCACTAAGGTGCGCCAGATGCTCACGGACGGCGAGATGCCGCCGATCGAGTTCAGCCGGCCCGAGGTGGCACGGGTGCTCATCGACGCCTACCGCTCGCAGGACAGCGTCGCGACACAATCCCGCTAGCGTGAGCAACATCGCCCGCCGCTCCGAAGAGTGGCATCTCAATCGGGACTGGATGGTCGTGCTTGTGGCCTTGGTACTGTTGGCCGCGGTGAAGCTCGGCCCCGCCATCCCATGGGAGGGGGCACTGCCGGAGGGAGTCGGCACCGGTGCACGATTCGCCCCGAACATCGCGCTCGCGGGACTGCTTGTGGGGTTCATGGTCGGCCTGACTGGGATGGGCAGCGGTGCGCTGATGGCACCGGTGCTCATCTTCGTCCTGCACGTCAAACCGTCGCTGGCCGTCGGCTCCGACCTGGTGTACGCCGCCGTCACGAAGATGTTCGGCGCATTCCAGCACTACAAGCACGGTACGGTCGATCTTGGTCTCACCCGCTGGCTGGCAACTGGCAGCGTGCCTGGTGCGCTTCTGGGCGCGCAGTCGATCGGATGGCTTCGTGCCGCATACGGCGAGGCCGTCGAGGTATACATCCTTAAGAGCCTCGGCCTCGCGTTCTTGCTCGTCAGCGCATCGATCCTGTTAAAGACCTTCCTGCGAGGCCGGAAACATACCGACCTGGAACCGATCCAGATGTCCGCACAACGCAAAGGTATGACCGTACTCCTGGGCTTTCTTGTCGGCTTGCTCGTCGGCGTCACGAGCGTCGGCTCCGGCAGCCTGCTGATGACCGTGCTGATCCTCTTCTACCCGATAGCTACCACCCGGCTCGTCGGCACGGACATCTTCCACGCCGTGCTGCTCACCACAGCGGCAGGGGCAACACACTTCTTCGCCGGGAATGTCGATCTTGTACTCGTCAGCAACCTGCTGCTCGGCTCGGTACCCGGCATTGTGGTCGGGAGCCGGCTGGTCTCGCTCGCTCCTGAGCGCTTGCTCCGCGCCGTGCTCGCCGTGGTGCTCTTCCTGACAGGACTCAAGATGTGGCTAGGTTAACCGACCGGAACCCGACCGGGGTCGCGCAGCCAGGCCAGTCCTCGGCACCTGCTCGCATCCCGCCGCATATCTGGGTGTGGCGACGGCTCGTCCGGTACGTGCCCGGCCTGCTCGCGCTTGCCGCGGTCGGCTACGCTGCGCTGCTCGGATCCTCATACCTGACCGGCCTCGAGTACGTGCCAGTCGCGATCCTGTTCGGCGCGTTCGTGAGCAACACGTTTGGCGTCCATCCGGCCCTGGAAAAGGGCATAAGCACGTATGAGCTATGGCTCAAGGCGGGCATCGTGCTCCTCGGCAGCCAGGTCGCGTTCGGCTCGCTCGGCGTCTTCTGGCTGAAGGCGCTGCCGCTCGCCGCACTCACCGTCGCGTTCGGTGTGCTCGTCGTGCTCGGCCTCGCGCGACTCCTGCGGCTACCCGGTAATCTGCCCGCGCTGCTCGCGGCGGGGACGGGCATCTGCGGCGTTTCCGCGGTCCTGCACACCGGGGACGTGCTCGGCGCGGATGATGAGGAGATCGAGTACGCAGTGGGCGCGGTGCTCGTGATCGGCGCAGCGGCAGTCCTCATCTATCCGGTCGTGGGCACCCTGCTCGGCCTGCCGGAAAGCGTGTACGGCCTCTGGACGGGGCTCTCCGTGAACAATACCGCGGAGGCTGTCGCGACCGGCTACACCTACGGCACGGGTACCGTCGCCGGCAACATCGCGATCGCCTCGAAACTGTGCCGGGTCGTGATGCTTGGTGGCGTCGTCGCGCTCTTCGCGACTCGCGCGCGCGCCGTCGGCAGCGAGGTGCCGGAAATCCGGCGCGGCCACCTGTGGCGCAGGCTGCCGAAGTTCGTGTTCCTGTTCTTCGGCTTCTCCTTGCTCGCCGGCACGGGCGTGCTCTCGCTGGAGGAGCGCGAATCCCTGCGCAACGTCTCGTACTGGCTCTTCCTGCTCGCGTTCGCGGGCATCGGCTTCAAGCTTCGCTGGCAGGACATCCGCGTCGTGGGACTCCGCCCGCTGCTCGCTATCGGTATGGGCAGCATCATCCTCGCCGCCGCCACGCTCGCCGCCTCCACCACGCTCGCCGCGATCATGTTCTAACGGCAGAATCGCCCAAGCTATGCCCCACTCTTCCGCCCAGCGCAGATCACGCCCATAACCGCCCATCCAGACCCCGCGCGTCCGCCGTATCAGCCCCATCATACGGGCACCGGCTCAACGGGAGGACAATCTGTCATTCCGAGCGTGCGAGGAATCCGTGGTACGGGTTACGGATCCCTCACCGCGTTCGGGATGACACGCACCGCGGTTCAAGCTGATTGCGTATCACGTCCGGCCAGGAACAGGTAGGAAAAGAGCGCCACGGCGGTAAGCACGCCGAACGCGAACTTCACGCCGGGCGGCAGCGCCGAGGGAGAGATAAAGCCCTCGATCGTGCCCGCTACTACGAGCAGTGCCGCCCCGCCCATCAACAGCCGGACCGCATCCTGTGCCGCGGCCACGAGCGCGTCCCGTCGGCTGAGCAGGCCCGGCAACAGCACGGCCTTGCCAAGCCCTAGCCCCGCCCCACCCGCGATGAAGATCACGGTGAGCTCGATCCACCCATGCGGACTCACGAAGCTCCACAAGGCCAGCCCTGCCCCGCCGCGCTGTGCCGCCGCCGCCACCCCGCCGAGCGTCAACCCGTTAAGCGCCAGTACCAGCAGGCTCGGTATCCCAAGAAAGATCCCGCCGGTAAAGGCGAGGATCGCCACGCGGATGTTATTCGTCATGATCGTCGACGCGGCGACAGAGCTCTCCGACGCGGAGATATCCGCCCAGTTGCCCGTCCGCCGCACCTCCTCTATTCGCGTCGCCATGCCCCCCGGCACCAGCACCGCGGACGCACGAGGCGTGGCGTAGATCAGGATGTAGGCCAGTATCGCCGGGATGATGAACGCGAGAAAGCCGAGCAGCACAAGCCCGCCGTTCCGGCGGAAGGTCGCCGGGAACTCGTGCGTGAAGAAGCGCAGCAAGGAACGCTGGTTGCCGCCCCGGCGCGCGTACACGTACGGGTGCGCCTGACTGAGGAGACCGTTCAGATACCCCGTAACGGTCGAGTTCGGGTATTCCCTGCGCGCCAGCGCGAGGTCTGAGGCTGTCTCGCGGTACAGGGCGCCGAACTCCTCGATCTCCGCTGAGGTCAGGCGCGATAGCCGACCACGCCGCACCCGCTGAAGGAGAGCGCTAAGGCGGTCCCAGCGAGATTTGCGCGTAGCGATGAATCGGTCTATCATGCGCTCGTTACCTGCGAAAGAATGGCCCGTCCAGAGCGGATAAGGAGCGGCCGTGGACGATCCGTATCTCGTCAGCACGCCGGAAAACGTCGAGCTGCGTTACAGTGTAGCGGGCCTCGCAACGCGGTTCTTCGCGGCGGTCATCGATAGCATCTTACTCGCTTTTCTCAGCTTCTTCATCCTGACGGCTGGCCTCATCTTTGTGGCGGCGGGGGCCACATTCGGCGAGGCCGCGTCGCTGGCGATACTCGCGGTCACCGTGCTGCTGCTGTTCGCGCTCGTGTTCGGCTACTACATCTTCTTCGAGACGGTGTGGCGCGGGCAGACACCGGGGAAGCGGGCGCTGCGCCTGCGGGTGATGCGGGACGACGGACTCCCGCTCAACTTTACGGCGAGCGTGATCCGCAACCTGATCCGCTTCTTTGACCTGCTCCCCGGGACATACGGCTTCGGCGTCGTTGCGATGTTCCTGAACAAGCGCTGGAAACGGCTGGGTGACATGGCAGCAGGCACGGTCGTCATTCGCGACGAAGTGCCGCAGGCGCCACCACGCCTCCCCGTGGCCCCGACGCCACAGCAGCAAATCGAGGCAGCGGGCATGCACGATACCCTCTCGGACCGCGAGTACCACTTGATCCGCGAGTACCTGGTGCGGCATGGCGGGCTCACACCCGCGGCACGGGGACGAGTCGGGATGCGTCTCTCGACGATCGCGGAAGCGCGCACCGGACTCCCGCGCAAGGGTGCGGATCCGCACACCTACCTGAGCAGGTTGGCCTCACTGCACGCCGGACGTTAGACCCCGATGCCCTTGAGCCTCGCAAGCAACGCGCTGGAGGAACGCCCGGGGTGCACCGGCATCAAACGAATCTCCCCGCCATATCTTTGCACCACAGACGCCTCGGGCAGCGCGGACGGGTCGAGCGAGTAATCGCCCCCCTTGACACATCCGGCCGAAGCGCGCCCACGATACGCTCCGCGGTGCGTTCCGCGAAGAGCACCACGTAATCCACGGACGCCAACGCTGCGAGCAGTTCCGCGCGTTCGTCTTCGGGCACCACAGGGCGGCCCGGTCCCTTTAGAGCGCGCACCGACGCGTCCGCGTTCACGCCGACGATCAGTGCGTCTACGAGCTGCCGTGCATCGTGTAGGTAACGCGTATGCCCGACGTGCAGCAGGTCGAAGCAGCCATTCGTAAAGCCGACGCGCTTGCCTCCGGCGCGGAGTCGCTCCCGCTCGACCAGCAACTGCTCCTCGCCGAGCATCTTCGTGTTACTCATTGATGTCCAGCATGCGCAGCAGTTCGTCGGGGGAGGGACACGCATTGCCGACGTGCTGCACGACCAGCGCCGCTGCCCGGTTCGCCACGTGCGACGCCGTTTGCAGCGAACCACCGGCGGTCAGAACAAGTGTGAGCACCGAGATGAAGGTGTCGCCAGCACCGACGCCATCCGCGACCGGAACCCGCATCGCCGGGATATGCTGATAGCCCTCCTCCATCGAATAAAGCGACACACCGTCCACGTCCCGCGTCACGACCAGGCCGGTGCAGTCGACCCGCTCCCGCAGATGCGGAAGTGCACGACGAAAGTCATCCTCCGTCTTAAGCTCGTGGCCCACCACCACCTCAGCCTCGTGCCGATTGCACCGCACACAGTCAAAGCCGGCAAAACGGGTCAGATCGCCTTGCGAATCCACGGTGGCTCGAATCCCCGCTCCCGCGCGACTTCCCGGACACACTCGATCACCGCGGCGTTTGCCACGCCCCCTGGTAGTCGGAGAGCAGCAAGGCGTCCGCGTGCGGCGCGAGATGCTGGATGGTGGTACACAACTCGGCCTCGCGCTCGGCGGTCAGGGGGACGAGTCCGTCCGGTCGATGCGCGCCATTTGCTGCGGCAGCACGAGGAGCCCCTCCGCGAGGATGCGCGTCTTCTCTGTCGTGCGCCGCGCGGCATCCGCCACAAGGCCATCGGTTCGCGTCCCACGAGCGCGCAGCAGTTCGGACAGCTCCGATGCGGCCGGGTCCGCGCCCGTAACCCCGACGACGGACGCCTGCGCACCAAGCGACACCAGGTTCAGCGCGGGGTTCGAGGCGGCGCCGGGCAGCGCATACTCCCGCATCCACTCCAGTACGGCGATCGGCGCCTCGCGCGAGAGCCGGGTGGGCCTGCCGAGCACGTACCGATCCAGACAGACGTCTCCCACGACGACGACCGTCAGTTCGCGAAACTTCGTCAGAAGCTTCTGGTATTGCACGCGGCTACTTCTGCCGGAATGTGGCGAGATACATCGCGATTCCGGCCATGATCGTCTCGAAGATTATCCGATCGCCGAAGGCGATCGGATCCCCCAGGAATCGATTCAACCGGTCGGCGAAACCACGGTCCAGTGCCTCGCTCAGTAGGTATCCTATGAGAAACGCACCGATGACCATACCAGCGGCGACGGTCTGAAGCTCGGGTCCCCGCCGGCGGTTCGCCGCGTTGTTGATGACTTCGCCCCCGCCGAAGCCGAGCAAGAGGGCGATCCAGAAACCATATGCTGGAAACAAGCCCCACAGAACGCCAAGCCCCAGCGCTACCGCCCCACCGGCCGCCGCGGCGCGACCCACCGTGCTCGGCGTGGGAGCGTTGATACCCGAACGGCGCTCGCGCGCGCACTCCGGACAGCGCAGCCCGACGGAGGTATACACCATGCACTTGGTGCAGATCGCCTTACCGCACCGTGCGCACTGCAGGTTGGTCTCCTGATTGGGGTGCCTGGCGCACCGCGTCGTCTCTGTCATCATCCCTTTTCCACCCTGATCCAGCTCGCCTTGTGCGAAAGCGCGTCCCGTGCCGCCAGGTACACGAACACGGGGAGCGCGAGTTGCCTGCGCCATCGCGACGGCTGACGCGCCAGCCGGTAGAGCCATTCCAGCCCGGCACGGCGCATCCAGGAGGGAGCCCGCGGGGTCACACCGGCGAGATAATCGAACGATCCGCCGACGCCGATCGCGACGCACGGTCCCAGCCGCTGGAGGTTGCGGGCGATCCACAGGTCCTGCGTCGGTGCCCCATACGCCACCAACAAAACCCTCGCCGTCCCCGACCGTATCATAGCGCAGATGCGTTCGTCCTCGTCGGCTCGCGCCGTGCCGGCATACGTTCCGGCAACGACGAGGCCGGGCACGAGCGTGCGCAACCGCTCTGCCGCGGCCGATGCGACGCCCGGCCCTGCGCCGAGCAGGAACACGGGGCTTTTCCGGTGGGCTGCAAGCCGCGCCAGAGGGAGGATCAAATCCACACCCGTGACCCGCCGTGCGGGCACCCGATGGCGATAGCGCAAGGCCAGCGCGACGAGCGTCCCATCCACCGTAGCAAGGTCGCTTCTGGTGAGCACGCGCCGAAACGCCTCGTCGCGGCGGGCGCGCACGACGAACTCCGCGTTGACGGTAACCACCTCCGATGCGGCCGCTCATCGGCAAGGAATCGGTCGAGCGTGCGGAGCACGGCGGACATCGGGAGCGGATGGACGGGAACTCCCAGCACATCATACGGGGAGTCCGTACCCTACGCCGCGGCCCACGCTACCTCAGCGGCCGGACGGCGCGACACTACTCGGATCGCCGGATCAGCTCGCTAACAAGCCTCTGAACATCGTCCAGCTCAAACGGCTTGGTGAGGATGCCGTCCGGCGCGGGTGAGCCCTGGAGCGTCGGCATGTTTGGCTGCCCGCTCACGACGACAACCGGGATGTGCGACGTATCCGGATCCGCCTTCAGCCTGCTCAGGATCTGCGCGCCATCCGCGCCCGGTAGCCCGAGGTCGAGTGTGATCAACGCCGGGCTGAGGAGCTTCGTCATTATCAGTGCGGTCTCGCCATCCTCGACAGGTAGCACCTGATAGCCCTCGCCTTCGAGGAGCAGCGTGAGCACGTCTCTGATCTGGTCGCTGTCATCCACCACTATAACCGTCCGGCGGTCCACTTCCGTGCTCAGCGCGTCCACTCTCACCTCGTCACCCAACTAGCCTGTGGCCGAGCATACTGGCCGACGGCTGCCCACTCCACGTCGCGCAACATACTTAACTTCCATTGTACCCAAAGTTTGTATCAATACGGGGATTTAGTCTGCCTCGAAAGGAGGATGCCCGGAAACGCCTCAACCGAACGAGCGCAGGGAATCGGACGAGCGGCGAACCGGCATGGTAAATCGTAAGAACAGGGGCCTATGGCATTTCAGTCGACTCGGTGGGTGAACCAAACCGAACAGAGCACGGAGAGCAATAAAGTCACCGGACCACGTTGGGTGCTGCTCGCTCGCTTGATGCGAGAACCTGTCCGAACTAGCTACTTGGGCAGTACCTATACTTACGAGCAGGCACCATAAAACTTGACTATAATACTTAGATTTTCTATACTCTTGTAGCACAAGCGCGAGGTCGGCCCGCAGCGGCACAGGACCTCGCGCAACGGAAGGGAAATCCAAACCATGGCAATGAACCGATTCACCGATCAAGCACAGGACGCGTTCCAGCGGGCGCACGAGGCGATGCACCGCTTGGGCCACGCGTACCTGGACACCGAGCACATCCTGTTCGGTCTCCTCGACCAGCCCGATAGCACCGCGTTAGAAATGCTGGCGACGCTCGATGCCGACGCCGCCGCGCTGAAGCGGCAGGTCGAGACTGCACTCCAGGGCTCACAGCCTAAGGGCACCGTACCCGCGAACCAGGTGACCGTATACGTTACCCCGCGCGTCCGTCAGTTGGGCAGCAGCGCCGCCGGCGAGGCCGACGAGAATGGCGACGAGTACATCAGCACGGAGCACATCCTGCTGGCGCTCGTCCGCGCGAATGACGGCGTCGCGGGCCGCATCCTCTCCGCAGCGGGGCTGAATGCCGAGCGGGTCGAGCGGGCACTACAACAGGTGCGCGGTGACGAGAAGATCACCGATCGGCACGCGAAGATCGCTGGCGACGCCTTGGAGAAGTACACCATCGACCTGACGGCACTGGCCAGCGAGGGCAAGCTCGATCCTATCGTCGGGCGGCAGATCGAGACCCGGCGCCTGATGCAGGTACTGTCCCGCCGCACGAAGAATAACCCCGTGCTCATCGGTGAGCCTGGCGTCGGCAAGACCGCCGTTGTCGAGGGCCTTGCGCAGGCCATCGTCAGCGATGACGTGCCGGAACCCCTGCGGGAGAAGCGCGTACTCGCGCTCGACCTGGCTTCGATGCTCGCGGGCTCCAAGTTCCGCGGCGAGTTCGAGGAGCGGCTGAAGTCGCTCGTCGAGGAGATCCGGGGGAACGCGGACAGCGTCATCCTGTTCATCGACGAGCTGCACACCATCGTCGGCGCCGGGGCGGCCGAGGGCGCGATGGATGCCGCCAATATGCTCAAACCCGCCCTTGCGCGCGGAGAACTGCACGTCGTCGGCGCGACCACGCTGGACGAGTACCGCAAGCACATCGAGAAGGATGCCGCGCTGGAGCGCCGGTTCGCGCCCGTCTACGTGGACGAACCGTCCACCGACGATACGCTGTTGATCCTTCGCGGTCTCCGCGAGCGCTATGAGCAGCACCACGGCCTGGAGATCACGGATGCGGCGTTGGAGGCATCGGTCTCCCTCTCCGACCGGTACCTCAAGGAGCGCAACCTGCCCGACAAGGCAATCGACCTGATGGATGAGGCAGCGAGCAAGGTGCGCATGGACAAGTTCGACCTGCCGGATGACCTGAAGCGGCAGGGTCGCCAGATCCAGGACCTGAATGCACAGATTGAAGACGCGGTCTCGCAGCAGGACTACGAGCGGGCAGCGCGGGTCAAGGCAGACCTGGTGACGATCCAGGCGGAGTACGATGCGGAGTACGAGCGGCTGCGCATAGAGCACCCGGTGAGTGACGCGGTTACCGCGGAGGACATTGGGGAGGTGTTGGCGCAGTGGACGGGCATCCCCATGCGCTCGATGCTCCAGTCGGAGACCGCGAAGCTGGCGTACATGGAGCAGGATCTCCACAAGAGCGTCATTGGTCAGGAGCGCGCGGTCGAGGCGGTCTCGGACGCCATTCGGCGGAGCAGAGTTGGCCTTGCCGACCCGCGCCGGCCGATCGGTAGCTTCATCTTTCTCGGCCCGACAGGCGTAGGCAAGACGGAGCTCGCCAAGGCGCTCGCCGACTTCCTCTTCGACGATCGTGAGGCGATGGTTCGCATCGA
>JAUJMR010000001.1:614840-635111 GCA_030446765.1 Chloroflexia bacterium
CCAAGGCGCTCGCCGACTTCCTCTTCGACGATCGTGAGGCGATGGTTCGCATCGACATGAGCGAGTACGGCGAGCGGCATACCGTGTCGCGGCTGATCGGTTCCCCACCCGGCTACGTTGGGCACGAGGAGGGTGGTCAGCTCACGGAGGCGGTGCGCAGGCGGCCATACCAGGTGATCCTGTTCGACGAGATCGAAAAGGCCCACCCCGAGGTGTTCAACGTCATGCTGCAGATCCTCGATGATGGCCGGCTGACCGACAGCCAGGGCCGCACGGTGGACTTCAAGAACACCGTCATCATCATGACGTCGAACGCGGGCACCGGCTACCTGCGGGAGTACCGACCACTCGGCTTCGTCGCCCCCGGCAAGCAGCAGGAGCAGGAGCGCCAGCTGGAGGACTCGGTGCAGCATGCTCTGCGCCAGGCCTTCCGGCCGGAGTTCCTGAACCGGATCGATGAGGTGATCGTCTTCCACCAGCTGACGCGTGAGCAGATCCTGTCGATCGTCGACTTGATGATTGCGGAGGTGCAGACGCGACTGGCCGCGCACGATCTGACGCTGCAGACCACCCCGGCCGCGACGGAGTGGCTGGCCAATCAGGGTTGGGATCCGACGTTCGGAGCCCGACCGCTGCGCCGGACGATACAGCGCAATATCGAGAACAAGATCTCGAAGATGCTGCTGACCGATCAGACCAGGAGCGGTGAGACGCTCGTCGTCGACGCCGGTGAGGACGGACTGACCTTCACTTCGCTGGCACGTACGAGCGCCCCCGCGCCCGTCGCGGCGTAGCACCCGGAACCGAGCATGCACAGGGGGCGGAACTATGAGTTCCGCCCCCTCTCTTCTTGTCCTTGTAGTACGGACTCCGGCTGAACGGTAGGATATCCGTCATTCCGAGCGTGCGAGGAATCCGTGGTATGGGTTACGGATCCCTCACCGCGTCCGGGATAACACCCACCACGGTTCAAGCGGATTGCGTGTAACCCCGGTCGAAAGGTGCTTGAGCGTGACTTAACGTCACCGTTTAAACTGCCTTCGAAAGGAGGAATGGCCTGAGTCAACGGTTCTATCGGAGCGGCCAGTTCGCGCGCATGACCGACGTGTCGGTCCGAACCCTGCGCTACTACGACCGGGAAGGGCTGCTAGCGCCCTCGCAACGGACGGAGGCGGGGTATCGGCTCTATACGGACGGCGGTCTCGCGCGTCTTGAACAGATACTCGCGCTGAAATTCCTGGGTTTCTCACTCGATGAGATTCGCGTCTACCTTGACGCCTCGCCGCAGGGACTGGAAGAAGCGCTTCGGCAATAGAAGGCGATGACATGCGAACGCCGCGACCGACTCGACACGGTCATCCAGGCCATCGAGGAGGCCGGGCGATTGCTCCGGGCCGATAGCTCCGCTTGGGGGCCGATAACACAGGTAATCCGGGCAATACAAATGGAACAGAACACAGACTGGCAGAAGAAGTACTTCACGGAGGACCAGCTCCGCACGATGGAGCAGTTGAGAAAGGCCTCGTACTCCGAGGCCGCCGAGGAGCGGTTGGCGTCGCTCCATCCCGGTGCCTGGACCGAGGAGGATCAGAAGCGGGTCGACGCGCAATACGATGCGCTCCACTCGGGGGTGCGGCGGCTCGTGGCCGAGGGCACGGATCCGGGGAGTCCGGAGGCCCAAGCCCTCGCGGAGCAGCAGATCGGCCTGCTGAACGAGTTTACGCGTGGCGACGCCGAAGCCACCGCCGCGCTGGGCAACTGGTGGGAGAACTACAGGCACTTCCAGCCGAGCAGAAGCCATTCCCGTCACCACTCAGTGATGAAGAGAACGCGTTCCTCGATAAGGCCAAGCGCATCTATCGAGACCGCGCGGCTGAGTGACTCAGCAGGTAAGCGCCATCGGCAGGGGCGTCATGACATCACAACGCCCCTCGCCTCCGGTCTCGGTCCTGGTGGACGGTCAGGAACGGCGCATGGGTATGCATAGCCAGGGCCAGCTTTTTGCGGAAACTTGTGGCAGGGAGATGGGCAAACGGCCCACCTCAAACCGACACACAGTTCTAGGAGGAACAACACACCATGGCCCACGAGCTACCACCTCTACCGTACGACTACGCGGCACTCGAGCCGCATATCGACGCGCAGACGATGACGCTACACCACGACAAGCACCACAACACCTACGTCACGAACCTGAACACCGCGATCGAGAAGCACCCCGAACTCGGCAGCAAGTCACCCGAGGATCTGATCCGAGATCTCAGCGGTGTGCCCGAGGACATCCGCACTGCGGTCCGCAACAACGGCGGCGGCCACGTCAACCACACGATGTTCTGGGCGATTATGGGGCCGAACGGCGGCGGCGAGCCGACGGGGCCGATCGCGGACGCCATCAACCAGACGTTCGGCAGCTTCGACGCCTTCAAGGAGCAGTTCAATGCCGCGGGCGCCGCGCGCTTCGGCTCCGGCTGGGTGTGGCTCGTGCGGGATAGCTCCGGCGCGCTTTCCATCACCAGCACAGCGAACCAGGACAACCCCTCTCGGACGGCCAGTTCCCGATCCTTGGAAACGACGTGTGGGAGCATGCGTACTACTTGAAGTACCAGAACCGACGGCCCGAGTATCTCGGTGCCTGGTGGAACGTCGTCAACTGGGACGAGGTCAACAACCGACTGCAGCAGGCGAGCAGCTAGTCAGCCCCGCGCGGCGACCGTGACTGTATACGGGAGTGCAGGCGAGGTGCAGGCGGCCTATGCCACCGACGCCTCGCCCGCGCATTTCGTCGTTTCGGTCGCGCGCTGGTCGCTCAGATGCACCGCTCTCTCGCCCACTGCACTGGCGATGGCGACGCCATCAGACGCACGGAAGTCTTTCGGAGGCGTCCACGCAACCCGCGTGCGTGCCTTTCATCCCAACGCTGCTCGCTCAGCATCTCTTGAGCTTCGCCGAACATCCCTGTACCCAGCCACCGGCGTCCCACCCACCGCTCCTGCAGGCACCACGGCGTCCTCTCACCCCCGCCAAGGTGGCACGACATTCCGCTGGGGAGAGCAATTCCGAAAGTCATCCCACAAATGTGCCCATCCGAACCATCTCAACTCCTCGTAACATGTAGAGGCATATTTCAAAGCGTCCTTAATCTGCCTGCGTCGAGAGCGGGTACGGCGATGAACACCGCGTGCTGGCCTTCGACTACAAGCGCCACCCACCTCTGCGCACCGGAAGCAGGACCATCCTGCGCCCGTACCACACGGTGAGACGATCGTCCCCGCATACAATAGATGTAGGTCCGCTGCGTGCGACAATCTTATCGCGCCGAGGTCCGTGGCTGCCTGTCGCACTAGCGTATGCGCTGCTCCTGCTGTGTCTGCTCTACCTGTACCTGCAGGTTCCAGTCGATTTCCCCGAGCAGTGGGCCGGGCGTGACCGGCTCCCCGACCAGTCAGTACGCGTCTCGCGCCTGTATCGCAACGCCGTCGGCCTCGCGCAGGCGGACCTTTCGGTCGCCGTCTACCGGATCATGCACCTGCTACTCTTCGTCGCGCTTTGGCCCGCATACGCGCTCGGCGTGTACCGCTTGCGTTCCGCCCATGCGGGGGTTCGCTTCTGGGGCATGACGGTGGGGCTGTTGCTCCTCGCGCTCGCGATGCCACCCCTGCTCTCGACCGATGTGTTCTATTACGGGATCGGCGGAGAGGCTGTCACCGAGTACGGATCGAACCCACACATTCGTCCACCGAGCGCGTTCCCAGGCAGCCCACTCCAGGGCTTCATCTACTGGAGCGACTTCCCCTCACCATACGGCCCGGTCTGGACCGGCGTATCGGCAATCGTCGTTGCGGTGGTGGGGAACACACCGCTAGCGGTCTCCGTTGCCTTCAAGGTTGTCGCGGCGGTCTGCGTCGCGCTCTCGACCGTGCTGCTGTACCGGCTTGCTTCCCGCCTCGCGCCGGGCAGGGAGGCGCAGGCCGCGGCCCTGTGGGCGTGGAACCCACTGGTGCTCCTGGAGACCGCAGCGAACGGCCACAACGACGCTCTACTCGCGCTCGTCCTGCTCGGCAGCCTCGGACTCGTCGCCGCCAACCATGGGATTGCCAGCTACGTGCTTGCGGCTCTGTCGATCGTTGTTAAGCTGACGACGGTCCCGGCGCTCGCCCTGCTGGCCGCCAGCCGACTGAACACTGGTCGGCCGGTGCAGCGCGGCGCGCGCGCCCTGGCCCTCCTGTTGGTGCTTGTCGCGACCGTCCTCCTGGCATACCTCCCCTTCTGGGAGGGGCCGCGAACACTGCAGAGTATCGCTGGTCAGCCCTTGGAATCCGTGCATGGGGTCATCCCCGGAACCGTCTCTGGGGTGGCACTGACGTTCACCACTGAAGTTTTGGCCGAGCGGGCCGGGCGGATAGCCTCCTTGGTCGCACTTGCTGCCCTTGCCTTCGGCGGGCTCTGGGCCGCATGGCGCGTCTGGCGGGCTGGCACGTGGCTGGAGCCGCGAGGCGAGGGCTTGCTCTGGGGCGCCGCGCTCGTACTGGTCCCACTCGCGTTCGTACGGGCCTATCCGTGGTACGTGGCCCCCGGCCTCGCGCTCCTCGCCGCGGTCTGGCCCCATTGCCGGCGCGTGACCATCTGGCTCTATGCACTTTGCGCTGCATGGTTCGTGGTTCAGTACGGCTTCTAAACCACATGCAAGGAAGCCGATCGCCGCGACAATCGTTTGCAACCGCATCTTTGCAGGGGTAATCGACACTACCAGATAGTAGTGTGACACCATGCCATAAGCGCAAGACTGGAGGGTTTCCCATTCTGAACAGCGGCGAACACGGTGATGTGCGCCCGCCGGTCCTGGACACCGCGGTTACGGCCCTGATCCATGCTTACCTCGAGACCCTCGACGCCGAGACACCCGGTTTCGTCCAGGGACTCTACCTGGTTGGCTCCGTCGCACTCGGGGACATCCAACCCCATGAGAGCGACATAGATTTCGTGGCGGTGAGCGATGTTCGGCCCAACGCAGAGACGGTCGACGCCTTGCAGCACGTGCACACGCAGCTTCACATCCGTCATCCCCGTCCGCACTTCGACGGGGTCTATGTGACGCACTAGGACCTAAAGCTGGATCCCGCCCTGTGCCCACCGGTGCAGACCGCCCATGAGGGTCGGGTTGAGCCCGGCGATTTTGAGCCGAATCCCGTGACCTGGCACACGCTCACTCGGCACGGGGTTACGGTTCGCGGAGCCGACCCAGCACAGCTGCACGTCTGGACCGACCGTGCTGTCCTGAACGAGTGGACGCTCGCAAACCTCGACGGCTACTGGCGTCCCTGGCTCCAGCAGTTCGCCCGACCGATGTCCGTTTAAGGTGTGGCGGCACTAGGGTCGTGGGCACCCGCTTGGAGTGTCCTCGGCGTAAGCCGCCTGCACTACACCCTCCGCACCGGCGAAATCACCTTAAAATCGGGCGCCGGTCAGTACGCCTTGGAGACATTCCGCGCACGGTGGCACAAGATCATCCAGGAGTGCCTCCGAATCCGCGGCGGGCAGGATGAACCGTCGCTGTACCGAACCCCGTTTGCCCGCCGGCGGGACGCGTATGACTACATGGATATGGTGATCAGTCACGCGTACGCCCTCCATCAAGGTCAACAAGCGAGGGCGGGACGCTGAAAACACCAGGGCACTCGCTCGTCGGTCCTTCTGGCGGCGGGGCCCTCGTCCGACGGTTGCCGGCTGGTTAGGGGGATCAGGCGGTCGTGCAGGGCGGCGTGTTCCGGCACATCGAATGCCGCACCCAGACAGCCAGCCGGACGGTCGGTTTGCCTTCCGACTGGATAGCCATGCTCGGGCGATACGGGACTGTGCACGGATTATAATAAGGCTACCACTGAACAAAGGAAGGTTCGATGCTCTTTTCCGAACTCGCGCACTACTTCAGCAGGCTCGAAGAGACGACAAAGCGCAATGCGCTGGTGGAGATCCTCGCAGAGCTGTTCAGCAAAACGCCCGAAGACGAGGTGGCCTCCACCACATACCTGCTCCAGGGCAGGCTAGCTCCCTTCTTCAAGCCGATCGAGATCGGTATGGGCAACAACTACGTCGCCGACGCGATAGCCCGTGCCTTCGATGCCGATCGTACCGTGGTGCTCCAGCGCTTCGATCGGCTCGGCGACATCGGCGCGGCGGCGCGAGAGATGGCGGAGGAATCAGGGAAGGCCCCACGTCCGGAGGACACACCCGATGTTCGGGCCGTGTTCGACACGCTCACCAACATCGCAACCACCTCGGGTGCGGGCAGCATCGAGCGGAAGGTGGGCGACCTCGCCACGATGCTGGCGCAGCTCGACCCACTCTCGTGCATGTACCTCTGCCGCATCCCCGTCGGCAAGCTGCGACTCGGCGTCGGCGATCCGACGATTCTCGACGGCTACTCCTTCGCGAAGGTTGGGGACAAGAGTCTGCGCAAGCGTCTGGAGCGGGCGTATAACGAGACGTCCGACCTGGGCCTAATCGGGGAGACGCTCTGGCGTGAAGGTATCGACGCGGTTGACCGCCTGAGTATCCAGATCGGGAATCCGGTCCGGCCCGCACTCGCGGAGCGGCTCCCAAGCGCAGAGGCGATCCTCACGAAGCTCGGACCGGCCGCCATCGAGAAGAAATTTGACGGCTTCCGGTGTCAGATCCACAAGCTCGGCGATGAGGTGCGCATTTACTCGCGTAACCTGGAGGAGATGACCGGCGCCTTCCCGGAGATAGCCGACGCGACGCTCGCCCAGGTCGCGGCGGAAACCGCGATCTTCGAGGGCGAGGCCTTGGCATACAATCCACTGTCCGATGAGTACCTTCCGTTTCAGGAAACGACCCGGCGCAGGCGCAAGCACAACGTCGCAGACACGGCGCTGGAGTTACCGCTCCGGCTCTTCGCGTTCGATGTGCTGTACATCGATGGTGACAACATCACACCGCTCACATACACGGAGCGGCGGGAGCGCCTGCAGACCCTGATCCGGCCCGGTGACACCATCCTGGTTTCGGAAGAGATTGTGGCAAACGAGGCGTCGGAGCTGATTACGGTCTTCAACGACGCCGTCCAAGGCGGGCTGGAAGGCATCATGGCCAAGAAGCTCGACTCCCCGTACCAGGCGGGCGCGCGCAACTACAACTGGGTGAAGCTGAAGCGCGCCCAGTCCGGCGAGCTGCAGGACACGGTCGACTGTGTGGTCATTGGTTACATCTATGGCCGCGGGAAGCGCAGCGCGTTCGGCGTCGGCGCGCTCCTCGTCGGGGTGTACGACCAGGAGCGCGACATCTTCCCGAGCATCACGAAGATCGGCACCGGTCTCACGGACGCCGAGTGGCGAGAGGTGCGCGAACGCTGCGAGCCGTACGTCAGCGCGGAAAAGCCCGCGCGTGTTGAGAGCCTGTTGCAGCCGAGCGTGTGGGTGGAACCCGAAGTGGTCATCGAAGTCCTCGCCGACGAGATCACCCGATCGCCCGTGCATAGCGCCGGTATGAACGGGGAGAAGCAGGGCTACGCACTCCGCTTCCCACGCCTCATCAGCTTCCGCGACCTCGACAAGCGTCCCGAGGACGCCACAACGGTGCAGGAGATCGTGGAGATGTACGGCAAGCAGGGAGCGAAGCCGGTTCCGGCGTAGGTCGTATCCGTGCCGCACCGACTGCGGTGTCGCGCAGCGGACCTGACCACGGAGAGCAACTCAGCACTTACGCTTTAGCGGGCAATCCGGCGTCCAACAGGTTCGATAGGGTTCTGGGAGCCGCCGCATCTGCGTGTGTGGTGGCACGGCCCTTGGGCAACGGGAGCAAGCAAATACGTCTGCTATACTCTTACGCTGGTTAGCGAGTTACGCAGTTCCCGGAGGAAACCCCAAGGATGGCGTTCGATTTCTTCAATCGAGGCAGGCGAACGGCGGAACATGAGGGGCGCGTGCCGCCCGGTCAGGTGGTCACCAAGAAGTTCCCCGTCCTGCACTACGGCTCTGTTCCGGACTATCGAGACCTCGCCGGGTGGGACTTCCGGGTCTGGGGACTGGTCGACAACCCGATCACACTCTCGTGGGACGAATTCGCCGCGCTGCCCAGGTCCGAGGTCACGACGGACATTCACTGTGTCACCCGCTGGAGCAAGCTCGACACCCGCTGGGACGGCGTCGCCTTCAAGCATCTCGTAGACTTGGTGAAACCCAAGCCCGAAGCGAAGTTCGTGCTCGCCCACGCGGAGAACACATTCACCGCGAACATCCCGCTGGAAGTGCTGCTCGACGATGACGTGATGCTCGCCTACCAGTTCGACGGCAAGCCGCTCGACCCGGAGCACGGTTATCCCCTCCGGCTGCTCGTGCCGAAGCGATACTTCTGGAAGAGCGCGAAGTGGCTGCGCGGGCTGGAGTTCCTGCCCGAGGACCGGCCCGGCTTCTGGGAGGACGCGGGCTATCA
The DNA here is from genome assembly GCA_030446765.1 of Chloroflexia bacterium. Taxonomy (GTDB): domain Bacteria; phylum Chloroflexota; class Chloroflexia; order Thermobaculales; family Thermobaculaceae; genus JACDAU01. Next base: position 623,289 of record JAUJMR010000001.1, read on the forward strand.
AGATGAACGGCGACCCCTGAAAGAGGAGCGCTACGGCACCCCGACCTGGTGGTAGAAGCTGCACGTTAGAAGGGATGAACCGATGGCCGATCCACGGCATACGAAACTTGCGAAGGTCCTTATCAGCTACTCGCTGCGTGTGGAACCGGGTGACCGGCTCCTGATCACGTCCACGCCGCTTGCTGCTCCACTCGTCCGCGAGGCATATCGGGAGGCGGTGCGGGCCGGTGCGCACGTCAGCACACGGATCAACCTCGGCGGCCTGCCCGAGGTCCTGCTGAAGGAAGGTTCCGAGGAGCAGCTACAGTATCTCTCGCCGCTGCGCATGCAGGAGATCGAGCACTACAACAGGACACTGAACATCCTGGCCGAGGAGAACACGAAGGCCCTCAGCGGCGTGGACCCGAAGCGGATGGCCATGGTCTCACAGACCAACGCACCGATCATGGAGCGCTACATGCAGCGGGCTGCGGCGGACGAGCTGCGCTGGTGCCTCACCCTCTTCCCCACGCACGCCTACGCGCAGGATGCCGGGATGTCGCTCTCGGAGTACGCGGAGTTCGTGTACGGTGCGGGGTTGCTGGATCAGGACGATCCGACCGCCGGCTGGCAGAAGGTGCAGGCGGAGCAACAACGGATAGCGGACTTCCTGGGTCAGCACGACGAGATCCACATCGTCGCGCCAGACACCGACCTCACGTACCGGGCGAAGGGACGCAAGTGGATTAACGCGAGTGGCAGCCACAACTTCCCGGACGGCGAGGTCTTCACTGGGCCCATCGAGGACTCCGCGACCGGCCATGTTCGGTTCACGTACCCCGCGGTGTACGGCGGGAACGAGGTCGAGGACGTGCGGCTCGTGTTCGAGAACGGCAAGGTAACGGAGGCCACCGCCGCCAAGGGGACAGGACTTCCTACACTCCATGCTCGATCAGGACGCCGGCGCGCGCTTCCTTGGCGAGGTAGCGTTCGGCCTGAACTACGGCATCCAGAACTTCAGCCGCAACATCCTCTTCGATGAGAAGATCGGTGGCACGATGCACATGGCGCTCGGCCGTAGCTATCCGGAGACCGGGGGCAAGAACGAGTCCGCACTCCACTGGGATATGATCTGCGACCTGCGCGAGGGCAAGGTGTACGCCGACGGCGAGGTCTGCTACGACGGAGGCAAGTTCACCGTCTAACCAGCGACGAATCGCTTTCGAAGCAACCGATACCCGGAGGTCTTCAATGGCAGTCCGTCCACAACGGCACGCGGCTCACCGCGGAGCAGTTCTTTCGCGATTATCCGAGCGACGGCAAGCGATACGAGCTGATCGACGGGGAGCTGCACGCGTGACGGCACCGAGCATCAAGCATCAGAGAATCTGCGGGCAGCTGTTGCTTCTCTTCCACTCGGTGGTATCGACGACAGGCGGGGGAGGTGTTCCCATCGGGAGTGGGGCTTGTGCTCGGCGATGGAACGGTCTTGATCCCAGATCTCGTGGTCCTCAGGCAACGTTCCGAACAAGCCGATACCGAGTACGGTCTCACCACCGTGCCCGATATCGTCATCGAGGTATTGTCGCCCAGTACCGCAACGTACGATAGGGGTGAGAAGAGTGATCGATACGCCGCGTTCGGCGTTTCCGAGATCGTCGCCGCGTTGAGCTCTGGCTGGTGAGCCCGGAGGCCGAGATCGTCGAGGTGTTCGCGCTAGCGGAGGGCCGATATGTCCTGCACGCCCGTGCCGGGCTTGATGAGCCCATCGATTCCATCACCCTGCCGAACCTCTCCTTCTCGGCGTCCGCCATATTTGCGCGGTAGGCAGCGCGGTGAGGGTCCGGCCTACGGCATACTTCGTGCACGTCCCTTCCGTGCTACACGCATCATGGTTAGGAGAACTTGATGGCAGTTGATACGGCGACTCTGTCGCACTTTGTCGGTGGCGAATGGCTTTCCATTTCCGAAGGCGACCACACCCCGGACCTGAATCCTTCCGACGCGACGCAGGTGCTCGCGCAGGTGCCGCAGGCAGGACCACAGACTCTCGACCGCGCGGCGGAGGCCGCAACAAGTGCATTCAGGCCGTGGTCGCGGGGGACTGGCCAGGCGCGCGCGGATGTACTACACCGGGCGGCCAACGTGCTCGCGGCGCGGCGCGATGAGTTCGCGGCACTCATGGCCTCCGAGGTCGGCAAACCTATCGGCGAGGCGGGGATGGAGGCGGACCGGGGTGTGATGATCCTGCGCTACTTCGCCGAGGAGGCCGTCCATCCGAACGGCTCGGTGATCCCCGCACAGCAGGCGGGCAGCATCCAGTTCACCCTCCGGCAGCCACTCGGACCCGTGGCGGTGATCAGTCCGTGGAACTTCCCGCTCGCCATTCCGCTGTGGAAGATCGCGCGCGCTTACGTACGGCAACACGATCATCTGGAAGCCGGCGGAGGTCGCGTCCCTCACCGCGTATCGGCTCGTGGAGGTGTTCGCGGAGGCGGGGCTGCCGGACGGGGTGCTCAACCTCGTGCTTGGCAAGGGCTCCGTGTTGGGCGATGCGCTGGTGAACCACGACGGCGTGCGCGCCGTCACGTTCACGGGCTCCGACGGCGTGGGGGCGCGGATCGCGGAGTCCGCGTCCCGGCGCAACATCAAGTATCAGCTCGAGATGGGGGGCAAGAACGCCGCGCTCGTGCTCGGCGACGCCGATCTCGATCAGGCCGCGAAGCTCATCGCGGCGGGGGCGATGCGCTTCGCGGGCCAGAAGTGCACGGCCACTTCGCGCGCCATCGTTACATCGGACACCGTCGACGCGTTCGTGGAGCGGCTGACACAGCAGATCAAGGCGCTGCCACTCGCGCCCGCGACGGACCCTGGGAGCGCGGTCGGCCCGCTCATCACTCAGGATTCCCAGGAGAAGGTACGCAAGTACGCCGAGGAGGGCGCGAGGAGCGGAGAGGTCGTGCTTGGCGGCTCAAAGCCATCCGACGAGGCATTGCAAGAGGCTATTTCTTCGAGCCGACCGTGATAGTTGGTGTCGCGCCGGATGCAACGGTCGCGCAGGAGGAGGTGTTCGGTCCGCTCCTCGTCGTACAGCGCGCGGCGGACATCGCGGAGGCACTGGAGATCGCCAATGGGACCAAGTACGGTCTCAGCGTCTCGCTGTTCACGCGCGACATCAACGCTGCCCTGGAGTATATCCAGGAGATCGAGTGCGGATGGTCCGGGTCAACGGCGACACGACCGGCGTCGATCCCCACGCACCGTTCGGCGGAATGCGAGGGTCCAGCTCCCACTCTCGCGAGCAAGGGACCGGCGGCCATCGAGTTCTTCACGGAGACGAAAACCGTGCAGATCAACTCGGCGGGGTGAGAAAGGGCGAGCAGCGGGGCTCCGTTGGACGATCTTACGGATGCGGGGTGACGGCTAGCATCGGTGCAGCGCCAAGACCCGGGTGAGGGAAGGTCACGTGAGAGACGGCACCACCGCTCAGAATACGGTACAGGATCCGGAAGCGTCTCGCACGCTCGGACCTGAAGCGACCGCAGCGGCCTTCCTCCTTGGCGGCATCGGTGCCGGGAACGTCTCGCTCGGCAGCAGGGGCGAGCTACGCGACTGGGAAATCTTCAACCGACCTGCCAAAGGATACATTGCCCAACACGTGGTTCGCGATTCGAGCCTGTGCGCGGGGGCAGAGCCGGTGACGCGGGTGCTGCAAGCGCCTGTCCGCCGCCCATGTCGAATCACACGGGTACCATCAGAGCACCGCCGCCGGGTTGCCCCACGCTGCAGGATCCACGATGCTGGGCGAATTTCCCATCGTCTGGATAACGTTTGAGGATCACCACCTACCCGTCCAGGTCCGTCTCGAAGCATATACCCCGCTCATACCGCTCAATGCCGAAGACTCCGGCCTGCCCGGTGTCTATCTCACGTACACCGTCTCGAACGCTTCGCACGAACCGGTAGACGTCAGTATCGTGGGTTCGATCCTCAATCCCGTCGGAGGCTCCGAGATCGGCCAGTTCGGCCACCCGCACGTACCCCAGGGCGGCACGAACCGGAACGTGCGCCGCGAGAGCGATGGCTTGGCCGGGTTGTACCTTCATTCCGAGCGATACACACCAGAAGACCTGCGGTACGGTGACCTATCGCTCGCGGTGATGGACGACCCCGCGACCTGCAAGCCGGTGTGGCGCCGCGGCTCGTGGGCGCACGAAGCACTGGAGGAGTTCTGGAACGACTTCTCCGTGGATGGGCGCCTTGAGGACCTGGAAATCGACACCCCTTCGGGGGATGGGAAGACCGACACGGGATCCGTTGCGGTTGCGTCGACGCTCGCCCCCGGTGAGAGCCGAGATTTCAGGTTTGTGCTCGCCTGGTACTTTCCAAACCGCATCAACGGTTGGAACGAAAATGCGCGAGTACGGCGCGCGGGACGCGAAACGATCCGCAACCAGTATGCGACGCGCTTCGACAGCTCTTGGGAGGTCGCGCGGTATCTCGCGGAGCACCGTGATCGGCTGGAACGTGGGACGCGCGCGTACCACGACGCACTCTTCCAAAGCACACTGCCAGCGTTCGTCATCGACGCGGTTGCGAGCAACGTCGCCGCCCTTCGTAGTACCACCTGCTTCTGGCTGGAGGACGGACGATTCCTTGGTTGGGAGGGCTGCTTCGACGATGCTGGGTGCTGTCCCGGCACCTGCACACACGTGTGGAACTACGCCCAAACGACCGCGTTCCTCTTCCCGGAACTCGAGCGCAGAATGCGCCGAACGGAACTGCTCGACGAAACCGAACCAGACGGCAAGATGAACTTCCGCGCGCTGAAGATCTTCGAGTCGGTGTGGGATCACGAGGCTGCCGCGGACGGACAGCTTGGAACCGTGATGCGTGTCTACCGCGAGTGGCGGCTCTCCGGCGATGATTCGTTTCTGCGAGCGATGTGGCCAAGTGTCCAGGCGGCACTGCGGTACGCCGTCGAGTACTGGGACACGGACAACGATCTGGTCCTGGATGGCCGACAGCACAACACGTACGACATCGAGTTCTACGGGCCGAACCCACTCACAGGCGTGTTCTTCCTTGGTGCACTGCGGTCCGCCGAGGAGATCGCCCGTTATCTCAGGGACGCCGACGCCGCCCAGCGGTACTCGGCGGCCTTTGCTCGGAGTGCCGAGCGGCTCGATGCGTTGTGCTGGAACGGAGGAGTACTACGAGCAGCAACTCGACGATGTCGACGCCTATCCGTACCAGCACGGCACGGGTTGTCTGTCTGATCAGTTGCTCGGCCAGCAGATGGCGCACTTGCTGGGTCTCGGATACCTCCTGCCGCGTGAGCACGTTCGGACTGCTCTCGAATCCATCTACCGCCACAACTACCGGCGTGACTTCACCGACCACGTCAACACTCAGCGGGCGTATGTACTGAACGACGAGTCGGGACTGCTTGTGTGCTCATGGCCACGCGGTGGACGGCCGCGGGTACCGTTTCCGTATTCGGACGAGGTGTTCACCGGCATCGAGTACCAGGTGGCGACACACCTCATATACGAGGGACTGGTGGACGAGGGGCTCACGATCGTGCGAGCGGTACGCGCTCGGCACGACGGCGAGCGCCGGAACCCGTGGAACGAGGTCGAGTGTGGCAACCATTACGCCCGCTCCATGGCGAGCTGGGGTCTGCTTCCGGCGCTGAGCGGCTTCGTGTGCGACATGGCGCGCAACGAATTGACGTTCGCGCCCAGGATCAACGCAGAGGACTTCCGCACTTTCTGGAGCACCGGCCGTGCGTGGGGAACGTATACGCAGCGCCGGGATCGCGCGACGGGCCAGATGGAGCCGAGCGTTCAGGTACTCTACGGGGATGCCTCCGGTGTTCGAGTGCGAGCGTGCAGACGGGAATGGACGTTATAACCGCCGGGTTGGCGTGATTACGATGAGGTGCGGCCCAACGCCAAGATAGTAAACTTCAAATCAAGGGTACGGAGAAGACGGCATATGAATACATTTCTGGCGATCCGCGAGCCGCGCTGGTGAGAGCCGTCGTTATCGGGGCACCAGGTGAGGCGCGGCTCGCGGAGATAGGGCGTCCTAGCCCCGGTCCGGACGAAGTGCTAATTCGCTCACACGCCGCCGGTATCTGCGGGAGCGATGTTGAGGTCTACCAGGGTACCCGGCCCGCGGAGTTCATTCGCTACCCTGTCGTCCCAGGACACGAGTGGAGCGGCACCATCGCCGCGGTTGGCGAGCGGGTTCGGGGAGTCGACGTGGGAAGCAAGGTCGTCTCGGAAGGCTTCGTGTATTGCGGCGCCTGCCAGAACTGCCGCAACGGGCTCACGAACCTGTGCGAGGCGGGATATCACGAGGTCGGCTTCACGCGTCCCGGTGGCTTCGCCGAGTACGTCGCCGTTCCCGCACGGCTCGTACACACGCTCCCCGCGGATGCCGACCTCTCCCACGCCGCATTGCTTGAACCGACAGCTGTCGTCGCTGACTCATTCTTGCGCGCCCGACCGCGGCCAGGGTGCACCGTGGTGGTCATCGGCGACGGTGCGATTGGCCAGCTTGCGGTGCATCTCGCTCGGCTCCACAGCCCCGCAGCCGTGATACTCGTCGGCTCACGCGATGACCGCCTCGCGCTGGGCAGGCGGATGGGTGCAACACATACCGCGAACTACAAGCGGGACGACGTCGAGGCGCTGGTCGCGAACGTGACCTCGGGGCGGGCGCGCGGATCTAGTGTTCGAGGGTGCGGGGAAGGCTGCGGCGGTTGCGCAGGCATTTCGCACCGCGCGCCGCTCAGGAATCGTCGCGCTCCAGGGAGTCGCGGGAGAGGGCGCGCGCCTCGAGATAAGCCCGGACCTGTTCGTGCTCGCGCACCTGACCGTTCTCGGGACGTGCGGCGCGAACACCGCGGCCTGGTCCTATGCGCTGCAACTCTTCAGCGCGGGACTGCTCGATCTCGGGCCGCTTATCACGCACACATACCCACTGGCAGCATACCAGTCCGCACTTGATACACTTGTTGCCAAGGACGCGGGCACCCTCAAAGTGCTCGTACAGCATGAAACCCAGGAGGACAGAGGATGATGCCACCCGCAAAGGAGATACTGGCCGACGTCACTGCCACTCAGGTCCGCGAGGACACGATCGCACTCTGGTGGCTTGGACAGGCGAGCGTACTCCTGAAAGGTGCCGGGGCCACCCTGTATATTGACCCGTTCCTCTCGGAGATGGACGGCCGCCTCATCCCCCCGCCGTTCGGTCCCGAGGAAGCGCCACCGGCCGACCTGGTGCTCATCACGCACGACCACATCGATCACCTTGACGAGCCCGCACTCCCCAAGATAGCGCGCTCGTCGCCAAACGCGCGCTTTGTTGTGCCCCAGCCGCTGGTCGGAAGGCTTTCTGATATCGGCATCCCGGCGGAGCGAATCATCGGTGCTCGCGTAGACGAGCCGGTGACCCTGAACGGCGTGACACTCACCGCCGTCCCAGCGATGCACGCGTTCCGCTCACCTCCAGCGGTGTACGACTTCGAGACTGACCAAGAAGGGCAGCACGCATATGTCGGATACGTTCTATATCTCAGTGGCGTACGGGTGTACCACGCAGGCGACACCGTCATCTACGACGGCATGGCGGACCGACTGCGGGACCTGCGGCCCGATGTGGCACTCCTGCCCATCAACGGGCGAGGCTACTACCGGGAACGGCAGGATATCGCCGGCAACATGGACGAGCGTGAGGCTGCGGATCTCGCTGCCGACGTGGGGGTGCAACTGCTCATCCCTATCCACTACGATATGTTTGAGGCGAACCTGGGCAGCCCCGGCGCGCTCGTGCAATATGTCCGCGCGACCCACCCCGAGCTGCCCGTCCTATTGCCCGCGAGCGGAAGGCGTTTTGTATATGAGCCGGGAAACTGACGACGTACTAGCGAGATCGGATCGAGCAACGTTGAGGGAGCGGATGCGCGGTGCCCGTGGAGCAGGATGGCGTCGTACTGAACGTGCCCGCGTGCGACCGAGTGCTGCGACAGGCTCCAACGCTCCAGCGGCAAACCCCGTCCATGCATGAGGCTGTCCGCCCGGCGGATGGAACCATTGCCGAAACGGCCCCCATGACGACCACCGTCGCGCTTGTCCGGCACGGGCAGACGGACGCCAACCGTGATCAGCGCCTTCAGGGACGCGAAGACCGGGAGATGAACGAGAAGGGTAAGGAGCAGGTGCGCCTCAGCGCCGAGCATCTGGCAGCGTACTCGTGGGACCTGCTCGTGAGTAGCCCAACCCGGCGAGCCCTGCAGAGCGCCGAGCTGATCGCGCAGCGACTGGGCATCACACAGATCGAGATCATACCGGAGTTCATGGCCCGCGAACCGGGGGAGGCCTATAATCTTACACCCCGGGAGATTGACGCACGGTTCCCGGATGGGCAGGTGCCGGGGTCGGAATCGCGCGAGCATGTGCGGGAACGCGCCATGCGGGGGCTGAACCACCTGGCACAGACGCACGAGGGGAAGCGTATCCTGATCGTGGCGCACCGAGAGGGGATCAACGGCATCGTCTGGGTGGTGTCCGGCGGTCAGCTCGGCACCGGCATCAGCCAGCTCAAGATCGGCTCGATCACCCAGCTGGAGTACCAGCAGGGTGAGTGGCGGCTCGCGGATTACAATAGCACCGGGCACCTGGACGGTTTAGTGACCGAACGCTAGGGGTGAGACAGAGCGGGTCCAGCATGTCAGTTGCGTGGCGCCGCACGGTGGCGCCGCCCCGCGCAGATAAGGAGAAGCCCGATCGACACCACGATTTGCCTCGTCAGGCATGGGGAGACGATAGCCAACCACGAAGGCAGGCTTCAGGGCCGGGAGACCCGCCCGCTCACCGAGCTTGGCCGGCGTCAGTCCCAGTGGTGCGCCAATTTCCTCGCCCGATTCGAGTGGGACTTCATCGCGGCGAGCCCGACGCGGCGCGCGCACGATAGTGCACTCATCGTCGCACACCGTGTCGGGCTCGCCGATGTCGAGGTGATGGCTGAGTTCGAGGCGCGCGAGCCGGGCGCGGCATACCAGATGACCGTAGAGGAACGTGCCCGATCGTTTCCCGACGGGAACATACCCGGCGCCGAGCCTCGGCCAGCCGTACAGGAGCGCGCGATGCGAGGGATGCACCACCTGATTACCTGCCATCCCGGCCAGCGGCTGATACTCGTGTCGCACCGGGAGGTGCTGCACCTGATCTTCGCCGCCATCACCGATGGCACGCTGGGCACCGGTAAGTCAAAGCTCGCGAGCGGTTCGGCGAGCCTCGTCCACTTCCGCGACGGCGAGTGGGAGGTGGAGTGGTACAACGGAATCGGACACCTGGAAGTGCTCACGTGACGGTACTGCCGTCGTTATTTCACACTGGACAGCGGTCCGGGGAACGGTGAGCGATGCACGCGACGAGACGCTTCCTGGAGCGGATGGGGCTACCTCCCGGAGACGCGCAGCAGCTCCCGGCAAGTGAGAAGCGCTTCCCAGATGGGGCACAGTACCGCGTTGAACTGCCGAGCACCGAGAGCCTGAGCGCTCTCGCGGCAATCATCGAGGACGCGCACCGATACAACATCACGATCCACCGCGTCTCGCAGGGCAGTGGCGTGATGCTGATGACCGATGATGAGATCCAGCAGATGGCCCAGCTTGCGGCGGCCCAGCAGATGGAAGTGAGCCTGTTCGCGCGCCCGAACGCGGCTTGGGACACCGGCGCAATGGCGGTCTCCAGCGGTGGCCGCACGGTCTCTCCCCGGTTGCGCGGCCAGGAGCAACTGGTTCACTGCCTGGAGGACATCAGGCGAGCCGCATCGCTCGGCATCCGCAGTGTGCTGCTTGCGGACGAGGGCGCGTTGTGGGTCGCGGGCGAGATGCGCAAGGCGGGCGAGCTGCCTGCCGATATGCAGTTCAAGATGAGCGTGATGATGGCCGCCGCCAACCCCGCCTCCGTCAAGCTGATGGAGAACCTCGGGGCGGACACCTACAACGTTCCGACCGACCTCTCGCTTGCGCAGCTCGCCGCGATACGGCAGGCGGTGGATATTCCGCTGGACGTGTACGTGGAAGCTCCCGACGACCTGGGCGGCTTCGTGCGCCACTATGAGATACCCGAGATCGTGCGCGTCGCGGCGCCGGTGTACATCAAGTTTGGCCTTCGCAACGCGCCAAACATCTACCCAGCGGGCACGCACCTCGAAAGCGTCGCGGTGGCCTTGAGCCGGGAACGAGTGCGCCGTGCCAAGATCGGGCTCGACCTGCTCGCGCGGTACTACCCGGAGGCCACGCAATCGAAACCCGGCGCGCAGGGCCTCGCGCTGCCCGTGTCTGCTTCAGACTGGGACCAACCCTAGCCCAACCGTAATGGAGTTCCGCCGAAGTCGCAGGCGCGGCTCGGGCCGACGCGCCCGATCAGATGCGACGCTACCGCGCTATCCTCCGGAGACAGCCTGCAGAATTGTGAGTTGATCGCCGGTGCGCACCGGGATATCCAGACGATCGAGCCAGGCAACGCTTTCCCCATTGAAGAAGATCAACACGTGTTGCCGCAGTCGCTGGGTCTCATCATACAGATGAACACGGAGCAGCGGATACGTCTCGAAGAGCCGCCGCAGCGCTTCCTCGAGCGTGTTCGCCGTGATGGAGAACCGCGTCTGTCCCGAAGCGCAGTCGCGCAGCATTGGCGGGATCCTGACCTCAAGCGGCATACTCGCCCTCCTGTATCCACGGCTTGACGCACAGGATGCGGCCGTACTGTCCGGGCAGGCGATCCCAGCCCACGCCACCGTCAATGGAACAGAACACCTCGCCCGAAGTCGTCCCGAAGTAGACGCCGTACGGTTCCAGGGAATCGACGGTCATCGCGTCGCGCAAGACGTTCACATGACGCGGCTCGTCCGGCACAACATCGCCGACCGGCTCCCATCGGTCGCTGCCTCGACGCCTACCGTAAACAAGCAGCCTGCCGTCACGCATCGTGCGCTGGTCACTGCTCTCTAGTGGCACGAGGAAGCAGTCGCCGGAACGAGAGATAACGATCGGGAACCCGAACGGCGCGCCCAGCTCGGTTGAGATGCGGTCTCCCGGCAGGCCATCTTCGATGGGGAACCACGTTTCCGCCCCATCGTTCGACTGAAACACCCCCTGGTGGTACTGCATGTACAGCGTATCGGGGTCGTCGGGGTCGAGCACCATCTTATGGACACAGTAGCCAACCTCGGGGTGTGGCGTCCCGACCGGCACGCGGGCAAGCCCCTCATTGCACGTCCGCCAGGTCTCACCACCGTCATCTGTGCGGAACACGCCCACAGCGGAGATGCCGACCCACATCCGCCGCGGATTATCGGGATGGATCAGAATCGTATGAAGGCAAAGGCCACCAGCCCCCGGAAACCAATCGGAACGCGTCGGGTGGCTCGTGAGCGAGGCGAGTTCGGTCCACGTTGCGCCCTTGTCCCTGCTGACAAACAGACCAGCCTCATCGACGCCGGCGTAGAGTATGTCCCGCTCGGAAGGATGGCCCGGCACGATCTGCCAAACCCGGTTCAGCGCGAAGCCGCTCTCCTCGGGGTAGCGCGGCCCTTCGGCGATCTGCGTCCAGTTTTGCCCACCGTCGTCGCTCACCCGGATGGACGGGCCGTACGCCATATGGGAGGTGCCAACGAAAATCCGTTCGGACTGGCTTCCGTCGCCCAGCGCGCTGTAGACCTCCCAGCCGCCGAGGTGCGGTCCACTGGGTCTCCATTCACGCCGTGCGGCGTCCGACTCAAAGGTAAACAGTCCCTTGGTAGTGCCAACGAGTAGCCGTA
>JAUJMR010000001.1:635211-646179 GCA_030446765.1 Chloroflexia bacterium
CCTGAACCGTATCAGCCGTCCGCCATTCCGACGGGATCAGTGGCGGGGCTCAGCCACGTGCCGTGCTCGGCGCCCTGGTACATCGCCTCCATAACGGCGGAGCGCAGCGCGGCCTCCCGTGCCGTGACGAGCGGCACGTCCGGCTTCCCGGTCACAGCATCCAGGAAGAGATCGAACGCGTGCGGCAGCCCTTCCGGCAGGTCCGTCCACGGCTCTTTGCCGTCTGCGCCTTCCACGTCCTCGCTCTTGAAGTACAACGTCCCATCGAGCACGTGGGCGTGGGCGCGCGTACCGCTCACGAGGAGTTGGAATGGGTTGGCGAGATCCACCCAGCCCGCGGCGAGCGTACCCACTTCGCCGCCCGTGAAACGAAGTTGCCCTTCGCCATACTCGTCCATCTCGCCGTACCGGTCCGTCGCCTGGCCGATACTCGCGGTGACGCTCTCCACTCGGCGCTCATCGCCCATCAGCCACAACAACAGGTCGAGCGCGTGCGTGCCAAGGTCACCAAAGCCCCCGAGGCCGGACTGCTGGGGGTCGGCCATCCAGCGCCACTCCGTATCGAACCAGCCGCCGAGCGAGCCGCCGTGCCCGACGGACGCACGGACGCGGGTGACCGTGCCGAAAGCCCCCTGCTGCACCTTCTCGCGGACGAAACGGTTCACGGCATTGCCGCGCATGAAGTAGCCGGTCTGGAACAGCACGCCGGCGGTCTCAATCGCGTCCGCCATTTCGTACGACTCCGCGGCGCCGATGCCCAGTGGTTTTTCCACGAACATGTGCTTCTTCGCCGCCGCGCCTGCAAGCACCAGTTCCGGATGGCGCACCGTCTCCGAGCATATGATGACTGCCTCCACTTCCGGGTCGGACCACACGGAGTCCGGCTCGGTCACGACGCTCGCGTCCAGTTCCCCGGCACGCCGATGCGCGCGCTCTGAGTCGTGATCCCACACGCTCTTAACCTGGATGTCCGAGCGTGCCTGCAGCCGCTTTATGAAGCCTGGGGTATGGATGTGCGCGCAGCCAACGAGGGCGGCCTGGGGCATCGGTACTCTCCTGTCTGATACGGTGATTATCGAGTCTGATGCACCATGCTGCGGCAATATCGGTGCCGTGCCGGTCGTGTGCCGCGGGCGTCCAGCCGTAAGCCGCTCGTGCCCGAGGGATGGTAGCCGGCCGATTAGGTTACAATCAGGCGTCCGTCCGAGGACGCACATCGACGGTGATGAACAGGCTGAAGCCGCGCTGAAACTTTGCGCGCGAGCCGAGCGTTATACGAGTGCAACGGTTGATGCGGTGCTGGGAAGGACTTGTTGTTGAAGATCGCCCTCGTTTTGATCGCGATGTTGCTTCAGGCGACCCTCTGGACCACGCCCGCCCGAGCGCAGGCACGTGTGTCCGTCACGGTGGATGCGGGTTATGACGGATACTACTCCACGCAAGGCCCGACGCCGGTACGCGTGCGGCTTGCGAACCAGGGCGATAGCTTCCGTGCCCGCGTCGAGCTCACCGCTCCGGTTCAGAACGGGTCCATCCTGTACTACTCCGAGCTCGAGCTCCCGCAGAACAGCGCGAAGCTGCTGACGCTCTACCCGCAGTACGGCGGTTTCGCCGCCAGCGCACAGGTACGCGTCCTCGACGGCAAGCAACTCGTCGCGCGGGGCGAGGACAAGCTGACGCAGGTACCCGGTGGCACTCGCCTGTTCGGCCTGCTTACCCCCGATGCCGCGCCGTACGCCGCGCTGATCAGCCGGGAGGCTGGGGCTGAGAGCGTCGTTGCGCGCCTCACGGCCGAGACCCTCCCTGAGCGGGCGGATGCGCTTGGCGCAGTCGACACGCTTGTGGTGGACGGCGTGGACACGGGCGCGCTCTCCAAGGCGCAGACAGCGGCGCTCGGCGACTGGGTGCAGCTCGGTGGGACACTGATCGTCGCGGCTGGCCCGGACGCAGCGCGAAATGCGGCCGGCATCGGCAATCTGATGCCGGTAACGCTCGGCTCACAGAGCAACGCCCAGGATCTCAGTGAACTGGCGAAGCTCGGCGGCTCGAAGATTCCGGCGGGAGGCGTGATAACGCAGGCAACCCCCGGCAAAGACGTGCGTGCGGTCGCAAGTAGTCCAAATGGACCGCTCATCGTACGTCGAGCAACGGGACAGGGCTCTGTTGCGTGGCTCGCATGGAGCCCGTCGGCGCCGCCGTTCCGCGAGTGGCAGGGAAACGCTGCGCTGATCCGCTCCACTTCGGCACAGCCGTCTACAGCCGCGTCCCAGGGGGTCCCGGTCGATGGGTGGGCGGTCGAAAGCTTCCTCCGCAACATCGCAGGCGCCCAACTCCCGCCAACTCTGCTCGTGGCGGGATTTCTGATCGTCTACTCGCTCGTGATCGGGCCCGTGCTCTACCTTATCCTGAAGCGCCGGGACCGCCGAGAGCTCGCGTGGGTGCTCGTGCCCGCGATCACCCTCGCGTTCTCCGGGATGGCATACGGGGCAAACTTCCTGATACGCGGCACCGGAACCACCATGCGCACACTCGACGTCGTGGAGACGTATGGCCAGGGTGGGGCCCAGCGTGTGACGACGTACGCGGGTCTGTTCAGCACGAATCGGCGGGACTACGACCTCGCCCTCGCACCGGGATACACCGTGCGGGGACCCAACCCGGAAAATATGGATATGCAGTTCGATCCTAACGGTAACCCCGTAGCGGCGGGCGGTGGCCCGATGTACACCGTCGAAACCGGTGAGCAAAGTGTGCTCCGAGATGTTCAGGTGGACGTGTACGCCCTGCGGACCTTCGCAGCACAACGGGTGGAGAACGGAGGGAGCGTGGCAATCGAGGCAACGCTCTCAGGCAACGGCTCCAACATCTCGGGGACGGTCAGGAACACCTCCACTGTGCCGTTGGATCAGGTATATGTGGTAGCTCAGAACGGCATAGAGAGCATCGGCGCCGTGCAGCCCGGACAAAGCGTGGCAGTGGCAGGCAATCAAGAGCGGAACTTCAACGGGTTCGAGGGAAATGAACCTCCGAAGGACTGGGATAAACGGCAGATCGTGCAGAACTTGGCCGAGCGGATGGCATGGGGTAGCATGGACGGTATGGGGCAACCGCTCCCCGCCGACGAAGCGCTGGTCCTCGCGTGGCACAAATCCACCGTCCAGCCCGTTCGCGTGCTCGACGCCAAGGCAGAGCTTAGCAGTGAGCGTTTGGTGATCCTGCACAGCAAAACCGAGATTCGGCCCGGCGCGGTAAACTTGGAGATTCCCGCGATATCGTCTACCGGAACCGGGAGTTCTGGCGAGATCGAGTTCGAATACCGGATCCCGACCGGCGTCACCGCCGAAACGATGTCGCTCTCGATCGACCCGCTCTGGCAGGAGCGGGCGCAGGGAGGGATGATGCCACCGGACATGGGCGATCCGGTCGGTCCGGCAGCTGCCCCTGGGTGGGCGGCAGCCACCGTGCCCGCTGCCCCGGGTACAAGCGCGCCTGTACAGGGGAATAGTATCGATCTGCCCGAGATTGGCATCACCCTCAAGGGTGCCGCGATACAGGACCAGAATACAGGTGCCTACACCCCCCTTTCCCTGACCCGGCATGCACCCGAGGTTACGGCACTTATACCGAATCCCTCACGCCATATAGGACGGAACGGCAAGGTGTTGATTCGGATCGTGAGCACGAATGACGCCCCGCTCACCACGCAGATGTTCGAGCTCAAGGTAACCGGGAGGAAGCGATAGATGGCCGATGCTCTGGTGCAGACACAGGCCCTCACGAAGCGGTACAGCGATCTCGTCGCGCTCGAAAACATGGACCTCACGGTGGAGCGCAACAGCATCTTCGGGTTCGCTCGGCCCGAACGGCGCGGGTAAGACCACCTCCATACGCATCCTGTGCACCTTGCTCCCGCCGTCTGGAGGGGAGGCGTGGGTGGACGGCTACTCCGTTCGCGATGAACCGGACCTTGTGCGCCGGAAGATCGGGTATATGCCCGACTTCTTCGGCGTGTACGAGGACATGAAGACGTGGGAGTACATGGACTTCTTCGCGCGCTGCTACGACGTTCCCGCCGACCGGCGCGCGAAGATGACTGATGAGCTGCTCGACCTCGTGGACCTTGGCGAGAAGAAGTACGCGTATGTCGAGAGCCTCTCGCGCGGGATGAAGCAGCGGCTTTGCCTCGCCCGCACGCTCGTGCACGACCCCGCGCTGCTCGTGCTCGATGAGCCGGCTTCCGGGCTCGACCCAAGGGCCCGGGTGGAGATGCGCGAGCTGCTCCGGGAGTTGCGTACGATGGGCAAGACGATCATTCTGTCATCGCATATCCTCGCCGAGCTCGCCGATGTCTGCACGCACATCGGCATCATCGAGCGGGGCAGGCTCCTCGCTACGGGCAGCGTGGAAGATATGATCGCACACCTGAGTGTGCGCAAGCGCGTGGGGATGCGCGTCTCCGCGCGTGCGCATAGCGCGCATCGGTTGCTCTCCGGGATGCCGGGCGTGATGGACGTCGCTTTCCAGGGAGAGGCCCCGGACACAGACGATGCGCCCGCTCGGCTCGTCTTCGGACTGACGGAGGACGTGCCCGACGAGTCCGCCGTGCTAACCCAGCTCGTGGGCGCCGGTGTGCCCGTGCGCGCGTTCGCGGAGGAAGCGGGTGACCTCGAGGACGTCTTCCTGCAGATCACGAAGGGTGAGGTGCAGTAGTGCAGGCAATCGCCACCAAGGAGTTGCGGAGCAGGATGCGGGGGAGCCGGGCGTTTGCCGTGCTCACAATCTACCTGCTCCTGCTGTCCTGCCTCGTGGTTGCGATCTACTGGTTCACGGCGCGCACTGTCGCCGACGCGAACCAATTTGGCGGCGGAAGCCTACCCCCACCGGTCGGCAAGATCCTCTTTTACGCCGTAACCCTCGTCGAGCTCCTGCTCATCGCACCGCTCGCGCCGTCGTTCAGTTCCAGCGCAATCGCGGGGGAACGGGAGAGGCAAACCTTCGACCTCGTTATGACCACCCCGATCCGGGCTCGTGACTTCGTCCTCGGGAAGCTGGCGTCTAGCCTCTCCTACGTGCTCCTGCTCGTGTTCGTCGCACTGCCCGTACAGGTGCTCGCGCTCCTCTTCGGTGGGCTCACGCTGACGGAGGTGGTGCTCGGGTTCTGGATACTCATTGTCGCGATCGTATTCTACGCGTCCGTCAGTCTCTTCTTCTCCGCCGTAATGCGCACAACCACGACCGCCGCAATCTTCAGCTACCTCACCGTCGCGGTGAGCCTCATCGGCGCGCTCTTCGTCTTCCTGATCGCCAGCGTGGTGCTTGGGGGCTTCGGTGGTGGTCTCGGTCTGCTTTTCAGTGGTGGGCCCGGGAACGAGTCGCCACGGTCGTGGGCGATCTATCTCGCACTCTTCCTCATCAGCCTGAGTCCGCTGACGGCCGGGGGGGCAACGGGCATCGCCCTCAACACCGGCGACGGCACGTTCGCGTTCCGCCTCGCGGAGGATGGCTCAATACCCGGTTATCCGAACGGGATCTGGATGCCCAGTCCGTGGGTCGTGTACACGGTCGTGTACCTCGGGCTGTCCGCGCTGCTCGTCTGGGCCGCGATGCGCTACGTGCGCCCAACGGTGGCCCGTAACGCCCGTCATCCGTCCCGCCCGCCCGCGTTGGAGCCGGAGACCAAGGCACCATGAGCACCGGTGATCGTGTGAGGGATGTTTCCGAGGTACAATCCGCCGTCCGGCGGCTGGTCCGCCGGTTGCGGCTCGTGCGTGCAGGATACTGGCTCATGTGGGGACTCGTCGCGGGGCTGACCGGCGCGATGCTGGTAGCGCTTGCCGCGCGGTTCCGTCCCATGCTCGACACAGTGCAGACGCTAGAGCTCGGTGGGGCGATCATCGTCGTCTGCGCGCTCGTCGCCCCGCTCGTCGCCGCGCTCTGGCCGGTGAACACCCGGAGGTTGCTGATCGCGGCGGAGCTTCGGCTCGGGCTGCACTCCCGGTTGAGCACCGCGCTGGGGTTGCGGGAAGACGCCGGGCCGCTCACCGCAGGACAACGGCAAGACGCAGCACTGCGGGCGCGATCGGCAGACTGGACGCACGCCATACCGCGACAGACACCCCGCCGGGCGATCACGCTTGCGCCGCTCCTACTGGTTGGGCTGCTAGCCCTCGTGCTGGCACCGAACCCACAACTCGACGTGCTCAGGGAGAACCGCACTGTCAGCGCGGCCGAGAAAACAGAAGCGGAGGCCGTGCGACAGGCAGCGAAACGACTGGAGCAGCGCACACCGAAACAGGACCCCGCGACCACGAAAGCACTTCAGGAGCTAGCGAAGCTACAAAGCGACTTGCAGCGTGGCAACCTTACGAAAGAAGAGGCTGCCGCTCGACTGAGTGAGGCACAGGCGAAGATTCAGGAGGCGAGCGCCCAGGATCCGGCGAAGGCCCGCGCGGCGCTCCAGAAGGCGGCGTCCACGCTCGCCGCAAACCCGAGCACGGCCGCGCTTGCCTCCGCCGCGTCCGCAGGAAACAAAGAGGAGATCCGGAAGGAAGCAGAGAAACTAGCCCACGAGATGGGGAAGATGAGCCCAGAGGAGCGGGCGCGCACGGCGAGCGCCCTGCAGACCGCGGCCGCCTCCGCCGGTGACCTCTCGCCAGAACTCGCGCAGGCGCTACAGGAGGCCGCGACCGGCTCCCCAGCATCGGCAGAAAAACTCGCCGATCAACTTCAGGCGGCGGCGACACAGGCCGAGACCGCGCAGGCGATGGAGTCCGCGCTGTCACAGTTGGAGGACAGCAAGAACCGGATCGCGAATGCTGGCACGTCGCAGCAGACCACCGCGAACAACACCACACCGGCTGGCACACCGGGCGTCGCCGGCACACCCTTCGCTGCAGGGACCCCGGGGGCCACAGGCACACCCGGCGCGGGAGCCGGACAGGGCCAAGGCGCGGGCCAGGGACAGGGCACTGGTCAGGGGCAGGGTGCCGGCCAGGGACAGGGTCAGGGCGCCGGACAAGGGCAAGGCCAAGGCGCTGCGCAGGGACAAGGACAAGGTACAGGGCAAGGACAAGGCGGTACGGCAAGCGGCGGCAGCAGTGGCGGAGGCGCAGCGGCGGGCCAGGGCGTCGGCAGCGGCAACGCGAGCGGCACGGGTGAGGGTGGCGGAAAAGAGCAGGGCCGCGAGGCCATCGCCGGGGATCTGGAGACGTATGCCCCGGCCAAGACCGATGCCGAGGGCAACCTGGTGCGCGTGCGCGGTCAGCAGGGACCGGGACGCACAAAGCAGGGTACGGGCGGTCTCGCACAGGGCCAGGAGAGTGAACCCGTCCGCCCATACGAGGAGGCATACGCCGAATACGGGGAGGCAGCCTCCTCGTACCTGGACGATCACTACATACCGATCACGCAGAAGGATCTCGTGCGCCAATATTTCGAGCAGATAGAGCCAGCGAAGCCGGACAAGTAGGCGGATACAAGCCAGTCGAGGCTTCCCCTGGTGCGAGCACAAACGTCCTGAACGCCGGGAGAATCGCACCTCTGCCACACCGTCGGACCCACTGAGGGTCT
Organism: Chloroflexia bacterium; assembly: GCA_030446765.1. Classification (GTDB taxonomy): domain Bacteria; phylum Chloroflexota; class Chloroflexia; order Thermobaculales; family Thermobaculaceae; genus JACDAU01. The sequence goes on from JAUJMR010000001.1 coordinate 642,781, forward strand.
TCTCTCCGCTCGAAAGGATGTAACTGACAGGACAGCGCCGAGCATCTGGATTACAATCGAGTCAACAAGAGCTACCACAAGAAAGAGGGCGCTATGGCGGTGGTCGCGGCAGCACAGATGACACCGGAGGAGTTCATCCGGACGGCGCGGGGGATCGAGGCCGAGGTTGGCCGGACGATCGTCGGGCAGGAGGAGTTGCTGCGCGGCGTGCTCACGTGCGTCATCGTCGGTGGGCACGCGCTGCTGGAGGGGCTGCCAGGGTTGGGCAAGACCGCTACTGTGCGCACGCTTGGCGAGGTGCTCGATCTGCAGTTCTCCCGCGTGCAGTTCACCCCGGACCTGATGCCGTCCGACATCACCGGCACGAACATCATCCACGAGGACGAGCACGGCAACCGCGACTTCCGCTTCCAGGCTGGTCCCGTGTTCGCCAACCTGGTGCTCGCCGATGAGATCAACCGTGCGACCCCGAAGACTCAGTCCGCACTGCTGGAGGCCATGCAGGAAAAGGCGGTAACCGTCGGCAGCGCCCGACACCCCCTGCCCGACCCGTTCTTCGTGCTCGCCACCCAGAACCCGGTGGATATGGAGGGCACGTATCCCCTACCGGAGGCCCAACTCGACCGCTTCCTGTACAAGCTGCTTGTACCGTTCCCGGACGCCCGTGACCTCGTGCAGATCCTGGAGCGGACCACGGGCGGCGAGGAGACCGGCGGACGCAAAGTGGGCGACGCGCCGACGGTGCGCGCAATGTCGGATCTGGCGCGTGCAGTGCCGGTCGCGCCACACGTGCTGGAGCACGCCGCCGAGGTCGTGCTGCTGACCCACCCGGAGCACCCTCGCGCGCCACAGCTTGTGCGCCGCTACGTGCGCTACGGATCGAGCCCGCGGGGCGCGCAGTCGCTCGTGCTCGGCGCGAAGGTGAACGCCCTGCTCGACGGGCGATATAACGCGAGCATCGAGGACATCAACGCCGTCGCCCTCCCCGCGCTTCGCCACCGCCTCATCCGCAACTACGAGGGCGAGAGCGAGGGCATCACGCCCGACCAGATCGTCGAACAGGTCACCGAGACACTTACAAGCGCGGCAGCGAGGGTATAGGCTACCTTCAGAATAGTCAAGGATTGGCTAGCTGCCGTGCCAAGTCACGATATCAGTGAATAGTGGACCTACCAAAGACTTTTGCGCCGTACAGGCGCGAGAGGCACGCAGCGCGATCGAGATCACATGACAACATCTGACATCTACACTGGCAGCGACCTTCTCCCTCCCGAAATTGTGCGCAAGCTCCAGGCGCTGGAGCTGGGCAGCCGGTTTCGGCGGGCTGGGAAGCTGCGCGGAGACCGGCGGAGCACAAAGCGAGGATCGAGCGTGGAGTTCGCGGACTACCGCAATTACACGCCCGGCGACGACCTGCGACGCGTGGATTGGAACCTGTACGCCCGCACCGACAAGCTCTTCCTGAAGCTGTATGAGGAGGAGGAAGACCGGGCGGTACACGTCCTCCTGGACACGAGCGCATCGATGGGCTTTGGCGATCCATCGAAGCTGGAGACCGCCCGCCGGCTCGCCGCCGCGCTTGGGTACGTCGCGCTTCATGAGCTGGACCGGCTCCAGGTCACGGAGCTCGGCGGGGGCGGACTGGGATCGCTACGGCCGCTGCGCGGCACCGGTGGCGCGTCAGCGATGCTTGGGTTTCTCGGTGGACTTCAGCCGAACGGGGAGGCCGTGCTCAACCGTTCGCTGCGCGAGTACGCAAGCCGCGCTGGCTCACCCGGGCTGCTCCTGCTGATCTCCGACCTGATGGACCCGGATGGCATTCGCGCCGGGCTGCGGGCGCTGGGCGGCCGCGGCCACGAGATCACCGTGCTCCACCTGCTCTGTTCCGAGGAACTGGAACCCACGCTCGCGGGAGACCTCGAGCTCATCGACGCCGAAAGCCGCGGAAAGCAAGCCGTGACGCTCGACGCGGCCGCACTCGACGCGTACGAGCACCGGCTTGAGGCCTGGCTCGCCGAGATCCGCCGGGATTGTGCCTCGATCAACGCAACCTACTGCCTCGTGCGCGCCGAGGAGGACGTGGAGGACATCCTCTTCAGCAGGCTCCGCCAGGCGAAGGTGCTGGTCTCCTGATGGGTTTCGCCGCCCCGCTCGCGCTGAGCCTCGGTTTGCTCGCCGTGCCGCTGGTGCTGCTGTACCTCCTGAAGCCGCGGCGCGAGGAACTCGTCGTGTCGAGCACGTTCCTCTGGCGGCAGGCACTGGAAGAGGTCCAGGCGAACGCGCCATGGCAGAAGCTGCGGCGCAACCTGCTCCTGCTATTGCAACTCCTCATTCTGGCGCTGCTCGTCCTGGCGCTCGCAAGGCCACTCTCGCGTTCCGATGTCGCGCCCGGCGGTGACCTCGTGCTGGTACTGGATATGTCGGCGAGCATGGCCGCGACGGACCTCTCACCCAGCCGCTTCGAACAGGCAAAGGACCGGGCGGATGAAATAGCGCGCAATGCCGGACTTGGGAGCAGGATCGCGCTCCTCACCGCCGGCCCCACCCCGCGCCTGCTAGCAGGCCCGACGACGGACCATGCGGCCGTCTCGCGCGCCCTCAGGGAACTCGGCACTGCATACGGTGAAGCGAACTTGCGCGATGCCGCGATCCTCGCCCGCTCCGTCGCGGGCAGACTCAAGGACCCGACGATCCTGCTGGTTGGTGACGGTGGGCCGGTAGCGATACCACCGTCCAACGTGCCGTATCCCGTCCGCTTCGACGCGGTGTACGGCGAGGGCACGAACGCGGGAATCCTCGGGCTCGCCACGCGCGAGGGCGCCGGTGGTCGGCAGTTGTGGGCGTCCGTCGGCAATTATGGCCCGGCTCGCACCGCCACGCTCTCGCTCTCCGTGGACGGCAGGCTCGTCGACGCCCGCACGCTCCAACTGCCCGCGGACGGCTCCACCGGCGTGGAGGTAAACGACCTGCCACAAGGTGCGGTCGTGCAGGCAATGCTGGATGGCAAGGACGCACTCGCCGCCGATGACGTGGCGTGGCACGTTAGCACACAGGCCGCACCCACGCGTGTGTTGCTCTATGGCGCGGAGAGCCGTTTTCTGGAGCGGGCACTCTCCCTGCTGCCAAATGTAAATGTGTTCAAGGCAGAGCCCGGCACGGCGGTCGAGGCTGGCTACGATGTATATATCTTCAACGGTCGGCTGCCCGCACAGCTGCCGCCCAATGGAAACCTGATGCTCCTCGGTCCCACGAACAGCTCGTTGCTTCCCGTGACCGGGACGTTGAAGGGCCTAATGGTGACGAGTCAGAACGCGGACAACCTGCTTCTCCGCTTCGTGGACCTCCGCAGCACGAGCGTCGCAACTGCAAGCCGGCTCGCTCCGCCCGACTGGATGGAAA
>JAUJMR010000001.1:646279-648113 GCA_030446765.1 Chloroflexia bacterium
CGCAGCACGAGCGTCGCAACTGCAAGCCGGCTCGCTCCGCCCGACTGGATGGAAACACTCGCCGCCTCGGGTACCGTGCCCCTGCTGGTTGCGGGGGAGAACGGAGGCCGCAAGGTAGTCGCGCTCGCCTTCGCGCCCGAGAGTTCCGATCTGCCGTTACAGGTCGCGTTCCCCGTGCTCATCGACAACCTCATGCGCCATCTTCAACCGCCCTCCGCCGCAGGCGTGGGCTCCTACCAGCCGGGGGAGACCGTCCAAATGCCCGAACCGGCCAGCCAGCGCACGGTCGTCGCGCCGGATGGCCAAAGATCCACGCTTGAGCCAGGGACAGCGGCGTATGCGTCCACCGTCATGCCGGGTGTATACGAGGTACGAGGCGCTGGCGACAGGATCCTCACCCGCTTTGCGGTGAACGCCGGCAGCGAAAACGAGTCACGCATCACTGCACGGGATACCACACCGCTGGCAACGAGCGGCATCGCCGCCGTAGGAGCGCCACAGCAAGCACCCGGGTCGGAACGTTGGTGGCCGCTGGCCGCGTTCGCGCTCGTTGTACTCCTGGTCGAGTGGTGTCTGTTCGGGCGCTCCCAGGCGCGCGGCATCCCGGGCCGAAGGAGCACGGCATGAGGCTACTCTTCGCGGAGCCACGAGCGCTGTTACTCCTGCTCCTGGTGCCGTTGCTGATATGGCTCGGCGTGCGTGCGCTTCCGCGGACGAGGCGATCCTGGCTCATCATCGCGCTGCGCTCGCTCGCGGTGGTGCTGCTGATTCTCGCGCTTGCGGGCACGGGGCTCGCTCTGCCGGAGCGAGATCTCTCGGTGGTGTTTCTCGTCGACGCCTCCGACAGCCTCGGTGCCCCGGGGCGGGCAGATGCCGTGGACTGGGTGCGCGATGCCTACGGCGCGGCAGGCGGTGCGGACCGGGCCGGGCTCGTGATCTTCGGCAAGGAACCGCTTGTGGAGCGGGACGTCGGCGTGCCGAATGACTTCTCACAGGTCCTGTCGCGGCCCGATGCGACCGCGACCGATATCCCCGCGGCGATCCGGCTCGCGATCGCGTTCTTCCCGGAAGGAACGCAGAAACGCATCGTGCTGGTCAGCGATGGGAACAACAACGCGGGCGATATGGAAAAGGCAGCACGGCTCGCGGAGACGGCAGGCGTGCAGATTCAGACCCACACGCTCGGCGCCGCGCGCCTGGGTGATGTGCTCGTCGAGTCGGTGCAGGCTCCGCCGAGAGTGCGCGCCGGAGAGAACTTCGAGATCGAGGTTAAGGTCCACAGTACGGAGGCACGCACCGGCACCCTGGAAGTCATCGGTGACGGCCGGGTGATCGCCCAGCGGCCCGTCGATCTGAAGCCCGGCACCAACGCCTACGTCGTGGCGGTCGGGAAGCAGCCTCGCGGGTTCCGACGCTGGCAGGCACGCGTGATCGCAGGTGGCGATACCGTGGCGCAGAACAATCAGGGTGACGGCTTCACGTACGTCGAATCACCTCCGCGCGTACTCGTCGCGGAAGGCGAGGCGGGTGAGGGACGGAATCTCGTGGCGGCACTCAAGGCGACGGACCTGGACGCCACGCTCGTGAACGTTTCCGCCCTGCCGACAAGCCTCACGGCGCTCAGCGAGTACTCAGCAGTGGTGCTGGTAGACGTGCCGCTTACCGCGCTTCCGGATCAGGGAAAGCTCCTGCAGACGTACGTGCGCGACCTCGGCAGGGGGCTCGTCGCGGTCGGTGGGGAGGACTCGTACGCACTCGGCAACTACTTCGACTCCCCGCTGGAGGCGACCCTCCCGCTCGACTCCCGCCTCAAGAACAAAAAGGAGGATCCGGC
>JAUJMR010000001.1:648213-714118 GCA_030446765.1 Chloroflexia bacterium
GGGGCGGCACGAACATCTACGGCGGGCTCGCGGAAGGGATCGAGAGTCTCAAGAAGAGCAAGGCGAGCATCAAGCACGTGATCCTGCTCACGGACGGCTGGAGCAACGTCGGCGACTACGACAAGCTGCTTGGCGAGGCGCGCGCGAACGGAATCACCGTCAGCACTGTCTCCGCCGCCGGTGGCTCGCCGGAACTGCTCCGCTCGGTCGCGCAGAAGGGGAACGGCACGTTCTATGTCGCGAACACTAATGCCGACATCCCAAAGATCTTCGTCAAAGAGACGAAAACCCGGCTCCGCAGGTACATCCAGGAGAAGGAGTTCGTGCCCACGATCACCGCGCCAAGTCCGGTGCTCAAAGGGCTGACAAGTGTGCCCAGCTTGCTGGGATATGTAGGCACCACACCGAAGTCCACCGCCTCCGTGCCGCTGTCCTCCGCCGAGCGCGACCCCGTGCTCGCCCAGTGGCAGTACGGCCTTGGCCGCTCCGTTGCGTGGACCTCCGACGCTAAGGCACGCTGGTCACAGAACTGGATCGGCACGCAGGAGTACGCGCGCCTGTGGTCGCAGTCCGTCGGCTGGGTGCTCGCCCGGCCCTCAGAAAACGTGCAGGTGCAGATCGCACACGCGAACGGCGAGGCGGTGGTGGAGGTGGACGCTCTACGCCCCGATGGTGCATACCTGAACGGTGCCCGGGCGATCGTTGGGATCGTGTCACCCAACGGGAAGGTGACCGAGACGCCCCTGGCGCAGACCGCGCCCGGTCGCTACGAGGCGAAGGTTCCCGCGAGCGAGCCCGGCTCGTACATCACCTCCGTTTCGCTCGCAGGCGCCGCCCAGGTGACGCAGGCGCCCACGACCGGGTTCGCGGTCGGGTACTCACCGGAGTATCGTGCCCTCGGACCGAACAAAGCGGCGCTCGCAAATGTTGCCCGAATCACCGGTGGAAGAGAGATCGGATCGCCGGAAGAGGCTTGGAGCCACGACCTCGCGGCGGTATTGAGTACGCGCTCCCTCACGTGGCCGCTAATGCTGATCGCGCTGCTCCTCCTACCCATCGAGGTGGCCGTCCGGCGGCTGAAACTCGGCACCCTCCCCGTCCCAATGACAATCCCACGCCATCGATCGATACCCACGCAGGCACCAACCCCCGTCACGCCGCGTGCGAGTGGTGAGACCGCGCGTTCCACCGTTACCGAGGTGCCACCCGTGACGGAGCCGCTCACTCCCACGCCGGACAAGACCCAGGAGGATGATGCCCTCGCACGCTTACGGTCCGCGAAGCGACGGGCGGGTAAACGATAAGCCGTGGAAGGGCAGCACGCATGCGAATGCCGATTGAATAGCGGGGTACCTGTCGTTCCGAGTGAGCGAGGAATCCGTAGTACGGGCTAGGGATCCCTCACTGCGTTCGGGATGACGTGCATCATCCAGCCGGATCGCGTATCAGCTGGCTGGCGGGATGTCGTCGAGTTCGGGGAGTGGCGGCAGGCGGTCCAAGGTCTCTAGGCCGAAGAGACGCAGGAACTCGAAGCCCGTCGCATATAGGATCGGCTTCCCCGGCGCCTCGGAGCGGCCAACCTCCTCGATCAGACCCCGCGACGACAGGTTCGCCAGTACTCCGGAGCAATCCACCCCTCGCACCGCTTCGACCTGCGCCCGGGTGACGGGCTGCTGGTAGGCCACGATCGAGAGCGTCTCCAGCGAGGCAGGCGAGAGACGCTGTGGCGTGGGAAGACCGGCGAGACGCTCCACCGCCCGCGCAGCTGAAGGAGCGGACACGAGCTGCCACTCACCAGCGTGCTCGTGGACCCGAACTCCTCGATCTCTCAGCGTCTCTCGGAGCGTGCACAGCGCGCCAAGGAGTTCCTCTCGCGGCACCTCCAGCGCCGAAGCAAGCTCGGCAGGTGTTACCGGCCGGCCCGCGGCGAACAACAGCGCCTCGATCAGCACGCCAAGTTGCGCGCTCACCCTCCAGTTTCCTCGGCAAGGTACAGGAATACTGGGGCGAACAGACCATCCTGCACCGCCCGTGCCTTGCGGCGACGCACCAGGTCCAGAGCGGCGAGAAAGGCAACCACCGTCTCCGGTCTGCCCGCCTCGTGGCCCGCGAGCTGTTGCAGACTGACCTTCCCCTCCCGGCGCAGCAACTGCTCGCCGCGTGACACTACATCGGAGAGTCGCAGGCGGACACCAGCAACCGGTGGCCCTTCGGGCAGGAGCACACGACGCGCCAGGGAGCGCCGCAGGGCGCGCTCGAGAGCGGCGAGCGGCAAAGATGTCGGCGTAACGGTCGGCTCCGGCACAGGCGGCGGCAGCAACTGCAGATAGCACGACTGGCCCTCGCGTTCGCGCAGGACCGTAGCGGCTAGGCGGTACCTCTGATAGGTCCGCAACTGGTTGGCCAGTTCCTCCGCGCTTGGGTCGGGCGTCTCCGTCTCGGCTCGGGGAAGCAGGTACCGGCTCTTGATCAGCAGCAACCGCGACGCGATGACGAGGAAGTAGGACATCTCCTCTGGCGGCACCTGCAATTGCTCCACGCGCCGCAGGTATCCATCAGTCACCTGGGCCAGCGACACCTCCGTGATCGGCAGGCTGTTGCGTTCCACCAGTTGCAGGAGCACATCAAGCGGCCCCTCGAACCCCGGCTGCTCGACGCGGTAGGCTGCGGGCGCCGTGCGTTGACCGCTCAAACGTTCCCCCTAGTGCCGAGCATCCGCCGCCCGCAGGACGCTCAGCTCAGGATCGGTGGAAACATCCTGATGTCGGCGGACCAATTCGACGATCGCCGGCTGAACACCCGCATCGTGCAGCGCGCGGGCGCCAAGCTCCGGGTGGTGGACGCTCAGATACACCGGCCACAGCGGACCCCATGGACGCGCTAGCCGGTGCAGGAGTGTCGGACTCGCCGCACCCAGCAACACCACCCCGCCACGGTACAGCAGCGGCATCCTATGCGGCGGTATCGTCTTGCCGCAGTCGTGGAGCAGCGCCGCCCGCACGAGGTGCTCGCCCCCGCCGCGGTCCCGCACCTCACGTGCGACCCGGACGCTGTGCACCTGGTCGCGGGTTGGCATCCGATAAAAGAACGGCCGCTCGGCTTCGCAGAGGGTGTACTCCACCCACTCCCGATCCGCCAAACTCAGTCGTGAGCCAAGAGACGAGCGAAGCTGGGACAGTCGGTACAAGGCGTCCATCCCTACCTAACCGCCGACGCACCGACGATCTCCAAGAAAAGATCACGCATAGGCCACACGGTGACCGGGTAGATTAGACTGCCACCAACAAAGACCAAGAGGAGCAGGAGGACGGGTCCCTGCTGACGTAACGGCTCGAGGCGCTGTACCCAGAAGTTACTGACCAGTCCCATTAATACGTTGTAACCGTCCAGCGGCGGGACTGGGATCATGTTGAATGCGGCGAGGAGTACGTTCAACCGAACATACGCAATGACAAGGGAGACTAGATTCGGGTCGGCGCTGCCACCTAGTGCACGTAGGAATGCCATAGCGATGGCCGCCTGCATCAGGTTCGATAGCGGACCCGCGATTGCCACAAGCGCCATACCGCGCCTGCCGCCGCGCAGAGCATACGGGTTAACCGGCACAGGCCTGCCCCACGCGAAACCGAAGAAGCCAGCCGCGAGCAGGCAGAGCATGAGAAAGCCAAGCGGGTCGAAGTGAGCCAGTGGGTTCAGCGTAATGCGACCCTGGTTGCGCGCCGTTGAGTCGCCCAAGGAGTCCGCGGTGATAGCATGCGCAAACTCGTGGATCGAGATCGCGATAACGGCGAGCACCAGTGTTATCAGAAAGTTTTCAGGGTCGAACCGACTGGGCAAAAGTCATCTACCTCCTGCCTCATTATAGCGGCCGATGGTCAGCTACTCAGTCAGCCACTCGCACACGCTTTCACTGTTCTAATGTCAAGCGCGGACCGGGCTATACTTGGCAAGGTCATGCCGTCAGCAGGCGCAGGGCAAACGCGGACCGGGTCCGAGCTGTCCGGCTGGCGCATATCAGCTTTGGATCCTGGCAAAGTCCAAGGCGGGCATACTTGAGCGGACGGCGATGGGTCTGGCGCGGTCCGTGATCCCGGTATGAGCCCGAGGCAACCGAACCACGCCGTCGCTAGCATGGCTTCGACATATCAGGCTCGGGGACGGAGGGAAAATGGAAACCCGATACAACAAGGCGGAGCTGCTGCGTCAGATGGGAGCGGCGTGGACCGAGCTCGATGGGAGCCTGGGGCGCCTGACGCCGGCGCAGATGACACAGGTCCGGGATTCACAGGGTTGGGCGGTGAAGGACCACCTGGTCCACATGGCGGCGTGGGAGCGCTCGGTCGTCGTGTACCTGCAAGGCAGGCCGCGCCACGAGGGGCTCAGCGTGGACGAGGGCCTCTACCGAACGGGCGACGAGGACGCGATCAACGCGGCGATACAAGAGCGGCACAAGGATGTACCCATCGCCGATGCGCTGGCCGATCTCCGGGAGGTACACGGCCAGCTCCTGAGCCTGATCGAGCCGATGGGCGACGATGAGCTGTACCGGGCCAGCAGCGACTTCCAGCCCGAGGGCCAGGAGGAACGCGACGAGCGACCGATCATCGGCATGATCTACGGCAACTCGGCCCACCACTTCAGGGAACACCAGGGGTGGATCGAGAGCCTCGTCGCAGCAGGGTGATGGAAGTATGTGGGACGCAGGACCGGGACGGGAGCCCAGCAGATTAGCTTCGACTCTCGCCAGAACGCTACCCACCCGGCACAGTGCCGTGATTGCTTCGAGCGAGCCAGCTTAGCGAGCGTCAACGTGCAGCGCATCCTTGCTGGGTGCGGCGGATGGCGCAGGAGACGGCCGTGCATCGGTGGGATGCCCAGGCAGCGCTCGGTGATCCCGAGCCCATCGAGCCCGAGCTGGCGTGCGATGGGATAGACGAGGTGCTTGATGTAATAGTCCCTTCCCGATTGCGCGGGCCGGAGGATGCGCGGGAGGGCCATGGGGAGACGTATCACTTCCACCGGACGGATGGACCGGGCGAGTGGCTGGTGCGCTTCGATGCGCAGGGGGCGACGGTGACCCGCGAGCACGCCAAGGGCGACGTGGCGGTGCGCGGTGCGGCGTCGGATTTGCTGCTCTTCCTGTGGGGACGATTGCCGGGGGAGCGGCTGGAGGTGCTCGGCGACGCATCCCTGCTCGGGCGCCTCTTCGAGCTCGTGCCGCCGGGCTAGCGCAACCCGCCGACGGACACGACGACCGCCCCCGACCTGGCACCTACCCTCACCCGGATTGCGCAGGGGAACACCCATATCCGTGCCCAGTCTTACCGTTGTATTGGCCGCAGCATTCAGTGGAGGAGGCTATGAGCGACACCAAAGCGGGGCGACTGGGGAGCGCATACCGAGCCCGCTCCTGGACCGATCCCCGGGCCGAGGCGCGCCCCTCACCCATCCACGGCAACGGCCTCTTCGCCCGCGAGCCGATCCGTGAAGGGGAGGTCGTGGCGGTCGTCGGCGGCGACGTGATGACGGATGACGAGTTCCGGGCATTCGCACGGAGCCAAGCTCGCTACAACGCCATCCAGATCGGGGAGGACGCCCACCTGGTTGAGCCCGCGGAGGTGACCGTACAAGAGGAGGGGTCGCTGAACCACTCGTGCGACGCCAATCTGTGGATGGCCGACGAGGTCACGCTCGTCGCGCGCACGGATATCGCCGCGGGCGAGGAGCTCACGGTGGACTACGCGCTGTTCACCACCGGTCCCGCGTCGTGGATCGACGGGCCGTGCCGCTGTGGTTCCCGTCGTTGCCGGACGGTCCCACGCGGGGACGACTGGACGCTGACCGAGGTGCAACGCAGGTATCGGGGGCACTTCTCTCCGTTCATAAACGAGCGCATCACCAAACGCGGGGCTGAGGCCAGGGGAAACGACAACCCTTGGTCATAAGTAGGAGCGCTGGACGGCGAATGCCTGCGACGAGCCCGCAGTAGTTGCTCCTCAAAACAGTCGAGCAACGCGCATGGCGTGCAGACAGGGAAGCGCAACAGGGGTGATCCGGATGGGGTCACCATACCATTCCGAGCTCATCTGACGTACAGGCACCGGCACGAGCGCTCCGGCTGTGCCGCAAGGCTCTCCCACGACCTCCCGTGTGTCGGCCTGTGATGCAGGCTTCCGGTTTAGCCCCCGGTTGCCGCGGGGTATACCGCCGCCGGCGTTACCAGCTACCGTGCGCGTGGTCCGTCGGAACGCCGTGTCCCTTCGGGTAGATGAGGTACACCGTACCACCGGAGTGCGTCAGCCACAGATCCTCCAGCTTCTGTCGGTCATACACGATTTTCGTACCGGCATCTGAGGACGCCGCCGGATCGTTCACGATCACGTCGCCCGTCTCAGTAAAGCCCCGGACCACCATGATGTGCCCATTGCTCGAACTAATCGGTGTGCCCGGCAGCTGCCCAGCGCCGAACGCGTAGCTGATGATCACCGGTACCCCGGTGCTGATCCACTCCTCGATCTGCACCATCGAACCCATCCGGGTAACGTGCCCCTCCAGTCCGTACGTCGCGGCCCACGCCGTGTTGAACGGCCAGTTGCCGTTGCCTTCGTACACGAAGTCGTAGGTTGCCGCCGCGGCGTCCGGCACCGTCACCGGGTAACCCCAGTACGCGAGCGCCATAGAGACGGACGTCGGCGAGCACCACACCTCGCCGCCCTTTTTGTAGATCATCTGCGAGCGCTGGGGCACCTCTAGGTCCGCGCCCCACGCCTCTTTGTCCGACTCGAGCTTCAGTCCGGTCGGTTCGCGGTAGCTGTCCGATGTCATCACCGAGAGGAGGCTGACCCGCGGCGTCAGCTCCGCGTCCTTCGTGAACAGGGTGAGCCGATACTGATACCGCGTGTATACGGGCTGGCCGTACAGCAGCAGCGTGTCGGTGGCGACGCGGCCATCCGCGTCCCCCTGCCCTTCCACGCTGTGGCGCTCGATCGTCTCAGTGCCTGACGCCCAGATACCCATGTTGTAGTATTTCGTCCAGTGGGCGTCGCCGGGCCGGTATGCTCGCAGCTCCACCTGCACCCACGTACCCTCCGGCGTCTCGGCGTTCCATGACGGGATCATCGTGTCGAACGACACGCGCGAGTCTAGCACCGCCGACTCGAGCGTGCCGTACTGGTAGGTGCCCTTAACGCCATAGAGCTTCTTGTCGCAGCCCATCGCAAGGTCCTCGGTCGCGAGCGTGATGTCCGCCCGCTCTCCCCTCGCCCCGACTGTCACGCCCGACACGGTGCTGCCCGCGAAGTCCGAGGCGGCCGCGTGTCGCGTCAGATGTACGTATGAATCAACCGTTGTCGTCGCCTGGGCCGACGCTACCGGTGAGATCACCGATGACAGGAGCAGCAGGATCAATACGACGGGGCAAAGGGTACTGGCAACGTTCATCTATCTTCTTCTATTGCGGTCGGGTACGTGCCCGACCGCAGTCCAATGCCGACGGCGGCCTGATGATACTACAATCTACCTATCCATCACAAAGCGACCGGTCAACGGCCCAATTGGTCTCGTTTTCTGAGCCTCGTAATACAGTCTCATGGACCGGCGGCCGGACGGTGCCTCAGGGGAGACACCACCGGAGCATACGCCTGCACGGTATCCGATGGGCCTGCTTACTTCAGGAGCCTCCTGATGAGCCGCAACATCTTCATCGGCTCCGAGTAGTAGCCGAGGCGCCGTTTCACCCGGCGCTCATAGTTCTTGCGTGCCCGCACTGGCCGCATCACCGCGGTGATGCCCAGCCGCCGATTCATCCGCTTCTTCGCCCTGGTGATCCCGAGCACTGTCCTGAGGCTCGGTCTTCGGTAGCGCATCTTCAACGTCCCGTTCCCCGGTAGATTATTCATTTTGTACGGCCACTCTGATGTTGGGTGCAGACAGGGCATTACTGGGCAAGGACATCCTGTCGATAGGCACAGGGCAAACTCCGACCAGGTCGAAGCTTCACTGCATACGCGTACTGGCGAGGCACTCCGCGCGGCAACTCAGACGGTATAAATCCTGGTTGGTAATGGCGGGTAAATCCCTATAGCCGCCATCTTGGAGCGCGACCGCCACGGACCGAGCAGCCCAATTCATGCCTCCCGGCTATCCCGCCACGCGATCAACTTCTCAAGCCCGCTGAGGTCGTAGTCCGGGCCATCTACCCCGGTGATAAGGTGCGTGATGCCCTGACTGACGTACGCGTCACCCATGGTTAACTTCTCTTCGTCGACCATGATGGAACGCTCGATCTCCGACGGGTCACGTCCCACCTCAGAGCAGCGCTGGTCGAGCACCCGACTCAGACGTCCGGCCTCATTGGGATCACCAAAGCCGTTCCAGATATGGGCATACTGCGCGGTGATCCGCAGCGTTACCTTCTCTCCCGTGCCACCAATCATGATCGGTATGGGCGTTTGTATCGGCGACGGGTTCAGCTGCTGGAGTCGCTCGGTTATCACCGGCATGTTCTCGTCCAGGTCACGCAGACGCTGCCCCGCAGTCTTGAACGGATAGCCGTACTCCTCATAATCTTTCTGAAACCAGCCACTGCCAAGCCCCAGGATCAACCGGCCGCCCGAGATATGGTCAACCGTACGGGCCACATCGGCCAGCAGGTTCGGGTTGCGGTAGGAGTTGCAGGTCACGAGTGCGCCGAGCTTCACGCGGGAGGTCGCCTCCGCCATCGCCGCGAGCACAGTCCAGCACTCGTAATGCAGTCCATTGGGCTCGCCGGAGAGTGGGAAAAAGTGATCCCAATTGAAGATGGTATCCGCACCCTTCTCCTCCGCTCGCATCCACGCGTCGCGCATCTTCGAGTACGTTGCGTGTTGCGGTTTGATCTGAACTCCGACTCTAACTGGGGACACAGGGCGCTCCTTTGGGTCGTGCGTCACAGAATCGCTGTACAAAAACGATGGCTACGGATGAGGACGGATTGGACGAACACGCGCGCCGAGGAACACCCGACCCTGTTAGTCGCGCTGAGATAGGACACAACTCCCGGGGCGTGTTTACACCGCGCCTTGTCATGGGAGATGGAGGCTAGTACAGCCAGCAGGCGACCTCGTGCCCCTCTTTCTGCTTGATCAGCGGCGGGACCTTCTCCTTGCACACGTCCATCACGTACGGGCAGCGGGTGTGAAATCGGCAGCCGGAGGGCGGGTTAATCGGACTTGGCACGTCGCCGGTCAGGATGATCCGCTCCCGCTTGCGCTCGACCTTGGGGTCCGGTATGGGTACGGCGGAGAGCAGGGCCTTGGTGTACGGGTGCGATGGATTCTCGTACAGCGAGTTGCGATCCGCGATCTCCACGATCTTGCCGAGATACATCACCGCGACGCGGTCGGCGATGTGCCGCACTACGCTCAGGTCGTGGGAGATGAACAGGTAGGTAAGGTTGAACTCGTCCTGCAGCTCCTCCAGCAGGTTTACCACCTGCGCCTGGATCGAGACGTCCAGCGCGGACACCGGCTCGTCGGCGACCACGAAGCTCGGGCGTGCGGCGAGGGCGCGGGCGATGCCGATGCGCTGGCGCTGACCGCCGGAGAACTCGTGCGGATAGCGGTTCGCGAAGTACGGATTGAGGCCCACGACCTTCAGGAGCTCCTGCACCCGCTCGCTGCGCTCCTTGTTGTTCGTCGCGATCTTGTGGATCTGCAACGGCTCGCCGACGATATTACCCACCGTCATCCGGGGATTCAGCGAGGCGTACGGGTCCTGGAAAATCATCTGCAGGTGCCGGCGCATCCGGCGCATCTCATTGGAGCCGAGAGTCGTGAGGTCGCGTCCCTCATACAGCACCTGCCCGGACGTCGGCTTGTAGAGCTGCAGGATCGCACGGCCCGCTGTGCTCTTGCCGCAGCCACTCTCCCCGACCAGGCCGATCGTCTCGCCCTTACGGACCGTGATGCTTATGTCATCCACCGCCTGCACCGCGCCAACCTTGCGCTGCATAATGATGCCCTTCGTCAGCGGGAAGTGCATGACGAGATCGCGCACATCAAGCAACGTATCTCCACTAACGACACCCTCAGCCCCTGGCTGCGGTGCCGGTGTGTTTCCGTCTACGGTCATCTACGCGCCCTCCCGCTTCACATCGACCCAACAGAGTGTATTGTGCTGCGATACCACCTCGCGAAATGGCGGAAACTGCTGCGCGCATACATCGACGGCATAGTCGCAGCGCGGCACAAATGGACAACCCAGACCAGGATTGATCAGGTCGGGCGGCACGCCACGGATCGGATCCAGCTTGGTGCGCCGCTCCTCGTCTAGCCGCGGTATGCTCTTGAGCAAGCCGAGCGTGTAAGGGTTGCGCGGGTTATCGAACAGTTCCCCCGTCTCCGCGGTCTCGTATACATGGCCCGCGTACATCACGTTCACACGATCGGCCATACCGGCAACGACGCCGAGCGCGTGGGTGATGATCATCACGGCCATCCCAAGCTCCTTCTGGAGTTCCTTGATAAGTTCCAGAATCTGGGCCTGAATTGTTACGTCAAGCGCGGTCGTCGGCTCGTCGGCGATGAGCAGCTTCGGGTTGCAGGAGAGCGCCATCGCGATCATCACGCGTTGCCGTTGACCGCCGGAGAACTGGTGCGGATACTGGCCGAGCCGATCCCTGGCGTTTGGCATGCCCACAAGACGCAGGTACTCCACAGCCCGGTCCCGAGCCTTCTGACCCGAGAGTTTGAGATGGAGCTCGATGCCCTCGGTCATCTGCCTCCCGATCGTCAGCACCGGGTTGAGCGAGGTCATCGGGTCCTGAAAGATCATAGCGACATCCTTGCCCCGGACGTGCCGCATCTCGTCATCGCTGAGCTTCAGCAGGTCCCTGTTATCAAACTGGATGGAACCACCTACCACCTTGCCCGGCGGCGTCGGAATAAGCCGCATCATGGTGAGCGCGGTAACGCTCTTCCCACTACCACTCTCGCCCACGATGCCGAGGGTCTCCCCCTCATTGATATGCAGCGTGACCCCGTCGACAGCCTTTACCACACCGTCCTGGGTAAAGAAATGGGTTTGCAGGTTTTCCACCTCAAGTAGGGGCATGAATCCTCCTGGCAGCAGATGGGCGAAAGTACGCGTGATATATAGCATAACCACGTGGTCAAGTCAAAGAGCAAGACACACGCGGGTGACAACTACCGGGTCGGGAAACGTTGCGTAAGTGTACAGGAAAAGCCAGACGCCGGATAGTGTGGAATGCCAGAAGAACAGACCACGCTCTCGTACAACTGTGCCGTATCTCGTCGCCTCTCTGTTACGATACTTCCACTGTGGTTGACGAATTCATCAGACTGCATACACCGTCCGGCTTCCGGCTCTCGGGGGTCGCCACGGCGCACGGCTGGCACGCGCTCGCACCATATCGATGGGACGCCGAGACCGGTACCCTCCACCGGATTGAAGCCCTCCCCGGCGGCGTAACTCACTTACAAATCACACAGCCGGACGAGATCCTCGTACGCGCCGACCGCACACTCACGTCGGCAGACGCACGTGAGGCTGAGCGACGCCTTCGCTGGTCACTGCGCATCGACGAGGACCTGTCCGAGTTCCACGCGCTGTGCGCCTCGGACCCAGCACTATGGGAGGCGGTACGGCCGTCTGGCGGACGGCTCCTGCGATGCCCAACCCTTTGGGAGGATACCGTGAAGACGATCCTCACGACGAACACCACATGGGCACAGACGACGGCGATGGCGGGTCGCCTCTGCGGCGTGCTCGGTGCCCCCAAGCCCGAGGATCGCACCCTCCGCAGCTTCCCGGCGCCGGACGTGGTCGCGGCGAACGAGGCGGCGCTGATCGCGCACGTGCGGCTGGGATACCGCAACGCTTCCGTCTTGTCGCTTGCGCGGAGCATTGCCGGCGGGAACATCGACCTCGAGTCGCTGCGGGCGTCGCCGCTTTCGACGCCGGACTTGCGCCGCGAACTGTTGCGGCTGCCGGGGGTTGGCCCGTACGCATCGGCCACCCTGCTGATGATCCTCGAACGATACGATGAGTTGGCGATCGACACAGCCTTGCGCGCTCATGTGCGACGCAAGTATCGCGATGGCGCACAGATCACCGAGCGAGAGATCCGTGCCCTCTATGAGCCATGGGGCCGCTGGAAGTACCTCGGATACTGGTTCGACCGGTAAACTGTAGCGCAGGCTATAATAGACCGCTCGGAACGCCCGGGCGCTGAGTGGCAGACGCCCGAACGGGTGGTGTTGCTTCTCGAACCAGTAGGTACTACCTGCAGGAGGCCCGTAGTTGATGAACATGACGCGCGAGGCGGACAGCGTGCCGCGCGGATCGTCGCTCGACGAGCAGTACACAAGGGTCGATGCGAAGCCGCAATCCATGTATGGCGTTGTTATCGGCCTGCCCGAAGAGTTTCACGAGGAGATCGCGAGCAAGCGGGAACGCCTCTGCCCTTCCGCGGCGAAGCGAATCTTTCCCCATATTACCCTTCGGGCACCCTTCGCCGCGGACGACCCAAAGGGACTCGCGCGGGTCATCGAGGACGTCGCGCTGCGGTATCTGCCGGTTCAACTCCGGGCCGAGGGCCTGGGCTCGTTCATCGGGCCTCGGAACAACGTGCTCTACGCCAAGGTGGAGCGCTCCGACCGGCTTATGCGCTTGCACGAGGCGGTGGTCCACGCACTTCCGAACGTGCGGGACGTGTTTCCCGATGCGCCCGCGCACCAGTTCGAGAACTGGGTGCCGCATATCACGATCGCGGACGGAGTCACCATCGAGCGGCTGGAAGAGATTCGTCGCGAACTGGCCGACTATACGCCACGCTGTGACTGGGAGGCTCGGGAGTTGCTCCTGGTGCGGTCCCAGAGCGCGGAGGATGGTTCCATTCTCTGGACAACGACGCGGTCCTTCCGCCTCCCCGCCTGAGCGGGCTAGCGCCATCTTATGGTTGGCCCTAGCGCGAGCAACCGCTGACGAGGACCTCGATCTTGCCACGCACGCGATCCCGTGCGCGTGATTTCTGTGACCGTAGCAACCGTGCACGATGGCTGGTCAAGCACGCAACAGAACACGCATGACCCTCGCCGATCGCGGGGCACTACGGCCACCGGCAGCGAACTCGGAGCCTCTACTCGGACGCGGACGCCCTTGGACTCGTACGCCGCCAACAGACATCGGATCGCGATCACACCGTCCTCGGGTGTCAGGCGGGGCTGCTGCTCACCACGGACACACGCGAGGAAGTGCTCGATCTCCCGGTCGAAGCGGTTGGCGTCCTGCACATCGACCACGCTCGGCTCTTTCTCGTCGGCCCTCTGCACCGTGAGCTGGAGCGTCTGGTAGTTGACCACCGCGCGTGCTGCGGTGCCGTACATCTTGACCTGCACCTCGCCGGGCGGCGTACGCCAGCTCGCTTCCATCACGCCCAATACCCCCTCGGTTGATCGGACGGTCATGATCGCCGAGTCTTCCACCCGCATCGCGGGACCGAGTGGCGTATCCATCGTCGAGGTCAGCGCGGTCACTTCCTCTACCTCCCCGCAGAGGTAACGGAAGATATCGACCGAATGGACGTGCGTGTCAATCAGTATGCCGCCACCGGAGACATCGGCATTGGTGAACCAGCTGTTCTCCGCGCGCGGGAAGTGGAACCCGATCCGGGTGCGAAACATTCGCACCGCGCCAAGCTTCCCCGCGTCGATGATCTCCCGTAACTTCTGAATCTGCGGCTGGAATCGATGGCAATGGCCGATGAAGAAGAGCGTGCCGGTGGATTCTGCGGCGCGGGCGATCGCCTCCGCATCCTCTAGCGTGGTCGTCATCGGCTTCTCGCAGAGCACGGCTATGCCGGCTTCGAGGGCAGCCTCGGATATCTCGCGGTGAACATTGGGCGGCGTGCAAACACTGATCGCGTCGAGCTTCTCCTGTGTGAACATCTCGCGCCAGTCACCGTACGGCTTGCCGCCCCACTTCTCCGCCGCCTTCGCCGCTGCCTCAGGAAAGGCGTCTGCCAGTGCAACAGGGGCGTGCCCGTTGTTCTGGTAGGAGAGCAGGTGGCGTCCTCCGATACCGCCACACCCGACGATACCGATTCGCATGTTCTGTCCACTATCTTCGGTCGACAAGAGCTGTGTGTCCTTCCTGGGCTGTGAGGCTTGTTCAGTCGCGGCGGGAACGGAGCAAATCATGTCCCCACCCTGACGCATTGCGCATCGCTGGAGCCAGTATTCCACAATCGTCGTGTGCCTGAGTGCCAACTGGCCGCGATCGACCAGCCCTGAGCGAAGGTCGTGCTCGCACATCCGACGGGCCGAGCGGCAATCCATACTCGCCGCCGTTGCATACTCTTTGTGTAGCACCGTGACAGGGAGGCACGGCGAGACGAACGTCGGCACCGTCGTGAAGACGGGCTGGATGTTGGCGGAGCACAAGTCGCGTCAACAAAGCGAGCAATACCAGCAGGAGGCACCACTTGAAGAGGCTATACACGTTCCTCATGGCGATTATGGCACTCACCCTTTTGAGCGCTACCGCGCTCGCGGACCATGACATCGAGATTCCGATTGCAGGTACAGCTGGTACAGAGTACGAAGACCTGAAGGGCACGGGGAACATCTTCGACAACGGAGACGGCACTTCGAAGGTCGTTATTACGCTGAATGGCGCGGACGGCCCGAGCCCCGCGCACTTCCACGAGCCGGGTGACTGTGGCGCGAACAACCCGATCGCAATCCCTCTGGAGCCGGTGGTCGATGGTACGAGCACGACGATGGTCGACGAGTCCGTGGATGAGCTGCTCGAGTCGGGCTACTACCTGAACGTGCACCTTTCCGACAAGGAGATCTCGACCGTGATCGCCTGCGGTGACAACTTCGCCACCCTTGCCTACGAGGGCGACGAGGACTACGACGGCGGCGAAATGGCGGAGATGCCCGACACCGGCGCGGGCGGGATGGCCCAGTCGTCGAACAACGCAGCTCCGATGGCCGCGGCTGGCCTCGTCCTGGCTGGCGGACTCGTGGTCCTTCAGCGCAAGCTCGCCGCGCGCTAAAGACGCAACGCCAGACGTCTGGCAAGCACAGAGATGGGGTGGACGCCCTGGCGTCCACCCCATCTTATTACCCGTAACCGACTACCGCGCCGCATCCAATCATCGGTATGCTATAGTCCTCATCGGCGTGAGCGTCAACGCCCGCTGCGCTGCCCGACGGTCGGCGCCGGAGTTGCCGCACGACACCGATGCGCCACAGGAAGAACTGCTCAGAAGGTGGGGGATTTGAGCCTCGACGCAGCGCCTTCGCTTCAGGCTGAGGCACCGCCACCAGCCTCCGAGGCGGAAAAACAGCGGTTCGCCGCGCTACAGCAGCGATTGACGGGCCTCACCGACCGACTATCGACAAGCTCCACAGCGGCACGAACGGTGGTGATCGTCCCGAGCCTCTCGTTCGACCCCGCGGACCTTGCGATCATCCGTGGCGTGAGCTACTACGAGGAACGCCTGCTATCGTACCTGACGCTGCTGCAGCAGCCCGAGACCCATCTCATCTACCTGACCAGCCAGCCGGTCGCACCAGCAGTCGTGGAGTACTATCGCGATCAGCTCCCCGGCCGAAGCACGGAGCGTCGAGGCAGGCTGACCCTGCTGAACTGCGCAGACGGCTCGCCCCACCCGCTAACGCGCAAGATCCTCGATCGGCCGCGTCTAATGCGGCGTATCCGCGCGGCAATATCGGCCCCGGAATCGGCGTACTTGCTGACGTTCAACAGCACCCCGCTGGAGTGCTCACTCGCCGTGCACCTGGATCTTCCACTGTATGGCTGCGATCCTGATCTCACATGGCTGGGCACGAAGAGTGGCAGCAGGCAGGTCTTCCGGGAGGCAGGAGTGAGCATGCCGGAGGGCTTCGAGAGCGTCGAGGAACCGCACGACGTGGTCCGCGCCCTCGCCTCGCTGAAGTCGAGCCAGCCAGAACTTCGGCGCGCCGTCGTCAAGCAGAACGAGGGCTTCTCCGGGATCGGGAACGCTATCTTCCCGTATGACGATGCACCATCAGGAAGCGCTCTGCTCCCGTGGATCGAGGCCGAGCTGCCCCACCGTCTCCGATTCGAGGCGCCGAACGAAACCTGGGAGCACTACATCGAGAAGCTTGCGCGCACGAGTGGCATTGTGGAAGCGTTCACGGACACGGACAGCAACGGTGAGATCCGCTCACCGTCGGTCCAGTGTCACATCGACCCGCAGGGCGCGGTACAGATCATCTCCACGCACGATCAGGTCATGGGTGGTCCGTCGGGGCAGGTCTTTCTCGGCTGCTCGTTTCCCGCGGACGCGGCGTATGTACAGGATCTTCACGAGGCGGGACGTCGCATCACCGAGGTCCTGCGAGACCGTGGCGTCATCGGACGCTTCGGGGTGGACTTTATCTCCGTCCGTCATGCCGAGCACTGGGAGCACCGGGCTGTCGAGATCAACTTGCGCATGGGCGGCACGACGCATCCGTACCTCACGCTGCAAGCGCTGACTGGCGGCAGCTACGACCCCACGAGCGGCCAGCATCGGACCGCCGCCGGCGAGTCGCGATCCTACGTCGCCTCCGACAACCTGCACAATCCGGCATATAACGGGCTGACACCCGACGATCTGATGGATATCATCGGCGAGCAGAACCTGGTCTTCGACCCAGCGTCGCAACAGGGCATTGTGTTTCACCTCATTGGCGCGCTCTCCGAGCACGGGAAGCTGGGGGCGGTTTGCATAGCCGGGAACCGAGCCGACGCCGACACGCTGCTGCGCCGCGCGGTCGCCGCCATAGAAACTGCGGCCGCAGGATAGCGTAGCAATCAGCGCACTCAGTACCTTTCCCTTATGTGATACGCATTCCGGTTAAACCGTGGTGCGTGTCATCCCGAACGCAGTGAGGGATCCGTAGCCCATTCCACGGATTCCTCGCAGGCTAGAAATGACAGATGCCCTACCGTTCAGCCGGAGTTCGTATGATCGAATCCAGCTTACACGTGGCGATTCAAGCCATAAGCCCCACGTCTCCGCACTCCTCTGCCGTCCTTCCTCACAGGACAGGCACGTCGCGGTGGCGCACCAGATGAGAGTAGAACAGGTACTGCAATTCACAAAATCACACTCCGATGGA
This sequence comes from Chloroflexia bacterium, assembly GCA_030446765.1. Classification (GTDB taxonomy): domain Bacteria; phylum Chloroflexota; class Chloroflexia; order Thermobaculales; family Thermobaculaceae; genus JACDAU01. The sequence goes on from JAUJMR010000001.1 coordinate 665,373, forward strand.
CTGACCGGAACACAGGGTAGATCGGACAAGCATGGTGCCTGGCGTCCGGGCCTGCTCAGAGTCACAGAGGACTAGGCGTGCGGTTGAGATCGGATTTGCCGAGTTCGAGTACAGCAGTCAGACTCTAGCCGTCAGGATACTCTGAGCCGATTTACTTCTGCGACCTGCTTGGCCAGTAACTGCCCCCAGCAGCCATAAACGATGCGGCTGAGCAGGACGTTGGCCGCTTGCAGGCTCGACATCTGCGACGATGTCTCGCCAAATGGGCGGAGATGATAATCGATTCTAGTACATCAAACCGTCCGGCAGCAATTGCCTGAGCGGCCATGGCACTCACAGCGACGGTCCTGCGGCAGGTGATAAACGGCATCCTCAGACAACTTGTGCCATCCGCAAATCGTGCACGGATATCAGCCACTGAGGCTGCGGATAGGATAGGCCGAGGGAGCACCGGCAAGAATCGAATGCTGAGGCCACAGTCGGGGGACCCGCTCCCCTCGAGGAGGTGACGTCGAAAGCCTGGGACCAGCTAGTGGTGACGACACGTCGGCCGATTCCGGATCGCCACGATCGATCGGCGGGAGTCGCACTGAGGGCTGGTATGCATAGTGACGACAACCGGCCGATTGGGGATCGACACGGGGATGATGAATCGCTCGCCAAGCATCTCATGCTTGGCCGCATGATAGCATAGCATACCCTTCCTTAGCAATTGCCCATCGGCGACGGTTCTACGTCCAACTTGATCTTAGAACGCACTCTATCCCGATAGGCATCCGGAACCTATCGGTACTGCGCTACGTCTCTGAGCGCTCTCTATCAGGATGGTACGTATCGGTGGCGGACCAGTTGGTACGAGCCGCCGCGTGACCAAGACGCTACCTGGACGCTGTGTCCGGGCACCAGTCACGCCAGCCCTAAGCCGCCGCGTACCAAGGCGTATCGCGTCCGCCCATCTGTAGCGGGTTCATCAGCGCTCATCGCGGTGCCCATCTGCTCGTCCCTTGATGTTCTCCCTGACCTCTACCGCGAACCGGGTAACCGGCGTCTCCGGTCCCCCCGGCGCTGTGTCCGGCAGCGAGTCTGTCTCGAGCGTACGGACTACCCGCCCAACGAAGACGTGTGGCAAATCCGACGAGCTTGCGAGTATCCGCGATGTCGAAGACTGAGCTCATGTGGACACTTACCGTATTGTGGGCGGACGGTGAGCCCGTAGGGGATCTGTACGCCGACATCACGCCAAGCGCAATGCCCAGCACGATGGTGGCGAGACTGAGCATTATCCGGGTGCGCAACTTACTGCTGGTGATGAGTCTCATTCTGTCCTCTCCTACCTCGTACTACTGCAGATGCGGTCTGTATGCGGAGCGGCACGTGCCGCCCATAGCCTCCGCATGAAAAATTTATGGGCCACCTCCAATAGTAGTCTGAACTGTCGTGCCACCGGGGAGTGGTCATCAGTGAGCCGTCGGGGCAGGCAGGGCAGGCGTTCATAAGCTGGGTCGAGTCCGGGGTTATGCAGAGCCCGAGCGCATGCCCCAACTCGTGTGCGGCCACCGCCTTCTCCGAAGTGAGCCCCACGTAGTACTTGTCGAGCCAGTATTTGTTAAGGAGTACGAGGTCGCTACCAGAATAGGGAGCGTAGTAGCCCCACCAGGAGACGTCGGATCGGTAGACGTCAGCCCACTTGAGGTCCACGGTCGCCGGTTGCGGGGGCTATCGTCACCTCTCCGAGAACGTTCCACGCCCCCACGGCGTGACTGCGGGCGTAGTCATACTTGGTGTAATCGACGTACGCTATACGGCGTCCGCTGACGGCGGTGTAACTAATATAGTAATGGGCGGAGGCGGTGCTCGTGATCAATAGCGCCAGGAGGACGGCTGCGGCCGCTAGCGACTGCGCTCTTCTCCCGAGGACTGACGATGCCAGGCGTGCACGGGCGTGTGGATATAAGGTCTCCAATGACATCCCTCCGTTGTGTATACATTCGCCTCGTCCAGCCCAGGCCAGAGGCGGTGAATGGCCCGGGCTGCGCTCCCGACTTGGCAGCTCATCACTGATGGAGCGTCCGTCAACTACCAAAAGAGTTAATCTTCGGTTATGGCAGATGCGGGGAGTATAGGAATTCGGGCAGCTTTAATCAAGCGCATGCAACACAACGCTGCTCACTTGCGACACCTTACTACACGTGTCGACTTCGCCATCACAAGGAAGTAGGTCATCGGCTAGGCTAGCACAGGGGCCGGGAGTGATTTGCCAGTGTTCCCGTAGCCTCAGGTATCTTCGGGGGAATGCTCCATTCCTACCCAAGATGTACCCCGGTGTTCTCGCGACCACTCGCTAAGAGTAGTATTAGAGCACCGGTGTGTCCTTGGTGGCGCATCAGATGAGAGTAGAACAGGTACTGCTGGACCCAGCCTGCGCGCTCGCCGAACCGCTCTCGGAACGTACCGGCAATTCGGTTGTACGCGTTGCTCGTCAGCGAGCGTTGTGCCAGCTCCGGCAGATACAGTTCGATCGCCAACTGACGGATATGGGTATCCACCGGCACCGCCTCGTCCTTGTCGAGGGAGAAGAGGCAGACACAGTCCGCCACCTTGGGGCCAACCCCGGGCAGACCCATCAACGCCCCACGCGCCTCAGTGTGCGGCATAGCTCGGAGCGACTCCGCCCAACCTACCGGCCATGAATCGATCAGCTCCATCGCGCGCACCAGCACGCGGGCCCGATATCCGAGGTTACAATCGCGCTCCAGTATCGGGATGCTCTCCGGGCTGAGCGCCGCCGGGGGCGGAAACATGTGATATTCCCTTCCCTCAATGGTCGCGATGTGCCGACCCCACAAGCGCATGCCCTCAACCGCGCGCGTAATCCTCGGGATCGTGTTGGCCGTGGTGCAGATGTACGTCGTCACGGTCTCCAACGGGTCCTGCCGGAGCAGCCGAAGCCCGGCCCAACGCTCGAAGGCGCGCCGCGCGTGCAAATCGTTCGCGCCGAGTTCCTCATACGCCAGCCCCAGGTCGAAGTCGAGACGCAGGTAGTCGCGCCAGAAATCATCGCGAAGCTCCGGATAGGATGCGTAGACAATCCGCTCGCCCTCGGTGCGAACACGGATCGCGCAGCCCGATACCACCCCCGTCCACCAGCCGCCACCCACCTCCCGCCAGCGGAACGCCTGGCCGCAACCAAACGTCCAGCGCAGGTTCAGCACGGTCGAGTCGTATGCCAGCTCCCGCTGCTGCAGATCCGCCCACGAGAGGACCGGCGCACTCACGCGCTGGCGACCGCCTGTCGGGGCTCGCCGGAGTGCGACACGATCCGGCCGTCCTTCATCTCGACGATCCGGTTCGCGAGCGCGCCGACACCGGCGTCATGTGTCACGATCACAAACGTCTGGCCGTTATCGCGGTTCAAGCCCATCAACAGGTCGAGCACCTCGCGCGATGTATCGGAGTCCAGGTTGCCCGTCGGCTCATCCGCCCACACAATCGCCGGCTCGTTCACGAGCGCGCGCGCGATCGCCACCCGTTGCTGCTGGCCACCGGAAAGCTGGTTTGGCTTGTGCTTCTCGCGGTCAGCCAGACCTACGTGGTCGAGGGTCTCCAGGGCCCGCTTGCGCGCCGCGTCCACCCGCACACCACTCACGAGGAGCGGCAGCTCGACGTTCTCCACGGACGTTAGCACCGGCATAAGGTTGAAGCTTTGGAAGATGAATCCCATGCTCCGGGCACGGTAGTCCGTCCGCTTCGCATCGCTGAGGGTGTGGAGCTGCCGGCCGGCGATCAGGATCTCGCCGGAGTCTATGCTGTCCAGCCCGGAGAGCACGTTGAGAAGCGTCGTCTTGCCGCAGCCGGACGGCCCCATAATGGCGACGATCTCGCCGCTCTCGACCGCGAGACTCACATCACGCAGTGCGTGCACGACGACTGCGTCTTCCTCGGTCCGGTAGCTCTTGCTCACGTTCCGCGCCTCGACGATGAGCCCGTTGGATTCCTGCGGCTCTGTAACATCTCTCCGTTTTCTGCGAAACATACTTCGTCCTCACCTACCTGCTTGTACCATCAGGTCGAACCCTGCCTGCCGTCCGACATTCTCATTGCTCATCCCTGATATCGTAGCGCCTCTACCGGCGGTACCTGCGACGCCCGAAAGGCCGGAACGATCGTGAAGAGCAGTGCCGCGATCCAAACACCGAGTCCGATAAGCGCCATCTCGCCCCACGGAAACACAAACCGCGCGTCGGGGTTATCGACAGCAAATCGAAAGAGGTTGTATCCACCCAGGGTGCCCGAGGCGATCCCGATCCCGATCCCGAGTAACGCAACCAGCGAGCTCTCCACGATGAACTGCCAGCCAATGTCCGTGCGGGCGAATCCTACGGCGCGCAGCGTGCCGATGTCGCGCCGGCGTTCGTGCACCGCGCGGGCGCTGATCACGGCGAGGCCCGCGACACCAACAATCAAGCCGAACGCCAGGAACGCCTGCACGATTCGGACGAACGTGTTCGTAAAGGACTCGATCCGTCCCACCAGGTCCGCAACTAGAAAGCTCTGCGCCCCGTTCCCGGCGAACTCCCGCTTCAGGTCGCGGCCCACGGCCACGGGATCCGCGCCCGGCGCTACGTGAAACAGAAAGGTGCTCGACGTTTCCAAGCGCGGGAACTCCTTGGAGGCCGCCTCACCCACGATGACCCCATTGATCACGCCGAGCGCGAACCCGCTCGGCGGGGCCATACGGCCGATGATCGTCTTCGTCGCCTCACGTCCCGAGACCGGATCCCGCACCCGCAGGGTATCGCCCGGCCCGAGCTCCGGCCGCGCCTGGAATTCGCCCTCACCGTTGTACGGGAAGGTCAGGATCGCGAGGTTCGGATCGCGAGACAGGGCCTGCCATGCCGCGCGGTCTGTCGGGTACTCCGGTGAGCGCAAGTCCAACTCATCCGTCGTGCGGTCGAGGTAAACTGTGGGAGCAAAGGTTAGGTACTCCGCGAGCTTTGAGCCAGGAGGTGGCGCCCCGGTCGGCGGACCAAACGGTGTCTGGTACTCCGCGGCGGCGTACTTCGGCAACTCCACCTGCCCGGAGCGAACCTCAGCATGATCCGCGACGCTCTCTCGCAGTACGGCGTTGCCCCGAATGCGATCCTCGAAGCCAGTTATTGGAGTCACCGGTCCTGGCTGCGTGAAGCCATCGTAACCGCTCAGCTGATTGTCCCGCGTCCGCTCTGATGCGGCGGTTTGCGTGCTGTTGAAGATGGAGCTGATCGTCACAATGTACAGGATGAGCGCGAACATCGCGAGAGTGAAACCGGTGCGTGCGCGCCGTGACGCTGGGTACGCGACGGCTATCCGCAGGATCGGCGCGAGGGTCGGGCTGCGGCGGATCAGCGCGCGCAGCCCAGAGAACACGATGTTCAGGTTGAACGTCGTCAGCAGCACCGCTGCCAAGACGAGAAAGAACCCCTCGAGAAAGAACATCGCCGGATTGTCGTTGTTCGCGTCCGCCACCGGCTGAAGCTCGTTCGCGAAATATGCGTACGCCATCACCGCGATACATATTACCGTCCAGACGCCGCGTGCTGGAACGCCGCGCGCGAGCAGGAAGCCGAAGCCGAACGCGGCCAGTACCGGCCCAACAAGCATCAAGTAACCGTTGGGGAGACTGAAGCCAGCGAGTGAGCCAACGGCCCCCAGGACCAGCACGCCGATCTGCACCGCCAGCCATAGCCTCGATCTGCGCACACTCCTCTGCTCGGGCAGGTCGCGAATCGCGGTCACGATATTCAGGCCACTGATGCGTAGAGAGGTGAAGAAAACGGTCAGGAACGTGATGAGCAAACCCGCTGCCGCGGCGAACAGGAGGCTCTGCGGCCGAGTGTAGAAAGGGATGCGGACGTTGAACCCGGGCAGCCCCTCAAACGCGGAGACGGACCGGTTCAAGCCCCAGACCAGCCCCGCCGCCACCGCGACGCCGGTGAGCGTGCCGAGCAGCGAGGCGAGGATGCTGTACGCATACCCTTCAAACACGAAGAGGCGTACCAGACCGGCGCGCTTGAGCGCGACGGCGCGGAGTATGCCCATCTCGCTTTTGCGCTCCTCGGCCAGCATCGTGTAGATGTTGATGATGAGCAGGATACCGGCGAGGATCGCGAAGCTACTGATCATCAGGAAGATATCGCCGATACTGAACCCGGGCTCCAGTGTGTCCTGCTTCACCTGCGAAACCGCGAAGTTCCCGCCCGGTGCCCGTCCCTTGAGCAGTTCCTGCACAGCCTCTGCGATCGGACCAGACGCCTCCACGCCTGAGACCACGTCCCCCTGATTACTCACGAACAAGGTGTTTACCTGCGATTGCGGGACGCCGAGCAACTCACGCGCGGCAGTGAGGTCGAGCACCACCGTCCCCTCGGCGCTGGAGAAGCGCGAGATGTAACCCTGGACACCCTGCTCGGGCAACACCTCGGCTACGGTGAACTCCCGAGCACCGTCCGGTCCGCGCAAGCGTAGTCGTGAACCTACACGCAGCTCGAGTGCACGTGCTAGCCGCTCAGATGCGTATACCCGTCCGGTCCCGGGCGCGGGGCGCTGTGCCACCTCCGGCGGGTCCTCACCGAACTGCCGGAGCTGCCCCCAGCCCACCCCCACCAGCGTCACGGACGGGCTGGTGAGCAGCACCTCCTCTGAACCGTTCTCGAGCACCTCCGCCGGGACTTCCTGCGTCAGTGCCGGGAGCAGACCATCGATGTCAAACGCCGATTCCTGATACAGCAGCGTCTGCTGGCGGATGGCCTCCGATGTGACGGTTCGGACCGCGGCCAAATCGAATGCCGGAATCGGGCGCGTGTCATTCGGCAGCCGCTGACTCGTGAGCTGGACGACCTCGTCTATCTCGCCGAGGGTCTTCTCTGCCTGTTGGTACTGAAAGCGCCCGGTGCTGTCATTCAGCACCAGGGAGCCGGCGATGAGCGCCGTGCCCACCATCGACCCCACAACCACGAGCAGCGTGTTCCACTTGCGCCGGCCGGCGTTACGCAGGCCCATCCGCCGCAGGACCGGCCATCGGAGCATCGAGACGAGCACCAGCAGCGTGATTAGGGCAGCGAGCACCAGGAACACAGAAAAAATCGGACCCAAACTTCCCCCGGACCGGTCACAGCCACCACGGCGCGGGCAACGCCCCACGCCTCTCAATAGTTAACGCGTCCCTACATGGATATGTTACACGAGGCCCAGCCAACGACAACGAACTCACCACGCCACAGCACAGCCCTGCACCTGCGCCAGCGGTTCGGAGATCGAGACGATCGTATCCCGGAAATGCTGCGAAGCTCCGCTCTGCCGGGAAACTACCCTATTCGGTGGGGCCGTGATGGAGACTCGTGAGTACGCTTCTTGTACGAGTTGTTGCCGGATGTGACTTGCTACCATCAGCGCTCAGGTCGAGGCATTGAGCCTTATCTACAAAGCGTTGGGCACCCATGTTCATACGCGATTCACGACACAGCCAACCGGTGGAGGGGCGGTGAGCTCATGAGTACCGTAGATTATCGAATACGCTGGGTCGCATCCAGCATCGCCACCCTTATGCAGGAGTGGCCGGAGCTGACCTGGACCGATGTACAGGGGCTCAACCGTCACGTCGGCTTCTCGCACCGGACCGGCTCGGACGGTTATCTCGGCGTCGCGGGCGTGGGCACTGGTGGGAGCAAGCTGCGCAAGGCGGACCTGCAGGCCGCGTGGAACCTGGCCCGTGAGATGTCCCGAAAGGAAATCGCGTAGCCTGACGTTCCCGCGGCCAGGACGTGCCGACTCCTCGGCGCCCCCGCGTGTCACGCCAAGTAAACTCCAAATCTTCCGCTTCGCTCCATGGTGCGGGTCGAAGATCGGCGGTTGACCGAGCAACTGGGCGACGCACAGGTCCGAGCAGCATTCCCGATCGAATAGCTCCGCGAACTCTCTGCACTGAGCCGCAGCGTTGACACACCCTGCGACGGGCATCTACCATGGCAACATCACCCACTTGGTGCCAAGTCACCTAATGCCGTCTGGAGAGTTTCGTGGATTTTGACAGCCTGCTATACCGGAGGGTCTTGGGGCAGTTCGCGACCGGCGTAACGGTTGTGACAACCATCACGCGCAGCGGCGAGTCGTGGGCGATGACGGCAAACTCCTTCACATCGATCTCTCTCGACCCGCCAATCGTCCTGGTGTCGGTCAGCCGCGGCATCACGACCAACGACGCGATCCGCTCTTCCGGCGTTTTCGCCGTGAACATCCTCCGCGCGGAGCAGATCGAGCTGGCGCGGCGGTACAGCAGGCGCGAGCGGCCCGCCAACCAGTTTGGGGATGTCGATACCTCGACGTCGTCAACCGGATCCCTGATCATCGCAGGCTGCCTGGGCTGGGTCGACTGCCGGCTTACTGAATCAACGGAGCAGGGCGATCACACCGTGTTTTTCGGAACGGTCGAGTCGCTGGACATCGCGGAGCACGGCGGCGATCCGCTGCTGTATTACCACAGCTCGTACGCACGCATCGAGCCGGACCCGCGCTCTCTCCCCGACGAGGCCGCGGCCAAGCAAGGCAGGCTCATCTACTTCGACGCCGAGGCAGGCAACTATTAAGCGCTGCCGTCCTCGTCCTGATCGATGACCGAAAGGGAGGCGCGCTGTAGAAGAGCCGACAGTGTGATCTTTAGGGCCTGCGGGCGCAAATCGAGCGAGGACACCTCTTCGATGGGAATCCACACCGGTGTGTACCGCCCTCGTGTTTCGCGGTGCCGACTGCTGAACTCCGTCCCGGTGCCAGTACCGAACGTCCCGCCGATCACCTCGGCGGCGTAGTAGCGCAGCTCCCCATCGGGTGCTTCGAGTACCCGCAGCAGGGCACAAGGCGCACCCAGACACCAAGCTCTTCGTACGCCTCACGGACCGCGGTGGCAGCGAAGGATTCCCAATCCTCCACACCACCACCAGGGAAGACGTAATACGTGGCGCCCTCGCGCTCCCGCCGTATCAGCGCGACGTTGTGATCCCGGACGATCACGACCCGACTGCTCGGTCGAGCCATTCAGTTGGGCCGTCCGAGCATCCAACCTTCCACGGCGTACACCTTCACGTCGTCTGGCTCCCCGGTCGCGCGCAGTCCAAGCGCCACGTTGAGCAGGCCGAAGAGGCCAACTGTTGCATCGAACGGATCCTCACCGCCCGGCGCCGGGCCGAATCCGCTCTCGAGCAACTCGCGCAGTTCTGGGGCAAGTGTGACGCCTGCGTCCTCCGCCCAGCCCTGTAGCGCGGGCGCATTCCTCTGCCGGTCTTGTTGCGAGGTCTTTCCCGCCCGCTGCCCGGGGCGCGACGCAGAGAAGCGCACGCCGAGCTGGCTGTAGAATACCGCAGGGTAGGTCTCCACAATCACCGTCCGGCCATGCTGCACCAACTGGATAGCGTTCCCTGAAAGGGCCAGAGCTGCACGTCCAGCGCTCCCGACCTCAGCGGCGGAATCAACACCTCTTTCCACCCGAGTATGGCCGCCTTGCCAACAGCCTTCGCGCCGAGGGTCCAGAACATCGGGGACGCGGCTACAAGAGAGCCATGTGCGTGGTCACACCGACGAAGCAACTCGTACATGGAACCAACACCCAGCCCATCTACGAGATGCTGCTGTCGCTTGCCACCTGGGGCATACGGATAGAATGGTCGCCGGGTACTGATTTGTCCTGCCTCACAGGCGACCTCCAGGAACTCCATCCACACGCCCTGTCCCAGCCCGAGCAGGAACGGCACGAATTCGTCGAAGCCCGCCCGATCGGCGTATGCGGCGGGCACACCGATGGGAAAGTCGAATCCGAGCAGGATCGCAGCGCTCGGTCCCGCCTCGGCGCGAAGCCGCTGGACCAGCGTGGCTGCATCGCCGACCGGTCCGGGTGCTTCCGCCTGGTATCGTCCATCAACGAGTACGGCCCGGGTCATCCAGCGCTTGTTAGGGTTCGATCCCCAATCGGCGTGGACGACGAGGGAAGGCAAGGGTTCGAGCGGGGAAGCGAGCATCGCTATCTCCGGACTGGGACTAGGGGGCGAGAGCGCGGTATGCTCCCGCACGGCGAAGGTGAGTTGACGGCAGGTTCAGATGCCGCCGCTCAACGAAATACTCAGATAGACTGGGATGTGAGTGTACCACAGCGGCACCAGTGGGGACTCGTCTTGCGCAGGCGCAGAACCGTGAAGAATTGAAGGTGAGCATGTGAAGCGCAAAGCAATCACCGTAACAGCCGCTCTGTTCATTGTGTACATCGGCTTCGAGTTCGTCAGCTTCCATCGCACGCTCGCCAAGGCAGACCTGCCCGCCATCCCCTTGGGCATAACGCTGAACTACCCAGGTGGAGCGGCCAGCAACGAGCCCTTCACGGTCGTGATGCTCGGGAACAGTACCGCTCAGGGGATCGGCGCGGCGCGACCGGAGGATAGCTTCGGTGCGCTGGTCGCGCAGCATCTGGCGCGGCAAGATATGCCTGTGCGCTTCGTGAACCTCGGCGTCTCCGGCGCACAAGGCAGGGATGTCCTTGCCGAACAGGTGCCTCAAGTTGCAGCGCTTGATCCCGACCTGATTCTGCTAAGCGTCGGCGCCAACGACGTCACCGCGTGGACGGCTCCATCGGCATACCTGGAGACCATGGAGCAAATCGCTCGCGAGTTGGACCGGACGGGTGCCGTGGTCGCGGCACTCAACGTCCCCGCGACCATCGCCGCACCGCTCCTCCCGTACCCCGTGCGCCTGGTGCTGGATGCGCGAACACGGCGGTACAACGACGGACTCGCACGAATGCTCGGGGGACGAGAGATGGATAGTCGTGCGTATATACGAGGAGGCGCGCGAGCCGTTCGAGCGCGATCACGCGATGTTTGCGGCGGACAACTACCATCCCTCCTCAAAGGGATATGCACTCTGGGCGCGTATCACCCTGCGCGCACTGGCAGCTGAGAACCCTGCGGCCTTCCCGCAGTTAGGCGAGTGATACCGATCGTCAGCCCACCCAGTGTGATTTAGCGAGTAGCCTGCCGACTCGGTCACTGCTGTCCGCTAGAATGGCTGGACCAGACTAACCTGGAAGGAAGGTCTCCTATGCTCACAAAACGTATCATCCCGTGCATGGACGTGCGCGACGGGCGGGTGGTGAAGAACCTGCGCTACTTCACCCCGCTGCCGGATGCCGGCGACCCCGTCACACTCGCGCGGGCGTATAATGATCAGGGTGCCGACGAGCTCGTATACCTTGATATCACCGCCTCGGTGGAGGCACGGAGCCTCACCATCGAGCTGGTGCGGCGCACCGCGGACGAAGTCTTCATCCCGCTCACGGTCGCCGGCGGGATCTCATCCGTTGCGGACATGAACGCCGTGCTCCACGCCGGAGCCGACAAGACAGGCATCAATACCGCCGCCGCCACGAATCCGCCGCTGATATCGGAAGGTGCCCTGCGCTTCGGGAGCCAGTGCATCGTCGTCGCGATCGACGCGAAGCACGAGGCCGACGACTGGTGGGTGTACACGCACGGTGGCAGGAAGGCAACCGGGCGACGCGCGGTCGACTGGGCGCATGAGGCACAGGAGCGCGGTGCGGGGGAGATCCTGCTTACGAGCATGGACCGGGACGGCACGGGCGACGGGTACGACACAATATTACTACGCCAGGTGGCCGACGCGGTCAACATCCCCGTGATCGCCTCCGGTGGAGCATCAAAACCGGAGCATTTTGTGGATGTGGTGCGCGAAGCAAACGTGGATGCCGTGCTCGCGGCATCGATGTTTCACTACGGGCATTACACCGTGACGCAGGCGAAAGAGCACATGCGCGCGAACAGCGTCCCCGTGCGACTACAGGGCGTTCCAGGGTGAGCGTGGTGCTGGACTTACCAGCGGTACTGCAGTACGACGAAGCCGGGTTGCTCCCGGTCGCGCTTCAGGATGCCACCTCCCTTGAGGTGCTGATCCTGGCGCACACGAACCGCCCGGCCCTGCAGCGCACCCTCTCGACCGGGCTGGTCCACCTCTGGAGCCGGAGCCGGCACGCACTGTGGCTCAAGGGAGAGACATCCGGCCGTTTGATGCACGTAGCGGAATTGCGGCCGAACTGCGAGCTCAACTCGCTGCTGATCCTGGTCCATCAGGACCAGCCTGGCGCGTGTCACACCGGCCACGCGAGCTGCTACTACCGCCGCCTCACCAGTGACGGGCTCATCGAGATCGCCCCACCGCTCTTCGATCCAAAGGAGGTGTACGGCGACGCACCCCTGGAGCACATGCTCGGCGCGTACGCGTGGCTGCGCGATCAGCCGATCATCCCGGAATCGGGCACCTCGCGCCTGCTGCACGGCGATGGCCCGGATCCGTTGGCGCGGCTGCGCGAGGAGTGGGGCGAGCTTCTCGGCGTACTGGACGGCACGCACCGTCACACCAGCTTCGCGGATGACGCATTGCTGGAGGCATACCAGGTCTTATACTGGACTGCGCTACACCAGGTCATGGGAGGTGGCATGGACGGTGCTACGGCGACCACCGCGATGATTTCGGGTTATGTAGAGCACGGCGACCCCCGTGCCGCGTCCCGACGCGCGCTCAAAACTGAGCACCAGGACGAACGAGTCCGTCATCTCTGGTACGCGCTCGGTGCCGCCTGCCGCGCCGCGGGCATCGGGCCAGGGACGGTGATGCAACGTGATCTCGAAGAACTACAGAACAAGCCATACATCGCTGAGTACTTCGCGCAGCGGGTCACGGATCCGTCCTGAGAACTGCTATCGGTGGCGCTAGATCCTCCCCGACAGGCCTCCGCACCCGAACATGTTATACTTCGGGGTATAGGAGGGACAAAATATGTTCGGCATCGGGCCGCTTGAGATGGTTGTAATCCTCGCCCTCGCGCTCATCGTGTTGGGTCCACAGAAGTTCCCTGAGGCGGGTCGTGCTTTCGGCAAGGCAATGCGCGAGTTCCGCTCGATGACAACGGATATATCTCGCGATCTCAACTCCAGCTTCGATGATTCGCCTCCCCCACGCCGCGTGCCAACAAACACTGTCGAGCACAAGGATCCCGAGCCGAGCGACAACGGTGTCGCCACTGACCCATCGCCCGACGAAATCGCCGCGGCCAAGCAGCCCGACGAGAACGAGCCCGGACCCGTCTAGAGTCGTAACCGTATTTCGCGTCAGTCCGTAAGAGACGTCTGGTCTTGCCCTTAGTCGCCTATTTAGTGTCCGTAGTTATCGATGTACGTGGTCCTTGAGCCACTCCTGATAGCACGGGAAAGCAAGACGCAAAACACACAGCCCAACCGAAGGCGTTGAGTGTTTCGCGGCAGAACTTGGCACTGAGCCTCGGTCTCGCGTTCGGCAGTCTAGTCCGCGCGCCGGGCAGCGGTCGCACGGATTGTACGGCCGACTGGGAGGTCATCCGGCGTCGAGCGGGCGACGGCAGATGAGCATTGCCGAGTTATGGGCTCATTACTCACAGCTGGCGCGATACAGCACTGGTTTGCCTCAAGGTACAACACCACTGCAGCGCCCTGTTAGCAGCATGCTTGTGAGTGGCTCTGGGCCGTGCGCAAAGCTTCCGGTTCTGTGTCAGCGATGCCTTTCTCCCGCTTGACGCCGCGCGGCCCCCGTAGTTGGTACCAACAGCGCCGATAGCGGGCACAGCCCTTGCACTGTTTCATATCGCGGCGGGCCGACCGTATCTTGCCGCACAACCGCGAGAACGGAGAAACGGACACAGCGTTGCCCCGTCGCATCAGGGGCGGCTCCGCTCGATGTCCCAAAGCGATGGAGACGGATATGAAACTCAAGCCAATAGAAGAGCAGGTAGTGGTAATAGCCGGGGCGTCCAGCGGCATAGGCCGCGAGGCGGCACTCCGCTTTGCCAGGCAGGGCGCAAAGGTTGTTGTCTCAGCCCGCGGCGATGAAGGTCTCCACTCGCTGGTCGAGGAGATACGCTCCGACGGTGGGCAGGCTACGGCAGTGGTGGCCGATGTCGCGCGGTACGAGCAGGTAAAGGCGATCGCCGACAAAGCCGTTGCGGAGTACGGGCGTATCGACACCTGGGTGCACGCAGCAGGGGTCCTCCTCTTCGCAGGGTTCGAGGACACGACCCCGGAGGAGTTCGAGCGCGTGATCCAGGTAAACCTCCTGGGCCAGATGTACGGTGCAAAGGCCGCCCTGCCGCATCTGAAGTCCACGGGCGGCGCCCTCATTCACATCTCCTCCATCGAGGCGCGGCGTGCCTTCCCACTACACAGCGCGTATGCTGCCTCAAAGCACGGAATTGATGGCTTCATCGAAGCGCTCCGTCTGGAGTTGCGGCACGAAGGTGCACCGGTGAGTGTGACCCAGATCATGCCCGCCGCGATCAACACGCCACTCTTCAGCAAGGCGCGCACGAAGGTTGGGGTGAAGCCCGTCGGCGCACCTCCCATCTATCAGCCGGGCACGGTGGCGCAGGCAATACTGTACGCCGCGCAGCACCCGGTGCGCGAGATGATCGTGGGTGGAGCAGGCAAGGGAATTCTTGCGACGCAGCGGATGTCGCCCCGGATGATGGATGCAGCGTTGCTGCGGGTGGGCTGGTGGATTCAGAAGACAAGGGAGCGGAGATCGCCGGACCACCCCAACAATCTCCAGGAACCGATCCGTGGAGACGACCGCACGACAGGTGACTTCAGTCGGTGGGCGCTCCGCCATAGCCTCTATACGTGGATGCAGCGACACCCCCTGATAAAGCGGACCACACTGATCGGTACCGCTGTCACCACGGCGGTGATGCTGGCTGGGCGGAATGAGCCGAACAAGCGCTGAGGATATCCGGCAGGAGGCAGAAGGTTGATGGCAACATACACACCTGCAGGATCCGGAGGTGCGAGTACAGAGAGTCGCAACTCCACGGCACGCGCAGCGGCTACTCGGTATCCATCACGATGACGAGATCGGCACGGTGAAATAGAAGGTACTTCCTGCGCCGACCTCGGACTCGAACCACAGGCGGCCACCGTGCGCATCGATGATCGTGTGCGAGATGTGCAGCCCTAAACCAAGTCCACTGAGACCGCTCTTGGTCGCGTTGCCAGCGCGGAAGTACTGGTCGAAGATACTGCTCTGCTGATCCATAGGAATGCCGATGCCCCAGTCGCGGACACCAAACTCCGCCTGCTCCCCCACCCGACGCAGCGTTATCCGCAGGCGCGGCTCGGATCTCGAGTACTTAATGGCATTGGACACAAGATTTGTCGCAACCTGCCGGATACGCACCTCGTCCGCACGGACGGGGAAGGGGCCATGGTCCCGCTCCCACTCGACCACAAACGCGGGCTGGGCAGCGCGGGTCTCCTCAACAACCTGATCGAGCAGAGGGCCGAGGTCGAGCTCATGCATCGCGTAGGTCATGTGCCCGCTCTCAATCTGAGAAACATCAAGCAGATCTGAGATGAGCGCGCCCATCTGTGTCGCCTGTCGATCGATCAACTGAAGCCGCGCAGCTGCATCAAGGTTGCCGTCGCGCCGGAGCTTCCGCTCGACAAACTGCGCATGCGCCTTGATCGCTGTTAGCGGTGTCCGCAACTCGTGCGACGCGATGGAAATAAACTGGTCACGCACCTCCAACGCGTTCTCCACCCGCTGAAGCAGCTCATCGCGCTCCTGCTGAATGAGCTCCCGAGCGGTAACGTCGCTCTGGATGCCGATGAAGTTGATCAAGTCTCCTTCCGCATCGGTCACGGGTGAGAGGGACAGTTCGTTGTAGAACAACGAGCCATCCTTGCGATAGTTCCGAAGGACCACGCGACAGCCTCGGGCCTCAGCGACCGCCGCGCGCAGCTCAGACACGCCCTCCTGGTCCCGATCCTCGCCTTGCAGAAACCGGCAGTTCCGGCCGATGATGTCGGCCGATGGGTAGCCCGTCATGCGCTCGAAGCCGGGGCTTGCATAGATGATCGGATTATCTGGCCGATGCGGGTCACTGATGATGATTCCGTTGGAACTAGCGGCGATGGCGCGGTCCTGCAGGTTTATCTGTCGCCCGATCCCGTGTTGTTCGAGGGCAACCACAACCCTGTCTGCAACGCCGGCAAGCAGCGCGGTAGCTTCGTCGCTTAGCTCTGTCGGTGAGAACGCGGCGATGACCCCGAGCACGCGACTCCCAACCGTCAAGGGATAGCCCACAAACGGCACGTTGGCCCTTTTTTGCAACCACCGATCCTCGCCTGCATGCGCGGCGAGTTGCAAGACGTTCCCGGGACCGAGGACCCAAATCCGCACCGCCACCTCCGGCAACCGCCGGGCAATATCGGTGACACTCGCCTGGAGCACATCGCGAACGGATTCCAGCACCGCGGTGTCTTCAAGACCCTTCGCGTTTACACTACTCACATCAGGATGCCGCACGCCCGTCGTATCAGCTGCCCCCGCATCCACATGTTCTGTCGCCATAACCCGTACTCCCCTGTATCTTTTGACCACACTGGTCAGCCCATCCGTTCCGTAGGGTCCGCTACCGGAACCGGTCGACGACAATGCATTATATGGCCATCATACACACGCCGGGTTGAAACGCCGCCTGAAACCGTTCGCCCACACGATGGACGGCAAACACGCTTAACGTGTGACCGAGTTTGACGTCGTGGAGGTCACCGTTCAGGAGAAGCAAAGGCCCAAGGGAATGCATGGCATGGTAAGGGCACAGCGAGTTCGCCGATGTCCGTCTGGACTTTAGGTACCGGAGCAACGGCCAAGTCATGGGTGTCCCCGTGCGGGATCACGCACCGCGCAGCATTGCGTCGGGTAGTATGGATTGTGCGCTCGTTTATTGCGGTCCGTCTACTGTTGGGGTGCGCGGTGTTCGCCATCGCTGGCTTCTTCGCCGTGCGTTTTCCCAATACGCCCGGCACGACGACCGGCTCCCTCGTGTCCACGGTGGCGATCGCGCTGCCGGCGTTCTTCGCATTCTTCCGGCGGTTCGGCGTTCGGCGGTCCGTGCCCGTTCTCCTTGCCCTCTCGTTCCTGGGCTTCGCCGTAGAATTGATGGGTGTGGTAACCGGCTTTCCATACGGCGAGTTCTCCTATGCCGAGAAGCTTGGACCGCGAATCGGCGGCCTGGTGCCCTCGACGCTGCCCCTGTCGTGGGTGCCGCTGGTTCTAGGCGCGGTCGCGGCAACCGAGCGGGTTGAGCGACCAGACTCGCGGCTCCGTTGGCTGAGTTGGGGGGTGGCAGCGGCGGTCCTGTTGGTCGCGTTCGATGGCGTTCTCGACCCTGGCGCCGCTCATCTTGGCTTCTGGGTCTGGCCCACGGGTGGCCCGTACTACGGCGTTCCCCTCAGCAATTACGCAGGATGGCTGCTATCGAGCCTCGCGGCCAGCGCGCTCCTGCTCGCTCTCGCACCGTGGGGGCAGACGCAACCCCGCGCGGGAATGCTCGACAGCACCCTTATCTCGTTGGCGTTCTGGAGCGCCGTGAACGCGGTCGCGGACATTACCGTGCCGGCCCTGCTCGGTGTCGCATTGTTCGCCTTTATGCTCTGGCGACGGATTGTGCTTCAGCTGACCTTGTCGGTGTAGACGACAAGACGACGGTCATAGATGCCGGCGTTTCGGTCGAAGAACCCATCGCAGGTGATGAGGTTCCGATGGGGCTTCGCCGTGGAGTTAATGGGTGTGGTAACCGGGTGTCCGTACGGGGAGTTCTCGTATGCGGCGAAGCTGGGACCGCGAATCGGCGGCCTGGTGCCCGGGACGCTGCCCCTGTCGTGGGTGCCGCTGGTTCTCGGCGCGGTCGCGGCGACCGAGCGCGTTGAGCGACCAGACTCGTGGCTCCGTTGGCTGAGTTGGGGGGTGGCGGCGGCGCTCCTGCTGGTCGCGTTCGATGGCGTTCTCGACCCCGGCGCCGCCCATCTCGGCTTCTGGGTCTGGCCCAGGGGTGGCGCGTACTACGGCGTTCCCTTGAGCAATTACGCAGGCTGGCTGCTATCGAGCCTCGCGGCTAGCGCGCTCCTGCTCGTTCTCGCACCGTGGGGGCAGACACAACCTCGCGCGGGGATTCTCGACAGCGCGCTTATCTCGCTGGCGTTCTGGAGCGCCGTGAACGCGGTAGCGGGACTTGCTGTTCCAGCCCTACTCGGTGTCGCATTATTCGCCTTCATGCTCTGGCGACGGAGCGTGCTTCAGCCGACTCTGTCTGTGTAGACGACGAGTCGGCGGTCATAGATGCCGGCGTTTCGGTCGAAGAACCCATCGCAGGTGATGAGGTTCAGGTGTGCGCCATCCGAGCGGCCGAAGATCTTCGTGAGTGGCGCATCCTCATTGTAGTACACCTGTATCTCACGCACGCGAAACCGTATGGTGCTGCCCTGGACGTCAACCACTCTAACCTCATCGCCGACTCGGACCTTGTCCAACTGCCAGAACACCGCAGGGCCGGAGTCGGAGTCCAGGTGCCCGGCGATCACGGCGTTGCCTTGCTCGCCCGGTTTCGGTCCCAGCTCGTACCAACCGACGTTCCACCAGCCTTTCGGAGCCTCCATCGCGCGCTCCGCGGTCAGGCCGACGTACTCAACCGGCGCGTTCACCTTGATCGCCGGCGTATCGATAACGAATCGAGCAGGATCTGCGGCGATCCGCTGGTTGCCTGCGCTTCCAGAAACCGGTGTATTCGTCGACCGCGGCGTGATTGCGGAGCGTGCTGTTGGCGTTGGGGCCCCGGCACGAGCGCCATTCGACCGACGGGATATGCTCGCCGGTCGAACGACGCGCTGCGTCCTTCCCGCGGTCGGCGTCGGGTCTGTCTGCACACCTGTAGTCACAGGGGTACGGGCCGGCAGCGATGTCCGGACGGCTGTGGGATGCTGCGCTTCGATCTGAGCGGTTGGCACCAGGCGAGCCTGCTGGCCCCGGCTGTCAACGTTCGTCGCCCCACTGCCAAGTACATACCACGCCCCAAGCAGGATCAAACCACGCGCCAACAGGACCGACCCAGCGCGTGTCCATCTTACGGGGGGTTCGTCGGCTACCAGCACAGGCCTCTTGCTGGGCCTTTTCACTGCCCTGGCGCCATACTTTATCCCGAGCAGGAGCAGACCAAGAGCCAGCAGAGCCGACCCGATGTACGTTCTCCTCACGGTGTTTCTCCCCAGTTAGTATCCGGATCGCTCGCCGGTGTTCGGGAAAGCTGCGACATGCGCGGCCGCAGCCGATCCACGCACCGCTGGCATCAAGCCGATAATGCACCGACTCCCCTCCGTGACGGCTCCGGCAGTGAAAGTATGCCTTAAGTGCGTCGGTGCTGCGAACGGTGCGCCTGTTCCCTTCCGTAGATAGGATGGCAGGGCAGCAGGTAAGCGGTCCGAGACGCGGCTCAGCCTTCTGATACCATAAGGTTGCCGGGCGTGCATGGGAACGGAGACAGCTCTATGTCACCACGCAAAGAGGTCGTCGAGACGTACTTCAAGGAGTTCTGCAGGACCGATCACCAACAGGTCGTCGCCTGCCTGACGGACAAGGTCGTTTTAGGATATCCCCGAACACACCTATAAAAGGGGCAAGGATGCATTTGGTCGGGAGATCGAATGACGACTTCGTGGGTAGCGCACCGATGAAGCGCATGCGCCGAGTGTGTCACCGAGTCGCGAAAGGGCTGCACAACGCGGCGCTCTTGTTCCTGGTTCTGCTCATCGTGACCCTGGCGACGCACCCCGGCAGGGTTGCACTGAAGAGCGCCGCGCTGCTCGTCGAGGTCTTTCCCGGTGCCCCGGTATACCCGTTGCGCCTGGTCACCCGATCGCCGGTGCGGCTCGAGGTGTCCTACAAGGTGGGGGACAGCACGACCACCGCGGATGTGTACCGGCCAGCCGGAAATGGACCGTACGGCGCCTTTGTCTTTTACATAGGCATCGGGCCGGAAACGCGCAATCCGAATGTCGTACGGCTCTCCGAGGCACTCGCCCGTGCCGGCGTGGTCGTCATGGTCCCTGTTTCACCGGAGTTGTCCCAGTTCCGCGTCGTGCCCGAAGAGAAGGAGGGCGTCATCGCGGCGTTCGAGTATCTCTCCGCCAAAGAGTATGTGGACCCCGATCGAGTCGGCATCATGGGAGTGAGTGCCGGAGGCTCTCTGGTGGCCCTGGGCGCTGCGGACCACCGCATCGCGGAAGACGTCCGGCTGATCGAGTTGTTTGGTAGCTACTACGACGCTGGTTCGGTCGTTGAGGCGATCACCGTCCGCAGCATCTATGTGGACGGGCGGTACATCGCGTGGACGCCGGACGATGTGCCGATTGAAACCTTCCGCGACATGATCCTACCTACGCTCCCTGAAGCGGACCGTTCGCGCCTTGCGCCGCTTTTCGCGGGCAACGTGCTCCAGATCCCGCCCGACCTCAGCGCCGAGGGGAGAAGCGTGGCGGAACTACTCACAAACCGCGATCCCGCGCGGGCTCCGGCGCTGCTCGCCGGCCTGCCGCCAGAGACGCAGCGGCGCCTCACGGAGGTGTCGCCAAGCACCGAGATCGACCAGTTGCGCACGGAACTGTTCCTGCTGCACGACGTGGATGACGCCATCATCCCGTATTCCGAATCGCGGGCGTTCTATCATGCGGCAGACCAGACACGAGATCGGCACCTGACCGAGGTACAGATGTTCCGCCACGTGGAACCGACGGGCGTGGAGAATCCGCTGGTGCTGGTCCGCGAGGGAGCGAAGCTGTACGCGCATCTGTTCCAGATACTGCTACGTCTGACATAGCGGAGCGGTCCGACAGAGGAAACGTGGAAGCAGGTCTATCAGCTTCGCGACGCGCTGCAGCACATCAGGCTATTCGCGCCACCGCACAGGACGCCATCACCTGTTCGGTCTGAAACCAACCTTGCTCTGGGCTACTCTGGCTCAAACATCGCGTCGGGGTAGATCAGCCCGGCGTTCCAGTAGATCCAGCCGTGTGAGCCGGCAGCCTCGGCGCCCTTCTTCTGTGCGATGAACTGTGGAAGTCCGAACGGCTGCCCGTACTGGGTGTCCTTGAAGGCGGAAAGATACGGCCGCACAAGGACGCCCGTGCCCCTCAGTCGCTTTTGGGCCAGATCGACGCTCTGTTGGATCACCTCGTACGGGTACGCAGAAGGTATGCGGTAGCCGAACGAGCCGGGGCCGAAGTGGTCAGGGTAAATCATCGGGGAGTAATAGTCGAGATGCTTGGCGAGTAGCTCCAAGTTCTGGCCCGTGCCCTGTTCCTGATCGCTGACGATCGTCAGGCCGAACGTATCGGCGGAGATGAATACCTGATGCGGGCGCAGTCGAGTCGCCATATAGCCCAGAAACGCATCGATAGTCGGGGGGCGATTGACGCGGGTGCTTGGTTTCTGGAACTTGATGATATCGAAGTCGCCTTCCGTCGGGAAGCGCACATAGTCGAACTGGATCTCATCGATGCCCGATGCGGCGATCTCTGCTCCCAGGTCACCGAAGTACTCCCAAACCTTGCGGTTGTATGGATCCGCCCACTTGTGCCCTTTCGCGTCCGCCCATACCTTGCCGCTCGTCGTTTGAACCGCCAGGTCAGGCCGGGCGTCAACGAGTGACGGATCGCGGAAGGTCGTGAACCGACCGATAACGTAGATCCCGCGCTTGTGCAAGTCGTCGACGACGTCCTTAAGTTGAAAATCCTCGTAACTCGCGCCGCTCTCCCGAGCAAGCGGCACATCACTGGTGAAGACGCGGCCGTCGTCGTTCTTGACGTTGATTACGATTGCATTTAGCTCGGTGTCTTCCATCAGTTGGTAGAAGCGCGAACGCACGTCATCGTCACCGATGCCAGAGACGTACACGCCCTTCGCAACGAAAGGCTCTAGCCTCACTGCACCGACGTTCTGGCCGCGCAGCGGCTGCGACAACTTCTTGAAGCCAGGCGCCATGACAGTGAGATCCTTTACGCCACTGGGCGCCTTCACCGTGAATTTGCCGCGCGCGTCGGTGCGGACGTACTCCGTCCCTGCGTACACGAATGCCTGGGCGACCGGCTTGCCCGCAGCATCAGTCACCGTACCGGTGTGCGCCGCTCCGATGGCGGCTGGCTCCTCCGTAGTTGGCTCCACTACCTGGGTCGGCTCAGCGGTCGGAGCAATTATCTCTGTCGCCTCGGCATCCGCCTCCGTGGCAGACGGCGCAACCTGGGTCGCCTCCGTGGTCGCAACAGCGTCGTCAGCAGGTCCTAACGTTTCCGTCCCAGTCGGCTCGCTCGTCGTGGCCGCGCTTTGCGGAATGTCGGTTGCATCGGGGGTGTTCGCCACTGCGGTGGGCTCGCCGTTCCCCTGCGAGGACACGGTGGTGGCCGCCGGACGGCCCTGCGATCCGCCACACGCAGTCAGGACAATGGCGATGAGCACGAGTGAGAGGACACGTTGCGCAAAGGACATGTAAATAAGTTCCCTTTCCAAACGGACGCTGCAGGGTCGATGTTCCCGGCCCGGCGCCGCGGTTCGGGGACGTGGCATTTTAGCCGTCGCTAGCGACAGGTAGCAAGCAGATCCTTGATCAGGAGGGATGGCCCCCTACCTGTCGCCGTCCATGCCGACCCCCACGCCGCGCGCATTATTCCAGTACCAGCGCAACATCTCGATGGTGAGACGTTCAATAGTACGCCTCAATAGTAACGGGCGGGCTCCTCAGGTATTACGTTCACATGCTTTTGGGTGCCTGCACCTAGGATGCCGGGGACTATTTCGACGAAGTCACCGGAGAAATCGCGATGAGGGGCAGCCCTGGAATGGCCTGCCCCTCTTGACGATCCGCCTGCGCGGAACTTATGATCCGACGCTTTGCATGAGGCCGCCATCGACGAAGTAACTGCTGCCCGTCACGTAGCTTGCCTCGTCGGATGCGAGGAGCAATGCGACGTTTGCAATCTCCTCAGGCTGCCCCGGACGCTGCATCGGGATCCGCTGCACAGACTTCTGCGCGCTCTCAGGGTCATCCAGCGATTCCTGCGTCATTGGGGTCTGAATCATGCCTGGCGCGATGTTGTTCACGCGCACGCCCTGCGCGGCGAGTACGGGCGCCAAGGAACGGGTGACGTTCCGTAAGCCGCCCTTTGCTGCGCAGTATGCCGCGCCAGAGCCCGGTATCTCCTCATGGACCGAGGTGATGTTCACGATCGCGCCACCGCCGCTCTGGCTCATGTCCCGCGCTGCGGCCTGCGCCAAAGCCCACGGACTCACCAGGTCAATGTTCAAGACACGCTGGAAATCCTCCAGCGGCAACTCGAGGGGGTTTTCCGTGGCCTCGCCCGTGCCCGCACAGTTCACGAGAATGTTGATCGCGCCGAGCGACTGCTTCGCCTGCTCGTACAGTGTCTGCGCGTTGGTCGGATCCGCAAGGTCTGCCTGTATAGCTTGGGCATCGCTGCCACCGCTCTTGATCTGCTCGACCGTATTCTGCGCCCCCTGCTCATCATTGCCATAGTGCACCACGACCTTCGCGCCTTCATGGCCGAACTTGATCGCGATTGCCTGGCCGATACCGCTGTCGGCGCCGGTGACGAGGGCTGTCTTGCCTTGTAGTCTGCCCGCCATTGGTCCCTCCTCTGCTGGACTGTCAGTTAACCTGAACCATCAAAGGGCATACCGCGTGCCAGGCTCGGTGGCTCTGCCAGTGTCCGATTGGCTACACCAATCATCATGTCGTGTTTTTGGTATCGCTATCTCTGGTCTGCCCGTCGATACTCCCCCTGATTGCGACGTTCAACGTACGCTCCAATTGCGCCGCGATCTCCGCCCATATCACCTTCGACTCACCGCGGGAGGACGCGTACACGACGCGGAAGGTCAGGCTGCGACGCTGACTCCCAAGGCTCCTGTCCGCGTAGATGTCGACCAAGTACACGGCGTTGAGGCCGTCCCCCAGTGCGTTGGCGATTGCCTGCTCCACGGCAGAGGATCGGGTTTCCAGCGCCACAGGCACCGAGATATCGAAACTTTCCGCATCGCGGCGTGCGGTGCCCGGTATTCGGACTTGATCGAGCGGGGGCGGCAGAAACAACTCCGCGCCGAAACTTGCACGAACGGGCTTGAGGCCGTAGGCGTTGTGGTCGAGCTCACCCAGGTAGCCCACCGGGAGACTATTCTCGTCGATAAGGCGCGCGCTCCTACCGGGGGAAAAGGGGAATCCGGCCGAATCCGCCGGTTCTGCGACAGCATGTACTCCGAGCGTCCGAAATACTGCCTCGGCCTCAGCCTTGACACTATAGAAGTCCGCGCGCCGCTCTTTGCCATGCCAGCCCATTGGTGCGCTGCTGTTCATCACCGTCCAGGCCACCGTTCGCCGCTCCTCGAGCTGATCATCGACGCGATGAAACGTACGACCAATCTCAAATAGCCGGCGTTCCGGCACCAGGAAAGGCAGGTAGCGCGCGCCGCTCAGCATGTTCGGGAGCAAGGATGGTCGGAGCACACCCTTCCCCGCCGGCGGGTTCTCCACGCGCACGATTTTCCTAACGGCTTCGAGACGATCGATGCCGTCCACCACGAACGAGTCGAGGATGACCTCGTCATAGCCCCAGGCGCAGAGCAGACCCCGCACCGACTCCTCCTGATCCCACGTCGTGAATGCCGGTGCGGAGCGGGCCAGGGTGGGGAGAGCCGACGGGGTATCCGGGAATACCCGTGGATGCGGAGGATCTCTTCGATCAGATCCGCCGGATGTTCGACGTCCGTGCGCCACCAGGGTGGTGTGGCCGTGAGCGTCTCGTTGGCAGCGAGCACCACGTTCGTGAAACCCAGGGACCGAAGTTTTTCCGCCGACTCTTCAGGCCGTACCTTAGCGCCGCCGATGCGTTGAATGTCGTTGTTGTTGAGACTGATCGCCTCCAAGTGGCTATCAGGCGCCGGTCCACTTCGCCACACCTCGCATTCTCCGACGTGGCCATGCTCTCGGAGCAGCGCGATGAAGCGGCTCAGCGCAATCTCCGGGAGCGCGGGCGGGACCAGCTTGGTACTCCGCAGCGACGATTCGGTAGCGACCCCATACCTCCGCGCCGTGCGGCGGACCAGGTGGGAACGGAAGTGTCCAGCCTCCACGACGATTTCACGCTGATCCGGGCCCACCGCGGAGGCACTCCCGCCCATCGCGCCGGCGACCGCAAGGGGGCCATGCTTATCCGCGATGATCAGATCGTCCTCGGATAGCTCAACGGTCCGCCCATCGATCAGCCGGAGACTCTCGCCGGACCGCGCCGACCGGCTGCCCGCCGATGTCACGTCGATGTGCTCGGCCGCATAGACGTGTAGCGGCTGCCCCAGCTCGATCATCACGTAGTTCGCGAGATCGACGAGTGGCGAAAGGGATTGCTGTCCATAGTGACCCAAATCGCCGAGCATCGATGCTGGCAGCCCATCCAGTCGCGCCCCCGTTATGCGCAGGAAGTACACCGGATCCTCTCCGGCCACCGGTTCAGAGTGGCGCACCTCATCTGGGAGTTGAACAGTACGCACCTCTCGGACAGTCGCTCCGAACGCAGCCGCTACCTCCCGCGCAATCCCAAGGATGGACAGACAATCTGGCCGGTTCTGCCGTATCTCCAGCGAAACTACCGGCCCCTCTGCAGTGCCCTCCAGAGGGCCATCAACCATGTGGCCGATCTCGGTGAGCCGCGCCAAAAGCACGTCGACGGGCGGCACCTCGACGTACCGCTGCAACCAGGAAACGGGCACCTTCATCTGCTCACACCTCCGGAACGTAGGACATGCGGGGACCATACAGTTCGCGAATGTCGGCAATACCAGTCGCACCCATCACCAGGCGGTCGAGTCCCATGCCAAAGGCGAAGCCGGAGTACCGGGTCCAGTCGATACCGGCGGCCGACAGGACATTCGGGTGCACCATACCGGCGCCGACGATCTCTATCCAGCCCTTGCCCTTGCAGACGGAGCAGCCCGCTCCGGTGCAAAACCGGCAGAGCAGGTCCACGCCGAGCCCCGGTTCCACCTGGGGGTAATACTTGGCGCGGAAACGCCGCTGCGTTTGCGGGCCGAACATATAGTCCAGAAAGGCGTTCAGCGTCCAGCGCAAGTGTCCCATCTGTATGCCATCGCCGACCGCGAGGCCCTCGTAGTGGTAGAACATCGAGTTATTCGTCGCGTTGGTATCCTCATTACGATATGCCTTGCCTGGCACCACGACCCGGAGTGGCAGCGTCCGTTCCTCCATCGCACGGATCTCCACCGGGGAGGTATGGGTGCGCAGCAGGACATTGGGCTCCATGACGTAGATCGTGTCGTGCATCTCGCGGGCGGGATGGTCTGCGGGCAGGTTCAGAGCTGAGAAGTTATACCAGTCGGTCTCGATCTCCGGGCCATCCGCCACATCGAAGCCCAACGATCCGAAGAACGCGTTCACGCGCCGCAGGACCGTGATGGTCGGGTGAACGCGGCCGACGCGGGCGGGTGGCGTCGGGAGGTCCGGCTCGAAGGCGTCATCGGCTTGCTCCACAGCCGCCTCAAGCGCTCGGAGCCGCTCGGTCGCCAGCCGCTCAACCTCTGCCTTGAGGGCGTTCAACTCCCGGCCGGCCGTGCGCCGTTCCTCCGGAGCCAGCTGCCCCAACGTTTGAAACCGCTGCCGTACCTGCGCCAACAACACACGCCGCCGTTCGCGCACCTGGTCTGCCGTGGTTAGCGACGGTAGCTCTCGTGCGAGTGCCGCGATGCTCTCGTCCATAAGTATGTCTCCTTGATGCGTGCCTCGGTTACAAAAGAGGCCCCCGGTATCCCGGGAGGCCCTATGAGTGCGGTATTGGTCTTTACCGATTAGCTATCTAGTTCCCGCGCCCTCCTGCCTCCCGCGTTCGTGCGGGTAAAGCCAAAAACGAGCGCGCAAAGAATGCGCGAGCAGCGGCTACTTCCGACTGAGGGGGCACGTGTGGCGTGATGCCCGCCGCCGGGGGGCGAGGGAGCACGACAGAGCGAACGACGGCCGTCGGCGCACCTGTCTGACACCGGATTGTCACAACCAGTCTCCAGTCCAACCCACCGCTCTGGATAACCTGACTCTACCACGACCCGGTAGGAGCGTCAATACACCCGAGTCGTCCGAGAATTGCTCCGTCGCGACGAAACCCAACTTCCAATGGTTCCACCTGTGCTATCCTCCTGTACAGCACAACGAGAGCAAACAGGAGCGAATCCCATGCCCAAGATCACGTTCATCGGTGCGGGCAGCGCCGTGTTCACGCGCAACCTCATCGGCGATATCCTGACGTATCCCGAACTCGACGCCAGCCGGATCTGCCTGATGGACATCGACGAGGGCCGCCTCACTATGGTAGAGAAGCTGGCACAGAAGATGATTGCGGCGCAGGGATCGAGCATCACGATCGAGAGCACAACCGACCGGCGAGCGGCCCTCACCGACGCGAATTATGTGATCGTGACGATCCAGGTCGGTGGCCTCGATGCATACGCGATGGACATTGAGATACCACGCAAGTACGGCGTAGAGCAGTGTGTTGGGGATACGCTCGTGCCGGGCGGGGTGTTCCGGGGGCTGCGCCACCTCTCGGTGATCTCGGATATCGCGCGGGAACTGGAAGAGGTTAGCCCCGACGCCCTAATCCTTCAGTACACGAACCCAATGGCGATCATCTGCTGGTCGCTCAGCCAGACGTCAAGCATCAAAACCGTCGGGCTCTGTCACAGCGTGCAGGGTACCTCCCGGCAACTCGCCCGTTACATCGGCGCTCCATACGAGGAAGTATCCTACTGGGTGGCCGGAATAAACCACGTCGCCTGGTTCCTGCGGTTTGAGTGGAACGGGCAGGATGCGTATCCCCTGCTGCGCGAGAAAATGCAGGAGGCGGCAATCCACGGCAGCGAGCCGGTCCGCTTCGAGCTGATGCGGCACTTCGGGTACTTCGTCACTGAATCGAGCGGCCACGCGAGCGAGTATTACCCGTACTTCCGGCGCAATCAGGCGGAGATCGATGCGCTGGTCGAGACGTTCACGGAGCCCGGGAATTCCTGGTTCGACAACGGCCGCTCCGGGGGCTACCTCCGTCACTGTCTGGAGGTGGCGGATGACTACTATCCCGACCTCGAGCGTCAGCTTGCGGAGGAGAAGCCGTCTCCCCTGAAGCGCTCGGACGAATACGGCGCACAGATCATGCACTCGATCGAGACGAACACGGCGCGCCGAATAAATGGCAACGTGCCGAACGGCGGACTCATAGCGAACCTGCCGGACGGGTGCTGTGTAGAAGTGCCGTGCCTCGTGGACAAGACAGGCATCAATCCGTGTCGCGTGGGTCCGCTGCCGGTACAGGTGGCGGGCGTTACCCGGCGCAACGTAGATGTGCAGGAGCTTGCTGTCCTCGGTCACATACACCGGGATAAGGAGCTGGTCGCCCAGGCGCTGAAGCTCGATCCCCTCACCAGCGCGGTGTGCACGCTCGACGAGGTGGACCGGATGACGGCGGAGCTTTTTGAGGCACAGGCGCGCTGGCTACCACAGTTCAGTGGCGCAGCCGTCGGAGCACGCTGAGGAGAACTCCCTGTAGATTGACGGGACGCTCAGTGTAACGGACAGTTGCGCCTGGTGCGGTGATCGGGAGATCCGGCGGTGTGTGTCAGCCACCATCCCGTTTGGGGTCCGTGATCCTGCATCTCGAGCTCCCCGCTATAGTGCAACGCCCTCGGTGAACCGGAATCGGCGCAGCAATAACGCGGGGGCGATGATGCAGCGCGGCTCACCGCTGGCATCGTCGACAACGAGTTTCCGCTCGCGGGTGACCTGCTCGATGCCGCGCAACGCGTCCAGCAGACGCTCCTCGAAGCACAGATCCCCAACGGCGCGGCTCAGTACACCGTCCTTGATCAGAAACGTACCGTGTTGCGTCTCGCCACGGACGAGTGCTTTCCGTGGATCAACCACGCGCAGGTGGCTTAACCGGGATACAAGCAGCCCCCGCCGAACAGCACCGATCATGTTCTCCAGCTCCGCTTCTCCGTGCTCCATGAAGATGCTCGAAGCTACAGGGTCGCTCGCCCGCTCCCCCGCGGGTTCGGCCGCGTGTCCAGTGCTCGCCGTAGCGGCGGCGGCGGCGGTGCGGGTGTCATGCACGAGTCCGGTCTCAACGCCCTCACTCAAGAGCACCACCCGCTGCCGCGGCATGCCTTCGAAGTCGAAAGAGCTGTGAAGTCCGTCCGCGAAAGGAGCATCGTCGGTGAGCGTGACCCGCGGACCGGTTACCATATGGTCGCGCTTGCCCGAAAGGGCGCTCTGCCCCTCCCGTACGGCGCGCGCGCTGAAGCCGGGCCGCAAACAGCGGATCAGATCCGCCACGGCGTTCTGCTCCAGCACGACCTCGTACTCTCCTGCCTCGATCGTCGTGGGGGCAGCACTCGTCAGCGCCTTCGAGATGGCCTGCTCCACGACATCGAGCGGGTTGAGCTGCGCCACGTCGCGCGCGTAAGCATCGCCATAGCCAGATCCGCCGGTGCCGCGCACCATAGCGTTGATCCCGGCATCCGTGCGCGACTCAAAGGCCCGCAGGCCGGAGGTGTTCCCAATCGCCACCTGGCGGACGGCAGTGCGATACATGCCGGATGCCACGAGTCCGTTTCCGCACGCCTGTTCTACCATCAGTTCTACAGCCTCCGCCCGCTGCTTCCGCGTCCATAGTGCGGTCAGGGGGGCGTACGGCTGGGTCTCGGGGTACTGTTGAGGACCGGGAAGGGGTGGCAGCAGGTACTCGGGTGAACTGTCCCGAGCGATGCGCGCAAGTTCGTCCGCCAGCCGAACCAGAGAAGCGTCATCACAGCGGTGCGTCACGCCCCAAGCCTCACGTCCGGCATGCCGGACGCGCAGGTAGACCGACTCGCTGCTCTCCGATTTATCCTGCTCAACGTGGTTATCCGCGTAAGTGGTGGTCTCCAGCCGCCGCGAACGCAGCACCACTTGCGCCTCATCGGCCCGGCACGCGAGCAACGCGCGCTCCACGATCTCCAGTGACTCCTGCTTCCCCCGCATCTAACGCCCCGGATCCGTGCCGTACTTGCCGCGGAGGTACTTGCGCCACTCCCGCTCGAACTCCGGCTGGCCCACACCTAGCGCCGCGCGTAGCGCCCGGTCTACAGTGCCGTGGTCGCGATGGGCTCTCGCCAGCCGCCAGTAGCCGTTCATACCATGAGTCTGTATCACGTACGATACGATCTCGTACGACTGCGCGTATGCGAGGCCGGCGACGCCGGTCAGCCGCTCGAAAGCCGCGAGCTGGGGCAGGCTGTACAGGCCGTCTGCACGTAGCGCACGGCGAATCTCATACGGTCGGGGGTTGCCGGACACCCACTCGGCCAGCCCCTCCGTCATCCAGTCCGGCAAGGAGCCGAGGGGCACGCGCCGGTCCGCGAGCAGGTGCGTCAGCTCGTGGGTGGCGGTTTTCGCAAGCTCATCATACGGCGAGCCATACGGACGATATGTACCGAAGCCAAATGAGCCAGGACTACGCAGAAAGAGCGCGTTTGGAGTCGCGCTACGATAGTATCCCACGCTCTCACCCGCTGCTTGTCCGGGCGAGACCTCATACGCAGGCAGCAGCCGGACGCGAATGCGCTGCCTGGATCGGACCGCCAACCGACTGCTGACGGTACGGTATGCCGTTTCGGAAAGGAGCATGACACGCCGCGCCTGAGCCGCGTCCCAGGAATAGTACTCAAGCGTGATCGCTGTCCCGTGCATCGAGTGCAGCGTACCGAGCTCCCGCCGCGTTGGCTCCGCCAGCTTCCATCGACCGTCCACCCTGCGGAACACCCAGTCCTGCGTGGCGCGCCCATACTCGTCCCGATTGAATACGAGCGTCAGATCGATCTTCCCGGTGTAGTATCCATGCCCGAGCGGCCGGACATTCCGCACCCGAGCGCTCGCATCACCCTCGGCGTAGTTGATGAGCCAGAGGGCGTACTGTTCCTCCTGCACCTCCCGCCAGTATGGGTTCCCGGGAACGATCGTGGTGCGGAAGAGTTGAACGTCTTTCGCGTCCAATGCCTCGTAATAGCGATTGACTGTTTGCTGAATACCGCGCCGCGCACTCGCGAGAGTGACCGGCTTCTGCACCGGCGCGGTGCGCGGCCGAACCTTCGCCGTGTGCTGAACCGGCTTCGTTGGCGCGGGTTCCGCGCGCTTGATCGTGCTGTCGGTTGGCCGGCGCGTCGCTTCGACGGATGCTGTAGCGGTCGCAAGAGCCCGATCCGGTGTGGCAGTGGCCTCCAACGCGGTCCGGGCGACAGACGTTGCCCCCGACGCCTGCTCAACCGGTGCTCGCCTAACGGCGCTCGGTTGTCGTGTCACCCCCTGATCGTCGGCAACGGGAGGTGACGGTCGAGCCGAGCGCATAGTGCACCCACCCAGAGTAAGGAGCAGCAGCAGGCTGAGCAGAGCGCGGACGGGGAGGGTCAGCAACTGCCGATCACTCCGATGCCTGGCCGAACGCGCTAGGGACGCACCCTTTGGTCACGGCTGGCCACCGGCAAGAAGGCCACGCAGGAGATCGAGCTCCTCCGACTTCATCTTGAAACTATGCTCTTCAGCGGGGAACAGGCGGTCCTTCACCTCGGCTCGATACGTCGCGAAGCCCGAATGGAACGCCGCACCCAGGTCGGCATACTGCCGTGCAAGCCGAGGCTGATGATCGGAAAGGCCGAACATGTCGTGCATGACGAGCACCTGTCCATCGCAATGCACGCCTGCACCGATACCGATTGTCGGCACGTGAAGGGAACGGGTCACGATCTCTGCGACACGCGCGGGAATCGCTTCAAGCACGATGGCAAATACGCCAGCATCTTCGAGCTCGCGCGCGCCGTTGACCAGGCGCGACGCCGCCTCCGCCTGCCGCCCCTGAACCCGCAAGCCGCCCAGCGCCGCGGACGATTGTGGGGTCAACCCAAGGTGTCCCATCACAGGGATTCCGGCGCCGACGATCGCCTGCACGGTGGGGATCATCGCCGCGCCACCTTCCAGCTTCACGGCATCCACCCCACCCTCGCTCATCAGCCTCCCGGCATTGAGGATCGCGTCGCGGGTTGATGGCTGGTAGCTCATATACGGCAGGTCACCGATGACGAGCGCCCGCTGTACCGCCCCGCTCACTGCACGAGAATGCGTCACCATCTCGTCCATCGTGACCGGAAGCGTCGAGGAATAACCTAGGACGTTGTTCCCGATGGAGTCACCGACCAGGATGGCATCCATGCCTGCCTCATCCGCGAAGCGGGCCGTCGGGTGATCGTATGAGGTAACCATCGCGATGGGCTCACCGCGGGCCTTGTACTCGCCGAAATCAAGCACGGTGATTTTGGCAGCGCTAGTTGTCGTCACAGACTCTCCCTCCGGCTTGTGCATGCCAGACACACCGGTCACGCCTACGGGCAACATATCACGGGGCTGTCCACGTTGTAAAGCAGTCGGTCTCGGCGCGATCCGCTCAGGGGAAGTCGGATGGGTCCGGTATAATAGATCCGTGAATACAACGACAGAGACAATCCAGTTAACACCACGGCCAGAAGTCGCAAGGTCCCGGAGTCCGAAACCGGCCGTCGGCGTACTCGATCTCAACCTTGAGGAACTGCGCGCCTGGTGCCGCGAGCACGGTGAGCCGGAGTATCGCGCGACGCAGATATGGAAGGGCCTATACGCCGATCTGCGTGCGGAAGTCGGAGAGATCAGCACACTCCCTGCGGCACTCCGCGCCCGCGTCGCGGACGACCTGCCGATGCCCCGCATCGAGCCACTTCATTCGTGGAAGGCGGATGGTGGCGCGACGCACAAGGTGCTCTTCCAGCTACACGACGGCAAGGCTGTCGAGAGTGTGCTGATGCGCTATGAGGACGGTCGGGCGACCGTGTGCGTAAGCTCGCAGGCGGGGTGCGCGATGGGTTGCGTCTTCTGTGCGACCGGGCTGGGAGGGTTCGACCGCAACCTCTCCGCGGGGGAGATTTTGGCGCAGATCCTGTACTTCGCCCGCGATCTGAAGCGGGAGGGCCGCCGGCTCACGAACATCGTGTACATGGGCATGGGCGAGCCACTTGCAAATCCTCGCGCCGTATGGCGCTCCATCGAGAACCTGCACGAGCCAGCGGGGATGCACTTCAGCCCACGCCGCATCACGGTTTCCACGGTGGGCATCGTGCCGCAGATCCTTCGCTTCGCGGAGGCCGATCTGCCGGTCAACCTTGCGATCAGCTTGCACGCACCGGACGACGAGCTGCGTGGTGCTATGATGCCGGTGAACCACCGCTGGCCGGTCCGCGAGCTCATGGACGCGGCCCGTGCATACACCGAGCGGTCCGGTCGCCGCATCAGCTTCGAGTACGCGCTCATCGCCGGCTCGAACAGCTCGATCGAGCACGCGCGGGCGCTAGCCGATCTGCTGCGCGGCATGCTGTGTCACGTCAACCTGATACCGCTCAACAAGGTGCCCGGCAGCCCGCTGGAGCCACCGTCGCCCGAAGCGGTCCGCGCGTTCCAGGATACGCTACTCGCGGCTGGGATTCCGTGCACCGTTCGGCTCGAGCGCGGTGCGGATATTCTGGCCGCCTGTGGACAGTTGCGCATCGAGCACGCTCAGAGCGCGTGACTGGCCTCTATCTCGACGCGTACTCCGGCATCAGCGGGGATATGTTCCTCGGAGCCCTGCTTGACCTGGGCGTACCTCACAATCACCTGGCGGCCGGGTTAGACAAGCTCGGCCTCCCTGGCTGGCGTTTGGAAGGTGAGCGGGTCGAGCAGCACGGGGTCACAGGCACCCGCGCCCGCGTGCATCTTGACGACGTACCCCAACCACACCGCTACCTCTCCGACATCCGGGAGATCATCCAGTCGTCATCCCTGACATTGCGGATTCAGGAGGACGCGATCGGTGTGTTCGACCGGCTCGCACGCGCGGAGGCACGAGTCCATGGCACGGGCGTTGAGGAAGTCCACTTCCATGAAGTCGGCGCCGTGGACGCGATCGTCGACATCGTCGGCGCCTGTCTCGGACTCCAGTACCTGGGAGTGTCCAACTTCACCTGCTCGCCCTTGCCCATGGGGATGGGTTTCGTCCGCGCGGCCCACGGCACACTGCCCGTCCCCGCACCCGCGACACTTGAGATCCTCACCGCGTCCGGCGCGGCAGTGCTGCCTGGGCAAGGCGAGGGGGAGATGGTGACGCCGACCGGCGCCGCGCTCGTGGCACACTTCGGTCGCTTCGCTGATACGGCGGTATTGCACCCTGCCAAGATCGGTTATGGCTTCGGTACGCGGGTATTGCCCTGGCCGAACGCGCTCCGCGCGGTGCTCACCGAAGAGCAGGCACGACCGGCGCTCGAAACAGACACGGTCACGTTGCTGGAGTGTAACGTAGACGACATGAGCGCAGAAATCTTTCCGTACGTGATCGAGCGCCTGCTGGAGCGCGGGGCACTGGACGCGTGGACGACGCCGGTGACAATGAAGAAGGGCCGCCCAGCCACTGTGTTGAGCGTCCTCGTGAACACGGGGGACGAGGAGCGTTTTGCTGACCTCCTGCTGCGCGAAACGACAACGCTCGGCGTACGCTACATCCCATGGCGGCGCTTCAAGGCCGACCGCGAGATGCGCACCGTCCATACCCAGTGGGGCGAGGTTCGCATGAAACTGAAGCTCCTCGAAGGGGAGGTAGCGGACGCCACGCCAGAATACGAGGATTGCGCCCGCCTGGCGCGCGAGCACGACTTGCCACTCCGTGCGGTGTACGAAGCCGCCGCCAACGCCGCTCGTCAGCTATAAGGGATAGTCTTCGCAGTCGAAAATACTCCCATTTCGCGTCGGTCAGCCTACCTGTGGGCGCTGTAGAAGGCCCAAAGTTCGCGTACCCCGCCGGACGCTCCTTGCATAACCGTGGAGGTAGNACCAGCTATGCGATGGTCGGTGCCTGGCTGGCCCTCAACGGCATCGGGCGGTCGGCGCCTGTATCGGACTCCAGTACCTGGGAGTTTCCGACTTCACCTGCTCGCCCTTGCCACTGGGGACGGGTTTCGTCCGCGCCGCCCACGGCACGCTGCCCGTCCCCGCACCCGCAACGCTGGAGATCCTCACCGCGTCCGACGCGGCGGTACTACCAGGGCAGGGCGAAGGGGAGATGGTGACACCGACCGGCGCCGCGCTCGTGGCGCACTTCGGTCGCTTCGCGGATGCGGTCGTGTTGCGCCCCGTCAAGATCGGCTACGGCTTCGGCACGCGGGCATTGCCGTGGCCGAACGCGCTTCGGGCGGTGCTCACCAAGGAGCAGACACGACCGGCGCTCGAAACGGACACGGTCACGCTGCTCGAGTGTAACGTAGACGACATGAGCGCAGAAATCTTTCCATACGTGATCGAGCGCTTGCTGGAGCACGGGGCGCTCGACGCGTGGACAACGCCGGTGACGATGAAGAAGGGCCGCCCAGCCACGGTATTGAGCGTCCTCGTGAACACGGGGGATGAGGAGCGTTTTGCCGGCATCCTGCTGCGCGAAACGACAACGCTCGGCGTGCGCTACATCCCCTGGCGGCGCTTCAAGGCCGACCGTGAGATGCGCACTGTGCATACGCAGTGGGGCGAGGTTCGCGTGAAGCTAAAGCTCCTCGAAGGTGAGGTTTCCGACGCCGCGCCGGAGTACGAGGATTGCGCCCGCCTCGCGCGCGAGCACGACGTGCCGCTCCGTGCGGTGTACGAAGCCGCTGCTAACGCCGCTCGTCAGCCATAGGGGAGATAGTCTTCGCGGTCGAACCTACGCCCACTTCGTGTCGGTCAGCCTAACCGTGGGTGCTGTAGATGGCCCAAAGTTCGCGTACCCCGCCGGAGGCACCATGCATAACCGTGGAGCGAGAGAAGGGGTGTGGTCTGTGCGGGTCAAGACTTCAAGCCTCACCGAAAGATGGTGAGTCTCTGCCATCACCCGGACATCCACTGCGACGCCAGCAGAGCTGCCGTCAAGGGCGGCTATCGCCGTCCAGGAGCGGCAGACTCTTGACGAGAGCTTCTGGATGGCACATAGTCCCGATGATGGGTCCGGGGAGAGGGGCGTTGCACGCTCCTTGGTTCACACGCGACCGCGTGTGTGCGCTAGCCAGGCTGCCGCATCCGGTGTAGTTTGCGCCCGCCAGGACCGAAAGTGAATCGGAGTCGCCCCCGACCTGGACAACCGGTCAAAGCCTCGGCGCGCGGTCCTCGATTGATGGACCCCGAACCGGGGGCAGTTGAAGGCTCGCATTTCATTCGGAGGAAATCCATCATGAGCGACCCGACACGGCGGTTCTCCACCAGGGTCGGCGACTACGTCAAGTATCGCCCATCCTATCCCCCTACCGTCATCGAGCTCCTCTGTCGGGAGTGCGGACTGACGCCGGGGTGGACGGTCGCCGACATCGGCTCTGGACCAGGCAACCTCACCCGCCTGTTCCTCGAGAACGGCAACAGGGTCTACGGTGTCGAGCCGAACCGCGAGATGCGTGAGGCGGGGGAAGGGCTCCTCGGCCGCTACCCCGGTTTCACGAGCATCGACGGCACGGCCGAGGCGACGAATCTGCCGGACGGGAGGGTGGAGCTGGTGGCGGCGGGGCAGGCGTTCCACTGGTTCGAGCGCGACCGCGCGAGGCAGGAGTTCCGGCGCATCCTCCGGCAACCCGGGTGGGTGGCGCTGATCTGGAACGAGCGGCGGGTCGCCGGCACGCCCTTCCTCAAGGCATACGAGCGGCTGCTGGAGACGTACGGGACGGACTACGCGGAGGTACGCCACCGCGACGCGGCGGACACGACGGCGCTCGACGCGTTCTTCGGCCCGGGCGGGTACGAGCGCGCGTCGTTCGAGAACGTCCAGATGTTCGACTTGGAGGGTCTCGAGGGCCGGCTCCTGTCGTCGTCCTACGCGCCCCTCTCGGAGCAACCGGGGCACGGGGAGATGCTCGCCCAGCTGCGCCGGATCTTCGAGGCACACCAGGAAGGCGGGACGGTCGCGTTCGAGTACGACACCAACGTGTACTATGGGCGCGCCTAGCGGGAAAGTGATCTCGGCGTCAGGCGCGGTACGGTCATGGGGCCAGTGGATCGAAGGTAATACGGACTCCGGCTGAACGGTAGGGCACATGTCATTCCGAGCGTGCGAGGGATCCGTGGTACAGGCTAAGGATCCCGCACTACGTTCGGAATGACATGCATCAATATACAACTGGAGTCCGTTGACCCGGTTGTGCGCCGGCCTCCCATACACATTGAGCGTTGACTTACCCTGCATCCAAGGTCTTGCCGATCAGACTGTCTAGGCGCTTCAGTCGGTCGTCAAGTTCATACTCATCAGCGGCAGTGATCGTGACGTGCCCGAGCTTGCGGCCGGCACGGGGCGTCTTGCCATAGAGGTGCAGATGCGCGCCGGGCACCTGCAGGACGGCAGAGATGTCCGGCAGAGCGCCGATCAGGTTGATCATCGCGCTCGGCCCCCGCGTATCGGTGCTGCCAAGCGGGTGGCCGGCGATGGCGCGCAGATGGTTCGCGAACTGACTGGTCTCCGCGCCCTCGATCGTCCAGTGGCCGGAGTTGTGGACGCGGGGCGCCATCTCATTCGCGATGAGCGATCCGCCGACCTCGAAGAACTCGATGGCCAGCACGCCAACATAGCCGAGCGCGTCGAGAACACCGGCGGCATACCCTTCGGCCTGCCGTTGCAATGCCGATCCCACGGTAGCTGCATCCACGCGCGAGCGGCGCAAGATCCCGTCCCGGTGGTGGTTCTCGACCAGCGGATAGAATGCAGTCTCCCCGAGCTGCTCCGCACGGCGAGGATCGACAGCTCGCGCTCGAACGCCACGAATCCTTCCGCGATGAGCGCCGCGCCGTCGGCTGCCTCCCACGTGGGCTGTAGATCAGCCTCCTGTCGTATGATCCACTGACCCTTCCCGTCGTACCCCAGCCGTCGGGTCTTGACCACCGTAGGTAATCCCACATCTGCCACAGCGGCATCGAGGCCTTCGATGCTGTGCACCGCGGCGAACGGCGCTGTTGGCACGCCGAGACGGCGAAACAACTCCTTCTCGGTTAGCCGGTCCTGCGCCGCCTCCAACGCCTCCGGAGGGGGATAGACCGGCAACCGGCTATAGAGATGTTGAACCGCTTCGACCGGCACGTTCTCGAACTCGTACGTGATAACATCGAGCCCCGTGGCAAACCGGTCAAGCACGTGCGAATCGTCATACGCACCGACTATCTGCTCCGCGAGATGCGATGCGGGGGAATCGGGGGTGGGGTCCAGGAAGCGGAACCGGAGTCCGAGCGGGTAACCAGCGAGCGCGAGCATCCGGCCGAGCTGGCCGGCGCCGAGCACCCCGACGTTCACCGCTCCTCCCGCGGGTCCGGATGATCGAGCACGGCCTGGGTCTGGTTGCGCCGGTGTACGGCGAGCGCCTCCCGAAACTCCGGATGCTTACCTGCGAGGATCGCCGTCGCGAGCAGCGCGGCGTTGATGGCTCCGGCACGTCCGATCGCGAGCGTGGCGACCGGTACCCCGGCCGGCATCTGCACGATTGACAGGAGCGAGTCCAGGCCCTTCAGGGTCCTCGACTCCACGGGCACGCCAAGTACGGGCAAGAGCGTCTTCGCCGCCGCCATACCGGGCAGGTGCGCAGCCCCACCCGCGCCCGCGATCAGCACCTCCAGGCCACGCGACTGGGCACCCTCAGCGTAGGCGAACAGCAGGTCGGGCGTCCGGTGCGCGGACACCACCCGAACCTCAAAGGGCACCCCGAGGCTTTCCAGCGTGGTGGCGGCGTGCGCCATCGTTTCCCAGTCCGACCGCGAGCCCATGATTAGACCGACCAATGACTCCACTGCGTGCTCCGTTCCTCGGCTTCGCGCGCTCTCCACCCCAGGCGATCGTACCCTGCCACGTTCCTGTCGGACCTTATCTGGCAACCAGCGCGCGCCGCTCTCGCAGATCAACGCTGGCGCTAGTGGCGGAAGTGGCGGGTGCCGGTAAAGACCATCGAGATTCCGTGGCGGTCCGCGGCGGCAATCACCTCGTCGTCGCGAATGGAGCCGCCCGGCTGAATTACCGCAGATATGCCGGCTTTGGCCGCCTCCTCGATGCCATCGGCGAACGGGAAGTAGGCATCGCTCGCCAGAACACATCCCTGGGCGCGCAGGTCCGCTTTTTGCACGGCGAGTCGAACCGAGTCGACACGGCTCGGCTGACCCGCCCCTAGCCCCACGAGCGCGAGGTTCTTGGCCAACACAATCGCGTTGGACCGCACATGCTCCACGGCGCGCCAGGCGAAAAGGAGATCCGTCGTCTTTTCAAGCGTCGGTTGCGGCCCCGCGACGAGCCGGGTCTCGATCTCGTCCGGCGCTATGGCATCGTGCGTCTGGACGAGATAACCGCCACTCACCCGCTTCCAGTCGAGCGTCGCCGGGCTCGTAGGGAGTTCCCAGCTGCCCCGCATCTGGCCGACCTCTAGCAGTCGCAGATTCTTCCGCTTCGAGAGGATGTCTCGTCCGCTCTCTTCAAACTTCGGTGCAATGACCACCTCAAAGAAGGTTTGGCTGATAACCTCGGCAAGGGCTGTGGTGACCGGACGGTTCACCGCCACGACGCCACCGAACGCGGAGACCGGATCGCCCATTAGAGCGTGCTCAAAGGCGAGCGTGAGGTCCACGTTCGTCGCTAGCCCACAAGGGTTGCCGTGCTTGACGATGGCAAGCGTTGGCCCGAGGAAGTCGGAGACCGTCGCGACCGCCAGTTCGGCGTCGAGGATGTTATTGAATGAAAGCTCTTTCCCGCCGAGCTGCCGGAGCGACGCCGCCAGCCCTCCGGACTTCCTGCCAACCTCGCGGTACAGCGCGCCACGCTGGTGCGGGTTCTCGCCGTATCGGAGGTCCTGTATCTTCTCTACGGCGACCGTGAACGTCGAAGGGAATAACTCCTCATCCCCGCGAAGGTAGGAGGCGATCAGCGCATCGTACGCGGAGACATGACCGAACGACTTCGCCGCGAGCCACTGGCGTGTCTGCATGCTCACCGCACCATGTTCGGACCACTCCCCGAACACCACGTCATAGTCGGCGGGGTCCGTAAGCACGAGCACGTCCTCGAAGTTCTTCGCCGCGGCACGGATCAGCGTTGGTCCGCCGACATCGATGTTGTCCAGCGCCATGCCCATGGTGGCATTTGGGGACTCGATGGCCCTGGCGAAGGGATAGAGGTTGACCATCACGACATCGATCGGCTCGATACCGAGCTGTGCGATCTGTTCCAGATCAGAGGGCTCGGAACGCCGGGCAAGGATGCCGCCGTGCAGCCCGGGGTGCAGCGTCTTGACCCGTCCCTCCATGATCTCGGGGAAGTTGGTGAGCTCCGTCACGGATTGCGCCTCGATGCCCGCTTCGTGGAGCGTGACGAGCGTGCCACCGGTGGAGTAGATCTCCACGCCGAACTCCACGAGGCGCCGCGCAGCGGTCTCTATCCCCGCCTTATCGGACACGCTCAGTATTGCCCTCATACTTATCCTCCTGCGTACGACACTTTACGACCAGCAACATGCAGACGTCCGAGAGCGTACGCCCGGACGGCTTCCGGCAGCAGGCGATGCTCCTGTTCGAGGATTCGGGCGGACAAGGTCGCGACATCATCGTCGGGCAGAACGGGAACTGCGGCCTGCGCGATGATCGGCCCGCCATCGACGTCCTCAGTGATGAAGTGTACCGTGCAGCCCGCAACCTTGACGCCGTGCCGCAGGGCCTCAGCCTGGGCGTGCAGGCTTTTCCCGAACGCCGGCAGCAGTGACGGATGGACGTTGATGGCCCTGCCCTGCCATCGCTGAACGAATGCCGGTGCAAGTACACGGTCGTAGCCCGCCGTGACGACGAGTTGGACGCCCCGATCATCGAATCGAGCCGACAACTCCATTTGTGCGGATTCTCGATCCTGTCCCTTCGCCTGAGTGCATACCGCCGCATCGACACCGTACCGCGCCGCAACGTCAAGCGCGCCCGCACCGTCCCGGTTGCACAGTACGAGGACCACCTCGGCACCGAGCGCGCCCGCGGCCTGCCACCGCAGGAGTGCTTCCAGGTTACTCCCACGACCCGACGCGAGCACCCCGACCCTAAACACCCGCGTCCAGTTCTACTCCCTCGCCACCCTGCACGACCTCGCCGAGCCGCCACGCCTCCGGGAGCCGGGCTAGAAAATCCTGCGCGGCCTCGACCGGAACAACAAGGACAAGCCCGACCCCCATGTTGAACACGCGATACATCTCCGCTGGGGAAACGCCGCCCATCCTCGCGATCCAGTCGAACACCGGCTGTGGGGTCCAGGTGGTAGTATCCACCCGTGCGGAGAGTCCCTGCGGCAATGCGCGCGGTAGGTTCTCGATTAGTCCACCGCCGGTAATGTGAGCGAGCGCCCGCACGAGGCCCTCCTCCAGCAGCGGCGATACCGCATCGAGGTATGAGCGGTGCGGTTCCAGAAGCACGTCCGCGAGCGCCCCGCCCAGGTTGGCGTCGTGCGCAAGCAGCGTCTCATCGGTCACCGGCCTGCTGCCAGTCCCGCCTTCGAGTATCCGGTTGACGAGGCTGAAACCATTTGTATGCAGGCCCGACGAGGGAAGCGCCAGCAGCACATCACCGGCTCGGACACGCGTCCCGTCCAGCAAGCTGCCACGCTCCACGCTGCCGACAATGAAGCCCGCCACGTCATACTCGCCGGGCACATACATACCTGGCAACTCCGCCGTCTCACCGCCGAGCAACGCGCATCCTGCCTCCCTGCAGGCCGCAGCCAG
Organism: Chloroflexia bacterium; assembly: GCA_030446765.1. GTDB lineage: Bacteria > Chloroflexota > Chloroflexia > Thermobaculales > Thermobaculaceae > JACDAU01. Next base: position 707,202 of record JAUJMR010000001.1, read on the forward strand.
GCCACCGACGACCTCCGAAGCCACCGCCGAATCGAGGCTACTCGTCGCGAAGTAGTCCAGGAAGAAGAGGGGCCGTGCGCCGAGCGTGAGGATATCGTTAACACAGTGGTTGACGAGATCAACACCGATGCCGCGATGCCTCCCCAGCCGGGCCGCGACGCGCAGCTTCGTCCCGACACTATCGGTCGATGCGACGAGTACGGTATCTGCGTCCAGGGCATAGGCGCCGCCGAACAAACCAGGACCGGTGAGGACCTGCGGGCCGTGGGTGGAGCGCACCGCCGTCCGCATTAGGTCCACGGCGCGGTTGCCGCTATCGATATCGACGCCCGCTTGTCGGTAGACATCGCTCGATGCCCGCATACGTGTCACTCGGACCCTACAGGGTACTGCGGAAGGAGTAAATGCCCGACGCCGACGCGGCCAGCGACTCCCGATCCTCGAAGCTGCCGGGAACGCGGGGCACAGTCATGGAGTCGGCTGCCTGCATATTCACGAGCCCGTCCCGCAAACTCGGGTTCAAGCCGTCGCCCCCGAGTTCAGGTACAACCGGATGTCCGGGTAATACCGCTGGGGAATCAGGCCATGGATGCGTGTTCCATCCTCGCAATACTCCTCTTCGAGCACCTGGCCGCGCTGGTGGAACATGTCCACGAGCGCGCTGTTTGCGTACGGGAGCAGCACTCGTACTTCCTTGAGGTCTCCGTCCACGAGTTTCTGCACGCGCTCAAGTAGTTCATCCATGCCCCAGCCCTGCTCGGCGGAGATGAGCACGTACCCGTCTGGGTTGATGTCACCCACGTCTGGCCGCTCAGCAACGCCATCGGGCGCCAACCGGTCGACCTTGTTGAGCGCGATGATCGCCGGCTTATCCGCGGCGTCGAGAGACTGTAGCGTCTCCCGCACGGTCGCGGCTTGCTCTTCCGCGTTCTCGTGCGTCACGTCGACTACGTGCACAAGCGCGTCGGCTTCTCCGATCTCCTCCAGCGTCGCCCGAAAAGCGGCGACTAGTCCGGTAGGCAGCTTCTGGATGAAACCCACGGTATCCGTCCACAGGCTGATCGTCCCGCCGGGCAATTGCACCTGCCGCGTGGTCGGATCGAGCGTTGCGAAGAGTTTGTTCTCGGCGAGGACAGTCGCACCCGAGAGCTTGTTCAGCAGCGTGCTCTTGCCCGCGTTCGTATAGCCCACAAGCGCCACCACGGGGAAGCCCTCTTCCCGGCGGCGGTCACGGCTGGTGCGACGATGCTTGCGCACCTGCTCGATCTGTGTCTTGATGTGGTTGATCCGCTCACGCGCTTGCCGGCGGTCGACCTCGAGCTGGGTCTCACCCGGACCGCGCAGACCGACACCCCCGCCCGCAGCGCCCCCCGCCGATCCCTGACGGGAAAGGTGGGTCCACATTCGTGTGAGGCGAGGCAGCCGGTACTCCAACTGGGCCAACTCGACCTGCAGCTTGCCTTCGTGGGTGCGTGCGCGGCGAGCGAAGATGTCCAGGATCAGGGCTGTGCGATCGATGACCAGCACACCCAGCTGCTCCTCGATGTTGCGCTCCTGGCTCGGGCTGAGCTCGTCATCGAAGAGCACGACCGTCGCGCCCGTCGACCGGCGCAACTCTGCGAGCTCCTCCAGCTTACCCTTGCCCAAGAACGTGCGCGGGTGCGGCTCATCGAGCTTTTGCGTCAGGCGAGCCACCACCGCCACATTGGCCGTATCGGCGAGCTGCTCCAACTCGTCGAGCGAGTCCTCGATCTTCCACGGACTGTTCGGCGTATCAACACCGACCAGCACCGCCCTTTCCACCGGTGGCCGCGTGGGCAGGGAGCCGTGCCGGCCTTGCTTCTGCCCGTCCAGCTCCGGGGCCACCTCATTATCGCGAAGGAATCCGTTTGTCATAGACGTTCATTATACTCCATGAGAAAGGTCGTTCACATTGCTGAGCCACTGCTCTATTCGACGCCGGGCGAGCCCCGTGGTTTCGGGCTCGGACGCATCCAGCCATTCGACGGCATCGAAGCGCCGGAACCAGATGTATTGGTGCCGGGCGAATCGATGGGTATCATACCGCACCCGTTCGACACACTCCTCAATTCCGGTCTTCCCTTCCCAATATGGTTGGAACTCGCCGTAGCCGATCGTTTGCAACGCCGGAAGCTCCCAGCTGTATCCTGCTTCGAGTAGTCGCTCGATTTCTCGTATCAGGCCCGACTCCAGCATCCGTTGGACTCGACGGTCAATGCGGTAATAGAGCAGGGACCGGTCCATCGTGAGCCCGAGCAAGAGCGTGCTGTATGGCGGCGGTGCCGCTCGCTGCTGGTCGGAGATGCGCACGCCGGTGGCGTGCCAGACCTCCAGCGCGCGGATGATGCGGCGCACATCATTCGGCATGATCTTGTCTGCGGCGGGTGGATCAATCTCGCGAAGCCGTGCGTATAGGGCGGGAACGCCATCGCGCGTCGCTTCCTTTGCAAGTTCGTCCCGGAAGGCGGCATAGGGTGGCACCTCGGGCACCGTCCACCCTTCGAGCACCGCGCGCAGATACTGCCCCGTACCCCCGACGAGCAGTGGCAGTCGTCCGGCACGGTGCAGTCTCCGCACCGTTTCATACGTTAGGCGCTGCTGCTCGGCGAGGGTCCAGGTTTCGCCGGGGGAAACAAGGTCCAAGCCGTGATGCGGGGCAAGGCGGCGCTCCTCCGCTGTGGGCTTCGCGGTCCCGATGTCCATCCCGCGGAACACTTGACGGCTGTCCTGGCTGATGATCTCGCCGCCGTTCTCGCGGGCGAGTTGCACGGCGAGCGCGGTCTTGCCCGATGCAGTCGGGCCAAGCACGACAACTACAGGGATTCGAGCTTTGGTCTGAGTCACGGCAATAGCCTACCATGACGCCGCTGCAACCGGAGCACGGCCGGGCCGGTGCTGATCCTCCGCGTTGTGAGACCCGTTCTTGATTGATACAATCGGTGAGCAATGGCAAGAGACTTTTCTACGACCCGGACCACTCGCGACCGCACGCGCTCGGAAGCGCACTGGGGCCGGTTCGTGATCCTCGTTGGTCTCCTTGCGGCGGCGGTTGCCGGGTGGCTCTACCTGGACCCAACGCCGCCTGCCGATGAATCCACGCCCGCCACGGTCGTGATCACTCAGGGCAGCGGATGGGAGGAGGCAACGACCGCACTCCACGAGCAGGGGTTGGTGCGCCGGCCGCTCACCTTCAAGGCGATCGTGCTGCTCTCGGGTGCCCGAGGTTCGCTCCTGCCCGGAAGCTATACGTTGCGCAAAGGAACGAGTAGCCGTGACCTGATCGCGACACTCACTGACCCCAGGGCCGGCGCCGCGCTGGTGATCCCAGAGGGTTGGCGACTGGAGCAGATCGGAGAGGAACTGGTGCGCAAGAAACTGAGTACCCAGGAGGAATGGAACACGGCGATCAGTGCCCCCCCAGCATCCTCGGTCCTGCGCTCAAAGCCAACATCGGTTGACCTGGAGGGCTACATCTATCCCGGAAGCTATGCCTTCGCGGAAGCAAACGCCGGGGCGGAACTCGTCCGCGCGGGCCTGCGCAACCTGGAACGGGAGCTGACCCCGGAGGTGATCAGCAGCCTGTCCGCACAAGGACTGACCATTCACGAGGGGCTGACCGTGGCCAGCATCGTGGAGCGGGAGGCTCAGGTGCCGGAAGAGCGCGCGGTGATCGCATCGGTGTACCTGAACCGGCTCAAGGTGGGCATGCGCTTGCAGGCCGACCCCACGACGCAGTACGCGGTCGGCACATCCGGCGCGTGGTGGAAGAGCGGCCTGACCAAGTCGGACCTGGGCGATCCCTCCCCATACAACACATACGTGCATGAGGGACTCCCACCAGGACCGATTTGCAGCCCGGGTATCGCCGCAATACGAGCGGTTGCCAAACCGGCGCGGACGGAGTACCTGTACTTCGTCGCACGGGGCGACGGCAGCCACGCGTTCGCGACAACGTACGCGGAGCACGAGGCGAATATCCAACGGTTCCAGGACCGCTGATGGGAGTGCTTATCTACGCAATCGTCGGCGCCGCCCTGGGTTGGATCGCGGGACACGTAGCCCTGCTTGTGCCGACCGGTGACTGGTCGCGAGTCTCGACGTTCCTGCTCCGGTTGCGGACGGAGCGGACGATCGAGCACGTGCTGGGTGCTCTGATCGGCGCGGTGAGCATCGCCCTAGCCTATAGCCAGCGGTCGGGCTGGTGGGACTTTCTGGCCACGAGCTTGTTCACACTCTTGCTGACCTCCGTGCTCATCATCGACCTGAGGCACCACCTCGTCTACCCGGTGATGCCGGTACTCGGCTTTCTGGCTAGCTTGATCCTGAACCCGATCGGTGGGGAGGTCGGGTTCTTGAGCAGTTTAGGCGCGGGCGCCGCGGCGGCGGGGGCATTCTTCGCACTCTTCCTGCTGGGTCTGCTGCTGTTCCGCGTGCAGGCGCTCGGCTTCGGTGATGTACTGCTCGCCTTGATGATCGGCGGGATGGCGGGCATGGTTCTCATGCCGGCTGCCCTCTTCCTGGGGACGATCCTTGGCGCTGTCGCGAGCCTGGGGCTCTTGATCATGCGCCGCAAGTCGCTCAACGAGTACATCCCGTTCGGCAGTGGTATGTGTCTAGCTGCGATCATTATCCTGATAGCGCGGGGAGGCTGATCCTTGGGAGCAAGTGCATACCGGTCAAGCAAACAGAGGGAGTCACCATGCCTGAGACCTCTATGCAAAAGGCACTGCGATCCCTGATCTATGGCGTCTATGTCGTCTCGGCGACGCAAGATGGCGACAACCTTATGCTTCTGAGTCCCTGGGTGGCGCAGGTAAACCTCGATCCCCCGACCTTGGGGGTCTCGCTGTCTGCCGACAGCGCATTAGCGAACCTCATAGGGTCCGGTAGCCCCTTTGCGGTGAGCATACTGCGCGCCGGTCAGAAGACGCTTGCGGAGCAGTTTCTGCACGGGGATCAGGGCGTCGGCGAGGGTCATTCGCTCGCGCAGGCGGAGAACGGCGCGCCATATCTCGCGGACGCACTCGCCATCCTGGAGTGCGAGCATGCCGGGTCCGTGGAAAACCTCGGTGATCACACGATCCTTCTGGGCCAGGTCACTACTGCCCGCATGCTCTCGGACGGACATCCGCTGACGCTGCGTCAGACCGGCTTCGATCCGCTCGACTTTTGACCGAGGTTTGACGTCGCTGATATACTTGAGGGCAAGCCGAAACACCATATTGGGCTGCATAGATCAGGGGAGACAACCAAACATGGTAACGATAACAAGCAGCGCATCGGGCAAAGTCCAGGAGTTGATGGAGCGCGAGGGCAACGCCCAGCAGGCACTGCGCCTGTACGTCGCGGGTGGTGGATGCTCGGGCCTCAACTACGGTATGGCGTTTGACGAGAATCCCGAGGAAGACGATCAGGTCATCGAGATGGAGGGCATCCGGATCGTCGTCGACAGCTACAGCGCACCGTACGTCAAGGGCGCGGAGATCGACTACGTCGACGGGCTGATGGGCTCGGGCTTCACGATCCATAACCCGAACGCGACGAGCACCTGCGCATGTGGCCACTCGTTCGACACCGGTGCCAACGCGGGCACGAAGCGGAGCTGCCACTAAACCATCAAGTAGGCGCAGGCACGGCGGGGCGGGAACAAGTGTTCCCGCCCCGTTTTTGTGGTATGGCTCAATGCCCTCCGGAACAGAGTCGTCGTGGAGATTACCCTTGAGGGTAGCAAAGGGCTCGAAATGACCGAGCCGATCGCATCTCCTACGGACTACCGTAGTTCTGCAACACACATGCTCTATCGAATGGACACGAGAACCGTGCAACTGACGACAGTGCGGTCGTCACCTCAATTCGGGGAGATACGCCGATACCCGTGCATCGGCCGGGTCGGACCCAGCTGATCCATCAGGCCGAGCTCATGCTGCAACAAGCGGATGATGCGCTCAAGCCGGGTGGTTGTAGAGTCGGTCTCGAGAAGTCGCTGTTTCTCGTCGAGCGGGAGGTCCAGAACGCCCGGGACGTACGAGAGCGCCTCCGCCTCCTGGGGTAGGTCGGCTACGTTATCGCCGGTCAGCTGGCGCCGGTCGAGATAGCTGCGTAGTAATTCGCGAACCGCGCCCACACGATCATCCATGTCCGTCCGCGCCTCCGCTGCGTCCGCGAAGGTCTCGACCGTAGCGCACAGATATGGTTTGTCCGTGTGGAAGTCCAGAATCCGGAAGCGTTGTAGACCGACGCACATGATATCCATCTCACCGCCGGGATACTTCCCGACGTTGATGATCCGCGCGATCGCGCCCACATCGCAAACCTTCGCCGGGCCGCCTACCTCGTTGCCCTCGGTGATTAGTGCCACGCCGAACCGCGGGTCGTCGGCAAGGCAGTCGTGAATCATCTGCCGGTACCGATCCTCAAATATGTGCAGGGGGAGCATCATCCCGGGAAACAGCACCACGCGCAGAGGAAACAACGGCAAGTTCTCAATACGCACGCTCAATCCTCCGAGCATCCCACGTCTCCAGTGTCTGCGTCTATTCCCGCGCCGGGCAACTGCCCCGGCTACTATATCCATGCTACTTGCGTCGCGCCCGTCCTGCAAATGCGCGCTATCAGCGCTGCTATAATCGATGCGGGAGACAGAGGCACCGAGGAAGGAAACGCATGAGAGAGCTCTTGCCGGTGCTCAACGGTTGGCTGCAATCCACCCCCCGTCTCGCCCTTGCCACGGTGATCAGCACCTGGGGATCTACCCCCCGCCCTGCCGGTTCCCACATGATCGTCAACCCGGACGGCAGGTTCGCCGGATCCGTCAGCGGGGGATGCGTGGAGGGAGCGGTTGTCGAGACCGGGCTAGACGTTATTCGCAGCGGCGTGCCGCGCATGCTCAAGTACGG
>JAUJMR010000001.1:714218-716251 GCA_030446765.1 Chloroflexia bacterium
GCGTGGCCCGATGACGCCCTCACGAAGCTCCAGCCCGACACGAGTACCGCGGTCGTGGTGTTGACCCATGACGCGAAGTTCGACGGGCCTGCGATCTCCAGTGCGCTGCGGTCCAATGCCGGCTACATCGGCGCGATTGGCTCGCGTGCCACCGCGGCCGAGCGCGAGCAGCAGTTACGAGCGCTCGGCTTCTCGGCGGAAGACGTTCGTCGGGTCCACTCGCCCATCGGCCTCAATCTGGGCAGCGTTACCCCGGAGGAGATCGCACTGAGTATCCTTGCGCAGATCGTCGGGAAGTACCGGAGTGGCGCCGCCACGCAGCCAGCCGTGCCCGCACGGGCCGGCGGGGCGCGCTAGCTATGGTCTCCGGGCTGGTGCTCGCGGCCGGCCTTTCCCGGCGGATGGGACAGCCAAAGCAGCTACTTCGCCTTGGCCCGACCACGCTGCTAGAACACACCATAAGCGTCGCGAGAAGCTCGCTACTCGACGAGATCGTGGTTGTGGTATCGGTGGATCTCGTTAACCGATTGTCGTGGGATACACCGCCCCGTGTCCGGAAGGTGGTGAACCCCAGACCACAGGACGGACAAAGCAGCTCCCTTCGGCTCGGTCTCGCGTGCATCGCACCGGAGTCTGGCGGCGCCCTCGTGCTGATGTGCGACCAGCCGGGGGTCACAGCGCGGCTCGTGAACCATCTGCTGGAGGCTTGGAGTGCCCATCCAGCCGGCGCCCTCGTTCCCACGTATGGTGGCGAGCGCGGGACACCGGTGCTGCTCGGAGCGGACTTGTGGCCACTCGTCGCACAGCTCACCGGCGATAGCGGCGCTCGGGCTGTGCTCGGCGCCTATCCCGAGGTGGTGCGCTCCATCGAGGTGGGGCACCTCGGCACACCGGAGGATATCGATACGCCGGAAGAGTACGCGCGTGTCCTGGGACGTGCGCCTTGAAGCACTGTATGGAATGCGGCAACACCCTCCACCGGACAACTGTGGACGGAAAGGAGCGGCTGCGCTGCGCCGAGTGCGGTTGGGTCCACTGGGAGGATCCGAAGCTCGCCGTGGCCGTCATCGTCTCACGCGACGGCCGGATCCTGCTGGGACGAAGGGGCCAGGGCGAGCGGCAGGGTCTCTGGAGCTTCCCAGCGGGATTCGTGGATCGCGGGGAGAAGATCGAAGATGCCGCCGTACGCGAGGTCCGCGAAGAAACCGGACTGGAGGTGCTGCTAGGTCCCTTGTTCACGCTCCGCTCGGAGACCGGTGAGCCTGTCGTCCTGGCGGTCTATAGCGCGACACCGGGCGAGAAGGCACCGGTGCCGAGCCATGAGTTGAGCGAGCTGCGCTGGTTTGATCCATGGGAACTGCCGCCGATGGCGTTCGAGCACGATGCCGCGGTGCTCGCCGCGTGGTGGGAGAGTCGGCGGGGGGATCGATGAAAGCATTCGAGGTGGCAGCCAGAGAAGCGCGGGTGGGGCTCGTCCTATGCCACAGTGTCTTCGACCCCACGGAGCCCAAGAAAGTACTGCTCCGCAAGGGCCATGTGCTGACGACCGCCGATCGACCCCACCTGGAACGCCTTGGCGCCAGCCCCGTACACCTACTGGAACTGGAGCCGGGCGATGTCTCCGAGACCGAGGCGGGGGAGCGGCTCGCCGCGGCCGTCGCTGGGCCGGGTGTGACGGTGGCTGGGGAGTCGGAGAGTCAGGTGCGGCTGGTTGCGGCCGTGCGCGGCGTCCTGCACGTGACTGCTGACCGGCTCGCGTCCGTCCATGCCCACGACGGCGTGCTAGTGTGGACACTCGATAACGGGATGCCGGTCGAGGCGGGAAGACACATCGCGTCCGCGAAGGTGGCACCACTGGCCGTCCCACGGGAGAGCCTTGAGCGGGCTGCGCACGATGGCGCGGGCGCGGTCACGGTCGCACCATACAAGGACCGACGCGTCGCGGTGCTGGTACGCGAGCGTATGGACACCGGTGCGCGAGAGAAGTTCGAGGCGAGCATCCGGATGAAGATAGCGTGGTTCGGCGGAGGGCC
>JAUJMR010000001.1:716351-756360 GCA_030446765.1 Chloroflexia bacterium
ATTCCAGGTGTGCGAGGAGACCGTGGTCGTGGCTGTAAATCCGCCAAAGCGTTCGGATTGTTTTTGAACACGCTCCAACCGGCCAGCGTGTCAATCATCCTCCCAGGGGCGCGGGCGGTGATGCCGGAGCTGTGTTCCGTCCGGCAGGACAGTGACGTCCTCCTCGGCGATGAGGAGTGACAGGCCCAGGCGGCGGAGCAGTCGCAGGCTTGCCGCCCGACCGGCCTCCGTTTCGCCCAGGACCCACCTCCCGGCGACGAACACGTACTGCTCACCGCACTGCTGTGCCCGCGCGGAGAGGCGGTGGATCGCCTCGCTCGGTTGCGCTGTCTCGGGTCGCGACTCGCTCATCGCGCAAGGATAGCAGGGACGGTGCGTTGATGGGGCGCGTCGGGGGTTGATACAATGGGCTCTCCTATGACCGACGCACCACCCGAGCATCCCACCAGATGAGAGTCCTCAGCCTGGATGTCCACGGCTTCAAAAGCTTCGCGCAGTCCACGCGACTGGAGTTCGACGACGGCGTGGCCGGCATCGTCGGGCCGAACGGCTCGGGCAAGAGCAACGTCGTAGAGGCGGTGCGCTGGGTGCTTGGCGAGCAGAGCTACTCGCAACTGCGGGGCAAGCGCACCGAGGACGTCATCTGGTCGGGCACGAAGGGCCGCGCCGCCGCTGGGATGGCGGAGGTTTCCATCACCTTCGACAACGCCGACCGTTTCCTGCCTATCGAATACGCCGAGGTGACGATCACCCGACGGGCATACCGCAGCGGCGAGAACGAGTACCTGATCAATCGCAGCCGCGTGCGTCTGCGGGACATTATCGCGCTCGTCTCCGCGATGGGGCAGGGATACACGGTCGTCAGCCAGGGCACCGCGGACGCCGCGCTTTCACTCACACCGGAGAACCGACGCAGTCTGTTCGAGGAGGCCGCGGACATCACGCAGCACTACGCCCGCCGAGACGAGACCCTGCGCCGCTTCACCGAGATGCAAACAAACGCCACACGCGTCGGTGACCTTCTCAGCGAACTTGCCCCCCGGCTGCGCGCACTGGCACGGCAGGCGCGGCAGGCACGAGAGCGCGAGGCCGAGGAGCAGCATCTGCGCGACCTGCAGCTGGCGTACTACTCGCGCGAACTGGCGCGCTCCACCCAAGCGCTGCACGCCGCCCGGGAGGAGCTTGCCGCCGCGGAACGGCGCGCTCGCGACCTACGGGCGCAGTGCGAGACACTCAGCCTGCGGGATCAAGAACTTCGGCAAAGTCTGAACGTGGCGGAGGTGGACCTTTCGCAGATGGAAGAAGAGCGAGCGCTGCTGAGCCGGGACGAGGACACGTGCCGGCGAACGCTGCGCGAGGCAGAGTACCGCGCCGCGGAGTGCGCGCGGGAACTGGCGGGCGCGGAGTCGCGGCATAAGGCTGCGACGGCGGCCGTCGACGCGGCGCGCAATGAGCTACAGGCGACGACATCGGCGCATGAGCACGCAAATGCAAGCCTGACGTCGGCTCGACAGCAACTCGCGGAGGCGGAACAGGACGAGGCAGAACGCAGCACCGAGCGAAAGGCCGCGCTGGCGGAACTGGATCGGCTCCGTGCCGAGGCACGCAAGTGCGACGAGGACACCAGACAACAGCGCGAGTTGATTACCGCACTTTCGGAACGGCTCGAAACCATCCAGGCGGACCAGCATATGCAGGCGAACGCCCTGGAGGAACAGCGGAGTGCGCTCGATCAGGGCATCAGAACGGAACAGGTCTTCGACGAAGCCGCCCGCTCCGCCCGGGAGGCCGCCGTGCGCGCTGACGCCGCCGTCGAGGAGATCCGCCACGCCGCACGGCGGATCGCCGACGAGCACGCCCGGCTGAATGCGGTGCTCGTGGAGGCCCGTGCTGATGTGCGGGAAAAGCAAAGCAGGCTCTCACTCCTGTCGGAGATGCATCACTCCGGAGCAGGTCTCAATCGGGGCGCGCAGACTGTGGTGCGGGCATCCGCGAAGCGGGAGTTGACGGGCATTGTCGGCACCCTGGGCTCGGTGATCGCGGTACCCGAGCACCTGGAGCAAGCGGTGGAATCCGTGCTCGGCGCGGCGCTGCAAAACGTCGTCACCCGTCGCTGGGCGGACGCGGAGCAGGCGATAGCTTTACTGAAGCGGTCGGGCGCGGGCCGGGTCACGTTCCTGCCGCTCGATACCCTGCGCCCACCCACACGACCGGGCGTACCCGCTGGTGCAGGCATCATCGGCATTGCGGCAGAGCTCGTGGACGCGGATCCCGACGTACGTCCAGCGCTCCTCCACGCACTCGGCCGCGTCCTGATCGTGGAGGACCTGCCCACAGCACGCTCGATCGTGCAGCGCATGGGTGGCGTCAGCGCCGTGGTCACGCTTGGCGGGGAAACGCTGCGTCCGGGTGGCTCACTGACCGGCGGCGCGCCCGTACGCGAGAGCGGGATGCTGGCGCGGGAGCGAGAGCTCCGGGACCTGCCTGTCCAGATTGAACGAGCGCAGCGCACGATGCAGGAAACGGAACGATCCCTCGGAGATGCCGGGCAGAGCCGTGAATCCCTCGTGGAGCAGGAACGACGCCTGCAGCAAGAGCAACTGGCGGCCGTTCACGCCGTACGCCAGGCTGAGTCTCAGCTGGCCGGAGCACGACGAGAACAGGACCGGCTCCGCCAGCAGGAAGAATGGCTGCGTGCGACCATCGATCGTACCGTCACCGAGTGCGAGACGCTACAATCCCGGCTGAATACGGCGCGGGAGACGCTCCTTGCAGCCGAGAAGCGGGCTCGTCTGGTGACCGGGGAGCTGCAGCGGGCGGTTCACACAGCGGGAGCGTCCGAACAGGATTCGCGGGAGGCGGCATCTCGCCTCGCAGCGCTTCGAACGATCCTCGCCGTCGCGCAGGAGCGGGAGCGGTCCGCACAGGCCACGCGAACGAAGACGCAGGAGACGCTACGGACCGCGGAGGCGGAGTGGCGACAACATGAGCGCGTCGCCGCCGCCGGAACAGCACGCACAGATGCAGCGCAGCACGAGGTGCGGGAGAGCCGGAAGCGACTGGAGCCCGTGCAGGCGCGGCTGCGCGAGCTGGATCGTCGCATCGAGCCTGCACGGTCCGCACTCCGCGCCCGGAGACAGGAACTGGAGCGGGTACGGGAAGAGGCCGCACACACCGGCGCACGGGCGGTAAAGCTGGAGGAGGAGCGCACACACTCTACTCTGCGGGTACAGAGGGCGGACGATGCGCATTTCGGACTGCTAGAGCGCGCCGCTCGAGAGACGGGCAACGCCGAGATCCCTGATGGACTCATGCCGCCCGATGATGTGGAGGCGCGCATCCGGAAGACGACGGACCGTCTGGCGCGCATTGGCCCGGTGAACGCACTCGCCGCCCGAGAGCACGACGAGATTAAGGAACGGGCGGCCTTTCTGGAGCGCCAGCTCGGAGACATACAGACAGCCCAGAACGACCTGCAAACGCTGATCGGGACGATCGAAGAGCAGATGGAACGCCGATTCACCGAGACCTTCAGTGTGGTGTCGCAGCGCTTCGGGGCGAACTTCGCGCGGCTGTTCAATGGCGGCACGGCGCAGCTTGCGCTGGTCAGCAAGGGGGATATCGTCGGGGTTGAGATCCAGGCCCAGCCGCCCGGCAAGCGGCTTGGTAACCTCTCGCTGCTCTCCGGTGGCGAGCGAGCGCTCACGTCGTGCGCTCTCCTGTTCGCGCTGATCCAAGCCGGGGGCGCACCTTTCTGCGTGCTCGACGAGGTGGACGCCGCACTCGATGAGAGCAATGTCGGCAGATTTTGCGACCTGCTGGAGGAACTCGCGCGAGACACCCAGTTCATCGTCGTGACCCATAACCGTGGCACGATCGAGCGGGCGAGCCGGTTGTATGGCATCTCGATGGAGGCGAGTGGAATCAGCAAGGTGCTCAGCCTGCAGCTTGAGGAGGTGGCATCGCATCGCGCCACGGCGTAGAACGGCGCAGGTGTGCCATCTGGAACGATTGTCGAGGTTGCCTCGCCAGGAGGCTTTTGCTAAACTATTCGAGCAACCACAAGGCATCCGTGCCACGATGGGGAATCGTCTAATGGTAGGACGACTGACTCTGAATCAGTTAATCGGGGTTCGAATCCCTGTTCCCCAGCCAATTCGCAAGATGACATAGGGGCTACAGTGCGCTCCTGATTGACAGACTACGCCAGGACCCGCATATCCATACCCCTACAAGCTTTCCTTCCTACTCTCGGGCTGCATCGAGATCAGCACCGTAAGTCTTCCCCAGTAGCGGCCCGAACACCTTGCGTGGTGGGCAGACCAGAACCACTTGCCATTCCTCGGCGAGCCGATTTCCTCCCATGCATTCCCCAGGCAATACGGGGAACCGCCACTCCCGGCCCGATCTCCTTCCTATGGGGGCCAGCTTTAGAAGCGCGCTCGTAGTACTGATGGCCCTCGATCAGATTGAGCGGATGGTAGAGCAGTTGCTGCAGCGCGACCGGCCGTGGATGGAGCGTGCTTCATAAAAACCCGCACCTGTCGGGTTTACAGTTCCCGCTCCATAGTTGCCAGTTATCTGCAGTGGCCCTCGTTCTGCTAGCCCGGTCCTGTGGACTTGGCGTGGTCGCAGGATCGCGTTGAGCAGACCAAACTGCGCCAGTCATGGTGGATAGCGCTAGGCACGGTCCGTGGATGCCACAATCCAGTCGAAGTGGAGGGAAGGCACAATGATGCGGGACACGCTGGACCCTGAGGAGGTCGAGACGAGGGTCCTCCACTCACTCGTCGACTTCCATGGAAAGGATGTAGTGGAGGTCGGCTGCGGGGACGGACGTCTCACCTGGCGCTACGCCCACCACGCCGCCTCGGTGCTTGCCTTCGACCCCGAACTGGAGATGATCGAGCTCGCCCGTGAGCAGATGCCCCAGGAGTTGCGGCCCCGTGTGGAGCTCCGCGCGTCGGACGTCGAGGGGATTGACCTCTCGGAGGGTGCGTTCGACATCGCGCTCCTCTCGTGGTCGCTGTGCTGAATCGCGCCCGAGGGCGTCGTCGACGCTCTGAGGAAGCTCCACCGGGCACTGAGGCCCGGCGGAGTGCTCCTCGATATCCACCCGGAGCCAGAGGACGCCCATGTCGAGGTTCACGCGGGCGACGGCATCCTCATCGCTGGCAGGCCGGACCAGTCCGCGTACCACGAGAACGTTCGGGTCGCTCGCACTGAGTTAGGGAAGATTATCCGGGAGGGTGTCTTCGCGCTGGAAGAGAGCACCGTCTTCGAGCTGCTAGACCCGTTCGAGGGACTCGACGACTGGCTGGAGTACATGCGTGACTACGAGAGCAACGTGCCGCTCGACCCTGCGCTCGCGGCTCGCACTCGAGAGTTACTGGACCGCACGGGAGGCCGTCTGAAGGTTCGGTTGCGCGTGTGGGGGTCCCGTCTGCGGAGGCTAGAGCCAGGCATTGCAGGTACCGCCACTCAGTAGATTCTAGAATTCTCGCCGAAAAGCTGGGGTTGGGCAGGTGATGCTGGCGGCGAAAGGGCCACTGAATGCGCTAAGCACCGATTCGCCTGCTCCCCGCGCCGGTCGTAGCGCTTCGTGGTCCCCACCGACGTGTCTCCTGCGAGTTAGCTGGCGGCAGGGAGAGCAGCAGGACCAGTGCGGGATCCGCAGTTTCAGGCGGCGCTGCCCAGGTGTCGATAGACGGTCTCGACCAGGTCCCCGATGTCGAACGGCTTGCGTATCAGTGCTTGCGCCCCGGATGCTCCTACATCCACATGCCTAGCTGCGCTCATCAAGAGGACGACGGTGTCGCGGGTCTCGGGGTCCTCCCGCAGGTGGCTGGTCAGCTCCAGACCGCCCATCCGGGGCATCATGATATCGGTTAGCACCAGATCTGGGAGTTCCTCGCGCGCGATCCACAGCGCCTCCAGACCATCGTGCGCCGTCAGCACACTTACCTGGCCGTCATCGAGGAGCATCGAGATGAGCTCTACTATATCCGCTTCGTCATCCACCACGAGCACCGTGCTCATCGTTCGCTCACCCCTCCTGACGCAGAATGACACCGGCGGCACTCACCTCATACGGGTGCCACCCGCTCAGGTGCGCGCTGCCAACCATCTTGGGGATGCGCAGCATCCGCTGCTCGCGCGGCCCGTCGGCGCGCATGTCCATCAGAATCACCGCATCGGCGAGGCACTGCTCCTCGAGGCTATCCTCAACGCCGTACTGGCTCATCACCATGATGGTGGTGCAGCCCAGCAGGAAAAGTGCCGTCCCCAGACTCGCCATGAACCGCCGGACGGCGACTCGGTCTCCGATCGCGGTATGCAGGGGACCCACCGCATCGAGCACGACCAACTCGACCCCGTGCTCCCTGACGAACCGCCTGGCCACCTCCAGGAGGTCATCGAGCCCGCCTTTAGCGAGCAGGGCATTCACGCTGTGCACCTGCAGTTGACTGCCGACGACATCGGGTCGGTGGTACTCAAGCTCTTCAAGGGACGCGACAAGCTTCGTAACTCCGCCTGCTGCCGTGGTGAGTATCAGGGTGGCCCCGCCCTGTGCGATGCGGTGGAAGGCGACCTGGCTAGCAAGCATCGACTTTCCCGCGCCGGGAGGACCGGCAATGAGCACAGTCGATCCCTTGAGCAGCCCCCCGCCCATCGCCCCATCCAAGCCGGGTACGCCGGTAGTGACCCTATCCATCCGTCCTCCAACTGGACATCCCGACGGCTATGCGTCGACGCAATTACAACTCGCATTATAGCAGGATGACGCGGGCAGATCGGTACTTTGAGCAGCATCACGCAAATACGTCCGAGTAGCTAATGCCTGGCGATTCCACCGGCAGCCTGAGCCCACATCCGACTCGATCTGAATCCCCAACGCTATGAGGTGCTGGCGCATGAATGACACTCGGTTGCGCCGCTGGGTGTCCTGGCGTATCCGACCGTCGCACACATCGCGGCAGCGTACTCCGGCCTGCGTCTTTGCTTTCATGCCGGGAGAGGACGCCAGCATGACATCAGTGGGAATCAGTTAGGATTCTGGGTGTTGCCGGGTACCCGCAATCACGCCTATCGCGTGCCGGCGGCCCGATGCCGCAGCCGGGCGGGCAGGACATTCACTACTGGGACACCGAGCGCGGGGTCGCTGGTGACGTGCACCGGTACACCGTATACCTCCTGCAACAGGGACGCGGTCAGCACGTCCTCCGCTGGTCCGTCCGCGACGATGCGCCACTCTGCCATCAGCAGTAGCCGCGGGAAATACAGCGCGGCGAGCGTGGGGTCGTGCATCGCCGCGAGGACCGTCAGACCCAGCTCATGGTGCAGATCCCGAATCGCGTCGAGTAACGCCGTCCGGTATCGCAGATCCAAGTGCGAGGTCGGCTCGTCGAGGAGCAGCAGCCGCGGTTCCTGGGCAACGGCCATCGCGAGCGCGACCCGCTGCTTCTGCCCGCCGCTCAGCGTCCCGTACTCCCGCTCCGCGAGATCGGCGCAACGTGCCAGGTCCAACGCCCGGTCCATGCTGTCGCGGTCCGTCGGCGTCACCGAGCCTAGCAGGGAGACATGTGGGGTACGGCCAAGGCCAACGACCTCGCGCACGCTCCAGCCGGGCGGCACGTCGAGCTCCTGTGGGAGGGTGGCGACGATCCGTGCGAGTTCCTTGCGTCCATACCCGCGCACCGGGCGGCCATCGATGCGGACTGTTCCCTCGTCCGCATGCCGGACGCCAGCGGCGAGGCGGAGCAGCGTCGTCTTACCACACCCGTTCGGTCCTAGGAGCGCCACAGCCTCGCCGGGCCGCACAGTCAGGCAGAAATCTTTGAGCACGGGGAGGCCGGCATATCCGAAGCTCACTGCGGTGAGTTCCAGACCGGCGCTCACGCGGCGTACGTTCCGCGTGTCCGCCGCAGGAGCCACAGAAAGAAGGGTGCACCGAGCAGCGAGGTGAGTAGCCCCACTGGCACCTCGCCCGGCGCCACGATCAAGCGGCCCAACAGGTCAATCACCACGAGGAAGGCACCCCCCGCGAGCGCGCACGAGGGGATAAGCAGCCGGTGCCCAGGGCCGATCAACAGGCGAACGCCGTGCGGCACGATCAATCCGACGAAAGCGACAAGCCCGCTGATGGAAACGGCAAGCGCCGTGAGCAGTGCGGCGACGGCTATTGCGAGCACCTTAGCCCGCTCCACCCCAACTCCCAGATTGGCCGCTCCTTCTTCTCCAACCGCGAAGGCGTCGAGCGGGCGGGCCATCGCCCACGCGGCCACAAGGGCGAGTGCCAGGAGTGGCAGGAGCAGTCGGAGCTCCTGCCAGCCGGAGAGCGCGACGCCACCGAGCAGCCAGGCGAAGATGCTCTGAAGCTGCGTCTGCGCCACGCGGCTGTATAGCATCACGAAGCTCATCGACGATCCCAGAAGTGCGCTGACCGCCACACCTGCGAGCAACAAATGCATCGGCGGTGTGCGCGGTCCGACACGCGCGAGCATATACACCATCAGCGTGGACATCAGCGCCCCCACAAACGCAAAAAGGGGAACCGGACTGAATCCGAGCGCGGCGAAGCGCACCGAGAGCGAAAGCGCGACGACCGCGCCAAGCCCGGCACCCGCCGAGGAGCCGAGCACGTACGGATCGGCGAGCGGGTTGCGGAAGACCCCTTGCATAAGAGCACCGGCGGTCGCAAGCCCAGCCCCCACGACGAACGCCCCCACGACCCGAGGCAGCCGAAGTTGCAGTAGGATGGCCGCATCCGACGTGTCCCAAGTGCGCTCGATAGGGAAAAGCCCCGTCAGATCCAGCAGGATGAGGATCTCACGCCACACCGGGATCCCCGCGCTCCCCAGGGCAGCTCCGAACAGGATAGACAGGACCGACAGGAAAACCAGCAGGCCAAGGACCAGCGCGGGGTACGGGCGCCGCAGGCGCACAGACGTGACCGCCCGCAGCGCCGGCGCCGAGGTACCCCGCGCGCCCATACCTTATCGCTCCCCGAAGATCTCGGGATGGATAGCCACCGCGAGGTCGCGGAGGCCCTGGCCCAGCCGCGGGCCAGGGACGATGCGTTCGACGTAGATTGGCACGACGCGGTTGTCGCGCACCGCGGGAATGGTGCTGAAGCCCTTGCGCTGCTTCACCTCCTGCACCGATGTCGGGCTGAAGAAGTTCTCCGGCACATAGCCCTTCACGTCGCCGAGCAGGATCACCTTCGGCTTCGCGCTCACGATCGACTCGAAGCTCACCTGTCCGCTCTTCACACCGCTGAACACGTTGCGTCCGCCTGCAACTGATAGAAGCTCGTCGCCGAGCGTGCCCTTGTTTACGGTGAACGGCTTGCCGGGCGTGCTGGCGTCGGTCTCATAGTACACCGGAACCTTAGGTGCCTTTGCCGTCCGCCGCTGCACAGCTTCGAGTTCGCCGCGCAGCTTGGTGGAGAGTTGATTCGCCTCATCGACGTGCCCGGTGATCTTGCCCAGGTCACGGATCAGATCGTAAGTCGCCGACAGTGAGGTCGGATATGGTGTGGCCAGAACGGGCACACCGGCATCACGAAGTGCCTTGTCGAGGATCTCCTCGGTGCCGAAACTCGTGATGACCAGGTCGGGATCAAGTCCAACGATCTTCTCCGTGTTGAACTTGAAGTTGTTGCCACCAATCTTTGGCTTCGCCGCTGCCGCCTTCGGGAATGCGGTGAAGTCATCCACCGCGATAACCTGCTCACCTGCACCGATCGCGAACAGTGTCTCGTTGTTCACCGGAAACAGGGCGACAATGCGCCGCGGTCGCTGCTTCAGGGTCACCTTGCGCTGATTGGCGTCGGTATACACGAACGGGAAAGCCGCCTCGGTGCGGGGTGTTGTCGCCGCGGCGGTCATCTCCGGCTCCGCGGTCGTGCCTGCGGCAGCCGCCGCCACGGTGCCGGTTGCCGTGACGCCCGCATCGACCGTCACGGCAGCCTGTCCCGCGGTCGGAGTCTGCATCATGGCAGGCTCACTGGTCGGCTCAGCTTCCCCGACCGGGGTGCTACCGGTCGAGACGCCAGGAGTGGGCTCAGCGGCTCCACATGCGGTGAGTGCGAGGATGATCAGCAACAGCGCGATGGCTTTCAGTCGTGACAAGTCTCTCTCCTGTTCTCGCCACGCCCCGATCAACTTGTAGTGCGTGGAAGAGAGGGACAGCGTGGCCCAACAAAAAACCTTGCCGCCCGGGGAGGGCAGACAAGGCGCTCGTTGGGATCACGGGATCCCGACTGCCACGCCCTCTCGCTCGAAGGGATGCTGGCGTTAAAGGTGAAGGCAGGTATTCGGGCTTTGCGAGTTTCGCTTACCGTTGCGGGACAGCGCCGGGCTTGCACCGGACTTCCCCTGCTCCTTCACCGTCTGCTATTAGGCAGCATCGTAGTGCACCGGTGGCGGCGGTGTCAACTGCCACTGACGATGACAAGCCTACGTGCCTTGACGTGTTTCTTCGTGCTCTGTTATATTCGGCGTGCGGGCGAATAGCTCAGTTGGTTAGAGCGCACGGTTCACATCCGTGAGGTCCGGGGTTCGAGTCCCTGTTCGCCCACCCGAGATAAGGTCAGGTTACACCTGGCCTTACGTGCTATTTCGAAGCGTGCCATCTTCCCCTTCGGACAGCGGTGCCTCCAAGGTACATCACACTGGTTTAAGGGGCTGGTGAGGCGGTGGGGGCAGCTCAACGGTAATCGCATCGCCCGGCCGCACCGAGCCACCGGCGACCACCACTGTCATGACACCGGCCTTGCGAATCAGATTGCCCTCTTCATCTCGGTCCAGTACCGCTGCCATCAGGCCGGGTTGGATGCCATTGAGCTGCGCGCAGGGATTGCGTAGTCCGGTGATCTCAACGACCGCCTCCGTGCCCAGGCGCAGCCGAGTACGGGCAGGGAGGGCAAGCAGGTCAACCCCCTGGGTAGTGATGTTCTCGCCCATCTGCCCTGCCGCGATAACCAGCCCGCGCGTGCGCAACTCCTCATGCAGCTCGGCATGAATCAGGTGCACCTGGCGGAGATTCGGCTGCTCGGGGTCGCGTGCGACGCGCGAGCGGTGCTTGACCGTTGCTCCGGCGTGCGCGTCGCCCTCGACGCCCGACCCCTCCACCAGCCGAATCACCGGATGGTTCCCCTTGGTCATCGAATGGGTTGCACTCCGGCTCACCGCTTGTACCGTCCCGGTCATGTTCCCTGTCCTTTCTCTGAAACCGCCCGCTCCCACGCAGCGACAACCTGCCGCCGCGTCTCCTCCAGGCCGGTCTCGTTGTCTATGACGACATCCGCCACGCGCAGCTTCTCCTCCTGTGGGGGCTGGGCACCGATCCGAAGCAGTGCCTCCTCGCTCGTGTAGCCGTTGCGCTCCATCAGCCGCGCGACCTGCTGCTCGGGGCGACAGCGCACCACCCACACCTCGTCGCACAGCTGGGCGAGCCCACCCTCAATGAGCTTGATCGCATCCACTACGAGCGGCGAGGAACGGGCCGCGAGGATGCCCACGATCTCGGCCCGGACGTGCGGCTGCACCAGCTCCTCGAGCCTCCGCAACTCCGCCGCGTCCGAGAATACCCGCTGGCCCAGTGCTCGACGGTTAATCTCCCCGGACTCCCCGAGGATCGACTGACCGAACGCCTCTACGACGCCGGAGTACGCCGCGCCATCGACCGCGAGCGCCCGATGCGTCAACTCGTCTGCGTCGATCGTGCACGCGCCGATGTCTCGCAGCATCCGCAGCACGGTGCTCTTGCCACACGCGATGTTCCCGGTGAGGCCAATCACCGGCCCGCGTGAGTCACCGCTGTGCTGCTCCAAGAACGTCTCCTTCTGCTTTGTGCTGTAGCGCCTTCGTGCCGTATAATGCCCCGGAAGCGCACGCCCGTTCCCATGATACGCCTGGCGGGTCGGTGCGTCTATTTGTATTTACAGGGTATCTGGGGGCTCCATGGCATCCAAACCCGTCGTCGCGATCGTCGGTCGGCCAAACGTCGGCAAATCCACGTTCTTCAACCGGCTCCTGGGCGAGCGCTCCGCGATCGTGCAGAACGAGCCGGGCACCACGCGCGACCGACTCTATGCAGACGCAGAGTGGGCCGGGCGCACGTTCACCGTCGTTGACACGGGTGGCCTCCTGACCGGCAATGGCGAAGCGGGCACCGCGGAAGATATGTACGCCCAGGTACGGCAGCAGGCCGAGGTAGCCATCGAAGAGGCCGACGTGCTGCTGTTCATGCTTGATGTCGCCGCCGGCGTCACCCCCGCCGATCACGAGGTTGCGAACATCGTCCGCCGTACCCACAAGCCCGTCGTGCTCGTCGCCAACAAGGCGGACAGCGAGCAGCGCGAAGACGCCGCCAACGAGTTCTACGAGCTCGGCATGGGCGATCCGGTAACCATCTCCGCGTACCACGGCCGGGGTATCGGTGACTTGATCGATCTGCTGGTCGCGCAACTGCCGCCAGAGGAGGAAGAGGAGGAAGACGAGACCGACGCCATCCGGATCGCGATCGTCGGCCGGCCAAACGTCGGCAAGAGCCGTCTGCTCAACGCGATACTCGGGCAGGAGCGCTCCATCGTGAGCGACGTTCCCGGCACAACGCGCGATCCTGTCGACACTGAGCTCGACTGGAACGGCTTCGAGCTGGTGCTGATCGACACCGCGGGTATCCGGCGCAGGGGCAAGGTCGATCCGGGCATTGAGCAGTACAGCGTTATCCGTACCCTGCGCGCGATCAGCCGCGCCGATATAGTGCTCCTGCTCTTCGACGCAACGGAGGGCATCACCGCACAAGACGAGCACATCGCCGGATACGTGCTCGAGGAGTCAAAGGGTCTCGTGCTCGTCGTCAACAAGTGGGACCTGATCGAAAAAGACGGCAACACGATGCGCGAGTATACCCAGCAGTTCCGTGAACGGCTGCAGTTCCTCAACTGGGCGCCGCTCGCCTTCATCTCCGCCAAGTTCTCGCAGCGCATCCCCACTGTACTCGAAGCGGCGATCAAGGTGGCCGACGAGCGCAAGAAGCGCGTCTCCACAGCGAACCTCAACCGACTTCTCCAGGAGGCGGTGTCGGAGCACGCGCCACCGTCCAAGCCCGGCCGCTGGCTGAAGTTCATGTACGCAACGCAGGCCGATGTACGCCCGCCCACGTTCGTCTTTTTCGTCAACGACGCCAAGCAGGTGCAGTTCGGATACAAGCGATACCTCGAAAACCGGCTGCGCGAGCGGTTCGGGTTTGAGGGGACACCGATCCGGTTGGTATTCCGCAACCGGCAGGAGACGTAGTGGATGTCGTACCCCTCGCCATCTCGCTCGTACTTGCCTATCTCTTAGGCGCAATTCCCAGCGGCTACCTGGTCGCCCACTTGCTCGCCCACCGGGACGTGCGCGCCCAGGGCAGCGGCAAGACGGGCGCGACGAACGTGCGGCGGCTCCTGGGATGGCGGGGGTTCTTCCTCGTCCTGTTCCTCGACGCGCTCAAAGGTGCCGCGGCGGTAGTCTTGGCCCGATGGCTTGTTCCTGAACCGGACACCTGGGCCGCCGCGCTTGCGGGCATCGCCGCCGTGGCCGGGCACACCTGGCCGGTCTTTCTCCGCTTCCGCGGTGGCCGAGGCGTTGCGCCCGGCGGCGGGGCGATGTTCGCGATGCTTCCGGAGGTGATGCTCCTCAGCACGCTCGTCGGAACCCCAACCGTACTGCTCTCCCGCTACATGAGCCTCGGCTCCGTGCTGGGCACACTCGTAGTGCCGACCGTCACGCTTATCCTCGTGGTCTTCTTCGATCGCCCCTGGCCGTATCTCCTATACGCCATCATCGCGAGCGCGCTCATTCTCCGCACGCACAAGGACAACATTGAGCGCCTCATCTCCGGCACCGAACGCCGCATCTGATCGTCCTGTTTGCCGATATGCGGGTGGTAAGGGGTGCTTCGCCACGCTTATGGATTCGTTGCGCGCCCAGAGTAACCCATTGCCTGGCGCTCGCCGAGAACTCGTAGGCGCGCCGAGAGATGGCCCGCGAAAAGAACCTTCTACAGACTGCGGCTGAACCGTAGAGCATGTGTCATTCTGAGAGTGCGCGGAATTTGTGGTACGGGTTTCGGATCCCTCCCTGCGTTCGGAATGACATCCACCACGGTTCAACCGGATCGCGTATGAGTTGGTGCTCGGCCGGCGGTAAGCTCAGCGGGGCGCGTTGGCGTTTCCACAAGAAGACAATGATGGCGAAATCAGGAGATCAGCCCAGGCGTGGCTATACCCTCGATCTCATCTGCCAGTCTGCCCGGCGTCCCCGCGTCAAGAGGAAGTATCCCACGACCGCCATCGCGAGACTGAGCGGCAACACGGCCCCATGCGGGATGTAGTTGAGGAAGACCACCGGAATGGCGGCGGGACCAGCGATCACGAGCAGCCACGCAGCCCAGGTTGGAACGACGCTCCCACGCAACGTTATCCTGCCATAGAAGACCGAGCCGACCAGTACCACGAGAACCGCCAGCATCTCGAACGTGAACCCCAGCCCTTGCACCGGACTGTCCGAGATGTCCCCGCTCCCACCCCAGTACGCCACTACATCGCCGACGAGTGCGAGCGACAGCCCGCCGAGCACGACGCGGAACCAGAGCCTTTCTCCTGACACGCCCCTTGATTGGAGGGCGTGCAGGCCCACGAGCCCGGCGATCACTGCCAAGTACACCAGGAAGAACATCCTGCCGTACAAGTAATACTCATCGAGGCCGAGCCGGGGACCGAAAGTACCGTGTACCCTGTTGGCCAGATCCAGGAGCGGCCCCACGGCCAGGACCAGGGGTGGCGCATCGGCCCCGCTGAAGATTGATGCCTGGATGGGTGTCAGCAGCACGCACAAGAGCCCACCCAGCAAAGCCGCCAGCCCAGTCCACCTCACGCGCGACATCCTCTCCTCCCCACAAGCAACGTGCGGCTAGTATGCCTGCCCAGAACCTTTCCAAGATCCAGGCAGCTCCTCACGGTGTTCGATTCCGGGACCTCGGCTATCTGGCGCTGAGGAAGCTGAGCACACGCTGCCCCAGCAGCTTAGCAGCGACATCGTCGTGCGACGAAAGCGAGCTATCGGTAAAAAGATGCTGGTCGCCGGGGTAAAGGAACAACTCCGCATCCTCGGCCTCGTCGACGAGCGCGCGGGCGGCGTCGATGTCACCGTCGTCGACGAAGAACGGGTCGGCGTCCATCGCGTGTACCTGCACCGGCACCCCGTCCGGCCAGGATGAGCTGAACTCCGACACCGGGACGCAGGCGTGGAAGAGCAGCGCCCCTCGCGCCCCAGCCCGGGTCTGAGCCAGGCACTGCGCCGGGAGCACACCCAGGGAGAAGCCGCCATAGACCAGGTCGGCAGGCAGCCCATCGACCGCCCGGGCGCCGCGCTCCATCACCTCGCCAAAACCGATCTCCTTGGCGTACCCAACTCCCTGCTCCACGGTATCAAAGGTACGGCCGTCGAACAGGTCAGGCGTATGCACGGTGTGCCCGGCGCGGCGCAGATCGTCAGCGAAGGTGACCATGCCGGGGGTCAGCCCGTGCGCATGGTGGAAGAGCACTACCTCAGTCATTCCTAACACTCCTGTTTCTCGAATGCGCTGACCGATTGAATGATCCAAAAGCCTAGCACGGTCCAACGATGTCCAGCAATATCCCCGACTACGGAATAATGGACACCGTTGAAAGGGGAGCCGATGTACACGCGGCGCTGAGCAGTGCAACGTAGATCCGCCGTCTTTTGCCGTGCAGCTTCCGGGGCTACGTCCACACCGCAGCAGGCACGAGCGCCTTGCGCAGCTTGTGCGGCGTGTTGCGCGTCTCGAAGTCCTCGCAGACCTGGACCCAGCACTCCGCGGCGAGCGTCAGCAAGCAATGGGGGACGCCTGCATTGATCACGATAGGGCGGTCAAGCACGAACACCTGCACGTTCAGCGACCGATCCGGTGGCGCCACGCAGAGCAGCAGTGTGCCACCCTGTGGCGTGAGGAGGCGCCGGCCATCGTACGCGTACAGGCTGTCGGTCCAACGTGTGCGGACACAGTGCATCGCGATCTTCCAGCCGTTAGAGCTCACCCGCGCGAGCGTGCGAAGCTCATCCTCTCCGCGCTGGGCCCGTCCAGGGTCGGGGCGGGCGACCTCAACCGACTCCCCAAAACGCAGGAAGTTCTCACGGTCTATGAACTCGATCTCTACGGCACCCCTCATACTTCGGCATGCTAGTGGGTTGTGAAAGCCGCGGTCAACCCTTGCGCCCGTTGACGCGATGTGATTTACTCGCGCAGCAGATAGACGGAGGCGTGCGTGACCAGTATTGCCGTTTCGACTCACCCACTCGTGGCGCACAAAGTGACGCGCCTACGCGACCCGCGGACGAAACCGAAGGAGTTTCGTGAGTTGGTGAACGAGATCACCACACTCCTCCTCTACGAGGCCACCGCGGACCTGCCAGTCCGCTCTGTCCCGGTAGAAACCCCACTCGCGACTACCAGCGGCGCGGAGCTGGAGTCCCGCATCGGCCTTATCCCGATCCTTCGTGCCGGTCTGGGAATGGTGCCTGCCGCTTCCGCGCTGCTCCCACACGCGGAGGTCTGGCACCTTGGCATCTACCGGGAGGAGGCCACCCGCACGCCCGTCGAGTACTACAACAAGCTCCCGCAGGATCTGAACATCGACGTCGCGATCGTACTCGACCCGATGCTGGCGACCGGCGGCTCCGCGGTGGCGGCGATCGACGTGCTGAAGCTGCGCAGCCTGCGCTCGGTGCGGTTCGTGGGGCTTATCGCAGCGCCGGAAGGGACGGAGGCGTTGCAGGGCGCGCACCCCGATGTCTCGATTCACGTGGCCGCGCTCGATTCCCACCTCAATGAACAGGCGTATATCATCCCCGGCCTCGGCGACGCGGGTGACCGGCAGTTCGGTACGGCGTAACAGGCGACGATAACGCACTCCCTCAACACAAGCGCGAGCGCGGTGCAGCAGAGAAACTTGTAAAATCTCGCCGCCTGATGGGACCGCCTCGACCCGTCCAAGCACATGCGACGCAACCCGACAACTTGACCGGTCAGCGACGGTGTGTTAAATTGCGCCAATGGGTCGGTCGATGTGTCCAATATCCCAAAAACGATCAGCCTCAACGCTTGCAGGGGCGCAGAACGGTGGCCCGCCCGATGCTGGAGAGAAAGCCTGAGCATAGCGATGAACCGCGGGGATGGGTGCTCCACGCACCGCAGAGCTTTCTCGGCAAGCGCTTTGACGAAGCGTTGATCGGCGCGATCACGACCTGACAGCAGAACGAAGGTGGGAACGAACGCACAGCGAAGGTAGAGGGGGAGCAACGATGGCGGTATCAGTCGCACCAGTCACCCAGGAACAGGTCCTGTCCTTCCAGGAAAAGGGCTATATCCAGTTCGACGACGCGCTCACGCCTGAGGAGCTGAGTGATTTCCGCGCCGCGCTCGCCGAGGCAACGGGGCAGGCGGAGCTTGATTATTTCTACCGCGAGGGCGGCGAGTACACCCAGCACGTGAATCTATGGGCATCGCACGCGGGGGTCCGCCGTCACGTCTTCAATCCCAAACTGGCCGAGATTGCTCGCACGCTCAGCCAGAGCGAGCGCGTCCGGCTTTGGCACGACCAACTGATCGTCAAGATGCCAGGCAACGACCCGTCGCGGTGGCATCAGGATCTTCCACTCTGGCCGATGATCGACGCCGGTCCGCTGACGTGCTGGATCGCCCTGGTCGACGTGACTGTTGAGATGGGCTGCATGTCATTCCTGCCTGGCTCGCATCGCTGGGGGCGACTGGCGGCCGGTACGCTCCCCGGTGATTTGCTCGCCAGCCTCGAAGGGGTTCGGCTACTCGTCCCGGAGGACAAGCGCGATAGTCTCCAGCCGGTGACGATCGAGCTCAAGGCGGGGAGTTGCACGTTCCACGACTCCCTGGCCCTGCACTACGCTGGCCCGAACCAGACCGACAAGCCGCGCCAGGGCTTTATCATCAACTACATGCCGAACGATGTCCGGTTCAGCGGCAAGAGCCATGTGACCACCGATCCGCTGGATCTCGTCGTGGGCCAACCGATCGCCGGCGAGCTGTTCCCGATCCTGGCGTCGAAAGATCGGGCGGAGGTCGCCCAAGCCTGACGGTAGTCACCAACGCCAAGCCGTGTAGGGATGAATAGCTCGGGACTGCATCGCCCCTGCACGGCTGCGGCGGTCCAGTGACTGCCCCGGTCAAGGCGTATCAATGTGGGTACAGCTTGGGGAAAACCGAGCATAGTGCCCGACCTGTACGGGGCACGGACCAAGGGAAGGAAGTTGGGCTAGCTTTACTGTCCCAGGAGCTCGAAGTGGATGGTCTCTCCGTCATCGAAGAGCCGACCGAGCAAGTTGCGCGAAAATTGCCCCACCTTGTCGCCAATGCCGAGCGTCGCGACAGACCCCAGGACGATGCCGCCAATCACGCCAACGAGCGCCCCTATCAGAAACACGCCTCGTCCTCCTCCACTCACGACTCGCCTCCTCCCGCTACTGGATGACGAGCAGCGGCTGTGCATCCTTCCAGAGTTCGTCCAGACGGTAGAACCCTCGCTGCTCTGGTGAGAAGACGTGAACGATGACATCCTCGAAGTCGATGAGCACCCACCCGCCGTCGCTCGTTCCCTCGACGCGCTTGCTCTTGATCCCCCGCTCGGCCGCCTTGTCCAAGAAGGCCCGCACCAGGGTGTTGATCTGGCGCTCCGAGGTGCCTGTGCAGATCACGAAGTAGTCGGAAATAATCGAGATGCTCTGCAAGTCGAGCAAGACTATGTCTGATGCCTTGCGATCCGAGGCTTCATCAACAAGCGCGCGTGCGAGCTGTTCGGGCTTAATCTTTACCGGGGCTTCAATCGTCAAATAACTTCCTCTCTTTCCCACATTCTACCGGCTGGTCCCTATCGATTCAACCATGCGACGGTTAAAGCTGGGTTAAGGATTGTACGCTGATCGCCGGGAAAGCACAAGCGCCGCGGTAACACTGCAGGGCTGCGAGGAGCCTTGTGCCCGCTCCTACGCTGGCCCGAAGAGTGAGCCTCTGCCTCGTGGACCGCTGGTGCGCACGACGGACTGATCCCGCTCGCGCTGGCGGATTCGGTCGCCCTCAAACCACCGGTTCCACTCCGCCGGTGCGTCCTGGCTCACGCCGCCGTGCGTCGTGAGGCGCTGACGCACCCGGCAAAGCACCGGCGCGTTCATCGAGTTGCCCGTGACGATCACCTGCCCCTTGCTTAGCGCGGGCAGCTCACCCAGTATGTCACGGCTCGCGCTCTCCACGGCGGACGCGATGGTGGTCTGGTCGATTGGGTTCACCACCTTCATGATGAACTGCGTCATGCACTGAGAGAGCACGTCCGCGTCGAGCTTGCCTGGCCGTTGGCTGATGAGGCCCACACCGAGACCGAATTTGCGCCCTTCAGCGAGTACCTGTTTGAGGATGCCCGTGCTCACCGCGTCACCTCCGGCTGGTGCGAAGTGATGCGCCTCCTCCAGCAGCGTGAACGCGGGATATGGCAGATACTCCTCGTCGCCCGGGCCGGTCTCCGTCCGCACGGTACGCTGCCTCGCGCGGTATGCCCGTCGCAAGAGCGTCGCGAGGATCACCTGCTGCTGCTTCTCGTCCACGTCGTCGAGCTGCAGCACGGTGCACTGCCCCGGTACGAGCAGCTCGCGCAGGTCCAGGTGCTCCGACGCGGTGAATGGCGGCCTGCCGAGCACCGAACGCAGCCGCCAGTACAGCCCGCTCGCGCTGCCGGAATAGTCCACCTGTGCCGTCTCGCTTTGCATCCCCCGCTCGACAATCCGGCCGATCTCCAGCTCCAGTTCGTCCAGGGACCAGGCGGTGTTGTGCTTGTTGTCGCGCACGCGGTCGAACGCCTTCTTCAGCAGCTCCTCCATACGCTCGGAGAGGTTCGGTAGGAGGTAGCGCAGGTCGGAAAACTCCAAGGTGGAGAGCTTGACCTTGATGTCGCGCGGGGTGAACACGCGCACCCGTGGCCGGTATCCCCCGGCGCTCTTGCGGTCGATCAACGCCTCGGTGTTCGCCAGCTCGGTGAGCGTCGAGTACTCCCCGTGCGGGTCGACTATCAGCACACACGCCTTGTTCGCCGGGCTCATCAGCTCCTCGACCAGCACGCCGGCCAGATAGCTCTTGCCCGAGCCCGTGCTGGCGATTATGGCGAGATGCGTGCTCGTGAACTCCCGCACGTCGAGCACGACCGGCACCGCCCCGTCCGGGCGGCTCAGCAGCGACCCGATGCTGGCGCTGCCCGGTTGCGCAGGACGGCGCTTCGCTAGGGTGTCCCGCAGCAGATCGTCTTCGGCAAGGTAGATCGACCACCCACAGCTCGGGGAGATGCGCGGGTTGATGAACGCGCCGAACGTTTCGTCGTAGTATCCGAGCAGCGTCACCGTCAGCTCGAACAGCTCCCGCTCGGGCTGCGTGTACCCGACGGCGCGCGCCAGCTCATCAGGCGAGACACCGGGGTCAGCGAGGAACGAGTCGGGGAAGAGCTTCACGGGCACCCTGCTCGTGATGCGGCCCAGGATTCGCCGCTCCTCACCGTCGATAGGAACCGTGTAGTACACGAACTCCCCGCTCTTTAGCTGCTGCTCGCAGTCCGCGCTGATCAGCGTGTACTCGTGCGGCGTCTCTCCAGGCCCCTTTGCGACACCAACCGGCTCGGCATTCCTCATCGGCGGGCCGCCTCTAAGCTGCGGCTGGTGCAGCCACTGCGTGTGACGGGGCAAGACGGCCGAGGGTGTGCGCTTCGCTGCGCTGCACCCGTGGTCACCGTGCGAGCTCCACGCGGGTTCGCCAGGAGAGGCTCGTCCGCAGTGCGCTGATAGTACGTTCCTGTTCCGGCATCAACTCCTCCAGACTGTCGAGCACGCCGAGTAGTAGGGGCGGCATGATCGGGTCTGGGATGGAGAGCAGGAGACTGTAATATCCGAGATCCAGCTGCGACCCGTTCTCGTGGAACGCCCGCACGCTCTCCGGCTCCATCCGTGAAACTTCCGCGCCGATCTGCGCCGCGACGGGACAGTAGCCGCTCGCGACCCGCCGCCCATCCGTCATCTGCCCCACCACCAGCACGCCGAGCAGCAGGGCCGTCTCGTTCAAGTAATCGGGGGAGAAGACCTCCAGCTGCGCCTGACTCGACAATCGCGGGCCAAAGGTGCCGTAGTCGGGGTTGTAGAGCTGCGTATCGTATACCAGTCCCACTGCCACCGAGCTCTGGCTCGAACCCGCCGGCATCTGCACCCAGGTACCCAGCGCGTACTGCTCTGGCGTGGGGACGTGCGCCGTCTCTCCGGGACCGTAGACCTGACACACATAGTCGATGTGCGAGTTGCTCTTGATGATCTTGCCGATATCGGTGGTCATCGTGCGCACCAAGTTACTCGCCCATCCCCGCTGGCGGCTGCCGAATGCCGCGGGCGTATTCGTACCGGACGGTGACCGACTGCGCCCACCACGGGCTGACACCGTGCTCCTCACGCAGGTGCTTCGCGGTTGAGGTGTGTCCTTTCTCCGGTGCGTTCCAGGCGTCGAGGAGCGCGTACCACTCCTCTGAGCTCTTGCCCGTCTTCGTCCGCACCGTCACCTCCGAGAAGTCTCGCGGCCCCTTGGTCCCTGTGCTCACGCCCATCTCCCTCCCTATGAAAAGGACCGCACCGCCTGGGACTCTTCCGTTCGCCGAAATGCCATGGGCACGCTCGGCGCCGTCGTGGGTACCGTGGGGTCGGGGTGCAGTTGAACGGGCGGTCGGCGAGTGGCTCACCGTCGCCTGCCCTTGCTTTGTATCTTACTCGCCACCGTGAGCCGGATGCCATTGCGCTCCGCGAACTGCTCGAAGAGGCCGTAGAAGCGGCGGCGGTCCTCCGCGGTGATGACCGCCACGGCGTCCGCGGTCTCGATAGCATACGGATAGCCGTTGCCCACGACGCACTCCGCGCGCACCACCTGCACCACGTCCTCGACCAGCCCGTCCTCAACAACCCAGCGCGGCAGGTCAAGACGGGCGGGCACCTGGGGCTCCGCCGTCTTGAGGTACACGAAGCAGACACGATCGCCAAGGTACGTCTCGTCATCGCCTTCGCCCGCCCGGTATGCCGCAAGCACCCCCTCGCGGGCGCAGGTCCACGCAGGGGTGCGGTCACCCCAGCGCATCAGTCCGCGCAGGATCCCCGCGTCCGTGACGCTCTCACCCCGATCTAGCGCGGGCACCAGGTGGCCCAGCATCGTGGTGAGGTCGCGCGCGCGGCTGTCGTCCACGTATCCGACGAGGGGAACACGCGTCTCTTCGGAGGTGCGAAGGAGCCGCACCACCTGCGCGATGTAGAAGTCGCGCGTCTCGGGCTCCAGCCGCTCCGCAAAGGAAACGACGAACGACCCATCGAAGAAGGCCACGGGCACGGGCCGCACCCCGGCGTGCTCGTGCATCCACTCGCAAAGCACGTCCACTTCCAGCGCGAATCGCCGCAAGCTCACCGCCTGGTCGGAGAACACCGAGACCCCACCGCGAGGCACAAACACCTGATCAGGCGGGAGCACCTCCACGCGCACATCTTTGACGTACGCGATGTTGGGGTTGTGCGAGTTCTCGAACCACCCGACCTGTACCGCGGCCACGGGCACGGAGATGTCGGGCATCGGCTGGATCTGGCTGCCGTCCGACGCGAAGGTGATTCGGTCGAACAGGGTCTCCGCCGCCCAGGCCCTGGCCTCCTGGTGGTTTCGCATCGGCACGCCGAACGGGAGCACTGGCGCACGGTGCCCGTCCCACTCCTCGGTGGGCCGCGCTCCGGCCGGACCCGACGGGAGTTGCGCCTCGATCTCGTGTGCACTTTTCGGGGGCAGGTCGCATAACGCCGCGCGAAACGCCGCGAGGTCGCCGCTCAGCGCCCGGTCGTAGCCGGTGAACCGATGCAGGTTATCCTCCAGTGCCTGTGCGGCGCGGCCGGTGTGCAGCACTGCGCTCTAGCCTTCCCGATGCCCGTCGGCCGGGTACTCGACGGAGCTCTCGCCATTGTGCTTGCGCACGACGATCGCGTGGTTCACCTGCCGTTCGAACGTATCGTCGTGGGAGATTACAAACAGCTGGTCGAACCCCCGGACCTCGCGCACCTGCGCCGCCAGGTTGGTCCGGCGGGTCTCGTCCATGTTCTGCGTCGGCTCGTCCAGGAAGGCCAAGTCGATTTCGGACAGGGTCTTGAGCAGCGCGAGGCGGACCGCGAGGGCCGCGCTCATCTGTTCCCCGCCGGACATCTGCTGGAAGACAAGCCGCTCCGAGCCACGCTCTAGTAGCACCTCGTAGTCCGGCGTCCACGAAAGTCGCGCGGCGCCGTCCTCGATGATCTCCGAGAAGATATTGCGGGCCTCCTGGGACACGCCGTACAGCAACGCCTCCGTCACCGGGCCCTGCGCTGCCTTGATCGTCGAGCGCGCATGCGCCAGGACCTCACGCTGCTGCCCGAGGCGAGTGGCCTCCCGGAGTGCTGCCTGCCGCAAGCCGTCCTGTCGCTCGGCCTCCGCGAGATCGGCGCGCAGCTCGTTCAGCCGGGCGGTCTCGTGCTCGATTGCGCGAGCAAGCGCGCCGATCTCCCCGCTCAACGCCTCCACACGGGCGCGGGCATCCCAGAGCGCCGCGTCGTCCCACTGCCCCTGCGCGCGAGCGAGTATCTCTTCCTGCCGCTCTAGTTCGGTTCGCTGCCGCGTCAGCTCGGCTTCGACCTGTTTCTGCTGGACCTGTCGGGCGGGCAACTCCTCCGACAGCTGTATGTTTCCGAGGTACGCATCGTATGCCTGCCGGTGCTCTTCGAGCGTTTGCTCGGCTTCCTGACGCTGAGCCTCCACCCCTACGAGTGGCTTGAGATCGCGCGCCAGTTCCTTCAAGGTGCGCTCGATCTGCTCTTGGGTGGCGGTGAGCGCCTCTCGCCTCGCGGCTAGGGCGGGGACAGTGTTCGCGAGCGCGAGCGCGGAAGCGTGCTCGATCGGCGCATCGGCAATCTCGCGGAGCCGCGCCTGCATGCCAGCAAGCTCTTCTGCCTGTCCCTGGCGCCGGGCGATCTCCTCCTGCTGCCGGGTTGTCGCCTTGGCGCGCTCACAATTGCTCTCGATCTGACGCCGCAATGCCGCCTCTAAATCGGTCTGGCGGCCAACGTCTCGCAGCGCGGCGTCCGCAGTGTCGAACTCCTGCTTGAGCGCGCGGTACTCGTCCTGCAACACCTTGTGCCGGGCAGCCAGGCGCTGCTGGTCCGCGAGCTCCACATTCAGCTCTGCATGGCGGGAGCGCAGATCCACCAACCGCTGCTCCTCACCCATCAGCGCCACCCGCGCGCCCTGTACCAGGGAAACGGTGCGGACAGCGGCCTGCGCCTCAGCAAGGGCAGCGACCGCGACCGCGTGCTCGCGTGCGGCGACCGAGCTCGTCTCATCGACGCGGGACATCTCACGCGCGAACCAGCCATCGGCGGTGCGTTCCTGCTGGATCGCCAGGCAGTCCGCGCGCGACAGTGGGCAAGCCACGCGCTGTGCATCTTTCTGCGCTACGAGCACCGCCCGCTCGGTTTGCACCTCCTGATGCCGCGACTGAGCTGTCCGCTCCCGCTGCGCCAGTTCCTCAACGGAGCCCGCGAGTCGTTCGATCTCCGGTTGGACACTCGACTGTGCCTTGAGGTCCCGGACTTTCGTTTTGACCATGTCAATCTGGCCCTTGAGCGCCGTGGCGGCATCCACAAGCTTCCTTGCCTGCTCGGTAGCGTGCTTGGCGAGCAGACCCTGCTCCCTCGTCTCCTGCATTCGATCCTGGAGAGCCTGCGCCCGCTCCGCCACGGGCCGCAAATCGGCGATGCGGCGCAATGCATCCTCGGTCTCTCGCACTTCCCGTTCGCCCTGCCTCAGTTGCTCGCGCAGGGTATTCAGTTCCGCCTCCATACGAGGCAGCTCGATGGTTATGCCTTCGAGCGCATGCGTTCGCTTTCCCAGGTTCGTCGCTTCGGACGCGCGCGCCTCCAGCTCGGGCAGGCGGAGCGCGGCTGCCTCCGCCTCCGCGATGTTCTGTCCCACGGATTCGAGGTCCGCCGCCGTGCGCTCCAGCTCCTCGGCGCGCCGCTCTGCCTCAGTCGTGAGACGGCGATACTCCTCATGCCGCGGTCGCAGCTCCACGAGTCGGTCTCGCGCGTCCGTGTGCAAGCGATGTCCACGCGCCGAGCGTGCGACGATCTCCTGTGCCCGCCACGCCTGCTCCACGCTCGCCGACGCTTGCTTGTGCTGCTCGCTCACCCGCTCGATCGTCTGCCGTAGCGCGTTCACGGTGTGCCGCAGATCCATGATGCGACGCTCCGCGATCTCCAGTGCCGCTACGTGCTCGTCCTCGCGCTTCTTCTGCTCGCGACGCTCTTCCAGTTTCTTCGCATCGAGCACGATCTGCTCGTGCGCCGCGTTCATCGCCTCAGTGATCTGCGGAATCTTATCCGCTTCCACTGCGTGCGTCGCAGCGCAGGCCTGCTCGTCGCGCACCCGGTTCTCCAGGTGGCGGTTCGTTTCCCGTAGCGATTCCGCCGCGTCAGCGTATTCGTTCACGCGCAGGATCGGATCGAAAGCGTCCTTGCGCTTCTCCGCGCTCTGCAAGAAGGGCGCAGTCAGCCCACCCTGCGGCACACCGACGGCGTTCTCGAACAGGACCGACGGTGCCGCCGAGTCCTCCGTCCCGAGCGCCCGGTGGAGCCACTCCCGAACGTCCGCGGCGCCCTCCGCGAGGCGCGCGCTGATCTCGGGGTCGAACACGTACCAGTGCGGCGCGCGGCCACCCGCGTTGCGGATAACCTCATACTCCCGGCCGTCGCGCGCCAGGAAAAGCACCGAGACCTGGGCGGCAGTCGTGCCGTCGCGCCGGAACCGCTCCTGGCTATACGGCAGGGAGTTGAAGAGCGCCCAGCCGATCGCCTCGACAATCGTCGTCTTACCGGCGCCGTTCTCACCACAGATACAGTTCGTGCCGTGGGCGAAGCGGACCTCGACGTCCGTGTAGCTCTTCACGTTCGTGAGTTGAACGCGGAGGATCCTCATGGCAAACCGCCCGCCCGCTCAATGCCCCGCTCCAGCAGCGTGACGATCACTTCCGGCGGCAGCTTCTGGAGCGCCGAGTCCTTGACCTCCTGCACGGTTTGCGCCCATTCCACGGCGTGACGCTCGTACCGAGAGTCGCCAGCAAGGAGTTGCTGGAAGACCTGCAGTTCCAGCGCCCGGCGGTCTATCTGCCCATCGGGACCGAGCGCACCCTCGAAGCTTTGGCCGACACGCACCGTGCTGTTCTTGACCCGGACCACGAGCGGGTCCCAGAGCTCGCGCACTCGGGCCTCCAGCCGGTCGAGCTTTAGGGCATCGTCAGCGAACTGCAGTGTGCCGACGAGCGTCACGTCGACCACGGGAGGCCAGGCGACGCCGTCCACGAGTTTGCGCTCGACTTCGCGCAGCACAGCCTGTTCGAGGCTGTCCGGGGTGGTGCACGCCTCGACGTGGACGTAGATGCGGTAGAAGGGCCTGCGAGGGTTGCTATGGTGCTGTACATCGAGCAGCGTCCGGCTCTCGGTGTCGGCCTCGACGACGTAGTACCCCCGGTCCCACTGCGTCTCTTCCGCTGAGACGGTCTCCAGCGAGCCGGGATTGTATGCCCACGAGCCGAAGTCATAGCGCTTGTGTATATGACCGAGGGCGAGATACTCGCAGTGCGGACGGAGAACCTCGAGCTGTGTCCCGCTGAGGCCGCCGGTGGATCGTGGTATCTGCCCTTCCATCCCCTCGTGCAGCATCACGATGCCGAACGGACGTCCGGTCTCGGCGGAAAGCTGATCCGAGACGCGTTGCAGCACCCTGGGCGCGCTCGCACCGTAGTACTTGATGCCGTAGATGCGGGCGGGCCCGATGTCGACGTACCCGCCGGTCCGCTCCTCCGGGTCCCAGGGCGTGAGCGTGGATTGCCCCGCCGAGTCGTCGGGTTCCAGCAGGTAGAGAAGGTCGTTCGCGGCGAGGAAGGCCAGCCACGTCCAGCTTTGATTGTAGAAGGCGCGCTCGTGATTGCCCTCGACACAGAGCGTGGGGATGCCCGCCGCCTTAAGGGTGGTGAGCAGGTCGAAGGCCTGAGTCATCGTACGGGGGTCCACGGCACGCTTATGAAACAGGTCGCCCGCGATGAGCACGAAGTCCACGCGCTCACGGATCGCATGATCGCAGACGTGCCGGAATGCCCGGGCAAAGTCGTCGGCCCGGTGGGAACTGCCGTATTGCTGATAGCCCAGGTGCACGTCTGCGGTGTGAATCCACCGAATCTTCAAAGACGTCCCTTTCTATTTGGTCTCAAGTGTATCAGCGCTGTAGTCGTGTTGGTACAGTCTGACGGAAGCGCGTGTAACCTTTACGAGGTGCATGCGATGGACGGCTGCCGCTTCTGTTCGGTGCTGGGCTTAGGATGGCACGGAGGGTGCATTTACCGTTGCGAGCCACGATTGTGGCAAAGGATCACAGAAAGGACGGGCATGGTAAACGTAGGACTCCTCATATTGAGGCTCACGATCGGGGGCTTGATGGCCGGCCATGGAGCGCAGAAGCTCTTCGGCTGGTTCGGCGGATACGGTGTGGAAGGCACGGGTGGCTGGCTGGAGTCCATGGGGCTGCGACCGGGAAAGCCGTTGGCCTGGCTCGCGGGTGGCTCCGAGTTCGGCGGCGGTGTGCTGACTGCTCTGGGCTTCCTGAATCCATTGGGACCCCTGGGTATCATCGGGTCAATGGCGATGGCGAGTGCGACGGCGCATCGGGGCAAGCCTATCTGGGTGACCGCGGGTGGTCCCGAGTTGCCTGTCGTGAACATCGCCGCGGTGACGGCTATTGCGCTCGCGGGCTCGGGCACGTACTCACTCGATGAGGCAATGGGCACCGAATTGCCGCGGTGGACGTTCCCCGCGGGCGCAGCCCTAGCACTTGCTACGGTGGCCTTCACCGTGGGCCGTCAGTCGGAGCAGGCACAGATCCCCGACGACGAGGCAGGAGGCGAGCTCGCCGGGGGACCGGAGGCGGAGCACCCGGTC
This sequence comes from Chloroflexia bacterium, assembly GCA_030446765.1. Taxonomy (GTDB): domain Bacteria; phylum Chloroflexota; class Chloroflexia; order Thermobaculales; family Thermobaculaceae; genus JACDAU01. The sequence goes on from JAUJMR010000001.1 coordinate 744,515, forward strand.
TAGGGTCTGTACCGTTCAGCGAAGCAGAGGGGCGGCGCACCACTGCCGCCCCTCGGAGGGATGAACGCCCGGCCGGCTAGCCGCCGAAGCGATACTAGGGGCGGTCGAGCCAGTGCGAGCCCTTGTAGAACATGGTCCTCGCACTGCGGCCTTCTGCCGGTTAAAGAAGAAGGTGATCGTAGAGCCCATCGGCACACTGATGACCCCGGTGTACACCGTTCCCCGCCCCTGCACGCGGGCTTCACCGGAAGGTCCTCGAACGTGTTCCGGTAGTCGCCGCAGAAGACGTGGACGACCGACCCCATCCCAGTGCCATCCGGCGTCCTGTAGTGCTACGTGACGAACATCGCGTCGCCCCGAGGCGCGGTGCCGTACAGCGTGAGCCGGAAGGTTTGCATCACATCCGTCGGACCCGAGTCACGGGCCGCACCGCTAACTGTGGCCAACGGCTCGCCCGTAGAGGTCCTTGAATGCGGGGTAGAGCTCGCGATACAGGGTATAGCCCTCGGTGTAGCGCTCGGCCAGACGCGTATCCGGCTCGGTCGTTTCGAGCGGGCGAATGGTCGCCGCACAAGCCTCGGGGATGCTCGTCCAAACGCCCACACCGACGCCTGCTAACAGTGCCGCACCGAACGCGGGCCCCTCCGTCGCGCTCGTCCGCACAAGCTCCACGCCGAGCACCGAGGCAAGTATCTGCATCCAGACATCGCTCTGCGCCCCGCCGCCGGTGATGCGCACCTCGTCGAGCGGCAGACCCTGCTCGCGGAGAATCTCCCAGCTGTCGCGCAGGCTGAACGCCACGCCTTCCAACACGGCGCGCGTGAGGTGGGCGCGGTTATGTATCCCGGAAAGGCCAAAGAACACACCGCGCGCCGCGGCGTCCATGTGTGGCGTCCGCTCCCCCTGTAAGTACGGCAAAAAGTAAAGACCCTGAGCGAGCGGTCGAACTTCCGCGGCCTCTTCGGTCATGCGCTCGTACGCCCGCTTGCCGCCGTTGTCTTCGATGCCGAGTGTGTCGCGGAGCCAGCGCAGACTGTAGCCGGCAGCCTGGTGCACGCCCATCAGGTAGTACGCGCCGGGCACGGAATGGTTGAAGGTGTGCACGCGCCCCTGTGGGTCGATCCGGGCTTCGTCGGCATGGGCAAGCACGGTGCCGGACGTGCCGATAGAGACGGCAACAAGACCGCCGCGCACGACGCCCGTACCGACCGCCCCGCACGCGTTGTCCGCCCCACCGCCGACAACGCGTGTACCCAGGGTGAGTCCGGTTACCGTCGCCACCTCCGGCGTCACCTGGCCGCTCACCTCCGCGGAGCCCCGCACGTCAGGAAGCAGCGCACCGGGGAGCCCAAGTTCCTCAAGCAGTTCGTCCGACCACCGGCCCTGGCGCACGTCAAAAAGCAGCGTGCCGGCTGCGTCGGAAATCTCCATGGCGACCTCGCCTGTGAGGCGGTAACGGATGTAGTCTTTTGGGAGCAAAAGCAGGCGGGCGCGCTCGAAGGTTTCCGGCTCATGCTCGCGCACCCAGAGCACTTTCGGCGCGGTGAAGCCTTCCAGCGCGGGGTTGCCGGTCAGCTCGATCAGCCGCTCTGCCCCGACGGTCTCAGTAATCGTGCGGCACTGCGCGGTGGTGCGCCCGTCGCTCCAGATGATCGCCCGGCGAACGGGACGTTTGGCATCATCGAGCAACACCGCGCCGTGCATCTGCCCCGAGAGGCCAATGGCGGCGATTTCCCCAGCATCGACGCCCGCCGACGCGATCACGCCCTGGATAGCGCCGATGGTGCCTTGCCACCACTCCTCCGGCTCCTGCTCGGCCCAGCCCGGATGCGGGTGGTAGAGCGGGTATTCCTCCGTGTGCGACGCGATGGTCCGCCCGGCCTCGTCAAAGACCGCAGCCTTACAGCCAGTCGTGCCTACATCCAGTCCCAGCAACAACGCCATATTGCTATCAACCCTCCCGCGTCGGTTTGTATCTGTGCGCGACATCGTACCACGTTGCTCGTTGGCAGCTAGCCGGCTCGACGCTTGCGCTCCCTTTTGACGCAGCGCGCGGTCAGAGGCTCAGAGGCATTCCGTGTCGTCGCACACCGAACCTTGCCCCCACCCCAGCAAGTTACCTGAGCGTGCTCACGGTTTGGGATTGAGCGCGGGCAGAAAAACTCTACCCGCGCTCCGGCTCCGTCCTTCTGTTATCGCTTCGGCCGACCGGATCAGCGCAGCACGCCGAAAGCGTCGACGATGACCGTGGGTCGGCCAGCGGTGCCGCGCACCTTAATCGTGATCGTGTGCGCGCCACTCAGTACCCATGAGCGGGTGAAGATCACCGACCGGGGCTGAGCCGCGGATGCGTACAAGTCGACGGTGCGCACGAACACGCCATCTACCCATACATCCGCCTGCCCGCGATTCGGTGCCCTCGTCGCGGCCCACGACACCCGGGAGCCCGTGAACTGGAAACGTGCCGTGGCGCCAGCATTGTCGGCGTGCGCGACGTACCCGCCCGACGCTTGGCTCCACGCCTCTCTCGTCCAAGCACCCACGGGGTAGGCAACCGCCGTGGTGTTTTCCTGGTAACGCCACGGCACGAAGCTGAGGCTATAGGCCCACGCGGTCCAGTTCCCGGCACGATCTTGCGTCCGCACGCGGAAGCGGTAGGTACGGCCGATGACGGCCTGCTCGGTACGGAACTTGGCCGTCGTCCCGCTGACCGCCCAGGTGTAGCCCGCGCCGTCAACGCTCCGCTGCACCTGGTAGCGTGCCACCCCGCTCGTGGCGTCCGTGGCGGACCACGTCAGCCGCACTGGGACGCCGCTCGAGGAAAACACTGTGCCGATGACAAATCCGTGTGCCACCTTGCTCATCACCGGTCGTCGGGTGTCGAGCACAATCGTATCACTGCGCACCGTGGACCATCGGCCTGCGGAGTCGCGCCACTGAGCGTACACGGCGCGCGTGCCGTTCGTGGTCGAGCCGCCGTACGTGGTGTTCGCGAGGTTCCAGTTGATGGCGCTCGTGTACGTGTAGGTCACGCCCTTACTCAGCAGGCCCGACGAGGTCGCGGAACTACTCGAGAGGCGGATATGGGTCGTGCCGGCGGGCGCGGAATTCGTGACCCGCACCGTGGTGGACCTCGCGTACGTAGCACCCCCGTTAATGGTGACCGTGGATGCCGAGGAGGAGATCACGAGGTTGTCGTAGTAGTAGTGGAGCATCCAGCTCCAATTCTTGCCCTGGCGCGCCCAGTACTCGGTGCCCCACTGATACATAATGTCATCGCCATAGGCGGTGCCATCACCCCAGCTTCCGGCCCGGTAATAGCTCACATGGACGCTGCCGTCTCGTGTGGCTTTGTAGCCCCACGTGTCGTCCACCGCCTTGTCCATGCTGGCGTAACTTACGGCCGGGTTGTACACCTGGTCGCACTGGGAATCCATCACGTCGGCGCCCAACCCCGGCCACTTGCCTCCGCGGTTGACCTGGTACCAGCCATAGTGCTTCGTCGCCATAGCGCCCGCCAGGAGCGACTCGGTTGGCCAGCCCGAGAGCCACTCATTCGGGAGCACATGCTTCACGTAGTACTTGAAGTCTACGACCTGAACCGTGCCGGCAGCGCTCGGATTGCAGTCCGCGCTCCCGGTCACGTAGACCCGGATCGTGCTCGGCGGTGCTGCGCTTGTCGAGGTAGCCGTCAGGGTGGTGGGGCTGAAGCTAGACGACTCCATTTCCGGTGTCGCGGTGGACGAGAACGTCTTCGCACGCGGCTTTGGCTGGCGTAGTTCGACATTCCGCGCATCAAGTTCCGTGGTTATCCGCAACGTGTCGTCCGGGATCACGCGCGCGTCAGAGAGGCGCCACATCCCAAGACCCGGCGCGCGGACCACGATGGTGATCAGCCGCTCAGCGCCGACGACCTCAACGGGCGCCAGACGGAACACCCCTTCGGCGTCGGTGCGAATCCTCTGCCCAGCGGCATCGACGACCGCGCCCTCCACCGGCCGGCCATCATGGGTCACTGTGCCCACGACCATGCCGGTTCTCGATACCGCCGCCGCGCCGCCTGGGACCGCGGCAAACAGCAGGCAACCTATGAGCAACGCAAGTATACTCCGGAGCATAGACATCCCTCCATTCTTGACGTATCCTCACATCGTGTCCGCTCCTCCGACCGTCCACAGTGCCGTGGTGAGCGCAGACGGCCAGACTTGAGCACACTGCCAGCGCCCCGCATGTGGCATGCCGCCATGACAATAACGGGTTTAGCGAGCAACACGTGGCACGTCCGCGCACCGCCGTGCTGTACCACCGAGCCAAGTCCGTAACGGTAAGCATCGAGCTCCAAGCTCATCCAAAACGCAGGATGAGACGGTATACTCGCCGGGGATACGGTACTTGGTCGGGACCCTCCGCCGGACTGGGATACGAGCACCGAGTCCCTATCGGAGCACGACGGGTGTGACAGCCCAGCGGCACACGTGAACGACCCTGCACAGAACCGATGGAGGACGCGAGTGGCTGAGGTGACGGTGCTGGGAGCGGGGACCATGGGGAGCGGGATCGCGCAGGTATTTGCACAAGCTGGCGACACAGTACACCTGATTGAGACCTCGCCCTCGCGGTTGACGCGCGGCATCGCAGTTATCGAGAAGAACCTTGCTCGCTCCGTCGAGAAGGGGCGCCTCACCGCTGGCGAGAGCGAAGTCATCATGGGGCGCATCGTTGGGTCGTCGGATTTGGGGCAGGCGGCGAGCTCGGTCCTCGTCGTCGAGGCGATCCACGAGAGCCTCAGCGCGAAGACGGAGGCGTTCCGTGCGTTGGACTCTATGTGCCCACCCGAAACGATCCTCGCCTCCAACACCTCCTCGATCTCCATCACCACGCTCGGCGCAGCCACTGGACGAGCGGACCGGGTGATCGGGATGCACTTCTTCAACCCAGTGCCGGTAATGAAGCTGGTGGAGGTGGTGCGCGGCCTCGCGACAAGCGATGAGACCCACGCCCCCGTGATGGACTGGGCACGGCGCCTCGGCAAAGAACCGGTCGCGGTACGCGACTCCCCCGGATTCGTCGCGAACCGTGTGCTCATGCCGATGATTAACGATGCGGTGTTCGCGCTGTACGAGGGGGTCGCTGACGCGGGGGAGATCGACACGGTGATGCGGCTCGGCATGAACCATCCGATGGGACCGCTGGAACTCGCGGATTTCATCGGGCTCGACGTTTGCCTGAACATAATGACTGTGCTGTACGACGGCTTCGGCGACCCAAAGTACCGCCCCTGCCCGCTGCTCAAGCAGATGGTCGCCGCGGGCCGCCTGGGCTGCAAGAGTGGACAGGGCTTCTACCAGTACCCTGCCTGACCGGACGTCCGCAGCGTCGGCAGCCATGAATAGGTCCACCTCCACGGGTTATCGTCGGATCAGGAACATTCGATGATCACGCCGCTGGCTCGTCGGTTGCGGTACCACCAGCACGACCTGATGATGAGGTGAAGAGAGGGGGCGGAGCTTGGCGACAATCCAGATCTGGGGCGGTGGCCCGTATCACCCGACGCGCGCGCAGGCCGAAGTACTGCGCGAACCGCTGCAAGCGATGGGACATGGAGTACGCTACGGGGACGACCGATCCGTGTTCGAGCCCAACCGCCTGCGCAGTGCGGACCTACTCGTCATGTCCGGGCTCGACTGGTCCGCCATGACGAAGGTAGATCCGAAGAACTGGGTCGAACCCGGCCCCATACCCGAACGTTACGAGCCGCTAGCAGAGGAACATTTCCGGGCGATTCAAGGGCACTTGGAGGCAGGTAAGCCATTGCTCTGCCACCACACCTCGATCATCAGCTTCGACGAGCGCGATGAGTTCACGGAGTTCTTCGATGGTCGCTGGATCGACGGCCGCAGCACCCACTCGCCGTACCAGGAGTTCGAGGTTCACCTCTGTGACACGGAGCATCCGGCGACGGCTGGGCTCTCCGACTTCCGCATCTCCGACGAACTGTATTACAACCTGATCGAACCCACGCGCAGCACAGTACTGATGGAAGCGGAGTACGAGGGCAGGCGCTGGCCGCTCGGGTGGGCTGGCCAGTACGGGGATGCGCGCGTGCTCTACTCTGCACTCGGCCACGACATGCAATCATACGCCAGCCCGGAGCTCCAGCAGTTTCTGCTCAACAGCATCGCGTGGCTGCTAGACCGGTGACTGTCTATCTCCAGGGCACGGCTGCGTTGCGATGGTACCCGGCTATGGACGCAGTTGATTTGAGGACGAGAGAACAAAAGGAGAACATGGCATGTATCGCGTAGCGATCATCGGCGTCGGCAGAGGTGGACAGGGCATCGGGGGGCACAGCATCGGCTACCGACACGCGATGTCGTACCAGGCCCAGGGCAACTGCGAGATCGTCGCGGTCGCCGATATATCGGAGGAAAACCTTTCTCGCTTCGCGACAGAGTACAACGTCGGGGCCACGTACGCGGACTACCAGCAGATGATCGCCGATACCAAACCCGACATCGTCAGCGTGGCAACCTATGCCGGCTTGCACCGCCCGATGGTGGAGGCGTGCGCCGAGGCCGGGGTCCGCGGCGTCTGGTGCGAGAAGCCGTTCGCCCTGAATATGGACGACGGCATCGCGATGGTCGAGGCGTGCGAGCGCACGGGGACGAAGATGATCGTGGATCATCAGCGGCGGTATCTACACCACTTCCAGGAGGCGAAGCGGCTGTGGTGCGAGGGCGCCGTGGGCGATCCGGTCCAGATCTTCGCGAATGTCGGCGCGCCAGACATGATGGAGTGGGGCACCCACTGGCTGGACACAATGAACTTCCTGATGAACGACGAACCCGCGAGCTGGGTGCTCGGGCAGGTGCGCTGTACGGGCGCACGCCGCGCGTATGGACACGTGCAGGAGGAACATGGCCTCGCGTACATTGGCTTCGCGGACGGCACGCGCGGAATCCTCGAGAGCATCGAGCAGATCAACGGCGACTTCGCGCTGCGTCTGATCGGCACCGATGGCTTCATCGACTGCAAGCAGGATGGCCGGCTGCGGGTGCTCAACGGCGACGGCTGGCGCGACGTGCCGGTGCGATCAAACATCCACAGCCCGTCCGCCGGATACGAGGCAGAGGACGCGTGGCTTGCGGCGCTCCAGGCACTGCTTGACTGGCTGGAAGGCAGTCCTGAGCCGGAGGTATCGGCACGCAAGGGTCTGGCAACAACGGAGCTGTACCTCGCGGCCTACGAGTCCGCCCGCCGCCGCGACCGCGTGGACCTCCCGCTGACCACGCAAGCGGAGCTACCGCTGGAGGCAATAGCCGAGAAACGAGCTTGATGACGCGGAATATAGCTGATTAGCCAGCCGACGGGTCTCCGCCCCCTCCGAGGCGGTCCAGTGCCGTATAACGGCTGTCGGTGAGTAGTCCAGCCACGACAGCCGTTATACGGATTCCGGCTGAACGATAGGGCAACCGTCATTCCGAGCATGCGAGGAATCCGTGGTACGGGCTACGGATCCCTCACTGCGTTCGGGATGACATGCGATAGTCTTCAACCGGATTGCGTAACAGCCCACCCTGGGGCGGAGACGGCCGTGATCGTTCGTGCGTGCTCCCTGGTGCCGTTGCGCCACACGATATCCGGGCCGAAGCACGAGCGGCATTTTTATTCCCCGAGCACCTGGAGCAGTTCATCGGCGTGCTCGGCAGGAGTGACCTTCTCAAAGACGTGCTGGATATGCCCCTGTTCATCGATAACGAACGTGGTGCGCATGACACCCCGTGGCCCGCGCGCGCCGTACGCTTCCGCGACTTTCTGCTCGGTGTCGGCGAGTAGCGTGAACGGCAGGTCGTATTTCTGCTTGAAGGCCAGATGGCTCTGTGAGTCGTCAGGGCTTACCCCCAGAACCTTCGCGTTCCGTGTCTGGAACTTCGGGAACTGATCCCGGATCGCGCACGCTTCGATGGTGCAGCCGGGGGTATCGTCTTTCGGGTAGAAGTAGAGCACGACCTGCTGGCCACGCAGATCCGTGAGGCTAATCGTGTCTCCCTTTTCATCGGGCAGGGCAAATTCGGGTGCGGGGTTTCCGGACTGCAGACTCATGGGGCAGATGCCTTTCTGGCCTCGGCGGCCTTGTTTGCGATGAGGGCGGCCATCGAGCCCGCTCCCACGCCGTTGTCGATGTTCACCACGGCCAAACCGGGCGAGCAGCTTTGCAGCATGGTCAGTAGTGATGCAATTCCCGCGCCGCCCGCACCATATCCGGTCGACGTTGGCAGCCCGATCACCGGAACGTTCACCAGACCGGTCACCACGGACGGCAATGCACCGTCCATTCCGGCGGCTACAACGATTGAATCGACGCCCTCCTCCAGAAGGCCACGCAACGGCGGGAACAGCCGGTGCAGCCCGGCGACGCCGACATCGTAGATCTCCTTCGTCACGCACCCCATTTGCTCCGCGACGATTAGCGCCTCCTGCGCGAACGGGATGTCGGACGAGCCGGCAGTCATGATGCCGACCCTCCCACCAGTGCGTCGGGCGGGGCGGGCCGTATCCTGGATGCCGAGGCTCCAGCCGCCGGTGAGCAGGTGGGTCTTCTCGTAGCGGCTTCGCAATGCCGCGTGCAGTTCGGGGTCCGGTCGACTCACGATCGCACGGCCAGTGCGCTCCAGCAACGCAGCCACCAGGCGCCCGACCATCTCCACGGTCTTACCAGGCGCATAGATTACCTCGGGAACCCCCTTGCGGCTCTCCCGCTGCGGATCCAGGCGGGCATCCACCGTTCCGGGGGGCTCGCTGCTCCGGGCTAGGCTCGCCAGCAGGTCGGCGAATGGGTCCACTACGCGGGCCTCGAACTGGCCGGGCGATGTACCCGAGCCGCGTGGCGGGAAGCGCGCCAGGCATAGAACCGCTCCAGCGCGAAGAACGTCACGACGGCGTATACGATGCCGGCAAGTACGTCGATCACGTAATGGTCACCCATGTACACGACGCTGAACCAGAGGCAGAAACAGTACACCAGTGCGAAAGGCGCGGCAACTCGCCAGTACACTAGACTAAAGAGGAACACGAGCGTCGGGTACGCGGCGTGCAGACTCGGCATGGCAGCGACTTCATTGGGGTTGCCGTTGGACATGATCCACGACCAGTTCATCCCCAGGCCGAGGGTTTGTGGTATCCAGGCGCGGAGCAGGTAGATCGGCTCGGGGATCGTCTTCAACGGCGAGGAGGCCATCCACGGCGGAACAGCCGGAAACACCACATACGTGATGATGCCCGCCGTCGAGAGCAGAAGCAGCGCGTACACGAAGCGCCAGTAGAGACCCCGGCTGCGAATCCACAGCAGGAACGCGTATCCGAGAGCAAGCACGAAATGGAACGCCCAGAAGAACGTTGCCACAATGTCATACCACGCGGCCTGCCCCGGTGTGAACAGCCACCGCTGCAGTACGGCACTCGGTATGTGCCCGTTGAATAGCCAGCGCTCGACAGCGACAAGATCCTCATTGTGGAGGGGGAAGCCACCACCGAGCTTCACATCATTGGCATAGCCACGCAACATCTGCCAGCCGAAGAAGAGTATCACGAAGGGTATCCAGTCGCGCAGGAACGTCTTGCCCTGGCCGAGCACGATCGCGGCAAGCACCACGAATATGAGGAAGGTGTCGGGCCCGATAAAGCCACCCCGGAAGAACATGACGAGACCAAGGACCGCCGCATACACCGTAATCCCGATCAGGTACACCCTGGTGGAGATACCGCCCGTGGCCTCAACGTTGCGCGGCTGGAGCTTCTCGGAGCTAGCCAACCTTGACCAGCCTTTCTGCTGGAGGATCGGGGTCGACGGTATCGACAAGAATCAGCAGGGCCAGCGCGAGGAGGGGCAGCAAGAAGATGAACAGCCCGGTCATCGCGGAATCGGCAAACCGGAAGTAGCTCCGACAGTTCGAGCAGCTATACACCGCCATCGCCGTTAGCGATAGCACCGTTGTGACGAGCCACACATAGCGTCGCCGGCTGATGGCGGCGAGCGAGACGAGCGTCGTGGCATACCACGGCCAGAAGTACGGTCCAATGAAGAAGAGATACGCGAAAAGGAACCAGAACCACACCTCGACGAGGTCGCTGCGCTCCTTGATGCGGCGCGCGAGCCGCAGGCCAACCGTCAGAAAGAGCACAGCGCTGAGCACGCGAACCAAGGTGTCCGCAAGGTCACCCGCCCGGATGGGCGCGAGGTTCCATTGACCGACGTTGGCCACCCACACCATCAGATCGCGCAGGCCGTTATACGCAACTGCTGGAAGAGAGTTCAGATACCAGGCACTCTGCGGCGGCAAAGTGTACATGCGCCGCCACCCCCCCTGGCTCATATAGGGAATCCAGCTCACGAACCAGACCGAGAGTATGGCGATTCCGAGGATGAAGAGTCGGTGTACCTTCTCGCGAACGGTGCCAGTGCCCCGGACCAGCGCGAAGACGTAGAGTGGCACGAAGAGCGCGGCTGTGAACTTGATCGCGATCGCGATACCGAGCAGAACCGCGCCGATGACCGCCCGCCGATGGAAGTAGGCGAACAGCGCCCCCAGCACGCCAAGTAACATCAGGGAATCGTTGTGCGCGTTGCCCGCAAACTCCGTCAGTGGCAGTGGGTTCCAACCGTAGACGGCCATCGAGAGCGCACTGTGCTGCGGACTCACTTTGCGCACGATGGCCCCGACGAGCACAGCGTTCAGCAGGTGGGTGAGTGCAGCGGCAACCTTGAAGGCGAGCACATGTGCATACACACCGCCTGGCACCAGCTTGTTGATCAGCGCCGACCAGGTGGTCCAGAGCGGGCCATACGGGCTGAGCAGATTGCGCCAGTCCACCCGGCCGAGGAACGGATCGCTCGGCGCATCTGAGGGCAGCGTGACGTATGGATTCAGCCCATGGACCTCGACCATGCGCCCGTAGAAGATGTAGCCATACACATCGTTCGAGTACAGGTCCGGATTGAGTATCGCGGGTACCGTGAGCAGGCCCGTAAACAGCAAGACGAAGCGACTCAGGCGAGGATGCTCGCTGTGACGGACACAGTACAGCGCGTAAACATACGAGGCGAAGAGCAACACGAGGGCAACCGTGTATAGCACGATGCGCGCGAGGACACGCACCGGCAACCCCAGCACCTCGGGGCCGACTACCGGCATCCACCCCGGCAACGGGACGACACGCGCAAGCATGAGCAGTACCGTGGCGATGAAGAGCGCGATGCACGCCCGTTTCAGGTTCGGCTCCCGCGTCGGTTGGCCGTACGGCAAACCTCGTCCAAAACCTGGCGCGATCCGCTTCGCCGCCGGTCGTGCCGCTTCTACTATGTATGCCATCGGCTGCGCCATGTTCGTATTTGTGCCTCGCCCTGAGAAACGACTGCTGCTACTGTACCATCGGCGGCCGAGCCCTGGTTGATGTTCGCCTCTCCACGGGTCAGACAGCGGTACTGGTTGATTGGCGATCCATCGCCATTCTGCCTGCGCTGCGCCGCCGCTGTAACCAGCCCACTGTCTCTAAAGCGAGCAGTGTAGCAAGCGCATAAACGATACCGGCCAGTACATCGACCACGTAGTGATCGCCCAAGTATACGATGCTGAACCACAGGCAGAAACAGTATAGCAAGGCCAGGGGTGCGACTCGCCGCCAGTATTGCATGGAGATAAGAAAGATTAACGTTGGATACGCGGCGTGCAGGCTCGGCATCGCGGCGACGACGTTCGGATTGCCATAGCGCATGACGTACGAGACGTTCGGTCCGTACAGCCAGCCGCTGAACACCTCGTCCCGAATCATGTAGATGCTTTCCGGGA
>JAUJMR010000001.1:756460-785270 GCA_030446765.1 Chloroflexia bacterium
CCGTACAGCCAGCCGCTGAACACCTCGTCCCGAATCATGTAGATGCTTTCCGGGATCGTACCGTAGTATCGGGCGGCGAGCCACGGGGGAACCGCCGGATACAGCACGTAGGTGATGAAGGCGGCAAAGGAGAGCACGAGCAGGGCACGCACAAACTTCCAGTAGAGATCCCGGTCGCGGATCCAAAGCAGGAAGGCGAACGCGAGGGGAAGCACGAAGTGAAACGACCAGAAGGCTGTCGACATCACGTCGTACCAGTGCACCTGCCCTGGCTCATACAGCGCGCGTTGCAGGACGACGGTAGGGAGCTGTCCGCCGAAGAGGGCGCGTTCGGCGGCGATCAGGTCCTCGTTATGTAGCGTAAAACCCCTGCCACTTGCCGCCTCGTCCGCATACCCGCGGAGCAGTTGCCAGCCAAACAGCACGAGCGCGAAGGGTATCCAGTCGCGCAGCAGCATGCGAGTCTGACCGAGTACCAGGGCGATGACCACCATGAGGGGCACGAGGAAGATCAGAAAAGTGTCGGCTTCGATAAAACCGCCACGGCGCCACATCGCGATGGCGACAAACACGGAGTACAGCGTGATCCCGGCGATATACACTTTGTTCGGGATGCCGTGCGGTGCGCGCTGCACGTCAGACAGTGGTCGCTCGTTGGATCTGGACACGCTACCGTACCCTCGCCGCAGTGTATTCTCGGCCCATCACGCTTTCACCGGAAGCTGTGGCCTGATGGTGTGCCTGGAGACCATCCGGCCAACCGGCCACACAGCTAGTACCATCGCTGGTGCGAACATGAGCACCGCGCGATAATCATGGAACCATGGCGCCGCCGGCAGTGCCGGATCGGGCCACCCTAACCAGAACACCAGACCGCCCAAGGTGAGTCCAGCGGCCACACGCGCGGCGCGTCCCGGCCCACACACCGCCGCGATCGGGATGGCGGCGACGAAATACCACGGCCACATCCAACCCGCGAAAAGAAAGTAGGCAAACCACACCCACACCCATGAATCAGCGAGTTCCGCTCCCAGCCAGAACCGCCACAGGAGAAACAGGTACACACCCACAAATGCGACATTGCGCACAAGATCCAGTTCGCTGTTCTCAACGGCGACCATCGGATTCTGGCCCGGTGAGAGTACCTTCAGTACCAGCAGGTCCCAGAAGGAGTTCTGGTATTCCTTGGCCGCCGGGTTATCACGGATGTTCTCAAACATCGCCGTACCTCCCCATAGGGGAAGATAGAGCGCCACACCGCTCAACACGGACCCAACACCCGACAGGACCGCGGCCCTGCGCCGGTCGCGTGCGGTCCGCATGGTACGCAGCCACGCGAGTATCAGGACGGGCAGGAGGATGAGCGCCATCAGCTTCACCATCGCAGCAGCCATGACGAAGAAAATGGCGAAGAGCCAGCGCTTGTGCACGATGGCAAGCAAGGCAAGGGATCCGAAGAGCGCGACGAGTACATCGTTATGGGCGCTCCCGACCGTCTCGTGGAGCACCATGGGATTCCAGCCGTAGAATATCGTGCCCCAGGCCGCGAGCTCGGGACGCGAGTCGCGCAGGACCCGCCATACCACAAGCGTCGTAAACAGATGGAGCACGAGCATCGCCGACTTGTAGGTGAAGATATTCTCCCATAACGCATCACCGGCTACGGCGGAGAGCGCGCCCGAGAGCAGCAGCCAGACCGGTCCATAGGCCGACGGCAGCCACTTCCAGTAGACCCAGGCAAGGTGGGGATCACCGATAAACTGGTCCGGGGCGACAAGGATCGGGTTGGCACCGTAGCGCGCGATCATGCGCCCGTAGAACATGTACAGGTAGATATCGCCGGAGAACATCCCCGGCAGGACGATCAGCGGAATGCCGAACAGCACGATCGGCAAGAGTATCCACCGCAACCGGACGGTGTGCCGCCCCCCCGGCCGGACACGCCAGAGGGCAGCGAGCCAGAGTCCGACCAGCGCGACCGCGAGGAGGAGGTAAAGGTACTCGTGCGTCGCCGCTTGCTCTGTTCGCCACGTAGCGGTTACGAGCGAGTCTGGCGTCAGCGCGTCCGACAAGGCGCGAAGTCGTGGCCAGCGCACGAGCGTCGCCGTCTGTGTCAGTCGGAAGCTGCGCCCGCGAAGTAGCAGAAAGAGTGCGAAATAGAGCAGTGCGGAGGCTGCTGCACAAGCGAAAAGCAGGGGCCCAACGTAAGCGCCCGATCCAGATCGAGCCGTGTTGCGGGCTGCGGATGTACCGGCGCCACGGCGCCAGCCGGTAGTGGCCAAAATCGGTGCTCCCACTGCGAAGCATGCCCGGACAGAACGGGCGTTAATGAAGGTGGGTACGGGGGATGATAGCCGTGTTTGCCGCTCACTGTCAACCGACGCGAAGGCGGTGAATGGCGGCTTTGCTGACTTGACAGCCAGCGCGCGTGGTTCGTATACTGCTAATCGCGCCGAGGTGGCGGAATAGGCAGACGCGCTAGCTTGAGGGGCTAGTGCCCGTTTAGGGCGTAAGAGTTCGAGTCTCTTCCTCGGCACCAGCAATGCCCGTCCGGGGCGGTTAGCTCAGTTGGCTAGAGCGCCTCGTTTACACCGAGGAGGTCACAGGTTCGAGTCCTGTACCGCCCAGCCGAGGTAGCTCAGTCGGTAGAGCATGCGACTGAAAATCGCAGTGTCGGCAGTTCGATTCTGCCCCTCGGCACCACACCGGTCCATATTGGGCCGGTTTTTATTTGCTTGAATCCTCGGGCCGGCGCACGCATCGCGGTCAAGGGCCGAGAGACGCGCATGCCAGCGGGCTCCCTTCCGACCATACTGGCACACCGATTGCACTTCTCGGGTGTAGCGAAAGTGAGGCGCAGATGCCCAACCGACTCGCAGCCGAGACCAGCCCGTATCTCCTGCAGCACCAGGACAACCCCGTCGACTGGTATCCATGGGGCGAGGAGGCACTCCAGCGTGCGCAAGAGGACAACCGGCCGATCCTGCTTTCCATCGGCTACTCGGCGTGCCACTGGTGCCATGTGATGGAACACGAATCGTTCGAGAACCCGGATATCGCGGCACTGATGAACGACTCTTTCGTGAACATCAAGGTCGACCGCGAGGAGCGTCCGGACCTGGACGCCATCTACATGGACGCCGTTCAGACGATGACTGGACACGGCGGCTGGCCGATGACCGTCTTTCTCACACCGGACGGCAAGCCGTTCTACGGCGGTACGTACTACCCGCCGGAGGATCGCCAAGGAATGCCCGGCTTCCCGAAGATCCTTCGAGCGATTGCCGAGGCATATCGCGACCGGCGTGCCGAGCTCGAGCAGGGAGCGTCGGAGCTACAATCGCATCTAACGCAGATGAGCACCGTCGATATCCCGAAGAATGAATTGACGGAGCAGACGCTGGACACGGCGCTGCAAAAGCTCTCGCAGAGCTACGACACCCGTCACGGGGGGTTCGGTGGCGCACCGAAGTTCCCGCAGCCGATGGCGCTTGACTTCGCGCTGCGCTCCTACAAGCGCACAGGCGATCTCAGGACCCTCGACATCGTCAGCCATACCCTCGACGAGATGTCCGCCGGGGGCATCTACGATCACCTCGGCGGCGGCTTCTCCCGTTACAGCGTTGACGACCGCTGGCTGGTGCCGCACTTCGAGAAGATGTTGTACGACAACGCCCAACTCTCCCGCCTCTACCTGGCGGCCTGGCAAGCCACAGGAAATACTCACTACCGGCAGGTCACCGAGGAGACGCTCGACTACGTGCGGCGCGAGATGACCGCACCGGAAGGCGGGTTTTACTCCACGCAGGACGCGGATAGTGAGGGTGAGGAGGGCAAGTTCTACGTCTGGACGCCGACGGAGATTCGCGACGTGCTCGGGGCCGAGGACGCAGCCGTCTTCAATCAGTACTACCACGTGACGGAGCACGGCAACTTCGAAGGCAAGAACATTCTCAGCGTGCCACGGCCGGTCGATGTCGTCTCCACGGTGACCGGCAAGGAGCCGGGCGAGGTGATGGATATCGTGGCGAGATGCCGCAAGTCGCTCTACGAGGCGCGAGAAAAGCGCGTGCATCCGGGCCGCGACGAGAAGGTGCTGACGGCGTGGAACGGGCTGATGCTCCGGGCCTTCGCCGATGCTGCTCCCGCGCTCGGGCGAGCCGACTATCTGGAGACCGCCGTACAAAACGCGGAGTTCGTCCTTTCCACGATGAAACAGGACGGCAGGCTCTTGCGCACGTACAAGGACGGGCAGGCGAAGCTGAACGGTTATCTGGAAGATTACGCCTTTTACGCCGACGGGCTGATCGCGTTGTACGAGGCGACCTTCGATCTCCGGTGGCTGCAGGAGGCGCGTGCGCTGGCCGACGCCATGCTGGACCGATTCTGGGCACCGGACCTGCCGGGATTCTATGACACCAGCACAGATCACGAGCAGTTGTTCAACCGGCCCCGCAGCATGTACGACAACGCGATACCTTCCGGCAACTCCGTCGCGTGCGAGGTACTGCTTCGGCTCGGGACCTTCCACGCGGAAGGTCGCTATCAGAATGTCGCCGAGAGCGTGCTCACCAGGATGGCGCCGGTGATGGCGGAGCACCCCACCGCGTTCGGCCGGCTCCTGTGCGCGGCGGATTTCCAAGTCGGGACGCCGCTTGAGGTGGCAATCGTTGGAGATCCGCAGGCTGAGGATGCCCGTGCGCTACTCGGCGAGGTGTACGCCCGGTACCTGCCGAACCGCGTCCTCGTGGTGGCCCCCGAAGTCGGCGCGGCATCGGACGAGGTTGCGCTTCTGACCGGACGGCCACAGGTCGAGGGACGCGCGACCGTGTACGTCTGCCATCGGTACGCCTGCCAGCCACCGGTCACGACCGCGAAGGATCTGGCAGAACAACTGGACCGGGCGGCGGCGTGAAGCTATGGGTTATACGCAATCCGGTTGAAGACTATCGCATGTCATCCCGTACAAACGGAGTGAGGGATCCGTACACTTGGACCAAGGATTCCTCGCACGCTCGGAATGACAGATACCCTACCGTTCAGCCGGATTGCGTATTATGGCACACGGGAAGAGCGGTAGTAGAAGTACGAGTTAGGTTCCATGGGCACGCTAGAGATGAGGACAACGTGGCCGATGCCCACATCCGCTTCCTGCGCAGCCGCTGCCACCGCTCTCTCTGGTGGCGCAGGTATCCGCCCCGACTCGCCACCAATGACGCCTCACGCTCAATACTGGGAGTACCCGCTGGCAAGGATTAGTTGATTACCTCCCAGCCCGCCCATCCTTCCGACTCCCGCAGTACCCGACACCATCATCCCAGATCCCACTCCACCATCACGCGGCGCGCGTTCGCCACCGCAGCAGCCCGAGGCTGAGCGCGAAGAGT
The DNA here is from genome assembly GCA_030446765.1 of Chloroflexia bacterium. GTDB lineage: Bacteria > Chloroflexota > Chloroflexia > Thermobaculales > Thermobaculaceae > JACDAU01. The sequence continues at coordinate 761,848 of JAUJMR010000001.1, forward strand.
CCGGCGGCGAGCCCGGCAAGAATCAGCAGGAACGTCAGACTGCCGGGCAGCCCGCGCAGCATGATGTCCTGGAGCAGGTCACCGCCGTACGTGGCGGGCAGCGAGTACGAGAAGACCAGCGCGGGCATGCGGAGCCCATCGAGCGGGAGCGCGAACCCGCTGAAGAACACGATCCCCAGCAGGCTCAGCATCGCGAACTGCACCGCCTGCTGCTCGGAGCTGGCCAGCAGGCTCAGCGCGAAGCCGAGGCCCACCGAGGACAGCGCGAGCAGCACGACCACCAGCGCGACCCGCCACCAGTCCCCGAACACCGGCACACCGAGCCCTCCCATCAGGACGACGAGCATCGTCCCGCCGATGGCGAGCGTGAAGGCCACGAACGCCAGGTACTTGCCGAGCAGCAGCTGTAGGGGCGAGATGGGCGCTATGGCATACAGCTCGAACGTATTGGCGAGCCGCTCGCGCACCAGCGCCAGCGCCCCCAGCGAGACCGCGGTGTGCTGCACCAACAGCGCCAGCATCACGGGCGCGAAGAACACTACCAGGTCCGGGCGCAGTCGCGCGGTGTACTCCGGCCGCACCCCGAGCGGCGAGATCGCCACCTCCGGCGGGACATCCGTGAACTGCTCCAACGCCTCCTGGAGCCTGGCCAGATCGCGCCTTGTCTGCGCGAGCCCGAGCTGCTCGCTCGGCGGGCGGGGATCCGGCGTGGCGAGCACGTCCTCGGCCTGTGCGAGGCGCTCCTCTGCCTGGTCGAGCCTCGCGCGCGCCCGTTCCACCGGCAGGCGGATCGCTTCGGCCTGGGGGCCGAGCAGCTCGAGCGCCCGCTCCAGGTTGGCAACACCCTGCGCGCCGCCCTGCACAGCCCTCAGGGCGTCCTCCCGGTTCCCCCGGCCGACGGCGGAGATCGCGGTGTCGAGGCCACGTAGCGCCAGGTCCAGCTCGCGCGACGAGTCCTCGAGCGCCGTCCGCTGCTCGCGAGCACCCTGCAGGAAGATCTCGCGGTTGATGTCGCTGGCCATCGAGCGGATGAAGTCCGGTATCAGCCAGCGCCGCGCCGGGTCGATCTCGTTGTACACCACCTCAATCTCGGCCTGCTCGCCGCGGGCGATGGTCTCGTACGGGGTTGGGGGCAGGATCAGCACGGCATCAACGCGGTTGCGTCGCAGCTGCTCGCGGGCGTGCTCCTCGTCGGAGGTGTAATCCGCTATGCTGATGGACTGCTGGAACTCCCGCTCGTAATCCCGCAGCAGCCGCGGCCGCTCCTGGCCGGGGGGCACGACGATGATCACGCGTGGTGGCGGGAACCTCGCGTCGGAGCCGATGCCGAAGGCGACCATGATGGCGAGCGGCCCGAGAACCAGCGTCAGCACGAGCAGCGGACGCCGCAGCAGCTCGCGCAGCTCCTTGATGGCGACGGAGAGGATCTTTGTGAGCGTCCTCATTGCGGATCCGGCTCGTGCTGTGTGCTGTGCGTGCGCATCGCAACCAGCGGCGGGCGCCGTCCACCGTGCTGCTCGATCAACCGGACGAAGACCTCGTCGAACGCCGGCCGGTACTCCCCCACCGTGCGCACCACCGCCCCCGCCGTCTCCAGCGCGGCGAGCAACGCCGGGATCGCCCGCTGGGCGTCCTCCACGATGATGCGCAGCGGCTCGTCGGAGCCGGTCTCCGGGTCACGACCCGCCGTGACGGCCGCGGAGACTGAGCGCACCCCCGCCAGGCCGCCGACCGCATCCACGTAGTCCTGCGACGGATGCTCCACGGCGATGTCCACTACATCCCCGCCGAAAGCGTCCCGTCTCAGGTCCTCCGGTCGCCCCTCGGCGAGCATCTCTCCCTCGTACGTTAGCCCGACGCGATCGCAGTACTCGGCCTCGTCGATGTACTGCGTCGTGAGCAGCAGCGCCTTGCCCCCATCCCGCATGACGCGAAAGTGCTCCCACAGCCGTCCCCGCAGGATCGGGTCGAGATTCGCGGTGGGCTCATCCGCAAACAATAGATCGGGATCGTGCACGAGCGCGGCCGCCAGGGCGAGGCGGCGCTGCATCCCGCCCGACAGCGAGCGCGCCGACTTGCCGCGGGCGTCCCACAGCTCCACCAGGTCCAGCACCGCGCGTATCCGGCCGCGGTTGCGCCACTCCGGCACCTCGTACAGCCCCGCGGCTGCGGCCACATTCTGCCGTACCGTCAGGTCGGGGTACAAGATGAACCCCTGGGGCATGTAGCCAATGCGCCTGCGCACCCGCGGGGAGAACGCGGCCGGGTCCTCGCCCAGCACGCGCACCACACCACCGCTCGGCCGCAGGTGCCCGCACATCAGGTGGATCGCGGTGGACTTTCCGGAGCCGCTGGGGCCGATCAACCCGTAGATCTCCCCCGCGTCAACGCGCAGCGAGAGGTCACGCAGCACCTGCGCCCGCCCGAAGCTTTTTTGCAGCCCTTGCGCGACGATCACTTCGGTGGGCGCCTCTCCTGTGGCGTCGGGCTGTGTACGGTGCGGCGGCACTACAACGGCCCCTGCGCGGTCTGCTGCGCCCGGGAGCACGTCTCGACTCATGCGACCCCTCCTCGATTCACACCGCCTGTCAGCTCGGCATTCTCTTGCTAGCGCAGGTGCCCTGCGGGTGTCAAACACCTTTGCGGACGCTAGAGTACCACCTATGGTGGACGAGCCGTAGGCCCGACTCTGCCAGGTGCGTCACCACATGATGAGGCTCGCACGATCACGAGAACCAAGCCTTGCCGTCTGTAGGCCTGCTTCGGCACAGTTCGCAGATATCACACAGGCCGCCGCAGGGCGTATGTGTCACCCTTCCTCGCATGGAATGTAGTGGATGTCGCCGCCGCTAGACACGGACTTCCAGGAACACAACCTGCTTGCTGCTCCACCACGACGACGGGTGTACGCCTGCTTGCCGCACAGGATATGCCACCTGGCGGGGCGCCGCAGCACTCATCGAGCGGCGGTCCCTACCCGCGTGCCGCAGTCGGTGCTTGCCCAATCCGGGACCCAGGCCGGCTGCGACACGGGGCTCACATCTTGCCCGTCGGATGGGGCACACCCGGACCGTCACATCACCGAGGCGGCTTGGAGCACGGGCGTAGGACGCATCGACGGGAGGGGCACATGGACCTAGGTCTTTTCAAGGGATGGGACCGGATTGTCGCGGTCGTGGTGGAAACGGTGGTGTTCTACTGGTACGCGCTATTCCTGCTGCGCCTAGCCGGCAAGCGGACCGTCGCGACGATGACAATCTTCGACTTCGTCAGCACCGTCACGATGGCCTCGATCATCGCGGGCACCGTCATCTCCGACAGCGTGGCTCTGGCTGAGGGGATAGTGGCGCTAACGATCCTCGTTGCGCTCCAGTGGACTGTCGCGTTCATAGCCGCGCGTAGCGAGCGCTTCCACGGGCTCATCACGAACACCCCGCGTTTGCTGTACGAGGACTCCCGGTTCCTGGAAAAGAACCTGCTCGACGAGCGCGTCGCCCGCAGCGAGGTGATAGCGAAGATCCGCGAGGCGGGACACCTGTCGCCCAGCTCCGTCCATTCGGTCGTGCTGGAGACGACCGGCGATGTGACGGTCCTCTCGCACGGGGACGTTTCCAGTGCGGACACCGATCAAAGTGTGCTGCGAGAGGTGCGGCGGTGACCGCGTATGGGAAGGGTACCACGAGAGGTGGGCTAAGCAACGGTGCGCGCGTGCCCTGCTGACATCTGCCTCGCCAGCACGACTCCCGTGGTCGCGTCCAGCAGCAGACTGAGCAGGCATCGCGACCAGCGCAGGTACACTGGGCACTCCTCACCTAGGAAGTCGCCGAGCGCGGGCGTTGTAGCCGTTACGAGGTCTCTTCTCCTCCCCTTCCCCATTCTGGGTGAGCAGGGTCCTGAGTTCCGCCAACTCGGCGCGCAGGCTCCGCAACTCCTCGGCGGTCGTGTCCTCACCCCCATCCTCGTGGGATCCAACCTCAGCATCCCTACCGACGAAGTAGGAGGCGACGGCCCCGGTGATGTACCCGAACACGCCCAGCCCCCACACTATCAAAAGCAGCGTGACGACCCTCCCCTCGAGCGACTCCGGCTGGAAGTCGCTGCCAACGGTGGAAACGAGCGCCATCGACCACCACAGCGCATCGCCATACGCGCCCCTCCCCTCGAAGTACGTGAGGGCCGCCGCGCCGACGAGCACCACGGCTCCGGTCAGCCCCATCACCCGACCGAACTGGTGACCGCGCAGCATGCGGCTCAGGGAGCGGGTGCCGCGGTTCGTCGCGGTGAGCACGCGCACGAGTCGCAGACCCCTGAGGGCGCGCACCGCCCGCAGCGCCCGAAGCGCCCGGAACGCGGGCAGGAGCACCGAGATCGCGGCGATCCAGTTGCGCCGCAGGTACGTGCGCTTGTCGGGGGCGAGCAGTAGCTGCACGAAGAATGTGAGAGTGAAGACGATGTAGATAAACCAGTTGAGGGCATCGAGCCTGCCCCGCCACGCGGGCGAGAGATCGGCCGCGAACTCGACCACCAGCGCCACCAGTAGCACGACACCGAGCAGGTTGAGCGGCATGTCCGTCCAGCCCTCTATCCGCTCACGCAACTCCTCTCGCTCATTATCGACGTCAGCTTTGGCGGGCATGTGCAACCTCCGGTTCTCGTTAGCGGTCGAGCAGCGGGGCAGACCGGCTCATCGAGAGGCCGGAGCGCGAGATCCAGATCGTGCCCCGACGGGCAGTCGGGCCACCCAAGGGTGGCGCATCTCTCACTCGGCAGTCAGATTCTCGAGCACCATGGCCTCCTCCCCGCACGGGGAGAAGGCAACCAGTCTACCCAATACCTGTTGCTGACCGAGCGCATCTTCCGGGCCTGCGACCGTCATGACGAAACCAAACCGGATTACAGCAGGTCCAAGCGGATCTGTCCGCGCCTCTCACTCGCTGGCCTGTGGTGCATGGTGTCGGCCGTGGCCGTGGTGGACTACGGTGTGGTCTCGCCCTCGACAAGCAGCGATCGGCGTATCGTCTCCAGTGTCTGCGAAGATCCTCCCTCGGTCGTGCTCGTCCTGTATCCCTCGCTCGACCGCCTTGCCGAGCAGCTCCGCGTGGAGGAGGAGGGTGCGGCGTCTGGATGGAGATTGCGAGATTGAGGCAAGGTCCTCGATGATCGCGAGCATCCGCAGGAGGATGGCCGTCTGCGACTGTCCGGCCGTGCGGATCTGGTCGAAAGCGAGACCCATCAACCCGTCGAACGTGGGCGGTATGGCGATCACCCGCAGCGTGCCGCGCTCGTCGTATCGATAGGGCGGCGGCATCGCGCGTGGTGCCAACTGGCGGAGGATGTTGCCGAGGTGATCCAGGCAGGTCGTCGCCGTCGTCACGTCGTTGATGCCCGGCGAGAGCGCCTTGAGCGCGATGTCCACCAGCTGCCGCATGCCGAACTCCAGGTCCTGACTCGGCGTCCGCTGCTGACCGAGCGCGCAGGCCTGCTGGAACTTCTCGATGAGCCCCGAGTTCATCCGATCACCCGGCGCGACCACGGCCAGCGGCGCGCCCTCGGCCACAAACTCGCCGATCCGCCGCTCAAGGCGCAGGGTCAGGTCGTGCTCCGTCGTCAGCTCCATAATATCGTCCTCGTCCACGAGGAGGAGGTATCCGGCCCGCGGTGCGGGCACCGGCACGCCGATGAGGCGGTCGCGCGGCTCCTCCGGCTCGTCGACTTCGTCGGGCCCCTTGCCGAGGTGTCGCGGGAACAGGTCACCGATCCGGCCCTTCGTCTCTTTGGCCACGCCGGCGGTGATGGCCGAGATCTGGATACTCTGCGCGATATGGTGGACGAAGTAGATAAAAACGGCGAGGTCGAGCACCGCGATCAGTACCGCGAACGCAACCGCGAGCGTCGGCACGAACTCCTCGCCGCCGTTGTCGCCGTTGCGGATGGTACGCAGGACGAGCAGGGTGTAGACGAACGTCGAGAGCATGGTCCCGAGGACGATCTGGTTGCCGAGGTCGCTCGTGAAGTTGCGCAGTACGCGCGGGGTATACGTGCTCGCGGAGAGCGACAGCACCACGAGCGTGCTCGAGAAGGCGATGCCCGCAAGCCCGAGCACTGACCCGGCGATCGCCTGCAGCATACCGCGTGCGCCGTCCGGCCCGGCGCCGAACGCTACCTGGCAGCAATCGGAGCAAGCGAGTGCCCGCCGTACTCTCCAGGGCCACGAACACGAATGCGAGTGCGATGCCGATGCCGACGAGGATCGAGGGCATGAACCAGAGGCTGGAGCGTGCCGCTTGGATACCTAGCTTGCTTGATGCCTGTGCCGGCCACGCACCACGATGTCGTACGTGGCCTCCGCGCCGTCTGCCCTCGCCACCGTCCTTGATGTCTGCGTGGTCCTCGACAACGAAGCGCCCGTCAGCTCCAGCCAGTTGTCCGTGATCTCGACGCACGAATCGGCGGGATCCCGACAATGTCCTCCATAGGGCGAACGCTGGCGCGCGCCCGTATCGTACGTTATCGGGATTCGGTGTCCACCAGTTTGAACGGATCGAGGCCACGGAGTATGAGTGATCCGGGGCAGTGTCGGCACAAGCATCTCTATTGCCCAGGACAAATAGCGCGGCCTCCCTGGGTGCGTCTCCACGGCGCTGCTGTGTACATCTACGAGCAATCGGCGTGATGAAAAAGCTTCTCGCCAATCTTCGCAGGCTGTTTGCTCGCGCGACGCCTACAACGGCATGGCGGAAATCTCCACCCCCCCCGTGCTGCGATCCCAGGCCATGGAGTTCCGCGACGAGATCGCCGAGATGCTGGACAAGCGCCGGATCGTCGCTACCTAGCCGCGCCGCGCGCTCCCACCGGTCCTCACAGGCAACCGGGCGAACGAGGCAGCGCCGAGCGTGCTCCAGTGACCGCTTCTCCCCGGGGTGGAACAACCGGTTGAGGGCGAACAAGACATCGAAAAAGAGCACTTGGACTTTGCACCGGACGTGCTGAGCGTACACGATGTCGCCGCGATCCTGGGCCCGACGCAACTGGCTCAGGTGGAAACCAAGGAGGGGGATCTCACGCTGGAGGATCGCAGTGCGCGTTGCTTCGGGGAACTCCCGGACGAGCCGCTCGCGTGCCGTGGTGAGCGCATCGGTCGGGTCGTGCAGAAGTCGGCCGCGCGCGACGCTGTACAGCACGGCGGTGGTGAAACCATGAGCAGGCAGCCCCGGATCGTATGCTCGCTCCACCTCATCGCAAACATCGTCCCAGCGTCGGTAGATCAGCTCTACCGGGCGGCTACCCACCGAGAACTGGTCTTCCAGACCCCAGCTTGTCAAGCCCGCTCGGACGCTGTCAGGATCCGCTATGGCGCGCAGGCGCGCTGCTCGCGTTTCTGCCGATGGCAGGGGTCCGCCCAGTACACGTGAAGGTCCAGATCAGACGCCTCGTCTGCCAGTCCAACGGCGACTGAGCCACCCAACGAGACCGCCACGATACCGGACATGACGGAGAGCACGCCCACCGACTGCGCCGCTACTTCATCCCACCCCACGTGTACCCCTCGCCCTATCTCGCATCTCTGTTGGTATTAACTATTGTGCCCGCGAGACCCGGCGGCACCGACTAGCTTCGGCGTTGATCTGCCTGGATAGCTTGGGCAGCGAGCTACCATGGGTGCAGGCCCTTGACGCCCGCTGGGGTCCGACTCCACGGGAGTTCGGGGATGAAACGACTAACGTTGCCGAGCCGTTCACCTTACTCAGTGATCACCTCGACGTGGTGGGCTACGACTCGGAGGGGTCTATAACCTCCACGATGACAACGCTGATGTTATCGGTGCCGCCAGCCTCGTTCGCGGCCCGGACAAGCGCACGGCAGGCCTGATCGAGGTCGCGCTCTCGGTCGGAGACCTGAGCCAGCGCTTCATCCGGCAGCATGCCGCTGAGGCCATCGCTGCACAGCAGGAGCCGATCGCCCACCTGCAAGGGCTCGACATACAAATCGACCTCAACCTGGGGATCGGTGCCGAGTGAGCGTAGAATCACGTTGCGGCGCGGGTGCAGGCGGGCTTCCGCAGAGGTGATCTGGCCGCTCGCGACCATCCGCTCGACGAGGGAGTGGTCCTCTGTCAGCTTCTGTATCTGGTGATCGCGCACGAGGTACGCCCGGCTGTCACCAACGTTCGCCACGAACGCCTTCCCTTGCATCACGAGTGCGAGTACCAGCGTCGTACCCATGTCCGAGTTCTGCTCGACTCGGGCGCCATAGACCTCGCGATTCGCGCTCATAACTGCCGAGCGCACGATCTCGACAACGCTGTCGTCATCGATATCACTGCGCAAATATCCTTCGTCCTCGAAGAAGGGATGAGCCTGGAGCGCGCGAATGGTGGCCTCAATGGCCGTATGACTCGCGACCTCGCCTTTCTCCTTTCCCCCAACCCCGTCGGCAACCGCGTAAAGCGCGGTGCGGACAACACCTGCATCGTCCTTCAGGTCCAGGATCAGCGTGTCATCCTCGTTGACAGGACGAACACGCCCCCGGTCAGTGCGCGCCGCGGCTCGCAGGATTGCGCCGGAAGCTCCCTTGATTTCCGGACGCACAGAGGTTGGCAGTCGCTGGGTGATTTCGTCGCCGTTGTCCTGCTTGCGGCCTGCGGACTGATCGTTGGCATACTGGCGGCGATCCGTTGCCTTCAGACGAGACAGACCGAACGCGAGAAGCACTGCCGCAATGAGGAACACGCCGACGACGATCACGAGTGTTGAAGTGGTGAGTGTGAACGGCATGATGTATCTCTGAGCCTCGCTAGGTCACAACACGAATATCGACGCGGGGACGGTGAGGGACGACTCTAACATAAGCGTGCTCGGCACACGTTGCACTCCTGCTACTCGGCGAAGTATGCCAGGACCGCCCGATCGAGCATGAACCACGGCGGCGCACTGAAACCACCGTTGGGCTCAAGGTTGGTGATGGTAATTACGTTGTCGCCCTCACGCAGCACGTCGGCATCGAACATGATGTCCGCCTGGCCCCAGTTTCCGCGGTTGGGATCGAATTTGTCATCAGGGAGAGGATTGTCACCCTGGAACACCTCGACATCGTTGACCTCGATGAGGATATCGGTCTTCGGCCGATTCTCGGAATCCAAACCATACATTCGGAAGACAACCTGGTTGCCCTCCGCTGTACCCATCGGCGTACCCTCGATGACGAAGTTCGCGCTCATCGTCGTGTAATCGGTTTGCTGACCGTACACCCATCGGGCCGTGCGATCTTTATGCCGACCATTCCGATTCGTAAACCCGCCGGTGAAGTCATTGTCCTCCAGATTGACGGTTCGTGTCTGCGCCTGCGTCCGCTCAGGTGGGGTGGTCGGCGTCGGTGTCGGGGGGATGCTCGTAGGCGTCGGCGTCGGCGGGACTCTCGTGGGGGTCGCTGTCGGCGGCACCTCCGTCGGGGTGGGTGTGGCAGTCGGGGGAACGTCGGTCGGCGTGGCCGTCGGCGCTGTCGTTGCAGTAGCCGTCGGCGGTGTAGTCGGAGCGGGGGTCCGGAACTCAACCGTCTCTGAGAACGGGGAATTACCACTCGGACTCGAGGCCCGCACCCTGTAGTAGTACGTCGTATCTAACTCTAGTCGCTGGTCGGTGTAAGCCGTGCTTGGTGCTCGGACCGTCCGGATGGACCGGAAGTTCGTGGCGTCCGTGGAGCGTTGTACCAGATACGATTGGGGTTCACCCTCCCCAGCTGCCCACGTCAACTCCACACTGGTCGGCGATGCCGCCGTGGCAGCCAGGTCGCCGGGAGCTTCGGGCTTGGGAGGAACAACAGTGGGCTCGACTGCCTGCGTCGCTGTCGGCTCCGCGGTTGGCTGTGCGGTGGGATTCGCAGCAACCGTCGCGCGAGCGGTGGGAGCAGACGTCGGGGCCGCGGCGACCGGAGCCCGGTCGGGCTCGTTGTTGCCCAGGCCGAATCCGTTGGTGAGGAAAAAACAGCCGAGGAGTGAGGCAAGCAGGAGCCCAGAGATGAGCACAGGCAGCAGGCTACGCAACCTATTGCTTGGCTGTGGTTCCTGACGCGCGTATGGTGCGGTACGGCGGGGCTGGACTACCCGCGCAGGCTGCGCCGGTGCGGCGGCTCGCTGTTGCGCCCTGCCGACAATGGGTACGGCGACCGTCGGATCGCCATGAGTTGGCACCCCTGCCGCCTGGGGTTGCGGCGCGTGGGCGGCGGAGTTGAGGGCGTGGAGCATCTCGTCGGCAGTGGCATACCGCTCCTGCGGGTCCTTGGCCATCGCCCGCGCCACCACCGCCGCCAGCCCCGCGCCTACCCCCGGTGCCACCTCCCCGAGCGGCCGCGCCTCGTCGTACACGTGCGCGTACGCCACCCGCATCGGGTTCTCCCCCTCGAACGGCAGCCGCCCCGAGAGCATCTCGTACAGCATCACCCCGACCGCGTACAGGTCCGTCCGCGGGCTCACCGCGTCCCCGCGCCTGCTCCGGCGCCAGGTAGTGCGGCGTCCCGAACGCGATCCCCGCCTCTGTCATCCCCGCGTCGCCCATCGCCTTGGCAATCCCGAAGTCGGCAATCTTCGGCACCCCGTCCAGGCCCACCAGCACGTTCTGCGGCTTCATGTCCCGGTGCACCAGCCCAGCCTCATGCGCCGCTCCCAGCCCCGACAGGATCGGCCCCAGCAGCCCCACCGCCCGCGACGCCTCGAACGGCGCCTCCGCGACTATCGCCTCCTTGAGGTTGCGCCCGGCAACGTACTCCATCGCGATGAAGTACCGCCCCTCCGACGAGTCGTAGTCGTACACGTCCACGATGTTCGGGTGCGACAGCCGCGCCGCCGCTCGCGCCTCGTTCTCGAACCGCGCCGTGAACGACGGGTCGTGCGCGTACGTCTCCCGCAGCAGCTTGATCGCCACCACGCGGCCCAGCCGCGTGTCCATCGCCCGGTAGACCTCCGCCGCCCCACCCTGCCCCACTCGCTCAAGGACCTGGTATCGATTGGCGATAACGCTGGAAATCACTGGAGTCTTTCCGGGGATCAATTCTGTCACCTTGGCTAAGCGCAGCTTTACTTTCTATAGCTGTTGCAGAAACTGTGCCGCATATACCCCTTGGCGGTCAAGGTGGCGGCAACTCGTAGGCAACTGCAGCGGGGAATACGGGTGCTCATTGCTTCAGGCCGTCGCCACCGGCACAACGACGGATGGAACACCAGGCACCACAGGCTCGGGGGTCGGGGTACTCGTCGGCCGTGGGGTCGGGGTGCTCGTCGGGCGCGCGGTTGGTGTGTTCGTCGGCCGCGGAGTGGGCGTGCTGGTCGGTCGTGGGGTCGGCGTGTTCGTTGGCCGGGGCGTTGGGGTACCGGTTGGACGCGGAGTGGGCGTACTGGTCGGTCGAGGCGTGGGGGTCTTCGTGGGGCGGGGCGTCGGCGTGCTCGTCGGACGGGGCGTTGGGGTCCTTGTCGGACGAGGCGTGGGAGTGCTCGTTGGGCGCGGCGTTGGCGTGTTCGTCGGGATGGGCGTGGGTGTCCTCGTGGGAACGGGGGTCGTACTCGTCGGAAGAGGCGTAGGAGTGCTCGTGGGAACGGGGGTCGGCGTACTCGTCGGAAGAGGCGTAGGAGTGCTCGTGGGAACGGGCGTCGCCGTCGGTACCACTCGCGGCGTAGTTGCCCTGGTATACGCATACGGGGACACCTGCCCAGCGGCATCGAACGCTCGCAGTCGATAATAGTACGTCACACCATCGGCGAGCCCGATGTCGGTATAGGTGCTCTCAGTGCCACTAAGTCGTGCGATCGCCCGCCAAACCTTGCGATCGCTAGACAACTCAAGGACATACGCCCTGGCCCGCGGGACCCTCTCCCAGTTCAGCCGTACCACTGTGCCGGAGAACGCCCTCGCCGTGAAGCGCGCGGGCCGGACCAGGCGGCGGATCACCGTCGGCGAGACGGTCGGCTTCGGCGTCGTGGCGGAGGGTCGCGCGACCGTTGCCGAGGGAAGCGGGGAGGTCGTCGCAGTCGGGGCCGTGGTCGCCGTCGGTGGAGCGGCGGTTGGACTTGGGGCGAGCGTAGCGATAATGGTCGGCATACCGGTGGCGGCAGGCACCTCGCCAATATCCGGCGTGCTCGTAGCAAGACCGGGGATGCTCCCATTCAGCCCCTGCAGACTATTACCGAGCAGCAGACAGCCCGCGATGAAACCCGTGAGGAGCACCGGCACGAGCCACAACAAGCCTCGGCGTCCGCGGCGCTCGGTACGCCCATATTGGGCCGTCCGGCTGGGACCAGCGACGGTTACTGCCTGGGATGCACCGCGGTCCCGCGCGGGGGCATCCGCACCACGGGTATCGAGACCGTCGGAGCGCCGGCTCCTGCCGCCGCGACCGGCAGCACTTTGTTCGCTACGGCGGGGGTTTGAACCGCGTGGGCGGCGGAGTTGAGGGCGTGGAGCATCTCGTCGGCGGTGGCGTACCGCTCCTGCGGGTCCTTCGCCATCGCCCGCGCCACCGCCGCCAGCCCCGCGCCTACCCCCGGTGCCACCTCCCCGAGCGGCCGCGCCTCGTCGTACACGTGCGCGTACGCCACCCGCATCGGGTTCTCCCCCTCGAACGGCAGCCGCCCCGAGAGCATCTCGTACAGCATCACCCCGACCGCGTACAGGTCCGTCCGCGGGCTCACCGCGTCCCCCGCGCCTGCTCCGGCGCCAGGTAGTGCGGCGTCCCGAACGCGATCCCCGCCTCTGTCATCCCCGCGTCGCCCATCGCCTTGGCAATCCCGAAGTCGGCAATCTTCGGCACCCCGTCCAGGCCCACCAGCACGTTCTGCGGCTTCATGTCCCGGTGCACCAGCCCAGCCTCATGCGCCGCTCCCAGCCCCGACAGGATCGGCCCCAGCAGCCCCACCGCCCGCGACGCCTCGAACGGCGCCTCCGCGACTATCGCCTCCTTGAGGTTGCGCCCGGCAACGTACTCCATCGCGATGAAGTACCGCCCCTCCGACGAGTCGTAGTCGTACACGTCCACGATGTTCGGGTGCGACAGCCGCGCCGCCGCTCGCGCCTCGTTCTCGAACCGCGCCGTGAACGACGGGTCGTGCGCGTACGTCTCCCGCAGCAGCTTGATCGCCACCACGCGGCCCAGCCGCGTGTCCATCGCCCGGTAGACCTCCGCCGCCCCACCCTGCCCCACTCGCTCAAGGAGGTAGTACCGGCCGGTTATTACCTTAGACGCCACAGGCTGCCCGGCTACTTTTCGCGATGATCGACTCCATGCAGTGAATGCAACCCTTTACAAGGCCTACTCCCTTGCGTATCTGACCGCAGCTAGCCTTGTGCTAGATAATATTACGTGATTTAGCACGATTAAGTTCCTTTGTCTCGTTCTTGCAACATAGCGAAGGTCCTGAGACCGGCGCGGGTATCACGAGAGTCCTAGCTCATCGAGACGGTCATCATCGATGCCAAAGTAATGCGCGAGCTCGTGCAGCACAGTTTCCCTGACTTCTCGACGGATGCATTCATCATTACCGTCGCACTCGCGCTCGATTGGTCCCTGGTAGATCGTGATGATGTCGGGCACGTCACCGCTGAGGCTCGCGCCGCGCTCTGTGAGAGGAACACCAGTGTAAAGGCCGAAGAGGGTATCATCCGGTCCGAGTCCCAGCCCCTGCAGATCCCGCAGGGAGGGCTCGGGCTGAACCTCGATCTCCAGGTTCCAGAGGCGCTCGGCGAAGGGCTGGGGCAACGAGTCGACCGACTCTTGGACGAGACCAAGGAACGTTGTGGTGTCCAATGCCAGTGCTTCCTTCTGTGGGGGATGATATTGCGAGCGACTACCCAGTTATAGCACCCGACGTGCCCGGCGCGGGGCACGTTGTACGCGCGGCACGGGTTCGGGTATATTTGCCGGGTGAGCAGCACATCCAAGACAGGCGCCACGCTCATCCCGCGCGTTGGCGCGCATGTCGGTTCGTCCGGCGGGATCAGCAAGGCAATTGACCGTGCACGGGAGATCGGGGCGAACTGCCTGCAGATCTTCGCGAGCGCGCCACAGCAGTGGCGTTCGCCCGCGCACCCCGATGCTGAGGTCGAGGCGTTCTGCACCGGAGTGCGGGAACACGATCTGGCACCGATCTTCTTGCACGCCGTGTACCTGCTCAATCCGGCCAGCCCCGATCCGGATCTCCGGGGGAAAAGCGTGCGCTCGATGCGCGAATATCTCTCGTGGGGAGAGCGGCTCGGTGCGCGTGGGGTGGTCGTGCACCTGGGATCCTCGACCAATACAACGCCCGAGGAAGCCGTGGAGAACTTGTGCCGCAGTCTCGATGGTGCGCTCCAGGAACCATCGAACGTGCCCTTGCTACTCGAAACCAGCGCAGGCACCCGGAACAGTATGGGGTCATCCTTTGCCGCGATCGGCTCCATCCTGAAGCAGCTCGACGCCGGGGATCGTATGGGGGTATGCGTGGACACCGCGCACATCTGGGCTGCCGGGTACGACATAGCAACGTCGGAAGGTCTCCAGCGCACTCTGGACGAGTTCGAGTCGGAGATCGGGCTGGAGAAACTCGTGCTGATGCATGCAAACGACTCGAAGGTCCCACTCGGTGCGGCGCGTGACCGGCACGAGAACATCGGCGAGGGCTACATCGGGATGGAGGGCTGGTCGGTGCTGCTTTCGGAACCCGCGCTCCGTGCCAAGCCGTGGGTGATGGAGACCCCAGGCCCGGCCAAGAAAGGTCCGGACACGGCACAGGTAGACCTGCTGCGGCGGATCTGGTCCGGCGCTATCCCGGCGCTGGCCTCATGAGATCGGCGTTTCGGGTGTTCGGTCGGGCGATCGGTGACACGTGGTACCAATTAATCGGGTACACGGCGTGCAATATCGTTGTTGTGCTGGGCTCACTGCTCGTGATTCCCGCGCCGCCACTCCTGGTGGGGCTGTTTCAGGTCTCCACGGAGTCCGCACGTTACAACGAGCGCCCCGAGGTGTCCGCGCTGCTGCGCGCGGCGCGTGAACGGTTCCTCGATGCTTGGAAGCTGGCAGCTATCGCGCTGCTGGGGATCTTTCTGCTGAGTGTGAGCGTCTACTTCTACGCCGCTTTAGGCACAACGTGGGCACTACCACTTGTCGCCCTCACGTTCACGTTGAGTTGGGCGTGGCTCGGCGTCATCTTCTACTCGAGCGCGTTGCTGGTGCGCTCGGAGCGCGGTGTCGGGATAGCGATCCGCAATAGTTTGGTCGTGTTCTCGCGCTATCCCGGGTTCTCCACCACCCTTCTGATCCTCTGTTTCTTCGTGTTCCTGCTGAGCATCTTCGTCGCCCCGCTGTTCGTGCTGATCACCATTTCCTTCTACGCCGTGCTCTCGACGCGCGCGACGACGTGGGCCCTGCGCAAGGAGGGGTTGCTGCCTCCGGAGACAGCGCCGCAGGAGCAGCCGGTGGAGTTCTAGTTTGACCCGATGCATGCGTGTGTGTTAGGCTCGGCGGCAAGTGTGAGGGCAGATCAAAGGTAAGGGGGCATCATGGGGAAGTTGATCAGGTTTCTGGGTGGCGCTGCCCTTGGCGCGGCGATCGGGACCACCGCCGCGATGTTCCTTGCCCCTCAGTCAGGCAAGGATCTCCAGGGCAGACTGATGGCGCGCCGCGAGGCAGCGATGGCGGCAGGGCGAGCGGAGGCTGCTGGCTACAGTAAGCGTGAACAGCACGACGGCAAGAGCGGCGAGGAGTAGTTTCGGCAAGGGCGACGACAGGCGCTGGGTCGTAGTCTCGTGAACGAGCATTGAGGGGCTACAGCTACCCGACGTGTCGGCGATTGCTTTGCTCATGGAGGCCGACGAGGCCATCAAGCGTCACGCGCTCAAGGACTAACACCGCTACGGCGTAGGGGTGCCACGCATCTCGTAAGGTGCGGTTCTGAGTTCCTTACCAGTCAAAGCGCAACCCAGGCGTGGGGAACGGGTTCCCGTGTGGGCCTTTGCTGACGCGCCGGTCCGCATTTCTCCTTGACCCAGTGCATCGCCCCGGGTAATATGTGAACAATTGCTCATATATTACCCGGAGGCTACGGTGGCGATTCCGAGTACCCTTTCCATAAATGGCAGCGCCACCACGTGGACGCTCGACCAGACCGGCACAGTTGCCGGTATCAGCGATGACATCGCACTGCAGCTGTCCGAGATCTTTGGCGTGCTCGCGGATTCCACGCGCCTGAAGATTATCGCGACCCTGATGTCGGGCGAGGTGTGCGTCTGCGAGATCGCGAAGCGTCTGTCCCTGCAACAGAGCACCATCTCGCACCAACTGCGGCTCCTCCGGGACCTGCGGCTGGTGACCCATCGGAAGCAGGGACGTATGGTGTACTATCAGCTCTGCGACGACCACGTGGCCGCCCTGCTGCGCCAAGCGCTTGACCACGTGCGCGAGACCAGGGAGCCACCCTTGCTCGTCCCCGCCGTAACGCAAGACACGGGTCTTGGGGTGACGGATTGACCGAACGCGACAGGCACCCGAGCGGTGCGTCCGCCGACAACCGGGCGGAACTGAGTAACGGTGTACCGCTCGTCTTCGACCTCAGTGGAATGGACTGCGCGGAGTGCGCCCGTGGCATCGAGCGCACCGTTCGCGAGATCCCGGGCGTGGCGTCGACCACGGTCAGCTTCGGCACGGCCAAACTGCGGGTGGTTGCCAGCGATGATACCGACGCCGTCACACTGAGCAGTGACGTTGTGCGGGCGGTCGGGGATGCGGGCTACGGTGCGCGCATCCCGACTGCGCGAGACGCCGCGATGCCTGTGCCGCCGTGGTGGCGAGCGTGGATGGGGAACGCGCGGCTCCGGGCCGCTGCGGCAGCAGGCGTACTCATCGTGCTGGCTTGGCTGCTCGGTCGTCTGCCGGCGGTCGCGAGTGTACCATCGCTTCTGAGCTTGTTGGGGTATCAAACCGAGGAAATCTCCCTCTTGCCGCTGCTGGGCTACGCGGCCGCCGTGTTGCTCGGCGGGGCACAGATCGCCCGTAGCGGGTTTCGAACGCTAGTTCGCTCTCACACCCTCGATATCAACCTGTTGATGACCGTAGCCGTCGCTGGCGCAATCGCCATCAACGAGTGGGCGGAGGCCGCGGCGGTAGTGTTTCTCTTCGGCCTCGGGGAGGGACTCGAGGGGCTGACGGTGGATCGCGCGCGCAACTCGATTCGTAGCCTGCTGCACCTGACCCCGCTGGAAGCGGTGCGAAAAGGGCACAGCGGACCGGAGCAGGTCGCGGTGGAGGACCTGGAGCCGCACGACATCGTGATCGTGCGTCCTGGAGAGCGCATCCCGGCGGATGGTCTGGTGGTGACGGGCGCATCCTCGGTAGATCAGGCCGCGATCACGGGCGAGAGTATGCCGGTGACAAAGGTGGTAGGGAGCGACGTGTACGCGGGCACGATGAACGGCCGCGGATATCTGGAGGTTGTGGTGCGCCACCGCGCCGAAGATGCGACACTCGCGCGTATTGGCCGCCTCATCGAGGAGGCACAAGAGCAGCGGGCGCCGACGGAGCGGTTTGTGGATCGATTCTCCCGGTACTACACGCCCGCTGTATTCGCCGCGGCCGTACTCGTCGCGCTCGTGCCACCGCTTACCGGTCAACCGCTGTTGCCCTGGCTGTACCGTGCGCTGGTCCTGCTCGTGGTGAGTTGTCCGTGTGCGCTCGTGATCTCTACACCCGTCGCGATCGTCGCGGCATTGGGCCGTGCCTCGGCCTTCGGGGTGCTAATCAAGGGTGGCGAGCACCTGGAGCAGGCCGGGGGTATACGGGCCGTCGCCTTTGACAAGACAGGGACACTCACCGTCGGACGGCCCGAGGTGGTCGCGGTGCGCACGGTCGGGGGATATGAGCCGGAGGAGCTCATCGCGCTCGCAGCGGTGATCGAGGAGCGTTCGGAGCATCCCCTCGCCGCCGCTGTGCTCCATCGCAGGGAGCACGAGATGGCGGTGGGCGCGTGCGATGTGCACGGCGCTCACGCGCACGATCACGACGCGGAGCACATCCACCTCTACCCGCATGACGAGAGCGAAGCCGATCTGTCCGCACGTGAGGTGTCGGACTTCGAAGCGATCACCGGGCGTGGCGCTCGCGCGAGCCTGGACGGCCGGACCTGCTACGTTGGCAGCCCACGCCTCTTCGACGAGATGGGCGTGAACACCGGTGAACTCCGCGGCACGGTGGAGCAATGGCAAGACGAAGGGCGGACCGTGCTCCTCGTCGGCGGTGACACCGAGGTATACGGCGCGATCGCGGTCGCCGACCGACCACGGCCCCATGCGCGTGAGGCCCTTCAACGGCTCCGGCAGGCAGGGGTCCGCCGCATCACGATGCTCACCGGCGACAACGAGCGGACCGCGCGCTCCGTGGCGAGAGAACTGGGCGTGGATGAATACCGTGCCGGGCTACTGCCGGAGCAGAAGGTCGGGGCAGTTCGAGAACTGCTGGCGGCGCGCGGCAGGGTCGCTATGGTGGGTGATGGCGTAAACGACGCGCCCGCGCTGGCAACCGCGACGGTTGGCGTCGCGATGGGGGCAGCAGGCAGCGACACGGCGATCGAGACGGCGGACATCGCGCTGATGGGCGATGATCTGGGGCGACTGGCATTCGTGATTGGGTTGTCCCGTCGGGCGCTGCGCATCATCCGTGCGAACATCGCGTTCGCGCTGGCGGTCAAGGCGCTGGTCATCGGGCTCACCTTTCTCGGTCTCACGAGTTTGTGGCTCGCGATCCTCGCGGACACCGGCGCGACCCTGCTCGTCGTGGCGAACAGCATGCGCCTCTTGCGCTACCAGCCGTGGGACGGGTCGGATGGTCCTGTCACCACAGGCGTCGCCACCGCGAAAACGGAGGCTGATACCGCTGCCGTGTAGCGTGTGGTTCTCCGTTCAACGCACACAGGGTCTGTTATTCTGTACACAGCAGATCTAAGGCATAACGGTACGCATCGTGTAGCAGGGAGAGCCGGATGACCAGGCAAGGGTGGACAGCGACCTCGCCGCTGGAGAGCGAGCGATTCGCGTGGCTTGATACGATCTCAGTGCCAGTGCAGAAGAGTTGGCACGCCCTGTTCGGCGCGAACAAAGGGACTATGTACGCCAAGAACGTGCTGAACGGCGTGCCGTGGCGGCATCGCGTGCATCCCGCGATCATTATCTGGCCGCTCGGGGCGTGGACAACCGCCGCGCTGCTCGACACCCTGGACGGCGTCACGTCGCGCAACGGCACCAGCCAGTACCGGGCGAGCGCTGATGCATCGGTCGCGTTCGGTTTGGTCGGCGCGGTACCCACGGCCCTCGCGGGCTGGGCCGACTGGGTAGATCAGTATGGGCACCAGCGTCGCGTCGGCATGGCGCACGCGCTGACGAACATCACCGCGATCGCCCTGTATGCCGCGTCGATGGGGCTGCGCATCCCTGGCATGGAACGACGCCGGACAGCCCGTGTGCTTGCTGGCCTGGGGTATGCCATCGTCGGGGCAGGCGGCGTGCTCGGGGGCGAGATGGTGTACAACTTGGGCGTAAACATCCCGCACGTGCTCTACCCGAAGGCGCCGGTCAAGTGGACGGACGTGCTGGCGAGCGAGGAACTGCCCGATGGTGAACCGGTGGTAGTGGACGTCGAGCGCGTGCCCGTTATGCTGCTGCGCCACGACGGGAACCTCTACGCCGCGGAGTCGTGGTGTCCGCACGCCGGTGGTCCGCTGAACGAGGGCAAGTTCGAGGGTTGCATCGTCGAGTGCCCATGGCACCAGTCGCGCTTCGACCTCCGCGACGGTCACCCCTTGCAGGGTCCGGCCGCCACACTCCTCCGCACGTTCGAAGCACGCGAGGAGGGCGGGCGCATCTCCGTGAAGCCGAGCTACGAGGCGGAGGAATGGCCCCCCGCCCCAGCGCCACCGGCGGAACGTCCCGCGCTCGCACCTCAGTAGGCGAGGGACAAGCGATGAGTCCGGAGCAACGAGTAACGAGAGCTGCTTAACGGTGACGATCCGGGACAAGCCTCGACGGTATGATCGCTTGAACGCCCGACAGTTCCATGTGCTTAGGCCGGACTCAGAACTCATTGCTCATCACTCATTACTTGACTACACCGCACGGCTACGGCGCGGGCATTGCGGGGAGAAATGGCACTATCGCGCGGAGGAGGGCGACAAGGAGCGGCACGATCACCAGTGCGGGGAGGAAGTTGGCGACGGCTATGCGCTTGATCTGCAGCAGACTGCTTAGCCCGATGGCCATGATGAGCACGCCGCCCACGGCGGTCTGCTCGCGGATAATATCGGCGTCCAGCACATTCGCGAGAGACCCAGCACCGAGCGACAGCCCGCCCTGAAGAATGAGGATAGTGACAACTGAGAGCAGCACGCCCCACCCGAGCGAGGCGCCGAACGCGAACGACGCGAACATGTCGAGCATGCTCTTGAGCGCGAGGGGGCGGTAGTTCCCGGAGAGCCCGTTCTCCAGGCTGCCCGTGATCGTCAGTGGGCCCACGCAGAACACGAGCGAGGAGGCAACGAACGCCTCACTGAACCGGCTATCGCCACTGGCCAGCTTTCGCTGCGCCCACGCGCCGATGCGGTCGATCTGAGCCTCGATACGCAGTGCCTCCCCGACGAGTCCTCCGAGCAGCAGGCCACCGAGGATCAGCAGCACGTTGCGGGTGGTGAGCGCCATCTGGATGCCGACCACGAGGGTGATGAGACCCAGTCCATCGAAGACCGTTCGCTGCACCCGCTCCGGCAGCCGATCGCCGAGGAGCTTGCCGAGCGTGCCGCCGACAAGAACGGTGAGCGCATTGAGGATGGTACCGCTTATCATGGACAGGATCAACGCGCACCAGTATAACAAAGGGGCGCCGGGCTGCCCCCCGAGAGGAGGCCGCGATTGCCAGATAACCTGACTGTGCTCGGAGTGTGGGCGCACCCGGACGACGAAAGCTACGGTCCGGCGGGTACGTTTCGCAAACTGGCCGACGAGGGCGTGCGAACCGCCGTGCTGGTTGCCACCCGTGGGCAGTTGGGCGGCATTGCCGATCCGTCGATCGCGACACCAGCCTCACTCCCCGAGGTGCGTGAGGCGGAACTGAGAGACGCCGCCGCAATTCTCGGGATTGGTGACGTGGCGGTTCTGAATTACCAGGACGGACAACTAATGGACACGGATGTGTTGGAGCTTCGCGGGGAGGTTGTCCGCGTTATCCGGGCTATCAAGCCGGACGTCGTCGTCACGTTCGGTCCGGCGGGTGTGTACGGGCACCCAGACCACGTGCAGATTCGCCGCGTCGTGACGGAGGCGTTCACGGCAGCGGGCAATGCCGACAATTACCCCGAACACATGGAGCAAGGCCTCGCGCCGTACAGTCCCAGCAAGCTCTACTACCTGGCCGTGCCTGAGCACGTCGCCGGGCGTATTTCTGAGAGCGGGATCATCGCAGATCACGACTCCGACATCACCACCACGGTGGATGTCCGCCCATACGTGGAGACAAAGCTACGGGCCATTCGCGCTCATCGCAGCCAGACGGACTTCCCCCGGGAGTTGGAGGAGAACTCCGCTGAGCTGCTCTCGATGGAGTACTTCAAGCGGGTCCTGCCTCAGCCGGAAACCGGGGAGCAAATGGAGCACGACCTCCTCACGGGTCTGCGATAACAGGATGTGCCCCGGTGAAGCTGCGTCGATGTTCTCGTCGGGTACCGTGGTGGCGTTATTCTAGCCGCCCGCGTCGCGGAGCGCGGTCTCGAGGCGTTGCTGACGGAGAGCAATGGTTATGTCGCCACGGGTGCGCTCTAGGATGCCACGGGCGCCGTCGGTCGTGCGCCGTAAGCCGCCGGTCAGTGCATCGGGGTAATCGACGGTAACGAGGATGTTGTAGATCTCCTCCATCGCCTCCAGCAGGTATTCCGCCTCTTGCGCCTCGCCGTGGCGGATGATGTCGAGCGCCCGCCGACGCAGCTCGCCCACCGCTTCCCCGAGCCCGTTCAGGTACGGGGCAACGTCCACGCCCAGCGAGCCGAGGTCTGGCACGGCCTCGTGCTGCACGAGCGCGAGAGTGATCCGCGCCTCGGCGTATTCCTTGAGGGCATCCTGCAAGTAGCCCGCCCAGTAGATGTCCGGGAAGTCCCCGAGCGCATCGCGCAGGCCATCGAGCGTCGCGGACACGTCGAGTAACGCTGCGCCCGCTTCTTCGAACGCACCGCGATGCGTGGAACGGATGGCATTCGCGCATTGCCGAGTCACGGTGCGTGAAGCGGCGAGTGCCCGCTCCCGTGCGGCGTTCTTCGTCTCCAGGCGCGAACGAGCTACGGCCGCCACGGCGTCAAGCTGTATCCAGTCGGGTCGCTCCACCGATGGCCTCCTTAGTCGCGAAGCTTGAAGCCGATGAGTCGACCCAACCGGTCGAGCAGGCCGAACCGTGGCTCGATCTCCGGCGCGGCCATCAAGAGCAGCACGCCGTCGACCCTGGCATACTCCCTGTTGCAGCGCAGGCACGCAACCGCGCGGGGGCGGCTTTCCAGATCACCCTCGCACACCGGACACTCCAGCAGGGGCAGAAACTGCTCCTCCTCGGCGGGAACCCCCTTGAGCGGGTCGGGACCGAAGGCACGTCGCAGCTCACTGTACAGGTCTTCGGTTGAGAACCGTCCTGACAGAAGGGCCATCCCCCCGACACACACGACCGGCAGGACGTACTGGTACCGTTCGCGCAGCGCAGGCTCATCATCAGCATCGAGCTCCCGCAGCTGGAACTGCAACTCCTCGCGCAAGGAATGCAACTCATCGCGGGCGCTGTCGCAGAGTGGGCAGTTGTGCTCGCCCACCAGGGTGACCTCGCGCGTCGCTGCTTGGGCGTCAATCATCGAGCGATTATAGCACCGGGCTGCCGGCGGGAAACGAACTGGAAACTTCGAACGCCGTTGCGAGTGCCTTACCGAATACTTCCCAGTGATTCCGGCGGTGCCCATATGAACATAGACGGCCACGATACTGCCTCATTTGCAGCGCAAGACGCATCTCGACATCCACTACCGTGGCCGGAGCTTCGCGCACAAGCAGATCGGAATCTTCGCTCACGATTAAGTCACTCACTGACAGTTGGTGGTCCCCAGGCCTGCCGCACTGTGTCAGAGGGACGAGCTGTATATGTCCCTTTCGACTATCGCAGCAGGCCCGTCGATGATTCGCCGCCGGCTTGCCGATCAGCGTCCACAACATACCGGACACCTACGTGTCGTGGCATTGGCAAGACGGCGGCTGTCTTCACCCGGCCAGACTCTGGTAGATGCCCCAGAGCCTTTCTTCGGCCTCCTCATTCCGGAACTCACAGGGTATCTCCGTGCGCTGCTCGAAGAACTTCCCGCTCACTCCTTCCACCTCAGGGCTGCTCGCGAGCCACACCGC
>JAUJMR010000001.1:785370-804310 GCA_030446765.1 Chloroflexia bacterium
CACGAACTGTCGGATTGAGTCCTGACTTGAGACTTCTACCGACATGACGGCCACATCCGCCGCGGGGGCGGAACGGGAGATGTCCCGGGCCGTCTGCTCTCCTCTCCCTACGTCGCGGCAGGCAAGCACCAGCTCCGCACCGTGGGTTGCGAGTCTCGTTGCGATCTCACGTCCGATGCCCGATGTTGCTCCAGTAATGACGACGCGCCTGCCCAGCATGGAATCCATAACCTTTTACCCTTGCCTTCTTCTGGTGGAGCGCTGTTGCGCGCAATCCATTGCTACTCGTGCACCGCGTTGCTGCAGCTGATATTCCGGTTGAACGGAGCGAACAGCCCATCGGGGTTCGCCTGCCAGACCCAGGCGTGCAGGTCGTAGTGCTCGGGCATGCCCGGCTCGTGCCCCGCCATCGGTCCATCGAGCTGCCTGCCGAAGAGGATCGGGTGCGCCTGTCCCACGTTCGCTGCGAAGTACTCCACCGCGACCAGCCTAAGGCCGTTCCCGGACGGTGCGTAGATCAGCAGCTCGGGCGCGAGCGGGTCGATTGCCAGGTCGGAGGCGAGGCTGGGATTGAGGTAGTGGTATCCCATCCCCTCCACGCACCCGTGGGGCGCAACGTAGCCGTCCGCTAGCGCCCGTACCACGTCGTGGTACTGAGCCGTCACCCGACGCACCTGCGCCACCTGCCGCAGCGTGTCTGAGTCTGTGCCTCCCATTGCCGTAGCGGCGCCCATGGGCGATAGCAGCAGCGCGAAGAGTGATAGACCGATAAGTAGCTTCCGCATCTGTATGACCTCCTTTGCGTGTACAAGTCAGACTATAGATCCCGGATCGGGGTCCGGGTATGACACAAATCTGTCATACTCGTCGACCGAATCTGGGGGTATACTCCAAAACAGCACTTGGTTAGGGGGCATGATGGACGTTGTGCTCGAGGAGCGGACCGTCTCCGACGTGAAGAGGCTCTGCTGCGCGGGGCGGCTCGACGGACCGGCGTTGCTGGGCGAGGTGATCGAGCGCTTGCGGCGCGTGGTGCCGTTCGAGGCGTATTGCGCCTCGACGAAGGATCCGGTGAGCGGTTTTATAACGAACGGCATTGCGGAGGAGATGGGTGGCGCGGATGACATCTTCTGGTCACTCGAGCGCCTCTACTTCGAGCATCACCGGAGCGTTCGTCGGATGGTGGACAGCCACCAGTCCGTAGCCCTCCTCTCCGAGACCACGGGTGGTGAGCTAGAGCGCTCCACCCGCTACGTGGAGTATCTTCGTCCGCTCGGGCTAGCCCACGAGATGCGCGGCGCCTTCACCTCCGGCGGATATATCTGGGGCTCCATGGACCTGGTCCGCGGATCGGGAAGCCCGGACTTCACCCCCCGGGAGGCCAACGTTCTTCGCCGCATCGCCCCGTACGTGGGTAACGGGCTCCAGATGGCCGCGCTCCGTATCCAGGTTCACGTCGAAGAGGGTGGGACAGACGTTCCGGGCGTTCTGACCCTCGACCACCAAGGCAGGGTGGTGCAGCACACGCCCGCGGCGGAGCGCTGGCTGCGGGATCTCGAAGACCTCGGTCCCGGATGGCGAGAGCGCAATGGCCTTCCTCGTGCGGTTCGCACGGTACTCCTGGCACTTCGGCGCGCGCTGAGTCCCGCCCGCGATCGCGATGCGGAGATCGTCCCGAGGTTACGCGCGAGAGCACGCTCCGGGCGCTGGCTGACGCTATACGGTTCCCTCACCGAGGCGACCCAGGAGCGGCATGCAGAGACGGTGATCATCATAGAACCCACGAAGCCGGAAGAGTTGCTGCCTTTCAGCATGACTGCCTACGGCCTGAGCCCCCGCGAAGAAGAACTCGTGAAGCTCGTCGTGCGTGGCCTCTCCACGACGCGTATCTCCCGGACCCTCTGTATCTCGGAGCACACCGTCCAGAACCATCTCCGCAGCATCTTCGAGAAGGTCGGAGTGAGCAGCAGAGGTGAACTCGCCAAGCGGCTCTTCTTCGACAACCTGTACCCGACGCTTTTCGGGTAGCGCCAGTCGGGCGGCTGATGATGAGGTTGTCGGCCCAACGACGCGACCGCGCACAGCGTCTAGCGCTAGGTGCCGAAGGTACCGGCTTCGCGCCGCTGCCCCGTTGCTGAATAGACCAGAACTCCTCCGCCTCAATCGTGCGCTTGCTTCGGCTCGCCGCGCGTACAGCGGTGAAGATCGTGTGAATCGGTTCGCTCTATCTGGCTGCGGCCGAAGAACCGTACGGCGTAAACCAGTGGCTCGGTGTGGGCGCGACGCGCTGGTACTACAGCGGCACGCGCGCAGCAACGAATGTGCTGACTGTCGGCTTCCTGTTTGATACATACGCGGGCACGAGCGATGGTGTGCAGGTTGCTACATCAGCGGGCACCATCGAACGGCGCTGACAGTACCTTTCGGGATACTTCCCGGTTGATCCAGCGGCTGCAACAAAAACACAGATGGGCACGATACTACCACGCTTGCGACGCTCGACACATTTCAACATTCACTACCGGGAGCTTGTTCCGCCTCACCAGACGGGGACATCTGGTACTATTGCGTGCTATACGGGCTGCTCCAGCGCCGGTATAGTCCCCGCAGCACTGTCTACTCGCGAACCTATCAGACGCCGGTCGCCCTACGTTTTGAACGGAGTGGTGCAGAGGTTGCGAAGTTACTCGAAGAGCCCCAGCGATCCAGCGGGAGGGACGTTCCCAACCCTCGAGCCGGGCGGCACGGGAGGGGAGGCTAGTCATGGCATCGATGCTCTATCGGTCCCCCTGCTCCAGTCGCCCGCGTTATGCGTCATAGTCTTGGACGCGCATCGTCTTGTTCGCAGGTTCAGTCCGGGGGCGCAGAAGCTGTTTGGGTACGATGCCACCGAGATAGCCGGGCGACCGGTCACCGACTTCTTACCCGAGCCTCCCCGAGAGCCGACCGCACGACCCATCGAGGTGACCGGTTTGCGGAAGGACGGCGCACGGCTGTCGCTGGAGATGTCCATCACGGCGGCTTGTGCAGATGCCGACCCGCAGAGCATCGTGGTCCTGCACGATGTTACGCGCCGCAAGCGGATCGAGGAGGCGCTGCACAAGCAAGCGGGCATGCTGCGCCGCCAGGGTGCGTTGCTCGACCTCGCCCATGACGCGATCTGCTTGCGAGAGCTCGGCACCGGGACGATTCTCAGCTGGAACGAGGGCGCCGAGATGATGTACGGCTGGGCGAAGGGCGAGGCGCTGGGCCGGACGGTACATGACCTGTTGCGGACACACCTCCCCCGACCGCTTGAGGACCTGGAGGCGGAGCTCCTGCGCGCCGGGCGCTGGGAGGGCGACCTGGTATGTAGCAGGCGTGATGGCACTCTCATCGCGGTCTCCAGCCGATGGGCGCCGCAGTGGGATGACTCGGGCCAGCCGGTCGCCGTGATGGAGATCAGCAGCGATATCACCGAGCGCAAGAAGGCAGAGGCCCAGGCGGCGTCCCTACTGCAGGTCGAGCGCGAGACGACCCGTCGGCTGCGCGAGATTGCGTCGCTGCGGGCCGACTTCACCAGCATGGTGGCCCACGAACTGGGCAACCCGCTCGCCGCCATCCGCAGCCTCGCCAGTATGCTCGCGACCGACGAGGTCGATGCAGAGACCCACGCCCAAGCGCTCTCCTCCATCCGGGCCGAGGCTGAGGCGCTCAGTGCCCTGGTGGCGGATGTGCAGGCCGCGGCCACCGTCGAGCGCGACGACTTCTCCATCCGGATCAGACCGGTATGCACCGGAACCCTCATAACCGAGGCGTGCTCGTTTGCCGCTACGCTCCCCGGACACCATCCCCTCACGACGCACATGAACGGTGACCCGGTGGTACTCGCCGATCCCGAGCGCATCAGACAGGTGCTGCGCAACCTGCTCTCCAACGCCGCAAAGTACTCCGAGTGCGGCGCGCCGATTGAGCTTCAGGTGACTGATGTCGGCGGCCGGGTCCGCATTGCGGTAGAGGACCACGGACACGGCATCCACCCTGCCGACCGCGCGCGCATCTTCGAGAAGTTCGGCCGTGGGCGCGACCTGTCGGGCCAGAAGGTGGCGGGCGTCGGTCTGGGGCTGTACCTCTCGCGCCGGATCGTCCAGATGCACGGCGCTGATCTGGCGGTGGAGTCCATCCCCGGTAAGGGCTCGGTGTTCTCGTTTGAGCTGGACGTGGCTAGGTGATCCGCCTGCTACTCGTCGATGACCACAGCTCCTTCCGCCAGCCACTCGCGTTCATGCTCGACCGGGAGCCGGACATGCGGGTGGTCGGGCAGGCCGGGGCGGTGTCGGAGGCGCGCCCGCTCCTGGGGCTGGCGGACGTTGCACTTTTCGACCTGGACCTGCCGGACGGCACTGGCCTGGACCTGATCCGGGAGCTACGCGCGATCAACCAGTGCTGTGCGGCGCTGGTCCTGACCGCGAGCGCGGCCCGCCGCGACTTCGCCACGGTTGTGGAGGCGGGCGCCTCAGGAGTGATGCACAAGTCGGTGCGCATCGAGGAGATCATCTCCGCCGTGCGCCGGCTGCACCAGGGGGAAGCCTTGATGTCGGCCAGGGAGACAGCGGAGATGCTGCAACTGGCCGGCGAGTGGCGTGCTGAGGACAGCGAAGTCAGGGCGGCGTTGTCACGCCTGACCGCCCGCGAGCGCGAGGTGCTGCAGGCGCTCGCCGACGGGCTCGGGGACAAGGAGATCGCGGCCCGCCTGGTGCTGAGCGTCGACACCGCCCGCCGGCACATGGCGAACATCCTCGGCAAGCTGGGAGCGGACTCACGGTTGCAGGCGCTGGTGCTCGCAGTGCGCCACGGCGCGGTGGAGATCCGCTGACGACCCTTCCTCTCTGAAGAGATACATCATTTTGGGGATGCGGGCCCCTCGGTGTCCCCCTATGCTTGCCACAAGAGTCCGGTAGGCGGGAAGCATCGATATGGGGGCTGGCATCATATGGGCACAATACGCATCGTGGTGGCGAACGAGCTATGGTCCTACCGCGACGTGCTGGCCGCAGCCCTCAGCTGCCTGCGGCCCGAGGCACAGGTCGTGAGCGTGGAGCCCGATGAGCTGGATGTCGAGATCGCCCGCCTGATGCCGCACCTGGTGCTGTGCAGCAAGCTCACCGCGGCGGTGGAAAGCGTCCCCGGCTGGGTGGTTCTGTACCCGGGGCACGAGACGCGCGCGGAGATCTGCATCGGTGGGGAGCGCCAGACCGTCGCGGACGTGCAGTTCGACTCCTTGCTCGGGGTGGTCGACAGCATCAAGCGGCATACCCGCCTCGGCGTTGTGCCGAGTCTGTAAGCTAGTCGCCGAACCATCACCTGAGGGGAACGGTAGTTATACGCGATCCGCTTGACCGTGCTGCATGTCATCCCGAACGCAGGGAGGGATCCGTAGCCCGTACCACGGATTCCTCGCACGCTCGGAATGACAGATAGCCTACCGTTCAGCCGGACTTCGTATTACCTGATCGCAGAGCAGGGTGCCGGCCTCAGGCACAGGGTGGCCAACAACACGGTCTCGCGCCGGATCCGGTCCTACGCCTGACGCCGGAGGAGCGGTGTGACCTCCCGGCCGAAGCGCTCTATCTCCTCGAGTTGCGGGCTGCTCTGCATCAGCAGGAGGTCCACGCCGATCGCTTCGAACGCGGCGATGCGGGCGGCGACCTGTTCCGGTGTGCCGATAAGCCCAGCGCGCAGCCCGCGGTTGGATACAGAGTAGTCCTCCAGGCTTACCTCGCGCTCCAGCTTTGACTTGCTGACGAAGTCCTGATAGCTCTGGTACGCGCGGGAGGAAGCTTGAACGTCCGTGATACGGGCCACTTCCGCCTGCGCCTCCTCTTCGGTGGAGCGAACGATACAGTACGCGGCGACCCCGTACGTCATCGGTGGCAGGCCCAGCGCCTCGCGCCGAGCGCGCATGTCCGCGATCTTCGGGGCGACGAGCTCTGGCGGGTCACCATGCATCAGGTACGCGTCACACTCACGGGAGATGAGGTTCTTCGCGGTATCGGACTCGCCGCCCGCGTACAGCCGGGGCCACGGCCGTTGCACGGGTGCGGGTGAGAGCAGCCCCTCCTCGACGCGGTAGTAGCTGCCCTGAAACGAGTAGTTCGGCTCCGTCCACATTCCCTTGAGCACCTGCAGGAACTCGCCGGTGCGGGCGTAGCGCTCCTCATGCTGGTCGAACGGCACGCCGTATCGCCGGGCCTCGTCCGCCCACCAGGCAGACACGATGTTCAGGGTGAAGCGTCCACCGGAGATATGATCGATGTTCGCGGCCATCTTGGCGGTGAGCGCAGGGTTATGGAAGCTGGGACGGACGGCGGCCATGATCTCCAGCCGCGACGTGCAGGCGGCAAGCGCAGCGGCGGTGCTCCACGCCTCCAGTGTCGGTTCCTCCGGTCCCTTGATGTCGTTCAGGTTGAGTTCCGCAATGAGGGTCACGTCGAAGCCCGCGTGCTCCGCGGCGCGAGCAACTGCGAGGTTGTACTCCCATGTAGGCCGCATCGCCTCATCATCCACATTGCGCAACCACCCGCCGAAAATCGGTTGCCAGTATCCGAGCCTCATCCGTTTCCCTTTCTCGTCATGGTTTGTTTACCACGGTGGCCGCTCCCCCATCTGGCGAACGGTCCCATCGCAAGTCCTGATCCTATGCACGCGAGTGCTAGCCAGAAATGCTTGGCTCGGGCGACTCAACAAGCACAGTAATATCGCGAGCGGGCAACCTCGCTCTGGAGCAGGCGCACGAAAGGCAGCGGGTCCGACGGGGCGAGCACCGCGTCCGTGACCATGCCGCTGTCCTCGAAGCTCCCGTCGACGAGCGAGAGAAGTGCCTCTTCGGAGAGCGTGTGATAGCGCGTCTTTGGGTCATCCTCGCGTAGCAGGGCTATGTAGTCACGGAGGTGGACCCATTGCATCCCGTCCTTGTGGGGCCCACTCGGCGGCACGGGCGCACCGGTGGCGTCGGCGTACGCGAGCCATGGGAGGTCCACACCACAGCGGATAGGCAGGCCGATCCACTTCCAAACGCGGGTGTTGAGATCGAGCAGCTTGTACTCCCCGTCGCGTGGGTCAAACAGGAACTCGGTCTCTGATATCCCCTGATAACCGAAGTCCGCGAGAATGCGCTCGCCGCGCTCCGCGACCGCCGGCACCCAACGGGCGTCTACAAGGCAGGCCGTACCGGAGAACGGGGGGTACTGCGCCTGCTTACGCCCGACGAACAGACCCGCGGGAGAGCCGTCACGGGCAATATACGAGCAGAGTGAATAGAACGTATCCGGGCCGGTGGGAATCATCTCCTGCGCGAGCAGCTCATGCCCCGGCGCGTCCGCGACGATCCGCAGGAACTCGTCGGCGTCATTGGCGACGCGCAGCTTCTCCCCGAACGCATCGTAGTACAGGCGCTGTTGGGCGGGCTTGACGACGCACGGCCACGTCAGCTCGGGCAGGACTTCCTCGGGCGTACGCTCCGCGAGATACCAGGTCCGCGGTATCGGGATGCCCAGTCGCACCGCCGTCTTGTATAGACTCGTCTTGTTGAGCACGGGCTCCACGATCTCCGGGCCGGAGAACGGGAAGGTGAAGTACCGCTCCAGCCGTTCACGATGGCGGGAGATCGCCACGACCCACTCGTCGTTCGTGGGGAAGAGCACTGCGGGCTGCTCCAGGACCTCGCCCACGGACTCCAGGTACGCCACGAAACCGCCCTCGTCGGTGATGGGGTTCGGGCAGATACCACTTACCGAGGCGTGGCGGGAGTAGAGCCCAACGCCGCCCGGATCGCGGTCGAGCGCGATCACCGGGACGCCGCGTGCTCCGAGAGAGCGAGCGAGCGCGAGCCCCGTGATATGTGCGTTGAAGGTCAGCGCCGCCGGACGGCCCATGGGATTGACCGCCCGCACAACGGCGTCCCGGACCTCTTCAATGGTCCCGAGTACAGCACCGGCTGTCACCATCGCCGTCATCCGGCAGGTACGGGGCGAAAAGGTACGCTATGGACCATGCTACTCAGCGTCGTACGCCTCCGGCGATGCGGCTCCGTCACCGGTCGCCGTCCGCGTGCCTGTACCGCGTTTCAAGTCCCAGCTACGCTGTATCACCGCGCACACTTCCTCGGGTGAATCGGTCACAGTCATTAGCTCTACGTCCCCCGGTGAGATGTTGGCCGCGGGAAGCATGCTGTTGCGGAGCCAGTCCAGCAGGCCGGACCAGTACTCGGCGCCGACGAGGATAACCGGGAAGTTCTGGATCTTGCCCGTCTGGATCAGCGTGATCGCCTCGAACAACTCGTC
This sequence comes from Chloroflexia bacterium, assembly GCA_030446765.1. Taxonomy (GTDB): domain Bacteria; phylum Chloroflexota; class Chloroflexia; order Thermobaculales; family Thermobaculaceae; genus JACDAU01. The sequence continues at coordinate 793,692 of JAUJMR010000001.1, forward strand.
CATTGTGCCGAAGCCACCGGGGAAGATCACAAAGGCATCGGAGTATTTCACGAACATCGTCTTGCGGACGAAGAAGTAGCGGAAGTTGATGGGAATATCCACGAACGCGTTGATGCCCTGCTCGAACGGCAGCTCGATATTGCAGCCGATGGACTTGCCACCGCTTTCCTGAGCACCCCTGTTGGCGGCCTCCATGATGCCCGGACCGCCACCGGTAATCACCGCGAATCCCATCTGGGCCAGCCGGCCAGACACCTCGCGCGCCAGCGCATAATATCGGTTGTCGACGCCGGTGCGCGCGGAGCCAAAGACGGAGACGGCGGGACCGAGATCGGCCAGGGTGTCGAAGCCCTCGACGAACTCACCCATGATCCGGAAGACGCGCCACGGATCGCTGTGGATGAAATCCGTTTTATGGACGTGGTCTGTTTCGAGGAAGCGTGTGTCCTCGGTCGGCTTTCGGGACCGGAAGGTGCGATTCAACGAGGGATTTGCCTGCATAGGAGCAGCCGTATTGTCTCCTCGGGCGCGTTCGCTCATCGGTCCCTCCCAGACACAGCCACTAAATCGCGATCTCGATGTCATCCCCACGGACCCGGACTTCGTATCGGGGCACAGGGCCGGTGGCGGGGAAGTTCAGATGCTTCCCGGTACGAATCTCGAACTCCGCGCCATGCAGCGGGCACTCCACGGTGCCATCCTTCGCGTAGATGTCGCCTTCGGAGAGACGGGCGTACGCATGCGAGCATACGTCCCCAATGGCATGGTACTCGCCCGCAAGATTGTAGATACCGATCTCATCATCGCCGATCTCGACGTGTTTCACGCCTCCGGGTGCTATCTCACCAACTTTCGCGACCGCGTGAAACTCCGGCATAGGGTCTCTGGTTCCTCTCTTGGGCACTGCTCGCGTGCTTACACCCGAGCGTTGGTGGTCACAGGGTCCGGTGTTAGGGCATGTCCGATGCGGCGAAGCAATGCGGGGCGGTCATCCGGTCGCGACCATGCCGATGACCGTCGTACCGGATCATATCTCTAGAGATCCTCGTCCTCCGCGGCCTCGATACCGTACACGCCGCTCTTGAGCACTTTGAGCCCGAGCAGCGCGCACTTCACTCGCACGGGGGTGAGCGTTATCCCGAGCAACTCCAGCACGTCTTCCTTGGTGATCTCCTTGACCTCATCGATCGGCTTGCCCTCGATCATCTCGGTGAGCATCGAGACCGACGCCTGCGAAATCGCGCAGCCGCGCCCAGAGAACTTCACGTCGTCCACCGCGCCGTCTTTGACGAGCAGGTCGATCTGGATCTCGTCGCCGCAGAGCGGGTTCGAGTCTGCATATGTTATGTCGGGCGACTCGATCACGCCCCGGTTACGCGGGTTGCGATAGTGATCGAGTATGTACTCTCTGTAAAAGTCTTCCATGAACGTTTCTCCCGCGTTCATTATACAGGAGCCATACTCCTGTCCATCCGAGCCGGATGCGATGGTCGCCGTCTCTACGGCGCGTCTCGATACGGCATCAGGAGAGTTAGCGTAGACATCCGAGATACAGACACAACGTCCCTGATGGCCTCTCACCAGCTCTTTCAGCGCGATGAGATGAGCGGACCGAGCATAGCCAGCGCCCATCGGTGGATCTGCCCGGTTCTCACCCGGCAAGCTACCGTGCTGCCCACGGCTTGCGTCGCGCCGGGACACCGACCGGGCCGGCGACGAGACGATCGGCGACCACACCGGTAGTGAAGGCATACACCGCCTTGTGCAGCAGATCGATCACCTGTTCGTCCACCGGCCACGTCCACGGAGGAGTGCCAACGCCGGTGGCGTTCTCCAGTGTCTGGTCATTGAGCAGGCGCAGGTTCAGGAACATGAACGACCCGACCGGACCGCGGAGGCCACGTCGGGCCATCTGTCCACGCACCGCGCCAAGCAGCACGCCCTGCCCCCAGTGCATCGCCCAGTTCAACCACAATCGCTCCGCATCGGGCTTGCTGGGGAGCCGCAGCAGCCGCTCCAGCGTGTGGCCGGGCACGTAGGAATTGGGGCGACGAGTGAACGCCTGCTCCAGCTTCTCCCCGGTCGTCATCGCCGCCACCCCCACAAATCCCGCAACCAACCCACGCACCGCTGCACCGCTCGTCACCGTCATACCTCCCCACTTTGCTCCGCTGCCGCCCAAGATACTCTGAGCCGAATCTGCGTCTCATACGTACCCACGTAGGGAGCAGGATACGGGCCCGGCGAGATCTTACAAGCCGCACACCGGGATCCTGGGTGGTTGCGGTCTTCTCGGCTGTACGCCGTCTGGTGCGCTCAATCAGTTCGTACTGACCGAATATGTGTGCCGTAACTTAGCCGTCGTGGCGGTCTCGTCGATTGTGAGACCACAAGCGTCATATCGACCACGCCCCATGGACCGTTACAGCCGGAAGACTTCCCTGGCCCGGTACAGTGCGGTGACGAGCGTGTCAACGTCGTCCTGGCCGTTGTAGATGTAAAAGCTCGCCCGGGTCGTGGCGGCGATGTCGTACCGCTCCATCAGCGGCTGGGCGCAGTGATGGCCCGCGCGGACCGCGATGTTCTCCTGATCGAGGATGTGCGCGAGGTCATGCGGATGGATATCCGCGAGCGTGAAGCTGACGGCCGCGCCGTGATGCTCCGTGGGCGGGCCGTACACGCGCAGGTCCGGCACCTCGGACAACCGCTCCAGCGCGTAGCCAACTAGCTCGCGCTCGTGTTCCCGGACCGCTTCCATACCAAGCGCGGAAAGGTAGTCCACCGCCACACCGAGACCGATGCCGCCGGAGATGTTCGGCGTGCCGGCCTCGAACTTGTACGGCAGTTCGGCGTAGCGGGTATGGTCGAGATGGACTTCCCTGATCATGTCGCCGCCCCCGAGGAACGGTGGCATCGCTTGCAGCAATTCGCGCCTGCCCCAGAGCACGCCGACGCCGGTCGGACCGAGCATCTTGTGGCCCGTGATCGCGACGAAGTCCGCACCCCAGTCCTGAACGTCCACGGGCATGTGCGGTGCGGCCTGCGCGGCGTCCACAACGACGACGGTCTCCGCCTCGTGGAAGCGCGCGGCGAGCTCGCGGACGGGGTTGATCGTGCCGAGCACGTTGGACACGGCGGTCACGGCAAGCAGCTTCGGCCGGAGCTCGAGCACCTTCTGGATATCGCCCTCGTCGAGGTACCCGTCATCCGTAACGTGGATGAACTCCAGCCGGGCGCCGGTTATCTGGGCGAGGATTTGCCAGGGCACGATGTTGGAGTGATGCTCCATCTCGGTGAACACGATCACATCGTCCTTGCCGACGTTCTCGCGTCCCCACGAGTACGCTACAAGGTTCAGCGCCGCCGTGACGTTCGCCGTGAAGAGTATCTCCTTTGCGGAGCGCGCGTTGATGAAGCGCTGGACCTTGACGCGCGACTCCTCGTAGCGGGCCGTAGCCAACTCCGAAAGCCGGTACACCCCACGGTGGACGTTGGCGTTATACGTGCGATAGTACTCGTCCATCGCCTCGATCACGGACGTCGGCTTCTGGCTCGTCGCACCGCTATCGAGGTACACTAGCCGCTTGCCGTCCCTCTCTTGTTGCAAGATGGGGAAGTCAGCTCGTATCGCATCCACGTCAATGGTGCTTGGCCGGGTCTCTGTTGTCACTGTCATAGTACGCGTCATCTCCTAGCGAGCCGTCGTGCGAAACAACGACGGCTGAACACGCTCAGCTAGCCCATCTTCGCGTCAATGGCTGCGCTAAGTCGCTCGCGCACACCCTCGAGGGGGATGCGTGTGATGAGCGGCTCGAAGAAGCCGTCGACGATGAGGCGCTCCGCGTCCCGCCGGGATAGGCCGCGCGCCTGCAGGTAGAACAGCTGGTCCGGGTCAATCGGCCCGACGCTCGCCCCGTGACTGCACTTCACGTCGTTCGCCTCGATCTCCAGGTTCGGTATCGAATCGGCACGGGCATGGTCCGAGAGCAGCAGATTGCGATTCGTCTGGTACGCGTCCGTCTTCTGGGAGCCAGGGCGCACGCGGATCAGCCCGCTGAACACGGAACGGCTGGTGTCGCGGAGCACGCCTTTGTAAAGCAGATCACTGAAGCAGTTTGGCGAGGCGTGATCCTGCAGCGTGTGCGCGTCGAAGAACTGGGTCTCGTCCCCGAAGAACAGGCCGAGCATCTCGCAGTTCGCGCCCGAACCGGCGAGCTCGGCCTCGACGTTCGCCTTTGAGAACCTGCCGCCCAGCGCGATGTTCAGGTTCCTGTCCTGACCGTCCCGCTCGACGCGATGCTTCTGCGCCATGAAGTTCCAGACATTGCGGCCCCACTCCTGCACGTTCACATAGCGCACCTGCGCGCCCTCGCCCGTGAAGATCTCGGCGACGCCCACGCTCAGCGATGCAGTATCCGCGTCCACGGAGTAATAGCGGTCGATGAACGTCACACTCGCGTGGCGCTCCGCGACGATCAGCGTGCGCGGGAAGACGGCGGAGCCCTCCTGCGAGAGCGTGAAGCTGGCCTGGAGGGGCAGCTCGACCTCCACACCGGCCGGCACGTACACGAACACGCCCGCGGCGAGCGCGTTCGCAAGCGACGCAAACTTGCCATAGCTGTCCGGTATCAGCGCGCCGAGATACTGCTGCACGATATCAGGGTGAGTTGTGGCCGCATCCGAGAGAGAGCTGAACACGACGCCCTTCGCCGCCACTTCAGGCTCCAGCCGATGCTCCATCACGTAGCCGTCTGCGATTTGTGTAAACCCGTTGCGGTGGTCGGCGCTGCTCTCGGGCTCGTAGCTGGCAGGCGCATCGATGGGCACATTGAAGCTGCCGAAGTCGAGCTTGCGGATATCGGTGCGCCGCCATTCTTCGTCCGTCATTAGCGGCGTGGGCGTGGCCTCAAACGTTTGCCACGCGGTGAGGCGCCGCTCGCGGAGCCACTCCGGCTCGCCGAGGCGCTCGGACAGGCGGGCTACGGCGTCCCTGCTGATCCCGAGCGTGGGGGTTTCTACACTGCGTACTTCCATGGGTCTCCTTGTGTTGGCTTGCCTTAACGGGCGAGGACTGAGGATCGAGCGGTTTGCTCAGCCCTCAGCCCTCGTTGACCGGTCTCCGTGTTAGCCGACGGAGCCTTCCATCTCAAGCTGGATCAGGCGATTGAGCTCGACGGCGTACTCCATCGGGAGTTCCTTCGCGATCGGCTCAATGAAGCCTGTGACGATCATGCTATACGCATCCGCCTCGGACACACCGCGGCTCATCAGGTAGAAGAGCTGCTCCTCGCCGACCTTCGAGACGGTCGCCTCGTGGCCGATGTCTACCCGGTCGTTCTCGATCTCGATGTACGGGTACGTGTCCGTGCGCGAGTTCTCGTGCAGCAGGAGCGCATCGCAGCGCACGTTGCTCTTAGAGTACTCAGCCTCCGGATGCACCTTCAGCAGGCCGCGGTAACTCGAGCGCCCGTCCTCCTTGGAGATGGACTTCGAGGTGATGGTCGACGTGGTGTGCGGCGCGACGTGCACAATCTTGCCACCGGCGTCCTGGTGCTGCCCGTGGCCTGCGAACGCGACCGAGAGGATCTCGCCCTTCGCGCCCGGCTCCATCAAGTAGATCGCCGGGTACTTCATTGTGAGCTTCGAGCCGAGGTTGCCGTCCACCCACTCCATCGTGGCGTCCTTGTATGCGGCGGCGCGCTTTGTCACCAGGTTGTACACGTTCTTCGACCAGTTCTGAATGGTCGTGTAGCGGCAGCGGCCGCCCTCCTTGACGATGATTTCCACCACCGCCGAGTGCAGGCTGTTCGTCGTGTACGTCGGGGCGGTGCAGCCCTCGACGTAGTGGACGTACGCCCCCTTGTCGACGATGATCAGCGTGCGCTCAAACTGCCCGGCGTTCTCCGCGTTGATGCGGAAGTACGCCTGCAGCGGCAGGTCGATATGGACACCTTCGGGCACGTAGATGAAGGAACCGCCGCTCCACACCGCGGAGTTCAGCGCCGCGAACTTGTTGTCGTTCGGCGGGATGATCGTGGCGAAGTGCTCGCGGAATAGATCCGGATACTGCTGGAGCGCGCTGTCGGTATCGAGGAAGATGACGCCCTTGTCCTCCAGGTCCTTCTGAAGGTTGTGGTAGATCACCTCGGACTCATACTGCGCTCCGACGCCCGCGAGGAACTTCTTCTCCGCCTCGGGGATGCCGAGCTTGTCGAACGTGACCTTGATGTAATCGGGCACGTCGTCCCAGTCCTGCTCCGGACGGTCCGACGGGCGGATGTAGTAGAAAATGTTCTCGAAGTCGATCTCGTTGAGCATGCCGCCGCCGCCCCACTGGGGCATCGGGCGCTTCTCGAAATACTTGAGTGCCTTGAGCCGGAAGTCCAGCATCCACTGCGGCTCGTTCTTCATCTTCGAGATCTCGGTGACGACCTCAGCGGAGAGCCCTCTCTTGCTCTTGAAGAGCGGCGCCTCCTCGTCGTGGAAGCCATACTCGTACTGATCCTCGGAGGTAGTGAGTTGCTGCTCGGTAAGGGCCATTGTGTGCCTCCCTGTGTCTTCGGTTTGAAACCTTACGCCGGGACCGCGAACTCTGCGCGCACCCAGTCATATCCTCGGCTCTCGAGTTCGAGTGCCAACTCTGGCCCGCCGGAGGTCACGATACGGCCGTCCATAAGCACGTGCACGTAATCCGGCTTGATGTAGTTGAGCAGACGCTGGTAGTGGGTGATGACGAGCACCGTCATGTCGTCACCCTTGAGCGTGTTCACGCCGTCGCTCACGACTCGAAGAGCGTCGATGTCGAGGCCGGAATCCGTCTCGTCCATGATCGCCAGCTTCGGTTCGAGCATTGCCATCTGCAGGATCTCGGCTCGCTTCTTCTCGCCACCGGAGAACCCTTCGTTGAGGTAGCGGCCCATGAAGGAACGGTCCATCTTCAGCGCGGCCATCCGCTCCGTCAACTTCTTCCGAAACTCGGGCACCCGCATGTCCCCTTCGCCACGTGCCCGGCGGACGGAGTTGACAGCCGATCGCAGGAAGTTCGCCATACTCACGCCGGGAATGCTCATCGGGTACTGGAAGGCGAGGAAGATGCCCGCTTGCGCGCGCTCATCTGGCCCCATCTCCAGTATATCCTGCCCCTCGAACAGCACCTCACCTGCCGTGACCTCGTAGGAGGGATGGCCGGCGAGTGCATAGCTCAGCGTGCTTTTGCCGGAACCGTTCGGACCCATAATCGCGTGGGTCTTGCCCTTCTCCAGTTCCAGGTCCAGCCCCTTGAGGATCTCCTTGTCCTCCACGTTCACGTGCAGGTTGCGAATAACCAGTGTCTTCTCCATAGTAGCGATCTCCCGGTCCGTGTTCACCCGTGTCAACTCTGTCAAGATAGTCTACTGCCCATCATCTGCAACGGCAGGGCTCTGCTCGTGCCGTTGATGTCTGGCGGCGGTACGAGCTCGGCGAGAATCGTCGAGTCCAGCACGTTCACCAAGGCATCCCGTATTCGCGTCCACAGGAGCTGTGCGGAACAATACTCTCCCCGGACACAGGTCGCGTGCGCGTCGTCCTCGGGCGCGCATACCATCGGCATGATCGGACCCTCCAGCGAGCGGACGACCTCGCCCATGGTGATCAGCGACGGGTCGCGGGCAAGCTCATATCCACCACGGACACCACGATGGCTGCGGATCAGTCCATCACGCCGCAACGGGGCGGTAAGTTGCTCCAAATATGCCAGCGGCAACTCTTCGACCTCGGCGACCTTCGTCAGGGGCAGCGGACCGTTGGGATACTGCCGCGCGAGGAACACCATGAGCCGGACGCCGTACTCCGCCCTCGTTGAGAAAAGTGCCTTCTCTTTGAGAGCCAATCCCGACCTCCTCACTCGGATTTAGTATACCACAGGGGTGGGCGCCCATGGCAACCGGCAGACCTGGGGTTTGACGCCGTGGCGATTCGCTGTCAGACTACGCACAGGCAGACCTTGGGAGGCCACGACGGTATAGCAGGTAAAGACAGCACAGTAGTTGAGGAGAATACGTTGACAACGCGGGCGAGCCTTATGGTGGGCGCAATCATCCTCGTGATTTTTATCATAGGACTTATCGTTACCTTTGCCTCAACGTAGGCGCGTCACCCCGGGCTGAGGCACTGAACGGCGGCCGCAATGGTGGCTGTGCGGTCCGCGCGCCGTGCGTGATGTACATCTGCCCAGGATAGGCCTGGGCGACTGCAAGCTATGCGAGACCGACCCAAAGACCCATCTGCACCCGGTCCTCGTACGCGCCATCTTGCTTGTATGACCGCGCACTGACCCCCTCGTGTGTCCATCCCACCCTCTCGTACAGATGCACGGCGCGGCTGTTAGTAGAACGCACGTGCAGCTCAAGCTTCTCGATTCCCAAGGACCGCGCCTCGTTGGCGATCTCCTGAAGAAGCGCCCGACCGAGCCCGACCTCACGCCACTCGACGTGCACCCCGGTGCCCAGTGTGGCTGTGTGCCGAGTCAATGCGGCATGCGGGCGAGCCAGATCGGCCCACGCGACCAGCTCTCCCTCCGTCGTCTCGGCCACGAGCATGGTGCCGCCGTTGCGGTGGACGGTGCGGATCCAGTCCCGCTGCGCCTCAACAGTCCAGTACGCCTCGGTATTCAGGAGATAAAGCCGCTCCCGCGCGACGGAGTCGATGAGCATGAGCACGCCGAACGCATCATTCTCGGTGGCCGCTCGGATCGTGACCTCGCGACCATCGTTGAGCGTCAGGTGGCGATGCACTCGATCACGAGACAGCGGGGTAGGCAACAGGTGTGAGCTTGAGCACGTCGTTCAGGCTGCCGCTGCGGAGCCCCGCAAGATCGAGGGAGACGTACAGGAAGCCGGCATCCTTGAGCGATCGCACGATCTCTTCACGGTGCTCGATGACGCGCGGGAACTCGTCGAGCGGGATCTCCAGGCGCGCCACCTCACCGTGGTGCCGCACGCGCAGATCGCGGAAGCCGAGCCGCCGTAGCACCAGCTCCCCCTTGCCGATCTGCCGCAGCTTCTCGCCCGTCACGACGCTACCGTACGGGATACGAGAGGAGAGGCACGGGGCGCTGGGCTTATCCCACGTCGGCAGGCCGCGCTCGCGCGAAAGCTCGCGGATCTCGGCTTTCGTCAGTTCCGCCTCCGCGAGCGGGCTACGGACGCCAAGCTCGCGCGCAGCCTGGTGGCCGGGACGGTGGTCAGCGCGGTCGTCGTGGTTGAAGCCATCGACGACGACGTTGAAGCCATGCTCGACACGGAGCTGCTCCAGCTTCGTGAACAGCTCGTTCTTGCAGAAGTAACAGCGATTGGTGTCGTTGCGGGCGTAGCGGGGGTCCGAGAGCTCTTCCGTGCGCAGACTGATAAATCGCACGCCGATCTGGTGGGCAAGCCGCTCCGCCTCCTGGAAGTCATCGTCGAGCAGGCTCTCGCTGGTGGCCGTCGCCGCCGCCGCTCCGGTGCCGAGTACGTCGTATGCCACCGCCGCTAGCAGAGCGCTATCCACGCCGCCCGAGTAGGCAACCAGGACCGAGCCCATGTCGCGGAGGGTCTGCTCGAGTCTGCTCTGCTTCTCGGCCAGGGGGGCGAGGTCCATAAAAGCCACCTCTCTATTACGCGGCTCAGCGCCGGAACATGCTAACAATAGGTTTGACGGAGGTTGAAACTCCTTGCGCCTCGAACATACGTCGCAAAAAACAGTCCCTCACGGGCTATGCCCCAGCCTCGACCCGCGTCAGAAACTCTTCCCCGAGCGAGGAATACGCCTGCGCGGCCTTCGAGGCTCCGTGGTACTCGAAGATGCTCTGACCGTAGCTCGGCGCCTCGCTGAGATAGACGCTGCGCGGGATCAGGGTGCGAAACAGCGTGCGGGCGTAGTGCTTCCGCACTTCGTCCACGACTTGCCGAGAGAGGCGGGTGCGGCTGTCGAACATCGTCATCACGATGCCAAACATGTCGAGACGCGGGTTGAGCCGGGAGCGCACGATCCGAAGGGTGCCGGTTAGCTGCCCGAGCCCCTCAAGCGCGAGATACTCGCACTGGATAGGCGTGATCAATCCCTCGGCTGCCGTGAGGGCATTGACCGTGAGCAGCCCAAGCGAGGGCGGGCAGTCGAGCAGCACCACGTCGTATCGCGGCACCAGCGATTCGAGGGCGTCGGACAACCGGAACTCTCGGCGCTCGATCGGCACAAGCTCCACCTCCGCTGCGGCGAGCACGGACGTGGAGGGCACCACGTCCAGCCCCATCCGGCGACTCAGCACGACCGATTCCTGGAGCGGCGCACCGTCGACGAGAACGTCGTACAGCGGCTGCTCGCCGGACTGTACGCCCAGGCTGCTGCCCGCGTTGCCCTGCGGGTCCAGGTCGATAAGCAGTACCCGCCGCCCGGCACCGGCGGCGTAGACCGCGAGGTTGACGGCCGTGGTGGTCTTGCCGACCCCGCCCTTCTGGTTTGCGACTGCGAATACCCGTGCCATCGCCGCATTCTAGCACCTGCGGCTGCCAGGGCGCACCGCGAGCCATATCCGGCGCAACACTCGCCCGCTCCAGCATCGATCCCAAGAAGAGTGACGCGAATCAACGCACTCGTCGTCT
>JAUJMR010000001.1:804410-824484 GCA_030446765.1 Chloroflexia bacterium
CCCGCTCCAGCATCGATCCCAAGAAGAGTGACGCGAATCAACGCACTCGTCGTCTGGCATAGCCCGTGCATCTCCGCACCGGCAAGCTAGGAGGACACAGTAGTAGAGGCTGTCATCGTGGATGTGGACGGCACGCTCATGGAGAATACCGGGCTGCACGTGACCGCGTGGCGTCGGGCATTCGCGCGTGTGGGCAGAGAAGTTGAAGTGACCGCGATCATGCGGCGGATCGGCATGGGCGGCGACAAGATGGCGCCGGAGATTCTGGGCGAGGATGCGGACGAGGCATTGCTCGACCGCGTGCGCGCGCTGCATCCTGAGGAGTACCTGGACAAGGGACTCATAGACCACGCACAACCAAACGATGGCGCACTCGACTTGCTGCATGCACTCAAGGCACGGGGGCTGCGCGTGGCGCTCGCCTCTTCCGCGTCGGAGCGAGAGATCGAGCGGTATCTGCCCTACCTGGGTGATGGCGCGGATGTCGATGTGATCCTCAATTCCAGCCACGCATCGAGCACAAAGCCGGACCCCGATGTCATCGAGACAGCACTGGATAAGCTCGGCAACCCGAAGGAGGCGGTGGTGATCGGCGACACGGTGTGGGACGTGGAGGCTGCGGGAAAGTTGGGACTGCCGTGCGTCTGCGTGCTTTCGGGCGGGACCGAGGCCGGACTGCTGGTCGAGGCCGGGGCGGTCGCGGTGTACGACAACCCCCCGGATATCCTGGCGCACCTCGAAGATGTGCTGAACCCACCGGTCCCCGAAGAGCTCACTCTCGGGAACACGTAGCGCAGCGGGCAGGGAGCCGGGTGGCGGGCTGTGGCCCACGGGCAGGCACGGAGACGCCCCTACTCCGCGGCTGTAGCGATTCGGAGAGAGCGGCCCCGGTTACGGGGAGTCGGGTACGCCACGGATGACCCAGACCTCGACGGGGGAATGCTCCAGTACGTAGGGGATAGTGTCACCGAGGCAGAACTCCGTGTGCTCCCGCTTGTACGGCAGACCGAGCAGGATGAGACTACAGTCACGCGCGGCGGCTTCATCGACGATCGCGGCGCCTGCGGTGCGGGCCTGCAAGAGCTCGGGCTCTAGCTTGTGCCCGTACTTGTTGGCCAGGGCGGTGGCGTTCTCGAGGATCGTGTCCGCGTGGATGACCTCCTCGACCGACGGAGCGTTGTCCACCGGCTCGGTCCACGGAATCTCGATCACGTGCACCGCGTAGAGCGGACGCTTCGTTCCCTTGACCTCCATCGTCGCGGCGCGAATAACGGCCTCATCGAGCGCGTTCCCGCCGACCGCGACAAGCACGCCGTGCGTTTCGGTCCGCGCGGCTGCCTGAGCGTCTCGTTTTCTTAGTCTCTGCACGATGCCGCCAACTCTCCGTTCTGTTTTGACATTACTGGGCGTTCAGCTTAAGACTTCGCTACGGCAGGATCGAGCCGCCCTGCACGATGCGCTGCACATCGAAGAAGCTGATCACGACGAGGAACGTCAGCAGGAGCATCATGCCCACGGCGTGCACGAACGCCTCGCGCTGCGGTGCGACTTTCTTTCGCCGGATGGCCTCCAGCAGAACGAACACGAGCCGGCCCCCGTCGAGCGCGGGGAGTGGGAGCATGTTCACGAGGAAAAGGTTCAGGGAGAGCAGCGCGGTCCAGCCCAGCAGCAACTTGAAGCGTCCCTGATCCGCAATCTCGCTCGTCAGCTGCGCGATACCCACGGGACCGGCGAGATCTCCCGTGCTTGCGCGCCCGGTAATGAGGTCGCCCAACCCGGTAATCATCAGCCCAATTGTCTCCACCGTTCGTTTTGCCCCGATACCGAGTGCCTCGACAGGTCCATAGCGTTCCTCGACGACGCGTTCCTCACTAATCTGTATCCCGATCGCGCCCTGGCCCTCCGGGGGGTTGGCGCGCGGCGTGACGCGCAGCGTTTGTTGTTGCCCGTTGCGGTCCACGACGATGGACACTTCCCGGCCAACTACCGGGCTGACCGCGCGCGCCACATCGTCGGGCGAGGCGATCGGTGTGCCGTCAATGGTGCGTATCTTGTCGGCGGGGCGAAGCCCGGCGGTGGACGCGGGGGAATCAGCGGCAACGTCTGTTATTTGAGCGCCCTGAGGACTGGGTATGCCGACCATCGCAAGCGCCGCGAAGATCAGGAACGCGAGCAGGATGTTCATGCCGGACCCTGCGCAGAGCACGAGGGCGCGCTGCCACGGCTTCTTCGCGCCAAACGCGCCCGGCTCATCCACGTTCTCGCCGTTCTCACCGTAGATGCGGACAAAGCCGCCTATCGGGAGCGCGTTGATGCTGTACAACACGCCACCGCGCTTAATGCCAAACAGGCGCGGGGGGAACCCGAGGCCGAACTCATCGACGCGAATACCGTTGAGCCGAGCGGTAACAAAGTGCCCCAATTCGTGCACGAAGACCAGCAGCCCGAGCACCGGGATGATCCACAGCCAGTTCAAAATACCAAAGTCCAGCATCGCTTACCTCAGGTCCCTAGCCCACGGGAAGGGGACCGGGACTCCTCGCCCACTCCCGCACACGTGCGCGGGTCTCGGCATCAACTGATCGTATCGCCTCGAAATCCGGCTGCGGGATAGACTGATGCGCCGCGAGCGCCCGCTCCACGATACGGGGGATACCGGTGAACCCCACATCTCCGGCCAAAAACGCGCGCACGACTTCATCGTCCGCCGCCGAGAGCACGGCGGGATGGGTGCCGCCCATGCGTCCCGCCTCCCACGCGAGCCGCAGGCAAGGGAACCTTTCCATATCCGGCGGATGGAACTCGAGCGTGCGGACTTGTGCCCAGTCGAGGCGCGGGAGGTCCGCGTATGGCAAGTGATCAGGATAGGCGAGCGCGTACTGGATGGGCACGCGCATGTCAGGCGCGCCAAGCTGCGCCTTGAGGGAGCCGTCCTCGAACTCCACCATCGAGTGCACGATGCTCTGGGGATGGACAACCACCTCCAGCTGCTCGTACGGCACGTCGAACAGGCAGTGCGCCTCGATGACCTCCAGGCCCTTGTTCATCAGCGTGGCGCTGTCGATCGTGACCTTGGCGCCCATCGTCCAGGTCGGGTGCGCGAGCGCCTGCCGGGGCGTGACCGCGTCCAGTTCCGACAGCGGGGTATTGCGGAACGGCCCGCCCGAAGCGGTGAGCAACAGCCGGCGCACGCCGCGAGGGGCGCGCAGATGCGAGTCCCCGACCCCTTCGCCCTGGATGCACTGCCAGATCGCGGAGTGCTCGCTATCGACCGGCCGCAAGACGACGCCCCGCTCTCGTGCCTCGACGGCGATGATGCTGCCCGCCATGACCAGCGCTTCTTTGTTCGCGAGGGCAATCTGCTTGCCCGCCCGGATGGCCGCAAGCGTCGGCTCCCAGCCCGCGGCTCCAGTTGTGGCCACGACCACGAGATCCACGTCGGGGTGGGCCGCAACCTCGCAGAGCCCGTCCGTGCCGGTGAGCACCCCGCTCGCCTCGGCCTCACCAAGACACAGCAAGGAGACCTTGAACCGTTCGGCTTGCTCACGCAGCAACGTTTCGTTTCGCGCGGCCGCGAGCGCGACCACTTGAAAACGGTCCGGATGCGCCGCGATAACGTCGAGCGTCTGGGTGCCGATCGACCCCGTGCTGCCGAGCACGGCGATGCGCAGGGGCGTGGGCGCGGGAAGGCGCGAATGGGTGTCCATACGGCCAATTCTACCCCTGGGTCTGGGGGGCGTCAAATAGCACAAAGGTCAGGCGATTGGCGCGTTCTCGGCAACACGGGCGGGTTTGGGGACCCGCAGCGGAGGCACGGAGACCGTGGGCGCGCGCGGAGCCCTGCCACTACGGACCGTCGTGCGCGGACTCGAGGGGATACAATGACCGATGGCGTATGGGTAGGATGCAGAGAGGTTGTGAGAGACCGGACGCTGCACATGATCGGTAACGCGCACGTGGCCCCCGTGTGGCTCTAGAAGTGGCAGGAGGCGAAGGCGACGTTCCGCTCCGCGCTCGACCGACTACGAGAGTACCCGGAGTGGGTGTTCACCTCCAGCTCCGCGGCAATGTACGAACACTCCCGTTGCTCGTTGCTACGCGCGGTGGTAATAGGCGATCCGGCTGAATGGTGATGCGTGTCATCCCGAACGCAGTGAGGGTCCATAGCCCGTACCACGGATTCCTCGCTGGCTTTGAATGACACAAGCTCCAGTCCAACTGGAGTCCAAATGACCCGTCGGGTCGGCTCCAACTTGACGGCGGCGTATCCACTTCTGCCTTCGGGCGGAGAGATAGCACGGCGCGTTGTCGATGGACGATGCCAGGAGTGACCGCGATCAGGCTTTCTGGTCCGGTGTCCGCGACCATACTTCCTGTAGCGCCCGGTAGTCGAGCAGGACGATCCTCTCCGCCTCCAGGATGCCGCGCGCCTCTCGGGAGATCAGGAAATCGAGGTCTGTCCTGCGCGCCTGCCAGCTATGGGGCTCCATAGCCCGCGCCTCGGCGTCGCCCGTGCTGGGGTGGACCGCCCACTCGCTGAGTCCCGGCGGCAACTCCCGCGCCAGCTGCGCAAAGCGGGCCGATTTGTCGACCGGGTCGAGATGATAACTGTCCAGCACGTCGTAGGCGTTGGCAGGCAGGTCCGCGCGCTGCAACTGTTCGGCCCGTGCCCGATCGTGCACCCGCAGCGCCAAACCGTACCCCCTGGCCAGTCCATGCGTCATCTCGAAGATGTCGTCCCTGCCGCCGTCGGGCAGGCTGTGAAAGTCCAGGTGGGTGGGCTGTAGCTGTGCCGCCAGGACGGCATCGATCTGCGCACGGAACTCCAGCTCCACATCGTCAAGCCTGGCCCCGGCGAGGAACTCCGGGTGCCGATCGCTGATATAGAAGTAGCCCAACTCGTCGACCAACGACGGCACGTCTCGCTTGGAGGTCAGCGGGCCCCAGCGATAGTTGGCGGTGTCGCCAACGACGGTCAGGTGGACGCCGAAAGGGATATCCGGATTCTCCCGGAGCAAGCGCATCGCGTGCGGTGCCCACGGACAGGGCACCATTAGGCTCGTCGACCGTACGACCCCTTCCCGTAGCGTGTGCAGGATCGCTTCATTGATCGCGTGGCACATGCCGAAGTCATCCGCGTTGATGATCAGCAGTCGAGCATCGGGCGGATACCCTAACAGCCTGTTTGTTTGGCGTCCCTCCAACGATGTCCTCTCTCCCACTCTGCACCCACGACGTTCCCCTCACTCCGAGCATGCAGCGTCATTGGGGCAGTTCCGATCCGGCCTCCGACGCCGCCGTCCTGTTCCACCCCACCACGACGGCGATCTCCTCTACCGTCAGTTTGTATTGGTCGCATACCAACGGATCGATCTACCGGTCGATAGCGCCAACCTGCGCCTGGCTGCACGGTGCACTACTGCGGCGTCCGCGACTGTCTGACGTGGACGTGCTCGCCCAGATCGTGCATCTCGCCGGGGGCAGCCATACCGCCTCGCTTTCTCCGGCGAATACTGCGGGACATGATACCCCAGAGGCGAGAGATGAGTGGCGAGAAACGGCCGAGGCCGGCTCGTAGGGCGACCCACCGGGTCGACCGGTCCCCTGCAACCCCGCCCCCGGTTTCCCGTTGCCCGTTTGCGGGTGCACGATCGGTCACCGCCCGGCGCTCGCCACCTCCACTCGGTCAACGGGCAACGGATATTGTGGCCAGTGCGGGGAGGGGCACCCATAGGCCACACCCGCACGGTGCAACGAGCAACGAGAAACGGGAGCCTCTCTCTCTATATATATTCGTTGTATATATATTTAAAGGGTTTCCCGTTGCTCGTTGCGGTGTGCGCGACTCCTACGGTTGCTCGTTGACATTTGCGCGCTCAGCGGGTCTGGCGGGGCGTCGAGCAGCGTGACGCCCACGTGCACGCCACTCTGGCGGCGTCCGGGTTAAGGTTCGAGCAGTACGCAGGAGGTGTGCTTGCCTCGTCGTGCGTCTTTGCCTCTCGCTCGCGTGGTGTCCGCTACGGCCTTGCGGCAAGCGGGAGTGCGAGCCGGAATATGGCCCCCTTGCCGGACTTGGAGTCCACGGTCAGCGTCCCGCCGTGGGCCTCGGCGATGCCGCGCGCCAGGTACAGCCCCAGCCCCAGCCCATGCGATCTCGCGCCGGTCGCGAACCGATCGAACAGCCGCGGCAGCAGGTCCGGTGGGATGCCCGGCCCCTGGTCGCGCACATCGATCACCACCAACTTGCCGTCCCGGGTTGCCTCTTCCCCAACCTCCAGCACCACCGGCATGCCCTTGGGCGAGTGCTTGCGGGCGTTCGAGAGCAGGTTTTCCAGCACCTGGCGAAGGGCGTCCGGGTCAGCCGACACCACCAGCTCCTCTGCGGCGCGCACGTCGATACTACCGTCACGCGTCTCGAACAGCCTTGCCGTTTCGTGCGCCAGGTGCGCGATGTCCACCGGTTGCAGCGTCAGCGAGAACATCCCCTGGTCCAGGCGCGCCACATCGAGCATGGAGGCGATCATCTTCTGCAGGCGGGACAGCGCGACCTGCGCCTCGCGGGCGTGCTCCGAGATCTTCGCGTCCTCGAGCTGTCGGGCGCGCCGGTTGACGAGGTCCACGCGTGCCTTGAGCGGCACCATGTGGTTTCCGAGGTCGTGCGCGAGCACCATCACTAGCTCATCCGCCGTCGCCCGGCGCGCTGCCTCCGCCGCGTCCCGCGCGAGCTTCTCCGTGAGCTCCGCCCGGTGGGCCACCATCCCCACCCACGAGGACACCGCCTCCAGGAAGCGCCGGTGCTCGTCGGTGAACCGGTCGACCTCCGTAGAGCATGCCTGCACCGCGCCCCGGCGCTCGTCTCCTACATCTAAGGCCACACAGAGCATCGAGCGGATGCCGAGCCCTTCGGTGAAGCCCAGGAGCACTACGGGGTCCTCGTCGGCGCGGCCGGTGAGGTACGGCTCGCCGGTCTGGTACACTTCCACCACCCGCCCGCCGTTGGCAACCGGCAGCCGGTCCATGCCGATCTGCTGCTGGCGCCTGCCCATCGGGGTGTCGCTGATGCCCATCGCGACGAGCGTGTCGGTGGCAGGGTCGTGAAGGGAGATGTCGACCTTCTCTGCACCCAGCGCCCCGATGAGCCGGTCCGCCGCCTGGTCGAGCGCCCCCTTGAGGTCGGTCGCCTCGATTTGGAGCAGCTGCTCCAGGGTATCCAGGAGCCTGTCCTGCCCGATGTTCGCACCAGCCATGTCGCCCATCTTATCCATGCTCCGTCGCTCCTCTCGGGATCCGGCACGGGCATAGTCCGACGAGAGACCCGCGCCATGGGCCGCCGACCTGCAAACCGGTGTAGTCATCACAATTCCGTACGGTTTCGTACAGACATAAGTATACTGTATGTGTACGGTGCAGTACAAGTCAGCTAGGATGGCATGTGTCGTGCATCCAATCGTGTGACAAACACGCCCCATTGAGAGAAAGGACACCGATGGCAGAAGTCCAGGAGACGCGTCGGAACGAGCAGAACCGCCTGCTCGACGCGCTGCCGCCGGGGGAACTGGAGCGCCTGCGCCCGCATCTTGAGGCGGTGCGCCTAGAGCAGCGGGAGCCGGTGTACGAGGCGGGGACGCCCATCGAACATGTCTATTTCCCGACCGGGGTGTTCTCGGTGACCACCATGCGAGACGGCTCGGTGATCGAGGTGGGCACGGTGGGCAACGAGGGGATGCTGGGGCTGCAAGCCTTCCTCGACGGCACCATCATGCCCGTGGCCGCCTTCTCGCAGGTGGCGGGCGACTCGCTGCGGATGGACACCGACGCGTTCAAGCGAGAGAGGTGGGGGCTGGCAGTCGGCTGCATGCCCTCCTGCAGGGCTACACCTTGGCGATGCTCATCTTCACGGCGCAGACGGCCGCCTGCAACGCGACGCACCCGATCCGGCAGCGATGCGCCCGGTGGATGCTGTTGACGCACGACCGCGTGAGCTCCGACGAGTTCCCCCTCACGCACGAGTTCCTCTCCCAGATGCTGGGCGTGCGGCGGGCGAGCGTCACCGAGGTCGCGGGCTCCCTGCAGAAACAGGGGCTGATATCCTACCGCCGTGGCCGCGTCGCGGTGCTGGATCGTGCCGGGCTGGAGGCATCCTCCTGCGAGTGCTACGGCGTCATCCGAGGGGAGTTCGACCGCCTCGTCGGCTGAGCTACCCCGCGCACACCTTGCGTGGACCGTAACGAGATAATTTAAAATTGCCTGTTCGGCGAGGGCCACGGATGCAAAGAATTCTGCTCCGCCTTGGGGCTATGCTGCTCGCATCGCTGTTCCCTCGACCGAGAGAGGGCTAGCTGATACGTGATTCGGCTGGACGATGATGGCGTCATCCCGAACGCAGTGAGGGATCCGTAGCCCATACCACGGATTCCTCGCGGGCTCGGAAAGGACAGATGCATTATCCTTCAGCCAGAGTCCGTACGATCCAGACTTGATATGGGCACCTCCCGATGGTCGACGCCGCTAATGATGCGCACGCGAATGCCACTCTGATGAGCCCTCAACCCTAGCTCTCACCCAGCGAAGGTGGGCCGTGCAGCGACGCCAGGTCGCGATCGCGGAGATACCGCGCACCGTGCCCCTCCGCAGGTTGTGGCCACGGCTGGAAACCCAGCACTGCCTCGCAGAACGCCTCCGCCGTCGGGATGCAGGGCTGCCGGAGCGGCTGCCGCAGCAGCCACACATGAACCGATCCGGCTTCTGGGGTGCCGCTCCAGCTGGCGCAGGAACTGCTTGCGGCCCGGGTAGAGGAGCCGGTTGTGGGCGAGGAGCAGCCGTCCGCCGAACAGCGCCAGCTCGTGGGCGGTGTCGGTGAGCAGGTACGGGTCCTCGCTGTAGTCGCCCAGGCGGAGGTAGGCGAGGTGGACCGGCAGTTGGCTGGCGAAGCTCGCCATCTTCCCCTCGCGCTCGTGCTCGGGATACACCGGGATCTCCCCGAGCAGTCGCTCGATCTCCGGGTCGCGCGAGAAGGGAACGATGGTGCGGATGAAGGCGTACCGGGTCGGCTCGGGGCCACGCTCGGCTGCAGTTCGCAGGTACGCTCTGTCTCGGATTGCGGCGCTGGTGCTGTTGTGATCTGCGCCCGAAAGCTCCTCCGCGCTCAGGGCGAGCCACCCGACGCCTGATAGCGCGCATACGCCTCCTCGGTGAGGATCGCGATGGCGTCCACGTCGGAGTGCCCGTGTGCGTGCCAATCACGATCAGGGCAAGCACGTCGAGATCCGCCCGGTACCGTTGAGTCATTCGATCGATAATCTGTCGGTGGGTCTCGAGCATAGCTGGCCTCCGGTTCGGCGGCAAACGTTCAATCATCCGATGCAGGGTATCAGGGACTGGGTCTAAGCTGCTGGCGTTCGCTGTACTGGCATACGACATCGAATCTGTCAGGAATCGAGGTTTTCCAAGGCAAGCGCAATCCGTGAGGAAACCAACGGAAACCTAGCAGGCGGAGACGTTCTGAATTGGTGCCTTCGACAGCGTTCGATTTACCAAAGGCAAGCAGCGGCGGCTACTTCTGGTTTAATCGGCCGAGTATGGATGTTCAATCACCGTTTGCCGGTCTTCCGGCGTGGTCGGTGGGCGGACGCTGGTCCAGGGTGGTATCTATGGTCACCTCCGAAGCCGTCTCTCCCTGGCAACCTTCCGCACCTCTAAGCTGCTCGGCAAACGCGCCGACGCCCTATTTGAGTTGGTCGACACGGTCCTCACCGTCAATACTGTCCCCTCGCTCGTCCACTTGAGCCTGGAGGCCTCCCACCGGCGCATACGCACGTTGCGCCACCTGAAGCATAGCCTGGCCCGCCATCCTCTTGTGGTCAGCCCATCTACGCGGTCGATGAGGTTTTCATGCCGAGACCAGTCCCGAGCGCGGCTATTACTAACCCCTCCCGCCACTCCAATGGCAAACCAACGGAATCAGCTTCGAGCGCAACAGCTGGACCGCGCCGCTCGACGTGGCGACGCGTGCATCCGTCCGAGGATGCCTTCGACAGGTCCGGGTTCGATTTACGAGCAGTCCATTCCCTGTTCGTCTTCGATGCGGGCTACGACCTGGTCGCGTTGGCGCTGGTTTACCCACGCCGCTATCGGTGCGCCTGCGATCCAATCGGTGCTTCTATGCCGACCCTCGTGGCTACATCGGCAATCCCTGGCGGCCGACACGGGGCCAAGTTCGTCTGCTGCGGCACCCTGAGTACACCCACGATGATCCAGGCTCGAACGATCCTTGGGCGGGCTTGCACTCGCTGGTCAAGATCCACCAGACCCTCGGCTCCTGCGTGCGGGGCTCCGGTGCGCGTGGGGAGACACGCGGCCACGGATGTCCTTCTGCGCGGAGCCAGACCTGGAGCATCGTCTGGCAGGCATACATCCGTCGTTTCGATCTGGAGACACAAATACTGGACGACGACTGCGTCCGAGCAGCAGATAGCTGGAGTTGGCGGCGGCCCGGTGGTTCGTCCCGGGTCCAAGACAAGCGCCTGCCCTGGGAACGTCGCCTCGAATCGGACAAGATCACGCCCTACCGGGTCCGTCGTGCATTCTCGTCCCCTGTCGAGGACTCCGGCGAGCGGCCCGAAATGGACGACCCGCGAAGGGGTGCCGCGGGTCCAGCATCCCGTGTCTGACTGTACAGTCCGCAAGCTAATCCCCGGCTGTACCGGTCTCCACCCGCTCGCCTTGCTGTGCTCAAATCACAAGCTCAGATCTGCTGCGGCAAGAACATATCGAACGATCCGGGCTGGGGGAGGTGCGTGGGAGCCGCGGAGGTGTCGCAGCAATGACGCAACCCTCTGGAGACACAAATGGAGCATCCACGCCGCCTCTTCCTCCCCCGATGAGACGGATGACGACCCGCAAGGCGAGCCGTCTGATACGGTCTTCGGCGGCCTCCACGAGGTGAGGTGCCCGAGGGTGGAGAGTCAGACGCTGTCTGCCTGGACGGAAGTCACGGTCTGCCCGAAGA
Source organism: Chloroflexia bacterium (assembly GCA_030446765.1). Classification (GTDB taxonomy): domain Bacteria; phylum Chloroflexota; class Chloroflexia; order Thermobaculales; family Thermobaculaceae; genus JACDAU01. The sequence continues at coordinate 815,419 of JAUJMR010000001.1, forward strand.
GTCAGTCAGGCAGTTCGGTGCCCTATGACGTGGGTGCCACCATCTGCGAGGGCGGGCGGTGGTACACGGGCCGCTACCGGCCGCGCGGTATCGGTAGAGGCAATCGCGGGAGAAGACAGCATCCCGGTCCATGTCGGGCAGGGGGTGTTTCTCACCGCCGTGCACGGTGATGTGGATCTAACGCTCATCTTCAGGGGTCCGCAGGGTGATATCATCGATCAGCGTCACATGCAAGGTGGATGGCCAGACTGGTCGCGTCGACACTGCCTTCCAGCCCATATCTCGAATTACCTGAGGCGGTCGCAACAGAATTGAGACAAAGGGTTGGGCTACTCTGCGCGGTAGACCGGCAGCAAAGAGTGAAGCCCAGCAGCGGCGCCTGCGACAACCACAGCTCCGCAGATCCAGAGGATGCTGACCATTGTCTGATCTTGTGGTTTCAGCTTGCCCTGCTCGCCGTAGAGACGCAGGGCATAGTACACAGGACACCCCTTCCACCAGCCAAGCCACCGCGACAGTGCGAGCCAGGGCGCGTCGGGATGAGATCTGTACGTGACCAGCCGAGGAAGCTCAGGAGAATCAGCGCCGTGGCGAACAGGCTCGTTAGCAGGAACAGCAGGGCAGCCCGGGTCACGACGACAGGTTAGCACAACCCGGATCGACCCAACCCCCGCCTCCGATGTTACAGCGACCTACTGGCTGCTGAATGGGAAGTATGCGAGGAAGTCCTGCCCGTCGCCGAGCAGGCACACGCTAGGTGCCTCGTCCCACTTGCTCAGGTCCATGGCGTCCGCAGGATACACCGCCTTGTCGGTCGCCGCCCCGCCCGACATTTACTCAGCTCGAGCGGCGACGACGCTCACTCGCACGCCACCCCGTCGCCGTCGCCGTCCAGCTCGGCGTTATATCCCGGGTCGCCGCGGCGGATGGGGTCCGCGCCCGCCGCCCGCACCGCCTTGCAGCTCTCGTACGGTGCCTCGCGTGTCCCGCCGCTCCCCGCTTGGGGCGGCTCGGTAGGGCGTGGCGCCTCCTGCCCCTGCTGCCCTGCCGCCGGCTGCTTGGTATCGCCGCCGCACGCCGACGCGGCCCAGAACTTCGCCTCTTCTCCCGCGCCTCGCGCTCCGCGGCCCTGAACTGCTCCTGGTATCGGTACGCGACATCGTAGGTGTACTGGGGCGTACCTCGCGGATCGTGCTCAGGTTGTAGAACACGCCCTCTGCGTCCACACGTACACCAGCAGCCGCCCGTACTTGTCGCGCGTGTCCTGCTGATCCGAGGCAATTCGCACCCGCTTGCTGTCCAGCAGCCGGTGCGCCCGATCCGACGCCTCCCGGCCGAAGCACTGCATCGGGCTCGCGGGTCCTTCTTCGTCTCCGGCGTGTCGAGGCCGATCAGGCGCAATGTCTCATGCGGCCTGTTGCGCTCGATCCTGATGGTGTCGCCATCCACCACGTCGAGCACGGGGTACAGGGGGCATTTCTTAGAGCCCTCCGCGACGTTCCGCGACTCGGCGGTGTCCGGGCGCTGGGCTGCTTCGCTTTCTTCGGCTTGGCGACGCGGTCGGGTGCGGACGCAGACCGCCTGGTGGGCACGGGCGCCGGAGTCGGGTCAGAGTACCAGTGTTGTCCGAGCACGCAGCAAGCAGCAGGGCAAGCACGAGGGTCGCGAGGATTCGGTGGTTCATAGGCGCCTCCTATCCTCCCCGAGTGTAGCAGGCACACGCTAGGTCGTTGTTGTCTGGGTGCCGTGCTACCTTCCCTCGCGCTGGGCAACGGGCAACCAAAAACAGGGCCGATGGTGGATTCCTGGTCTTCGTCGTTGCATGTTGCGACGCTCTCGCTTACATCACTACCCGCAGCGTCACGACCTCGAACGGACGGACGGGGAGGCTCACTGTGGGGCCCTCGGCAGCAACGGAATCGTCCTCGATCGGTTCCTCCAGCAGGTTCACCTTTTGAACCGTTTGCACGTCGTCGCCGAACTGAAGGATCGCCGTGCCCCGCGCGCCGTGCGGCTCATACACCCGGACGATCAGGCCCGCGCCGTCCTTGGCCCGCTTCAGCGCACCGAGCCCGAGCGTCACGCCCGCGTCGAGCAACAAGCCCGCCTCGACCGGCAGCGACACCAAGCTCGCTTCCAGGGGCATGCTGCCGCCACCGGGTTCTGCAAGCGCGGCGGTCAGCGGGCTGTTGAGCGACACCGCCTCTGCCACGACCTCCGCGTCGGTCCAGTCGCCGATGTGCGGGAACAGGCTGTACGTGAAGTGGTGCTCGCCCTCGTCCGCCCACGGATCCGGGTAGATCGGGCTGCGCACGAGGCTGAGCCCGAGCACGTTGTCGTGGACGCTGTACCCGTACTTTGCGTCTGTGAGCAGCGCAACGCCGTAGCCCGGCTCGGACATGTCTGCCCAGCGATGGCCGCCGACCTCGAACTTCGCCGCGTCCCACGAGGTGTTGCGGTGCGTCGGGCGCCGGGCCACCCCGTACATCGTCTCGAACGACGCCTCGTGCGAGCGCACCGCGAGCGGGAAGAGTGCGCGAATGAGCACCTGCCGGTCGTGCAGCTCAATGTGGGTGTCGATGTCCAGGCGCAGCGAGCCTGCGTGCAACCAGTACGTCTGTGCGATGCGCGAGTCGCGCCACCGCCGCTCCACTCGCACCGAAGCGCGCAACGGGCCGGTCTCCAGTACCGCGATCCCGGTCACCCCGCCAATCTCCTCCGCCTCGTTCTCATAGTCCTGGTCGATGTCCCACGCGTCGTACACACGGGGCTTGTCGACGTAGGCCCAAAGCTGGTTGCCCCGCCCCTCCAGCACGTCGCGTTGCAGGTCCTTGTCGAGCACCCGCGCCAGCGTACCGTCTGCGCCGATCTCGACGCGTAGCTGGTCGTTCTCCAGCACCGCGCCGTCGCTCGACGCCGTGGCCCGGACGGTCAGCTCCATCTCCGACTCCGGACCCTCGGGACGGATCGTGAGCGTCATGTACCCTGCGCCAGCCACCGCGTGATCGGTGCTGTGCACGAGCAGGCCCTCATCCGTGGCCTGCGTGGGCAGCGGCTCGCCGGTCTCATCCGCGACGGTGACCGAAGCGTCCACGCCGGGCAGCACGACCGACAGCAGGCGCGGGGCAATGGCGGCATTGCCGACTAGCGCGAGCTGCTGTGCTCCCTCGGGCGGGGCGATTTGGGCGGCGAGATGCGCGAGCGCGGCATCGCGGATGCCGGTGGCAGTCTGAACCACGCCGGCCATGTCCCGATGGTTGTCCTCGTACACCTCCTTGATGGAGGAGCCGGGAAGAATGTCGTGGAACTGGTTGAGCAGCAAGGTCTTCCACGCCCGCTCGATCTCGTCGTGCGGATAGGTGAGGCCGTGGCGCTCCGCGAACGCGGAGAAGACCTCCGCCTCCACCAGCCGGTGCTCCGCCTGGCGATTGAGCAGCTTCGTCCGGGCCTGGGTGGTGAGCGTCCCCCGGTGAAACTCCAAGTACAACTCGCCGACCCAGCGTGGGATGCCCTCCTTGGGCAGTGCGGCGAAGAACTCGTCTACCCGCGTCATCCGCAGGCGGGGCGTCGCGGGGAACTCCTTGAGGCGGGCATAGTTTTCCAGCATCCGCGCCGACGTGCCGCCACCCCCGTCGCCCCACCCGACGGTCAGCAGGCTCTCGGGGTGCTTCGTCTTCTGCTTGAAGTTGCGCCACGTGCCGATGACGTCTTCCGGCGCGATGTTGCCGTTGTAGCCCGCCGCCGGGTTACGGAACATGTGTGTTAGCACGCGCGTGCCGTCGATGCCCTCCCACTCGAAGAGGTCGTACGGCAGCTCGTTCGTCTCGTTCCAACTGATCTTGATCGTGAAGAAGTTGTCGATCCCCGCCCCACGCAGAAGCTGCGGCATCCCGGCGGAGTAGCCGAACACGTCGGGGAACCACGCCACAGAGCAGCGCACGCCGAACTTCTCCTGAAAGTAGCGCTGACCGTATACGTGCTGCCGAACGAACGCCTCGCCGCCGGTGATGTTCGAGTCACACTCGCACCACGCGCCGCCCACCGGCTCCCATCGGCCCTCGGCGACGCGCTGGCGGATCGCCTCGAACAGTTCCGGGTCGTCCTCCTCGATCCATTGATACGCCTGCGCGGAGCTCTGGTTGAAGATGAAGTCGGGGTATCGCTCCATCAGGCCGATCTGCGTCCAGAAGGTGCGTCTGGCCTTGCGACGGGTCTCCGCGAGCGGCCAGAGCCACGCCAGGTCGATGTGCGCGTGGCCACTGATCGCGATGCCGCCAACCGGCGGATAGCGTTCCCCGATCTCGGCCAGCCGCTGCGCAACGGCCTCGCGCGCCCGCCGGACCCCGGCGCGCGCCTCCTCGGTAAGTGGTTCGAGGGGGCCGGGTGCCTCCGGCACGCTCCACAGACCGAAACCCTGGACCAGCGGGTTCGCGATCCCCGACTCCGCGGCCCAGCGCTGCGAATACCCGGAGCCCGGCGAGGCACCCTCCCCGCCCACGATGCGGCTGATGATCTTCTCACTGTTCGTTGGCCACACGGGCGCAAGGAGCACCAGCGCAGCGTCGATGGTGTCGAGCAGGTGAGGCGTAACCTCGTGATCCGGGAGCTGATCGCAGACCTCGGCGATCATGCTCAGGTCGCGTTCCAGGGCGCGCACATCCGCTTCCGGCACGACGAGCAGCGCGCTGTCAATGCCCGGGCCGTAGATATGCGAGCCAAAGATACCCTTCGGCACGACCTCGGCGTCTATCTCGATCCGCTCGCCGCCCGCCGCGCTCTCCGCGACGCGATACGCTCGGTGCATCGGGTTCAATCCGCCCCGCACGCCGTTGGAGAGTTGAACGAAGCCCTCGCCACCGAGCCACAGCTCCAGCTCGACCGGCATCCCGGCCCACGCCTCGGGCACCGTCGCGGTTGCCTTGGAGCCGAACGGGGAAATCCTCCGACGGCCACCGGTCGCCAAGCCGGAGCTGCGCCGTGTCGCCGCCCGGCCCCGTGAATTGCCAGTTCTCGACCGGCTGCTCCAGCGCGTTGCGCCAGATGCGCAACTCAACGAGCCGCCGGTTCTGCCGTGCCAGGCGATGGGTATCGTGCGTGTTCAAAGCGGCTCCTTGATCGATGCTGGGGGAGGGAGTTTGACGCCGTATCATACTGGGAGTCGGCGTGACGCGGTCAACCGCGATGCACGATGGCGGATGATCGATCAGTTCCGGCGATGTCACGTCCCCGCACCCAGTGCACTCTGTTCTCATGCTGCCGCGAAGAAAGCGTGTACCGCCGAGGCAATTCTCGTCTATATCCCGCCTGCCTGCATGCGACAGACGTTCGGCACAACGGAGAGGGCGGGGCATGAGCAGAACGGGCACAATCCCAGGGTGGGTGCGCTGTGCTGTGGCTGATCGTCGCCTTGCTGCTGCGCATCTGGTGTGGGCCCTCCAGCGTGTTGCGGGGTGCGGGCCATTCGGCGGCGATGCGGCGCAGACAACGCCTACCCCCGCTTCGAAAGGCCGCGCAGCCGGACAACAGACTGGCAGGACCAAGCAGGCGGGCACAAAGCAGGACAGCCCGGCACAGAAACCAGGCACCAGGAGAACAGGGGCAGCCACCACGTCGCTACCGCCGGGAAAGGTGGTTCCGGTGCGTTCGGCGGCATACGGCGGCACCTACGGCGAGTGGTCTGCGCGGTGGTGGCAATGGGCCCTGAGCATCCCGGAGCGCAATCACCCGATCGGGGACGAAACCGGCGCGCGCTGCGGCACGAAACAGCGGGGAAACGTCTGGTTCCTCGCCGGCACCTTCGGCGGACCTGCGACGCGCAGCTGCGTCGTCCCGGCGGGTAAGGCGTTGTTCTTTCCCATCATCAACATCGTGTTTCTCGACCGTGCGGGCGCGGGCGCCAATCCGCGCAGGCTGCTCTCAACGGCGCAAGCCGCGATGGACGGTGTCACCAACCTGGAGCTTACGATTGATGGGAAGAAGATACCCAGGCTCCGCGGGCAGCGGGCCGATGCTTCCGGATTCCCCGTCACCATCGTGGACGACAACTTCCTGCGCCAGAGCGGCGGGCGGTATGTCGGCGCTTCGGATGGCTACTGGGTGCTGCTCTCCCCGCTCCCGCCGGGGAAGCACACGATCCACTTCCGCGGGGTGACGGAGACCAACAACGCCGGGGCGGTGTTCGAGACCGAGGTCACCTACCACCTGACGGTCCGTCGCCGGTAGGGGCGTTCAAGGGAACGCCCCCACTGCGCTCGTCGCCAAGCGTGACACCCCGCCGGATTACGCGGCGCCGGGAATGAAGCCTCGGAGCCACGGTTTCAGCCAGGCGAGGCTCTGGCTCATGCGAACGCGCGCGACGCTTTGCTGGATGTTCGCCGTCTGCGGCACGCTAGGGGGTGCAGAGGGTATGGATTCGCCGATCACGGCCTCCACCGGGAAGCCGTCGTTGAGCATCTGCCGGCGCACGCGGCGTAGCTCGCGCTTGAGCAGGCTCAGCTCTCGGGTCATCGCTTGCAGGTCGTCGCGCATCCTTTCCGCAGCGGCCTCGCGCGCGGCGAGCAGGGTGCAGAGCTCCTGCCAGGTCAAATCCTCGCACTCCGTCGCCTGCGGCGCCTCCTGCGCCTGGCGGGCTGACTGTGCAGCGGCATCCTGCGCACGGCGGCGCGCCGTGAAATCCGAAACGAAAGCTTCCAGGTCGTGATCGCAATCATCCGCAAGGCGGCGGATGACGTCGATGGATCGTGGGTGCTCCGTCACTATTGGCATCAATCATCTCCTCTACGGTGGTTATGGTCGCCGGGATCGACGTTCCGGCCCGTCGCCGCGTCACGCCGCCAATCATAGGTCGGGGACGGCACGGACACCGTAAACAGAACGCGCGAGATGATGAACATGCCGTAAACAGCTCGACCATCTGCAACGGGACAGCGGCGACTCACTGGCAACGAAGAATGTGCTGGGCAGCGACCGGCGGGCACGGATGGATAACCGCAGCGAGCGGTCACCCGCGCTGAAGCAGGCTCCTGCCGGTCATCGTGGGCTGGGGCTCCAGGCCCAGCAACGCGAGGAGCGTGGGCGCAACATCCGCCAGCTTCCCGCCATCGTGGAGACCGGTCACGTCTGGTGCGCCGACAAGGATGCACGGTACCGGATTCGTTGTGTGCGTCGTACACGGCGAGCCGTCCTCCATCAGCATCACCTCGGCATTGCCGTGATCAGCGATCAGCAGCGCGCATCCACCGCGCTCCAGCACGGCATCCACCACCTGCCGGACGCAGCCGTCCACCGTCTCGCACGCTGCGACGGTTGCCGGGATGGACCCGGTATGCCCCACCATGTCAGGGTTCGCGAAGTTGACCACGAGCAGGGCGTCGTTGCCCGTACGGATGCGCGCAGTCACCGCCGCCGCGAGCGCTGGCGCGCTCATCTCCGGCTGATGGTCGTATGTAGCTACCTTCGGCGAGGGGATGAGCATGCGACTCTCGCCGGGATACGGCTGCTCCCTGCCGCCATTCAGGAAATAGGTGACGTGCGCGTACTTCTCCGTCTCCGCGGCGTGATGCTGGTGCACGCCGGCGGTGCCGACAACCTCAGCGAGAGGATGCTCGACGTGAAATGCCTGGAACGCCACCGCCGAAACGGGCAGGGTCGCGTCGTACTCTGCGAACGTCACGAAGTGCACCGGCTCGATGCGGTCGCCTCGCTCGTAGAACGGGAACGTCGGGGCGACGAAGGCGCGCGTCAGCTGCCGGCCGCGGTCGGTGCGGAAGTTATAGTACAACACGCTGTCGCCTGGTCGCACGGTCGTCGCCTCGCCGTCCGGCCCAGCGAGTACGACAGGCTCGACGAACTCGTCCGTCACGCCAGCGTCGTACGACGCCTGCACCGCCTCGGTGGCCGACCTCGCTCGCGTGCCTACGCCGTGGGCGAGCAGGTCGTAGGCGCGCTGGACCCGCTCCCAGCGGGCATCGCGGTCCATCGCGTAGTACCGGCCGATCAGGGACGCGAACCGCCCGACGCCGAGCCGATCGAGTTCCGGCTCCCACTCTTGGAAGTAGCCGAGCGCGCTGCGTGGTGGCGTGTCGCGCCCGTCGAGAAATGCATGGATCGCGACCTGGTCCAGCCCATGCCGTCTGGCGAGGTCCAGCAGGGCACGCAGGTGGTTGAAGTGAGAGTGCACCCCGCCCGGGCTGAAAAGACCAAACAGGTGGAGCGTGCCGCCCGTGCGCAGCGCGTTCTCCACCGCACCGAGCAGGGCCGGATTCTCGTAAAACCCTCCATCCGTGATCGCCGTGTCGATGCGTGGCATGTCCTGCAAAACGACGTAGCCCGCGCCAATATTGAGATGGCCAACCTCGGAGTTTCCCATCTGCCCCGGCGGCAGCCCGACGGCCTCTTCGGCGGCGAGCAACCGCGTATGGGGACAGTTGGCGGTGTACTCGTCCAGGTTCGGCGTGTGCGCGAGGTGTACGGCGTTGCCCGGACCAGGCTCTGCGATGCCCCAACCGTCCATAATGACGAGTACCACAGGCCTGTGGCTCACGCCAACGACCTCGCGCCCGTCAGCGCGTTCCCTTCACGCCTCACAGACTGGGGCATGCACACGTTATCCGTGATAGTTGCCCATGCGCTCGCCTGCGCTGGCGACCACAGGAGCACCCGAGACAAAGCGCTCAGGTCGCAGTTTCTCGCAGACATCCGCCAGTTTCGCTCCGAGCGCTTCGTCCCCACACGGGTTACTCTCGATCACCGTCCGTGCTTATGCACTAGAGGCGGCGGCGGCCGGCCATTTGATAGACGGCGAAAATAACGACGAGGATCACGAGGATGATGAGAATCGTGCGAATCAAGAAAGCTCTCCTGTCACTCGGCGGCTCAGCCGGCCCAATCGGCGCGGCGTGGCCCATATAGTAAACGAATGCACTCCGCGTGTACAGGGACTGGCGGCCGCTAGGCGAGCTCGCCGACCACGTGGAGCTTCACGAAGTTCGTGCGGGTGGGCGCGAGCAGCGGGAGACCACCGGTAATCACGATCGTCGCGCCCTCGCTCACAAAGCGGCGATCGAG
>JAUJMR010000001.1:824584-828934 GCA_030446765.1 Chloroflexia bacterium
GGAGACCACCGGTAATCACGATCGTCGCGCCCTCGCTCACAAAGCGGCGATCGAGGAGGTCCTGTTCGACCCAGCTAATCGCCTCTTCCGTCGTTTCCAGCTTCGGCATCAGCAGGGAGCGTACGCCCCACCACAGCGCGAGGCCACGGCGCACCTTCTCGGTGTACGAATACGCCCAGATGGGCGCCGGAACGCGCGCGCCGCTCATCAGGCGAGCGGTATAACCGGTGTTCGTCAGTGGGACGACGGCGACGACATCCGGCAGGTCCTCCGCGAGCGACCGTGCGGCATTACTGAGCGCATGCACGGAGCTGGAGTGCTCGCGGCGCGCTCCCGGTTTCGTGCGCCCGCTCCGTTCGGCCTCGAGGGCGATCCGTCGCATCATGCGCACGGACTCCAACGGATATTGCCCCGCGGCTGTCTCGCCCGAGAGCATCACCGCGTCGCTGCCGTCGAGGATCGCATTTGCCACGTCGCTCGCTTCCGCCCGGGTTGGCCGGGGGCTGGAGATCATGCTCTCCAGCATCTGCGTGGCGGTAATCGAGGGCAGACCGAGGGCGATGGCGCGCTCGAGAATCGCTTTCTGGATCATCGGCACCCGCTCGGGGGAGATCTCCACGCCCAGGTCACCGCGCGCGACCATGACGGCGTCGCTGGCGCGCAACACGGGATCGAGCGCGGCTATCGCCTCCGGCTTCTCGAGCTTCGAGACGATGGGCGTATCCGCGCCGAGTGCCCGCAGCTCGTCTTTCGCGAGCATCACATCCTCGGGGCGGCGGACAAAGGAAAGCGCGACGTAGTCCACGCCCATCTGCACGCCATAACGCAGGTCCGCGAGGTCCTTCTCCGTGAGGGCGGGGGCGCTGACATGGACGCCGGGCAGGTTGATCCCCTTCCGCTGTTTGAGCAACCCGCCACGGACCACCTCGCACTGGGTGTCCGTATCGGTGGTGTCAAGCACAAGCAGCTCGAGCGCACCATCGTCGAGGAGCAGCGTGTTGCCGGCCTCGGCATCGTGCGCGAGATGCTCATACGTCGTGGGCACAAGCTGCGCCGTGCCCGGCACATCACGGCTCGTAAGGGTCACACGCTCCCCAGCGACGAGCGGCACCGGATGCTCCAGCTCGCCAACTCGGATCTTCGGTCCCTGAAGGTCCTGCAAGATGGCGACAGGGGAGTTGAACCCCGACGACAGCCGGTTGATGAGGCGGGAGGTCTCGGCGTGTTCCTCCGGCTCGCCGTGGGAGAAGTTAAGGCGGAACACATCCACCCCGGCCTCCATCAACGCCCGCAGAGTTGACTCGTCGCTGCTTGCGGGGCCAACGGTTGCGACGATCTTCGTCGCCGGGCGGTCCATTTCGGGCAAGAGTGGCACCTCGGGCTTTCTGTCTCACCGGCTGTCGGGCGTATTCTACCACGCGAGCACAGCCGCGCTGCCAATCGGCACGCGCACGGAAAGCCTCCTGTCTCTTGGCCTCACTTCCCTCAGCGGAATGTCCCAAGAAGGACCAAGATAGCCCCTAATGGGGGAGTAACAAATCACGTGCAGCCACAAGAGAGGCGTGCCCGTATCCAAGGCACTCAGTAGCAGGTGCAACCGGCTTGATAACTTGTATACTGGACCTGCACCAATCGTTTGAAAAGTGAGTGTCATGAGCAAGGTTGAACCGTGGGGTCAGCCCACACAACGTATCCGAACCACGAGCCGTCGTGTCTTGCCGAGCGGCAGGCAACCAATCGCTGCGGTCCTCGCGCTGCTGCTCGCTCTCGGCATCGCCGCCGGTGGGCTCGCGTACTACTCCTCGACGTTTAACGGTGAGATTTACCGCGGTGTATCGGTCAACGGCGTTGATATCTCAGATCACACGCCCGCCGAAGCGCGCACTGTGCTCCTCGAGCGAGCCGCCGAGTACAACCGGTCGCCGCTGACGCTCTCGCACGCAGATAGCCAGTGGCAGGTGACCCCCGAACAGCTTGGCCTGGCGCTCGACGTGGATCCCCTCGTCAGCCAGGCGTATGGAGCGGGTCGCAACGGATCTTTCCTTAGTCGCTGGTGGCACCGGGTGCCGCTCGTCGGTGGCTCGACGGATATACAGGCGCGATATCTCCTCGACCGCGGCAAGATGGACGTTCATGTTCAGGGTCTTGCCGCCGATATCGCGCGCGAGCCGGTCGAATCCGCGCTCACGCTCCGACCCGATGGCACCATGGCCGCTTCGGCGGACAAAGATGGCCAGCGGCTCGATACGACTGCCGCGATGCAGCGTATTCATAAGAAGGTGAGTCAGTTCAACACCGGGGAGATCGCCCTACCGGTCGTCCCGGTCAAGCCCGCGCAGACCCGCGAGGAGTGGCGGAGTGTGCGCACGCTCAGCAGTGCGGTCGCGAACGAGCCTCTGACACTGCGGCTGGCGGATCGGCAGTGGACCCTGAGCAGGGCGCAACTGGGCACGGCCATACGGGCCCGCAGCGGAAAGGGCGAGATTGTCGGTGGCTTCGATGCGCGAAGACTCGAAAAGGTTCTCGCACCGGTTGCCGCCCAGGTGCGGCGCGAACCCGTGGATGCGACCCTCGCGATTAAAGATGCCAAGGCAGTCCTCACCGCGGAGAAGTTGGGGCAGAAGCTCGACACTACCGCGACAGCAAAGGAGATCTACGCCGGGCTCGGAGCGAACCGCCGGGCGACCGTTGCCACCGCCCCTATTCCAGCCCAACTCACAGCGCGGGATCTTAAACCGACGAAGGAACGCCTCGACGGGCTGCTGTCGGCCCCATTGGAGCTAGCGCACAACGGCGAGACGTGGAGTGCGGAGCAGGCGACCGTGGCCGGGTGGCTCCAGGTGCGGGTCAATCGCGAAGCTCGCAGGGCAACGGTTGCGATCCAGGCGGACAAGGTTCAAGAGTACGTCGCGGCAATAGCACAGGACGTGCGACGCGAGCCGGTGAACGCAGACCTGTTTGTGGAGGACGCGACGCCGGTGCTCACCCCTGACCGACCGGGTGAGCGGCTGGACGTGCCCGCGACTACCGAGGCGGCTATCGCCGCACTCTCGACAACACATAGGACCCGGCTCGTTACCGCGGCCCTGCCAGTGAGCATTAACGCAGAGGACCTCGCACCGGCGAAGAAACAGCTTGACACGGTGCTCTCATCCGAGCTCACGCTCACATACCTGGACGAGACGCTGACGATATCCAGGGAGACCCTGGCCGACTGGACTTCCGTGGAAGTGGACCCCGCCTCGCGATCCGGCACGGTGGCAATCGACCAGGCGCAGGTCGCCGCGTATATCAGTGACCTGGGCATGGAGATCTACCAGGAACCGCGGGATGGCGAGTTGTCCTGGAACGGCGGACTCATCGTGACAAAGCCGAGCGTCGATGGGCATATCCTGGACACCGAGAGGGCAACGAAGACGCTGCTGACCGCCCCGTTCGCGAAAGAGCGCAGCATCTCGCTGCCGGTGACCGTGACGAAACCGGCCGTCCCGACCGACGACCTTACCGCGCTCGGCATCAACGAAGCAATCGGTGAGGGCACGAGTACGTTCACCGGCTCCCCGAAGGAGCGCGAGCATAACATCCACACGGCGGCAGGATACCTGGATAACGTCGTGGTCCCACCCGGCGAGACGTTCAGCTTCAACGAGGCGCTGGGAGAGATCAGTCTCGAGCGCGGGTATCAGGAGGGGTTGACGATCATCGCGGATGAGACGGTGCCCGGCGTAGGCGGCGGCGTGTGCCAAGTGAGCACAACCGCCTTCCGCGCGGCGTTCTGGACCGGCCTGCCAATCGACGAGCGGAACCAGCACTCATACCTCGTGTCATACTACCAGCTCGACGGCTCCCCGGAGGGCTTCGACGCGGCGGTGTACCAGCCGTACGTGGACCTTAAGTGGACCAACAACACGGAGAACCACATCCTCATTCGCACCTCCTTCCCGAAGAAGGATCAGCTACGCGTCGTGCTGTACGGCACCGACCCTGGCCTGGACGTGAAGCGCGGGAAGCCGGTGATCACGGAGCGCAAGCCACCATTGAAGACGAAGATCATCAGGGACCGGACGCTGCCGCGTGGCACGAGGGAGCAAAAGGAGTGGGCCCACGAGGGCATGAAGGTATCGTTGCCGCGCACGGTCAGCAAGGACGGCAAGGTGCTCTTCCGCGACGAGTTCCTTAGCGAATACAAGCCGTGGGGCGACGTGTTCCTCGTGGGGCCGCCGAAGCTCAAGAAGAAGCCGGTCGTAACCCCGAAGCCTGCGGAGGACCCGAAGCCTGCGGAGGACCCGAAGCCCGCGGAGGACCCGAAGCCCGCGGAGGACCCGAAGCCCGCGGAGGACCCGAAGCCCG
>JAUJMR010000001.1:829034-832278 GCA_030446765.1 Chloroflexia bacterium
CGGAGGAGCGCGATCGCACGCCGAGCGAGGATAGCGGCGACGACGCGGCAGAAAACGGGGACGCGGCTAATGATTCGGACGAGTCCTCCGACACATCGGGGACAAGCTCGGACTCGTAAGCACGGGGGCGGCGTTCCTCAGAGAGCGCGTCTGAGCCTACTCGCGAAGCACACCTAGGGTTGCGGGTAGGCTTGGACTGTCAATCCCTGGGTCCGGTCGATGAGCGGTGGCCGAATGCGTCCCGCAGGATCTCTTGCTTCCGTGGGTTGCGCTCCAAGTCAGCCAGCGTTCGCAACTCTTGCAGCATCGCCTCGTCCCTGCTCGTAAGCAGCGTGCTCACCAGGTAGCGATAGATGTTGTACAACGTCGTCGTGCGCAGGAACTCTACGATAAACGCCGCGTACTCACCGCCCGCCGGGTGCTCCAGCAACAGGTCAAACAGGCCGAGCAGCGCGATCTCGTCCTCGCTCTCGCCATGGCGTGCCACGACCGCGGGCAGCAGGCTCGCCGGCAGGGTGGTGAGGTTTCGCAGGCTCTCTCCCAGTACGTCCCCCACCGTTAGCCCGTCCCGCATCGCATACGCGTAAAGTGGGAGGGTCTGCCCCTGCGAGGCGAGCACGCGCACCGCGGTTAGTGCGGGCTCGCCAGACATGATGGAGGTGTGCTCGTCGGTCAGCAGGCGCACGGCGTGATATCCCGCGAGCGTGTGGTCCACCTCGTTGAGCACGAGCAGGCCCGCCGCCCGGAGGTCGCCCGCGGCCTCACCGAACAGGAACTCAACGGTCGTGGCCGCCCGCTCCAGCAACCGCGTGTCCTCTGGAACAGCGATGGGTCGCAGTGCGTGGATGATCGCAGCGCGCAGCGTCCCGCCTGGGTCGCGCCGAACGCCGTTCTGGTCGCAATACGCGTACTTCGCGAGCAGTACTGGGCGGAGGCGACTGTCCTCCCGGCGGGCGAGCACTTCCAGCGCGGCGCGCACCAGGTCGGGGTGCTTCTCCGTGCTGAAGAGCCGTTCAGCGTACTCCGCCTGCTCCTCGAGGGAGTCGCCGAGATCTCGTAGCCGGTCCAACTTCGGGGCAGCCGTGTACTTGCTCACCCCATACCTCCACCGGATGCCGTCGCGCGCATCGTCCCTCCCAATCCCGTCTCACGGATCAGCTCAGGATACACCGCTCCAACGATCTCGTGCAGGGTTTCCCGTTCTGTTATGATGCGGTCCGCGTACGGAGGAACGGTAATGATCCATCACATCGTGCTCATCAAGCCCAGGGACGGCGTGCAACCCGCGGCGATGACCCGCCTGGCGGACGCGTTAGCCGCGCTGCCCGAGAAGATACCCGGCATCACGGGCTACACGTGGGGGGCGAACGCCAGCCCCGAAGGGTTGAACCGAGGCTATACGCACGGTTTCGTGATGACGTTCGAGCATGCGGCCGCCCGTGACGCCTACTTGCCGCATCCCGACCATGTGGCGATTGGGCCGCTGATGCAGCCCGTGGCCGAGGAAGTGCTCGTATTCGACCTGGAATCCTAACAGGAAGCCCGCAGCGGCGAAGCGCTGCGCACAGAAGGAGCTTGTACCATGGCAGACCAGTACACCCCGCAAACGAGCGACAAATTCACGTTCGGCCTCTGGACGGTTGGCAACACCGGCCGTGACGCGTGGGGCGATCCGACCCGCCCCACCATGGACCCCGAGTACGCCGCCCGCAAGCTCGGTGAGCTCGGTGCGTACGGGGTGAACCTGCACGATAACGACCTGGTGCCGTTCGACGCCACCCCACAGGAGCGCGACAAGATCGTCGCGGGCTTCAAGCAGGCGGTCGCCGACGCCGGGCTGGTCGTGCCGATGGCCACGACGAACCTGTTCTCGAACCCCATCTTCCGCGACGGTGCCTTCACGTCATCGGATGCAAACGTGCGGGCGTTCGCGCTGCAGAAGACGATGAACGCCATCGACCTCGGCGCAGAGCTCGGCGCGGAGACGTACGTGTTCTGGGGCGGACGCGAGGGCACGGAGACAGAAGCATACCGAGACGGCCGTGACGCCGTGAAGTGGTTCCGCGAGGCGATCAACTTCCTGTGCGCGTACGTGCAGGACCAGGGGTACAACCTGCGATTCGCGATGGAGCCAAAGCCGAACGAGCCGCGCGGCGACCTCTACTTCCCAACGGTCGGGCACATGCTCGCATTCATCGCGACGCTCGACAACCCCGACATGGTCGGCTTGAACCCGGAGTTCGCGCACGAGACGATGACCGGACTGAACTTCGTGCACGCGGTCGCGCAGACGCTGGAGGCTGGGAAGCTCTTCCATATAGACCTGAATGACCAGCAGATGGCCCGTTTCGACCAAGACTTCCGCTTCGGATCGGAGAACCCGAAGCGCGCCTTCTTCCTTGTGAAGCTCCTGGAGGACAGCGGGTACGACGGCCCGAAGCACTACGACGCGAAGGCCTACCGTACCGAGGATGAGGACGGCGTGTGGGCGTTCGCGCGCGGCTGCATGCGCACCTACCTGATCTTCCGGGAAAAGGCCCAGCGGTTCAACCAGGACGCGGAGATTCAGGGGCTGCTTGCCGAGCTGCGGCAGGGGGATGAGAGCTACGACGGTCCGACGGCGGGCGGTGGCTACTCTGCCGAGACGGCACAGACGCTCAGGGACCGTTCCTTCGATATCCAGGCACTGGCCACGAAGGGGCGCCGGTACGAGGAGCTCGACCAACTCGTGATGGAGCTGCTACTGGGAGTGCGGTAGGTCAAGAGGTTGGCTCGGCAGGGAGCTCGCGGGTACGGGGCTTGACTGATCGAGCCTCCATAAGTGCGAGCCCTGCCGCGGTCGCGAGCCCCACCGCACAGAACACGGTCCAGGGAAGAAAAGGCAGATCAAGGCGCCTGCCGAGGTCGTACAGCAGCCCGCCGGAGAGGTTGCCGAGCCCACCGCCGACCGCGAGCGCGAGCGCGTTCACGCCGAAGTATGAGCCGAGCGAGGCCGGGTTTGCGAGATTCGCCGTCACGGTCTGCTGGCTCGGAAACGCGAGCAGCACGCCGGCGGAGATGAGCACCGCGCTCAGGAGCAGCGGTCCGACGCTCCCGACAAGCGCGACGCTGCCGTACCCGAGCCCCATCAGCGCGACCCCCAGCACGAGGATCGGCAGTGGGTGCAGGCGCCGTTCCGCAATGCGCAGCAGGGGGTAGCCGAGCAGCACGGTCATCCCGGAGTTGATCGCGTACACCCAGCCAA
>JAUJMR010000001.1:832378-836881 GCA_030446765.1 Chloroflexia bacterium
AGGGGGTAGCCGAGCAGCACGGTCATCCCGGAGTTGATCGCGTACACCCAGCCAACGGTCCGCGGCCCGCCGATCGCCGTCGCGGCCAGCGGCATGGAGATCAGGAACTGCACCCAAAGGAACCAGTAGCCGGTCAGTAGCACACTGTACGTCATGAATGGGCGGTCGTGCAGGGCGAGCCCGAGCCCGTACGTCAGCCCACGACTCTCCGTTGCCACCCGAACGTTCGGTAGAAACAACAGCGTGATCAGGCCGCCGAGGCCGAAGCAGCCCGCCGCAGCCAGCGCGACCAACGCGAAGTCGGCACGCAGCAACAGCGCCCCGAGTTGCGTGCCCGCTGTCACCCCAAGGCCGCCCAGCACGCCGACGAGGGAATAGAAGCGCCCGCGATTGTGCTCGTCGGTGAGCGCGGCGGTCGCGGCGTACTTCGGTGACTCGAAGAACCCGCCGCCGACCGCCGCGAGCACCGCGGATGCCATCAGCAGCGGGTACGTCGTCGCCCACGCCATGACCGCGAAGCCGAGCGCTCGGAGGAACATCCCTGCGCATATCAGGCCCTTCGCCCCAATTCGGTCCGCGAGCACACCGCTCAAGGGCGTCATTCCCTGCTGGGTAAACTGACGGACTGCCAGCACGAGTCCGACGGACGCCGCCGTCCAGCCGAGCGCATCGACGTAGTGCACGCTGATCAGGGGGATCACCATGAAGAACCCGCCCCACATCAGAAAGGTATCGACCAGCACGACGATGAGTCCCCGCCGCCTCGCCGCCGCGCTCAACTCAGGCGTTTTCGTTTCCACCTCGACGCTCTGCATCAGTCCATAGTAGCACTCAGCAAGCGGCACGTAGAGGTGAAGCGCACGGCATTTTTACGAGGCGAACACTCCGAAACCCTAATGGACGGTTCTTCCCACCGACTCCTGCTGTACCGTAGCGAATCTGTCATTCCGAGCCCGCGAGGAATCCGTGGTCCAGTGGTACGGATCCCTCACTCTGTTCGGGATGACATGCGATAGTCTTCCACCGGATTGCGTAACACTCCGTCCCAGACTGCCATGCCCGTGGCTGATAATTGACGGCTCGATGTTATACTACCGCCATGAACGGAGAGGACTTCGGGGCGATGCTGGACGAGGTGCTCACCAACCCGCTGCTGCGCGGGCTGGACATCGCCTGCGTGCGCCACCTTCCCGCAGACGAGAGCTGGTGGTCGCCCCAAACGCACCGGACGCTGGAGATCTACCTGTATCCGGGCGCATTCGGCTCAGAACGCCTGCGCTCCATGGACGTGCGGGGCCGCCACCTTGTGGAGGATGCCGCCGCCCGCCTGGCAGGGGCACACGAGGCGCGGCTCTTGCCTGCGCCACCGGTGCCCCTGCGCATCGGGGAGTGGCTGATGGAGGGCGGATACTCCGTGATGTCGTTCGGCTCCCTGCTGTTCGTCGCCAGCTCGCCGATGCTCTGCGGCGCCTCCCTGCTCTTCGGCGCGGGGGCCGTCGCGGGCGGACGCATGCTCTACGCCGCTATGTGGCAGAGAGCCGGCTCGCTTCGCCGCGTGGGCGCCGCTACCTCGAGCGGCCCGGTGAGAATGGCTGTCTGATCGCCATTTCGCGCAGTAACTCCGAACGCTTCTCTACCACTCCTCCGGGCGGGGTCCTGGGTCGTCGAGGCCGCTCGTGCTCAGGCGGTTAATGACTCTGAGTGTGAGATCCGACTCGGTCGTTATCTGACAGGACAGGCGGATGTTGGGGGCAAGCTTATCCTCACGCGCCAGGCGGTCCCGCTCCCGCTGGTTCATCTCTCCCGGCTCGCCGTCCAGGACCTCCACGCGGCACGTGGTGCAGCGCGCGTTCCCACCACATCGATGCAGGATATCGATCCCCGCGTCCTCGATGCAGAGCACCAGGCGCCGGCCTGACGCACACGCGATTGCCCCTTCTCCCTCTACGTTGATTGTCGCCACGATGCGTGATCCCTTCCCTTCGGCGTGATTCGCGCGGCCGCTCTAGCCGGCTGGACATGCCGCGACTCGCGATCGATGCCGTCTTAGGCGCGCGAGGCTATGTTATCATTTTGCGCGGGGGTGCGCTGTATGCACGAGGATGAACAGCACGAGGAGCCCGAGTCCGCGGAAGGCCAGCGCGCCGGACGCGAACGGATCCGCCGCTGGTATGACGAGGCGATCGCCATGGGCATTTCCGAGGAGGATTTCTACCGCCAGATGATGCCGACGATCGGCATTGAGGAGATCGATAAGGCGCTGGACGACCCCGACCCGTAATGGCCCGACGCACGCCCTGGTCGTTACTCTGCTGGCGAACCGGAGAAACGCCGGTTATTGCTCTGGGCAGGTGGTTTGAGCCTCGACTTCAGGCTGCGGCCCGTGGGAGGGCACGGAGACCCGCCCCTACCCGGCCGCTCTATCCACCGCTGCAGGCGTGCAGTATCGGCGTGGTTCGTCTGCTGGACGCGGCGACATGCCTGCGCGAGGCACGTCTGCGAGTCATCACTTCCGGGCATCAATCAAGCATGAAGGACGGCATATGAGCGAGACCTCGATACTCCTGATACGGCACGCGGACGTGCATAACCCTGAGCAGATCTTGTACGGGCGCCTGCCCCGCTACCGCCTCAGTGAGGACGGTCTGGCGCAGGCGGAGATGACCGCCAAAGCGCTCGCGTCGGAGCCACTCACCGCGATCTATTCGAGCCCAATGCTGCGGGCGCGGCAGACGGCGAAGATCATCGCGCGCTATCACCCGGATGTGCCGATGCGCGAGTCGAACCTTCTCCAGGAGGTGCGGACGAGCTGGCAGGGTACGCGGTGGGTGGAGATTGGCCAGGACGCGAACCTCTACGATCCGCTGCGCAGTCCCGACGACGAGAGCATGGATGACGTCGGCGACCGCGTGGAGCGGTTCGTCCGGCAACTGCTCCGCCGTCACGCGGGCGAGACCGTCGCGTGCGTCAGCCACGCCGACCCCGTGATGATCGGCCGCGTGCGGATCGAAGGCAAGCCGCTCAACATGAAGACGATCCGCACCCCGGACTACCCGGAGCGGGCCTCCGTCACCCGCCTGCTATTCGCGGCCGATGGATCGCTCGAGGAGGTACGGTACCAGAGCCCGGCCCAGGAGCTCATCAAGCCGTATGAGTATATGAAGGAGGAAGCACCCGCTGAAGCGTCGGACGACGAGGCTATCTCGGCGTGAGCAGCATCGAGATCCAGCCCCTCGATGCGCCGCCCGATGCGGTGATCTCCGTGCCAGGGTCGAAGAGCCTGTCCAACCGGGCGCTGCTGGCAGCCGCGCTCGCGGATGGAGCCTGCACGCTGACGGGCGCGCTGTACAGCGACGATACGCGCCTCATGGCGGGCGCGCTCAGGGCCCTCGGCGTGGAGGTCGCGGAGGATGAGGAGAGCGAGCGCTTCCAGGTCCGGGGGACAGGCGGCAGGGTGCCTGCTACCGAGGCCGACCTGTTCATCGGGAACTCGGGCACGACCGCTCGATTCATCACGGGATACGTCGCGCTCGGACACGGGAGATACCGGATCGACGGCACGCCACGCATGCGCCAGCGGCCCATCCAGCCCCTGCTCGACGCCCTGGGCACGCTGGGGGTGCATGCCGTCTCCGAAACCGGCACGGGCTGCCCACCGGTGGTCGTCGAGGCCGCGGGGATACGGGGCGGGAAGACCGAGATCTCGGGCTCCCTCAGCAGCCAGTACCTCACCTCCCTCCTACTCGTCGCCCCGTATATGGCGGACGGCCTGGACGTCGCGGTCGCTGGCGCGCTGGTGTCCCGCCCGTACATCGACCTCACGATCGGGCTGATGGCGGACTTCGGCGTGGCGGTCGATGAGCCGGAGCCGAACCGATTCGTCGTGCGGGGCGGGCAACAGTACGCGGCGCGAGGTTATGCTGTCGAGCCGGATGCCTCCGCCGCCTCGTACTTCTTCGCTGCCGCGGCGGTGACCGGTGGGCGCGTCCGCATTTCTGGCCTGGGCACGCGCACACAACAGGGCGACCTGCACTTCGTGGACGTACTGGAGCGCATGGGCTGCACGGTTTCCCGGTCTGAGGAGGCGGTGGAGGTCGTGGGGCCGCGACGCCTGCGCGGCGTGGACGTGGACATGGGCGGCATCTCCGATACGGCGCAGACGCTGGCGGCGATTGCCCCGTTCGCCGACGCGCCGGTGCGGATCACCGGTGTCGCGCACAACCGGATCAAGGAGACGGACCGGGTGGGCGCGGTCGCGACGGAGCTGCGGCGACTAGGTGTGCGTGTCGATGAACGCCCAGATGGGCTGACGGTGTACCCGTCGCCGGTGCGCCCTGCCGAGGTGGAGACGTACGACGATCACCGCATGGCGATGAGCTTCGCGGTGACGGGCCTCGCCGCGCCAGGCATTCGCATCCGCAACCCCGAGTGCGTGAGCAAGACGTTCCCCCGGTACTTTGAGACGCTCGTGAAGCTGGCAGCAACACCGTAGGCGGGTGATGC
>JAUJMR010000001.1:836981-847992 GCA_030446765.1 Chloroflexia bacterium
ATGCCGGTGTCGGCTGCGCTGCTGTCCGGCGTTGCCTACGAGTTCACCGGGTACCTGTACGATCGTAATACATGCTGCTTCGCGTATATGGTAGCCGCCTGGCTGCCATTCCCTGTCCTGTTCGCGGAACTGGCCATGCGCAGCCGCGGCCGGACAGAGAAAATCCTCTGGTTGGCCCTGGCAGGGTTCGCTGTGAGCCAGATCCTGGCGATCTGGCTGGGACAGGGCTCCTACTACGCCCTCCTAGTGCTCGGTGGCTACTTAGCCTACCGTGCGCTGATCGCCCCTGCCAACCCTGCGGCCGGGCTCCGCGTCAGGATGGCTGCCCTCACGCTACACGGAGTAGCGGTGCTGGTGTTTGGGCTGGGACTGGCCGCCGCTGGGCTGCTCCCGCGGTTCGAGTACAACGCGGTCTCCAACCTCCCGGGCGGCTATCCCGCCACGCCCGCATACCGCTTTGGCGACTGGTCGACGCGGGACTGGGCTGAGTTACTCCGCCGGACCAATATGTACGCGGGCGGGGCGACCCTTGCGCTTGCGAGCCTGTCACCATTCGTCGCGCGCCTGCGGTATGGCACCCCGTACTGGACCACCCTGGCGCTAGGGTCGCTCGTCCTGACGACCCAAGGGCCGACACCGCTGCACTGGGTGCTCTACCATGCGCTGCCGGGTTTCGCCCGGATGCATCCGCGCCATCCGGAAGCGCGGGTCATTATGGTCTTCTATCTCTGCGCGGCCATACTGGCCGGGGCGACGTGGAGCTCCCTGCGGCTGAGGCGCAGATCCATCGCTCTGGTGGCGCCCCTCCCTGCACTGATTGCGCTCGCCCTTTGGCTTCAGGGCGTGCCCGTCCCCTTGCCGACCGCGATCGCGGCGACGCTCGCGTCCGTGCTCGTCGTGGCTTATCGGCTTTCTCCACGCCGCCACGCACTGGCCGCCGCCCTTATCTTGCTGGTGTTCGTCGACCTGCTCGACAACGCACGATCATTTGCGGCGCTTCGGGCGGACTTTGATTCGGCATTTGCGCTGAGGACGGTTGATGTCGAGGCGTATTATGAACCGACGAAGGCGGGGCGATTCCTGCTGTCGAGGAGCGGCAAGGAGCCGTTCCGCGTCTTCGGCTACGACGTGCGACTGAACAACCGCCAGCCCCCTGGCCGGCCGTACTGGGATGATCCGCTGGAAGCCGAGCTTGTGCTGAACAACAGGGCAATGGCTCTCGGTCTCCAGAACATCCAGGGCTACTTTCCCGCCCACCTTGCACGATACCAGCAGTATATGCGGGCGCTGAATGGCCGCTCGCAGGGATACCACCATGAATCTGTGCTCGACAAGGGCCTCGCGTCGTCGCTGCTCGATCTGCTCAACGTGCGCTACATTTTGATCCCGCGTCCGACCCCGCCCTACCTCGAGCAACTGGCCGGCACACACCCAGCCGTGTACGAGGGCGACCGCGTGAGCGTGCGCGAGAACCGCGACGCGCTGCCCAGGGCATGGATCGTCCACTCTGCACGGCAGGTGGCACCAGGCGAAGCGCCGAAGCTGCTCGCATCTGGCAACATAGATCCGAGGCGCACCGCCCTGATCGAGGCTTCCCCACCACCGCTCGCCCAATCCCCGAATTCTGCTGCTGGGAAGGTGTCGATCACCGAGTACCGTGCGGACAGAATGAGGCTACGTACCACCGCCTCGGCGCCCGGACTGCTGGTGCTCAGTGAGGTGTACTACCCGGCGTGGAAGGCATACGTGGATGGCAACCCGACCCGGCTGTATGCGGCCAATCACATCCTGAGGGCCGTGACCGTGCCCGCGGGCGAGCACGAGGTCGAGCTTCGGTACGAGTCTACAGCCCTGCGGTGGGGGTTAATCATATCCGGGTCCTTCTATTGCCTTCTGCTCGCGTTGCTGGTGCTTGCGGGTAGACGCGCGCTGTCTGGAGCGAAGGGTGAGTGATACGCAATCCGGTTGAAGTCTATCGCATGTCATCCCGAACGCAGTGAGGGATCCGTAGCGCGAACCACAGATTCCTCGCACGCTCGGAATGACAGATGCCACACCGTTCAGCCAGAGTCCTTATGAACTGCGGCGGGCGATGATCTCCTCAGGAGGACTTCCTGCGGGTGTGGCACCGTTCGGGACTTAATGCACCTGCACGTCGATGCCGTCACTTGAGATGATGTCGGTCCCCGCATGGGTGATGCGCAGGTGAAGGTGGCTCTCCCCGACGACAAGGTTGCGCAGCTCGATTCGCTCCAGCCACGATGGGAGGTGGGGGTCGACGCGCAGGGTGTTTGTCAGCGCGTCCGGCTCGAGCCCGAGAATGCTCTGGAGTAGCAGGTACGGCGTGCCGGCTGCCCACGCCTGCGGCGAGCAACTCACCGGATAGTCGGCGGGGCGGCCTAGGCCCGTCTCGTCCGGACCGAAGCCACAGTACAGCTCCGGTAGCCGGTCCAGCCGGTAGTAGGGCGCCGCCGCGAAGATCTGCCGGGCCACCTCATTCGCACCGTCACGCAGCCCACTGAGCGCCATCCCGTACGCGATCAGGGAGTTGTCGTGTGGCCATACGCTCCCATTGTGGTAGCTCATAGGGTTGTAGTTGGGATCCTGGGCGGCGCGGGTGCGCACGCCCCAGCCGGACGCCATATCCGGCGCGAGCAGCCGGGCGGCCACCCGCTCGGCACGGTCGGGTGGGATGATCCCACCGATAAGCGCGTGGCCGGGGTTGCTCGTCGCGTCGCGGACGGGCCGCTTCTCGCTGTCGAGTGCCTGAGTGTAGTAGCCCGCATCTTCCAGCCAGTAGTCCTGGTTGAACCGTTCCTTGAGCGCCGTTGCATCGCCTTCCAGCCGGTCCGCGAGCGGGGCGGCGCCCATCTGCCGGACGACGGTCGCCAGCCACGACTTGGCGGCGTGCGCGTACGCCTGTACTTCTACGAGGGCGATCGGCGGTTCGACCTGCGTACCGTCCAGGTACAGCACGGAGTCGCCGGAGTCCTTCCAGCCCTGATTGTCGATGCCGCGCTCCGAGCGCGTGTGGTACTCCAGGTAGCCGTCGCCATCGAGGTCGCCGTGTCGGTCCATCCACTCCAGCGCCCGGTGTATGTTCGGCAGCAGATCATCGTATAGCGATCGATCGCCCGTCCACTGTATCGTTCGCGCGAAGAGCATGAGGAAGAGTGGGGTGGCGTCAACGCTGCCATAGTATGGCGTGTGGGGGATCTGCCGCGTGCCCGCGAGCTCACCGAAGCGCATCTCGTGCAGGATCTTCCCCGGCTCCTCGTCGCGCCAGGGATCGTCCTGCGTGCCCTGCTGCGCCGCCAGGAAGCGCAGCGTCCCCTTCGCCAGCTCCGGCCGAAAAGACAAAGTCTGCAGCGCGGTGATGAGCGAGTCGCGTCCGAACGGCACCGCGTACCACGGGATCCCCGCGACGGGGAGCCTGCCGGTCGGGTACGTGCCGGTCAGCGCCCGCAGATCGAGCGCGCTGCGCGCCAGGAGACGGTTCAGGGGCTGATTGTCCGTCTCGACGAGCGTCGCGCCGTCGCGCCATTCCGCATACGATGCCTCTTGCCGGCGCGACTCCGTCTGATAGGTGCGCTGCCCGGCATCAGTCGCCGTCACCTCGCCGGTGCGGGGGGTGAAGGTAAGTTCCAGTCGCCGCTCACCGCCCGGCGGGAGATCCAGTCGCCAAACGAGGCGTGCGCCTGTGCTGGGAAAGGTTCGCGGCACCGTGCCATCCGCGCCCGGATGCTCCTGCGCGGTGCGGACGATCTCGTCAGGTGGGATGTCGTATGCCAGGCGCGTCGAGCGCCGCACGCCGTCGCCCCCATTGTAGGAGAGGAGTAAGCCCATCGGTTCATCCTGCGGCGGCTGGAGCGTCCCGGACCGCTCCAGCGGGAAGCCACGCACCTGGAAGAGGTCCGCGAAGTCGGCGGCCGCATCAAGGGAAAGTTCCAGATGGAGGGGCGCTCGGCTGTAGTTTGTCAGGATCAGTTCCTCATACACTCCGCCCGAGACGACGCGCGACCGCAGCAGGCCGATGCTGCCGGGGGCGATGTGGTCCTCTCCGTTGCGCAGCCATGGGTTGGAGAGCAGCGCCGTAGTGCGGTACACGTCCTCGTCGCCGGAGCTGAGCAGGGAGAGCGGCTCACCGTTGAGCCGCAGGTCGAGCAGGCTCAGATGGCGTGTGTCGTCGCGGTACAGGCCGAGCGTCCCATCGCCGCCCGTTGGGATGTTCCCGAGGTGATCTGAGACCAGGAAGGTGTTGTCGTCTGAAAGCGCGAGGTAGTCCATGTGGTGATCCTCTTTCGTGCTGCGCATGCGGTTGCCGCAGCACGGTGTATCATGCCATGCCCGGCGGGTGCCTGTTGCGGGTGCAGCGCGGCGCCGGGTACAATTCCGGCGCGGTAGACCCTGGAAGGAGCAGCCCTATGCTGAGCGTCGAGGAAGCGGGCGAGAGGATTCTCGCGGCGTTTGCCCGGCTCTCGTCCGAGCCGGTGCCCGTGCTGGACGCGCTCGGCCTCGTCCTCGCCGAGGACGTTGTCGCCGGCTTCGACATCCCCCCACGCGCGAACTCCGCGATGGACGGCTACGCGGTGCGCGTCGCGGACACGATCGGAGCGTCGATGGATGCCCCGCGCCGTCTCCGCATCAGCTCCAATCTCGCGGCTGGATACGTCTCGGAGACACCGGTCGAGCCGGGCACCGCGATTCGCATCATGACGGGCGCGCCCGTGCCCGAGGGCTCGGAAGCCGTTATCCAGGTGGAGCTGACAGAGCGGGAGGGCGATGATGTGCTCGTGCTCGCCGAGATCGCTGCACGGCGCAACATCCGCGAGGCGGGCGAAGACGTGCAGGCAGGGCAGACGGTGCTCACCACGGGCACCCGCATACGCCCGGCCGAGGTCGGGGTTCTCGCGAGTCTCGGGCTGCCGTCCGCCCCGTGCATACGGCGGCCGAGGGTGGGCATCCTCGCCACCGGCGACGAGCTGCTTGAGCCCGGCGATCCGCTCGCACCGGGGAAGATTTACAACGCGAACGCGTATTCCGCCGCAGCGCAGGTGCGGGAGGCGGGCGGCGAGCCACTGCTCCTGGGCATCGCGCGTGACACACGGGAGAGCCTGAGCGAGAAGATCGAGCAGGCAATCAGGCAGGGGGCGGACATGATCGTGTCCAGTGGCGGGGTGAGCGTTGGGGACTTCGACCTCGTCAAGGACATGCTCGCCGCACAGGGGGAGATAGACTTCTGGCAGGTCAACATGAAGCCGGGCAAGCCGCTCGCGTTCGGCCACCTCGGCGGCGTGCCGATGATCGGACTGCCGGGCAACCCCGTCTCATCGATGATCTCCTTCGAGCTCTTCGGCAGGCCCGCGATCCAGAAGATGCTCGGCCAGCCGATCGTGGGTCGGCGCAGGGTCGATGCGTGTATGGAAGAGGCATACCGAAAGACGGACGACCGGCGGCATTACCTCCGCGTGCGGGTACGCGAGGAG
This sequence comes from Chloroflexia bacterium, assembly GCA_030446765.1. Lineage (GTDB taxonomy): Bacteria > Chloroflexota > Chloroflexia > Thermobaculales > Thermobaculaceae > JACDAU01. Next base: position 842,468 of record JAUJMR010000001.1, read on the forward strand.
GCGGACGGCTGGCGGGCGCGCCTCACCGGAGAGCAGGGCAGCGGGATCCTCACGAGCCTCACGCGCGCGAACGGCATCGCGGTCATCCCCGAGTCGTGGGGGAACGTCCAGCCGGGGCAGCAGGTGCCCGTCTGGCTCCTACCGTGACGAACCGAGAAAGGCGCTGTGCGGGTATGTGTTCCTCGCACAAGAGAAGGAGAACCGATTGATGACGACGACGCAGCAGGAGGCAATGACTGGCACGACCATGCCCCTGATCCCGCGAGAGGTTCTGTTCGGGAACCCGGAGCGGACGAGCCCGCGGATCTCGCCGGATGGGACGCTCCTTGGCTACCTCGCGCCGGACGAGCGGGGCGTGCTGCAGGTGTGGGTGCGGACACTTGGCGCAGAGGACGACCGGGCAGTCACGTCGGACCCGCAGCGGGGCATCCGCTTCTTCACGTGGACGTACAATCCCGGCGAGCTGCTCTACCTGCAGGACGCCGCGGGAGATGAGAACTGGCGGCTGTATCGCGCGGACGCGGGCGGCGGGGAGGCGCAGGATCTCACCCCGTTTGAGGGGGTGCAGGCGCGCCTGGTAGCACTCGAGCCGGAGTTTCCCGACACCGCCATGGTTGCGCTCAACCGCGACGATCCGCGGACGCACGATGTGTACGCGCTGGATCTGGCGAGCGGTGAACTGACGCTCGACACGATGAACCGCGGCGACATCGTGGACTGGACCGCGGACGCTCAGATGCGCGTGCGCGCCGCTCTCGTGGGGCGGCCGGACGGCGGCTGGGAGTTGCTGACACGCGCGACGCCAGAGGCGGAATGGGCGAGCGTGCGCGTCTGGGGACCGGAAGACGAGGGCTCCGCCGCGGGCTTCTCGAAGGCTGGCGAGACGCTGTACGTCGTCGCCAGCCATGACGCGAACGCGCTGCGCCTCCTTGCGCTTGACGTGCCAACCGGACAGGAGCGCGTGCTGGCAGAGGACCCGCAGTACGATGTTGGCGACCTGCTCATCCACCCGATGGAGCGGACCGTGCAGGCCGTCTCGTTCGAGCGTGAGCGGGTGGCCTGGCAGGTGCTGGACGAGCAGATAGCGGCGGACTTCGACGCTCTGGGCGACGTGCGCCGCGGCGATTTCCACGTCGTCAGCCGCGACCTCGCGGATCGGACCTGGATTGTCGCATACACGACGGACGACGGGCCGGTGTATTACTACAGCTACGACCGGAGTGATCGACGGGCGGCGCTCCTGTTCAGCCAGCGGCCGCGTCTGGAGGGTTTGCCCCTGCGACCGATGGAACCTGTGTACTATGCAGCGCCCGATGGGTACACGATCCACGCCTACCTGACTCTTCCGGCGGAGGCGGCGAACGGGCCGGTGCCGGCGGTGGTGCTCGTCCATGGCGGGCCGTGGGGCCGGGACTCCTGGGGCTTCAGCGCCGAGGCGCAGTGGCTCGCGAACCGGGGCTACGCGGTACTACAGCCGAACTTCCGGGGCTCGACCGGCTACGGCAAGGAGTTCCTCAACGCGGGCAACCGCGAGTGGGGCGCGAAGATGCAGGACGACGTGACACAAGGCGCACGCTGGTTGATCGAGCGCGGGATCGCAGACCCAAAGCGGATCGCGATCATGGGCGGGTCGTACGGCGGGTATGCGACCCTGGCGGGACTGACGTTCACGCCGGAAGTCTGGGCCGCGGGGGTGGACCTCGTGGGGCCGAGCAGCCTGATCACCCTCTTTCGCACGATCCCACCATACTGGGAACCGATCAAGGCCATATTCGCGCACCGCATGGGCAACCCGGATGAGGATGAAGACTTCCTGCGGAGCCGATCGCCTCTGTTCTTCGTGGACCGGATCGTGGCGCCGCTGTTCATCGCGCAAGGGGCGAACGACCCGCGCGTGAAGCGCGCCGAGAGCGAGCAGATCGTGGAAGCGATGCGCGGGGCGGATAAGCCGGTGGAATACGTGGTGTACGCGGACGAAGGTCACGGATTCGCTCGGCCGGAGAACCGGCTCCACTTCTACGCGAAGGCAGAGACGTTCCTGGCACGTCACCTGGGCGGCCGCGCCGCGCCGGAGGGCGAGATAGCGGGGCACTCGGGCCAAGCGGCTTGACGCGTGCAGTGAGAAGTTCTCGCACGCGCAACGCCGGGAGGTGACGTGTGGCGAACGGCGTCGCGATCACCCGCGAGTGGTCGGGGGCGTACAGCCGGGGCGGGGTATGCTCATCTGGTGGTTAGGGTGATGGCCTACGTGCGGCGGAGTTTCTGAGCAATGATCGAGACGTTACCCATCGACGATGCGCAGCGCTACGATGAGATTGTGCGGCGCATCGTACAGACAGCCGATCCTGACAAGGTAATAGTATTCGGAAGCCGTGCCCGTGGCGACCACCGTCCAGATAGCGATGTCGACATCCTGGTCGTGGCTGAATCTGATGAGCCGCGCTATGCGCGCCGGGTCGACCTACAGCGCGCTGGCCAACCTACCTGTCGAGGTGGATGTCCTGGTCTATACAGCACGAGAGGTCCACGAGTGGAGCCGAGTGCCGCAGGCGTTCGTCACAACTGCCACGCGCGAGGGAACAGTGCTATATGAAAGAAATACTCGCCAGGGGACCTAGCGAAGAGCCTCACACCCTTCGCCGTCGAGTTGCGCTACGACAACGATTTCTGGCCGTCGATAGCGGACGTGCGAGCCGCGCGCGACTCAGCAGTGACGATTCAGGGCTTCGTGCTACAACGGCTCCCTGCGGCTCTCCGAACAGGTTTGCCGTAGTCAGTATCATGTCAGTACACCGATTGAATTGAGGAGGGCATGAGTTGTCTGAGCAGAACGGGCAGTACGACGTCGCGATCATCGGCGGCGGGCCGGCTGGGTATGTCGCCGGCATCCGCGCGCAGCAGTTGGGCGCGAAGGTCGCGGTCATCGAGAAGGAATACTGGGGCGGCGTCTGCCTGAACGTCGGCTGCATCCCGACGAAAGCGATGGTGAGCACCGTCGAGGTGCTGAAGATGGCGAACATGGGCGCGGACCTCGGACTCAAGGGCAGCGTCGAGGTGGACTATGCTGCCTTCCTCGCGCGCAGGGATAAAGTCGTCAACCAGCTCGTGTCCGGCGTCGAGGGCCTGCTGAAGGCGAACGGTGCCGCACGGTACTTCGGCGCGGCGCGCCTTAAGGGTCCAGGTGAGGTGGAGGTCCAGGGCGCCGACGGCGCACAGACCGTCCGGGCGAAGAACATTCTGCTCTCCACCGGCTCCGTGCCCGCGAAACCGCCGATCCCCGGCATCGACCTGCCGAACGTCGTGGACAGCACAGGCTTGCTCGCAATCAAGGAGCAGCCGAAGGAACTCGTGATCATCGGCGGCGGGTATATCGGGGTCGAGTTCGGAAACATTTACACGAACATCGGCACGAAGGTGACGGTGATCGAGATGTTGCCCCGTATCCTGATGCAGACCGACGAGGAGCTCGCAAAGCGCCTGACGCAGATGCTCAAGAAGGACGGCATCGACTTTCACTTCGAGTCCCAGGTGATTGGCGTTGAAGAGCACGATGGGAAGCTCGCAGTGCGCTATGCCGAGAAGGGCGGGGAGGAGAAGCTCGCCGTCGGGGACACCGTCCTGTACGCCACGAGCCGCTGGCCGTACACGGAGGGGCTCGGGCTGGAAGAGGCCGGTGTCGAGATGAACGGGCGCGCGATCAAGGTGAACGAGCAGATGCAGACGAACCTGCCGGGCGTGTATGCCGCTGGTGACGTGATCGGCGGCATCATGCTCGCGCACGTCGCGTGGGAGGAATCGAAGGTCGCGGTCTCGAACATGCTCGGCAAGCGCGCGAAGATGGAGTACCTCGCCGTCCCGTCATGCGTCTTCGCCACGCCGGAGCTTGCGAGCGTTGGCCTGACGGAAGCGGAGGCGAAGGATCAGGGGTATGAGACGAAGATCGGCCGCTTCCCGTTTTCCGCGAGCGGGCGGGCGGTCGGGATGGGCGAGCCGGTGGGGATGGTGAAGATGGTCAGCGAGGCAGGATCGGGTGAGATCCTCGGCACGCATATCCTCGGGCCGCACGCCTCGGATCTGATCGCGGAGTCCGTGATCGCGATGGAGATGGGCGCGACCGCGGAGGATCTGGACCTCACGATCCACGCCCACCCGACGCTCCCGGAGGCGGTGCAGGAGGCCGCGCTCGGCACCACGGGGAAGATGATCCACTACATCGGGAGGTAGAGCGTCGGCAGCTATCGACTGTCCGCCAGTAGCTGTATAATCCGCTCGAACCGAGAGGGGATACCCGATGTACCCTGTCCTCTACCGAGACGGCGCGCTCGTGCTCTACACCCATGACGTCTTCACCGCGCTGGGACTGCTCGCGGGGCTGCTGCTCTACTACTGGGAGCTGCGCCGGCGAGGGATGCTCGGCTTCCGGATATTCGTCATCTCCGTGATGGCCATCTTCGGCGGTGGCATCGGGGCACGGCTCATCACCGCGTGGGAGCACCTGCCGTACTACAGCAACCAGGCGGGCGCACCACTCAGCTACCTGATCTCGCACAGCGGCAAGAGCATCATCGGCGGGATCCTTGGCGGCTACATCGCGATCGTGCTCTCCAAGCGTGCCCTGGGCTATACACAGTCCACTGGCGACTGCTATGCCGCTGCGATACCCCTCGCGCTGGTGATCGGGCGCGTGGGGTGCCTGCTCTCGGAGCTGCCGCTGGGTACGCCGACCAGTCTGCCGTGGGGGGTGTCGGTCCCGGAGAGCGCCGCGCAGCAGTTCGCTTACTGTCCCGGGTGCCAGGGAAAGATGCACCCCAGCATGGTCTACGAGATCATCTTCCACCTCTGCGCGTTCCTGCTCATCCTGCGGTACCGGCAGCTCATCCCCGTGCGGGGCGATGCCCTGAAGCTGTACTTGCTGATCGCGTCGGTGTTCCGCTTCCTTGTCGAGTTCGTGCGGGCGAATCCGGAGCAGATAGGCGGCCTCAGCGGGCCGCAGCTTGTGCTCATCCCCCTGATGGGACTGCTTGTGTACCACTTCGTGCGCCAGTGGCGGCGGAGATCGTACCGGATGCCGCCCGCCCCGGCGGCTACGATGGCGATGCCCCGCGAGGTGGAGGCGCGATGAGTCAGGAGCTCATCCGCTACATCCGCGAGAACCGAGGCGCGTACACGAACGAGGCGATCAGCCGGAGCCTGCTGGATGCCGGACACGACCCTGCGGCGATCGAGACCGCCTGGCAGGTCGTCGAAGGTGATGAGGTCGAGGCAAGTACGGCGCCGAACCGATCATTATTCCGGACGCCGAGCTTCTGGCTCACGTTCCTGGGTTACCCGGCGGTTCTGATCGGCATCGCTGCACTCGTCGGCTATCTGGGGGCGCCGGAGTACGCAGGGCTGATCCTTGTGGCAGGGCTGGGAATTGCCGGAATCACAGCACTCGGGCTCGTGATCGCGCAGCGGAGGCTCGCCGTGGCCGCCGGGCTGGGTGGTGCGCTGCTGTTGCTCGTGCTCATCCCGTTCGTGCTGCT
>JAUJMR010000001.1:848092-859288 GCA_030446765.1 Chloroflexia bacterium
CTTCGGACGACCGCGCGTTCCGTCGAGCGTTCCTGACATCGGTAGCGGCGATGTACGGAATCACCTTCCTTGTCTACGCCGTTGGCTTCCCGCTCGTTATCTCCGCCATCCTCCTGATCGCCCTGTTCCTGGCTGCATTGATTTCTGTCGCTCTCGTCGGGCGGAGCCGGTCAGCCAGGAGGGGAGTAGCCGGTGGGTTACTGACCGCTCTTGTGATACCATTCGTGTTCCTTGTCATCGTCGCCGGGCTGTGCACCGCCCTCACCGGTGCCCCCTTCTCCGGCTTGGGCACTTAGTAGTCGCCAGGAGGTAGGGTATGCTCGCGCTCAGGCCGTACACCCCGATCCGGATGGTGCTCACCGTCTGCGGCCGGTGTTTCGAGGAGGACCCCGACCGCAGGATCGAGTATGAAACGGACATCCTGCAGGGCAACCTGATCCTGATGGACGGTCGGGTGTATCTGCGCCGTCACTGCCGGCGGGGTCATGGCGAGATCATCAGCCTGTACGAGGAGAGCTTCGATCTATGGAACGACCTGCAGCAGTGGCGCGTGCCGACGCGCGAGGTCGTGCCCGACACCACTGGCAACGACGCACCGATCCCCATGGGCTATCTCAACGGCCTGGGCAGCCTCCAGACCCAGCATAGCTGCATCCTGCTCCTTGATATCACGGAGAACTGCAACCTGAACTGCCCGACGTGCTTCGCGGAGAGCGGGCCTGGCAAGGGGCGCTTCGCCCGCATCGATCACCTGATGCGCTCCCTCGACACCGCGATCGAGCGGGAGGGCGGGCGGATCGACGTGCTGATGCTCAGCGGCGGCGAGCCGACCGTCCACCCGGAGATCGTAGAGATCCTCGAACAGGCGACATCGCGCAACGTCACGCGGGTCATCCTGAACACGAACGGGGTGCGCGTTGTCCGCGACGACCGATTCATGGCCGCGCTCGCGAAGCTCCGCGGCCGCGTGGAGGTGTACCTGCAGTTCGACGGCTTCGCGCGAGAGACCCACCTATACCATCGGGGCGAGGACCTGCGCGACCTCAAGGCCGAGGCGGTGCGCCGGCTGACAGGCGAACGGGTCTTTACGACGCTCGCGATGGCCGTCGCCGCCGGGGTGAACGACCGGGAGGTAGGCGACGTGGCGCAGTACGCGTTCGACACCGAGTACATCGGCGGGGTCGCGTTTCAGCCGGTGTTCGGCTCCGGCCGCGCCAACCCTATCGACCCAATGGACAGGGTGACTACCACCGGCGTGATGCAGCGGCTCGGCGAGCAGAGCGCCGGACTCGTCTCGCCAGACGACTTCATCGCGCTGCCGTGCAGCCATCCCGATTGCTGCGCGATCTCCTACTTCGTGCGCGGCGACCAGGGTCAGCTGAACTCGATCCCGCAGTTGCTCGGGCGTGATGTCCTGAAGGCCAACCTCGGACTCGTGTCGAACCGCATCGCCGCAGACAGCGAGATGGAGGCGGCGTTGCTGGGTATGATGAGCGAGACGACGACGATCACGCGCCCTGAGCTGGTGGACTACGTGCTCAACCTCTGCGAGAGCTGCGACCTCGGCCTGAGCGAGTTCATCAAGACGTTCGGCAGCAGGCTCCTGGGGCGCGAGCGGCCTGGGGAGATGGTCGCGAAGCGGCTGAAGCGGCTCACGATCAAGTCGTTCATGGATGCGTGGACGCTGAACGTGGAGCGACTGCAGCAGTGCTGCGTCCACGTCGGCTCGACGGATGGCGACGCGAACCCGGTACGGGTGCCGTTCTGCGCACGCCAGCTCTTCGGGGAGCTGCGACGCAAAACGGTGGAGGGGCACGTCCCCGCGGGCCAGCTCATCGGGATAAACGGGCGGCGGGGGGTGCGCCGATGAACAGGATGGAGCAACGGCTCCCCACCGCCACGGTGGGACGCAACACGAGCGACCATGCCGGGCTCAGCGCCGCCGAGAAGTACGAGCGGGTGGCGTTCACCTTCTGCAAGATGGGCACTACCGGCCTGCTCGCATGGGCACTGACACCTCCGGTGTTCGTGCTGCTCGTCGCGATCGCGGCGGTCGGGTTTTACGGCCGGGCACTCAGCCTGGGGCTGACGCGCAGCCGCTGCGTCCTGCGGAAGCCCGCACTCATCATCGGCTTCTGGGCATCCGTGGGCGTTCTCGACGCCCTGTGGTTGCTCGGTCGCTTGTAGCGCCCCGAGACTCCCTGCAGAGACGGCGTTTGATACCCACGGCGTGTCGTGTCCGGTTGACGACTATCGAACGCGCGATATGGATATCCGTGCGTCTCACCACCGTTGCCCCTATCGCCAGCCTGTGGCAAACGAAAGCTGCCCAACTACCGATCGCAGCCGGGACAAAATGTCCTAATCAGGTGATGATACCTGCCTCAAGACGGTGGGACACGTGGAGCCGTACCGTGTATCCAGGCAGCGGGGATGAATCTGCCCCCGCTTATAGGGACACAAGGGAGGCGATCACGATGAAGAACTGGAAGTACATAGTCCTCGGAGCCGCGGCAGCGCTGAGCATCGGCTTCGCGGTGCCCGCGTCGGCGGCGCACGACCATTATCTGGTCACCCCGGGGACATGCGTGCCCGATATCGCACGGGGGCAGACGGCGATCTCCGACGCGACACACGGGGGCTATCATCAGTTCCACGACAGAGTGCACTTCGGCGTTCCAGGTGAGGGCGATACTGCCGACCGAACCGATGGCGCGTTCCAGAACCCCAACAACCCGGTAGAGGTGTACAAGGTCACGGCCACATCGAGTTGCCCGTCCGAGTAGAGCCGAAGTGCGGGGGGATGATCGTCGTCTCCCCGTTTACCTCACTACTGGATGATTTCAAGCGCACATGGCCTTTCGTCCGGCAGAGATTAGAGTGACACAGGAGCTTCAGATGTCGTCTGCATCGAATCTGGTCCGGCTAGGAGGGATAGCCGCTACGCTCGGGGGGATGCTTTTCGCCGCCAAGACGTACTGGGACAGAAACGACGCGCCGCCGTGGTCCTCCGACCTTACGGACATGCTGGCCTTTGTCAATCCATTGCTCTTCTTGATCGGAGCATGGGGCCTTTACACATTGTGCAGGGGCCGTCTTGGAAGGCTGGGAATGATGGGGTTCATGATCAGCCTCGCCGGATTCGCGGTAGGTACCGTCGGCGCCATCGTCGTTCAGTTCGCTGATGCCTTCTGGTTCGTCTTCGTTCTCGGACTTCTGGCAGGGCTCATCGGTTTTGCGCTGGCCGGCATCCCGATCCTCAGGGCGAAACTGCTTGGGTCGTGGTCCATCCTCCCACTCATACTTGGGGTGTATGGTCCGTTCGCTCTCATGACGGGAGATCCGCCCCATAGCGCATTCGGGCGCACAACCGGGCTTATTCTGTGGTGCCTGTTTGGACTTCTATGGACGATCATGGGCTACGCGCTCCTTTCGGCCAGAGAGGGCTCGCCAGCACCGTCGCGTTCGGCTACCGCCGTTAGGGATGGCGCCAGATGAGTTCCGTGAGCGGGACCGCGGTGGACAGGAGTGGATCCGCTGCACTGTCAACAACATCGGCACGCTGGCAGCGTACTGCAGACCGATTGGCGCGCTATGCCTGGGTCATATTGCTCGTCGCCGTAACTCTTGCCCTGATCGGCGGCGCTGTCTCTGCCGTCGCATGGCAAGCCTTCTTCCAGCGACGCCCAGACCCAGGTAGATGTGTGCGAGAGCCCGCCCTGCTTCGGACTAGACGGGCTGCCCGGAGCGCAAGACATCCCTGGATGATCTCCACCTTCGGTTACGTTCTGGCCATACTCCTCGGCGTTCCCAGCCTTCTCGCCGGTAGCTGGGACCTGCTCCGTGGACGCACAGTAGCAGCGGCCCGGCGTGTACTCGTCTTCATTGGACCGCTGCTCGTCTTCATTCTTATCGAGATACTCCCGCATCTGGTGAATCCATGCACTATTCCGTACGAGCTGGGCAGCCGAAATCTACTAGCCATCTGCGAGACCAACCCCGAGTGGGGAGCCGATGTCGCGAGCCGGTATCACTTGATCGATCACGCGCTGGTCGGCGCACTCCCTCTGACGGTGCTGTACTGGCTCGCGCTGCGCGGTGGCGCCCCGATGTGACCCGGTTACAGGGGCACCTTATGTCCCATCCGTTCTCGGTGTGAAGCGCGCCGAGTGTCTCGACTGCCCTGTGGGGGAGCACCAGGAGGTGTTCGACGTGGCAACGACATCGACTACTACCGGAATTCATTGGGGCGGTTCGTCAGCTGTCCTGGGCGGTGTCCTGTGGGCGCTCTGGTACGTCGGGGTGTACACGACTGAGCTCGTTGTGCCTCGATACGATGGCTATGAGGCGTACAACCGGTTGATGCCGTTCGTACTTGTGCTTCTCTTGGCGGGGCTGACGGGAGCCTACGCCCAGTTGAGAAGAAGCAACAAGCTGGCAGGTTCCACCGGCCTGGACCTGGGCAGCGCAGGTTGTACGGATGGATTGGTTTGGTGGGCTTTGTCCTTGCCGCTCTCGGTCTGCTGGTGATGATCGCCGGCAACGTGGCGGAGTTCTGGGCGTTCACCGACGACGCCTATGGGCGCGGGACCCTACGAGACTATTCCTGGATGGCGTTCGGGCTGGGGATGATTATTCTCTACGGCGGCACGGTACTATTCGCGGTCGCGGCCCTGGCCGCAAGGATGCTGTCCCGTCTGGCTGCGCTGCCGCTCCTGATCTGGTTCCCCATGGGCTTCGTGCTAAGCGGCCTTCTCCAACTCGTCGGCGTACCGGAAGGCCTCGCCTTCTCGGGCATCAATGGACTCTGCGGCCTCGGCTGGGTGCTGCTGGGCTACGCCCTTCTCTCGAACAACAAAGCCGTAGAGCGTGGGGCTGCGGCCGCCTAGGTGCCCAGCCGGAAAGGAATCATCACGTGGAACCTGTAGCCGCCGTAGTGCTAACACTTGCGCTCGCCGTGACGCTCATGGTCGGGGTGTCGATGCTTCGCCACCCGGTGCTCCGGCGGATGGGAGTACGGAACTTCGGGCGCCGCAAGGGCAACACCGCGCTTGTGATCCTCGGCTCGATGGTAGGCACGGCGCTGATCGCTGGCTCGCTCGTAATCAGCGACAGTATCGAGCGGGCGATGTACCTCCAGGCGCAGCGCGGGCTTGGTGAGATCGACGAGGTTGTGCAGATCGACGCCCAGGCATCCTCGGACGGCCAGCTCCCACTCCCCATATTCGACAGCTCGACGGTCGCCGACGTAACCGCCGATGCGATCACCGCGAAGTCCAAGGCACTCGGCAAAGGCGCTGCGCGGGTGGACGGTCTGATGCTCGCCATCACGCAGGAGGTGCCCGCGGAAGCGTTGAGCGACGACTCCGATTCGGTGCGGGTCGCCAGCCCGGCCGTGACAATCGTCGGCGTTCGATGGGACGACCTCAAGACGTTCGGCGGCACACCGCCACCCATCGCGTCGCGCCCGGACCCTGGCCCTGGCGGTGCGTACATTTCCTCCAAGCTCGCGACGGTTCTGGAGCTGCGGACCGGCTCCCGCCTGCGGCTGCGCGGGCCGAAGGGTGCGCAAACGATCACGGTTGCCGGCATAGTGCCCGAAGAAGGGATCTCCGGCTATGCCACCCCATCTGCCCGCTCCGAGGGGACCCTGCTGACCGGCATTGAGGAGATACGCACGCTGCTGGGCGCGAGTCCAACGGGCGTCAACACCCTGTTCATCAGCAACGCCGGCGGACCCGTGGACGGGGTCGATGCGTCGAGCGCCGTGGCTGGAGCAGTGCAAGAGCTTCTGCAAACACGGGCGCCGGCTGGGACGCAGTTTGCGGTGTCCCAGGCAAAGAAATCGGCGCTGGCCGGCGACGGGGGAGAGATCGCAGCATTCTTCCTCGGTATGAGCTCACTCTCGATCCTTTCGGGCATCCTCCTTATCGTCAATCTCTACGCCATGCTCGCGGAGGAGCGCAAGAGCGAGCTGGGTATACTCCGCGCGGTGGCATTGCGGCGTGGCGCACTCGTGCGCATGTTTGTGTACGAGGGATACCTGTACAGTGTGTGCGCGTCGCTGCTCGGAGCGCTGGCAGGTGTCGGTATCGCGATGGGGCTGCTGTGGGGGCTGAACAGGCTCAGTCGATTGATAAAGGAAGCGTGGGGCGACGTCTTCTCCGTCATTTTCTATGCCCATCCGTCATCGCTGGTGGTCGCGGCGTCCGCTGGGCTGCTGGCCACGTTCCTGACCACGCTGTTTACCAGCATCCGCATTAGCCGGCTCAACATCGTGACCGCTATCCGCGACCTGCCTGCCCAGAAACCGGTGCGTCGGTCCGTGCGGCGGCTTGTCTTGCAGGTGTTGCTGCTGCTCAGTGGGGGAGCGCTGGCTGCCGCCGGCTTTGCCCTCGGCAATGCGTACATGATGTTCGCTGGACCGGCGCTCGCCGCGTTTGGGCTCGCGTTCCTGCTCGCACACCGGCTCCCCGGTCGGTTCGTGTGGTCGGTGGCTGCTGTAGGTGTGCTTTTGTACAGCTACCTTGTCACAGGCTTGGACGCAGTGGTGGATGCCCAGGAAGATGGGCCGGGCTGGACACTCCTGGCAGGGGTTTTCCTGGTCGTAGCTGCCGTGGTGCTGACCACGTACAATCTCGGGATCGTGTCCTGGGCGCTGCGGAAAGCGGCGTACCGGCTGCCGTCACTGGCGTCGGTGCTTCGGATGGCGTTCGCCTACCCGGCGGCGAAGCGGGGACGCACCGGACTCACCTTGGCGATGTTCGCGCTTGTCCTGTACATGGTCACGATCCTCTCGATCATGGGCAGCACGTTCCGCGGCGAGATAGCGCGCACCAGCAGTGCGCAGCTCAGCGGCTATGACGGCGGCGTGCTGCCGGGGCCGGTCACTCCTATCGAAAACTTCCGGGGGCGCATCGAACGCAACCCCGTGCTGCGCACGTCGATAGAGGACTACTCCGAGCTGCGGTATGGCCAACTTAACCTGCCCGCGTACAAGGCTGTCGACTACCTGGACGAGTGGGACAATGACAGAGAAGGTGCGCCCAAGGATGCACCGCTTCAGGATGCCGTTACCTTCCTGCCGGACGACTACCTTGGGTCGACGCCCGAGACGCTTGAGGAACGATTGCCGGAATATAAGTCCGACCGCGACGCGTGGCAGGCGCTCGCAAGCGATCCCAGCCTCGCGCTGGTAACGTCCGCATACGACGGGGGGACCGAGTGGATGCGACGACCGGTAATCAAGCCCGGCTCGACTCTTGTGCTCCGAGATCCTGCATCGGGTACGGAGGTAACCAGGCGGGTCATCGGACGGATCGGGACAGCGGGCGACTTTGCATCCTCGCCGCTCGAGGGTGTCGTGCTTGGCGACGCAGCCAGGACGGATCTCCAATCGCCGCAGACATCAAGCCGTTTCCTGATCCGCCTCGCCGAAGGTGCGGACCCCACCGTGGTGAAACGAGAGCTGAGGAAGGAGTTCGTCGCCAACGGCGCGCAGACGCTCATGGTGGCCGACATGGTCGGCACCGCCAGCCAACTGATCGGTATGTGGATGGGGATGTTGCAGGCGTTCCTCGCCTTTGGGCTCATCGTCGGTATCGCCGGACTGGCCGTCATCAGTGCCCGCGCCGTCCACGAGCGCAGGAGGGACATCGGAACCCAGCGCGCGGTAGGCTTCGACCGGCGGGCAATGCGGTGGCAGTTCATGCTGGAGACGTCATTCGTCGCGCTGCTGGGGATCGTGGTTGGGACGGGAGCGGGAACACTCGGCGGCTTCAACCTTATGAAGTCCTTCGCGAACGCGGAGTCCTCCGACCTCCATCTCGTGTTCCCATGGGCACAGCTCGGCGCGCTCGGCCTGGGCGTGTGGGCGGCGACACTGGTATTCACGATCGTCCCGGCGATGCGGGCCTCGCGGGTGCTCCCGGTCGAGGCGCTGCGATACCAGGGATAGGCGATGTGGCAGGAGGCGCGAGCATCGCGTCGCTGAATGACAAGAAAGGACATGTGAATGTTTCGCAGACACAAGCAAGTTTCAGGGTCCGCGACCATTGCCGATGGCGCGATGGTAGAAGCCCGGCAGGTCAGCAAGAGCTACCGCACCGAGGAAGTTGTGGTGCACGCGCTTCGCGATGTCAGCCTCAGTATCGAGCGGGCGGAGATGGTCGCGGTGATGGGGCCGTCGGGGTGTGGCAAGACGACTCTGTTGAACACGCTCTCCGGGTTGGATTCCATTGACGCCGGGGAGATAGTCATCTCGGGCCAACCGCTGCACACGCTGAGTGACCGTCAGCGAACGGGGTACCGAGCGCGGAGTATGGGTTTCATCTTCCAGAGCTTCAACCTGATGCCCGTACTCAACGCCGTCGAGAACGTCGAGTTACCGCTGCTTGTCAGCGGCGTGCGGCTGGATGCGGCCCGCAAGCGCGCACTAGATACGCTCGACAAGGTGGGGCTCGCAGACCGCGCGCACCACAGGCCGAACCAACTCTCCGGCGGGCAACAGCAGCGGGTGGCGATTGCGCGGGCGCTGGTGAACAGCCCCGGGATTATCTGGGCGGACGAGCCGACCGGCAACCTCGACTCCGACACCTCGCGCGATGTGCTGGACCTGATGCTTCGATTGAACCGGGAGAACAAGCAAACGTTCGTCATCGTCACGCACGACCCCGCCGTCGGCGCGCTCGCCGACCGAATCGTGCAGATGAAGGATGGCAGGATAGTATCACCCGTCCAGCAGCCGGAGCGGATCACCATCGGCGCGTGACGAAGCGGCACGCGAGGGGCGCATGCGCGCCTGCCACGTCGTACCTGATGCAGCGCGCCTTGTGCGCTAATTGCTATGTTATGATCTGGCACCAGCGAGGGCGCCGAACGCGGGATCGTCGGCCTGTGGCCGAGGCTCGGTATAACGGGAGAACGCCGCTGGCTGCTACACGGGAGGTTGTGTGCGGTGCTTAGGCATAGAGTGCGAGCGAAGCTGTCTGGTCTCTTGTTCCCTAGCTTCTTCGCGTTCTACGCACTGACTGCAGCCGCCTACCTGTTGCTTGGGCTTGCCCCTGCCCTGATCAGCCTCTCCCCATCGACACACGCTTCGCTTCATCGATGGGCCGGCGCGGAGCGGGAGATCGAAGTCTCGGTGAAGACCTGGGGCGGGGAGTTCCATCAGGACGAGCTGGTGCTCCCAGCAAGCGGCACGGTCGTTCTGAACTTTTCCAATGACGAGAAGAATGTGCGGCACAACGTCGCCCTGTACGAGGACGCCTCGACCACGACGCCGATCTTCCGCAGCAAGGCCATCACCGGGCCGGGCCAGGCGCGGTATACGTTCCGCGCTCCGCCGGTCGGTACGTACTACTTCCGTAACGATCTCCATCCGAGCATGAATGGCCCGGTGACGGTGGTGGCCGCGGGCGAGGCCATGCTACCGACCGGGCTGGCCCAAATCGCAAGGAACGCGGCGAGCGTATCGCACGTCGCCGAGCACCCCGCTCAGGTCACACTGCAGTATCTGTTCAGCCTCGTGAACGTCGGGCTTGGGATCCTGCTCATCCGCCTGCGGCCGAGCAACCGGGCTGCACGGTTCCTAGCCGTGGGCATGTTGGGGACGGGTGCTGTTTACAACCTCCAGTCTCACAGCGCGGAATCTGTACTGCCGGTGATAGGCTTTATGCACCAGGTGTTTCACATAGGGTCAGGGTTAGCGTACGCGCTCGCACTCTTGGCATTCCCGGATGGCAAGCTCGTCCCAAGCTGGCCGAGAAAGGGGTGGTACCGGTGGCCGCTGCGTGCCTTATACTCGGTCGCCCTCTTCTTCATGGCGGTCTTCGTAGGTTTCCTTGGCGACGGTGAGCCGGAAACATACATCGCAGCGTTCGGGGTCGCCGTGCCGGTCATCGGCATCTTGTCGCAGGCGCTGCGGTACCGCCGCTCCTCCAGTGCCGCAGAACGCCAGCAGTCGAAGGTGCTCGTGTGGGCGCTATCACTATCCTTCGGCGCGGCATTGCTCCTGGGCGCTTTCTCGCTAATCCCCAACACCGTGAATCGCGGCATGGGGACGCTAACCATCGGGGAGATGAAAGCGTTTGTTTTCCTAGTATTTCCGCCGCTATTCGTGGTCATTCCCATCACGCTTTTCGTCATCCTCGTGCGCTACCGGCTGTGGGACATGGACCGCGTGATCAACCGCACGCTCGTCTTCAGCGCCCTCACGGGCGGAGTCGCCGCCCTGTATGTGCTCGTCGTGGGCGCGGCGAACCTGATTATCTTCGGCACACGTGGTAACTGGCTCGTCTCGATCCTGGCAGTCGGCATCATCGCCGTGCTCTTCCATCCGCTGCGCGTGCGCCTCCAGCGCGGCGTGAATCGGCTGATGTACGGTGAACGCGACGACCCGTACGCCGTGCTCTCGCGACTTGGCCAGCGCCTGGAAGCAACGCTCGCGCCGGATGCCGTGCTCGAGACGATCGTGGAGACCATCGCCCAGGCCCTCAAGCTGCCGTACGTTGCCATAGCGCTGAAGCAGGACGACGAGTTCTCGGTTGCTGCGGCCGTAGGTAGTCCCGTAGGCGGTGATGATATGCTCTGCCTGCCGCTGGTCTACCAGGGCGAGCTCGTGGGGGAGCTGCACCTTGCGCCTCGCGGCACAGGCGAGACGTTTACCCCTGCAGACCATCGCCTGCTGGAGGACCTTGCCCGGCAGGCAGAGGTGGCAGTTCATGCAGTGCGCCTGACCGCCGACCTCCAGCGCGCACGGGAGCGCCTTGTGACGGCGCGCGAGGAAGAACGCCGCCGCCTGCGTCGCGACTTGCACGACGGGCTGGGTCCGCAGCTGGCCAGCCAGACGCTCGCCCTGGATGCTGCGTCGCGGCTGCTGGAACGCGATCCCCGCGGCGCCGCCGTCCTGCTCAATGACCTGAAGGCGCAGTCGCGGTCATCCATCACCGACATCCGCAGACTGGTGTACAATCTGCGTCCGCCTGCGCTGGATGACCTCGGCCTCGTGCCCGCCGTGCGCGAGCTGGCCGAACAGTACGCCCATACCGGAGTCACGATTAGCGTCGAAGCATCGGAGCCTCTGCCTCCGCTACCGGCAGCAGTCGAGGTGGCCTGTTATCGGATCGTTCAGGAGGCTCTGACCAATGTCGTGCGGCACGCCGGGGCGCGCAGGTGTGAGGTCCACCTGGACGTTGA
>JAUJMR010000001.1:859388-897249 GCA_030446765.1 Chloroflexia bacterium
TAGTTGCCGATGGCTACACCAACGCAACCATCGCGGAACGGCTGTATATGAGCCCGAAGACGGTGCGCAATTATGTCTCAAGTGTCTTCGGCAAGTTGCAGGTATCGGACCGGACGCAGGCCGCCCTACGGGCCCGCGAAGCCGGGTTGGGACGAGATAGGGCGTAGGAGGCGGTCGTCGGGCTGGTCGATGCAGTCTGACTGTTCCGCCCTTGGTAGGTCTTGAGAGGACAGCCCCAGTGAAGCTGCCACTCGTTAATGACTCGACTATAGAGCTTTACACGGAGCTCAGCCCCGAGGAGTGCCGGCGGCGCATCGCCGCTTCGGGCTGGACCGGCGCGGCAAAACCGGACCGGTGGCAGCCCACGACGCTTGACCTCAATGTCTTCCGCAAGATTCACGGCGATAGCTTCCAGCTTAACCTGCGCCGCACGACGAGGAACATGCCGCAAGAGCCGCACCTGACAACGGCGCGGAGACTCGAGCAGGGGTATCGCGCGATGTCCTTCCGTGGACGGATCCACCCGCATGGCAGTGGCACACGAATCACCGGCCGCTACGGTTTCGGTATCGTGACACGTCTGAGCCTGCTGGCCGTGCTCGGGTACTTCGCTCTGGAAGTGGGCTCAAACATCTTTCGCGACGATGTAGTCACAGTGGGCGAGTATATTTATGTTGCGGCGGTCATGTTGGCGCTTTTGGCCTTCTATCTCGGCCGTGCGTGGCTGGAGCGCAAGCTCTCGGCTCGGAATGACTCGTACATCGTGGACTTCCTGAAACGCTTCCTGGAGGCGCATGCGACAGAGCCGCAGAGCGCGGGAACACCGCCCGTCGCCAATAACAGCAACCGTCCAACCTGATGCAAAGTTGAGCGGGCTTCCGAGCGCCGGCTACCGTTCCACCTTCGGGCCGGTAGGCGGATAGGGGACGAACCTTTTCGGCTCGTCCCCGTTGATATTGCCCGCTCGCCGCGCGAGAGAACGCCGTTACCTGCACGTCTCCTTGAAGGTGGTGCGACCGTCCTCGATGAAGGCGTATGTATCGCCCGAGACGACCTGCCCATCGAGCGTGAGCACCACACTCGCCTCGCGACCCGACCCGCGAGAGGAGTACGTGAAGGTACACGTGCCATCCGAAAAGGTTCCACGCTGTGAGCTCTTCACCAGGCTTCCGGTGGCGGTGAACTCCGCCGACACCGTCGTGTCACGGCTGCTCACGACCGTGCAGGTCTCCGTATCCGTGGCGGGATCGTAGGTGCACTCCAACTGATCGAGTGTGATCTTCGTCGGCGAGAGCGTGGCCGACGAGAGGTTGTTGGCGGCAGTGAATGCGCCGTCAGCGTCCACGGTGCAGCCGGATTCCTGCGTGGAGCCCAGGAACCGACGACCGGAGTACTGCTCGGTATAGACGGAGAGGCACACCCTCGTGCCGCTGAAGCCGCCGTCGCTCTCACGCGTGCGGCCGTCGAACACGTACAGGTCGGTGTAGGTGCAGGTCGTGACCCTGCGCTCCGTGACGCATTCGTACGAGCTCGCGTACGCCGACGTCCCGTCGGATGTGTACGAGGTGGTCTCGCTCGGCGCAGCGGCCGCGGGCCTCCCCGCGAGTCCGAGAGAAACGGCAGCGATCATGATCGCGACGACTATCTGTAGTACCAGACTGGATCGAACCCAAGTTGTGACGAGTGACACGTTCGTGACCCTTTCGCCCTGTCGGGCGTAGTACCGATCGCCAGATCTTGCCCTATCTCTACGTCCCCTATAGCTCTCACCCCCGCTTCGCTGCTTCGCTTGCTTGCCGCTACCATAAGAAACGCATCCGCGGCAGAAAAGTTCCCTCGGTTCTAATGCACGGCGTGGGTGTATCGTCTGTCGGATATGGAACCTGGGGACGCGGCAGGGGCACGGTCAATCAGACGGCGCGTGGCATTTGCGCTTTCGGAGCCGTCGATCCTGCACGAAATCTACGCTGCAGACAAAATGTTCCTCGCATCACCGCATTCCGCGATAAGATGACGAGCCAAAGCGATCACCGGAACTCGGCTAACCTATGCGGTGCGGCCGAGATTCTCCTCGATGCCGCTCCTGCCCAGTGTCCGTGAGAACCTTCGCAACTCCATGTTATTGAGCCCTGCTTTGCACTCACTGTACCGGGGTGCATGTCTTGTGGATTGCGCCTTGCGATAAGGCCCTCCGCGCGTCGGGCGGGATTCCGGCCGCTCAACTTGTGGAGGAGACCCCTGTATGCACCGCACCATTGAGATCACCTTGCCCCCGGCCACGACGGACACCATCCTCGGCGAGTTGGAGAAAATGGATGGAGTGGTCGGGCTCGCGGTCCACCGGGGCTCGTCCATCCTGCCTCCGGGCGATGTGGTGATCGTCCACGCACTCAACCGCGATACGGACGAGGTGCTCTCGGCCGTCGAGCGCGCTCGCAAGCTTGGTCCCATTTCTGTGGTGACCGCGGAGGTTGCCAGCATCATCGATCCCGATCGCCGGGAGCTGGTGGACAACGATGTCGACGAGGCGGTCTGGGAGGAAGCTCAGACCGGCCTGCGGCACCAGGGGCGGGTGACGGCGAACTTCCTGACGCTGATGGCGCTGGGCGGGGCGATCGGAGCAACGGGACTGGTGTTGGAATCGAGCGCTCAGGCTATCTCCTTTGTCGCGGCCTCGATCATCGCTCCTGGATTCGAACCCATAGCGAAACTGCCCCTCGGCCTGACGCTACGCAACTGGCGCGTGGTAAAGCGCGGGTTGTATTCGGTCGGGGCCGGCTACCTCGTATTGATGCTCGCCGCGGCAGCCATGTTTGCCCTCCTGCGGCTAACCGGCACGTCGACGATCAAGGAGCTGCTGGAAAACGAGGAGGTGCACAAGATCGCGCATCCGACGCTGATCGAGTACGCCGTCTCGGCGTGCGCTGCCACGGCGGGCGTGACGATGATCATGGCGTACCGCCGGACGGTTATCGCGGGGCCGCTGCTCGCGCTCGTCCTGATACCCGCTGCCGCACTGGTGGGGGCGGGTATCGCTGCGGGAGAGTTGGGAGTCGCGCTCGACGCGCTCCAGCGCCTGATCGTCGACGCCATGCTCATCGTCGTCATCGGCGCGATCATCGTCGCTATCAAGCAACGGACCGTGCACCACCGACAGCCCATGGTGTGATGCATCTCAATACACAATTCGTTTGAAGACTATCGCATGTCATCCCGAGCCGCAGCGAGGGAACCGTGGTTGAGGAAGGTGCGGATTCCTCGCAGACTCGGAATAATACGCGATCCGCTTGAAGCGTGGCATGTGTCATCCGAACGCAGTGAGGGATCCGTAGCCCGTGCCACGGATTCCTCGGACGCTCGGAATGACATATGGCCTGCCGTTCAACCGGAGTCCGTATAACACATCTGTTACCGTATAGCCAGAGTTTGTATCACTCGTGTACGTCATCACCGCTGGAGAGTCGTGGTGCTGGACTACCCCTGTATCTGTGGTTGATTACAGTCGCCGTTTAATGGTCGAGCATCAGGAGCGGATCAGAATTCATTCCCACCTCGCGTTAACTTGACAGGCTATGCGAACGCGCGTAGACTACGCTCCTTGTTGGGTTGTTCGCGAGGAGGGAGAGATCGGATCCAGTAGCGTAGACTGCGGCGATGTCACCGGTGTCGGAACGTGCGAGATGGAAAGCCCAGCTACCACCCACAGACGACGCGCGGCAGCAGGTGCGAGTCGCCCCGAGTGGGCGTCAAGAAAGGTTCAAGTTAGATGTCAACAGCGCAGCACGTGAGAATCTTCCACAGATTGCTCATCTTTATGATGCTTGCGACCACCTTCGGGATCGCCGATGCATCGAGGGCAAGCGCGGCGGTCACAGCGGTCCCCGCTGCTCAGGGAACAGCCTTCCGCAACCCGATTCTTCCTACGATCCCCGGGAGCACGCGGAGGGTTGAGACGTTCGCCGATCCCGCCATCATCAAGGCGAAGGACGGCTACTATTACGCCTATGGCACGAAGGACCCACGTTTCGACGGCGATACCTTCCACGTGATCCCGATCATCCGGTCGAACGACCTGGTGAACTGGACATACGTGGGCGACGCCTTCCCGAATGGCAACCCGCCAAGCGCGGACCCGAGCGCGGGAATCTTCGCACCCGACATTCGCTACATGAACGATCAGTACTACATGTACTACAGCATCACGAACGTGGCGGGCGATACTGGTGGCGAGACCGGGCCCGGAGGTGATGACTCCGCGATCGCGGTGGCGACGAGTCCCAATCCGGCGGGTCCCTTTACGGACCGGGGTATTGTGGTGGAGCCGCAGGTGAACCCGTGCTGTGCCGACTTCCGTGCGACCATCGACCCCGCCATCCTGCCCCTACCCGACGGCCGGCATCTCATCTACTACGGCAGCTACTTCGGTGGCCTGGACGTGCGCGAGCTTACCCCTGACGGCCTTAGGGTCCTTGCCTGCGACTCAGCAGCGGGTCGCGATCGATAACCGGTACGAGGGACCGTTCGTCATCTACCGCAACGGCTTCTACTACATGTTCGTGTCGGCTACCGACTGCTGCAACTTCGAGCTTACCGGCTACGACGTGTTTGCCGGCCGCTCCCGCAGTCCGTTCGGTCCCTTCGTCGATCGTGAGGGCGACACCTTCGTGGAACCGCGCGTCGGCGGTGAGGTCGTACTAGCGCAGAACGGCAATCAGTTTGTCGGCGTCGGACACAACGCGGTCATCACCGACGACTCGGGCCAAGATTACATCGTGTACCACGGTATCGATCAACGCAACCCGGAGATAATCGAGCGGAGTGGCATACCCATCAACCGCCGATCGTTGATGATGGACCGGCTCGACTACATCGACGGCTTCCCGGTCGCACGTGCCGGCGCCGGTCCGTCGAACACTTCCCAGCCGGCACCCGTCACGCGTGGAGCCGTGGACGACGAGTTCAACCGCTCCACGGGAATCGGTGCCAGCTTCACACAGATGGGCGGCAAGTGGATCATCTACGACCCCGTTGGAACGAACCGCGGGGTGGTTCGCCAGAACTGGGCGGGCACAACGTCCGCGATGCTGATCAGCGACGGCTCGACCACAGCGAACTATCGCGCCGAAGGTGACCTGAGGCTGAACACCCTCGGCACGACCACACCGCGCCGCTACGGCCTGATCACGTCGTACATCGACCGGAACAACTACATTGCCGCCTACCTGCAACCGAACGCTGCCGGTACAGGCGGTTCTCTGGTGACGAACATTCGCGCGAATGGGGTCAACTCCTTCAAAACAACGGCCCTGCCGGCGAATTTCAAGCACCGGGACTTCCACAACCTCGCGGTCACGCTGCGCGGTAACCAGGTGACGTTCGAGCTCACCGAGTCACGCCTGGAGGACCCGATCGAGATCCAGGTCCGCCAGCTTCCGCTGCCAACCCAGCAGGGAGTGGCGCTCGGCGCCGGCAGGGTGGGTTTCGCGACCCAGAACGTCTCCGCCGACTTCGACAACCTTAGCGCGGCCCAGCTGTTTACACCGGTGACGCGCCGGGTGCCGAACCAGGCACAGGGCGCACTCAACGAGCGGTACACAGACGAGTTCAACGGCGGCCTGGACCCGGAGAACAACTGGCAGTACGTGCCCGGCCGGGTGCCGGCCGAGCCGAGCCAGGAGCAGGCAAACCCGCAGCCCGACAATCCGTTCCAGGAGCGGCCAGGCTACTATCGGCAGCGGACCGACAACAGGGAACTAACCCGAGCTAACCCGCCACCCGATCGACTCGCGCATATCCTGGCCCAGGACGCACCCGCGGGTGACTTCACCGTGACTGTGAAGCTCGACTTCCCCTTGCCGGAGGAAGATGGCTTCTTCTTCTTCCAGCAGGCAGGCGTGTTCATCTACGAGAACGACGACAAGTACGTTCGGCTCGACCATGTCGCGATCTTCAACACGCGCCAGATCGAGTTCGCCAAGGAGAAGCCGAGCCCCGCGGAGGGCGATCGAAGGGCCACCACGCCAGCGGCAGTTCGGTGGCACGGTGCTCGACAATCCCGAGCGGATAACGTGGCTCCGCATCGTCGCCAGGACGAACCCCACGACCGGGGCGCAGACCTACACGGCCTACAGCAGCGTCGACGGCGTGCGATACGACCGTGGTGGGGCGTGGACGTTCGGGGCGACCAACAACGCCGGCGACAGCCCGATGGTGAACCGCAAGATCGGTATCTCCGCCTTCGGTGGAGTTGATCCGAACCAGCAGTTCTTCGACGCGGACTTCGACTTCGTGCGGGTAACCCAGCCGTAGTCATCGAAACCGACAGTAGTCCCGCTGAAGCCAAGCGGGTAAGGGGCGAAGATCTTCGATGCTTCGCCCTTCTTCTGTCCGGCACCTCCGCTGATGCGGGTAACCCCGGCGAAGCATCTGAGATGATGCTTCGCCCCTTCTTCTACCCGGCAACTCCGCTAGATCAGGAGGACCCTACGAAGTTCGCGTCGGCGAAGTCGCAGGACAGTATCACGCCGGCTTGCGCGCCAGGAGGACGAGACCGGCTGGTCTTCGCGTCGCGACTACATCCAGAGCAGGCCAGGCCACGGCATCTTCAGGATCTCCTGACTGGCGTCTTCGACCGCGACAACCTCCAGACCTGCTTCCGCCACGGCCTCCAGATAGCCGGCGCGCCCATTGTGCGTAGCTGGGGCAGGTAGGCCGTTCCCGGCGCCCAGAACGTTGTCCGCCATCCCCGCGCCACGGCGTCCGGGTGAAAGTCCGTGATCAGCAGGTGGCCGCCCGGGCGCAGGACGCGCGCGCATTCCCGAACGGTTGGACGGAGGTCGGGCATGTGGCACAGCATCAGCGCGCTCACGACGAGGTCGAATGAAGCGTTCTCGAAGGGCAGTCCCCCGTCGATGGATGCCAGGTGAAACTCAATGTCCAGCCTTTCCGCGGTCGAGGCGTTGCGGGCAACGTCGAGCATCCCCGGCGATTGGTCTATCGCCGTCACGCGCACGCCCCGACGCGCGAGCCGCAGCGCGTGCCTGCCCGTGCCCGAGCCAACGTCGAGCGCGGTATCAAATGAGAGGCCATCCAGCAACTGCTGGACGCGCGGCTCCTCGATGGCGATAAGCGGGTTCTTCTCGATGTCATAGGTCCGAGCCCAAGTGTCATACCCCTCGACCATACCGATCTCCCGGTCCTCATACTCGGATTCGAGGAGCATGCACGTGCAGGAACGATCGAGCGCGGTGATGACGAGGAGCTCGGCGCCGTCGGGGAGGGGGTACATAGACGCGATGTCGTGACCGTAGCGTACCGCCCACTCATTGCCCTCGCGATCCTCGTCGGACCAGTCGCCGGCTTGGTGCCGGGCGAGGAAGGTGGACGGATTGAGATTGGCGGCTTCCAGCGCGGCGGCCGCGGCGGGGGAGACCGTTACGGTACCCAAGGGGAAGCGTGTCGTTGTCTGTGACATGGAACAAGACCTCACAGAGCGCCGTGGCGGGTTGGAGCCACGACGACGGTTCAGGCGGCTAAGGCCGCCGGATTGTGTTCCGTTGAGGTCTAGCTCGGCATTGGTTGCGCTCCCGTGATGCCAGCGGTGTTGGCCCATTGACCGATGGCTGGGCGGAGTCTACCGCATTCGACGTCGGTAGTCCAGGATGGGATCGGACTACCGACGTTCGTGCTTCCCCGTCAGGTTCGTCCGCGCCCGTGCCATACCTGTGTGGTCGTCACGGCATCCGTACCACGCGTTGGTTGCGTCGCACGATTCAAGCAGGACGGCCTGCCTCCTATCCGATCACCACCTCAGCGCCGGATTAGCGCCACCGCACCGCGCTACGCCGGAGCATTCAGCGCCGGTTGTGCGCAGAGATCGCGGAGGGTGCTCAGCAGCCCTTCCAGGCTCTCCGGGGCGTTCTCACCCATGGTGCAGATCTGGATCCAGTTGCGCCGGACCAGGTACTCGCTCTTGTAGCTCAGCAGGTAGCCCTTCTCTTCGAGCTGGCTCCCCAGCCACACGGAGTTCAGCGCATCCGGCAACGCGATCGACGTCACGACGGGGGAGGTCTGGGGGCCGGAGCCGACGATGACCATGCCCAGCTCGTGCAACTGGGCGCGCAGCCAGCTGGAGCGCTCGCTCGCGGCCGTGCCAAGCTCGCTCGCTTTCACCCGCTCCACAGCAGCCTGCATCGCATACAGGAGGTTGCTGGAATGGGTGAAGGGGATGCCGTCCGACACCGCGTACAGCCCTAGGTCGAGATAGCGGGGCAGAGTCTTGGACGGCAGTATCTCGTGGTTGTAGAACACCATGCACAGGCCCGGGAAAGCGCCGAGACCCTTGCCGCTTACGCCTGACGCCATGTGTACCCGCGAAAGATCCACCGGTATGGTCCCGATAGAGCTGATGCAGTCCGCGCAGAGGGCGATCCCCTTTTCGTCGCAGAGACGCTGCAGCCCTTCGAGATCATTGAGCAGTCCGCTCGAAGTCTCGCAGTGGACGGCCCAAAGCCACTCGATATCGGGGCGTGTCTCGATGGCCCGTGCCACTTCCTCGTGCGAAAGCGGTTCTCCCCAAGGGGCTCGAACGACATCGAACTGCAGTCCCGCGCGGGTCGCGTGGTCGATCAGCCGATCGCCGAACTCGCCGTTGCTGAGCACCATGCCCCTGCCGCTACGAAGCGATAGCTGCCCGGCGATGGCATCGTTGGCGAGTGTGCCCGAGCCGAGCAGGATCTCAACGCGCCGGGAGCCGGTCAGGTCGCACAACAGTTGCTTGACGTGCTGGAAGTCCTGCTTGAACCCGTCCGCGCGGTGCGAGACCGGTGGCCGGCCAAACGCCTCGCGAACATCCGGCGCGATGCCGACAGGCCCCGGCAGCAGGTTCACCGGCTCGCGCAGCATCCCGATCGTTCCCGCCGATGGCGCGAAGATTCGGGCACGCTCACCGAACGACTCAGGGGTGAGGTACATGGGCTGGAAGGGGGTTTCCTCCGTGCCAACCATCGGGCCGAACTCCACGAACCCCAGGTGGTCGTACAGCTTTCGCTGCCGCACGGTCGCGGAAACGACGGCGAGGTCGTAGCGCTGCTGGGCGCAGTAACGGAAAAGCAACTTGCCCAGTCCCTTGAAGACGACACCGTTGCGGTGCCCCGGCTTGATGGAGAGCAGCCGGATCTCCACGATCTTCTTGTGCTTCGGCAGGTAGCTGTCGAGGTTTCCCAGCTTCAGGTCCAGGGAGAACGGCCGCCGGTCGCGCAGCGCCATCATGCCGACAAGCTCCTCGCCGCGTAGCGCGATCAGGTACGCGTTCTCGCTGTGGTACTTGTCGACGAGCCGGCGATCCGGGTTGACCTCGTGCTGCGGAATCTCCTCCACGAAGGTGCTGTAGTTCAGCTCGTGGACCTGCTCGAACTCCCGTTCTTCGGATGCGACCTTGAAGGTCATTTGCGCCGAGGCTATCATCGCCAGATTCCTTTCGAGGCGTGCGACCTTGTTACCTGGTCGTCCTGGCCGGGCTGTCTGGCCCTCCACATCTCTATAACATTCTCCCTGTGCGCGAAGAGCACCAGCGCCGCGAGCGCGGCCACCTGCGGCACACGCTGTGTCGGCCCACGCAGCACAATCGCGACGACCGGCGCCAAGGCGACGCAAACCAGCCCACTTCGCGTGAACCGGCGGAGCACCGCAAACACCGGCACGAATAGCGCGATGATGCCGAGTGCGACCGATAGATCGAGCACCAGAAGCGTACCGCCCGCGGTCGCGGCTCCTTTACCTCCGCGAAAGCTTAGCTGTACCGGCCAGACATGCCCCGCGACGACCGCCAGCGCGACGACGGTAACTTCCCACGCTTGTAGCCCGTAGTATACCGCTATTGCGCATGCGAGCGCACCTTTGCCGATGTCGGCGGCCAGCGTGAGCACCGCGCCCCACGTTCCCAACTCGCGGCGCACGTTCAGCGTGCCGGCGTTCCGGCTGCCCACCTGGCGGATGTCGGTACCGGTACGGAGGCGCACGAGGTAGTAGCCGGTGGCGAAGCAGCCGATCACATAGCCCAGGATGACCAGCGCAGGAAGCGCCAAGCTATCCATGCGCCGGGCTCCCGTGGATGGGGGCGGTTTCGGCGAGACCATGCAGGCGGCGGTCGAGCTGCTCGAGAAGCGGCTCCGGCAGCGCCAGCGCGTGCCGTGTCCCAAGGTCGGCCATCAACTCCCTGCCCCACTCCCAGGCATAGCGGTATGCCGTCCGCAGGGCCTCGTCGTCGAGGGCAGCGGTACATGCGCGGTATCGGGCGAGCGCGGCGGGGGAGAGGTCCCGCTCCAGCAGGCGCGATGGTGTCGGCCAGTGCGCGACGCTTCGCTCCTGAAGGCGCACCAGCCACAGCAGGTAGCGCCCCATGATGCCGAGGAGCTCCAGTGCCCGGACCAGCTCACCACGCTCCAGGACGTGCGAGCCGAAGAGCGTCCAGTTCACGAAGTTGTCGCACAGAAAGCGCGTGCGCTCCGCGGTATCGCGCTCGGGCACGTAGCCCACGACCTTGCGCAGGTGATTCGTCAGCCGCCCGGTTCGGTCCAGCAGAAGCGTGCGGTCGAGGGATGGCAGCGTATCAGTCTCGCCCCAGGATTCGACCTGCGCCATGTCCGACGCGCGCTCGAAGTGGAACTCGCCGCGGACGAGATTGTCGTAGATCGCGGTGCCGTTGCCAAACTCATTCGTGAAGTACAGCGCGACGGGCGCGATCCTGCTAGCCCACTCGGCCTGGTCGACATCCGCGTGAGCATCATCATGAAAGAAGAGTGCGACCTCGATGTCGGAGTGCTCATCGCCCTCGTCGCACGCCCACGAGCCGTACATCATCGCGGCCTCAAGACGGTCGTCCGCGTGGCACACCGCACGCGCCCGCTCGATCATTCTCTGCTGTACGATCATCCGCCTATTATAAGTAGGGCGCTCCCATCCGTGGTAACCTGGGGGCTCAGGGAGTGACCTGTGGTCCGACTCGGCACCAACGGGTGCCGAGAGCGTGGGGCTACGAATAGGTCAGCACCTCGCCGGACGTGTCCGATGAGGAGACAGGCGAGAACTCAAAGCCGCCGAGGCGCGGATCGAGGACGGAGTGGCCAAGGCGGGCACCCGCCTCCATCCGGCGGATGAGGTCCACCGCATCCTCCATGTCCGCCGCGGGCTCGAGCGGCGCGGGGGAGTGCACGCGCAGGTCATCGAGGGTCACGCCGTCGAGCAGCCGCCTACCGTCGTTATCGAGTGCGACCCGCGGGATGAGCACCAGGTCCGCGCCATCCGTGCCCGGCAAGGCGGCAAGCAGGTCTTCGCCGACGAGGAGTCCCGAGACGTTCGTGTCGCTGCCATAGAACGCGTTGTCGACCGGCTGCACTCGAACGGTCAGGCCCGCACATTCTTCCTCCATCTCGCGCGCTACGCTTTCGAGCACCGGCGCGGCGAGCGTGCCGCAGAGCACAATGACGGTGCGCGGGCGTGAGAGTCCGCGCGGCAGCGTCCGCCGGGCGTGCTTCCAGCCTTCGAGCATGTGCCGCACCATGCCGATCCCGTTCTCGAGCTGCGGGAAGCCCTCATAGGTGGCTGCGCCCGGCACCTTTCGTCCGGCCAGCAGGTAGAACTCGTCGGAGGCGAACACGAAGGTCGTGCCGTGCTTACGCCGCATCCGGGCCCTACGCTCCTCCACCTGTCGCACGACGCGGCGGGCCTCCTCCGGGCTGTAGGAGCGCACGGGCGTCGCGGCCTGCGCGGCGATGATGCGGTTGTGCCGCCCGCCCGCGTGGACGCTGCCGCCGCGGAACTTGGTCAGCCCCACGGGAACGACCGCGACGGAGAGCACCGTGGGGTACAGGGCAGCAAGGTCGTCGAGCGTTCGCTCCAGCGCCTCACCGTCGTTGAGGCCGGGACAGGCGACGATCTGCGTGTGCACCTGGATGCCGATCTCTCGCAGCCGGGCGAGCTGTTCCAGAATGTCCGGTGCGCCCGGGTAGCCGAGCAGCTTGCGGCGCAGGTCCGGGTCGGTCGCGTGCACCGATACGTACAGCGGGCTGAGGCGTTGTTCTTTCAGCCTGCGCCAGTCCATCGGCGTCAGGTTCGTGAACGTCACGAAGTTGCCGAAGAGGAAGCTATAGCGGAAGTCGTCGTCGCGGATGTACAGGCTCTCGCGCATGCCTTCCTGGTTCTGATCGACGAAGCAGAAGGGGCAGGCGTTCGCACACTGGCGAATTGGGTTGAAGGTCGGGCGGCCGAACTCGATGCCGAGCGACTCATCCGGCTCCTTCTCCACCTCGCAGTAGAAGTGATCATCGCCCCGTTCCACGAGCAGCTCGACGGCGTCGGTTGCGGAGTAAAAGCGGTAGTCGATCACGTCCCGCAGGGGGCGCTTGTTCACGGTGCGCAGGATGTCGCCCGGCTGGAGCTCCAGCTCCTCCGCGATGCTGCCCGGCTGCACGCGCACGATCTCTCCGCCGTGGATCATGTTAGACCCACTTTCCTGGCGACCTTCGCCCATGTGCTGACGAAGTGCACGGGCCACGGGCTGAGCCCCCCGCCGATCATCCCCTCACGCACGGCCTGGGCGAAGTCACGCGGCCCATCGAACGGCCGCAGCGCGGTATACGCGGTGCCGAGCTCGCCGTAGCAGTGGGCATCGGAGCCACCGGTGACGGGCAAGTCGTGCTCCCGTGCGTACGCGAGGGCGCGGTCGTTGTCTTCGGGGCGGGTCATTCGAGCGTTGAATCCCTCGATCATATCGACGAGCCCGAGGGACACCAGCCGGTCGAGCGCGGGTGTTGCGAGCCTGCCGCCCCGCAGACTGTCGAACGGGTGCGGCACGTTCACGACGCCGCCCTGCGCGCGGATGCGCTCCGCCGTCTCCTCGGGGGAGAGCCCGCGCGGGATGTGCTGACTCAGGAAGTACCCGATAACCTCACCCTCGGTGGTCTTGATCTCCTCCGACGGGATGACGGTGAAGCCATCGGGGGCAGCGGCCGCCACTTCCAGCGCGCCGTCGAACTCGTTGTGATCGGTTATGGCGAGCACGCCGATGCCGCGCTCCTGACAGGTGCGGATCATGCGCTCGGGGCGCATCCGGCAATCGTGGGAGTGGTAGGTGTGGCAGTGCAGCTCGGCACGCAGCGGAAGTTCGGCAATCATACGCCCCCATGGTAGGGAACGCCCGGCCCCCGCGTCAAACGAGGCGATGCATGGGGATGGCCTGCGAACTATGTCCCTATTAATTAATAGGAGTTGAGACGGTTCGGTTGGGCGCATTTCGGAGGGAAGTTTAGGAATTGCTCCCGCCGCAGGGCGGTTTTTAGCGGCAGAACGTTTACCGGTAGTTTCGTGACTGGTGGGGCCGTATGGTGGCTGGAGGGGCAGGTTAAACATATGCAGGCTGGTTGCGGCGTCGCCTCGTGCCCAACCCGCCTGGAGTGCGTGATACGCAATCCGCTTGAACCGTAATGCGTGTCATCCCGAACGTAGTGAGGGGATCCGCATCCTTGTACCACGGATTCCTCGCAGGCTCGGAATGACAGTTGCCCTACCGTTCAGCCGGAGTCCGCATTGCGTGTGCGGCAGTATACAGAATGTGAGCAGGGAGGGAAGGGCGCGCCGGTGGCTCGTGGGGCACGGGGGCAGGTACGGAGACCTGCCCCTACACAGGTCAACGTCATCGCCTACTGATGTGGGACTGTCCCCTTGCGCTCGCCCGGAGGATCAGCGACGAAGCGTGCTCCTTAGGTCTTCACCGTCCCGCCCCGCCGTGCCGCCCGCCCGGTCGGGGCAGGGCCGACGGGCTCTCCCGGGGCGTCTCGTACTGACACCGGATCAGCGTGTCGCGACGGAACGTGACGGTGGACCTGCAGAGCAAATCGCCCTTCGATCCGTCGAGTGGCTGGCGGCGGAAGTGGTAGGCGTACGTGCTGCCGCGGGCGACATCCAAACGGATCGTGTACGCCTTTCCGCGGGTGCATTCCCCATAGGTTCCGTAGCCGCAGAAGTGGTCCAGCGCAGGCCCGACGAGTCCAGGGTCGCCACCGGCCGAGGGCGAGAACACGCCAGGAGAAGACCTGGCCGCCGAGCACGGCGCCGTCGAGCATGAGCCGGAACGTGATGGTGACCTCATCGCCCTGTTCGCCCTGGCCGGCCGCGTGGGTGCTCGCGACGACAGTCAACAGCAGCCCGACGAGGAGTACGACCAGCGTGTGACTGCGCTTGCGCCAATGTTCACCTCCATCCTCGTATCTTGGTTTCGGGCGCCGTCCGCGCCATCGGGACTCCAATCCATACGTCGTCGCGGCCGCCCTGCCTCGTCTTGCAGGAGCCTGGTCCATCTCGGGAACCTGATCGGTGCCGTACCAGTACCGAAACCGACCATCTCCTCCGCGCGAGTCTGCCCCTCAGGAACCGTACCAGGCCGTGCGCCACCGCTTCATCTGGTCGATCTCCTTCTGCTGCGAAGAGATTATCTCCTGGCTATCTGCTTGGTTTCGGGACGCTTAGCTTGTTCGAGGAACGTGCAGGGACATCGCGATCGCGCTCTCGGATGGTCGCCTGGGTGCGGGATCATCTGCGTCGATGAACGCCTTGTCGAAGGGGCTTGACCTTTGGAAAGATCCTGCGCCTCGCATCCCCATGTCACCGTCTGGTGCTCAAGTTAGCCGTCGGGCATCATCGAGCCCATCATCTTCTGGTCCATCTCGGGAACCTGATCGGTGCCGTACCATTCCTTGTACCAGGCACGCATCCGGCCAATCTCCTCCTGTTGGGCGGAGATGATCTGGTTTGCGAGCTGCTTGATCTCGGGGTGCTGGGCATTCGTCTGGGCCATCTTCGCCATGTCCGTCGCTGACTCGTGGTGGGGGATCATGGCGGCGATGAACATCTGGTCGAAGCTCATCGCCTCGGTCGCCGTGCCCTCGCCGCCCAGCACCGTACGCATGCGCGCGGGTGCCCGGCACGCCGGCGTGGCTGTGCCCGGCTTGTCGGCCATTGCCCCGTGATCGGCACCGGCCGTGGCTGGTGGGCATCGCCCCGTTGTGCGATCCGCTGGTGTGCTCGTTATCGCCGGATGAACCGCATGCCTCCTGTGAGTAGCAGCCCGACCACCGCGATCAGTGAGAGTAGACGCTTCACCCGTTCAGCCTCCTGGAGTTGGTTCCGGATGGTCGCCTGGATACGGAGGGGGCTATATTCGCCATATCTGCAACGTGGCGCGCCGACAGGCGCAGCTAGCCACGTTCGAGCCTCAGCTAGTTTCACACAGGTCCACCGCACCTAGCCACTATCATATGCCCAAGGGGCCTGCGGGTCTGCGCCCGCGGAATCAAAGCGCTGCCGCTAGCACCCGTGGGACCCCGGAGGTGGGGATGGGCCTCATCGCGCTGATGTTGCAGGGCGAGGGAACCTTTGCCTCTCGACCAGCCTCCCTCGACGACGAGTTGTTCGCTGCGGTGAAGGGCCGGGCCTCCGCGCTTCGGGTCCGCGGCGACGATTGCATCGCACAGGGGATCGGCATCGAACGTGCCGGAGGCCCGGAACTTGGTGCCATCAACACAGCGTTGGTGCAACCCGCGCACCTGTTGATCGTCGGTGGAGCTCGCTGAGCTGCGCGTTGCTCGTCGGCCGGGCCGTCCGGGTGGGCGTTTCCCGTCGCGCGCGGGTATCGACGCCGGCGCGCGTCCCGGCATCCCGAGCCGCCTGGCGAGCAGTACGGACGCGTGCACCGCGTGTCCGCCGAGCTGCGCACCAGACACATCGCTAGCCGCTAGTAGGATGGAGCGCCACGCTGGAGTCGTGCTGCTGAGGCACGCACGGACTGAGGACGAAGTCATGTGCATACCTCAGCGGCGATCGTAAGCGCGCGCTGTGCCACGGGCAAACCGGTTCACGGCTCTGTCCGCCCGCGCGTTCTCCAGCCGCCGCGCTCCCAATGACCTGATCGCCCTTGCCGCCCAGCATCCGCCGTTCTCTGAGTACCATAGCCACACCAATCCAATACCCTGCGGAGGCTTTTTTCGCACCAGAAACTGTCTGGGACCCCGATGGTTAGGCGGCCCGCATCGCACAGGGGATCGCATCGGACGTGGCGATGCACACCTGTTGATCGTCGGTGGACCGAGCGTCCCGGCATCTGGAGCATCTGGTCCGACTAAATACCCTAAGCTACAGCAACCACAATGTGTGGCAGCCGACCGTCGACGATAAGGAGGCGGTACTCGATCGCGTCCTGCGGGACCACAGCCGCGATCCGACGGCCAATGCTCAGATCGATATGGTCAACACCGGGCTGCCGCTGCGCGGGCCGCACTGGTCCGTAACTGGCAGGCGCGCACCGCGGACTCTGTGCCTGTTGGCGCTCCCGGCACCCTTCCTCAGCGGGATGTTGCTGGCTTGCCCGGCCACGCCATCATCCCGCCAAGAGTGGCCCGCCTCATCCGCCCATCTGCGCCCGGCGCAGACACTCGCCTATCGTCATCTCTTCTTCGGCACTCACACAACTCACCCCCGGTGCCATCCCCATCCGAGCGAACCGTATCCCCCTCAGTATCACCTCAGGTGTGTGAATATGCGGTCTGGAAATGTAGTGTTAATCTGTGTCATACTACGGGCATGATATTAGGCTTCTTTCTGGTCTTCCTGCTCGTATCGGCGCTGATACTGATGCTCGTGAACCTACTGGCAATGCGCACCCAGCCACGCCACCGGCGAGGCTACTTCTTCTGGGGAGCGATGTGTCAGGTTCTGGCCCTGTTGTTCATCATCGGGGCGATTTTGGTGGGGTGGCAGTACGAACCCGCAACGGGCAACAACAACGCAATGCCGTTCGTGTACTTCGTGTGTCTCTTCTTCATGCCGGCTGGGCTAGTCCTCCTGCTCATCGGCATTTTCGGCCCCCCGACGAGGAGCACAGTCCTCGTGCCTAGTCTCCCGGTTCGGGAATGCGACTTCCTTTCTCCCTGACTCTAACTCCACGGATTCCCTGGTGTGTTATCCGCCACACCCAAGCCAACCTAGCCGACGTGAATGGCCGGCCTGCGTGCCGGATCGGGCTCGGCCTGGCGCAGTACCTCGTGGGTGACCGGGGCGATGTCCCCTTCCCCAAAGAGGATATAGCGCATAAGGAACTTCAGCGGGTTGCCCTCGGTCCAGCCGAGATAGATGTGTGGCCGCTTGCCGGTTCGTTCGCGGAGGTAGAGCAGGATCGCGGCGATCGCGTTCGGGATGGACGCGGCATCCACACGCAGGACCCGGTGGCTATCCAGTTGATGCCCAGTGAGTCGTAATGTCGGCGCGAACTCCGACGCATCGCGCACGGTAACCTCCAGGAACAGGACGGGCTCTCCCGGCGGGATGTGGCTGCTTTCCCGCTCTTCGCGCTCCTTGAGAAGATACTCGCGCTCGCTCCGGTCATCAGGATGATTCGCGATGATCCGTATCTCGCCGTGCTGTGCCGCGTCAGTGATGAAGCGGTCTGCCATCTCATCGGTTTCAATTCCCGTGACTCGCAACTCCGTGGTACGCCACACCCGCGACACAAGCGACGTCACGATGATCCCGCCAATGAAGGCGCCCGCGATCGCAATCCCTCCGGGAGCTTCGATGACGGTGATCACCGTTGTATAGATGAAGATCAGCGCGACGATGCCGAACCAGACAGCCGCCCGTGTTTGTTTCCTCCGCACGGCGGAGAGCGTCACGGCGATCGTCGCGGACGTGATGACGGCAAGCACGCCCGTGGCATACGCGCCGGCCTGCGCCTCAACGCCTGCACGGAACAGGATCGTGACCAGAAAGCAGATCGCCGTGAAGATAAGCACCAGCGGGCGGGTTGCCCGGGATTAGTCGGGCGCCATCCCGTAACGCGGCAGGTATCGTGGCACGATATTGAGCAGGCCAGCCATCGCCGACGCCCCGGCGAACCAGAGGATCGAGATTGTGCTCAAGTCATACACCGTGCCAAACAAATCGCCCAGGTACCCGTGGGCGACGAACGCCAACGCCCGTCCGCTCGCCTCTCCGCCCGCTTCGAACTCCTCGGGGGGGATCAGCAGTGTGGTTACCAGGCTGCTCGCGATCAGCAGCACGCTCATGATCACCGCCGCGGCCGTCAGCAGCTTGCGTGTGTTGCGGATCCGTCCACGCGGCTTCTCCGGTGCATCGTCCGGATCGCCCTTCACCAGGGGCATCACAACCACACCTGTCTCGAAGCCGGAGAGTCCGAGCGCGAGCCGGGGGAAAAGCAGCAGTGCCGCACCGAACATCAGCAAGGGATTGCCGTGCGTCTCGAAACAGGTCGCTGCGCCAGTTTGAGATCACTGACGGGTTCTGCAAAATCTCAACGATTCCCACGCCAAGCACGATGAGATTCAGGCCGATATACACCGCGACCAGCACCACCGCGATACCGATGGCCTTTGCGAACCCCTTGAGGAACACCGCGCCCAACAGGGTGATCAGCGCGAGTGTGATAGGCACTTCGTACCCGTGCAATCCGCGCGCGAATGGATTCTCGACAATATGCGCCGTGGCATCCGCTGCGGAGAGGGTGATCGTGATGATAAAGCCGGTCGCGACAAACCCAATCAGGCAGAGCACGAACAGCTTTCCCTGCCACCACGGGAGCAGATCGGCAAGCATGGAGATGGAGCCATCACCTGCGGGCTCTGCTCCGTGACACGCTTGTACATCGGCAGGGCACGGAAGAGCGTGATCAGCACAAGGATGAGCGTGGCGACCGGTGAGAGGGCCCCGGCCGCAAGCGCGGCGATGCCTGGCTGGTAGCCGAGCGTGGAAAAGTAATCCACGCCGGTCAGGCACATCACCTTCCACCACGAATGCTGATGATGGGTCCGCTCGCGCTGATGCGGACCTTCCATTTCTCTGGGATGTCCCTGGAGCAGCCAACGCTTCAGGCGGTTCACGGGCTGCTGATCCACTACACCGGTCGATGCCATTCAGTCCTCCTGCTCGCGTCGTCGGAGACTCTGCACGGCACTACTCGGAACGATGGCACGCCAGATTACCACAGCACAGAGCATCCGGCCGCGCGGGGAACCGAGTTAAAAGCACGGTGCCAACCAGAACGCGCGACTCCGGCACCCTGTCGTTTCGCGCCAACCGGGTCCGCACATAACGGTATACTGGTGCCGGCCGGAGCGCGGACTCGACCCTACCGGTCAAGTGCCCAGGAGGGATCGATGGCTACGGGAACCGCGCTCGTCACGGGTGCATCCGGCTTTGTGGGGCCGTATGTCGTGGCGGAGATGACACGTGCCGGGTGGACCGTATGGACTCTCGACCGGTCCTCAAAGCACCAAGAAGGCTCGTTATCCGTGCACGCGGACCTGTGCGATCGCGACCAGGTCCGCCGGGCCGTCGAGGAATCGCGGCCAGAGGTTGTGCTGCATCTCGCGGCTCAAAGCTCTGTCCCCCTCTCGTTCAAGGATCCCGCGGCCACCCTCACGAACAACTTGCTCGGCGCGGCGAACCTCTTCTATGCCGTAGCCGACCTCTCTCCCGCGCCGCGGGTGGTCTCGGTCGGTTCCGCCGAGGAATATGGTGTCGTACGGCCCGAACAGTTGCCGATCGATGAGGACCAGCCGCTCGCGCCGGTCAGCCCGTACGGCGTCAGCAAGGCCGCGCAGAGCCTCCTCGCTCTTAGTCTGCTCGCGAGCCACGACCTGCCGATCACGGTGCTGCGCCCCTTCAACCACACCGGACCCGGCCAGCGGGCCGACTTCGTAGTGTCGGCGTTCGCCCGCCAGGTCGCCCGCATCGAGGCCGGGCTGGACCCGCCGGTGATCCGGGTCGGCAACCTCGATGCCCGGCGTGATTTCACGGACGTGCGCGACGTCGCGCGGGCATACCGGATCGCGGCCACCCAGGCTCTTGTGGGCGAGGTATACAATATCGGCTCGGGTCGGAGCGTACCCATTCGGTGCATTCTGGGGGAATTGCTGCGTCTCTCCAGGGCACAGGTGTCGGTGGAGACGGACCCGGAGCGAATCCAGCCCGCGTCTGTTCCGGAGCTGTGCGCCAACCCGGAGAAGTTTCGGCTGGCAACGGGCTGGGAGCCCCAAATTGAACTGGAGCAGACCGTACGAGACGTGCTTACCTACTGGCGGGAGCAAACAGAGGGAGAAAAGCAACGCACATGAAGACGGCACTTATTACCGGCGTGACGGGCCAGGACGGATCGTACCTCGCGGAGTTCCTGCTCGGTAAGGGCTACCGAGTGCTTGGGATGGTCCGCCGCACCAGTTTGGAGAACTTCGGGAGGATCGCCCATATCCAGAGCGACATCGAGCTAGTGACCGGAGACCTGCTCGACCAACTCTCACTCATCAACCTCCTACAGAAGCACCAACCGGATGAGGTGTACAACTTGGGAGCCCAGAGCTTCGTGCCGACGAGCTGGGATCAACCGGTGCTCACGGGCGAGTTCACTGCACTGGGCGTCACGCGCATGCTCGACGCCATTCGCCTCGTGAGCCCCCAGTCGCGTCTCTACCAGGCATCCAGCTCTGAGATGTTCGGTAAGGTGCGCGAGGTCCCGCAGTGCGAAACCACGCCGTTCTATCCGCGCAGCCCGTACGGCGTCGCAAAGGTGTACGGCCACTACATCACCGTAAACTACCGCGAGAGCTACAACCTCTACGCGTGCAGCGGCATCCTCTTCAACCACGAGTCACCGCGCCGCGGGCTGGAGTTCGTGCCCCGCAAGGTGTCCTACGGCGTGGCGCGCATCAAGGCAGGACTGCAGTCCGAGCTGCGCCTGGGCAATCTCGATGCGAAGCGCGACTGGGGCTACGCCGGTGACTACGTCAAGGCGATGTGGCTGATGCTACAGGCACCGGCGCCGGACGACTACGTGATCGCCACCGGCGAGACGCACTCGGTGCGCGATCTCGTCGAGGTAGCCTTTTCGCACGCCGGTCTGAGCTGGCAGGATCACGTTGTGATCGACAGCCGATATCTGCGGGCCGCCGAGGTGGACCTGCTCGTCGGCGACTACTCCAAGGCGAAGCGCGAGCTGGGCTGGGAGCCAGAGGTCAACTTCGAGCATCTCGTCAGCATGATGGTGGACGCGGATCTCGCGCTCGTGGAGGCTGGAGTCAACCTTCCAGGCGCGTCGATCTGAACTGGCGTTATACATAGTGGGGACGCGTTGCCCACGATGCGAGGCGCAAAGGACGCGGCGATATATGCATAAAATGGAGGCGGCCGGGGGATTCGTGTCCAGCCGTTCGACAACTACGACGTTGTCGAGCAGAAGAGGCGCACGTCCGCGTCGAATGGGTCGCCGCCTAGCCGCCCTTGCCAGTGCGCACCCCGACTTCTACCGCCGTACGGCGGGGTTCAGGTAACAGCCAGAACACGATGGCCCCCGCTATCGGGAGCATCGCGGCGTTGAGCCAGAACGGCGTCGCGTGGCCGACGTTGTCGTACAGCCAACCTCCCACGAGCGGGCCGGCGCTCGCGCCCATACCAGCCGCCGCGGCGTAGATCCCGAAGGATCTCCCGCGCACGTCCCCACCACTCACCTCCGAGACGATTGCGTCCTGCGCCGGCACCGCGGCGGCAACGAACAACGCTTCGAGGATCCAGATACCACTCAACAGCGCGAGGCTCGGCGCGAGCGGGAAAAGGAGGGACACCGCGCCACTCGCCGCGAGGGCGATCGCGACAATCGCGCGCCGGCTGTAGCGGTCCCCCAACGTGCCCAGCCTCCCCGGTGCGAGCGCGTAGACCAGAGCCGAGGGCGCGGACGCCACGCCGATCCAGAACTCCGTCGCACCGAAGCGGTCGCGCAGGTACAGCAAGGTTATGGGCGCGAGCATCCCGAACGCGGCGGCCACGAGAAACGACACGCTAAGCAGGCAGAGCAGTACACCTACCGGTGCGGGTCGCAAGGCGGGAGCCGCCAGCGGGGGCGCCTGGGGGCGCACGTTGCGATACACGAGAACCAGCGCGAGCAGGTTGGTCAGTGCGAAGATAAAGAACGCCACCCGCCAGCCGGAAAGCAGCCCGAGCACGACGACCGCCCCGTACGACGCCATCGTGCCGAGGATCGAGCCGCTCGTAAACGCCGTGGCAAGCCAGCCATAGCGGCGTCCGCTCGTGTCCTCGCGACCCAGGTCAGCCAGTAACGCGTAGGTGGCGACCCAGAACAACGCGCTCCCCAACCCCTGCGCCAGACGGGCGGCGAAGAGCACGGGTAGCGAGACACTGCTGGCAAAGAGCGCCGCGGCGAGGACGTAACACACCGCACCGGCGAGCAGGAACGGCCTGCGCCCCAGCCGATCCGCAGCAATCCCCGTCAGCGGGCGAACGATCACGCCCGTCAGGTGAAACGCCGCGTACAGCAGGCCGACCTGAAACGTGGTCGCGCCCAGGTCCCGGCCGTACAGCGGCAGGTACACGCCGAGCAACCCGGCGGGCATCGCGAGCAGGAACGCCGGAGGGTAGATCGTATTGCCGCTCGGCCATATCAGCCGGGTCGCCTTCCTCATCCCTCAGTATGACCGAGAACAGCGGGCCAATCCCGACGTGCCGTGGTGAACGGCCGTGGAGTATCCTCTGGTCGAACCACCGCACCTGGGTGTCTGCATCGTGGACTTCCGATGTCATGCCTCAGTGGGGCGACACAGGGCTCAGCGCAGGCCGGGAGCTCCGTCGCCGCGTCGTCACCCGATGCTGGCGGACGCGTAGCCACCGGCGAGACGCCCGTCAACCGGTAGGGTACGGTCGTCGGGTGCTCACGGGGCGGTCCGGGTGATTCGGACAACGCGCGTGCTCTTCGCGGGGATGCTGGTCTGGAACGTCGCCACCGTCTTTTCGGCATTCAGCGCGATGTACATTTTCTGGCGAGTCACCAGTTCCTGCCCGGCGACGCTTCCGACCGATGCCATCCCATCCCGGTTGAGGTCCACAGTTACCACGAAGCCGCGCTGAGGGGTGTCGGTCGGGTTGTGCAGCGTAAGGTGGAGGGTGTTCGTGCTGACGTAGCCGAATCTTTCGATCCACACCTGGCCATTTGACGACCGCGCGTTCGTGATGGGCTCCCACCCTGCAACGGCGAGTTTTCGGAACAGCGGCGTGTACCGGGCGTAGATAGCGCGATTCTCATCCGTCACCCACCCGAGTCTCTCACCGCCACGATTGCCTCTTGGGCCGGGGAAGATGCCATAGAACAAGCTCTCCTGCAGGCGGTCGTCGATCTGCGCGGCCGTGAGCGAGCCGTCTCCCACGCGAGTATCGATCGTGGTGACCGGACGCTGGTAGGCCGCCGTCCGCTTCAACATCGCGAAGCTGTCCGCGGTTACTCCCCATGCAGAGCCGTGCCAGCGTGGCAGGCCCTCCTCGATCCCGAAGTAATCGATTAAATCAGCCCCGATGAACCCCGCCGGGGTCACCTCGTTGGCGTTGAAGTTTGCGCTCAGGAACATGTCCTTGCTGTGAAGGTATTGCCGTGGACGCCGTATATACTCGTACATGGAAAAGACGACGCGCTGTACCACGCGTCCGCTGTCGTAACTAAATCCCAAGGGCATGTCCGTCAGAGCCCAGTGCGCGCGGCCATAGTCGTCGGCCCAGCGCCGGTGGCCAGAGGTCGAATCGAGATGGATGCCGTCGAGCCTGCCTCCTGTCGTTGCTGCCTGTTTGATCGCGCGCTCGACTTGATGCTTCTGCACGGCGACGATCCAGTCTACGCCGGTGGCGAAGTCAGGATCCGGGTTTTGATGGTACTTGAGGTAGCGCCCGTAGATCTCGAGGCGCAGCCTGCCGTTCTGGTCGCGTGACGTGGAGTTCAGCGCGCCCTGTGATTCCTCCTTGAGGCGCGTCTCGACATCGTTTCGCGGGGTGATCGATGCGTCCGCCCGCAACTTAGCCAGCGCCTGCCGGTAGGTGAGCATCGGACACCGGGCGACGCCAGCCGGACATCTCGGCTGGAAGAAGCGCCAGTGGTGGTTGTACGCGGCCGAGTAGATATTGCGGGTGTTATCCCATGGGACGAACTCGGTCCCCCAGTCCCGATGTCTGCCGGTGCTGTCGGTGCCGAGGCTGACCATGTTCAGGCCAAGGCCAAACGGCTTCGACTCGTCCGCTGCGGTATCCGGGGAGTCGAGCTCCTCAAGGACGGGCTTGATGAACCAGCCGCCTTCCCGTGCCGGGTCGGTACGTCGCACGAACGCTTCCGGTTGGATGGCGTAATACTTTTTAGTCGCGGCACGGAAGCCCCACGCCGGATCCGAACGATACAAGTAGAACGTGAAGGTCCCGCGGCCGCGTAGCTTAGTTGCCGCTTTTGACACCGCGAGGTCGAACGTGATGGAGAGACCCTGCCTACTGTCATACACCATCCGCGACATGCGCGGCACCTTCAGCGGCATCGCCACGGATAGTGCCGATTCGCCGTCGTAGATGGTGGCATAGGGGTATCGCGATGGCTCGGGGGTCTGCGTCGTGTTGAACTTGTACGGCGTTTTGGGCATGATCGTGCGCGACTTCCGGACGTAATCCGCCCACTGCCACCCTACAGCGTCTACCGGCAGGGTATAGGTGATCTGGAACCCCCGGTCGGTGGCAACCGAGTCGGTGCGCGCGGTGTCCGTTACGGTGCCATCGACGCGGATGTACTGAGAGGTCGCGCTGTATCTGGCCTTGAAGTCCAGGTTCTGCTGCGGAATCGCCGCGGTCTGCCGCAAGCTCCCGTCGCGTGACCGCGCGACCGAGCCCCTGATATTGATTGGCTCCTCCGCGAGCAGCTCGCCCAGGTAGATGTCATCAAACCAGGCGGTACCGCTGCCGGCATTGAGCAGCGCAGTTACTCGGACCCTCGACGTCGCACTCAGTGACTTGAAACCAACGGACTGCTTGTTCCAGTTCGCGGTGTTGGTGTATCCAAAGGTGTAGTAGGTCGCGAGCACCTCACCGCTCTCGTTGAGTTGCTCGGCCTTTACCTGGACCGGCCCACCACGTGGACTCGTGATGGGGGATTCCCGGCGAGCGTGCTTGTCGGCAGCACGTCGCGCGCCCGCGACCACGCAGTGAGAAAGTAATAAGTGTAGGGACGCACGGGAACGACGGTCGAAAACCCGCCGGACGTAGTAGTCGCGCGATTGGACACGCGTAGTGAGCGAGACCCGGTGCGGGCGGCCGCAGCGTCGAGTACGGGCGGCGTCGCTCCCCGAGTGATGCGCCAACTATCCGGCACCCGATTCCGATCGGTGTCCGCTTCGAACCCGGCGTTACGCAACAGGTTGGGGTTCTGACCAACCATTCTCATGGAGAAGCCACCGCCAGATGCAAGGCTGGGAATGGTCCGGGATCCCGAGGTGACGCGCGCTACGGTACCGTCGGGATTCAGCGCCAGCCCAAGACCATCGCCCGTCCTGAGGGGAGCCAGCGACTGTGCGGAAACCGCCGGGCTCACCGCCGCTTGCTGCACGACGAGCGCAATCAGGAACAACCAGACTACGGAATGGATCAGCGGCGGGGCGAGTACGGAAATCGGCGTCGGCTACAAAGGGACACTCCGTTTCCTTCGTTGGATTGGGCATTGGCTGCATCGAAGCGAGAGGACAGCAGACGGTTCCTGCTCACCAGGACCTGCGCACATCCGAGAACCACGATAGATCGACCACTCGGGTGACAGATCCGTCTTCCATAGCGGGCGGTGTGCGTTTGTGTTGCAAACAGTGCCTATTTGTATCGACAGCGCAGAAAGCGGACTGCTAGCACATTATTACATTTTCCCGGTTCCCAGGCGACACCTCTTCCGTGCGTTGCAGAGTTGCCCAATCCAGCAGCCCAGCATCAAACCCGGGACCCCCGCCTGCCGCTACCACCGGACGAGCACGGCGGCAGCGTCGGCTCGAGGTTGCGGCTCCCGCCGCGCGGGGCTATACTTCTCCCCACTTGGGGAGGCGAGCGATGGCAAACACGGTCTACATCATCGGACACAAGAACCCGGACACGGACTCGATCGCGGCGGCCGTGGGCTACGCGGACCTGAAGCGGCGCACCGGCATGGCGCAGGCGACGCCCGCCCGGCTCGGTGACGCCTGGCCCGAGACGCGCTATCTGCTGGAGCGATTTTCGGTGCCGGAGCCGACGCTGCTGACGGACGTGTACACCCGCGTCGGCGACGTGATGAACGCGCATCCCCAGTACCTCCCAACCGACGCGACGATGCGGGATGCCGGTGCCGTGATCGGCGAGAAGCGCATCGTGCCCATCGTCGATGCCGAGTGTCGCCTCGCCGGCGTAGTCACGCTGGACGACATAGCCGCTCGATACCTGCGGGAGCATGACCTGGCGAGCGGCGCGCAAAGCCGCATTGCCGTCTGCAGCATGGTTCGCACGCTGGACGGCGAGCTGCTCGCAGGAGATCCTGACGGCGACTGGCAGGGCCGTGTTTGGGTCGGAGCTATGCGCACGGAGAGCCTGGTGACGCTCGTGCAGCCGGGTGACATGGTGGTTGTCGGCGACCGCGAGCGTCCCCAGAATGCCGCGATCGAGCTCGGCGTGGGCTGCCTCGTGGTCGTTGGCGGCATCGCGCCCTCGGCTGAGACAATCGAGCTTGCGCGTGAACGCAACGTGCGGCTCATCAGCACCCCGCACGACTCCTACCGTGTCACCCGCCTCCTGAACCTGAGCGTCCCGGTCTCCGAGATCATGCGCCGCGACGCCGCTTACGCCGACCCGGACGACCTGGCGCGAGAAGCCGAGGAGACGCTTTCTGGACGGGAAACCGTCGCGCTTCCGGTGGTAGACGCGGACCGCAGGCTCGTCGGCATCGTCTCCCGCGGCGACCTGCTCCGCGCCCGTGGCAAGGGGGTGATCCTTGTAGACCACAATCACAGCACGCAAGCGGTTGATGGGTTGGAGCAGGCGCAGCTTCTGGAAGTGGTTGACCACCACAACCTGGGCGACCTGCACACACCCGAACCCATCTACATGAAGCTGGAGCCCGTCGGCAGCACGAGCACGATCGTCGCGGAGTTGTACCAGGACGCGGAACTTGAGCCGGCCCCGCCCATCGCGGGGTTGCTTGCGGGCGGAGTGGTCTCCGACACGCTGCTCTTCCGATCTCCGACCGCGACCCCGAGGGACCGGGCTGCCGGCGCGTGGCTCGCTGAGTTGGCCGGCATCAACCTCGATGAACTTGCGCAGGGAATGTTCCGCGCCAACTCGAATTACGAGCACACGACCCCGCAACAGCTCTTCACCGCCAACCTCAAGGTATTCGAGTGGGGCGGACGCCGCGTGGGGATCGGGCAGGCCGAGACGGTTGACATCGCGTACTTCGAGCAACATGCCGAGGAGTTCTGCGCGGAAATGACCCGGCTGAAGCAGACCGAAGGCTGGGACTATTCCTTCTTCCTGGCCACGGACATCCTTAAGCAAAGCAGTCAGATGCTCATCCCCAGTGACGAGGAGCGCGCGCTGGCTTTCCGCGCCTTTGGCATTAATGCTACCGACGGCATTGTGGAACTGCCGGGCGTAGTGAGCCGCAAGAAGCAGGTTGTCCCGCCGCTCGCCCGCGAGCTCACGTAGGGCCGGCCCCTGGCACATGGCTTGCCTCTTGACAGGTGCAATGCAGCTTCGGAGGTGAGGTGATTATGGAATCGTTCAAGGACAAGTTCAATAGCGTGGGTGACGCGCTGGACTCCAATGCCTTTACGTCGGCTGACGACGACCGGAACGAGACGATCGACGAGGTGCCGTCGGCCCAGGATCTCGACGAGGGCTCGGAGCACCAGAGTGACAGCGCGGATCAGCAAGGGATGACCATCACGAATAACGACGCGGCGCCGAACCAGGATCGGTAGGACGAGCGGGAAGGTTCGAGCCAACTGGCCGGGCCGAGGAGGAGTCGTGAAGATAACCGTCAGCGCACCAGGGATGAATCAGGACTCGGACACCGCCGCGGAGGGAGCGGCGGCACAAGGCAACGAGTCCACGGAGCACGATCTGCCAGAGGGCACCACGGTCGAGGATCTCATCGCCCGTCTCGGACTGAGCGAGTTCA
Source organism: Chloroflexia bacterium (assembly GCA_030446765.1). GTDB lineage: Bacteria > Chloroflexota > Chloroflexia > Thermobaculales > Thermobaculaceae > JACDAU01. Next base: position 887,449 of record JAUJMR010000001.1, read on the forward strand.
GGCCGGAGATGGCGCTCGTGAACGGGGAGCAGCGCGACCTCGGCCACACCCTGAGCGAGGGTGACTCTGTTGCCCTCAGCGGCCCGCTCGGTGGCATGTAAATGCGGGATGCCCAATATCTCGGCGTATGGGGCATGCTTGCCGTGCTCGCCGAGCGCATATATACTACGATCAATCGAATACGCCACAGACACTGAAGGATACGCAGTAAGCATCGGGGTATGGTGATCAGAGAGCGGTCGTTCGCTGCGAGTCCGCCACCGCCCGTTTGCCGAAATACCATCCCGAGTCGCGAACTGAACGCCCTGGACAAGTAGGCCCCGCCGGTAGCCCACCGTTACATGGGCGGTAGAGCGGGCTCCCGCACACGGAGCCAACCAAGGTGGTACCGCGGAAGACACCCCTCCGTCCTTGTGACAGGAGGGGTGTTTGTGTCTGGATGGAGGTACACCTGTGGTCACGACTACACAACGGCTGCCGATAGAGGAACAGCTTGCGGCGATGCGCAGGGGCTCGGAGAAGATCCTGCCCGACGAGGCAGCACTGCGGGCGCTGATGGAGCGCGCGGAGGCGGAAGACCGGCCGCTGCGGATCAAGCTCGGCATAGACCCCACGACCCATGACCTAACGCTCGGGCACACGATCCCGCTGCGCAACCTGCGCCGGTTCCAGGACCTCGGCCATCAGGCCGTACTTGTCATCGGCGACTACACCGCGACCGTCGGCGATCCCTCGGGCCGCAGCAAGGCGCGCCCTCCGCTTACCCACGAGCAGGTACGCGCGAACGCCGAAACCTTCCGTGAGCAAGCCGGGAAGATCCTTGACCTTGAGCGCGCCGAGGTGGTGTGGAACAGCGAGTGGCTGAGCAAGCTGACGCTCCAGGAGCTGATCCGCATCTGCGGACAGGTCAGCGTGAAGCGGATGCTGCAGGGGGAGTACTTCGGCAGGCGCATGGAAGACCCCGAGCAGACGATCTTCATGCACGAGATGTTCTACCCGATCATGCAGGGGATGGACTCCGTCGCCATCCGAGCGGACGTGGAGCTCGGCGGCACAGACCAGGAATTCAACTGCCTGATGGGCCGCGACATGCAGCGCCAGCACGGACAGGAGCCACAGGTCGTGATTACCAGCCCGCTGCTCCTCGGGCTGACCGGCCCGGAAAAGATGAGCAAGAGCCTGAATAACTACGCCGGAGTGTCGTGGCCGGCGCAGGAGCAGTTCAACCGCCTGATGACGATGGCGGACGACCGGATGGCGGAGTACTACCGCTTGCTGACGGACGTACCCCTGGAGGAAGTCGAGCGCAGGCTGGCCGCCGTGCGCAGCGGCGACCGCGACCCGCGCGTCGCCAAGAAGGACCTCGTGACGCACATCATCGCCGGGCTAAACGGTGAGCGGGCAGCCGTGGCCGCGGCCGAGGAATACGAGCGGTACGCCCAACTGCGGCGCGCCGGTGGCGCGGAGAGCATGCTCCCGACGAACATCCGGGAGGAGACGCTGTCCGTTGGGCTCGACGGCGTCCGCCTCAGCACCGTGCTCACGGCAACGGGGCTGGCTGGCTCCGGCGGCGAAGCGAAACGTCTGATCGAGCAGCGCGGTGTGCGTGTGCGGGGTGAGGTCGTCGCGGACAAGAATGCTACGCTGAGACCGGGGGAGGTCGAGGGCACATTGCTGCAGGTCGGGCAGAAGCCGCCGATATTGCTCCGAGAAGCTCCATGACGGAGATTCAGGTCGGCGACGGTGTGCTGCGGCTCGTGCAGGGGGACATCACGCAAGTCGCCGCGGACGCCATGGTCAACGCCGCGAACTCCGCGCTCGCCGGAGGTGGTGGCGTGGACGGCGCGATCCACTGGGCGGGCGGGCCGAGCATCATGGCCGAGTGCCGCTCCCTCGGCCGCTGCCCTACCGGCGGCGCCGTCGTGACGACCGCGGGCAATCTTGCCGCCCGCGTCGTCATCCACGCGGTGGCTCCGGTCTGGCGAGGCGGTACGCAGGACGAGGCAAAGCTTCTGGCGAGCGCGTACGGAGAGAGCTTCCGGCTGGCGAAAGAGCATGGTGCGCGCAGCATCGCCCTGCCCTCACTCGGTACCGGCGCCTATGGGTACCCGCTGGATCAAGCAGCCCCGATAGCGCTTCGTGCCGCGCTCGACCATCTCAGGACTGGCGAGGCGCCAACGTTCGTGACGTTCGTGCTATGGGACAATCGCAGCCTGACAGCATATAAGAACGCCATCTCAGACCTGTTGGCTACGAACGAATACGACAGCGCCAAGGCAGTCGACTCAACGCCGTAGGAGCAACTGGTCGCGGAGATTGAAGGGGAACAGGCCGCGTTTGGACCGAAGAGACGATCCGTGATGGAGGCAGGCAATGTCGGGCAGTGAGCCCTCCACGAAGGCCCATGATGCGCTCGGAGAGGGCCGGGTGGCAGTGGTGACGGGGGTGAACAGCCCTCTCGGGATTGGCGCGGGGATCGCCATCGCTCTCGCCGGGGCGGGGATATCGGTCTTCGCCACGTATCTGGCGCAGCCCGTCGAAGAGTATGGAATCGACCCCGAGGAGGCCGCGCGTGCCGTGGAACCGGGCGAGGCGCTCTACCGGGAGCGAAACTCCGTAGCGCGCCGACGATGTCGCCAGCCGGATCCAGGCGGATGGAGGCCAGCCGGATCCAGGCGGCGGGAGGAAGGGATCCAGACGTGGGAGGCCGACCTGGCCGATCCTGGCGTCGCAGGGGCGCTGTTCGACCGGGCGGAAGCGGCGTTCGGCGGCGTCGATGTGCTGGTGAACAACGCAGCGTACAGCGTCAGGGACAGCTTCTTGCCGGTGGAGCGGCTGGAGGGCCGGAACACAACAGGCGAGTTTGGGGTAAGCACGCTGACGGCGGAAGGACTGGACCGGCACTGGCAGGTCAATGCCCGCGCGCCCGCGCTGCTGATGGTCGAGTTCGCGCGCCGGCATATCGCGCGTGGGGCGGCGTGGGGACGCATCGTGAACGTGAGCTCCGACGGCGCGCCCGTGTTCCCCGATGAGGTGAGCTACGGAGCGACGAAGTACACACTGGAATCCCTGGGCAAGAGCGCGGCGGCGGAGCTCGGCCCGTACGGTATCACGGTGAACACCGTCTCGCTCGGCCCCATCCAGACGGGTTGGATCGATCCGGAGCTTGCGGCTGAGGTGGAGCGGGGCACCCCGCTGGGACGCGTTGGGCGGCCGGAAGATGTTGCGGACGTGGTTGCCTTCCTGTGCTCGGAGCAGGCGCGCTGGATCACGGGGCAGACGATTTTCGTGGGCGGCGGGCACCGGATGGTGTAGATCACCACGCGCGGCACGCCGCCTGCAATTGCGGGTCCTGCAAATCTTGAGCGGAAAGGCGTGGGCATGACAAAGGCGACGGACATCATGGGTGGCGCGCTGCTGGCGGCGGGTGCGGTACTGGCGGGCAGAGAGGTGCTGGGGCGGCTGCGAGAAGAGGACCTGGCGGGGCAGGTCGCGGTGATTACCGGCGGTTCCAAGGGGTTGGGGTTCCTGCTGGCGCGGGAGCTCGCCACGGAGGGCTGCCGGGTGGTGATCTGCGGTCGCGACCAGGAGGATCTTGCGCGGGCACAGCGCACGCTGGAAAAGCGGGGCGCGCGTGCATGCCGTCCCGTGCGATGTCTCCGACCGCGGCCAGGTGGAGCAGATGCTCGATGAGGTCAACCGGTTGCATGGGCAGGTGGACATCCTCGTGAACAACGCGGGGATTATCCAGGTGGGTCCTGTCGAGTCAATGACGTTGCGCGAGTATGAGCAGGCGCATGCCGTGATGTTCTGGGGAACGGTGTATCCGACGCTCGCGGTGCTGCCGCAGATGCTCGAACGACGCAGCGGGCGGATCGTGAACATCACTTCCGTCGGCGGGAAGGTGAGCGTGCCGCACCTGCTGCCCTATAACTGCGCGAAGTTCGCCGCCGTGGGCTTTTCCGAGGGGCTAGCCGCGGAGGTCGGCTCGAAGGGGGTGCAGGTAACGACGATCGCGCCGGGTCCAATGCGGGTCGGATCGTATCCGAATATCGCGGTGACCGGCAGCCAGGAGCGGGAGTATGCATGGTTCGCGCTGGCAGCGAGCATGCCACTCCTGTCGCTGGCGGGCGAGCGCGCGGCGCGTCAGGTTGTGCGGGCGACGAAGCGCGGGGAGAGGGTACGGATATTGTCTACACAGGCAAACATGCTCGCCCGCTTTCACGGCCTCTTCCCCGGCACAACGGTGCGTCTGATGGGTGTGGTCGACCGGCTGCTACCCGGGTCGGATGGTCCTATCGGAGAAATCGCCCCGGCGCGCGAGGTAGAGTCCCGGCTAGAAACTCCCCTCTGGCGCGCTGCGACGTTCCTGGGTCGCCGAGCGAGCCGAAAGTATCAGCAGCACGAAGGGTGAGGTGAGGACGCAGGAGGATCAGGTTGCCGCGACAGACCCGGGAAGGACCGACGCTCTAGCAGGAGCATGGCCCACCGTCGGCACAGCCGTCGCAGCAGTATGCCTTGTCGGCGGGCATGACGGGTGCGGTATGAATCTCGTCCCGGCAGGCTTCACAGCACAGATTCGTACCGCGGCCAGCCAACTCTGGGGTTGCGAGGGTGGCGCGTGTACAAACAATACTCATATAGCACGCTCTCAGTTCCCCACTACGGCACTGCAGCCACTATAGGCAAACTGCGTCAGTATTCGGTCAACATTGAGTTAACATCTCTTCGGCTCATGGACGATGATACGGCTGGCCGCGGGTATCCGTAGGAGAAGACTCGCATATGCGGGGTGAATGCCTCCGGTAGCATGCGCCGACACTGACACTTACGTGATTTGGCTCGCGGTGATCGATGTGATGCAGTTTTGCCGCGAGCGATTCAGGGCCGGGACTGTAGAGTTCTCGCATCCTGTTACAGACCGGCAAGCACTATGGAGACTAAGACTGGGATTACTCTGGTCCGGGTTATAGCGCTTATCCCCGTCGGTTTCTCGTCGCGATCCAACGAGCAACAAGGAGCGGCGGTGTCCCAAGGACCGCTGTGAGTATCATCGTGACAGGGAGACAGCACACGAAGCAGCGTCCTCTCCGTCCAGGTTGTGCCGGATCGTACATATCTACCCCTTGCAATGAAGGCCATGGTCTTATCTATCCTGGCCGACGAGCAAACCACATGTCGGATGCCGCGTGATGTTTGAGGATTACCGAGGGATGCTGCTGGGGCGTTCAATTGAACGCCCCAGCACTGCATGCGCCTAACTCGATGTCTGCTGATACTGCTGCCGAAACTCCGGGAAGTACCGCTGCAGGTCCTCGGTGGTGCTTTGCGTCGCCGACTGGGTAAGGCCGCTCGTGATGTTGGTCATGGTTTGGCCCTGCCCCTGTTGTACCTCATTGCGCGCCTTCAGCACCTTCGCGACGATTGCCGCAATCAGAAGCCCGCGCGTCCCGCTTAGGTTTCTGTTGAGGATGTCCGGTAGGCGGCTCTGCGCAAAGTCCTCCGCCTTCTCAGTGACGGCGGCGACGACACCGGCGCGCAGGGAAGTCTGTCCCACGACAGGCTCCAGGTTCCTCTCCAGCATATCGCGCAGATCACGACTCACGAACTGCCTGGTCTTCTCGACCGTCGCGGGCACGAGAGCCTGCGTGATACGATTTACCTCTTCCTGGTTCGGTGCGGCAGCGGATTGAGTCGATGGAGCAGAAAAGCTCTGCTGCAACTGACTAGCCTGCTGCCGGACGCTCCCGGTGATCTTCGATACCGGAGGCGCCACGGCAGGCTGTGCGAATATTCCCACACCGGTAGCGATGCTCAATGCAGTGAGCGGGTGCTGCTGGACCTGCTGGCTCGTGGTCGTACCCAGATTTCGAACTGCCTGCGAAATGCTGCCGGTCGCGGTGGACACCTGCTGCGAAGCCGCAGTAGCCACGGTGCCCGTAGTTTCCGCCACCTGGCTGACCGCACCGCCTGCAGTGCTCGCCACCTGCGAGGCCATATCGGACGTTGTCTCGACCACGCCGCCTGCGACATCCGAAGTGACACTCGCGGCCTGCTGAGCGGCGCTTGTGACCGTCTCACCCGCGCTCTGAGCCGTGCTCGTCACGGTGTCCGTGGCGCTGCTGGCGGCACCCGCAGCCGAACTGCCTGCCTGGGAAAGGGTGCTCGTGGCAGTGTCCGTCGCGCTGCTGGCCTTCTCCTTGATTCCGGTCGAGGAGGAGCCAGTGACGCTCCCCGAGCCACCTGACACCACGCCCTGAAGCAGCGAGCCCGCGACGAGTGAAAGGCCAAGTGCGGCCAGTGGCCGCTTGCGTACCTGCTCGCTGATACCCGAGGTGACACTCCCGAGGGTGCTCTGCCTGCCAGGACTGCTACCCGGCAACGACGCGGACATGTCCGCGCGGGTCCGAGCTATATCCGCCTGGATTTGATCTGACGTAACAGCCATTCTTTATCCTCCTTTAGGCTACGTATGGTCTTTTGCGGGATAAGATCCAGATTCTTCAACTGTCTGCTACCGCGCCCAGCTAGCACGACGCCTCCTGTCAGCAGCGCCCCTCCAGATAGGAAATAAGCCAGCCAAGAGGGCATACGGGTCGCCAAGAGACGAACAATGGCCTGCAATACATAGGCCAAGCCGTATACTGCCAGAACCCCACCGCCCACAACCATCGCACTGGACCGGATCGCCGGGGTGACCTTTTCGATGGTTTCGCGCTGCGCCAGTGCTAATTCCTGACGCAGCAGCTTCACGCCGTTCTTCGCTAGTCCGGCGATTTTCGTCACCGAGTTGCCACCCCGGCCGGTATCGGCTGACTTATCCGCGAGGGGCGTACCCGCTTGCACCGTCCCTAGGAGCCTGAGCGCGGATACAGGGGATCCTCGTCCGTGCCAAGTGACTCTGGCGAGTCCAGGGTGGTGGACGTCACGCTGGTTGCCTCACCGGTGACCGGATCGACGTCAACGACGAGCACATCCTCTCCCATTGCAGCGGTATCAGCAACTCCCACGGTCATGTCGTCCGCGATGGGATCGAGTACAACGCAGACGCATCGGTCATCGTGACATCACCAGCCACCAGGCCAGCATCCATCGTATCGCTGACCGGCACATCACTCGCTGTTGCAAAGTCGTCGGTCATCGTCGTTGTGGTCGCCGTGTCATAGCCAAGATCGGCGCTCGAGTCATACGACGTCGTGTCAGTGGTACTGGCGCTCGTAGTACTGCTCTGGCCAGACTGCTGACCGACCGAGGAGCCAATCCCGGAGAGCACGGTCGACCGGAGCGAGGAACCCGAGGCCGAGGCCCACAAGGAGCGAGCGGAGTGGGTGCCTGCGTACCGCGCCGCGCAGGTCGTTCAGGATCACGCTTCCGCTCGGGTGCTCAATGTACTGCGCTGTCTTGTCGAGCACATTCGCGGTGGTCTGAGCAACAGCTCGCTGAACCGCCGGAGCCTGCGGGCTCGCGCCCTTCTCCTGTATCGTCGCAGCTGCGGTCTCGATCCTATCGGCGAGCGCATTGGTCGCCTGATCGATCTGCGTCGTCACGCCGCTCGTGGCGCCCTGCACCTTGTCGGCCGCGGTGCTGGCAACCTGCGCCACCGTGTCCGTCGCCGTCGAGGCGGTGCTGCTGACCGTGTCGGTGGCGCTCGATGCGGCGCTAGTAACGGTGCCGGCCGCAGACGAGGCGACACCTGTTACCGTGTCGGCGGCTGTCGATGCGGCATCCTTCGCCTTATCCGTCACACCCGTGCTCCCCTCTTCAGTGTAGTAGTCGGTCGCTACCGGGGCAACGGTCGGTCCACCCACTACGTCAACGTTGTCATCGTGCCTTCGAGCACAGCAAGAGCATCGGCCTCCCACTTGGCAATGACGCGGATTTTCTTCCCGCTGCGCGACACGATATCGCTCGTCAGGCCACCGCCGAGTAGCAACTCCTCTGCCGCCTTAGCATCCTCCGGTGTCCGTCGCGCTGCTGGCCTTCTCCTTGATTCCGGTCGATGAGGAGCCAGTGACGCTCCCCGAGCCACCTGACACCACGCCCTGAAGCAGCGAGCCCGCGACGAGTGAAAGGCCAAGTGCGGCTAGTGGCCGCTTGCGTACCTGCTCGCTGATACCCGAGGTGACACTCCCGAGGGTGCTCTGCCTGCCAGGACTGCTACCCGGCAACGACGCGGACATGTCCGCGCGGGTCCGTGCTATATCCGCCTGGATTTGATCTGACGTAACAGCCATTCTTTATCCTCCTTTAGGCTACGTATGGTCTTTTGCGGGATAAGTTCCAGATTCTTCAACTGTCTGCTACCGCGCCCAGCTAGCACGATGCCTCCTGTCAGCAGCGCCCCTCCAGATAGGAAATAGGCCAGCCAAAAGGGCATGCGGGTCGCCAAGAGACGAACGATGGCCTGCAATACATAGGCCAAGCCGTATACTGCCACAACCCCACCGCCCACAACCATCGCACTGGACCGGATCGCCGGGGTGACCTTTTCGATGGTTTCGCGCTGCGCCAGTGCTAATTCCTGACGCAGCAACTTCACGCCGTTCTTCGCTAGTCCGGCGATTTTCGTCACCGAGTTGCCACCCCGGCCGGTATCGGCTGACTTATCCGCGAGGGGCGTACCCGCTTGCACCGTCCCTAGGAGCCTGAGCGCGGATACAGGGGATCCTCGTCCGTGCCAAGTGACTCTGGCGAGTCCAGGGTGGTGGACGTCACGCTGCTTGCCTCACCGGTGACCGGATCGACGTCAACGACGAGCACATCCTCTCCCATTGCAGCGGTATCAGCAACTCCCACGGTCATGTCGTCCGCGATGGGATCCGAGTACAACGCAGACGCATCGGTCATCGTGACATCACCAGCCACCAGGCCAGCATCCATCGTGTCGCTGACCGGCACATCACTCGCTGTTGCAAAGTCGTCGGTCATCGTCGTTGTAGTCGCCGTGTCATAGCCAAGATCGGCGCTCGAGTCATACGACGTCGTGTCAGTGGTACTGGCGCTCGTAGTACTGCTCTGGCCAGACTGCTGACCGACCGAGGAGCCAATCCCGGAGAGCACGGTCGACCGGGCAAGGAACCCGAGGCCGAGGCCCACAAGGATCGAGCGGAGTGGGTGCCTGCGTACCGCGCCGCGCAGGTCGTTCAGGATCACGCTTCCGCTCGGGTGCTCAATGTACTGCGCTGTCTTGTCGAGCACATTCGCGGTCGTCTGAGCAACAGCCCGCTGAACCGCCGGAGCCTGCGGGCTCGCGCCCTTCTCCTGTATCGTCGCGGCCGCGGTCTCGATCCTGTTGGCGAGCACATTCGTTGCCTGATCGATCTGCGTCGTCACACCACTGGTCGCGTCCTGCACCTTCTCGGCTGCGGTGCTAGCAGCCTGCGCCACCGTGTCCGTTGTCGTCGAGGCTGCGCTGCTGACCGTGTCAGCCGCGCTCGATGTGGCACTAGTGACAGCACCAGCCGCAGAAGATGCGGTGCCTGTTACGGTATCCGCAGCTGTCGACGCAGCATCCTTTGCCTTATCTGTCACACCCGTGCTCCCCTCTTCTGTGTAGTAGTCAGTTGCCACTGGGGCCATAGTGGGCCCGCCCATGACGTTCACCGTAGTCATCGTGCCTTCAAGTACGGCGATGGCGTCAGCCTCCCAGTTGGCGATGACGCGGATTTTCTTCCCGCTGCGCGACACGATATCGCTGGTCAAACCACTACCAAGTAGCAACTCCTCTGCTGCCTTGGCATCATCCACGGTAGGGTACTCTCTTACTGTAACGCGCTCAGAACTCATAACCCAAACCTCACT
>JAUJMR010000001.1:897349-901863 GCA_030446765.1 Chloroflexia bacterium
CGGTAGGGTACTCTCTTACTGTAACGCGCTCAGAACTCATAACCCAAACCTCACTTCTGCTGTTTCGCTACCGGTAAAATCCGCGACCGGCCTGCGCGTCGCGCCAGGCTCGCACCCGTGCAGTTACCAATACTTGTCGCACACTTAGTGCCACCGTACAGTCTCGTCGTTTCATCGCGGGCACCGCTGCGACTGCGGTCACGACTGGTTACACACGGGGATATAATCGAGCCCGGTACATAAGTACAAAGGAGCAAGATAATGGCCGACGCGAGCGCGCTCTACCCGCTGGTGTTCCAGCCGGAGCTCAAGGAAAAGGTCTGGGGTGGCCGCAGGCTCGGCGACGTGCTCGGTAAGACACTGCCGCCGGACTTGCCGATTGGGGAGTCGTGGGAGGTACACGGCGGAAGCATAATCGCGAACGGCGCCCACTCGGGGCGAACGCTCGATCAAGTGCGAGCGGACCTCGGCTCGTCGTTGATGGGCAATGAGCCGGCAATCGAGATATTCCCGCTTTTGTTCAAGTACATCGACGCAAGCGAGTTCCTGTCCGTGCAGGTCCATCCTGACGACGCGTACGCGCGGGAGCACACCGGTTATCCCTACGGCAAGACAGAGGCCTGGTATATCGTGCACGCGGATCCCGGCTCGCAGCTCGTGCACGGCTGGAAGCGTCCCACGAGTGCGGCGGAGGTCGAGGCTGCGGTACGGGAAGAGCGGCTGGAGGATCTGCTGGAGTATGTGTCGGTTGTGGCCGGCGATGTCGTGTACGTGCCCGCGGGGACGGTGCACGCGATCGGCGGGGGGATCGTGCTCGGGGAGATCCAGCAGAACTCCGACACGACGTATCGCCTGTACGACTGGGGGCGGATGGGGTTCGACGGCAAGCCGCGCGAGCTGCACGTCGAAGAGTCCCTGAAGACCCTCTACTATCCTCGCACCGAGGGGCACAAGGTCCAGCACGCCAAGTTGCACGACGGCAAACTGCTTCGGCGCTACCTGGTGGCGTGCCGATACTTCGTGCTGGAAAGCCTGGAGGGAGCAGGCGACGGGGAGATCCCACCACCCTTCTCCAGTTTCCAGCTTGTCTCTCCGCTCAGCGGTCCGATCCGGCTCGTATGGGACGGCGGTGAGCTGGAGCTGGAACGTGGCCGGACGGCACTGCTCCCCGCGGACCTCGGGGGGTGCGGCGTGGTCGCGGAAGGCGAATACCGACTGTTGCGGGCGTATGTGCCTGATCTGCTCCTCGACGTGACGGTCCCGCTGCGAGAGGCGGGCGTCGCGGAGGAGCGGATCGTCGCGCTCGGCGGCGACCGAGAACACAACGACCTCGTGCCCGTGCTTGCGCAGATGGCGCACACCCCAAAAGTGGAGTCCGACGATCCGTACGGCAAGTACGCGAAGGAGCAGACTGAATCCAGGTAACCGACGACGACGTTATTGGACGGCCATCAAGTGCAGTGCCTGAGCAGCGCAGAACTGAGGAGCCGATCAACCAGGTGACGAATCTTGCGCTACCTACCGGAACCGTGGTGCGTGTCATCCCGAATCCGGTGAGGAATCCGTAGCCCGTACCACGGATTCCTCGCACACTCCGGATGACATATGCCGTGCTGTTAAGCCGGAGTCGGAATCAGTGGTCAATACCGGATGGACGATGTGCATAGGCGTGTCGCAGTGCAAGCGCAGGGGAGAAATGCACCATCATCCGATCACGGCACCGCGCATAAGGGCACACCGGTACTCAGAAGTCGATAAGCTCCGTATAGGCCTCGATGATCTCGACGGGCAAGTGGAACCCTTCAGTATAGTCGACAACCTTCGAGAGCACCGACTGCGCCTGTCCGGAGTCGCTCGCGGCGTACGTCACGAGCAACTCCGCCACCTGCCACTTCTCCTGGAAGTCCGTCTCGGCAACCGAGACGCTGTACTGGTTGCGCAACCGGGCTTGCAGGGAGCGCACCACCTGGCGCTTGTCCTTGAGCGACTGACTCTCCGGCAACCGCAACTCCAGCCGGCAAACAGCGATTATCCCGGACACGGCGCACACCTTGCGGCCGCCAAGTCTTCCCACGATGGACCACTTGTCGGCACCGATTCCACAACGCCACCACGCACCGGGACTGCCTGCGATTGACCGGCTCCCGTTCGGCTGCTCTCGCTGAAAGTTGCCCCGCTTGTGGATGCGTATGGTGGGCGGCGTACCCGTGCCCCGCTACGCATCAAAGTAGCTGGCCCATCCGCAGTAAGGGTCATCTAGCACGCGATCCACGCAGACGTTGCGTTTGCGCTTGGCACTGAGATACATGCCATCGCCGAGATACACGCCGACGTGAGAGATCTCATCCTCGGTGGGATAGCGAAAGAACACGAGGTCACCCGGCCGCGCGCCCGTGAGATCACTCTCGCCCCGGTGCGGCGCCATAGAGAACTGATCGTGCGCATCGCGGGGTACGACGATCCCCGCTCGGCCGTAGGTGCGGTACACCAGCCCGGAGCAGTCGGTTCCCGTGCAACTGCTCGTCCCGCCCCAGACGTATGGAAGCGAACGCCACACATCGAGCATCGAGAGCACGATATCCCGACCGGTCACGGCCAGGGGCCAGGGGGCGATGTCGGCCACGCGCACCCTGCCGGGCAGACCGGCGGTGTCGCGGAGATGAACGAGTTCCGCGTCGCCGCCCATCTCGGAGCCGCAAAGGAACGCGCCGAGCGGTAACTCGCCACAAACTCGTCCAAGCTGATCCGTGATCGGGGCGCGAGCCGTGATGACCTGGTACCGCGCCTGATCGCTCGACGCGATGAGCGACTCTTGCAGCACCCACCCCGGATACCCGCGCTCGTCGAGAGAGGATGCTTGCAGAGGCAGGATGATCCGCGCCCACACGCCCGAACGCTCCAGCACGTGCACCGGCTCTCCCAGGATTACTTCCGTAACCCACACCGCATCTGAGGAGGCTGCCTCGCGAACAGGCGCAGCAGGGACACGTACGCGATAGTCCGAAGTCGCGAAGGCATGAGCCATGTTCATAGGTTCGGGATTATATCACGGCGGCAGCCTCTTGGACGCTCGGTCCAAGGCCAAGCAAGGTGCCTATCAGCGTTCGCACAAGGGGATACGAATGGTCTTTCCATACCGCCGGGCGCAGATTCCCTGCTTCCGTGCCCCTTTAGCGATCCTTAAGCGGAAGTCTGAAACCTGCTTAGAAGAATCGTGGCCCTGGACCAGCCAGACGTGTAGGACAAACGGGGAAGATAGCAGTGTCTCGATAGGGTCAGTCGCGCAACGACGCGCACTACGGATGAGTTTATTACGCCATACCGCCGTATTCCAGAGTTTAGTCGGCGACGGTGATCGTTGTCTTCGCTTCCTCGCTCACCCCGACATATTCGCAGTCGAGTAGCGTGTGAAAAATGGCGCGGCGCAGCATGCGCACCTCATCCTCATCGAGAAGGCCGGCGTCCGAATCCTTATTGAGGCTTGCAAGCCGATGCAGCCGGTCCAGGTAAAACAACTGCCAGCGATCATACGTTCTTACCTGCGGCTGGGTCGGCTCATTGTTGGCCGGTGTCTGCCCGCGGCCTTCAATTTCACGCTGGTTCATAATCATTTGTCCGATCTATCTACACCAAGCAACGGGACGGTGGTCCCTAGTCAGAGTATAGCAGTCGCACGCATGATGCCAAAGCAGCAGACAGCACCGACTTCTGGACACTGCCATGGGGCGGGGACTACAATTGCTCCCGCAACGCGTATGCACCAACGAACTAGCGAGGTACTTCGTGGCTGAACTCCGGCCGATTAAGCCGCTCCTGTACAACCCGGACCGCGTGCCCGATATGTCCGCGGTGATCACTCCTCCGTACGATGTGATCTATCCGCCGCAGCAGCAGGCGTACCGCCAGCGGAGTCCATACAGTGCGATTCATATCGAGCTGCCGGTCGCCATGGATGGCCTTGACCCCTACCAGCACGCGGCACAGCTCCTCGCGACCTGGGTGCGTGATGCGGTCCTGCTGCCCCAGGACGATGCGGCGTACTACGTGCATCGGCAGGAGTTCACGGTTCGCGGGAACCCCTATACCCGTACAGCGCTGCTCGCGGGCGTTCGCCTCGAACCATGGGAGGCGGGCGTGGTGCTCCCGCACGAGCGCACCTTCCGCGGACCAAAGCAGGACCGGCTCCAACTCCTGCGCGCGACTGCGGTCGCGCCGAGCTCCGTGTTCAGTCTGTATGAGCAGCCCGATGCTGTGCGCGATGTGATCGAGATGGTGACGCGGGAAGAGCCGCTGACCACGGCGACTGAGGATGAGGTCATTCACCGGCTGTGGCGGATTGGCGCGCCGGAACAGATTCAGACGGTCGCGGAAGCGATGGCGGATCAGAAGCTGTATATCGCGGACGGTCACCACCGATATGAGACCGCGCTGGCCTACCGGGACGAACGCCGAGCCGGTTCAGACGGTGCGGACGAAGACCGGGCATACAACTACCTGGCGATGAGCCTGGTCGC
>JAUJMR010000001.1:901963-913742 GCA_030446765.1 Chloroflexia bacterium
CTCGTGATCAACCGGCTCGATGTCACGCTGCCCGCGCCGTTGGCGGTACGTACATGAGCCGCAGGGACCGAGGCGGCGGAAGCCAGAACCTGATCCGGATCGCGGCGCTGGTGTTCATCGCGATCCTCATTCTCTCGCTACTCGCACAGACGTGCGCCCCGGCCACGACTACGGTAGGCACCTAGCGGGTGGTGGAGGGTACGCGCCGGTTGCGACTCGCGATGCAACGGCAGGGTCGGCTCACCGAGGGAACGACTTCGTTGCTGCGCGGCATCGGACTCCGCTTCGAGGACTATCGGCAGCGCCTGCTCACCCCGTGCCGTAACTTCCCACTCGACATCCTGTACGGCCGCGACGACGACATCCCGGAATACGTCGCCGATGGCACCGTGGACCTCGGCATCGTGGGCCGGAACATCATCGTGGAGAAGGGCGCCAAGGTCCAGGAGTTACTCCCCCTCAACTTCGGCTTTTGTTCCCTCGTGGTCGCCGTACCAAACGACTCGCCAGTCACGGCGGCCGAGCAACTCTCGGGGCAGCGCGTGGCCACGTCGTATCCCCGCTCCGCACAGGAATACTTCGACCGGCTCGGGGCCGATGTGGAACTGGTGGAGCTTTCGGGCTCCGTGGAGGTCGCGCCGGCGCTGGGTATCGCTTCCGCGATCATCGACCTCACCGCAACGGGCAGCACGCTCGTCCTGAACGACCTCAAGGAGATCGCGACGGTCCTGGAGTCGGAGGCGGTGCTCATCGCGAACCCCCGAAGTTTCGCGGACCCTTTGGTAAACCAGGCGATCGACCGTCTGATGGTACGGATCAACAGCAGGCTGGCGGCTGGACGGTACAAGTACATCACCATGAACGCGCCGGAGACCGCGCTACCGCGGATCAAGGAGATTGTCCCTGGACTGAAGACCCCCACCGTGGTGCCACTCGCCGAGGCAGGCTGGGTGGCGGTACACACCGTGATCGCGGAGAACGACTTCTGGGAGCTGATCGAGCGGCTGCGGGATGCCGGTGCTTCCGGGATCGTCGTGATGCCCATCGAGAACCTGCTGGCTTGAACACCGCCTTACTGGAGAGCCGTTGGATACCACACTTCCCATCGCCATAGACCGCCTGTCCACGCTCCCGCCCGAGGACCGGGCACGGCTGCTCCGCCGCGTCGGCAACAACCCGGAAGCGGTCGCGCCGGTCGTGCGGGAGATCATCGCCGACGTACGCGAGCGGGGAGACGCCGCGCTCTTCGAGCACACGCTACGGCTCGACAGGGCGCGACTGGAACGGCTGGAGGTATCCTCCGAGGAGTACGAGGATGCCCTGCGCAGTGTCAGTCCCGGCGTACTGCGGGCGCTTCAGGTCGCGATCGACAACATCGAGCGATTCCACCGGACGCATCTCCAACCACAGCCGGTCGTGGAGACGATGCCCGGTGTGCGGGTGTGGCGCGAGTGGCGGCCGATCGAGCGGGTGGGGCTATATGTCGCGGGCGGCAAGGCGGCATACCCCTCGTCGCTTCTGATGCAGGCGGTGGCGGCACGTGTCGCAGGGTGCTCGATGGTGATCGCGTGCTCCCCGCCCGACACCTCCGGACTGCTCCCGGCGGAGATGCTGGCAGCGGCGAGCCTCGCGGGCGTCCATCGCTTCTTCAAGATCGGTGGTGCGCAGGCAGTCGCCGCGATGGCATACGGCACCGAGACGGTCCCGCGGGCCTGGAAGCTCTACGGGGCGGGCAGTGTGTGGGTCACGGCGGCGAAGCTGGCGGTATTCGGCGACGCGGATATTGACATGCCAGCTGGCCCCTCGGAGATCCTCATCATTGCCGATGAAACGCCGGACCCCGCGCTGCTCGCCGCGGACCTCCTGGCGCAGGCGGAGCACGGGCCTGACTCCGCAGCCGTGCTGCTCACAACGTCGGCGTCCCTGGCGGAGGGTGTCGCGTCCACGGCGGCACGTCAGCTAGCGGAGCTACCCCAGGGGGAGCGGGCTGCGCGGGCTCTGGGCACCTACGGCCGCCTCCTGCTGGTGGACACTCTGCAGGAGGCAGTAGACTTCGCGAACGAATACGCCCCGGAACACCTGGAGATCGCGACTACTGAGCCGGAAGCGCTGCTGCCGCTCATCTCGAACGCGGGCTCGATCTTCCTGGGGGTACACGCCCCGGTAGCGAGCGGTGACTACGCGACGGGCTCGAACCACGTACTACCCACGGGCGGCGCAGCGCGCACCTTCGGACCACTCTCCGTCGAGAGCTTTGGCCGATGGGTGCAGGTGCAGTCCGTAACCCGCGACGGCCTGCTCGGCCTGCGCGAGAGTGTCGTCGCGCTCGCGGAGGCGGAGGGCCTGGAGGGGCACGCCCGCTCCATCGACATCCGGTTCGAGCGGTAGTAGCTGCCGTCCGTCCGCAGAGTCCTTGTTACACCACGCGCGGGAACATCTCGTGCTCCATCACCTGACCGGGTTGTAGATCGAGTGGGTCGGTGACCACGTGTCGCTCGCCCGTGTAGGTGGTGGTCGCGTCCATCGAGATCACCACATGGGCGATACGGGGCTGATCCGTGTCGTTTGGCGTGGCCATGTGCGCACACCGACTGTGGTGGAAGGTGCAATCACCGGCCCTGAGCGGCACGGTAACGCGCTCATCCCACTCCAGCTCCGGACATATAGTCATCAGGCTGCGGGAGTCTTCCAGATTTTGCGCCTGCAGCTCGGTGCGCGAGTGCGAGCCAGGAATGAACGTCATACAGCCGCGTTCCACCGGGACGTCTACGAGTGCGATCCAGGCGGAGATACTATGTTCCGAGTTCGCGTGCGGCCAGTAGGGCTGGTCCTGGTGGTAGTTGGTAGGGCGGTTGTTATGGGGCTGCTTAATGAGGATCTGATCGTGCCACAGTCGCAGGGGCACACCGGCCAGCTTCTCAGCGATGCCGGCAACGTTCGCGTGCAGCGTCAGCGCCTTCATGTCCTCATCCTCTTGCCAGGCGTTTACCAGCTGCGTGAACGTGCCGCTCTTGCTGAGGCTCTCCTTTCGCTCGGCCAAGCCCTGCGCGGCCTGCCGGAACCGCTCCACCTCCTCAGGCGAGATCACGCCAGCGACGCGGACAAAGCCGCGCTGGCGGTAGGACTCGATCGCTTCTGGCGTAAGGTTATTCGGGGTCGTGGTGTAGGATGCAGCCGTCGTAGCCATCTGATGTGACCTCCCTCGTTCTGTGTTACGCAGCGTTGTTCCCACGAGTATGCGCGCCGAGGACCCGGTGGGCTAGTCCGATATGAGCGGGGAACTAGCACAAAATTGACATCACACGTGCCAGCGTTATAATCCTGGCATGCGAGCACACCCCAGACTGTCCCGAGACCAGGTCTTCAGCGCGGAGCACGTGCCCCTGGGCCTCAAACGCCATGTACTCCACGGAACCCACGCAGCGCATAGCCACGACTTCGTGGAGGTCGCGGTTGTGCTTGGCGGTTCGGGAGTACACCACACTGCGCGGGGTGAGCAGGCGGTGTGGGCAGGGCACGCGTTTGTTCTACGACCTGGGAGCTGGCACGCGTATGCTGGTTGTCGGCAACTCGAGGTATACAACTGCTGCTTCGGAACGGAGCTACTGCGAGGGGACCTCGCGTGGCTACTCGAAGATCCGCTGGCGGGCCGGCTTTTTGGCACAGGTCCGCTTCCGACCGCCTCAGTTGGTATCGTGCCACTGTGGCTCCCGCCCGCAACGCTCGACACGTGTCGACAACATATGGACACTCTCGAGTCGGCTACCGAGGCTACCACGCAAGGCAGCAGACTGGAACAAATCGGGCATCTCATGCTGTTACTCGACGTGCTGGCACGCTGCGCAGCGCCAGAGATGATGACGGCGAATCCGCGTCAGGCCCACCTTGCCGTGGTCACGGTGACTCGCATGCTGAACGCTCAGATTGACCGAGACTGGACGCTTCCTGCAATCGCGCATGAGGTATGCCTAGATCCCTCCTACCTGGTACGGCTCTGCAAGGTGGAAACGGGACTGTCTCCCGTGGCGTACCTCGCGCGGCAGCGACTGGAGCGAGCAGCGTACCTGCTCCTGAGCACGAGCAAACGGGTGTCGGATGTGGGTGCCGCGGTCGGCTGGGCGGATCCGAACTACTTCGCGCGCCGGTTTCGCGCGCATTATGGTGCGAGCCCGTCGGCATATCGGGCGCGGTTTCATGCGGGAGGCACGGCAGATACCGGATGACGCCAGGGTATATGTGCTAGTGTTAGCCGTGAACCTGCAAGCCGAATGAGCACTGACGCGCCGAGGACCGCCTATGACCACTCAACAAAATCGCCTTGACCATTACTTCCGTGCGCACGTGCGGGAGCTGGAGCCGTACGTCCCCCCGGAGGCACTGGAGATTCTGGCATATCGGGCCGGGCTCGACCCGGCGCACGCGTCGAAGCTCGACTTCAATGAGAACCCCTACGGCCCATCGCCACGAGTCAAAGAGGCGCTGGCGTCCCTGGGCAACGTCCACCTCTATCCAGACCCCATCGCTGGGGAGTTGCGCGGAGAGTTGGCGGCGTATGCGGGGATGGATGTCGAGCAGATCCTGATCGGCTCGGGCGCGGACGAGCTCATCAGCCTGGTCGTGAGCGTGTTCGTTGAGCCGGGCGATGTGGTCGTCGACCTCACGCCCACGTACAGCATGTACGGTGGCGTTACGCTCCAGCACGCGGGCAAGGTCGTCCACGTGCCACGCGGCGACCGCTGGGAGGTACATGTGCCAGCCGTGCTCGCGGAGATCGAGCGGGGAGCGAAGGTTGTCTGGGTCTGCTCTCCGAACAACCCCACCGGCAGCCTCGCCACCGAGGAGGAGGTCGTGCCCCTGCTGGAGACCGGTGTGCCGGTGGTCCTTGACGAGGCGTACTATGAGTTCAGCCGCCACACCTTCGCGCCCCTGATACGCACGTATCCGAACCTGATCGTGCTGCGGACGTTCAGCAAGCTGGCTGGGCTGGCCGGGCTGCGCATTGCGTACATGCTAGCCAGCAGGGATGTCCTGGACCAGGCGCACAAGGTGAAGCTGCCGTTCAACACGACCCTCGCCGGACAGGTTGCCGCCGTCGCCGCACTGCGCGACCGCGAGTACCTGGCTGCGAACCTCGATGCTCTCCTGACTGAACGGGAGCGACTGATCGAGCTCCTGCGGGAGCAGGGAGAGCTCGACCCGTACCCTTCGGATGCGAACTTCCTGCTCTGCCGCACCAGCGGCGATGCGCCCGGCCTGCACCGCGAGCTCGCGGCGCGTGGGGTCTTCGTTCGGCATTTCCCGAAGCCGCGCATTGACGACTGCCTGCGGATCTCCGTCGGCAGGCCCGAGGACACGGACCGGCTCCTCGCGGCGCTGGACGAGGTCCGGCCGGCGACCCGGCAAGCCGAGGCGGTCCGGGCGTGATCAGACAGGAGACTGCGCGCCGGGGGAACGCCGAGCGGCAAACGCTGGAGACGACGATCCGCGCGAGGGTGCACATCGACGGCACCGGCGAAGCGCAAGTGCACACGACGGTGCCCTTCCTCGACCACATGCTCACCGCGCTCGCGAAGCACTCCCGCATCGACATCTCGATCGAAGCGACGGGCGACACAGATATTGACGACCACCATACCACGGAGGACACCGCGCTGACGCTTGGGCGTGCCATCCGCTCCGCGCTCGGCGACCGTACGGGCATCGCGCGGTTCGGGTCAGCGTACGCTCCTTTGGACGAGGCGCTCGCCCGTGTCGTGGTAGACATCTCGGGCCGGCCATATACCGTCTACCGGGCAGATGGGATAGAGCCGTACGCGGGCCGTTTCCAAACGTACCTCGCCGGCCACTTCTTCCGCTCGCTCGCACAGGAGGCAGGGCTCGCGCTGCACGTCGAGCTCCTGTATGCATCGGACCCGCACCACGCGCTGGAAGCGATGTTCAAGTCACTCGCGCTCGCGCTGCGGCAGGCGGTCGCGCGCGACGGCACGGGCGTGCCCTCCACCAAGGGAGCACTCGATTGAGCGGCAAGACGAGAACCGTGGGCGTCGTCGATTACGGGGCGGGGAACGTGTACAGCGTCCGGCGCGCGCTCGAAAAGGCGGGGGCGACCGTCGTGCTCACTGCCGATCCAGAGGAGCTGCGCCGAACGGATGGTGTGGTATTTCCCGGCCAGGGCTCCGCGAAGGCAGCGATGGACCTGCTGAACGCTTCCGGCCTGGCGGACGTGCTACGCGAGCACGCACGTGCGGACCGGCCGCTGCTCGGCGTTTGCCTGGGAATGCAGTTGTTCTTCGGAGCGAACGAGGAGGGGCCCTCCCACGGCCTCGATCTCCTGCCGGGACGGGTGGCGCTGATGCGTGGGAAGCAACGGGTGCCGCACATGGGCTGGAACGACCTCACGGTCTGCAAACGGTCGTCCCTGCTCGACGGCATCCCCGAGGGCGCGTACGCGTATTGGGCGCACTCGTATCAGGTGCTGCCCGAGGTTCGGTCCGACGTGATAGCGGTGAGCGACTACGGCGGCGAGGTTGTGGGGGTCGTGGGCCGGGGGAACCTGCTCGGCACGCAGTTTCACCCGGAGAAGAGCGGCGAGACCGGGCTGCGGATGTACGAGAACTTCGTCAGGTTGCTGGGATGATCGTTTTCCCGGCCGTGGACATACTGGGTGGCACGCCGGTGCGACTACTGCGCGGGGAGTACGACAGGGTCACGCGGTATGGCGACAATGCCCTGGATGCCGCGCTGCGGTGGAAGCAGGCGGGCGCGTCATGGCTCCACGTCGTGGACCTCGATGGTGCGCGCTCGGGCCGAGGAGAGAACAGCGACGCGATCCGCGCGATCATCGATGAAAGCGGGCTGCGGGTGCAGGTGGGCGGCGGGCTGCGAACGCTGAACGATGTGAGCCGCGTGCTGGGCTGGGGCGCGGAGCGCGCGGTTATCGGAACTACAGCCATGCGAGACCCCGATCTGCTCCGGGAGATCTGCGCCGCATACCCCGAGCAGATCGTCGTCTCGCTGGACACCCGTGGAGGGGAGGTGGCGGTGGCCGGCTGGACCCAAGGCTCGGGCCGGACGCTGCTAGACGCGGCGCGCGAGGCGGAGGCCGCGGGTGCCGCCCGTATCCTGTTCACCGCCATCGAAACCGACGGCGGGATGGCTGGCCCAGACTTCACGGCCATCGAAACACTGCTCCGTACCGTGACGATCCCGGTCATAGCGAGCGGCGGCGTCGGTAGCGTCGATCACCTTCTAGCACTGGAACACACGGGTGTTGAGGCGGTAATCGTCGGCACGGCGCTCTACGAGGGGCGGGTACCGGCGGAGGTGGTTGCGAAGTACGCGGAATAGGCGCCGCTTACAGCCCAGCTAGGGCATTACCGAAGGGCGAACGCCTTCTCAGCCGAGTCCACAATGATGTCCGCAATCGCGAGCGAGGATGTCGCCGCCGGTGATGGAGCGTTTCGGACGTGCAGCGTGTTCCCCTGGTGGTTCACGACAAAATCGTCCACGAGCTCCCCACGCACGTTCAACGCCTGGGCGCGCACGCCGGACGGCCCAGGAAGCATGTCCTCGGCGCGCAGTGTTGGCACGTACCGCCGAAGCGCCTTGAGGAACGCCGCCTTCGAGAAATCGCGATACATCTCATCGACGCCCGTGCGCCAGAACTTCCACGCCAGCTTGCCAAAGCCCCGGTAGGTCAGCGTCTCCAGCAGGTCCTTCGGGGTGAGATCGAGCTTGCCGTAACCCTGGCGCGAGAACGCGAGCACGGCGTTCGGACCAAGCCATATCGCGCCGTCCATGCGGCGGGTAAAGTGGACACCCAGGAACGGGAACCGCGGATCGGGCACCGGGTAGATCATGCCGCGGACCATGTCCGCCTTCTCCGGCTTGAGCACGAAGTAGTTGCCACGGAACGGGACGATCTTGGGGTCGCTCGCCGACCCCGTCATCTTCGCGATGCGGTCCGAATACAGACCAGCGCAACTGATGATATGTCGTGACTCGATGGTGCCGGCTGGTGTGGACAGCTCATACACCCCGGAGCGCTCGCGGATTGCGGTGACCTCCCGACCAGTCAGGACCCGCCCGCCCATGCGCTCGACCTCCTCCGCGTACTTACGCGTGACGAGGCCGTAGTCCACGATACCGGTCGCGGGAGAATACAACGCCTTGATACCTACGCAGCATGGTTCGATCTCGCGGAGCCGCTCCGGGCCGATGAGCTCAAGTCCCGGAACGCCGTTCTGCTGGCCGCGTTCGTACAGCGCAAGCAGGCGCGGCAGCTCTTCCTCTTCCGTCGCCACGATGACTTTTCCGCACATGTCATACGGGATGTCGTGCTCGTCGCAGAAGCGAAGAAGACGCTCCTTACCGGCCACGCAGGTCCGCGCCTTCAGGGAGCCGGGGACGTAGTAGATGCCGGAGTGAATGACGCCACTGTTGCGCCCCGTCTGGTGCTGACCGATCTGCGACTCTTTCTCAAGCAGAGCAAGCGACAGCTGCGGCTGGCGAATGAGTAACTCCATAGCGGTCGCCAGCCCAACGATCCCACCGCCAATGATCGCAACGTCCACGCGCCTCTCAGTCAATGGCTTTCCTCTCGTGTCTTCTATAGAAGTTTCATCATAGGGCGCGGCGGGGCAGGGCGTCAACGGCAGGGCCAGAACGGTCGTGTGTTGCTCTCTTTGACCAATCCCGACGACAGGTGCGTCCGAGGTCAGACAGAGCGCAAATGCACAACGTCACCGGTGCTCGTATCCGCTCCGGGTGAGGTGGGAGAGGTTAGAGCCTGGCCCGCGCCGCTACTGGTCCCGCGGCCCTCCCGCGGCGAACAGCCGCCGTGCCTCGCGTGCATTGGTGAACAGCAGCGCGTCGAGCAGTGCGGGTGAGAGGTCGATGTGCGGGCACACCTCCTCAACGAACGAAAGGGCGGGTCAGGAAGCGATGGAGATCCCGCGAAGGTAACGGAGGGTATGGAGGTACGCACCGCGGACCTGTACGCACCGCTTCTGGAGCGCATCTGTGCGCACCGTGACCCGCGAGCCGTCGAGTTCGCGTGCTTCCTGCTGCACAGCTCCAAGGCAGACCCGGAACTCGCGGCATTTCGCGCAATCGATGGGATGTTCGATGATCCCCGGTCCGCGCCATGCAGCGAGGTACCGCTGAGGCGGTGCGCGAGGTAGCCCTTGCCGCGATGGACCTGCGCCTCGCACGGCACATCGAGCAAAGCATAGCGCGGTCTTGCGCAGGATTCCTCCCCGTCAATTCGTAGGAACGGGTCGATGTGGCTTCCTACGGCCTGCGCGGCGATGCTACGGGGTTCGGTGAACAGTACCGGTCATCGCGCCGAGCGGGTGAGGACTCCCCGTCCGTAGGAACCGGGTGCACAGCACGCTTGGATGCTACACAAACCCCGGTCATAACAGAGGGATGTGTCATTCCGAGCCTGCGAGGAATCCGTGGAATGGGCTACGGATCCCTCACTGCGTTCGGGATGACATGCATCATCATCCAGCCGGATCAGTACGACACGTACGATCACCATTCACCTGCTACTCGCAGCATATAACGCCGTTCGAATAACCCGAACGACGTGATGTCCGTCGCCCGGTCAACGCTAAGCCACGGGCAGTTGTGGCTCCGGTGCGTCGCCGCTCTTCTCGGCAAAGCCCAATCTGTTGTACAGGCGGGCAAGCGGTGCGGGCGCCCACCAGTTCCACCGGCCCAACAGTCGCATCGACGCGGGCACCAGCAGCGCGCGAACAACGGTCGCGTCGAGCACCACGGCAATGGCCATGCCGAGCCCGATGGCCTTGATCACCACCGTCTCGGCGAGCGCGAAGCTGAAGAACACCACGGCCATAATCGCCGCTGCGCCCGTAATCAGCCGTCCGGTACGCTCCAGGCTCACAGCAACGGCGCGGGTGTTGTCCCCGGTGCGCTCCCACTCCTCCTTCACCCGCGCGAGCAGCAGCACCTCGTAGTCCATCGAGAGGCCGAACAGGATGCAGAACATCAGCACCGGCGTGCTGGTCTCGATCGGGTTCGGGGTGAAGCCAAGCACGTTCGACAGATGACCATCCTGGAAGATCCACACCAGCGCACCGTATGACGCGGAGATGGAGAGGAAGTTCATGAGCACCGCCTTGAGCGGCAGCAGAATGGACCCGAGCAACAGGAAGAGCACAAGGTACGTCGCGATCACAATGAACCCAATCGCGACCGGCGCGTCGCGCTTCACAGCCTCGATGGAGTCGATGTCGTACGCGGTCTGTCCGGAGACGAGGATCTGTGCCCCCGGTCCGGGGTCGAGCGCGCGCACGGCGTGTACCAGATCGCGAGCCTCCTCCGTGCTGGACCGGTAAGGCGTATGCGCCGTGAGGACAGCCACCCGCTCACCGACTGAGCGCTCCAGGCCCTCGCGCACCTCGCGCAGTGGCGCCGGTACGGCCCCCGCCGGCTGACTCAGGAGCTGTTGCAGCTGCTCCGGAGAGGCTGTGCCTCCTGCATCTGCCGGACTCTCGACCTTCGTCACGTTAGGAAGGTCGCCTACCCGCGCGGACATGCGTTGAAGCTGCTCGAACCGTTCCGACGTGAGCGGCGAGCCATCAGCGAAGCGCATCACTACCACCACCGGGTTGGTGTTCTGCCCCGGGAACTGAGAAAGCAGCAACTCCGCCCCGCGCCGGCCTTCCGCGTGCTCGGGCAGAAAGGTATAGTCGCCTCCCCACAGCCGCATTCGCAGCACGGGTGACCCGAGCAACAGGAGCAACACCACAACCGGCACCAGCACAGCCCAGGGCCTCGCCATCACAGCCCTGGCGATACGGTGCCACAACCCGCTGCCGGTGCCGGCCCGCTCCGGATGAAGGAAGGGCACGCGGCCCGCGTTCACCCGCGGACCGAGCACGGCGAGCAGCGCGGGGAGGAACGTCAGGGAATACACCACCGCGAGCGCGACGACGAGCGTGCCCGCGAGCCCCATCGAACCCAGGTCGCCCAGGCGGAAGAAGGTCAACCCGCCGAGGCCAATAGCGACCGTGAGCCCGGAGAAGAGGATGGCGCGGCCCGCGGTAGCCATCGTTTGTGCGAGCGCCTCGGGCACCGGACGGCGCAATACCTCCTCGCGAAAGCGGCTCACGATGAACAGCGAGTAGTCTATCGCGACACCAAGACCGATCATGGTCACGATATTCGTCGCGTAGATCGAGACGTCCGTCACGCGCGCCAGGAGCAACGTGCCGACGAAGCCGGCGGCGACCGCCAGCACGCCGACGCCAAGCGGCAGCCCGGCTGCGACGAGCGACCCGAAAACCAGCAGCAACAGCAGGAGCGCGAGTGGGAGGGAATATAGCTCCGCGCGCTGCAGGTCCTGCTCGATGATCTCGTCGAAGTCATGCTGCAGCGGGATACCGCCCGTCGCCAGCGCCTCCAGCGTCGGGGATGTTACCCGGTCGCGCAATGAAGGGTAGGCTTCTTCGGCTTCATCGAAGGTGCCTTTCATCTCCACGATGGCGAGCGTCCGCCTGCCATCTCTGGAGAGCAGGCTGGCGTTCGGCTGTGGCGAGTCATACGCCGTGCGCACCCCGGCGACGCTAGGATCGTTGCCCACGGGACGCAACACATCCTCCACGGCGGACCGGAACGCGGGGTCGGTCGCGCGCAACGAGGAACTGCTGAGGACGAAGGTGAAGCTCGGCGGGCTCTCCGGCAACTGCTCCTCCAGCAGCTTGCGTGCGCGCCCTGCCTCGGTCTGTTCCGAGAAGTCCGCAGCGCCGAG
>JAUJMR010000001.1:913842-923605 GCA_030446765.1 Chloroflexia bacterium
TGGAAGTTCCAGGCGGTAAAACGGGAGAAACTGATAAATGGAAACGTTGCGCTGGCTATCTGCCGAGGATGTGGCAAACTGCGTATCCATGCGCGAGCTCATCGACGAGGTGCGGCAGGCGTTCATCGCGTACTCCACCAGATCCGCCGTTGCACCGCACCGCACGGCAATGGCGCTGCCCGACGGGACGACGCTGACGATGCCCGCGGCGCTCCCGGATGACGGCACATCCGCCGTCAAGATCGTCTCCGTCTATCCCGGTAACGCCACGCGTGGCCTGCCCACCATCAACGGGCTCGTTGCCGTGCTCGACGCCACCACCGGCGAGCCTCAAACGATCATGGATGGGGCGTACCTCACCGGTCTGCGCACCGGTGCGGCGTCCGGCGTGGCGACGGACCTGCTCGCCAACTCAGATGCGCGCGTGCTGGGACTGATCGGCTCGGGCTTCCAGGCCCGCTTCCAGGCCGAAGCGGTCGCCGCCGTGCGCGCCGTCGAGCTGATCCGCGTCTACAGCCGCGACGCCGCCCGGTGCGCGCGCTTCGCGGAGGAGCTGAGCACGTACTTGCACGGACGCGGCGTCTCGGCAGATGTGCGCCCGGTATCCACGCCGGCCGAGGCGGTGGACGGCGCTCAAGTCGTGTGTGCCGCCACGAGCTCTGCCACGGCCGTGCTCACGCCGGAGGATCTCTCGCCCGGCGTTCACATCAACGGTGTGGGCAGCTACCGGCTCGACATGCGGGAGATCCCCGATGCGCTCATCCGCCGGGCACAGGTGTTCGTGGACGCGCGCGAAGCGGCCCGGACGGAGGCGGGCGATCTGCTCCCAGCGGTCGAGGCCGGAGTGCTCGACTGGGACACCTTGCCGGAGCTAGGCGAGGCGCTGATTGGGGCACGAGCGGGCCGGGAATCGAGCGATGGGGTTACGTTCTTCAAGAGCGTCGGGATCGCGGTGCAGGACGTGGCGGCTGCCGGGCTTGTCTCGCGGCGGGCGAGAGAACAAGCCATAGGTCAGCCGCTTACTCGATAGCAGGAAGCCCAGCGTCCACGCAGTCCACCCGCCGTTTGTGCGATGTGCCTAAAAGGAGCGCTGTACCGCGCCTTGACCTGACTGGCACCTATTGTTATACTCCGCCATTCACTTGGGTTGCAGAAGTTGCGTCCAGGCTCTCGCGTGTCTTACAAAGCATGTAGATTGCGGCCACACAGTAGCCGCAGATGACCAGTAAGGGGGGATGCTCTACACGCGCTCAGGCGGCTTATCCAGCACGTAGCTTTCCTATCTATCCGTCTCTATATACAGGAGGAAGAATGGTCCGACAGTCCAAAAAGCACTCGATGCTCATGATCTTGATGTTGGTGATGGGCATGGTGCTCGCAGCATGCGGCGCACAAGATGCCCAAACCGCGGTCGTTAGTGGTGCAACAGAGGCGGCTCCCGTCGTCAACACGGCCGTAACTATCGGGCAGACCGCCGTTGCCACGCCGGCCGCTGTTGAAACTATTGGTGCTCCGATGGAGACCGCGACCGGGACCGGCGCCGGCGCCGGCGCCGGCACCACTGGCGAGGACAACAGCACTGACAAGGGCGAGCTTATCATCTACGCGAGCCTGCCTCTCTCCGGTCCCTCCCGGGGGCAGACCGTATCGACCGTGAACGGAATGAAGCTAGCGCTCGAGCAGAGTGGCGGTGCGGCGGGCGGCTACAAGGTCCGCTTCCAGGCTCTGGACGACTCGACGGCAGCCGCGCAGAAGTGGACGCCGGAGCAGGAGTCTGCGAACGCCCAGCGGGCGATCCGCGATAAGGCCACGGTGTACCTCGGCACGTTCAACTCCGGTGCTGCAGCGGTCTCCATCCCCATCCTCAACGCCGCCGGTATCCCCATGATCAGCCCGGCCAACACTGCGATCGACCTCACCAAGAAGGGCGCAGAGCCGAAGTTGCTCGCCTCCCTCTACACAAAGGGTGAGCGCAACTACTTCCGCGTCGTGCCAAACGACGCGATCCAGGGGCCAGCGGGCGCGGTGTACGCGAAAGAGCTCGGGGCGACGAAGGTGTACATCCTGCACGACCAGGAGACATACGGACTCGGCATCGCCCGCGCCTTCCAGGGCAAGGCAAAGGAGATCGGCCTGGAAGAGGTTGGGTTCGAGGGTATCGATGCGAAGGCCGGCTCCTTCGCCAGCGTCATGCAGAAGGTCGTTGACTCAGGCGCGGACTTCGTGTACTTCGGTGGCCTCACCGACACGAAGGGACCGCAGCTCGTTAAGGATCTGCGCGAGATCGAGCCCGACCCCGAAGCCATCAAATTCCTCGGTCCCGACGGTATCCTCGACAGCGGCTTCATCGAGGCTGGTGGAGAGGCGACCGAGGGCACCTATGGTACGGTTGCCACGACGCCGATCGAGAAATTGAAGGGCCCCGGCGCGGAGTTTGTCGAGGCGTACCAGGAAGCCTACGGCGCGAAGCCGGAGGCGTACGCGATCTTCGGGTACGACGCAATGGGCGTCGCACTGGCCGCGATCGACAAGGCCGGCAGCAAGGATCCCAAGGACGTTCTGGCTGCTCTCAAGAACCTCGGCGAGTACAGTGGCGCCCTGGGCACGTTCAGCTTCGACAAGGACGGGGACACGACGCTCAGGCAAATGAATGCGTATCAGGTGAAGAACGGTGAGTGGACCTGGGTCAAGGAACTCACCGTCGAGTAGCACAGCCAAATCCATCAGCCCTGTCTGATGGCAGACCGAGAGGGCTGAGAGACAAGCTCTCAGCCCTCTTTCCCATATGGGCGGCACAACGACAGCACCATCGACAGCAGGAGGGAACTGGTTCGTGGAGGCATTCATTCAGGTGCTCCTGACGGGCCTCGCACTGGGGAGCGTCTTCGCGCTGATTGCGCTTGGCTACACCTTGGTTTACGGTATCATCGAACTTATAAACTTCGCGCACGGCGACCTCTTCATGCTCACCTCGTTCGCTGCGCTCACGGTCCTCAACCTCTTTGACATCGGGCGCTCCAGCCCGCTCGGCACAAAACTCGTCGCGCTCTTCCTCGCACTCATCGTCGCGATGATCTTCGGCGCCGTCGTCAACGTGCTGATCGAACGGATCGCGTATCGGCGCCTGCGCAACGCGCCCCGGCTAACTCCGCTCATTAGTGCCATCGGTATGTCATTCATCCTGATCCAGATCGGGCAGACCTGGAAGGGGCCTCGCCCACTTGACGTCCCGCGCCCAATAGCGAATACCAACCTGTTCGGTGCATTGCCCTTCGACGTTCGGTTCGGGCTGCGCGATCTCGTTGTTATCGCCGTGACCATCCCCATTCTCCTGGGCATGCAGTACATCGTCACGCGGACGCGGATCGGCAAGGCAATGCGCGCCACAGCCCAGGACCGCGATGCTTCCGCGCTGATGGGCATCAACATCAATCGCACCATCGCCTTTGCCTTCCTCCTGGGAGGCGCCCTGGCCGGCGCGGCTGGCGTCATGTACGGACAATACACGGGAACCACCGATTACCTCCGCGGTTTCGAGACGGGGCTGAAGGCATTCACAGCCGCGGTCCTGGGCGGTATCGGCAACCTCACTGGCGCGGTACTCGGCGGGATACTGATTGGGATGGTTCAAGCTCTGAGCGATCGCTACCTGAGCAGCTCGTACACAAACGCAGTGATCTTCGCCGTGCTCATCATTATCCTCGTGTTCCGGCCTTCTGGCTTGCTCGGCGAACGGACGCCGGATAAGGCGTAGGCAAGGAGACTGAGATTGTCCGCTTTCGCACGTCTACTCACGCATGCGCAAAGACAGTTCGCCGAGGACCGCGCGACGGCCATGGTAGTGACCTTCCTCGCAATGGGCGCACTCTTCTACCCCGCCCTCGATCGTGTGTTGAACTTGGGCACGCTCGACGACATGTTCCCGATCGTTACCTACGTTCTGCTTGCGCTCGGCCTGAACATTGTTGTCGGCTTCGCGGGGTTGCTCGATCTCGGATACGCCGCGTTCTTCGCCATCGGCGCGTATACCATCGCGATTCTCACGAGCCCCAGCAGCCCGTTCGTTGACCGGTTGCCCTTCGACCTCAACTTCTGGACATCCCTGGTATTGGCCTTTTTCGTGACGGCACTGTTCGGAGTAATTCTCGGGGCTCCGACACTCCGCCTTCGTGGCGACTACCTCGCAATCGTCACCCTCGGTTTCGGCGAGATCGTGCCGATCGTGGCGCGCAACGCCAACACCATCACTAAAGGCGAGCAGGGGCTTAACGCCATCGACCGCCCCGTGCTCTTCGGGCTAGAGTTCGGGGGCAACTCCGTGCGCTGGTGGTATCTGTTGATGGTCACGGGCGTCCTGATCATCTTCATGGCGCGGCGGATGCGCGACTCTCGCCTCGGGCGGGCATGGATGGCGATGCGTGAGGACGAGATCGCTGCCTCCAGCATGGGTATCGACTTAGTAAAGACAAAGCTGCTTGCTTTCGCGCTCGGCGCGAGCTTTTCCGGGCTCGCGGGCGTAATCTTTGCCAGCCGCTACTCATTCGCGAATCCCTCTCAGTTCGAGTTCAGCACGTCGGTGCTCCTGCTCTCGATGGTGATCCTCGGCGGGCTCGGCAACATCTGGGGGGTGATCGTCGGCGGACTACTGCTCGGCATCTTCGACCGCATACTCGCCGCTCGCATCACAGAGTGGCTGGAGAGCCTCGCGGAGACAACGGGCCTGAGTTTCCTGAGCGTCGACCTCACGAGCTACCGGTTCGGAATCTTCGGCCTGACGCTTGTCGTCATGATGCTGCTGCGTCCGGAGGGTATTCTCCCCAGCGCACAGCACAGGGCAGAACTCCACGCAGAAACGACGGATGGTGGCGAGAAGATCGACGATACCTTGTATGATGCGCGAGGTACGCCCGCATGAGGAGGCCGGAACATGGCGCTGCTTGAGGCGCGGGACGTGACGAAGCGCTTCGGCGGACTCGTTGCGGTGAGCGACGTGGACTTCCAAATCCCTGAGCGCTCCATCGTGAGCCTGATCGGACCGAACGGCGCGGGAAAGACCACCTTCTTCAACGTGCTCACCGGGCTGTACGAGCCAACATCAGGATCCGTCACATTTGATGGCCAGGACATTGGCGGCAAGAAACCACACCAGGTCACCGCACTCGGGATATGCCGTACCTTCCAGAATATCCGGCTTTTCCAGAACATGACGGCCCTCGACAACGTCCTGGTAGGAGAACATGTCCGCCTGAAGTCCGGCGTGGTCGGTGCGATCCTGCGGCCGCCTTCCGTCCGCCGCGAGGAATCGAAGGCGCGGCAACGCGCGCTGGAGCTTATTCAGTTCGTCGGGCTCCGCGGCAAGCACGGGACGTACGCCAAGAACCTGTCTTACGGCGACCAGAGACGGCTGGAAGTTGCACGTGCCCTCGCCTCGGACCCGAAGCTGCTACTGCTTGATGAACCCACTGCGGGTATGAACCCGCAGGAGACCCTCGCAATGACGCGCTTCATCGGTCGGCTGCGAGAGGAGCTCGGTCTCGCGATCATGCTCATCGAACACGACATGAAGGTGGTGATGGGCATCTCCGACCACGTTTCGGTGTTGGAGTATGGCCAGAAGATAGCCGACGGCACGCCGGCAGAGGTGCGTTCTAATCCGCGCGTGATCGAGGCCTACCTCGGAAGGGCGGCGACAGCGTGAGCGACCGGACCAACCAGAGTGTAACAGGCGTCGCGAGCACTGGGAACGGTCGCGCGGCCATGCTCGAAGTCGATGGCATCCACACGTACTACGGGCAGATCGAGGCGCTGAAGGGTGTCTCGCTGAACGTGCGTGACGGCGAGATCGTCACCCTCATCGGTGGCAACGGTGCGGGGAAGACCACGACGCTGCGCACGATCTCCGGTCTGATGCATCCACGCCAGGGGTCCATCAAGCTGCAGGGCCAGGTTATCGACCAGATGCCGGCGCACGATGTGGTCGCACAAGGCATCAGCCACAGCCCTGAAGGCAGGCGCATCTTCCCTCGAATGAGTGTACGGGAAAACCTTGAGCTGGGAGCGTTCTTACGCAAGGATCGCACAGAGATACAGTCGGACATGGACCGTGTCTTCGAACTCTTCCCACGACTCAAGGAGCGCTTCGGCCAGACGGCGGGCACGATGTCCGGCGGGGAGCAGCAAATGCTCGCGATAGGCCGCGCCCTGATGGCGAAGCCAAAGGTGCTGCTGCTCGACGAGCCCTCGATGGGCCTCGCGCCGCTCCTCGTTGAGCAGATCTTTAACATCGTGCAGGAGATCAACGCCCAGGGAACTACTATCCTGCTAGTGGAGCAGAACGCACTCATGGCCCTCTCGGTCGCCCACCGGGGCTACGTTATCGAGACGGGTAACATCGTGCTCCATGATGACGCCAAGGCGCTGCAACAGAACGAGCTGGTCCGTAAGGCGTACCTGGGCGAGGAGTAGCGACTGGCGACTCTATACCCTGCATCGGCGGTACGGCGTATACAAGCCGACGCGGGCGGCGGAACCCGAAGCATGGGGCTGAGGGTGCAGAGATGATTACTCATAACGAACGATGCGAACGGAGAAAGCATGTTTGGCGGCCCACCTTCCCCGAAAACGCAAGAGCAGACCGAGGATCGCAACCCGGTCGGCGACTATAAGCTGGTCCACGACACCGCGGCCATCGCGGAGACGCTCTTCGCCCGGCCGGGGGAACTGGTCGACCTCCACCTGGTTTGCCCCGCATGCGAAATCGGACGACTGAAGGGCCGGGCCAACAAGTACACTCGCAGCCTCACGATCACCTGTCCCAACTGTATGTTTCGGATCAACCGATAACCGCGATGGCGCTTCGTGCCTGGGGTATAATCAGCCATGGAGGATGGGATCGTATGGCGATAACCAGTTTCAACGTGCCAAACATCACGGTGGCCGAAGGTGCCCAGGCGATCACGTCCGCGGTCGAGCCCGCTGACGGGGTCGGCCGGGTCCTCGTCAACACCGCCGCACGGCTGGTACAGGTGGAGTACGATGAGGACCGCACGACGCCCGAGGCGCTGAAGGGCGCCATCGAGGCCGCTGGGTATCGCGTTCAGCGGTACTCCAACGGCAAGCGATGAAACCTCCCGGATGAGATACCTGCAGAACTATCTCGCGGCCATGGGGAAAACGCCGCTCATCGCTCTGCCCAACATCACCCAAGCGTACCGGCCGCTGATCCTGGCCAAGGCTGAGCAGCTCAACCCCGGCGGCAGCGTGAAGGATCGTATCGGCCCGGCGCTTATCGAGCAGGGTGAGCGCGAGGGCGCGCTCCGACCGGGCGGCACGATCATCGAGCCCACCAGCGGGAACACCGGCGTCGGCCTCGCGATTGCCGCGGCGACGAAGGGATACAAGCTCATCGTGGTGATGCCCGACAAGGTGGCGGAGGAGAAGCGCGCTTTGTTGCGGGCCTACGGGGCGGAGGTCATCATCTGCCCCACAAGTGTGCCCCGCGAGTCGGAGGAGAGCTACTACAGCGTCGCGGACCGACTGGCGTGCGAAATACCAAACGCCTATCAGCCGAACCAGTACTTCAACCCCGCCAACGCGGACGCGCACTATCACACCACCGGACCGGAGATCTGGGAGGCAACTAGCGGGCGCATTACGCATTTCGTATGCAGCGTCGGCACCGGGGGGACGGTCACGGGCGCGGGTCGCTTCCTTAAGGAGCAGAACCCGGACGTCGTTATCGTCGGGGCCGACCCGGAGGGGTCGATCTACAGCGAGCCGGAAAACATGCACCCCTACCTGGTCGAGGGCATCGGCCAGGACTTCTGGCCCGGCGCGTTCGACCCGAAGCTCATCGACCGCTGGGTCACGGTAAGCGACCGCGACTCCTACGGGATGGCACGGCGGATCGCCCGCGAGGAGGGCATGCTTGTCGGCTCCAGCACCGGAACGGCGATGCACGCGGCGCTCGTGGTCGCCGCAGATCTTCCGGAGGATGCGGTCGTGGTGGTCGTCTTCTGCGATACCGGGCGCAACTACGTCTCGAAGCTGTACAACGAGGACTGGCTCCGCGAGAACGGCGTGCTGGATGAGGCCACCGCCGCGATTGCCGAGAGCGGAAGCCGGGCGGGCTGAGCGCCGGCAGCGCGCCATCCGCATAGTGGCGGCGCATGCGCCCTCTTCGCACCGCCCCAAACGATTCTGGAGAAGGTATGCCGGCGAACCTGCCCGATAGAGATCTCGGCTTCGAGACCCGCGCCATCCACGCGGGGCAACCCCCCGACCCCACAACCGGCTCCGTGATCCCGCCGGTCTATCTCACCTCCACGTACGCACAGGAGCAGGTGGGGCTCACAAAGGGGTTCGAGTACAGCCGCACGGGCAATCCTACGCGGACGATGCTAGAGGAGAACATTGCGAGCCTCGAAAGCGGCGCGCATGGCCTCGCCTTCGCCTCGGGCATGGCCGCGATCACCACGCTGCTGCTCACCCTCAAGCCCGGCGACCATATCGTGCTTGGCGACGATGTATATGGCGGTACATATCGCCTCCTCGACCGCACGCTCCGGCAGTACGGCATCGCGTTCACCCTAGCTGACATGACCCGGCCCGACGCGGTGGAGGCCGCCATTACCCCGGAGACGAAGATGCTCTGGGCGGAGACCCCAACGAACCCGCTGATGAAGGTGCTCGATATCGCCATGCTCGCCGAGCGTGCTGAGGCGCATGGTGCGCACCTGGTCGTGGATAACACGTTCGCCTCACCCTACATCCAACGTCCGCTGGAGCACGGCGCCCATATCGTCGTCCACTCCGCGACGAAGTACCTCGGCGGACACTCCGACGTGGTGCTCGGCCTATTGGTGACCAATGATGACGCCCTCCATCAGCAGGTGGCGTTCAACCAGAACTCCGTCGGCGCTGTGCCGGGACCACTCGACTGCTTCCTGGTGCTGCGCGGCATCAAGACCCTCGCCGTGCGGATGCGCGAGCACTCCGCAAACGCGCAGCAGGTGGCAGAGTACCTGGTGGCGCACCCGGCGGTGGAACGCGTGTACTTCCCCGGCCTTGCCTCGGATCCAGGCTACGAGGTCGCACGGCGGCAGATGCGCCTGCCCGGCGGCATGCTCTCATTCACGATTCGGGGCGGCGAGGACGCGGCGCGCAGGTTCGTGTCGTGCACCAGGCTGTTCACCCTTGCGGAGAGTCTCGGCGGCGTGGAAAGCCTCATCGAGCATCCCGGTGCGATGACGCACGCCAGCCTCGCTGGCTCGTCCATCGAGATTGGCGCCGATCTGATCCGCCTCTCCGTGGGCATCGAGAGCGCAGCCGACCTGCTCAAAGACCTGGACGAGGCGTTCAGCGCTATCTGACCCGCACTCCGCCCGGACAACGACGCGATGTGAACCACGGCGAGCAGTTCCTCGCACGCTCAGACTGACGGGTGGACTTCCATTTCATGTGCCACCCGACTCACATCGACTCGGCCTGAGTGGTAGGGCACTGTCATTCCGAGCCCGCGAGGAGTCCGTGGTTGGGGTTACGGTTCCCTCAGTGCGTTCGGGATGACATACATCGTTGTTCAGACCGATTGCGTATCAGATCTACCTGGCCGGAAACCGCGTCACGCCGTCGCCGCTAGAAGGCCGCGCTCCGACTCCAGAACGCGTCCCAGGTACCGCCCGGTGTGACTCGCGTCCACGGCGCACACGTCTTCCGGCGTGCCCTGAGCAACGATGTAGCCGCCGCCCGCGCCGCCTTCCGG
>JAUJMR010000001.1:923705-960338 GCA_030446765.1 Chloroflexia bacterium
CCGACCTCATGGAGGGTTTGCAAGGAGCGCCGGATCTCCGGCACGTTCTCGAAGAGCGCCAGTGCTTCCTGAACATCCATGTCGAGCACTTCGGCGATGTTCTTGCCCCGGAACGTTATAGCGAGCGTTTCCCGGTTGAAGCGCGTTCCGTGGCACTCCTGGCACATCACCCAAACATCGGACAGGAAGTGCATCTCGATCCGGCGTTGCCCGTGGCCCATGCACGCCTCACAGCGCCCGCCCTTCACATTGAAGCTGAAGCGGCCCGCCGAATACCCCCGGCTCTTGGCCTCCGGCATGCTCGCGAACAGGCGGCGTATGTCGTCGAAGACGCCAACATACGTGGCCGGGTTCGAGCGCGGGGTGCGGCCGATCGGATCCTGCGTGATGTTTATAACCTTGTCGAGATGCGTCAGCCCCTCCAGCCGATCGTACGATCCTGGCCGCCCCTGCGCATTGTGCAGCGTGCGGGCGAGTGCGGGATAAAGGGTGCCGGACACGAGGCTGCTCTTCCCAGAACCGCTCACGCCGGTCACGCAGGTCATCAGGCCGAGCGGAAATGAGACATCGACCCGCCGCAGGTTGTTCAGACTCGCCCCGCGGATGCGCACGCGTTCCGCTGATCGACGCCTGCGCTTTGACCCATTCGGTGCACTCACCACGATGTCCCCGCTCAGGTACCGTCCGGTGAGCGAGGTGGGATGCGCGCAGACTTGCTGCGGGGACCCCGCAGCAACGATTTCGCCGCCAAGCACGCCAGCGCCAGGCCCGAGGTCGAGCAGCCAGTCCGATTGCATCATCGTCTCCGCGTCGTGCTCGACGACGAGCACCGTGTTCCCGAGGTCTCGGAGTTGGATCAGGGTGTCGAGCAGCGCCTGGTTGTCACGGGCGTGGAGGCCGATCGAGGGCTCATCGAGAATGTAGAGCACACCGACGAGCCCACACCCGATCTGGCTGGCGAGCCGGATGCGCTGCCCCTCGCCGCCGGAGAGGGTCGGCGCAGGACGGTCGAGCGTGAGGTAGTGCAGGCCGACATTGAGCATGAACTGAAGCCGGTCGCGGATCTCCTTGAGCACCTCCCCGGCGATCTCGAGTTGCTCGCGACTCAGAGCGTCCCCCGACTGCCCGTCCTCCGGGCTGCTTTGCTGGAGGGACAGAACCCAGGCATGTGCCTCGTCGATCGCCATCGCGCTCACTTCGGTGATCGCCCTGCCACCGACGGTAACGGCACGCGCCTCGGGACGCATCCGTGCTCCTTTGCAACCGGGGCAGGGCTGCTCGCTCATAAAGCTCGCGTACCAGCGCCGGGTCTGCTCTGATCCCGTCTGCCGGTACAGCCGGTTGATATTGGCGACGATGCCATCGTACGCGCGGGTGCTCTCGCCCGACCAGCTCCCTTCTTCGTTCTCGCTACCCCACGTGAAGCGGATCTTCTCCTCACCGGACCCGTACAGGAGCACATCACGGAACCGCTGTGGTAGCTCGCGCCACGGCAGATCGAGGTCCACCCCGTAGTACCCGGCGATAGCCCGAAGCTGGCGCAGCCCCCACGACTCCTTCTTCTTGGACAGATCGCCATACCACCGCGATGCCCCCTCCAGCAGCGAGATCTCCGGGTCGGCGATGATGAGCGCGGGGTCGACGCTCGCCTGGGTGCCGAGGCCGTTACAATCGGGGCACATGCCGAGCGGCGAGTTGAAGCTGAAGAGCTGTGGGGACAGCTCGGGGATGCTGATGTTGCAGTGCGGACACGCTGCCTGCTCGCTGTACAGCAGGTCGCGGCCGTCCAGCATATCCGCGACGAGGATACCTTCCGCGGCGCGCAGGGTGGTCTCCACGGCGTCTATGAGGCGTGACTCCCACTCCGACCGATCGGCATCATCCTCCGGGATCCGTAGCCGGCTGACCACCAGCTCGATCGTATGCGCTTTCGTCTTCTCCAGCTTCGGCGCGGCTTCGAGCTCCACCACCGCGCCGTCGATCCGCGCCCGGACGTAGCCATCGAGGCGCGCCTGCTTCAGGATCTCCGTGTGGGCCCCCTTGCGACGGCGCACGACCGGCGCGAGAAGCTGAAAGCGCGTACCGGCCGGCAGCGACGCGAGCGAGTCGGCAATCTGCTGCGCACTCTGTGACGAGACCTCGCGCGCGCAGTTCGGGCAGTGCGTGATGCCAACACGGGCGTACAAGACCCGAAGGTAGTCCATGACCTCGGTGACGGTGCCAACGGTCGAGCGGGGGTTCTTGCTCACCACCTTCTGCTCGATGGCGATGGCGGGACTCAGGCCACCGATATAGTCCACCTTCGGCTTTTCCATCTGGCCGAGGAACTGCCGGGCGTAGGCCGAGAGGCTCTCGACATACCGGCGCTGGCCCTCGGCGTAGATGGTATCGAACGCCAGGCTCGACTTGCCGCTGCCGCTCACGCCTGTGAGCACGACGAGCTTGTGGCGCGGAATCGCGACATCGACGTTTTTCAGGTTGTGGTGTTGGGCGCCGCGTATGGTGATGTCGGACGGTTCCATCTCAACTCCCGTGGTCTGCTTGGGCGCCGCGTATGGTGATGTCGGACGGTTCCATCTCAACTCCCGTGGTCTGCTTCTGGCTGTGAGCACATGCTACGCGCCGAGCGGTTCGCTTTCACGCCGCACAATCGTAGCAGCGTTATAGCAGCCGGGCCGGGCAGCGGGAGCGGAGGAACGACGATCGTAAACAAACGTTCACAGACCCACCGGAGCATCACACCGCACCTCCGCCGCGAGGGTCGTGCCGAAGTGGATTGGCTTGGGTCCAATGGGAGCCTCCCCGAATTATCCGTGTCTACCGCGCTGGTCAGCAAACCTAGACTTATCATCCACAACTCATATCGGTCGTGACGATGGCACGACAACGAGTTGAGTCCGCGGCAACCTACGCCGAACCCCTGGGCACAACACTGCGTATTAGCATGACTCAGCGGGCTGAACAGCTATGGCGTCGGTGCCCAGTCTCGGCATTGTTACGCCACGCCGCTGACCCGTATATGGTAGGTGTGTCGTGGTGGAGTGTGTTTGTGGGCGTGTTCGATCCTGGCAAGATCACCGATCTCGCGCACATCGCATCCCGCCTGCGCGTAGCCACCCCGCGCTACAGCGCCATCGCCCTCTGCGCGGCCGCTACCCCACCCCGCTTCATCGGAGCGTACTCCGGGACGCTCAGTCGGAATCCAGCGCGGCTGGAGCGTGCGTGAGCTACAAGTAACACGACCACAGGGATCATATAGTGCACGGGCGACGCGAACAGCTATGGCTCTCTGAGCAACTGGCGGACGAGGGCATCGGCGAGCCAGTGCTCGAAGCGCTTGTCTGACCACCCGTGATCAAAGACTGCAAGGTAGTACACGGAGGGATGATTGAGCATCCCGATGATGGCCGCTGCGTCAGCTACATCCAACCCCTTCCGCAGCACTCCCCTGGCGGCTAGCCGCTCCGCGACCGCCCGCTGGTCTCCCATGTACTGATCCTGAAAGACCTGCCAGAGCTCCCCTAGCTCCTGATCGGCCTGCACCGCCCGGCGAATCACCTCGGTGAGCGCGGCCGCCCGACGCTTGATCTGGCAGCTGAGCCGGGCAAAGAGTTCGAGCTGCCGATGGGGGTCCGGCTCCTCCAGCATCTCCCGGAACCACGCACGCTCTGCTACAGGGATCGCGTCATCATCTCCCACGATGGAGAAATCCCGGAGCGCGGCAAGCAGCTTCGCCTTGGTGCCGAAGGCCGCCTCAACTGTCTTGATTGACACACCGGCCGCCTGGGCGATATCCCCCATGGACGTGCCAGAGTAGCCGCGCTCAATGAAGAGCGGACGAGCCGCGTCCAGGATCGCCCGGCGTGTCTGCCGAGCCTGCTCCTGACGGCGTGGCGAATTGTAGGGACGGCGCGATTTCATGCTTGACTCTAATTCAATAGGGTGTTATCCTATCCGAAAGGGACACGCCCTATTATAGCAGAAGAGAGGGCGGGGAGCCGATCTGACGATCGATATGTGACACCCGAGTTTGCCTTCATCGTTGCGATCGAGCGGTAGAAAGTGAGGCGCAACGCAGGCCAGAAGATGGTGACTCGTGGGCTCCAGGTGATGATGGTCTTTCATTCCGAAGACCCAAGCTGGAAGATCGTGCACAGGCATATGCAGACCGCCTTCCCACTCGTCGACGGTCAGAATCTTTCACGTAGCAGTGGATCGAGGGACGTCATGGACATCAATCTCACCGAAGTAGTGGAGCTCACCCGTCAGCTAATCCGCATCGATACATCGAACCCGCCCGGGAACGAGGCACCCGCGATGCGGCATCTTGGCGCATACCTGTCACAGTGGGGCATCGACGTGGAGTATGTAGAGGTCGAGCCCGGACGCCCCAATCTCTTCGCACGCCTCCGGGGCGCGGGCAACAGCGGGCATCTCGCCTTCAGTGGCCATATGGACGTGGTTCCGCCCGGCAACGTCCCGTGGGACCACGATCCGTTCGCGGCCGACCTGGTCGGCACGCGCATCGTCGGCCGCGGCGCCACCGACATGAAGGGCGGCGTGGCCGCCATGGCCGTTGCCCTCACCACGCTGGCGAGGGCGGGATTCAGGCCCGCGGCCGATGTCATCCTTGCGGTCAGCGTGGGAGAAGAGGTTCTGGGACCAGGTGCGCGGCATATGGTGGCGACCCGCGCATTGGCAGGCAGTCGCTATCTCGTCGTGGGCGAACCGACCGCGCTCAATGTCTGCATCGCCCAGAAAGGCGCAACTCGCTGGAACGTCACCGCCCATGGTGTTGCGGCCCATGCCTCGACCCCGCACCTGGGCGCCAGCGCGGTACGCTACGCGGCGAAGGCAGTTCTCGCACTGGAAGCCTGTCCCTACCCATTCACGCCGCATGCCCTCCTAGGCGAACCAACAGTTACCATCACTAATCTTCAGAGCGCGAGTGCCTTCAACGTTGTGCCGGATATCTGCACTTTCACAGCTGTGGTTCGGACCGTCCCTGGTATGGACCCTGTCGAGTTGGACCGATGGACCCGGACCGTTCTGACGGATCTTGCCCAGGAAACTGGAGGCAGAATTAGGGCTGAGACGGAGTTCCGTGCGGGCATACCGGCAGTGGAAACGCAGCCGGATCACCCGCTGGTGGCAGCGGTCGTCGGGGCCGTGACAGCTGCCACCACTCGCACACCTGCCTCCCGTTCGCTGTCTGCGGTCCTGGCGATCTTGAGGTAGCACATCAGGTCAACGAGTGGGTGGAGATCGCCGAGCTGGAGGCGGCGGCACAAGCATACGTCCTGATCGCTCAGCGACTGCTCGGCTCGTGTGACGGGCAGGAATAGGTTGTTCAGATTCCCTCCAGCAGCCGCAAAAAGCGTCCGAGATTAGCTCTGGCTTCTTCGGTCGTGAGCAGGTTCACGGCCCGGTGGTCGCTGTGCGCATGTATCCTGAGACCGACGCGTGGCGGAAGGCGGACATGTCGGCGCGCTTCAGGAGATGACCTTGTGGGCCTGTGTGATGCGGGCGCAGGACAAGCGTGGAGTATGCCCCTTTCTTGCCAACGTCACGACACGTATGTGCCAGGTAGTCCTGGATAGGTGCCTTGGTCAGGGACTCGCCCCCAGGTGTACAGGGAGATCGCCCCTACTCGGCCTGATCTCTATGCTTACCGCTGTCGGGCGCACTA
This sequence comes from Chloroflexia bacterium, assembly GCA_030446765.1. Taxonomy (GTDB): domain Bacteria; phylum Chloroflexota; class Chloroflexia; order Thermobaculales; family Thermobaculaceae; genus JACDAU01. The sequence continues at coordinate 929,395 of JAUJMR010000001.1, forward strand.
CTCGCCGTGCTCCCGAGGAAAGTGTGTAGCTCTGCGTAAAATCGGTCGGGCTGCTCCAATCACGGGTAGTGGCCGCACTCATTGAGGTACACGATCCGTGTCTGAGGAGCCCACTCCTTGATGGTGTACGCCTGTGTGATCGGCTCGAAGTCCTGGTAGCCGTACAGCACTAGAGTCGGTGCTTCCCACGCCCCGAGCCGGTCCCACGCGGCGAACTCCCCGAGTGAGCCTAGTATTCGTTCGCTGACGAGGGCCGCGTTGTAAGCATCGCCTGCCAAGTCCAGATACGTCTCCAGGTAGGTGGACGCTTGTTCGGGCGAGTAGAACCAGGCGCGGATCGAGAGCGCCACGAGCTGTCGGTCGAGCGCGCGGTAGCTCTCCGCGTCCTCCGCTCCCAGCGCGCGCTCCATCTAATCGGACAGGTCCGCGTGGCGCGTACGCTCCTCCGCGGTGAGCGGCCGCACCCGGTTGGCGCGGTACACATCAATAAGTTCCCAGGGGATCGGCCCCGGCGCGATGGCGGCAACCTGTTCTAGACGGTCAGGGTGCACCGCGCCGTACAGCAGCGCGAGCGCCGCGCCCCAGGACCAGCCGATGAGCCGGAGTCGCTTCTCGCCCAGGTGCTGTCGCAGATCATCGATGTCCTCGATCAGCCGATTTATGTGCAGAGCATCGGCGTCCAGCCTCTCGACCACCGAGCCGCCGCTGCCTCGCTGATCCGGCAGGATGCAGCGGTACTCCCGCGTTAGGGGCTCTGCGAGAGGACGCAGGAGGCGATGGTCCAGGCCCGGACCGCCATGCAGGAACACGAGTGTCGGACCATCCCCCGCCTCGTGGAGCGCGATCTCGCCATTTCGCGTCCGAAGGCGACTCTCGCGCCAGTCAACCACGCTCATCCAACTACCCGCATCAACCTCGTGGCGGTCCCTGGCGCACACGCTCCGCCATCTCCTCGACCGGCCAGACATACGAGGCATCGTACGTGAACGGGCCGAAGCGCTCAGGGCTGACGTCCTCGATCCACCACGTCGCCCCCGCCGCCTCGAACGGGGCAACGACCGCCGCACCGCGGGAGGGATCATCGCCCGGGGTACTCCCGGTATGGACCATCTCGAACGGCTCGCTCGACGTGCGGAACTGGCCGATGTAGCCGAGGATGCTCTGCAGGTCGCTGGGACCCAGCGGCTTCTCCCACCGCAGCGGGACGACGCCGTCCCACCGCGACGCCCGGCGCATCGGCGCCAGGTTCGGCCACGCGCCGGCTACCCAGATGGGGATCCGCGGCGACTGCACGGGCGGCGGCCGGAAGCGCATCTCGGCAAGGCGGTAGTGCGTGCCCTCGTAACTGAACGGCTCGCCGCCCCACAACCCGGTGATGATGTCGAGCCCCTCATCGAGCATTCGTGCCCGCGCCTTCGTGTCGGTCTCCTCGCCGAACGCCCCAAACTCGATATCCACGGGGTCGCCGATTCCCACGCCGAGCACGAGCCGGCCATGGGAGAGCTGGTCCAGGCTCACCGCCTGCCGCGCGAGCACCCACGGTCGCCGCCGGGGGAGCGGCGTGACGAGCGTGCCGATCGCGATGCGCTCCGTCGCGGCAGCCACGGCGGCGAGCACCACCCACGGGTCACCGACGTCGAGGCCGTGCGGATCAAAGAGAATGTGGTCCCAGATGAAGAAGCCGTCCCACCCCGCTGCTTCGGCATCTCGTGCGAGCTGGGCGACCGCGTTGGGATCGGCATAGGCATCGAAGACCGGCATGTTCGTTCCGTACTTCACGACGTCTCCTTCCGCGTGCTGACGGGGGTGCGCCCACATTGTAGCTGCGAAGCGATGACGATAACAGCCCGTGATCCGACTATCGCACCGCCATTTCGTCGACCGGCAGGCCGCTGCGGTACGCGCGTAGCGCCGGATACTTCGACGCGATCCACGCCGTCAGCAGCAGCGTGATGAGCCCGCCGGAGACCACGGAGAAGGAGACGCCGAACAGTGCGGCGACCACCTCCGCCTCCAGCTCGCCGAGCTGTGCTCTACCCATGAAGAACTACATGCGCAACGCGCCCGCACAGCGAACCGTGCAGGATCGTGGTCAGTGCCTCTAGGTGCGTCCCTCGGTCATCGCGAGCAATGCCTTGGCGCGAGCTACCTGACTGGCCGACTCAGCCCGAGCGCGGCTGATGTGAACAAGATACTCTCGTTCCTCCGCCGTCACTGGGCGCAGAAAGTCTTCTGTCGGCGCGTCATCGGCAGTCCCCTACCCAACCTGACCATGGAGACCGCAGCGTACACTTCCCGGCACTATATGGCTAGATCCACCACAACTGACCCACTCGCAATATGTGTCAGGGAGCGGGCGAGTAGGGGCGTCTCAATATCTGTATTCTCTCCAGCGAGTCGCTACATCCTACAGCGTGCTTTTCTTCCGACCCGGTGGGACAAAATGTCCCACTCAACCTATGACGCTGGGCTCATGACGGTGGGACGCCTGGAGTAGTAGGTTGTATGCACGCAGCCAAGCCGAGCCTTGCACCGCTGAGCCACTGGATAACTCCAGGGAACCCGTCGGACACCCGGCGTAGAAACCAACCGTCCACAACTAGATCGTCTGCTCAACGGTGGAACGCAACGAAGGGAGGTGATACGAACTCCGGCTGAACGGTAGGGTATCTGTCATTCCGAGCCTGCGAGGAATCCGTGGCAGGGAGTACGGATCCCTCACTGCGTTCGGGATGACATGCATCATCATTCAAGCGGATCGCGTATGACTCGAGGAGCACTGAGATGAACAGGCCGGGCATTGTGCATTCATCCCGCCGTACCAGTGCCGGCACGCTCTGACCCAGATAGGCGACGCGTAATAACACGAAGGAGCGTAAAGCAATGCAGACAGGAAACCACATCAAGTCACTACTATCCGTCGTTGCATTATTAGTCCTGCTACTGTCGGCGTCCACGGCCAGTGCGGAGGGCAGGAGTGCCACCGCCGAGTTGAAGAATGCTGATGGAGAGGTGGTCTCCACCGCAACTTTCACCGAGACGGACGAGGGCGTAGAGATCAGTGTCGAGGCGAGCGGCCTAGAACCAGGGCTGCATGGCATTCACATTCATGAGACTGGCACCTGCGAGCCCGCGGACTTCAAGTCGGCTGGCGGGCACTTCAACCCCGGCGACGCAATGCACGGCCTGGAGAGTGCCGAGGGGCCGCATGCAGGCGATCTGCCTAACCTGGAGGTCGCGGAGGACGGCTCCGCTAGCTACAAGGCGACGACAGCGCGTGTGACGCTCGACGAAGGGCAGACGTTGCTATTTGACACCGACGGCTCCTCGCTTGTCATCCATGCTGGCGAAGACGACCAGGTGACCGACCCCTCCGGCGACAGCGGCGACCGCATAGCCTGCGGCGCGATACAGATGTCGGCGGGAGTGCCCAGCACGGGTGAGGGCGGCACGGCCGGTGGCAATGGATTCCCGACTCAGGCTACGGTCCTGATCGGTGCGCTTGCCCTGTGCACAGGACTGCTCGCGCGCCGGCTTATCACGCGCCTGGGATAGGGACTCGGACCCGAAACCAGCACAACCTGCCGGAGTAGCAACATCCCGCAGCTCCGGCAGGAACACCGATGTCGGCACTAACCAGCGGGTAGGAGGTAGAAACAAATGTCGTCTTAATTTGAATTTCGTGCCGCCCCTGCGCCCGGCCTGCCCTATGGACGCATGAAAGACAAGGTAAGCAGCAGGACAAGAAACGATATACCGTTCAGCGCGTACACCAGCCCAATGGGGAACGCGCCGATCAGCACGCCCGCGATGGCCGGCCCACCGATCGTTCCGAACTGGCGCATCAACTGACTGAGGCTAACGGCGTTCGTGAAGTGCTCCCGCGGCACGAGCTGCGGCAGAAGCGCCTGCTGCGCCGGCGTCTCGAACGCGCTCACCCCGGAGATCACCGCGGTTAACGCGTACAGCGCGGCGAGGCTGACGTTCCCCGAGAAGGTGATCGCCGCGAGCGCGGCGGTGAACAGGCAAGCGGCTGACTGCGACCAGATGATAAGCCTGCGCCGATCGTGGATGTCAGCGACCACACCGCCGACCAGCCCGAACAGCATCACCGGCAGGATGCGGACTAGCCCGACCACCCCAAGCCCAAGCGCTTGGCCCTGCAGCGCGAACTGGAGTCCGAGCAGCGAGATCGCATACTCGGTGCCTTCGAGCAGCGCGTAATACGCAATTCGGTTGAATGATTACGCATGTCATCCCGAACGCAGTGAGGGATCCGTACTCCCTGCCACGGATTCCTCGCAGGCTCGGAATGACAGATACCCTACCGTTCAGCCGGAGTTCGTATAAACATGCCAGTTCGAGCCGGAAATCGCTATATCGGAGCGCGGCGAAACGGGGTATTCGCGGTTGATCCATTGCCAATTAGGCTACCACACGATGCACTGCAAAGATCCGAAAGCAGGTATCACCCCGTGCTACCACACAGCAGGCGCGATGAGCGCGTCCGTATTTCACCAAAGCAGGAGGAAAATGCTGCGCATCACACGCCTACTCACCGCCTCAATGTTAGTACTCGCCGTCGGGCTCATCGGGCTCTCACCTCGTTCGCACGCCGCTCCTACGGCGAAAACCGTCACGGTGCGCGCGGTTGACGGGAACGAGTTTGCCCCTGCGACCGTGACCATCAACGTCGGCGGCACCGTCACGTGGGTCAACGACGACACGAACACCCCGCACAACTCCGTCTCCAACGACGACCTGTGGGACTCCGGCAACCTGGAGTCTGGTGCAGAGTACTCCTTCACCTTCGAGAAGGCCGGGACGTACCCGTACGTGTGCACCTACCACCCAGGGATGAACGGCACCGTGATCGTCCGCGCGGCGGGCGCCAGTGACGATCAACAGGCTGACGACACCGACACCGGTGACACAGACGACAATCAACAGGATGCCGACACCGATACCGGCAACACGGATGATAACCAGGACGAGAGTGCGGGCAGCGGCGACGAGCAGGAGGGGGAGATGCCCGAGCACGCTCCGGAGACCGGCGCGGGTGGCCTCGCGAACGGGGCTGCCACGCGGCCAGATCGCCACGATGCTCTCACCTGCTCGCGAGTGGCTGGTTCGTGATCCGCAAGCAGTAGAACACAGCGTGCGGGCACGGTGTGCCCCGGCTCGCGCGATCCACGGGTGCGGCGAATATGCCGCACCCGTTCCTTTGCCCACGTCCTGATAGACCGTCGCGGCGAAGCATCACTTGGGCCAGGTAGGGCGGGCGAGATAGGTCGCTAGAACGCATAGCGGACGGTGCAGTACGGCAGCCGCTCGGCCAGCAGGGCACGGAAATCACGCACGAACCCACGCTTGAGGTCCATCCGGTATCGCAAACCGGGAGCACCCATCTGACTGGTCTTCGCCTCCTGCAGGTCGGGTCGCCACAGCAGCGTCTCCGCCTTCGGGTGCCAGTGCATGTTCAGCTCGTGCAACTGCTCGCTGTGGGTGAGAAAGATGATCTCCGCCGCCAGCTGCTGCTTCGCACGGGGCGAGAGCACATCATCGATCTCATCGAACAGAGCTACCCAATCGCGGAGCCAGCCGTCGTACACGATCACGGGCCCGAAGTTGAAGTTGACCTCATACCCGGCATCCACGAACTCGTTCACTGCGGCGATCCGCTCCTCCACGGGGGACGTGCGCACGTCCACCAGGCGTGAGACGCCCCGTGGCATCACACTGAAGCGCAGGCGCGTGCGGTTCTGAGGGTCGTACCCCAGCAGGTCTCGGTTCACGTACTTGGTCGCGAACGTCGCCTTTGCGTTCGGGAGCTCGCGGAACAGCCGCACCAGGTCACGCACGTTGTCGCTCACCATCGCGTCCACCGCGAGGTCGCTGTTCGTGCCGAGTTCGTACACCCAGAGGTCGGGGTCGGGCTGCGTCGGCTCCAGCTTCATGCCCTGTTTCGCGGCGTGCTTCGCGATAGCGTCCGACACCGCTTCGATATTCACGAACGTCGTGATCGGGTTCGCGGAGCCCTTCCTCCGGCCAACATAGCAGTAGCTGCAGGCCATCGCGCAGCCGTTCGCGGTCGAGGGCGCGATGAAGTCGGCACTGCGATAGAACGGTCGGATCTGCAGTCCCTTCTTCACCCCGAGCACGAGCACGGTTCGCTTCACCGTGTTCCACTCCGAGACAAGGTCCGCATTGCCGTGCAGCTCGGGTATGTTCCAGTGCGATGGTACGACGATGCGCTCCGCCCCGGCAAAGCGATCGAGGATCTCCCGGCCGCGCGCGTACTCCGGCACGGAAGCCTCGTGGTATATCATGCTGATGGTGAGCAGCTTGCTGCGTTCGGCTGTGGTCATCCTGTCCTCGGCAATATCCGGCGAGCGGTGCATCCTCTCATCCCATGGTACTGCACGCACGGTCCGGTCAGGCACGCGGTCGACCGCTTCGCGCCGCTTCTCGGTCAAGTCACGTAGCAGGAGGTACCTGATGTCGAACCCCACGGGCACCGTTGTGGACACCCACAACCACTACTGGGACATCGAGCGCTCGGACCTCTACTGGCTCACGCCGGACGTAGAGCGTTTGTATCGTAGTTTCACCCCGCCGGACCTCAAGCCGCACATGGATGCGGTCGGGGTCCAGGAATCCGTGATCGTGCAGGCGGCACACTCGCGCTGGGACAACCTCTGGTGGCTGCAACTCGCGGAGCAATACCCGTATGTCGCGGCGGTTGTCGGCTGCGTGGACCTGGAGGATCCAGACGTCGGAATGGCCCTGGATGAGTACCGGCAGCACCCGCCCTTCCGGGGCGTCCGACGACGGAGTGCGGGCGCTGAGGACGTCAGCGATCCGGACTGGCTGGCTCGGCCCGACGTGCATCGCGGGATCGGGGAGGTGGCGCGTCGCGGACTATCGCTCGATCTCCTGGTTCGAACGCCGCACCTTAGGCATGTCCCGGCGCTCGCCGCCGAGCACCCTGGGAACTGCCGATGGTGATCGACCACCTCGTACGCCAAACCGGAGATCGCTAGTGGTGCCCGGGATCGACGCGTGGTACGCAGGCATGGAGGAGATCGCACGGGACACGGGGTGTGGTGCAAGGTATCGGGGCTGCTGACCGAGGCCGGGCCGGATCCGACGACGGAGTGCATCCGGTCGGCGAGAACCCATGGCCAGTCAATCGTCGTCTCGGGCATTCGCCATCGAGCACTTCGGCTCGGACCGGCTGATGTGGGGTAGCGACTGGCCCGTCTGCACGCCTCGCGGCGTCGTACCAAGAGACATTTCACACCGTTACCGGCGCCCTTGGATCGCTCAATGATGACGATCGGGCGGCGATCTTGGCGCCAACGCGGTCATATTTACCGGCAGATTCTACCGGCTGGATGGGCCAGCCGCAGCCCCTTACAGCAGAAAGGGCCCGCTTCTAGAGCCTCACATTATCGGTCGTTCCTGTTCTATACTGCCGGTTCGAAGGTTGACCGGCCACAGGGATGCATGCCGGGGCAACGGCAGCGAATGAAGCACGGCAGGAGAGAGCCTCATGCGCACGAACCACGTTCGACAACGGCTGGAGGCGGGGGAACCATCGGTCGGCTGCTGGCTGTCCCTGCCCAGTCCGGAGGCGGCGGAGTACGTCAGCCACCTCGGCTTCGACTGGCTCGTCGTGGACACCGAGCACAATCCCATCGACATCCGCACGCTCGCGACGATGTTCGCCGTGATGTCCGGGTCCGGCACCGCGCCAATGGTGCGCATCCCGTGGAACACGCCGGAACACTTCAAGCGGGTCCTGGATGCCGGCGCATGGGGCATTGTCGTCCCGATGGTGAACAGCCGGGAGGAAGCGGAGGCCGCGGTGCGCGGCACCCGATACCATCCGCTCGGCGAGCGCAGCGTCGGTGGCGGTCGACACGCGCTCAGCTTCAACACGGCACCGGCAGAGTACTACCGACGCGCAAACGACGAGGTGCTGCTGGTCGTCCAGATCGAGCACATCCGGGGCGTCGAGAGCGCGGAGGACATCCTGAGCGTCCCTGGCGTGGATGCGTGCTTCATCGGCCCGAACGACCTCGCCGGATCGATGGGCCTCGGACTGGGCGTCGCGCTGGAAGTGGAGGATCCGCGAGTCGTCGAGGCGATCGCCCATGTCCGTGAGACGTGCGACAGGCATGGTGTGGCGCCCGGAATCCATTGCTCGGGCGCGGAGGCGGTCAACGCGCGACTGCGGGAAGGGTTCCGCTACTGCGCGATGTCGAGCGAGTTGAAGTACATGGTCGCCGGCCTGACCGCCGGCCTTGCCAGCCTCGACTGGTCTCCCGCCGGCGCCGCGCAGGTCGCTGCCGGGGGCCAGGATGCGGTTGTGCGCTATTAACCAGTGGCACGAGTCTCGTGGGCGACTCCCGAGTACCGGCTCCGAAGGAACGCTGTTGAGCCACCTCGTAGCAAGGGCGAGAGCGACGTAATCCTGACTATCAGCAGTAATCCGGGACTGGGAGGCTCGCTATGGGCGAAGGATATATGCGTACCTTCCAGAACAAGGAGGAAACACTGGAGTGGTTCGGTCGGCGCGGCAGCATAGAGAGGGTCGGCGATCCTTCCGGCGATGGGACGTACCGCTGGGCAGGGCCGCACGGCTGGGAAGTGCTCCTCAGGTTTCCCGAGGGTGGTCGGATCGTGATCACAGATGGTGGTGGCGAGCATAACATCGCTCCTTGGGTGCGGGGATGACGACGCGTTGGGAGCGATACTAAGCTCGTCGGTCGACGAGATCGATCAAGCTTGTGAAGGTCTCCGCGCACGGCGATACTGTCCAGGCCGCGCCTGATGCGTCAAGCGTTATGGTGACGGGGAGATAACTGGCACGCACCGCGCCGCGACAGGTTCGGCAGGGAGGGCAATTCATGGGACGACCGGCAACTTCCCTGTTACCCCTATCTGGTTAATGGGCACCTCATTGCCCGACGGCAACCTCGACTATGCCGCTCTACCGGACGATGGTGCTGAGACGCCGGTCGTCTCGGCACCGGATACAGCATTACCCGCCGGCCATTCGCGGAGCATGGAGGAGGGAACACTCAGGATGCAGGAAACGTTGCGCGCCGTGCTCGTCGGATGCGGCGGCATCAGCACCGCGTGGCTCGAGGCAGCAACGAACATCGATGGCCTCGACATCGTCGGGTTGGTCGACATCGTGGAGGCGGCGGCACAGGGCCGGGCACGGGAGTATGACATCGCCGATGCAGCCATCGGCACCGATCTCGGCAAGGTGCTCGACGCCACGGCACCGGACATCGTCTTCAACTGCACCATTCCCGAAGCGCACGCCGGCGTGACGATTGAGGCGCTCCAGCATGGGTGCCATGTCCTGAGCGAGAAGCCGCTCGCCGACTCGATGGAAAACGCCCGCAGGTCGATCGAGACGGCAAAGCAAACGGGCAAGATCTTCGCCGTGATGCAGAACCGCCGCTACATCGAGCCGATCCGCCGTCTTCGCGGCGTTGTGGACACGGGACAGCTAGGAACATTGACCACCGTGAACACCGACTTCTACCTGGGCGCGCATTTCGGCGGCTTCCGCGACCACATGCCGCACGTTCTCCTGCTCGACATGGCGATCCACACTTTCGACGCCGCCCGGCTCTAACCGGCGCCGACCCGGTCTCCGTGTACTGCCACGAGTGGAACCCAGCGGGCTCCTGGTACGACCGGGATGCCTCAGCCATCGCGATCTTCGAGATGACGGACGGCATCATGTACACCTACCGGGGAGCTGGTGTGCGGAAGGGCTACCCACCTCATGGGAAGGGGAGTGGCGCATCGTGGGCTCACAGGGCACCGCGACTTGGGACGGAGGCGACGACCTGCGGGCGCAGGTGGTCGCGGAGACCGGCGGCTTCCAGTCTGTACTCGACGACGTGGACCTCTCCACGCCCGCCCAGACCCCGAAGGTGGGTGGCCATGCAGGCGTCATCGCGGACTTCGTTCGGTGCATGCGCACCGGCGAGATTCCGGAGACCATCTGCACCGACAACGTCAAGAGCCTCGCGATGGTCCTCGGCGCCATTGAGAGCGCGGAAACCGGCCACAGAGTCCCGGTCACGTGGTAGATTTGGTGCACGGTGCGCCGGCCCTGACCGAGTCCTAAGCCAACCTCTGCATCGTGAGACTACGCATCAGCTCCCCGCTCTGCGCCACGGGAGAATCATGGGGCGGTGACCTGGGCGTTCACCCCCTCGGTGTCTCCTGGTCCCGCCATCGTCGACGGGCCACTGTTGAATCCGCCCGGTCGTGTCATACGAACTCCGGCTGAACGATGGGGTATCTGTCATTCCGAGCCCGTGAGGAATCCGTGGCAGGGAGTACGGATCCCTCACTGCGTTCGGGATGACATGCATCATCATTCAAGCGGATCGCGTATCATTTCAATGCGGTACATCCCGCGCAGCGATCCCCCAGGGTCTTTGCCGCGTACTCGCACGTAGGTGCCTCCTCCTGATCATCCACGTCGGGGTAGTCGTCCGTGTCCATCACCAGCAAGCGCTCGCACATCAGGTCCCGGATCGTCGTGGACCGCGGGAACGTCTACCAGCCATCGCCGTGGATGAGCTGGGCGTACCCCGGCTCGCCCGGATCATGCCCGACCATGTGCGGCGGCAGCAGGTCGACGGCGGGCGTATCGGGGAGCGCGGCCACCGCGTCGCCGATCGCGGCATCCAGGATGTCCGCGCCTAGCGGGACCGCGTTGGTGCCCGGGTGCCCCTTGCCGTTGATCGTAGTGTAGTTCAGCACCGCTCCTCCATACCCTCATGTCGCCCCGCTGGAATCGGACAGTGAGATAAGTTAGACTCCAATGAGCAAGTCCGGGCTTGTTTACGATGATCCGACAGGAGTGCCAGGAGCCACATGGACAGGATCGAGACAGGAGTTCCGGGACTGGATGCGGTGCTCGGCGGTGGGGTACCGAAGGCCTTCCTCGTATTGGTAAGTGGCCCCCCGGGTCTGGTAAGTCTACGCTCACCGCTCAGGTGGCGTTCCACCACGCCAGAGGGGGCGGGCGCACGCTCGTGCTCTCGACGCTCTCGTCGGCCAACACGAAGCTTTTTACGCACCTGGCGGGGTTCGGATACTTCAGCGATGAATTGATCGGCCGTGAGCTACAGATGCTCAATGTGCAGCAGCTACTCGCCAGGGCGGGACACCAGGCAGCGATCGGGGAGATTCGCGAGATGGTACTGACGCAGGGCGTCGGGCTGCTGGTACTGGACTCGGTGAGCGGGCTGAAACCACCCCTCTCCGATGAAGGGGAGGTCCAGCGCTTTATCATGGACCTGGGCTCCGCCATGTACCTGATCGGCTGCACGACGCTGGTAGTGGACGAGCGGTACGGGCGGGACAGTGCGATCACGGCCGAGCATAACCTCAGCGACGGTCTGATCTCACTTGAGGTCTCGGCGGTGGGCAGGCAGGATGTGCGGCAACTGCGGGCCATCAAGCTGCGCGCATCCAGGACACTGCCGGGCGCCCACTCCTTCGAGATCGACAGTGGCGGTGTCCGGGTCTATCCCCGCGTCGAGTCACTCATGGCCGCGCCCGGCACCTCCGTATCCGGCGAGAGATTGAAGTGGGGAATACCGGGGCTGGATGCGCTCACGGGCGGGGGGGGTGCCGATCCACGACTCGACGCTCCTGCTGGGACCCGCTGGAATGGGCAAGACCACGATGGGGGTCTCCAGTTCGTGGCGGAGGGTGTCTCGCAGGGGCAGGTGTGCACGTACGTGACCTGCCACGAGACACAGGAGGAGTTGCTTTACAAGGCGGAGATGGCCGGGATGGACCTGCGGCAGGCCGTGGAGTCCGGGGCGCTCATGGTGATGTATGTGCCCTCGGCGGAGGCTGATGTCGACAAGGTGATTTCTGATGTCCTGGCGGACGTCGAGGGTCGGGGCGTCGGTCGCTTGGTAGTGGATACTATAAACCTCCTGCAGCGCGACGCGGCGCGTGAGGGGCGCTTCACGGATGTACTGGCTGCACTCGTCCGCCGACTGCGGCAGAGGAGGGTCGCGGCCCTGGTGATCAGGGTCACGGGCCAACTGACGGGTGTGGAGGCCGAGGCCGCGACCGGCCGGGAGCCGTACTGGATGCTGATGGACAACATCCTCGCCGTGCGTCCCATCCAACTCTCTGCCTCGTTGAGTAAGACCATCTTCGTGCTCAAGATGCGCTACAGTGCCCAAGACAGCAGGATTCACAGCCTCGGCTTCGGGAGTCGAGGGGTAGAGATCGGTGCCGTCCAGGAGGGCTCGTAGGGATGACTGACGGATCCACCCGTCGGGTTCTCCTAAGTGAGATATGCAGGCGATGAGTTGAGTTGAAGAAGATCCTTATCGTCGATGATGAGGCGCAGCTAGGTAGTGTCTGATGAATCATGCTGCCAGCCAGAGGATGAGGGATGCGATGATGATGCCGGCTCGGTAGTTGAGAGCCCGCTTGTCGTATCTGGTGGCGATCGCTCTCCATTGCTTGAGCCTGTTGATACATCTTTCCACTACGTTCCTGCCTCGATACACCTCTTTGTCGAAGCCAGGCTTACGTCCTGTGCTGGCGGCTCGTCGCCGCCTCTGGTCACTCCTGTGCGGTATCGTATGAGGAATCCCTCGCCCTCTGAGCAATCGCCGACACGTCGGGTAGCTGTAGCCCTTGTCCGCTACCAAGTGCTCGGCGACGCTTCCTCGGCCTACCCGCACCCTCCCTTGGCACTCTGATGGTGTCGAGCACCATCTGTAGCTGCGTGCTATCGTGCCTTTGTCCCGGTGTCACCACTATCGACAGCGGCAGCCCTCGACCATCCACCGCCAGATGCACTTTCGACGTCAGTCACCCTCCTCGACTACGACCCAGCGCCTCACCCTCAGGATTCTGGGTCCCCCCTTTTGTCGCCCTTGCCGAAACGGCTCCTCGCTCCTGCCGCGTGCTGATGCGCTACGACCCAGCTTGCCGTCGTCCTGCCGCTGTGCGTGATGCACTATTGGCTCGTACTGTCCACCTTACTGTCCATGCGCTCTTGCCCGTATCTCGCCCACTGCATCGGACTTGGTTTGTACGTGCCCCAGTAAGCATTCCCACGTGCCGTCCCGACTCCACCTCGCGAACCGGTCGTAGCACGTCTGCCACGGTCCGTACCTATCCGGCACATCCCTCCATGGTGCTCCCGTCCTGAGTCTCCACAAGATGCCGTTTATCACCTGCCTGTGATCGGTCCACTGCTTGCCTCTTCGCCCATTCCTCGGCAGCAGCGGTTCTATCCGCCCCCAAGCTTCGTCCGTGAGTTCCCCACGCCCTGCCATGGCCTCTCCTCGTCACTGTCAACACGCCAGTATACGAAGCAGACCCATTCATCAGACACGCCCTAGTCGAGCCTGCTCCTGATGGTGCTCGATGATGGTCAACGCTGGTGAGCTGCTCTGTGCCTACGATGGGGAGGAGGCGCTGCAGCTTGTCCGCCGTGAGCGGCCACACCTGGTTTTGAGCGACGTGATGATGCCTCGCCTCAATGGTCAGGACCTGTGCAGACAGATAAAGGCAGACACCGAGCTAGTGCATATCGTGGTGATCCTGATGAGCGCGATGCACCGGCTGGACGCATCCGAGTGTGGCGCGGAGGAGCTCATACGCAAGCCTTTCGACATCATGACGGTGCGCGAAACGGTCAGCCGTCTGCTCTCGAGCGCGGCGTGAAGCTGCGTGCCAGGGCGCACCCTCCAAGCGTCTGTCCTGGCATGGCCTTGACGGCACATGCTAGCCGTGATAGGGTACGAGGCCAGGCAGAATGGATAAACGATGGCCGAAGTACGTATCGAGCATCTCGAGAAGCGGTTCGACGATACGCTCGCGATCCGTGACCTGAACCTTGCCATAGCGGACGGGGAGTTCTTGACCCTCCTCGGCCCGTCCGGGTGCGGGAAAACCACGACGCTCCGCTGCATCGCGGGCCTCGAACGCCAATCCGCAGGCGACATCCGCATCGGGCGTCGGCTCGTAAACAGTCTGGCGCCCGGGGAGCGCGACGTCGCGATGGTCTTCCAGTTCTACGCGCTCTACCCACATTTGACCGTGTATGACAACATGGCGTTCCCGCTCAAGACGCGGAAGGTGGCCCGTGGGGAGGTTGACGAGCGCGTCCGCCGAGCGGCGGGGCTCCTGAACATCGCGCACCTGCTGGACCGAAAGCCGAGGGCGCTCTCGGGCGGGGAGCAGCAGCGCGTCGCGCTCGGCCGCGCGATTGTGCGCGAGCCGCAGGTCTTCCTGCTCGATGAGCCGCTGACCAACCTCGACCCCCGCTTGCGCAGCGCGACCCGCGTCGAGATCAAGCGCCTGCAACGGACGCTCGGGACAACGATGGTGTACGTCACCCACGACCAGACGGAAGCGCTCTCGATGTCGCAGCGCATCGCCGTAATGAACGGCGGGGAGTTGCAGCAGGTGGGTAGCCCGCTGGAGATCTACAACCGACCAGCTACCGTGTTCATCGCGGGTTTCGTCGGACGCCCCCCGATGAACCTCCTGGACTGCTCCCTAGCGGAGGACGGCCAAGCCGCGCTGCACGACCGGCTGGGCCGGCATGTCTATTCGCTGCCGCCTCCGCAGCACCATCGGATCGCCGCAAGTCCGAACCACGACCGACTGGTGTTCGGCATCCGGCCCGAAGATATCACCATCCTGCCCGAGCCGGATTCCACGGGCCTCCCCAGCCGGATACTCGTACGCGAGCAACACGGTGACGTTACTCTCTACGATGTCGTGGTGTCCGAGAAGATGTTCCGCGTGCAAACGGCCGCCGCGTTCCGCCTCCCCGTGGGCGAAACCGTCACGCTCGAGTTCAATGAACTCAAGGCGCACGTCTTCGATCGGACCACCGGACGCGCTATTTTCTAGTACCCACTACCTGGAGGCGAACATTATGATCCAGATCACGGACCTCAGCCACGTCACCCTCATCATCGGCGATGTTGACGCGTCGAAACGATTCTACGGCGGCGTGTTCGGGATGGACGAAGTGCCCCGTCCATCCACGTTCACGCACGCCGTGACCTGGTTCCGCAAAGGGGGCGCGGAGGTCCACCTCATCCACCAGCCGGACGCCGCGCAGGAACCTGGTGACAAAGAGGCCCACCCGGACGAGGAGCACGACCTCGGACGAGCCAGGCACCTCGCGTTCTCCGTCGAGGACCTGGACCAGACAATGCAGAGGCTCGCCGACCACGGCGTGCCCGTCGTCCTCGGACCCCGACCGCGTGGCGATGGCGCGGTGCAGCTCTACTGCCACGACCCTGATGGGCACCTGGTCGAGCTCCATACCCCGCCAACGATGTGACACGCGCGGCACAACTCGTGATGATATGGCGGGCAGCATGCAGCCGTCCGAGGTCGCTCAGTTGCGGCGGTCGTGTATGTCGACTGCACACGAAAAACCGAACGCTGAGACGAAGGAGAGATACGATGCCACGACCCGTGACCCTTTTCACCGGCCAGTGGGCTGACCTGCCGCTCGCAGAGCTCGCGCCAAAAGCAAAGGAGCTGGGCTTTGATGGCCTGGAGCTCGCCTGCTGGGGGGATCACTTTGAGGTGAGCCGCGCCCTGGTGGAGCCCGATTACGTTCAGAGCAGGCGAGATATTCTGGACCAGAACGAGTTGCAGTGTTTCGCTATCTCCAACCACCTTGTCGGCCAGTCGGTGTGCGACCCGATCGACAGCCGCCACCAGGCGACCGTGCCCGCGCACGTGTGGGGCGACGGCGAGCCCGAGGGAGTGCGCCAGCGCGCCGCGCAGGAAATGATGGATACCGCCCGCGCGGCGGCGAGGTTTGGCGTCACGCAGGTCAACGGCTTCTCCGGTTCCAGCATCTGGCACATGCTGTACTCATTCCCGCCAAACGACTTCGAGCAGATCGAGGCGGGGTATCAGGACTTCGCGAATCGCTGGAACCCAATCATCGACGTGTTCGATCAGGAGGGTGTGAAGTTCGGCCTGGAAGTTCACCCAACCGAGATCGCGTACGACTTTGTCACGACGCGCAAGGCGCTGGACGCGATCGGCAACCGGGAGGGCTTCGGCATCAACTTCGACCCCAGTCACTTCGCGCACCAGTTCCTCGATTCCGTCGCCTTCATCGAGGAGTTCGCGGACCGTATCTATCACTTCCACGTGAAGGATAGCAGGCGGAGACTCAACGGCCGCCGGAGCATCCTGGGCTCACACCTGGACTTCGGTTCCCCGGAGCGTGGTTGGGACTTCGTCTCTCCCGGCCACGGCGACGTGAACCTGGAAGACTGTATCCGCGCGCTCAACCGGATCGGCTACGAGGGCCCGCTTTCCATCGAGTGGGAGGACTCGGGGATGGACCGGGAATGGGGTGCGCGCGACGCCGTACAGTTCGTCCGCCGGACGGACTTCTCTCCATCGAGTGTCGCCTTCGACGCGGCCTTCGCGAAGTAGGGTGAAAGGATTCGGTCAGGGCGTTCTGTTGAACGCCCTCGCCACATCTGATGCCGCGTGATGGTTGACCTCTCGGGCAAGGTCGCTCTCGTCACCGGCGCGAGCAAGGGAATCGGGCGCTCTCTCGCGCTCGGGCTGGCGGAGGCCGGTGCCGCTGTGGTCGCGAACTACCACACATACCGGGACGGTGCGGAGGCCGCGGTGGCACAGATGCGCACCGCAGGTGGCCGGGGAGTCGCAGTCGCCGCAGATGTTTCGACGGTGGCGGGCTGTCGAGAGCTAGTCGCCGCCACCGTACGGGAGTTCGGCCGTCTGGACCTCGCGTACTGCCACGCGGGCATCACCAGCTGGGGGCCGTTCCTGGAGTACTCCGAAGAAGCGTTCGACGCGGTGGTGGGCACGAACCTCAAAGGGACATACTTCACCGCCCAGGCGGCCGCACGGCAGATGGCGCAGCAGGGCGATGGCGGGCGGATCATCATCACGTCGTCCGTTACCGGCCACCAGGCAGTCCAGTACCTTTCCGCGTACGCGATGACAAAGGGCGGCGTGGAGATGCTGGTGCGCAACCTTGTGCTCGAGCTCTCACCACACAACATTACGATCAACGCGATCGCACCGGGAGCGATCACGAACGAGCGGAACTTGAACGACGACCCGGACTACGAGACGAAATGGGCCGAGGTCATACCACTGCGCCGTGCGGGTCAGCCCCAGGATGTACTCGGCGCCGCGCTCTTTCTGGCCTCCGACGCCGCATCGTGGATCACCGGCCAGACGCTCGTCGTGGACGGCGGCTGGACCGCCTACAGCCCCACGCCGGGCTTCGAGTTCGTCGAGCGCGAGGGACGGATCGGAACGTAGCGCGGCAATGGCACCCAGCCGCTAGGAGGGACGCGCAATGCCAAGACTCTTCGGCGCGGAGCACTCACCGGAGGACTTGCGGCGGATGACCGGCCAGATGTCCCAGGTGGCCGGGATCCGACTTTCCGAGCATTTCCTCCGACGGACGGGCACGGGGTTGCGCGTCGCGGACGTGTACACGGGCAGCGGGTTCCGGTTTCAAGTACTGCTCGACCGCGCGCTAGACATCGGCGCGGCGGAACACCCGGGCGGCTGCTCGCCTGACGCATCCTGCGCTCGGCGGTCCTGAGTTGTACGAGCCCGACGGCGCTGGATGGGGCGCACCTTCGGCGGCGGACTGCTGACGACGTGCGCGGCCTCACCTTCTTCGGGCAGCCGGAGAACGACGACGACGGAGACGACCTCGGCCTGCACGGGCGTATCCTCCCACCAGTACAGTGAGAGGATCTCCGTAGCGGAGGAGTGGCGTGGCGACGAGTACGTTGGAGATCGAAGCACACGTCCGGCAGTCCATCCTCTTCGGTGAGAACCTGCTACCATCAGGAAGATCACCACCTCCCTGGGGGCGGACTCGTTCACGGTCGAGGACCGCGCAATGACGGCTACCGACCCACGCCGCACATGATCCTCTACCACCTGAACTTTGGCTTCCCGGTGGTTAGCCTGAATCGAGCCTGGCATCCTCGAAAGCTCGCGTCCGCGCGATGCGGCAGCCGAAGCCGGCTTCGCACGCTTCTCCCGCTTCGAGCCGCCCGACGCCGGTTACGCGGAGCAGGTGTTCTTTCACAAGCCTCGGGTTGATGTCCACGGGTATGTGCACGCCGCGATCGTGAATCGCCAACTCGCCTTTGGTGGATCGCTCCGCTATCGCGCCGATACGCTGCCTTGTCTGGCGCAGTGGAAGATGATGGGTGCGGGTGACTACGTCTGCGCGCTGGAGCCCGCCAACCAGTGGGAGACGCCACGTCGAGTGCTGCGCGAAGAGGGACGCCTGCGCTACCTGGAACCGGGCGAAGAACTGACGTATCACCTCGAGCTTGGCGCCTTGCCGAACGCCGAGACTATTGCGGCTTTCGAGTCGACCTCTGTGCCGGCGCGCTGACCGCACGCTGGGCGGGCACAAAATCGGGAGCGCTATCCCGTGTTCTGCAGGCCGGCGGCGATGCCGTTTATCGACAGGAACACGGTGTGCAGCAGCGCTTGCCGCTCCGCATCGTGCCCGTCGCCGGCGGGCATCTCGCGCAGCCGTCGGAGCAATGCGACCTGAATATAGCTCAGCGGATCGACGTATGGGTTGCGCAGGCGGATGGACCGCTGCAATACCGGCGTGTTATCCAGTAGCTGATCCAGACCGGTCACCCGGACAACCCATTCGCACGTGCGCTCATACTCCTCACGCAGACGTGGCCAGATCGCCTCCGTGACTGCCGGATCGGTAACGAGACCCGCGTAGATCCCCGCGACGTGGATATCCGCCTTTGAGAGGATCATCTGTGCGTTGTCGAGCGTGCTGCGGAAAAACGGCCACTGCTCGTACATTTGACGCAGCCGGGCGAGCTTGTCCGTGTCGCCCTCGGCGTATGTCTCCAGCGCGCTCCCTAATCCGTACCACCCCGGCAGTGTGTGCCTGCTCTGCATCCATGAAAATACCCACGGGATAGCGCGCAAGGTCTCGATCTCCAGCCCGGCTTGACGCGACGCGGGCCGCGACGCGATGGGCAACTCGCGAATCTCCGAGACGGGCGTCGCCTCCCTGAAGTAGCGCGAGAACTCCAGTGTCTCGTACACCAGGCTCCGGTACGTGCGCAGCGCGGTCTCGCTGAGATCGTGCGCGGCTTGCTCCCACTCTGCCTCGACATGCCCGCGGTCCGCAAGCTCGGTGGGGTTCAGCGTCGCCCGCAGCAGGGCGTTCGACACCTGATCCAGATAGCGTTGCGCGACGGCCGGGTTGCCATAGCGCGTGAAGATCACCTCCCCCTGCTCCGTCAGCTTCATGCCGCCGTGCACGGTCCCGCGCGGCTGACCGAGGATAGCCTGGTTTGTC
Source organism: Chloroflexia bacterium (assembly GCA_030446765.1). Taxonomy (GTDB): domain Bacteria; phylum Chloroflexota; class Chloroflexia; order Thermobaculales; family Thermobaculaceae; genus JACDAU01. Next base: position 948,809 of record JAUJMR010000001.1, read on the forward strand.
GGACCGCCGCCCCTGCCGATCGCGCCACCCCGCCCGTGAAAAAGCCGCAGGGTCACCCCTCGGGTCTGACAGGCGCGGGCAAGGTCGCGCTGTGCCTGGTAGAGCTCCCAGTTGCTCGTAAAGAAGCCGCCATCCTTGTTCGAGTCTGAGTACCCGATCATGACTTCCTGGTGCTCGTCGTGCGCGCGCACATTTGGCCTGTACACGGGATCGTCGAGCAGCTCGCCGACGATCGCACCAGACGCCCGCAGGTCGTCGATGCTCTCGAAAAGCGGCGTCACCTGCAGGCGGCTCCAGCCGTCGCGGGGTGAGAGCAGGCCCGCCTCCTTGGCCAGGAACAGCACCTCCAGCACGTCGGCGGCGGAGCGGGTAAAGCTGATCAGGTAGGTGTCCAGCGCCTCCACGCCGATCTCCGCGTGCACGGTGCGAATAGCGTCGAACACGGCAAGCGTTTCCGCCGTCTCCGGGGAGTAGGCGTGCACGGTGCTGATCACCGGCCTCGGGTTGCTGATCTCGCGCCGCAGCAGCGCAAGCCGCTCCGTCTCCGAGAGCTTGGCATACGCCGGACACACCCCGGCTGTGGCGAAGACCTCCGCCACGGCCGCCCGATGCCGGTCGCTGTGCTGCCGCACGTCTATCTTCGCGAGGTGGAAGCCGAAGACGGTGATACTGCGCTGGAGATCCGCGATGCTTCCCCCCGCCAACCTGCCGCCCTTGTGGCTCCGGAGACTTTCGGCGACGATCTCTACGTCTTCCTGCAGCTCGTGGACACCGACATAGGCGACGCCCGGCTGTGGTGGCTGCATGCGCTCCATCGCGGCGAGGCTGTTTCGGAGCTTCTGAATCATCAGCCCAACCTTACGCCGGTACGGCTCATTGCGATTACGACTGAGCAACGAGGCCGCGGCATCCGGCAGCGCCCGCTCGTCCGCGCGAAGCGACTCCCAGAACTCCTCGCTCATCCCCACCAGCCGCTCGCTCATCGAGAGTGTGCGCCGAACCGTGTCGAGCTGGGCGATGTAGTGCCGGAGTGCCACGCCCTTCTGCAGCCGCGCCGTGCGGACGGTGATCTCCGGCGTCACATTCGGATTGCCATCCCGGTCACCGCCCATCCAGGTCCCGAAACGCAGAAAGCTGGGCACCTGCCACTCGTGCTCCGGGTACGCGGCACGGAGCGCCGTACTCATCTCCCGGTACACGCGCGGTACGGTCTCGAAGAGGCTCTGCTGGAAGAAGTACAGATTGTTGTACACCTCGTCGAGCGGTGTGGGGCGTGTCAGCCGCACGTCGTCGCTCTGCCACAGGGCAGTCGCGACCTCGCGGAGCCGTTCCGCGACCTCCGCGCGTCCGGCAGCGGTCATGAACGCATCGTCGAGCAAGGCGACGAGTCGAGATATCCGGGCCAGGTGCATCAAGGTGGTGCGCCGCCGGGACTCCGTCGGATGGGCCGTGAAGACGAACTCGACCGAGATGCCCGCCAGCAAGTCGCGCACCTGCTCGGCGGAGACGCCCTCCCGCGCGAGCCCTATCACCGCCTCGTGTGCAGAGCCCGGGCGGACAGAACCGTCCTCCAGATCCCGCTGCCGAACGACACGCAGGCGGTGGTTCTCCTCGGCGATGTTGACCACCTGGAAGAACAGGTTAAACGCGCGGATCACGGAGAAAGCGGTCGCAGGCGGGAGGGATGAGGTGCGCTCCATCAACTCGCGATACGCCTCATCCGACCAGTTGTTACGCAAGGCAATGCAGCGCGTGCGCAGGTCCTCGACCGTCTGGAAAAGATCGTCGCCCGCCTGCTCTCGCAGGACGTCGCCGACGACGTTGCCCAGGAGCCGCACATCCTCGCTCAGCCGGTCTCGGGTGCTCTCTCTCACGCTCATCAAGCGCCAGTCTAGCACACGGGAGCAGGGGGAACGGGCGCGGAATACAAGGCAGCAGGGTCATGTCAAAGTCGTAGTCCATCGCGTATCCTCCGTCTAAGAACCACCAAAGAGGAGGATTCGCGAGAGACGGGAGCCATTATACGACGCTGATGGCAGCGCTGGCGGACGTGCCCGACCAGAGGGCAAGGCGGGGCGTGAGGCACTCGCGGTGGTTGCTATTGGTGCTTGTAGTCGCGGCTGTGCTAAGCGGCAACAAGCACGGGAGGGCGATAGCACAATGGGTCAGGGAGCACACCGCAACGTTGGTGGAACTGCTGGAGCCGGGGGTGGGAAGCTATCGAGTGAGTCAACTCGTAAGCGAGCAATAGCGCTGGTGGATGTGTCCGAGTTGGAGGGGCGGCTGATAGGGTTGTCGGCTGGGGCGCGGCAGGCTGGAGGGTTGCGCGGTCAGGCTATGGATGGCAAGCAGGTACGTGGGTGTGGGACGCACGGGAGGCTGATGCACTTACTGAGTGTAGCCAGACACGGGGACGGTGCAGTGCTGGCGCAGGTGGAGGTGGCTACCAAGGAGAACGAGATAGTGGCCGCACCCAAGCTCTTGAAGGGACTGGAGCTTAGGAGTACAGTCACAACTATGGACGCGATGCTGACGCAACGCAAGCTAGCTGGGCAGATACTGGGGCAGGGTGGGCATTATTTGATGGTGGTCAAGGACAACCAGGCGAGTATGCGCGAGTCCATAGCAGAGCTGTTCGAGGTGGGAAGCTGGATGTTTAGTCAGATAGGCACAAGGTACTGGAAGGGTGAGAGCCGGGGCAAGGGACACGGCAGGATAGAGAAGCGTACCCTGGAGAGTTCTACTGTGCTCCCGGGCTGGCTGCGGTGGCCAGGAGAAGCGCAGGTGCTGAGGCGCACCTGCGAGAGGGAGATCATTGCTACCGGGAAGCTACAGCGTGAGGTGAGCTACGGGGTGACTGGCCTTCTGCCTGCTCAGGTGGGACCAAAGGAACTGGAAGGTTACTGGAGGGATCACTGGACTATAGAGAACCGGCTACACCACGTGCGAGATGTGACGGTGGGCAAGCGTATACGGGGAGCACGCCTCACGCACTCGCAGCGCTCAGAAACTGCCTCATCAGCTTGCTGCGACGTAGGGGCTGGACAAGTATTGCCGACGCCCTTGTGCACTACGCAGCTCATCCAGCCAAAGCCCTGTCCTTCATCGGCGCTATCCCTACCTCCAATTTGACATGACCCTGCATCTGGCGCCTAGATGACGAAGCGACCCAACACTAATCTGAGCACCGTGCGGTCACCACTGCACAGATAGGGGAGAAAATCGGGAAACAAGGGATCTGGGTGAAGCATCCGGGACGAAGGGCCCCTTGGTGTGGACCGCTGGGATCTAACAGTGACCATGTGGTGCCCGCAGGCTTGATGGATTGCGCACGGCACGTAGGGATTCTATATGCAGCACACTGCCCGCCATGCCTGGTAGGGCCAATGCCCGGCAACTCGCCTACTCGTCCTGAGCGGGCATTGTGTACAGGTGTGCTTGAATTCTGCCCAGGAGTCCGGTCAATGTTTCCTGCTCGTCAGCAGTAAGGCAACCCAACCACTGCATCTCGGCCCGCAGTATCTCGGGGAGCAGCTCGCGGTGCAGTATACGTCCCTCATCTGTGATCTCAATGAGGAGCTTCCGCCGGTCGGTAGGATGCGCCCGTGCGCCAGATCAAGCCACGTTTCTCAAGGAATCAAGCAGCCCTGTGACGGTAGCTGGATGAGTGAACAGCGCGCGCTGGCTAATGACGCGAGGCGAGCGCCTCCCCGCGCCCTCGAGAATCCCTAGCACGTTGGAGGCAGGGGCAGAGATGCCATACTTGCGGGCGAGCGGTATGACCCGCTCCATCAGCAGATCGCTGGTGCGTACTAGATTCACAAGCGCCTCTGTCGCTGACTTCTGCGCCAGGGTACTGGCTCTGAAAAGACTCACCAAATCGGATAGGCGCTTCAAGGGCTACTGCGTCGTCAATACGTCGCGTCATTTTCACCTCCGGTCTATTCTGCCTATTGACTTATACTCCCTATCAGTATAATATGAAACCATATTATTTGGCAGTGTGTGACTTTGTTGTCGGGCTGGGTGGTACGGTGAGTAGCACAAGGAGAGGCAAGAGGATGAAACAGCCACGGTGCAGGAGAGCGCCAGCAACGAGCAGGAAGGGAAGATACCGGCATCGGAGATCCTCCACCTACCGAATGGCGGGGGCGCGCTACAAGTGCTTAGCCAGCGAATCACCTTCAAGAGAAGTGCCGAGAATAGTCCATATGCCCTCCTTGAGAGCCTAGATGCACCACAGAGCGGGCCGCCTCCACACATACATCACACGCAGGACGAGGCGTTCTATATCCTTGAAGGGCAGTACGAGTTCTATTGTGGTGACCAGATCATCATGGCTGGGCCGGGTTCTTTTGTCCACATCCCTAAGGGCACCGTCCATACCCTGCGAAACGTTGGACAGGTGCCTGCGCGCGCCATGGTGATCCTCACGCCACCAGGACCGTTGGAGCGGTTCTTCGAGGAGGTAGGCGACGTAGTCACAGACGAGGACTCCCGGCCATCCCCCGCTGGACCGCCTGACATTGACAAGTTGATGGCCAGCGCTCGACGCAACGAAATGGAAATAATACTCCCAGACGGAGCATAGAGTAAACTGGCAGTGATCCCGGAAGTCCTATCCTGAAGACAAGCAGGGCGCGTTCCAGGGCGAGGTCAAAGTCCGTGTTAGCGGGAGGCGTACGCTGTAGAGACTACGTCTCTACGCCCGCACATGGGCCTCTCTTGATGTCAATGCCGGTCGGTAACGCACCTGAAGGCAGACCGAGGTTGGCTCTAAGCCGACTTTGACATCACCCTGACAAGGCAGTTGCCGTGACATTGGACACCGCACGCCCGGCACAGGCGGAGGTAAGCGCCCGCACTGCCCGGACCTGTTAGAATACGCTCGGTCGAGGGACGAACCGGCACGGCACACGATCGGATCCGGATCGGAGAGACATGCGGTTCGCCACCCGCCCGGTACAGGAGCAGGTATGAGCTCGTTGCTGGAACAGGAGATTCACGAGCAGCCCCAGGTCGTCGCGCGGCTGCTGGAGCGGGAAGCGGAGCGCGCGAGGCGGATCGTTGCGGACCTCCCTGCCTTCACGCACGTCCTCATCGCCGCACGCGGCACCTCGGATTACGCGGCGACGTACGCGAAGTACGCGTGGGCTGCGCTCGCGAGGTATCCGGTGGCGCTGGCAACTCCTTCGCTGCACACCCTCTACGAAACGCCCCCGAGACTCGACGGCGCGCTTGTGGTTGGGATCTCCCAATCGGGGCAGTCGCCGGATATCGTCGCCGTGCTCGCGGATGGCAAGCAGCGAATCGCCCGACGCTCGCCATAACGAACGACGGCGCATCCCCCTTGCGCAGATGGCCGACCACGTCATCGAGCTGCATGCGGGGCCGGAGCGCAGCGTGGCGGCCACGAAGACGTACACCGCCCAACTCACGGTGATGGCGCTGCTCGCGGCCACATGGAACGGCGAGGCGGATCACCTCGCGGAGCTGCAGACCATACCGGACGCTCTGGCGCGGACCCTCGCCGGCGTGCCCGACCGCCACGTCAGGCGGAGCGCTACCGCTACATGGAGCAGTGCGTCGTGATTGGTCGCGGTTACAACTACGCGACCGCCTTCGAGCTCGCGCTCAAGCTCAAGGAGCTGACCTACGTGGGTGTCGGCCGTACTCCTCGGCGGACTTCCGGCATGGACCGATCGCGACGATCGAGCCAGGGCTGCCCGTCGTGCTTATCATGCCAAGGGGACGGTCTTTCGACGATATGCTCGCGCTCGCGCATGAGGTGGATGCGCTCGGCGCGAGCTGCTCGTCGTCTCCGATTTGAAGGAGGCTGGTTCGCTAGCGCGAACGAGCCTGCCGATCGCGGCGAGTGTGCCGGAATGGTTAAACCCCATCACCGCGATCGTGCCCGGTCAGATCCTCGCACTGCACCTCGCACTCGCTCGCGACTACGACCCCGACACCCCACGCGGCCTCAACAAGGTTACGCGGACGACGTAGGCAGCAGCACTCAGCCGGTTTCGGAATCTGCAAATACCGCCCCGAGAACCTTGCGTGCGCGCGGCGGGATCGCACGCCGTCGAGGTCGAGCGCACCGAAAACCGGATTGCCTTGCCTCTCAGCGTCAACGTCTCGAGCTTGGCGTCCAGTCGGGCGGTAAAGTAGTTGATGAGGTTGCCGTAGTCATCCAGGATCATCCCGTATGGCTGCAGGTCGATGGCTTCCCAGGTCAGCTCCTCCAGCAATTCCCGCCGTAGCGCCTCCTTGGGGGTCTCGCCCGGCTCCAGCAGACCACCCGGCAGGCTCCAGTGGTCGGGATACCGTATCGTCGGGATGTTGTCTCGGAGCTGCAGGAGTACCGCCCCGCCTGGTTGCGCAGGATGGCCGATGCCCCCTCCTTCTCGTACTGGCCAGAGCGAATCCTCTCCGGATCACCGGTCCGGAAAAACCTCAACCCCTCCCCAGCCAGCGGCATATTGTTCCTCCAACGGCCGGGCCAGAACCACGCCCGACCCGCATGGCTGACGGCTGAGCCCCGATCGCTCAGTCCGGCACGACGATCTTGTCCAGCCCCTTCTCTCGGGCGGGAACTGGGCGCCATCGCCTCCAGCGTGTCGGCGATAGTCCGCGCGACGACGAGGTTCCGGTACCACTTTTTGTTCGCCGGTACAACATACCAGGGCGCGTGTCCCGTGGAGCAGTGGTTGAGCGCATCCTCGAAAGCGGCCATATACTCGTCCCAGTACGCCCGCTCCTTGAGGTCACCGCTTGAGAACTTCCAGTGTTTGTTTGGATCCTTGAGCCTGCTCTCAATCGGTGCCTTCTGCTCCGCCTTCGAGATGTGCAGGTAGAACTTGATCACCGTCGTGTTACTGCGAGCAAGCATCTCCTCGAACTCATTGATGAGGTCGTAGCGGGGACGCCAGACGTCCTCCGGCACCAGTGCTTCACGCGCACCACCAGAACATCCTCGTAGTGCGACCGGTTGAAGATCGTGATCATCCCACGGGGCGGTGCCTTGAGATGATAGCGCCACAGGAAGTCGTGCTCTAGCTCCTCCGGTCCCGGCGCCGGAGGACCAAACCTGGCACCCCTGGGGTTTACCCCCTGAAACACGCCGCGGATCGTGCCGTCCTTCCCACCCGTGTCTATGGCCTGCAACACGATCAGCAGGCTCTGCCGTCGCTCCCCGTACAGGCGCGCCTGCAGATCTCGAATGCGCTCACGCTGGCGATCCAGCTCGTCCGCGACATCCTTCTTCCGTGTGTAGTGCTCCGACTCGTCCGCGTCGACATCTCCAAGTTTCAGCCAGTGCCCCGGCTCCACTCTATAGCGGGGATAATTTGGGTCGGGGAGGCGGGTCCGAACGACCCCAGCCGTTCCGGGGTGGCAGCCCCGGAGTGGGACACCTGGTGCGCCTCAGCCTGGGCGGCCTCGTGTACCGCATCATCGCCTTCGAGTCCATCATTCTGATTGTCCACTTAGGCCTCCCTCGATCCTGATACGACAATACGAACCGTCAAGCCTGCATCCTGCCCGATCCTTTAGAGCCGGGCGCAACAGGGAAGCAGTATACCGTGCTCCCACCAAACGGTTGCCCATAGGGTTGGCGAATGCCTGGCGCGGTCGGTGCTGAGCTTCAGTCGCCGCTATCCCGATGCGCCGACAAGGCGCTCAGCACGCAGGAAGTTCGCGGCAGGGTTTGCCTGGCCCGTGGTCACCAGGTCCGCAAGCACCTCCCCGATCACGCTCGCGAACTTGAAGCCGTGTCCCGAGCACGGGCTCGCGTACACAACACCGGAGTGCTCTGGGTGGCGATCCACGATGAAGTGCTCGTCAGGAGTGTTCGTGTACAGGCACACGACGCCGGATGCCACGTCACCATCGAGCGCGGGAATATGCCGCCGAACGAACTCACGGACCGCCAACTCATCCGTGGCCACCACCTCGCGGGAGACCGTGTCGGGGTCCACGTACTCGCCGGAGTGGTGACGTCCTAGCTTCACCCCCGGCCACTCCAGGTGCGGGAAGCCGTAGAACGAGTGGTCTGCCGATGTCTCCCAGATGTAGATCGGGAAGCGCGCCGGGTCGAAAAGCTCCGGGCGCTCCTTCGGGTGCAACCACCACACCGTCTGGCGCTCCGGCTTTAGGGGCAGACGGAGGTCCGCCAGCAGCTTCCCGGTCCACGCCCCCGCCGTGAAGACGACGCGATCCGCCACGTACCGGGACTCATCGGTCGCCACGACGACCACTTCGGACATCGCCTCCCAACTCCGCACCGGCTCGTTATGGCGAATCACCGCGCCGTGCTCCGTCGCGAGCCGAAGGTGGGTCTGAATGCAGCGCTCGGGGAAGAGGACGCCAGCCGTCGCCTCGAAGAGCGCAACGTCATCCGGACCCGGGTGCAACGCAGGGTAGCGGCGATGGACCTCCGCCCCGTCGAGCAGATCATGGGGCAGTTCGTGCAGGCGGGCGCTCCGCAACGAGCCGCCCACGACATGCCCCTCCAGCGGCCCCACGAACAGCCCACCGGTCTGCCGCAGCAGCTCCGTGCCCGCCTGAGACTCCACTTCCCGCCACAGCTCATACGCCCGCCGAAGCAGCGGCACGTAGTCCGGATGCTCCATGTACGCCATCCGGATGATGCGCGACTCGCCATGCGAGGAACCAAGCGCGTGTCCCTGAGAGTGGGCTTCCAGACCCAGCACGCGGAGGCCGCGCGCCGCGAGCTGGTACACAGCGGCGCTGCCCATCGCTCCAAGCCCCACGACGACCGCGTCGTACTCCGTCCTCATGGCCGCTCACCGCCGATGCACGCGAGCCGGTCGCGCCACGAGTCCATAGCCCAGGCCAGGGTGCCCTTGCAGATCGCGGCCTGCAGGTTGAGGGCATCATCAAAGACCAGCAGGTCGGCGTCGTGGCCAGGTGCAAGCATGCCTTTGCGCCCATCTACTCCCGCTGCGCGCGCCGGGTTCCGGCTCAGCATCCCGACCGCCTCGGGCAGGGGCACCGCCGCCAGAGTCACGAGGTTGCAGAGCGCCTGCGCCATGGTGAGTACGCTGCCCGTGATGGTGCCATCCGCAAGCCGCGCGACACCGCCCTCGACGGTCGCCTCCTGGCCCGCGAACTCCAAGACCGCACCGGATGGCAAGCCAGCGGCGGTGAGGGCATCGGTGACCACGACGACTCGCTCCGGCCCGAGGGCACCGATCAGCGCGCGCATCGCCGCGGGGTGCACATGCACGCCATCGCCGATGAGCTCCCCGCGCACACTCTCGGCCTCGATCACCGCGCCCAAGGGGCCGGGTGCTCGGTGCAGCAGTGGCCGCATCGCGTTGAAGCAGTGGGTGGCGTGCGTGATACCGTGGGAGAGGGCATCACGGGCCTGCTCGTACGTCGCGTCCGTGTGCCCGATGCTCACGGTAACGCCCGCATCTACCAGCGCCCCAATCATCCGCTCCGCGCCCGGCAGTTCCGGTGCCATCGTCACAAGTCGAAGGTGTCCGCGGGACAAATCCAGGATCCGCGCAGTCTCCGCCTCGTCCGGCATCCGCAGCCACGAAGGGTCGTGTGCGCCGCGCCGCTCCACGTTGATGTATGGCCCTTCCATATGGATGCCCAACGGCTCAGCACCGGGACCCGGATCCTCCGTGGCGTCGACAGCGGCGCTGAGCTGGCCTTCCGGCATTGCGCCTGGAACACCGACCACGCCCGCCAAAAAAGAGGTCGTGCCCGATGACGGTGCCCAGCGAGCGTACGCGCGGATCTCGTCCGGATCCGTGGTGTGCAGGTTGTAGCCTCCGCCACCGTGGGTGTGGACATCGAGAAAACCGGGGGTGATGATCGCACCATCAACATCGATAACGAGGTCCGTATCGACGGAGTTGACGATTCGACCGTTTGCGACACCGAGATCAGTTCCCGCCCGCTCGCCGGATGCATCAACCAGCCGTCCGCCCCACACGCGGTATCGCACCTGAACCTCCCTTCTCCTGCCCCGACAATGGTAACACAGGCGGCAATCTCTACCTTTGTGGTACATGGCTTGAGGGGACGTAGAACCAGCCCTCACTCGAAGTCTGCGGTACAATGCGGCCGATGATTACCGGACTACACACACTGCTCGAACAAGGTCATCCACAGCTTGATGGGCTGTGCGTCGGGCTCATCACGAACCAGACCGGGGTGGACTGCCGGCTGCGCTCGAACATCGACCTGCTGCACGCCTCGGACCGACTGGACCTGCGCGCGCTCTTCGGTCCGGAACACGGCGTGCGCGGCGATGCCCAGGCCGGTGAAACGGTCAGCACGACCGTGGATGTCCGCACAGGTCTTCCTGTGCACAGCTTGTACGGCCAGACGCACGCCCCTACGCCAGAGATGCTCGCAGGACTCGATGCGTTGGTATTCGACCTCCAGGACATCGGTGTGCGCTACGCCACGTACGCATCCACGATGCTCGGTGCACAGGAATCGGCCGCATCGGAAGGGCTGTTGTTCGCCGTGCTTGACCGGCCCAACCCGCTGGGCGGCGAGCGGGTCGAGGGTCCGCCGCTTGATCGGGAGTTTGCCTCGTTTGTCGGGGCGTACCCCATGCCCGTCCGCCACGGGCTGACCCTCGGCGAGCTCGCGCGTCTCGCCGCCTCAGAGCGCGGATGGCCGGAGCCGGTTGTGGTGCCCATGGAAGGGTGGTCGCGGGCCTCGTGGTACGACGAGACCGGCCTCCTCTGGGTCCAGCCCACACCTAACCTGCCGACGCTCGACGCCGTGACGCTGTACCCCGGCACGTGCCTCATCGAGGGTACGAACGTGTCCGAGGGTCGGGGCACCACCCGCCCGTTCGAGCTGCTCGGCGCGCCCTGGATCGATCCGTACGAGCTCACGGCTCAACTGGAGTCGCGGCAGTTGCCTGGTGTGCTGCCGCGACCGGCCTGGTTCACGCCAATGTTCTCCAAACACGCGGGCGAGTTGTGCGGCGGCGTGCAGCTACACATCACGGACCGCGACGCGCTGCGTCCCACCGAGCTGGGCATTCACCTGCTGCACGCCATCCGTTCCCTCGCACCCGAATCATTCGCGTGGCATTTCGGCGGACACGGACGGCATTTCCTTGACCTACTCATCGGCTCCGACGCGCCCCGACGCGCACTGGAGGGGGGCGCAGACCCAGGCGCCGTGGTCGCTGGCTGGCGTAACCAGGCCGCGGCGTTCGAAGAACGGCGGCGGCCATACCTGCTGTACCCCTAATCCGGCACGACGCACTGGTGCTATACTGACTGGCGCGGGTGCGATTACACCGGCTGGAAAGAAGCGACGTGATGACTATCTCTACATGCCCCACCATCACTGCTGCGGTCCACCGGACCAGTTTCTACCGCCCCCACAAGGAGGCTGCCTTATGATCAGCAACCTGATCCTCATACCCCCCAACTAGTCCAGAGGCGGCTGTAGCCGTGCACCGCCAGCCTTCCGTCTTTCGAGTCGTTCAACCCGAAAGCACGGAAGGTGACAGTTGGATACCATA
>JAUJMR010000001.1:960438-984082 GCA_030446765.1 Chloroflexia bacterium
CCGTCTTTCGAGTCGTTCAACCCGAAAGCACGGAAGGTGACAGTTGGATACCATATATGGCAAACACGTCCACGTGCTGGACGCAGCAAACTTTCACGCCCATGCGTCGCGCTATCGTGAGGTGCTCCTCGACATCGGTGCCGGGGACGGCCGCTACACCCTGCACACCGCTCGGCGTCGTCCCGAATGCCACGCGATTGGCCTCGATGCCTGCGCGGACGGCCTGCGAAAAAGCTCGCGCACCGCGCCGCCGAACGCGCTGTACCTCGTCGCGAACGCCCTCGCCCTACCCAAGGAGCTCGCGAACATCGCGTCGCACGTGACGATCAACTTCCCGTGGGGCAGCCTGCTGTCGGCGCTCCTCGATACGGACCAAGCGCTCGCGGCCGGTTTGCGGGCCGTGACCCGTCCGGGCGCGACGCTGGAGATTCGACTCAACATGGGTGCGCTCGCGGAGATCGGCTGCCCGCCGGAGGCCGCACGGGACCAGGTAAGGCGCACCCTGTGGAACGCCGGGTTCTCCGAAATGCGCACCTGCAGCCTAGGCGCCACTGAGCTACGCACGTTCCCGACGACATGGGCAAAACGGCTGGCGTATGGCCGCGACCCGCGCGGCTTGCTGCTTTGGGCGAACCGGGCACGGAAACACCGGCACGAACCGCTCACGACGCGATACGCCTCTATCGAATCACTCCGCGGACAACAGGGGGTATACTACGCGCCGAAAGGTGCGGCGTGATACGCAGTCCGGGTGGGTGTTATCACCGTTGCTACACATCGCACTTGCCAGCATCGGCAACCCGAGGAGACACGGTGGAGGCGAAGACCGAAAACGGAATGCGAGTGGTGGGGATGATCTCCGGCACGTCCGTGGATGCGATAGACGTGGCGGTCTGCGACCTCGCGCCGGATGCAGGTAACGGGCCGGACGCGCTGACGCTGCGCCTCATCGCCCACGCAGAGCAGAGGTTCCCTCCGGCCCTACGCGAGCGGACGCTGGCGCTGCTCTCGCTGCAAGCCGCGCCGCTCGCTGATCTCACGGAGCTCAACTTCCAGATCGGCGACGCCTTCGTCGAAGCCGCCCTGCGGACTCTCGACGCGGCCGGGACTGGCTTGGCGCAGATCGACCTCGTTGCCTCACACGGCCAGACGCTCTACCATCTGATGGAACCCGGTCGCACGCCGTCCACCTGGCAGACGGGCGAGGCGGCGGTGATTGCCCAGCGCCTGGGTGTTACCGTCACGTCCGACTTTCGTGTGGCGGACGTGGCGGCGGGCGGACAGGGCGCGCCGCTTGTCTCGTACCTGGACGCGCTCCTGTTCGCGGGTCCGCGCACCGTCGCGCTTCAGAACATCGGCGGCATCGGGAACGTCACCTTCGTGCCTGCCGGTAGGGGGCCCGAAGACGCCTACGCCTTTGACACCGGGCCGGGCAACGCGCTGCTTGATCGCGCCGCGCGCGTCTTTGGTTATCCCGCGGGCTACGACGAGGGCGGCCGGATGGCGCTACGGGGCGCTGTGCACGAGGGACTGCTCACAGAACTGCTCGCGCACCCCCACTACACGCGCCACCCACCGAAGTCCACCGGACGCGAGGTGTTCGGCGACGCCTACGCGGACGAGATCCTTGGGCGGTCGGAACAGATGGGGCTCTCGCCAGACGACACCATGGCGACCCTCGCGGCGCTGACCGCGGACAGCATCGTCCATGCGTACCGTGCGTTTGGCCCGCCAGAGATCGAGACGGTCTATGTCAGCGGCGGTGGCGCGCTCAACCTCGCACTGATGGAGCGGCTGCGTGTGTCTCTGCCCGACAGTCGTGTTATCCTGTACGATGAGTCGGGCATGTCCGGCACGATCAAGGAAGCGGTCGCTTTCGCGGTGCTTGGCTATGAATGCGTGCATGGTCGGCCCGCGAATCTGCCGTCCTGCACCGGTGCGGACGCGAGGGTCGTGCTCGGCAAGATCACACCCGGAGCGAACTACAACAATCTACTCAGTAGAGTGACCCAAGAGGTGAGCCCATGCAGCCGGACGCGGACGATTTCCTTGCTAGCCTAGAAACGGAAGCGCCCAACCCGTCCACCGCGCACCTCGACGCGATGGATCCGCTCACCTTGACCCGCGCGATGAACGCCGAAGACGCGAAGGTAGCAGCGGCGGTAGAGTCGACGCTGCCCGAGGTCGCGAACGCTGTGCAGGAAATCGCCAAGCGGTTACGTCGTGGTGGCCGGCTCATTTACGCGGGGGCGGGCACCTCTGGTCGCCTGGGAGTGCTTGATGCATCGGAGTGCCCGCCCACCTTCAATACCGCCCCGACGATGGTCGTCGGCCTAATTGCTGGAGGACCGAAAGCACTCACCACCTCCATGGAGGACGCGGAAGACAGCACCGACGCCGGGCGGTTTGACGTGCAGGGGCTGAAGGTGGCGGAAACGGACACGGTTGTGGGTATCACCGCGAGCGGGCGCACGCCATACGTGCTCGGCGCCGTGGCCTATGCGCGAGAACAGGGCGCCCTCAGCGTGGCCCTGGTCTGCAACAAGCGCACCCCTCTGGAGAAAATCGCGGAGATCACGATCGCACCAATTGTCGGCCCGGAGGTCATCAGCGGCTCGACCCGGCTCAAGGCCGGCACCGCACAGAAGATGGTGCTGAACATGCTCAGCACCGGCGCTATGGTGTTACTGGGGAAGACGTACGGCAACTTGATGGTCGATGTCCAGCCAAAGAACACGAAGCTCCGACGGCGTGCGGTCCGTATGGTGCGTCAGGTCACCGGCCTGGATGAACAGTCCGCCGAGAACCTGCTGCGGGAGACTGGGGACGTGAGAACCGCGATCGTCGCGGGGCAAGCGGGTCTGAGTCCCACGGAGGCCAGGGTTCGTCTCGCGGAGCACGGTGGTATCGTGCGCGCCGCGCTCGGACCCGATGACACATCGGACAGCATCCAACCTGAGCTATCTGCGCCGATAGGGAACGAGAGCCTGCAACCATGACATCCGGTACGCTCCTGTACGCGGGCATCGATGGCGGCGGCACAAAGACCCTCGCGGTGGTCGTGGACGACGCCGGTCGCGAGCGTGGCCGTTTCGCCGCAGGCAGCGGCAACTACGCAGCGGTCGGCGTCGCGCGAGCCGCGGGGAACGTCCGAGCCGCAATCGAGGGCGCGATGGCCGCTGCCGGCAGTGCCGCACAACCGACCGCAGCGTGGATAGGGTTGGCGGGCGTGGACCGGCCCGAAGACATCAACATGCTCCTCCCGCATCTCAGCCCGCTTGCTGGCGTGGTTCGCATCTCAAACGACGCGGAGCTTGCGCTCACCGCGCTCGATAACGTGCTTGGCGTCGCCGTCATCGCCGGCACAGGCTCGATCGCGCTCGGTTGCGACGCGAGCGGGAAGCTCGTTCGAGCCGGTGGCTGGGGACACGTGATTGGCGATGAGGGCAGCGGCTGGGAAATGGGCCGGCTTGCCCTGCAGGCGGTCGCCCGCGCGACCGATGGGCGAGGTCCGGCGACGTCACTCGTGCAGGCGGTCATCAATCACTGGGGACTGAGTGACACGGACGGGATATACAGCATCCTCTATCCCGACACCGACAAGGCACTTGTCGCCGGCCTCACGAGCGTCGTGCTTGCCGAAGCTGACGCCGGGGATGCCGTAGCGCGGAAGATACTCGAACACGCCGCCGAGGAGATCGCACTCCTGGCGTTGACCGTGGGCGAGAAGCTGACGTTCCCGGACACAGGGATGCCGCTCGCGCTCGCTGGCGGGATCCTCGTGAACGAGGCCGGCTTCCGAGCGATGGTACTGGAGCGAGTCTGCGAGCGGCGTGCGCTCGGACAGACCGCCATCGTGCAGGACGCCCCCCTCAGCGCCGCGCGTGCCGCACAAGATCTCCTGCTCAGCGCGCGATGAGCCGCCACGACCTGGACGTCCGGCGCATCGAGCGGGCGTACGAGTTGCTTGACGAAGCAGTTGCCAGCCACGTAATCCCCGGTGGCGTTGCGCTCGTGGGGGTCGGCCATGGTTGGCTCCCGCCGTACGCCACGGGCCTGGCGGTCAGCACTCCGGAGTGCTCTATTGAAGCCCGACCGGACACCGTGTACGACCTGGCCTCGCTCACGAAGGTAACCGCGGCGCTTCCCGCCGCATTGCTGGTGATTCAGGATGGCACCGCGGACGCCCAGGCTCCCATCGCCGCGTGTCAGTGGGCCGGACCTGGCGAGTGACTCTATTCGAAGGTCAACCAGAGATCCTCGGCGTGTACGACCTGGCCTCCCGGCACGAAGGTAACCGCGGCGCTTCCCGCCGCGTTGCTGCTGATTCAGTATGGCACCGCGGACGCCCAGGCTCCCATCGCCGAGGTGCTCGATGAGTGGGCCGGTGAAGAGTCCAAGGCGGACATCACGCTGCTGCACCTGCTTACCCATACCTCCGGCCTTCCCGCACACCGCGACTTCTACTCGCACGGATGGTCGCCCCAGGAGATCCTTGGCGAGGTGCTGGCGACCCCATTGGACGCCCAGCCCGGCACGGCGTATGTATACAGCGACCTGGGGTACATCCTGATCGGCGAGTGGGTGCGCCGCATGACTGGAGAAACCCTCGATACTTTCGTGCGCCGGCGGCTCTACGAGCCGCTGCATATGCGGGACACGACCTATCTGCCGCCGGCGGAGTGGCAACAGCGCACTGCCGCGAGCGAGTACCGCAAGCATCTGGGGCGCCACCAATGGGGCGAGGTCAACGACGACAACGCCTGGGCGCTCGGCGGTGTCTCCGGGCACGCGGGGCTGTTCGGAACCGCCGGAGACCTCGCGCGGTACGTCGACAGTTGCTGGTTGCCCTGGCAGCCCGCGCCGAACGGACCGTTGGCTCCTGCGGTAATGGCTGCGGCACTGCAAAACCATGCCGCGGAGATTGGCGCCCATCGGGGGCTCGGCTGGGTGTTACGCGGGGACGTGTGGGATCCATCCGGGCTGCTTATGTCGCCTTCGTCGTTTGGGCACACCGGTTACACGGGCACCAGCATCTGGATCGACCCCGCGCGCCAACTGAAGATCATCCTGCTCACAAACCGCGTCCACAGCGGCCTCGGCCGGGGTATCATCGGGCTGCGCCGCCGGTTCCACAACGTCGTGGCCGCGTGCTGCACCGGCGAGGTAGTGTCCGCATGAGCGCGGAGCATCGCCCCGTGATCAGCTTCGACCTTGACGGCGTGGTCATGCAGAACGCGTGGAATGACGGGATCGAGCCGCGCATCCTGGAGCACTTGCGCAAAAGCCCCGCGCTGCTCGATCTGCATCCTGACGAGGCGGACCGGCGCGGCAGGGCCGCGATTCGGGGGGAATGGGATAGACTCGCCACAGCCGGGGAGTGGGTGGCCCTGTATGACTGGGACAACATCTACAGCAGCGTGAGCCGCAGCATGGGCGGCGAGCCAGCACCGGACGTCGCGGGCCTGGTCGAGTTTTTCTGCGGTGTCGAAGGCATGGTCCGGCTGCTCCCCGGCGCCCGCACGGGGCTGGAACGGCTGCGCGACGACGGGTTCAGCATCGTCGCGATCACCAATGGATACCATAAATATCAGTTGCCCGTGCTCACCGCGCTCGGCGTGGCCGAGTACTTCGAGCGCGTGGTCACGCCGGACATGGCAGGGTACGCCAAGCCAGACGCGCGACTCTTCGCGTCCGTCCCCGGCCTGCGCGCTCACGTCGGCGACAGCCTTGTCTGGGACATACTCGGCGCGAACCAAGCAGGGGTAATCGCCATCTGGCTTGACGATGAGCTCCCTGCCGAACTTCGAGCCCTACCCATCGAGCTGCGCACGAGCAACGACACCTTCCCACGCCATGTGGCGGAGGTCCTCGACAAGACTCTCTGGCGCCGCTACCATCCGGAGGCCACGCCCGAAGCCTGCATGCCAGACGCGGTTGTCGTCGATCTGGACGAGGCGGCCGAGGTCCTGAGCGGGCGCCTGGGAACTCGCGTCTAGCCCGCTCTCTACCGACGCTGCTTCACAAGGCGCGTATGCGGTCCCTTCAGCTAGCCTGATGCTGTCCGCAGGGGCGCGTCAGCTCGGCCAGTTGCCGCCATCGACGTTGTAGCACTGCTGCGTGATGTAATCGGCATCGGACGAGGCCAGAAAGGCGGCGACCCCTGCGACATCCTCCGGCTGCTCGATGCGCCCAAGCGGGATCTGTGCCGTGAAGCGGCGCTTCGGCTCCCCCACCGGCAGATCGAGTAGCTTCGCAAACTGCTTGTCCACCTCGACCCAAAAGGGGGTATCAACGATTCCGGGAGCAATCGCGTTGACATTGATCTTGTGCGGCGCGAGTGCCAGGGCAGTGGACTGCGTCACGCTGATCACGCAGGCCTTGCTCGCGCAGTACGCCAGCGCAAGCGCCTCTCCCCGCCGGCCTGCCTGCGAAGCGAGGTTGATGATCTTCCCGCCGCGACCCTGCTCGATCATCACCCGCGCCGCCGCCTGACTGCACCAGAGCAACCCCTTGCAGTTGACGTCGAACATGAAATCCCAGTCCTGCTCCGTCGTTTCCAGGAACGGCAGGATCCGGCCCACGCCCGCGTTGTTCACCAGAATATCCAGCCCGCCGTATTGCGCAACCGCCGTGTCGATCATGGACCGAACCTGCGCCTGGTCCCGAACATCCGCCACCACCCCCACGGCCTGCCCCCCACTGGCGGCGATCTTATTCGCCGTTCGCTGCGCTGCCTCCCGGCCGAGATCCGCGATCACGACACGTGCACCTTCCTGAGCGAGGCGTAGCGCGATCGCCCGACCCATCCCCTGCGCCCCACCGGTGACGATTGCTACCTTGTTTTCGAGCCTCATGCTTTTCTCCTCCGAAGAGCTACGCTCCAGGGGCATCGACGTGCTGTTTCAGATTACCCCGCTCCTCACCCATACCGGTATCGCTCCACCGTGTCTTCATTCAGCGTTACACCCAGGCCCGGTCGCTCCGGAGTCGCACATCGCCATCACCGTCCATGGCCGGCATGTCTAGGAACAGCTCCGAGCGAAGCGGGTTGGGGTTCTGGTCCCACTCCAGCCAGCTACCGTTGGGGATCGAGGCGATGAAATGCATGTTGGCAACCAGGCTCAGCGCCGAAGAAAACACGTGCGGTATCACCGGCAGCCCATAGGCCTGGGCCAGCGCGGCGATCTTGCGGCACTCGGTTATGCCGCCGGACCAGATCACGTCGGGCTGGACGATATCCACTGCCCGGCGCGCGATAAGGTCGCGAAACCCCGCAAGCCCAGTCTCGGTTTCGTAGCCGGCAACGGGCGTGTCGAGTTGCCCGGCTAGAGCGGCGGAGCCGTCCAGGTCCTCAGTCGCGACCGGCTCCTCAAGCCAGTAGATATCCTGATCGTCCACGTCCCGCATGAAACGGAGCGCGAGCGATGGCGTCCAGGCGTTGTTTGCGTCAATCGCCAGCCGTACCGCGGGGCCAATCGCCGCACGGGCGGCTCGAACGCGGGCGACGTCCTCGTCATACGTCACTGTGGCATACTCAGCCGCCGGCATGTCGGCCAGCGGGTTCAAGAGCGCATCGGGCTGGCGTCCGACCTTTATCTTGACGCAGCGGAAGCCACGTTCGGCGTAACCACCGACCTCATCCGCCAGCGCGGTCACATCCTTGTCACGGGCGTAGAAGCCCGCCGAGGCATACACGGAAAGCCGATCTCGATAGCCGCCGAGCAGTCGGTACAAGGGCGTGCGCGTCGCCTGGCCGACGATATCCCACAGCGCGATGTCGACGCCGCTCATCGCCATCATCAGCATGCCCCGCCGTCCACGCTGATGGGCCCGCGTGGCCATCATCCGCCACAGCCGCTCGACCCGGAACGGGTCCTCACCGAGAATCGTGCTGCACAGCTCGCCGGTTACAAGGTTCTCCACGCTCTCCAGATAGCCGCCGTATGCGGCCACCTCGCCCAGCCCGATGATCCCATCATCGGTATGCACCCGGACGAGCAACGTCGTGCGCTCGGGCATATAGTGGATCGCGTCCGCCATGGGCACGTCCATGGGAAAGCGCAGCTTGATGGTCGTGACATCGGTGATGACCAAGTCTGCTCCTACTTTCTACCCTGGATCGGCGCCGCTCAGGAAGCACGTCCCGAAACACGGCGCAGTTCACCGTCGAGCATACCAAGGTATTCAGGGTGACCACGCATCACCCTTGTGCCGATCTATACGCCAAAGAACGGGGCGAAGCCTCTGCGGCGAGCGCACGTACCCGCCGGACCAGATGCTTCGCCCCAGATGATAGAGGCGGGCTGCTTGCTCCGCTACATTGACTGTCGACGGTTTCGCAGAAAGGCCGGAACCTTCAGATCCTCAGGCTTTGCCGGGGACTCCGCCTTGCGCTCCTCCTTCGGCACCATCGGCACCATCTGGGTCAACTTCGACGTGGGCACACGCCGGCTGTTGTCGAAACCGGTGGCGATCAACGTGAGCTTGACCTCGTCCTGAAGCCGGTTGTCAATGACGTGGCCAAAGATGATGTTCGCATCGGGGTCGGCCGCCTGCTGGATAAGCTCTGCGGCCTCGTGCAGCTCCATCATCGTCATCTCGTCATTACCGGTGATGTTATACAGCACGCCCTTCGCGCCGTCGATGGACAGCTCCAGCAACGGACTCTCGATAGCGGCGCGCGCGGCATCCACGGCGCGGGTCTCGCCCGTGCCACGGCCAATCGCCATCAGCGCGGAACCGGCATTCCCCATGATCGACTTGACGTCTGCGAAGTCGCAGTTGATGTTCCCATGCTCGGTGATGAGTTCGCTGATGCCCTGAATTGCCTGGCGAAGCACATCGTCCGCCATGTGGAACGCCTCGCGGACCGTGGTACGCTTCTCGATCAACTGGAGGATGCGATCGTTCGGGATTACGATGAGGGTGTCCACCTGCTCTTTGAGTCGCTGTACACCCTCCTCGGCCGCATTCCTGCGCCTGTTGCCTTCGGTCATAAACGGACGGGTCACCACGCCGACGGTGAGCGCCCCGACCTCACGCGCTATCTGCGCCACGGTCGGGGATGCACCGGTCCCGGTGCCACCACCCATGCCGCTCGTGACGAACACCATGTCCGCACCCTTGAGTGCCTCGTAGATCGCGTCCTGGCTCTCCTCGGCTGCCTTCGCTCCCTGGGCGGGGTCACCGCCCGCGCCGAGCCCCTTGGTGACCTTCTCGCCGATCGCGATACGGACGTGTGCCTCAGAGTGCAGGATGTCCTGCGCGTCCGTGTTCATGACAATAAACTCAACGTCGCGGAGTTCCGCCTCGATCATGCGCGAAACCGCGTTCGCACCCGCACCGCCCACGCCCACAACCTTTATGACGGCCAGCTTTTCAGCGTCGGAGAAGGGCAGCGGACCACCTATCGTATCGGTTCTTCTCATCGTGTGTACGTTCTCCTCAATATTCACTCGCTGATTATCCTCCACCTGCTGGTTAACCGACTTTCATGGCAGGAACTCCCTCAGCCAACCGACCAACCGGCCAGAGGGATCCTTGCGACTACTGGGGTTGCGGCGCAAACGCGATGACTTGGCGAGCGATCTTCCCCGCCAGATCGGCAGTCCTACCGAGGTTGCGAACGCGGGTGACTGCACCGCCTCGCTGAGACCGGTGGTCTCAACCGGATGCCCGATACGCACTGGCATGCCGAGCACGGCGCTCGCCCGCTCGGTCATGCCGCGAAGTTGCGCGCCGCCCCCGGTCAGTACGGCACCGGCCGGGAGCATGTCGTCGTATCCGCTCCGGCGGATCTCGGCGAGCACCATCGAGAGAATCTCCGACAGCCGCGAGATCGTCACCTCGTGTACCAGCTCGCGCGACACGGCTTTGTATCCACCATTCTCGAAGTTTTCGACCTTGATGGTGTTCCCCGTTCCGGGCAGCGCGGAGCTGATGGTGGTGGGCACGGGTGCGGCGTCGGCGACATCGACCTTCAGCCGCTCCGCGGTCTCCGTAGGGACGCCAAGCACGATGGCCAGATCGTCGGTGATCGTGTTGCCACCGAGTGGCAGCACCGACGTGTGCCAGGGAGCATCCTCGATGAAGACCGCGACATCCGTGGTCCCCCCGCCGATGTCGATGAGCACGACCCCAAGGTCCCGCTCCGCCGCCGAGAGCACCGCATGCGCACTCGCCAGTGGTTGCAACACTAGCTCATCGGCCTGTAGTCCCACCCGCGATAGCACCTTGAGCGCATTCTGCACCGCACCCACATGCGCCGTGACAACGTGAGTATCCACATCGAGACGGAATCCACTCATCCCGGTCGGATCCTGCACGCCACCATTGCCGTCCACCACGTACTGGCGCGGCAGGACATGCAGGATCTCCCGCTGCGCTGGCAACTCGGTCTCACGCGCCGCCGTGAGCACCCGCTGCAACTCGCTCGGCCCGATCTCACCGCCATTCGGCAAGCTGATCGAGCCACGCGCCTGCGAGCAGGTGATATGACCGCCTGCGATGCCAAGCAGTGCCGAGTTGATATGGTATCCCGAGAGCCGCTCCGCCTTGTCCAACGCGCTGGCGACGGCTTCGGTCGCGGCATCGAGGTCCGTGATGACACCATTCTGGACACCACGGCTGGTCGCGAGGCCCAGGCCAAGTACCTCCAAAGGCGCGTCATCACAGATCTTAACGACGAGTGCGCACACCTTCGTGGTACCGATGTCAATCCCGACAACTTGGCTGGGCTTGGGCATGGTTGTTCCCCCGTATGCACACTGTGCACGGACCGGAAAAAGTGGATGGGCGTAGTATAGCACGCGCTTCCCGGCAGACCCCTAAAGATTCGTTTACATGTACTACAACTCAAACCGGTCTTCTGCTTGCGGCCCGTCGCAAGGTTGCGACGATATGGAGCAGCTTTATTCCCGCAGAAATGCGTGCGTCAAAGGGTCACGTTGCCTTACCCCTGCTGCCTTATCCTGGGTCATCAGGACCCGACAGCTGTACTTCCAGCCTCTGAGAACCAGAATCGTCCCTGAGAACCAGAATCGTCCCGCGGCTGACAGGATGGATGAGTTACCACGTCGGTGGCGAGTCGGCACATGAACGGGGCCAGGTGAACGATTCTTTTAGGGCGCGACTTGGCTACGCTACTCTTGGGGACGGCGCACCGCGTTCCGGCGTCCTGGCCGCACGTGTTTCCCGACATTGGCCACGTCCGCGGAAACGCCCGGACGGCCGGAACTACTAGCTTAAACGGCGGTTAGCGCCGCGAGGTCCGGTAATACGGCGTAGTGGGCGAGCTGACATCCGCAAACGTGACGCCCTTGCGTGCAAGGACGTGCCGAAGCACCTGCGCCTTGACGCCGACTCGTTCAGCGTCCCCCAGCACAGCCGTCCATCCGGCGGTCGAGACAAGGGTGTACCCGGTACCAGGGCTGTAGGTGAGCTTCTCGACGACGGGACGCACCTCGTCCGGCAACTCGGCGTACAGCGTGAGCAGAAACACCAGGTGCTCGGCATCGACCTTCTCACCGGGCCGCAACGTCGGCGCGTCAGCCACCTCGATCGTTGGCAGGCGTGAGGTCGTGGACACCTCCTCGATGACGTACCCGGTCTCATCTATGAGGAAGCTCTCGCCGGCGACACGCCAGACGGCACGGGGAACCCGCTCGGAGACGGCAATATGTACCGTGCGCGACAGATCGACACTGACCTCGGCTCGGGCGATATGGGGCACGCGCTCCAGCCGTGCCTCGACCATTGCGGGGCGGGCGTGCCAGAGATTCACGCCCGACACCCCACTGAGTCGAGCCACCTCCGCGGTCGTAAGCTGTTCCGCACCTTCCACGCGGATGTGCTGGACCTTGAAGGTGCTGGACCGGGGGACCGCATACACACCGTAGCCCACCGCGAGCAGGAGCAGGAGCAGGGCACCCCGAATCGCGAAACCAAACCAGGTGAGTCTGGCCCGCACGGCGCGCGGTTCGCGAAACATCAGGCTTCCGACGGCAACCCAGAATAATCTCCGCATCAACGTACCTCCCGCCCTATACTCTGCTGACGCTCGCCGTGGCGCTCTATCGCGAGTGCAACGAGTGTGCGGACCAGATCCGGATAGTCGATGCCGCTCGCCTGCCACAACATCGGAAACTGACTGATGGGCGTGAAGCCGGGGATGGTGTTGATCTCGTTGAGGTAGATATCGCTGCCAACGAGGAAGAAGTCGACGCGCGCCATGCCGGCAGCATCGACCTCCTGAAATGCCTGCACGGCGTATTCTCGCATCTGACGGGATATGTCGTCCGGGACGTCTGCCGGTATCTGTGACCGCGCCGTCTCGCCAACATACTTCGCCTCGTAGTCGTAGAACTCTGCCCCCGGCAGTACCTCGCCCACAACCGACGCCTGCGGCTCATCGTTACCGAGAACCCCACACTCCAGCTCGCGCGCCTCAAGCCCTTGCTCGACAATCAGCCGCCGATCGAAGCGGGCGGCCAGGTCGAGCGCGTCCGCGAGCTCGCGGCGATCGCGTACCTTGCTGATTCCCACGCTCGACCCCAGGTTCGCGGGCTTCACGAACATTGGGTACGGGAGCTGCTCTTCCAGCGCGCGAACCATTGTCTCGGGATTCTGCCGCCACTCCGAGCGAAGCAGCCCCGCATACGGTGCGATCGGCAAGCCGGCCGCACGGAACGCCGCCTTCATAGCCAGCTTATCCATGCTCAGCGCGGAGCCGAGCACCCCGGCGCCCGCGTAGGGAACATCTGCAAGCTCCAGCATCCCCTGGATCGTCCCATCCTCGCCGAACGGTCCGTGCAGCAGCGGAAACACGACATCCACCGCGCCCAGCGCTTCCACGACAGATCTCGGCGTGCTGTCCGTGAGGGCAAGCGTACGGACGTCCTCACCGGCGGAAAACAGCGCGGACTGCCCGAGCATCCGCAGGGCGCTCTCGCCAAGCTTCCAGCGACCCTCGCGGGAGATGCCGAGCGGGAACACCTGTATCTCCGTGTCTCGCAGCGCGCGCATCATGGCTATCGCACTGGCGACGGAAACGTCGTGCTCCGCCGACCGTCCGCCGAACAGCAGCAGTAACCGTACAGGCTGGGCGTTCACCACTCCCCCTTAAACTCTATCTCCGTTTCGAGCGCGACGCCGGATCGCTCCAGTACTGTCGCACGCACCAGATCCACGAGGGAGCGGACATCCGCGGCCGTGGCGTTTCCCGTGTTGATGATGTAGTTGGCGTGTTTCGGCGAAACCATCGCGCCGCCAATCCGCGTGCCCTTCAGGCCGAGGCTCTCGATGAGGATACCGGCATGCGTTCCCGGTGGATTCTTGAATGTGGACCCGACGCTCGGCTCTGTTGGCTGCTTGCGCTTTCGCTCGGCAAGGAACCCCTGGATTCGCCCAGTAATCGCGTCCGGATCTTCGCGACGCAGCCGGTGCCGCACCCGCAGCACGACCGGCAGATCGAGTTCCCCGCGCTTGATCGTACTGCTGCGGTACACGAATCCCAGAGCCTCATTCGACACGACGCGCAAGTCTCCATCGGAGGTGAGGCCGTCGACCTCCGTCAGCGTGTCCACGGTGACGCCACCGTACGCGCCCGCGTTGCCCACGACCGCACCGCCCGCCGTGCCGGGGATGCCGACACCCCACTCCAACCCGGCTAGTCCCTGTGTGGCCAGACGCTTCGCCGCGGTCGGCAAGAACGTTCCGCTCTCCAGCTCAACTTCGGCACCGGCGTCATCCTCTTCGACCACTCGGACGCCACGGCTGATGCTCTTGATGATGAGGCCCCGAAATCCACCGTCGCCCATGACGATGTTGCTGCCCGATCCTAGGATTAGGTACGGCGTGTCCTCCGCCAGCGCCCAGCGCACGGCGCGCTCGAGGTCCGTGCTGTTCTTCGCGACGGTGAACCGATCGGCCGTACCACCCACCTTAACTGAGGTGTGCTTGGCGAGTAACTCCCCAATCTCGATCACCGGTTGCTCCACGGTGTCGCTCACCCGCCCACTCCCGCGGCTTGTATATGCTCGAGTAGGCAGGGACCAAGCTGGGTGACATCTCCGGCACCCACGGTGAGCACGAGCACGCCGGGCTCTGCATCCGCCGCGATGCGCGCGGCAGCACCCTCAACGCCACCGGCGTACGCGGCACCAGGACCGGCCAACTGTGCGAGTCGCTCGCCCGAGACGTCCGGATCAGGCTGCTCCCTGGCGGCATAAACATCGAGCACGTATGCGCGGTCGGCGAGCCGCAACGCCTCTGCAAACTCGTCCATCAAGTCACGAGTGCGGCTGTATGTATGCGGCTGGAAGGCGATCCATAGCTGCCGATCCGGATACAGCCCGCGAGCGCTCTGCAGGATCGTCCGAACCGCAGCGGGATGGTGGGCGTAGTCATCGATCACCAGCACACCGCCTGCTTCGCCCTTCCGCTCCCACCGGCGGGACACGCCCCGGAAACTCTCGACCGCCGCTCGGACGCTGTCAAGCGACGCGCCGGCCCGAACTGCGACGGCGATCGCACCCGCGAGGTTGTTGCGGTTGTAGTAGCCCGGTAGAACCGTCCGCAGGCCGCGCAGGACGCCACCGGGATGAGCAACGTCTACCCACGTATAGCCCTCCGAGGTCCCGACCACCGTGGGTCGCCAGTCCGTTCCCTCACCATCGCCGTATGTCTCGATGCGCAGGCCGCGAGCTGCGGCGACGGAGCGCGCCAGGGACAGCGCCCCGGCATCACCGGCGAAGACCACGATGGTCCCACCTGGCCGCACGCCTTCGAGAAACTGGCGGAAGGCCGCCGTTACGTCGGCAAGGTCGGCATACGTGTCGGGATGGTCCATCTCGATGCCGGTCACCACCGCTATATCCGGGTGCAGGTGTAGAAACGAGCGGTCGAACTCGTCGGCCTCCGCGACGAACCACTGACCCGCACCGTAGCGCCCGCCGAGGTCCCAGCCGACAGGCACACCGCCGATGAGCACGGAGGGATCAAGACCGCTCTGCATGAGCATCATAGCGATCAGGCTCGTAGTGGTCGTTTTGCCGTGCGTGCCGGCGACCGCGACGCCCTGTCGCTCGCTCATGAGCTGCCCCAGGAGCGCGGCGCGCTTGACGAGCGGCACGCCGAGCCTGCGCGCCTCGGCAACATCAGGCGCTCCCAAAGCTGCGCGCGTCGTGATCACACGACCAGCGCTCGCCGCGTGTGCCGCGTCATGCCCATCGTAGATCCGCGCCCCACGGGAGGCAAGCATCCGCGTCGCGTCGTTGGGGTACAGATCACAACCGCTCACGGCCTCACCCGAGGCAAGCAGGATTGCCGCAAGGGAACTCATGCCTGCACCGGCGATGCCCACGAAGTGCGTAGGGGCTGCCGCCTGCCCCATCATCCCCTCAGCTTCGGAAGCCGGTTGACCGCCCAGTTGAAACCGACGACCAGCATCACGAGTAGTCCGACCATGACGAGCACCATGAACGCGGATGCGGTCCAGCCCGTGAGCACACTGACTGCGGGGAAGGGGGATACCTCCACATTCAATCCGCGGCGAGAGCCGGGCACCAGGAAGAGCTGGCGTAATCGCCCGGTGCCGGCCACGTCCTGAACACGCGCGCTAATAATTGCCAGCAGGAGAAGCACGTTCAGTGCACCGATCGCGCCCCCCGCCGCACGGCGCAGCCGCCCCACGCCTGTTCCGCGGCCAAGGGCACTCCCGACACTGTACGCTGCGGCCAAGAACAGGATCGTACACACCAGGATGACGAGGTTATCGGGAAGCCTGTCGATGGTCCGCTCCAGATTCGGCCCGCCGACCCCAGCCGCGCTGGCAACCTCAGTCCCGATGCGAGCGAGCAGGCGTAGGATGGCAAGCATCAACGCACGGAGCGTGTCGAAGGCGAGCATCACGATCCCCAGCAGACCGGCGGTCACGCCCTCCGCGATCCAGGAGCGCCGCAATCCTACGATCACACCGAGCGCCAGGAAGGGGAGCAACAGAATCGCTCCCGAAAAACTCACCTCCTGCATTATACCCTCCCTCCTGCCGGTTGGACCCGACGCGTGCGGCCACGCGCACGGTGGCGGCCCTCCCGAGCCTTCGGCGCCTCGGCGTACCGCGACACGTTCAGTAGCACACCAACAGCGGAGAGCAGGACGACCAGCGAACTCCCCCCGAGGGAGATAAAGGGCATCGGGATGCCGGTGAACGGAACGGTGAGCGAGATCACCGCGATGTTCAGCAGCGACTGAAACACGATCCACGCCGTGACCCCGGAGGCAAGCAAGGCGCCGAAGGGGTCGCGGCACCGGAGTGCGATGCCGAAGCCCCGGACGGCGATCACAATAACGAGTGCCAGAACAACCGTGCCGCCGAAGAACCCTAGTTCCTCGCCAACAATTGCCATGATGCCATCCGTGCGCGCCTCCGGCAGCCATCCAAACTTTTGGCGGCTCACGCCAAGCCCCCGGCCCACCAAGCCACCCGAACCGAGCGCTAAGAGCGACTGGATTGGTTGATAGCCTTTGGAAAGCGGATCGCTCCACGGGTCCAGAAAGGTGGTCAGCCGATCCAATCGGTAACTCGCGCTGAAGATAAGCGCGGTGAATGCGCCCGCGGCGAGCACCGTCGCGCCCGCAAGCTGCGGGAGATGGGCGCCCGCCACGAAGAACATCGTGCCGCCGGTCGCGACGAAGATGAGCGACGTGCCCATGTCCGGCTCGAGCATGATCAGGCCGACCAATAGCCCGAGGATGATACCGAACGGGATCAGACCATACCACAGATTCCGCACCTTCTCGCCTTTCTGTGATAGCCAGTCGGCGGCGTAGATCACAAAGGCCAGTTTC
Organism: Chloroflexia bacterium; assembly: GCA_030446765.1. GTDB lineage: Bacteria > Chloroflexota > Chloroflexia > Thermobaculales > Thermobaculaceae > JACDAU01. The sequence continues at coordinate 977,290 of JAUJMR010000001.1, forward strand.
GCGAACTCACTGGGCTGCCCCTGCAGCGGTCCTATACGGATCCACCGGCGCGCGCCGTTGATCTCGGGGCTGACGGAGAGCGGGGCAAAGACGACGACCGTGAGCAGGACCACTGCCAGGACCATCAACGGCACGCTCAAGCGGCGCCACTGGTGGTACTCGACTCTGCTGAACACGACCAGCGCGATGCACCCGAGTACCAGCCACTGGACGTGGCGTACGAGGAAATGCGAGGCCGAGTCGTGCGCCAGGAACGCCTCAGCGGAGGTAACGCTGTAGATCATCACGACACCGAGCATGAGCAACGCGACGACCGGGGCGAGGACCCAGCCGTCGATAGGCCCCGCTTTCGCCAGCCGTGCCCGCGCGGAGCTCACCGCCATCTCGTGCCTCCTAGCCGCTTCCGAGAAGCCTCCGCACGGTCTGCCGAAACATCTCGCCGCGCTGGAACTCGTTGTCGAACATCCCGAAGCTCGCGCACGCTGGCGAAAACAGAACGGTGTCGCCCGGTCTCGCCGCGTCATGCGCCTCTTCCACGGCGGATTGTAGGTCGCGGTGCAAGCTCGTTTCCAGGGCGGGGCATCGTTTGTAAACCTCTGTTTGCAACTCAGGCGTGGCGCTCCCATCCAGCAGGACCAGGCGGGAGACGCGGCTGCAGAGGAGATCCGCGAGCTCGCCGAACGACACGCGCTTTGAGGCACCGCCCGCGATCAGCAGTACTCGTCCCTCCACGCCAGCAAGTGCCGCCATCGTTGAGGCCGGCACCGTACTTGTCGTGTCGTTGATATAGCGCACACCGTCGATCTCTGCGACGAATTCCATCCGGTCGGGCAGGCCGGCAAAGGTACGCAATCCCTCCGCGATCTGCTCGGGCGGCACGTTGTTCGCCGCGGCGAGCGTGGCCACCGCTGCTGCATTGAGCGCGTTGTGCCTGCCAGCGAGCGCCAGATCATCGAGTCGCAGGAGCGGCCAGATCGTTTCCGGCGTGCGCAAGACAAGATCCTTATCCGTCAGAACGCCGCCCAGCCCCCCGTGATCGTCGGAGCCAAACCAGCGAACCTGTGCCGGGCAGTCGGACGCAAAGGTGCGGACGACCGGATCGTCGTGGTTGAAGACGGCGACATCCTCGTCACGCTGGTACCGGTAAATCTCCCGCTTCGCGTCGGCATAATCCGCCATGTCGCGATATCGGTTGAGGTGATCTGGCGCAAGGTTCGTCACGCAGGAGTTGTGCGGCCCGATGCGCGTCTCGGCGAACGACTCAAGCTGCCAGCTCGAAAGCTCCAGCACAACCGGCGTGTCCGGACCGATCGCGGGCAGTGCATCGAGCGCCGAGACCCGCAGGTTGCCTGCAACAACCGTATCCGGCCGCGCCAGCCGGAGGACATGTCCGAGCCACGCGGTGGTGGTGCTCTTCCCCTTCGAGCCAGTGATCGCGGTGATCGGCGCAGGGCAGGCCGCCCAGAACAGGTTCATCTCCATGAGAACAGGGACCCCGTTCTCGCGCGCAAGCCGAAGCCACGGCGACTCGCGCGGTACCCCCGGATTTCTCACGATGAAGTCGGCAGCCAGTACATCACTCGCCCGATGCTCGCCAAGCACGTACTCGATCGGCAGGCCGTGCAGGCTGTGCAACGCCGAGGCGAGTTTCTCCGGTGGGCGCAGGTCCGTGACGGTCACTCGTGCCCCGTGCTCCACGAGGTAGCGGGCCACACCCTCGCCGCCGCCGTGGACGCCGAGTCCAAGAACTAGGGCATGCTTGCCTTCGAGCGATTGGATACCGCTGCTCACGGGATGCTGAGGGCGAGCGCCACGCCAAGCATCGCGGCGACCATCCCGACGAGCCAGAAGCGCATCGCTATCTGCGTTTCAGCCCAACCAATCAGCTCGAAGTGATTGTGCAGCGGCGCCATCTTGAACAGGCGCTTGCCGTTGGTCGCCTTGAAGTACAGCACCTGCAGGATGACGCTGAGGGTGACCGCGACGAAGACGATGCCGACAACCGGCAGGAGCAGCCACTGTCCGGTCATCAGCGCGACCACGGCGAGCAGTGCGCCGAGCGACAGCGCGCCCGTGTCGCCCATGATCACCTCCGCGGGATGCGCGTTGTACCACAAAAACGCGAGCAGGCCGCCCACGGTCGTGAAACAGAGCGTTACAAGGAAAGCCTGCCCCTGCAGGAAAGCAATAATGCCGTACGCCGCGAACGCGAGCGCGAGCAGACCGCCCGCCAGCGTGTCGAGGCCGTCTGTGAGGTTCACGGCGTTGCTGGTGCCCACGATCACGATGAAGGCCACAGGGACATACCAGAGGCCCAGGGAGTACCGCCCGAGAACCGGCACGTTAATGGCGTCGAGCCGGAACGGACCATCGGGCCAGTACAGCACCAACGCGGCAGCGATCCCGAAGAGCGAGAGCCACGAGAACTTGAACCGCGCCGTCACGCCGGTGCGCTTGCCCCCGGCGAGGTTCAGCAGGTCGTCCACCGCCCCCAGAATTCCGGTCGAAAGCACAACAGTGAGAGGCAAGAGGATAGAGAGCCGTCCCTGTCCGACGCTGTTGAACACGGCGTTGACCAGGAACACGCCGAGCACGATCATGATTCCGCCCATCGTGGGAGTGCCCTGCTTCACCAGATGGGTGCTCGGCCCCTCGATTCGTATCTTCTTCCCGATCCCCATGCTGCGCAAGCGGGAGATCGTCGGGCGTCCGATAAGCCACGTGACGAGGAACGTGAACCCGGCGAGGAAGAGTGCTTCCCTGACGACACTCGGCCTCGCATTCCTGGCCTGCTCGAGCGTCGAGAACCAGAGATCGCCATGCTGCGCGAACGAGCTCACGGGCGCTCGCCGCCCGGAACGCTCAACGCCGCGGCCAGCTTGTCGAGCCCCGTGACCCGCGAGCCCTTCAGCAGCACCGTGTCATTCTGGCCCAGGGTCTGCCGCAGCGCAATAAGAGCTTCGTCCGCAGAGGCAAAGACATGAACCGAGTTCGGCGGCATTCCGGCCTGGAGCGCGGCCTCGGCGGTATGGCGGCTCAGCGGACCGACGGCGTGGAGTGCATCACACACCTCCGCGGCGCGCATTCCCACCCGGCGGTGACCTTCCTCGGCAAAGTCCCCGAGCTCGGCCATATCGCCGAGGACCGCCACCTTGCGGCCCTCGATGTCCGCGAGCAGATTGAGCGCTGCGAGCGTGGAGGTTGGATTCGCGTTGTAGGTGTCGTCGAGGATGATGCTGCCGTTGACGCCCGGAGCCACCATGAGCCGCAGGCCCGGTTCGAGGCTTCGGATCGCGGCGATGATTTGCTCGTCCGCGATGCCCTCGGCGTGGGCGACTGACACCGCCGCTAGCACCGTGTGGACGCTGTGGCGGCCCAGCAGCGGCGCCTTGACGTTTGGGTACGTTGCCCCACCGACGCGCAGCCGGAAGCAGATTCCCTTCAGCCCGTCGCTGACTATCTCGTCCGCGGAAACCTCTGAATCGGGATCGAGGCCATACCAGAGCACAGGGCACGGGGCGACATCACCCATCTTGCGGACGTGCGGATCGTCGCGGTTGAGGACGGCGAGGCCTTTGCTGGGCAGGCAGCGCACGAGCTCGCTCTTTGTCTCAGCAATGCGCTCAAGCGTGCCCATCCGGCCGATATGAGCATAGCCGACGTTGGTTACCACCCCGATTTCCGGTCGAGCCAGGGAGCAGAGATACTCGATCTCGCCCATCGCGTATGCCCCACCCATTTCCAGCACCGCTACCTGCACCTCCGGGCGCAGCGCCAGCAAAGAGAGTGGCAGCCCAATCTCGTTATTGTGGCTCTTCTGGCTCCGATGGGTAACGAAGGCGCTGCTCAGCACCGAGGCAAGCACTTCCTTCGTGCTCGTCTTGCCAACACTACCGGTGATCCCGACGACACGCGCGGGCATCTTGGCCCGCCAGTAGGCGCCGAGCTGGCCGAGGGCGTCGACGGTTCCCGGCACTTGCACGAAAGTCACGCCAGACGGCGCGGGTTCCTCGGGGAGTTGAGAGAGGAGGATGGCACGGGCGCCATTTTCGATCGCACCGGGAATGTACCGGTGACCATCGGACTGTTCGCCCGGCAGTGCGACAAACAGATCGCCCGGCTGCACCGCCCGATGGTCCGTCGCAACCGACCCGATCTGTTCGTCGAGGGCGATCGCGTGGACCGCCATGAGGTTGCCGCCCGTCGCCACCTGGATATCGCGGATCGTTAGCATCGTCTATGATACCCTACGGCGTTTGCGTGCCCGAGGTGGCCCGCTTGTCTGGGGGTATGTTCATATAGGCGTACAGGCGGCGGGCGAGATTCTTGAACGCCGGTGCCGCGACCTCAGAACCCCAAGGCGACTTCCGTGGCTGGTCGATCTTGACTAGGACGATAAACTTCGGATTCTTCACCGGCGAGTAGCCAACGAACGAGGCGATCGTGAGCTTCGGGTCATAGCCACCGGTCTTGCTGGGGATCGACGACGTGCCCGTCTTCCCGCCGATCGTGTACCCATCGAGACGAGCGACCTGGTACTCACCTTCTTCCACGACGGTCTGCATCATGCCCTTCAGCGTCGCGGCGACCTCCGGCTTGAGCACGCGGCGCACGACGGTTGGCTTGTTCTCTCGCACGACCTGACCATCTCGCACGACCTTCGAGACGACGTAGGGACGCATCAGGAGCCCGCCGTTCGCAACGGCCGCCTCTGCGGTGATGAGTTGCAGGGGCGTGACGCCGATGCCTTGGCCGTACCCGTTGGTATACAGATTGATCGGCGACCAGTTGGGGCTTGACGGCAGTACAAGCATCCCCTCTGTCTCGCCCTGCAGGTCGACGCCGGTCGGGGAGCCGAAGCCAAAGTCGCGCAGGCGCCGGTAGAACGCGTCCTTGCCGACCTTCGTGCTGACGTACGACGCGCCAACGTTCGCGGAGTTCATGAGCACTTCCGTCATACTCTCGTTGGGATGCGCACGGCCGTCCCAGTTGTGGACGGTGAAGCCGTCGACGTTCACGTAGCCCCGGTCGTTGATCCGCGTGTCCGGGGTGATAACACCCTCGGCGAGGCCTGTCGCCATCGTGATGATCTTGAAGGTGCTCCCCGGCTCGTAAAGCTGGCTGATCGCCGGGTTCACAAACCTGCTGGCGTCCTGTTGCTCGTTGAACTTCTCGGGCTCGTAGCTCGGCGCGGAGGCCATCGCGAGGACCTCACCAGTCTCCGGCCGCATAACGATGATTGTCCCGCCCTTCGCGCGCTGCTCCTTCACCGTGCGCGCGAGCTCATCCTCCGCGTAATACTGGATGGTGCTGTCGATCGTGAGTTGGACATCCGCTCCACTCTCCGGTGGCACGATCTGCTGCCGGGCGATGGCCAGCCAGTTGCCACTGTTGTCTTGCTCCGCGCGGATGGTACCCGGCTGTCCCTGCAGGAACGCGTTGTACTTGCCCTCAATGCCGTACGTGCCCTGATTATCAAAGTTTGCGAAGCCAAGCACATGGGATGCAAGCGAGCCGTTCGGATACACGCGAGCGGGCAGTGGCTCCAGTCCCAGCCCGTAGATATCGAGTGCGCGCACCGCCTCACTCTGTTGCGGGGTGAGACGCGTGGCAAGGGATACCCACTGGCCGTCCTGCCGCAGCTTCGCCTCCAGCTCGGCGGCGGGCATCTTGAGGATTCCCGCAAGCTGTGCCGCGATCTCGCCGGCCTCGTCGTCGGCAATATTGCTAGGGTCGGCATAGAGGCGGTCCAGGTTGCGGTTGGCAGCGAGAGTGGTGCCGTTGCGATCCTTGATTGTCCCTCGCGGGGCGGTGATCGCGCGCTCGAGCGTATGAGCGACCTGAGCCTTGCCCCCAAGGAAGCTGTTCTGCATCACCTGAACGTAAAAAAGCTTGCCTATCAGGAGCAGGCCGGCCAACACCGCGACGCCGAGCGCCAGCCGCAGGCGCCACATCGGCAGGCCCGAACCACCATTGATGACGTTCGCCCGCTGCATCAGCGTCCCTCCCCTCTAGCCACATCGGAGGCGCGAAGCTCTGCGGGCTGAACCGGTACGCGCACATACGTATACTCCTCGACGCGCCGCATCTTCAGCCGCAGGCGCGCATATTTCTCGATCGTGGGCAGGCTCTCAAGATTATCTCGTTCGTACATCAAGTTTTCCGCCTCACGCTTGGCCGCCTCCTGCTGGATCTGCACCTGCTGGATTTCGTAGCCGAGGACAGCGACTCGGCTCGTCTGCAAGAGGTATAGCAGGCAGGTGAGGGAAAGCAGCGTGACGCCCACCATGAAAAGAGTGGCCGAGCTCATCTCGAAATACCACGGAAAGCGTTCGCGCTGAGTGCGCGCCGCGCGGATCGGACTGCTCTGGAACTTCGGGGTACGGGTCAACACGGCCACGGCAGCAACTCCTAAAGCTTCTCAGCAACACGCAGACGAGCGCTGCGGCTACGGCGGTTGACGGTCAATTCCTCCTGCGCTGGTTTTCCCACCTTGCGAGAGACCAAACGGAGCGCGGAAACATGCCCGCAGGTGCACAGTGGCTGGCGGGGCGGGCAGATGCACCCCGTACTCTCATCGCGAAAGAAGGTCTTCACGATGCGATCCTCCAGCGAGTGAAACGCGATAACGGCGATCCGGCCTCCGGGGCGCAGCACCTCCACGGCGGCGCGTAGCCCCGACTCCAACGCACCAAGCTCATCATTCACGAGGATGCGTAGTGCCTGAAACGTTTTGGTTGCGGGGTGTGTGCGCCCGCGCGGCCTGCCGGTCGCGCCCGCGACCGTCTCCGCA
>JAUJMR010000082.1 GCA_030446765.1 Chloroflexia bacterium
CTAGTCCGATCACGAGCACGTAGGTGCCGCGGTATGGCCCCATCACCCGCCTGAGTCCAATGGTGCCTCGTGCAAGGAACGGCAGCAGCCGCAGGACCCTCAGCACTCGGAGCGGTCGCAGGAACGGCACGACCACGATCACCACGTCGATCCAGTGCGCCCGCAGGTACGCCCATCGGCGCTCGGCGACCGCGACCTTGACCACGAGCTCGGCGGCAAAGAGTGCGATGATGATGTACTCGGCAAGTGCCGCGCTGCTGCGGACGGCAGGTGAAATGCCCGGCAGGTACCCGATGATAAAGACGGGGATGTACAGGATCGCCAGGTAGAGCATTGGCAGTTCCGTGACACGATCGATGCGCTGGGCCAGGTCGGGGCGTCGTCGGAAGCTCATAGTGCGGGCCATTGTTACAGACGGCCCCTCGCAGGTACAGGGGCTTGGTTTCGCTCCTGCCGCCACAGCTTGTCAAGCGCGTGCTTATAGTCGAGGGACAGCTCCAGCCGAGCCGCCTCAGAGCGCCTGAGCGCCGCTGTGGTGTCCTCTAACTGCTCTTCCAGGTGCTGGCACCGAAGCCGCCACCGAGTCACCATATCGCTGCTGTGGGCTCTGCCACGCGTCGCTGTTGCTACTACTCCCCCTTCCGCGCCTCGCGCTCCTGCTACCCCCGCTCATGCCCGGCGCGGATCCGGAGGGCTGCCAAGGCTTCCGGACCCCAGCCCGCAGCGTCACCCGCGAGCACCCGATCGAGCGTCTGCTCCTCGGGTCCGGGCTGTACCGTAGCCGCCCGCTCCCGGCGTGCTTGCCGCTCCGTCTCGTTGGCTTCGTAGGCTTCGCTGATACCGCTCATGAGACCACCTCACCCATCATCCGCAGCTCCTGCTCTAGCGCCCTCCACTCCGCCTGATTAGCGTGGTACGCACCCGAGACCGTGGCTGCCTCCGCCTCGATCGCGGCGATCTGCTCCCGGCTGCGCCGCGCGGACTCCTCATTCGCCGCCCGCAGCCCAGGCTCCGCGGCGGCCAGCTCGGCCATCCGCTCCTGCATACCCTGCCGACGGAGTGATCGCGCCTCAGTCTCCAGGGCGCCAAGGTCTCGCGGTATGGCGTTCTCGCGGACCATAAGGCGGAGGTACTCGTCACTCTTGCCGTCCCTGAGCGCCTGCTGCATCGCCTCTGGCAACCCCGAGGCCTCCGCCTGCAGCGTCTCTATGCGAGCCTGTGCCGCCTCTAGCCGGGTCTGGGTGTCCTGTGTCTGTGCCTTCTCTGCTACTGCCACTGGTTCACTCCTGTATCACTTACTCTTGTGCCCTCTACCGGCTGGCAGCCATCCGGCGTCACCTTGTACGCGACCTTTTCGGCGCGGTACGTCCACGACGCCACGAGGCTGCCGTCCGCATCCTGCCACCAGTGGACTATCGTCACGCCACCCGGTGTATCCGGGAACAAGGACCGCACGGCCGCCATCGCCCAGTCAGGTACGTCGCCGTCGAACATCACCCATAGGACCACCAGGTGCGGCTTTCCCGGCCCTGGCAACGCTCGCTCCAGCCGGTCCAGTCTGTAGTTCAATCCCATCGTTACCACGTCCTCCTCTGTTGCCCGACTTCGGCCCGACGCTCCAACTCTTCCAGCCGTCCCTCGAGCTCCGCCGTCTCGTGGATGCGCACGATCGCACCGGCCGCCGTGCCCATAGCAGTCAAGCGCCGCGGCTCCAGGTCGCCGGCGTAACACTCAGTGATGGCCTCCATAAGCTGAGACGCCAGCGCCTTCATATCGGCGGGTATGTGCTTTGCCGCCCGCCGTGCGTTGGCTTTGTTCTCTCCGCCCTTGCGCCGGGCTGCGTCGGCACGGTCCCGCACGGCCGGATCGTGTGCCCAGCACAACCCCGAGGCGAGCGGGATACCGCCGCAGTTCGTGCCGTCGCGCTTGACCGTGCTGCACTTCATTGGGCGTTCTCCGGATGCTTAGGGATGCTTAGCGGTGCTAATGGGTCAACAGTCGCCACGACCAGGCCGGATGCGTACCTATGCGCCCGCCCTTGACTGATGAGGAACTCGACGGCTTTCTCGCAGTCCGCCTCCGGATCGCCGGTGTCACCTGCCAGTTGTGCCACGTCGCGCCCGAGTTGGTAGTCGCCGGTCAACAGCACCTCGATAAGGTCTGCAAGGTCCTGTATCTCTGGGGTTATGTTGGGGGCGGTCGGTGTTTCGAGCTTGGGCGTGTTCTGGTTCGCCTTCTCATAGACGCTATCCCAGGCCGACGCCGGGGCCGGGGGGTAAGTGTGTGCCCCCATAGGTATAGAACCATCGGTATCTACTATGGGGGTAAGTGTGTGCCCCCCTGTTTCGGTGTCTACGGGTAGGGGGTAAAGTTTACCCCCACCCCCCTCCGGCTTCGATATGACCACCGCATCCTCGCAGTTCGGGCAGTATTCGAGCGTCTTCGTCTTCTTCTCGGCACCGCACTTGTTGCAGTGCTTGCCGCGCCCATCCTCGGGGTACGGGAGGGACGGTAGGGCATCCACGAGCTGCGCCGGATCGCCGTCGAAGTTGTAGCACCAGGTCATCTCGTAACGGTCAACCATCTCGACTTCCCCGGTCTCGAGGTTTATCTGGCGCTTGGGGAAGTTGATCGGGCGCTTTGCCGCTCGAAAGCCGGGTATGTGCTGTGCATATCCCCTGAGTTCTTCGGTGTGATTGCGCACCGTCGCCTCTTTGATCTCCCAGTTGTTCGTGCCGTACTCGTGCCCCCCGATGGTGTCTTTCGAGATGTAGTAGAGTCCGTCGTCTGAGTCGGGCGGCCTGCCCTGTTCCTTGCGTTGGGCTATCGCCGCGGCGAGACGAACGGCAACGGGCGTGAGCTTGCGGCCGCGGGGGTGTGCGAGCGCACGCACCGTAGCGCTCTGTAGGGTGCCGCTGCGCTGGGCGCGCGCTTCCACCTCCGAGATGTCGGCACCGAGAGTGAAGTTGCCTTGATCGTATCGGCACACGCTGCGAGCGATGCGGGCCAGCTCGTCATCACGCATCGGCGGTTCACACCGCGACTCGTTGATAACCTGGAGCATCCCCAGTATCTCGGGCTCGACGTAGCCAAGTTCACGGAACCGACCGGCGTGGCTGGTCATCGTGGTGTCCCGCCGCCCCTGCGGTATCTTCTCCAGTTCATCCGGTCCCGTTGCCCGGGTCGGTGTCCCGGCGCGGCCGGCTGCCTGCATCTTCTGGAGTAGCCATTCGGGGACGTCGGCGACGGCCACGTCCGCGGGGTGATGGGCGCTGTCCCATTCATATCCCTTTGAGCCGGGTACCAACACATAC
>JAUJMR010000083.1 GCA_030446765.1 Chloroflexia bacterium
GGGGGCCACCGGCGCCGGGCGGGACACCGGCCGTCCGCCAGGACCGCGCCAGCGCAAGGGGTCGGTCCAGCACACGCGCTGTGGAGTGGCACCGGGGCAATGTAGAGGCGCCGAGCGGGGTCCAGGGGCGGCAGTCCCTGGCGGGGTGCGGGGCAGCGCCCCGCACATCAGTCGTCGTGGCGCAGCGACGACACCGCTGTTCAGGGCGGTTGGGCGGGGCGAGCGGAGCGGTCTGGCGGAGCGGGGCGCAGCCAGTCCGCGCAGCGAGGGTGGCGGGTGGATGGCGAGGCGGCGCGGGTGACGGAACCGAGTATGCACTACGCTGATGCTCCGCTGTGTTGAGGCGGATATTGAGGTGGCTGTGGGATGATAACCCCGTGGATGTACCGCAGCACGTTGCCTGTTGCGGCGTCCAGGCACTGTCCATCGTGGTGCTCGGGAGCCGACACCCTCGGCATTCCGCATTACAAACACGAATAGTTCCTGGATGGGAACGTAACGGCCCGTCAGCTTCGGGCAATGTGACTAGTCGCGCTCGCCTGAGCGTATGATCCCGCGCCGTTGCTCCTCGGGGGGCGACTACGCGAGGGGACTCGATGCAACGGCGCACAATTCTGCTCATCAGCGCGGACGATTGTGGCTGGACCGATCTGCGGGCCGTCCTCGCCGAGATGGTCGACATGCACTTGGTCGGCGAGGTACGCAGCGCGCATCAGGTCCAGTGGTTGGTGACGTCCGCCATCCCGGCCCCGGACGTGGTGATCGCCGCGGCCTGCGTGGAGGACACCTCCGCCGTGCCGCTCCTCACCGCGATCCGCCGCGAGTACTGGCCCGCGACCCGTCTCCTCGTCTTCGCCCCCCACTTCGACCCCGATGAATTGCTGGCCTTCGCCGGTCTCGGCGTGCGCGGCTTCCTCCTCTGGGGCGACCTCTCTCCCGCGGCGATCCGGCACAGCTTGGAGCTCGTGCTGACGCGCGATGTCGTCATTAGCAGTGGCGTGGTGGCGACGGCGTTCGGCGATGCGTTATCCCACTGCCACCGGGCAGGCAATACCCCAGCCAGCCCGGTGGCGATGGGGATGTTGCCATGCCAGACCGACGACACCTGCCGCGGCGTGCTGACGCCGCGCGAGCATGAGGTGCTGACGCTGATCGCCGACGATCAGAGCAACGCCGAGATCGCGTGTGCCTTGAACATCGCGGTTCGGACGGTCGATTTCCACGTCCGCAACCTACTGGCTAAGCTGGAGGCGCGCTCGCGCACCGGGGCGGTGAGCCAGGCCCGTCGACGGAGGTTGTTGTCCGCTTGATCTGGCCGGGACCGCCATCGGCCAGGCCACCTTCGCGGCATCTCTCCAGCGGCAATACTTTCGGATATCCGCCTCCACCAACCCGGCGAAAATACCGGGCCGGAAACTGGCAATTCCGCCGTGGCGACCGCCCACCACGCGTTGTACGTTATTAGTACGCACTCGACTAAGACGCATGGACGTTGGCGCACCCCCGATACTGCCGATGAAGTCAGCCGCGGCCAGTGCGGACGGGGGCTGATACCCACCGCTTGTGGCTTCGCCAGCAGTTGTGACGCCCACTGACACGCGGTCAGGGCCGAGCCTGGCTCGGACGAGGCAAGTTGCGGCGTGACAGCGCTGCTTGCCTCGGATACTACCAAGAAGTTTCAACGACGAGCAGATCAATCATCTGCAGGCCCATACCTCCCCCGCTCGGCTTTTCACCTACACGCATGAGAGGAGGTTACACACCGAGAATTGGTTACGAGTGTGGGTGATCAGAAAGGAGGGAGAAGGAAAGACCGGCGTGGTTACAGGGGAGGAAGCTGCGCCATAGGCAAAGCTGTTCGATCGCAATCGCCCCTGCATCTCAGGAGGGAGCCGTGAAGAAGGCATACAACGTCAAGGCGTGCGCAATCACCGCAATGGTGGCGTTGAACATCCTGCTGCTGCCGACGGCCGCCTTGGCGGACCCGCCCGCCCCAGGCGAACCGCAGCCGCCGCGTTCTACTGAGCGGAAGGCTCGACCGACTGGCAAGGGCTCGACGGGCGATGGGGCCACCACCGCAGCATATCGCTGCTCGGAGATGTGGTGGAACGCAGAAACCCGCGCGGTCCACTACTTCGGCGGGTTGGATTACGCGGACCACTTGTCCCAGTCGCGCAACTGGTATGACCACAATGCCCCCTGCGATATCGACACGATCGGGACGCGGGGCCGTTGGTGGAGGGACAACGTGCTGCATACCGACTCGGGGATGCAGTACGCGTATAACTCTGCCGACAAGAACATCCGCAGTGGCGAGGTCGGCGAGGAGTGCGGGGGAGGGTGGGATCCCGTCTATGCGCAGGGCGATCACTACCTCGCGAACTACGGGTACGGCACCTGGACCCCCGTAACTTCCGAGAGAGGTTGAGGTTACTCGGCGCGACAGCCTCGCACACCCCGCAAGGACATCGCGCCCTAGACCCTGGTCGGGGCCTCAGTTGCCCCGACCAGGATCCCTTGCGTCCACCCGCCGATAACCGGCCCACCTTCGGCAAGTCGCAGCGTCGCCACTGTGGGCGAGGCGGAGAGAAGAATGAACGTCTACGGTCGCCCAACATGGCAAGCGATCGGCTCGGTGCTAATGGTGACGTTAGTCGCGGCCACCACCCTCCTGGTCGCGTCCAGTATTCTCGCGTCACGGCAATCGCCCACCGCCACCCCAACCGCCATCGTCCACTATGGAGGGCAAGGCGTCGCGTATGGGATCAAGGAGACCGTTGATGGCGCGGCGTTGCGGACGTATCACATTGCGGCCAATCAGCCGTTCCAGGGAGTGCTGCAACTGCTCAACCAACAGCCGGCAGAGGAGTATCTCCTCACCTGCCTTCTCGACTACCGCCAGGTTCCCTGCGCCTTCGAGGGACAGCAGCAGTTGCTGTACCGCATGACGATGGAGGCCTCCGAGGAGCGACATGTCCATTTCGAGACCCCCCCGGTGTCCGCAGGCTTCCACGATTTCGCCCTGCTCGTCATCGCCAAGCCTGATGTGCGAGATCTCAGCGAGCGATACCGTCTCAGCACCGACCTGAGCTACTTCTACGCACCTCGGGCGGCGCTCCTCGTCGGTGACGGCCCTTGGCCTGAACCGGCGAGCGCGGGCTGTCGGGAGACGGCGACATACGATGCCCCGCCGACTCAGGGAACACGACTCGACGGCGTGCTCGTCAACCAAGAAGAGGATCCCGAGAAGTTGCGTGCTTGGTTGACGCACGAAGTGGAGCCGAAGCAGCGGCTCCAGTACTACGCCCACCTG
>JAUJMR010000084.1:0-1355 GCA_030446765.1 Chloroflexia bacterium
CGGATCGAGCGGTGCGTGCCCTCGGCGATGCGGCTCAGGGCCGCCGTGGGCTCACCCTGGCTCCCGGTGGTAATCAGCAGCACCTGCCGCCCCGGCAGGGAGTTGGCCGCCTCAACGGACACCAGCGCACCGTCCGGGACCTCGAGGTATCCCAGCTCGCGCGCAACCTCGGTATTGTTTTCCATGCTCCGCCCGGCCACAGCGACCTTGCGACCGGTAGCGTGTGCCGTCGTGATCGCGTGCTGCAGTCGGGTGATGTTCGACGCGAACGTGGAGATGATAACCCGCCCGGGCGCTTCTGCCACTATCCGCTCCAGTGCCTCGCGTACCACCTGCTCGGAGGGTGTTCGCCCGGACGTCTCGATGCGCGTGCAGTCCGAGAGAAGCACGAGGACGCCCTCATCCCCCAATTGCCGGAGGCGTGCCTCATCGGTCGGCGAGCCGCTGGTCGGTGTCGGGTCGAACTTGAAGTCGCCCGTGTGGACGAGCTTGCCATCTGGAGTGTGCAGGACAACCGCCATGCTGCCGGGAATGCTGTGGCTGACGGGCACCCATTCGGCCTGGAGCAGGTTCCCCAACGGGTAGAGCCTTCCCGGCTCGACCACGCACAGCTCGGCGTGCTGCACCGCGCGTCGCTCTCGCAGCTTCCTCTCGACGAAGCCGAGGGCGAGGTCGGAGCCGTACAGCGGTACCGGACCGCCACCGAGCGCGGCCAACTGCGGCAGCAGGTACGGCAGGGCGCCGATGTGGTCCTCGTGCCCGTGCGTGAGCAGGACGCCGCGCAGCCGATCCCGACGCTCCCGGAGCGCGGTATAGTCGGGGATGATGAGGTCAACGCCGCGGTGCTCCACCTCGGGGAACTTCACCCCTGCGTCGATGAGTACGCTATCGCTACCGTACTCGACCAGCGTCGAGTTCTTGCCGATCTCCCCTATCCCTCCGAGCGGTATCACCCGGAGCCTTCGTCGTCTCGCCATGTCGTATCTGCCTTACCCTCTCTCCGCCCGATGGCGGACTGCTACGCCCGGATACCCCCGAGCCGATCGAGGTCGTCGCCGTGCGCACCTATTTGGCGCGCTGTCCTTCAGTCCTGATCGGCCGTGCCCGTCGCTGCCACGGCAGCCGTGCCCTCACATCTTGTCACATGTCGCCGCGCTACGTCCGCTCTGCCTCCTCGTCCTCACCAACCAGGTCATGCTCCGGCGCCGGCACGGCCTTCGCAGCCTCGGGCGCGATCTGCGGTGCGGTTGTACACCGCAATCGGAAAGCCGTGGTCGGCGAGGTTCGCCCCCGTCACTCCCAGTCCCACGAGCCCGTAGTTTGTCGCCGCCACAGGTTACCTCCTCTCTGTGGAG
>JAUJMR010000084.1:1455-3270 GCA_030446765.1 Chloroflexia bacterium
CAGTCCCACGAGCCCGTAGTTTGTCGCCGCCACAGGTTACCTCCTCTCTGTGGAGCCTTGGCCGGCTCCGGCCGCCGGACCATTAAGCCCCTCCGCTACTCGATCCAACCCTGCAGGCCCAGCTCGTCTTTCGGTTCGCGCTTCATATGGGTGGCGGCGTCGGCGGTCTCGATCCTAGCGGCCGAGGGGCACCGGTGACCCCGCCGCCAGATGCAGCAGCGCATCCGCGAGCCTCCGCAGCACTTCCGAGCCCTCCACCCGCTCCCGCGCCGCCACCGGGATGGCCTCCTCGCCCAGGAAGGCGCCCGAGAGTGCACAGGCCATGGACGTTACGGTGTCGGTGTCCCCACCCAGGCTCACTGCGTACGTCGCGGTGCTCACGAACGAGTCGCGGTTGCGCAGGAAGGCATACAGCGCAGTGGGGACCGACTCGATTGCCGCGACCCCATTGCCCAGTTCCGCAACGACTACGTCGAGCGGGGCGTCGTGGGGAAGCGTTCGCACCCGCTCGAGCCGCGCGCGGTACTCCGAGCTGCCCACGTGCATCCCTAATTCGCTGAGGATGCCATCCGGATCCAGGCCGCCACGCGGCGTGCCGAGCAGCAACGCGATGGCGGTGGCTTGCAGCACGGCGCCATCGATCCCCAGCTCGTGACCGTGCGTGATCATGCTCGTCTGCCGCGCCAGCAGTGCGACGCGATCGAGTTCCGGGAAGGCGAACAGCGCCGCGGGTGCCACGCGCATCGCCGCTCCGTTGCCGAACGAGCCCGATCCGGCGAAGAGCTTCATCGCGGCGCGGTCCCAGGGTACCCCCTGCCCGATCAGTCGGAGCACCTCGGGCGGCCCGGCGCCGTATCCCCGCCACGGCTCCTCGGCATAGTTGCGGGCGAAGACCGCCGCCATGTGCGCGCCGTCGAAGCCCCGCCGCTGGACGAGCGACTCGGCCACGCCCAGCGTCATGTGGGTGTCGTCCGTGTAGCGCAGCGGGGAATCGGGCTCGCCGAGGCGCTCCAGCGAGCCCGGGAAAGCCGACACCGCCCCCTCAAAGGGCGCGCCGATAGCATCGCCCACCGCGACGCCGAGCAGCGCGCCCCGAAACCTGGAACGTAGCCCCTGCACTCTGCCATCTCGGCCCAACCTCCCGGCGCCGGACCTTCCCGGCCCGTTTGTGCAGTAAATGCGAATGACTGTATACTATTACTGTACATCAGGTGGGGGGCCGGATCAAGATGCTCGCGCCCATCTCTCCGGTGGGGACAGAGGCTGAGGAGTAGCATGCTTGCCGAGACCACGCATCGAGACCCGACGGGGCTCCGCCGAGAGACCGCCCGCCGCCGCACCTTCGCGATCATCTCGCACCCGGACGCGGGCAAGACGACGCTCACCGAGAAACTCCTGCTATACTCCGGCGCGGTGCAGATGGCCGGCGCCGTGCGCGGCCGCAAGAACCGGACGCACGCCGCCTCCGACTGGATGGAGATGGAGCGTCAGCGCGGCATCTCCATTACCTCAACGGCGCTCCAGTTCGAGCACGGGGGGTGCCTCTTCAACCTGCTCGACACGCCGGGGCACCAGGACTTCAGCGAGGACACCTACCGCACGCTGATGGCCGTCGACAGCGCCGTGATGGTGCTCGACAGCGCCAAGGGGATCGAACCGCAGACCAGGAAGCTGTTCGAGGTATGCCGCATGCGGCAAATCCCGATCCTGACGTTCGTCAACAAGTTGGACCACGAGGGGAGAGACCCCCTTGACCTGCTCGACGAGATCGAGCGGGTGCTCGGCGTTGGGGCAGCGCCGATGAACTGGCCTATT
>JAUJMR010000085.1 GCA_030446765.1 Chloroflexia bacterium
CAACTGCTCGCTCACCCACTGGCTCTCATGTTCGCCGCGATCGTGCTCGCGGAGGCGATGAAGCCGGCAGTGTCGTGGATGGACCGGTGGCTGCCGCGCGGCCTGGCCGCGATCCTGATCTACCTCCTCGTCGCGGTGCTCGTCGGCGCGATCCTGTGGTGGGTGGTGCCTACCCTCTGGGCACAGGCCATACAGGTGTCCGGCGAGCTGCCCGAGATGATCGAGCGCGCGCGGGGGGTGCTGCGGCGCAGGCTGCCTTTCGCGGCGGACCGAGTCGTGAACTCCGTCCAGTCGGTGGCGCTGGGCCTGAGCTCACGCCTGTTTGCCTTGCCGATGCTGATCGTCTCTGCCGCCCTGGAGATCCTCCTGGTAATCGTCCTGTCCATTTATTGGGTCGTCGCCTCCCCCGCGCTCGGCGAGTTCTTCCTCTCGCTCGTGCCGCCCGGACAGCGGGCGGGCGCAAGGGCAACGCTCGGGGCTATGGGCGAGTCGATGGGCGGGTTCGTTCGTGCCACGCTCATCGACGGCTTGATCGTCGGGGTCCTGACCTACTTCGGCATGCTCCTCCTCGACCTCCCATTCCCGCTGGTGCTCGCTCTGGTCGCCGGGCTGGGGGAACTGATCCCGATGGTCGGACCGTTCTTGGCGGCGATCCCCGCCGTGCTCATCGCATCCCTCGACGGCTCGGTGATCCAGGTGGTCGAGGTGGTGATCTTCTTTGTCGTCCTGCAGCAGTTCGAGAACCACCTGCTCGTGCCGTATATCATGAAGAAGCAGGCGGGCGTGCCGCGGCTACTCGCCGTGCTCGCGCTCTTCGCGGGCACCTATCCCGGCGGTGCGCTCTGGGCGCTGATCGTAATCCCGTTCGCGGGCGCCCTCCGCGTCCTCGCCGTGCGAGTTGGCACGTCCCTCATCCGACGCTGGACGGGCGTGGGGAAAGGCGGAGGCGACGAATCGGAGCCGGGCCGGATAACCAGGCAGCAGGCGCATCCAAGCCGAAACCGGCGGACAACTCGGGGGCACAAGTCATGAAGGACCTCCGGAACATCGTGCTTGGACTGCTAGCCCTGGCCGCCCTGCTGCTGGCCTGGGGCGTGGCGATCGAGCCCAGGCTTATCATGGACGAGGAAGAGACGGTGGCGACGATCCCCGGCCTGCCTGTGGAGTGGGAGGGGGAGTGGGTGGCGCTGATAGCGGACCTCCAGATCGGCATGAGGCTCGACAACGACGGCATGGTGCGGCGGATAGTGGAGGAGCGACGGGCGGTCGCGCTCATCGGGGAGGACTTCCTGTACCAGCCGGGGGAGAACCCGATGCACGAGATCGGCCGGGCCGTCGAACTACTACGGCCACTCGCTGAGGCGGGCATACCGACGTATGCGGTACTCGGCAACCACGACTACGCGATGGTTAGACCCGACGGCAATGCCGACTACGAGCTTGCGAGGAGCGTCGCATCGGCGCTGGAGGAGGATGGGATACGGGTGCTGGAGAACGAGGCGGTGCCGCTCGCGCTTGCCGGCAGCCAGGACGGCGCAGGTGCACTGTACCTGCTGGGCACCGGCGCGGACTGGCCCGGGGAGGACCGCCCACCCGTGGCGTTGGCGGAGGTGCCCAACGGCGTGCCGAGGATAGCTATGATGCACAATCCCGATACCTTCGCCGAGTTCCCCGCGGGTGCCGCGCCTTTCGCCGTCGCGGGTCACACGCACGGCGGGCAGGTCCGCGTCCCGTTCATGCCTGACTGGTCGTAGATGGCCGAGAAGGGGCAGGTCACCACGGACGGCTGGATCGACGGCTATGGAGCGCCCGGCAACGAGCTCTACGTGAAGCGCGGCATCGGCTTCAGCCTCGCGCCCACGCGCATCAGCTGCTCCCCGGAGCTCACCCTCTTCACCTTCAGGCTCCCGTCCCGGTGACCCGCCAGGCTCGATCAGCGCTGGAGCGTAGCGGGCGTTGATCTCCAGCCTGAGGGGTCTGCTATGGGGTCCGGAGACCATACTTGCGATTCAGCGTTTCTTCGGGCGCGACTGGCTCTGGCTGTTCGACAAAATCTCGATGCTCGGCGACATCCAGGTCGTCGTCCTCGTCTTCGCCCTCGTATTCTGGAACTCCGGCTCGCGCACCGCGTACGGGCTGGCTAACTTCCTCCTCAGCCACGCCCTCGACGTGCTCGCGGGGGCGGCGCTCGGGTCGATCGCGCTGCTCGTGTACCTGGGGCTCTGGCCGTACCTCGCCGGGTGGTTCTCCCGCCGGTCTTTCAGGTTCTACCTGCTAGCCGGGGTAGCCGTCGTCGCGGGCTCTCTCGCGGCCTTCCCGCTCCTGGCCGGCGTGGTCAAGGGGTGGCAGCTTGTTGGTCTATCCGTAGGCGCGGGGATATCTTTCCCCGTCCACCGCCGCTACACCCGCCACTGTCCCCGCAACTGGCCACGCGGCCGCCGAGCGTGGCACGCGTTGATCGGCCTTGCCGGGGCGTTGGCGATCCTCATCCCGGCGCCCTCGCTCGGTGATACCCGCCCGCGAGTCGGCGCGGCGCTGTATGCCTTCTCGTCGTGTGGGTAGTGGCGGTCGCTCCAGCGCTCTTCGATCGGCCCCACATGGGCGACCGAGAGGAAGCTTAATGCCCCACTTTGGCGGCGGCAGGTCTGCGATCCCAGGCAACTCTTCGGCGTTGAACCGCTCGATCCACGGCCGCACCGTGGCCCCACACGCGCAGACCCTCGGCTGTTCCCCGCACCCCAAGCACAACACACCCCTGTGAGCTGCCCTATTCTTCGGCCTACTTGCCGGATAGCAGCCTTAGAG
Source organism: Chloroflexia bacterium (assembly GCA_030446765.1). Taxonomy (GTDB): domain Bacteria; phylum Chloroflexota; class Chloroflexia; order Thermobaculales; family Thermobaculaceae; genus JACDAU01. Next base: position 2,806 of record JAUJMR010000085.1, read on the forward strand.
AAGGGGCGAAGGGGCACGTCCGGATGCGGGATCTCGGCGGCGATCCGGCTGCTGACGATTCTGTCTCAGCGAGGCAAGTGGGGATGTAAGGCACGACACCGCGGCTGTCCGGGGGACAGCCGCGGCAGCTATCTTGGCGGGCGCGGCGACCTAAGGCAGTACGAGTCGGTAGCCCACACCCCACTCGGTCTGTATATAGCGCGGCTGGTCCGCGTCGTCCCCCAGCTTCTGCCGCAGACGCCGTATGAACACCTTCAGGTAGCTGGGGTCCCTCTCGTGCTCGACCCCCCAGATCTTCTCGAGCAGGTACCGGTATGGGAGCACGGTGCCCGCGTGACGCACCAACTCCTCGAGCAGCGCATACTCCGTGGTTGTGAGCCGCACCGTCTCGCCGCGCAGGCGCACCTCGCGGGTCCCGGAGTTG
>JAUJMR010000086.1 GCA_030446765.1 Chloroflexia bacterium
ATGCCCGTTGCGCAGGAGGAGAGAGCAGGGCGAGATTGCCGACGCGGATGAGTTCGGCGGCCTGTTCGGTTGTGAACGGCCGGTGGGGCAGTCCTGAGTCCCTGAAGAGGCGGGCGGGCCCAGGCAACGACACTCCCCAACCGGCGAGCGGTTGCCGCGACGCCTCGGTCGGTCCTCCATGGAAAGCCAGGCGGCCGCCGTGCATGACGGCGACCCCGTCCGACAACTCCCACAGTCCCTCCGGTCGGTGCTCCACGACGACGATCGTGATACCCTCCGCGCGGAGGTCGGCGAGGAGTGTTCGGGCCGAGAGCGCCGACGCGGGATCCAGCGCCGAGAACGGCTCGTCGAGGAGCAGGATGCGCGGCCTCATGGCGAGCACGCACGCTATCGCGATTCTCGCCGCCTCTCCGCCCGACAGCTCCCCCGTGGGCCTCCCGAGCAGGTGTGCCACGCCTGTCCGCTCCGCGGCCCAGGCCACGCAGCGCCGTATCTCCTCTCGGGCCAGCCCCAGGTTCCGCGGCCCAAAGGCGAGCTCCCTTTCGACCGTCGAGCTGAAGAGCTGCGCCTCCTGGTTCTGGAACATGACGCCGACCTCGCGCGCGAGTTGCCTCACCGGACAGGTTCGGGTGTCCCTGCCGTTCACGAGCACCCGTCCATGGAAGTCACCGCGATGGAAGTGAGGTATCAGCCCGTTCGCCATGCGCGCGAGCGTTGACTTGCCGGAGCCACTCGGTCCGGCGAGCAGTAGGAAGCGACCGGGCGGCAGCATGAGGCTCACATCCTCTACCGCCCGCTGCGTCCCGTAGCTGAAACTCGTGCGCTCGTACTCCAGCAAGTGTCTTCCCCTAATTGCGAGGCTGTCCCGCCAGCCCCTCGCTGCGCCGCTCGACGTAACCGGCCGCCTGTAGCGCCTTGAGTACTGCCACGCCGATGATCGCCCCGAGGATGGTGCTGGCGAGGACGCCGGCGCCAATAGTGGCGAGCGCGAGGTTCCTGCCGAGCAGGCCGGGCGCGACTACATAGACGGTGACGAGCACGGCAAGCACCCCGGTGCCTATCACCTCGCCGAGCGCGCTGAGGTAGATGTTCCGAGTGGCACGCCATGCGAGCCCCGCGAGCAGCGCGCCAATCATGCTGCCGGCGAACGCGTTGATCGTGCCCGTACCCAGCAGGTTGCGGATGAGCGATGTTGAGAACGCGACGAGCACCGCGTAACCCGGTCCGAGCAGCACCGCCGAGATGACGTTGATCATGTGCTGTGCCGGGAATACCTTGGTTACCCCTATGGGCACGCTCAGCGGCGAGAGCGCCACCGCCAGCGCGGTCAGGAGAGTAGCCCGTGCTACGTCCCTAGTCTGCATCGTTACCTCCTATGCTCGCTCGCACCCGGCCACACTCCACGGCGGCTCGCAACTGGCGGGAAGCCCCTTCCGGGTCAGCAGCGTTCTGGATCGCTGAGATGACGGATACGCCGTCGGCACCCGCCTGCATCAGCTCGCCGGCGTTCTTGGGTCCTATGCCTCCTATGGCGAGGACGGGCAGACGAAACCGGCGCCCAGTCTCGAGCACGGAGAGTGGCGCGCGTTGCGCCTCCGGCTTGCTGTGGCTTGGGTAGAAGGCGCCGAAGGCGAGGTAGTCAGCCCCAGCAGCGGCTGCTCTTCGTGCTCGCTCGGTGTCGGCATAGCAGGACACACCCAGGATTAGATCCGGTCCAAGCTCGCGGACTCGCTCAGCGGGCAAGTCATCCACACCAACGTGCACGCCGTCCGCATGCGCCGCCTGCGCTACATCCAGCCGGTCATTGATGATGAGAGGCACACTACACGGCATAAGTATCTGCTTGATCGCAATGGCTAGACGGTAAAGCTCTGCGCCGCCGGCGTGCTTGCCGCGTAGCTGCACCATCGTCACCCCGCCGGCGACCGCCGCACGGACGATCTCGATCGGGTCGCGCGGGGCAGGCAGGTCGAGAATGTAGTACAGCGAGTAGTCTGGTTTCATGCACCACCTCCGAGTTCGGCGGGTACTTCTTCCCGCGTCAGATCGGATTGGAGGAAGGCTTCCGGTCGAAGTGAGGCCAGCTCATCGAGCAGATGAATACTCAGTGTTCCCGGCCCGTTCGAGCGCTTCGCCGCGCGCTCCGCGGCGACGGCGAAGGCGGCGTGGGCGGTGATAGTGCCGATCCATGGGTCCTTCGTGGCGACGACGCAGGCGGCACAGAGGGCACCAAGCGCGCAGCCCGCGCCTGTGACGAGCGTAAGCCACAGATGGCCGCCGTGGACGTGGACGATGCGCTCCCCATCGGTCACGAGGTCGCGCTCGCCGCTAACTGCCACTACAAGGCCGTTGGACGCCGCGAGCGCGGATGCGGCCTCAAGAGCCGACTCACTCGAGTCGATGGAGTCCACGCCGCGTGTGTTCGAGCCGCCGCCTGAGAGCGCGCGGATCTCCGAGGCATTTCCGCGCACCGCGCTGAATCGAGTGCTCTCGAGCAGCCAGCGTACTCTGTCCGTGCGGTATTTGGTCGCCCCTACACCCACCGGGTCGAGCACCGCGGGCTTGTCCAAATGGTTGATCGCCCGAGCTACCGCCTCCAGCGAGGCCACCTGGGTCTCGTGAAGACCTGTGTTGAGGTAGACGCCGCTCGCGATGGCAGCCATCTGTTCGACCTCGGACGGATTGTCGCCCATCACGGGGGAAGCGCCGGCGGCCAGCAGGACATCGGCTACCCGCTGTGGAGTGACGCGGTTGGTGATACATAGGATGAGCGGCCGCGCCTCGCGCATCGCCTGCCACGCGCCGGCGAGCCGCGAAGGGAGAGCATCCTGATCCACTTCCAAGCACCTACCTCCGCACAAAAAAGCCGCCACCGGGGTCCGGCAGCGGCAGAAGTACGAAGCGTTCGTCCCTGCGCCGGCATTACCCGGGTCAGGTTCCAACGGTCGGCGGAGGATCATGTCCGCCCTCTCAGCCCGGCTGCCCCGAGCTCCCGCGAAACGTATAGGTTGTTGCGTGGAATATACCACCGCGTGCTAGGCTCTGTCAAAACCCGTTGCTAGTGACCATGGGGAGGGCCCGTCTCGCAAGCGAGGATTTGAACCGGCCAAGTG
>JAUJMR010000021.1:0-2425 GCA_030446765.1 Chloroflexia bacterium
TACCTTTTTCTACCCCCCTGTGATACTTTTTGCCACCGACGTCTGATACAGCTTGCCGCCCTCCCGCGTTGCCTGTTTCCTGCTGTTGGTACTCATCGACAGTCCTTAGTCGATAGGCGTATGTCGCTCCGGGACCCTTATCGGACGCGGGGTCAAGGCGGTTAATGCACCGCTTGGTCGTGAGCCCAGATAAGGCGTTTTGTACTGTGCGCTCGGAGAGACCGGTGCCTTGGTCGAGTACTCGACCGTCCTCGGTGGTAATTCCCCGGGTGAACTGGGTGTATGAGATTTCCGCACTCTCCCTCTTCATGCCCAGCGTGCGCCTGATGATGTAGCTGATCGTCTTCAATTCGCCCTCCGTCAGGTGGGGCAGCAGAACGTCAAACAGCTGATTCGGCACGCCCGTGGAGTGGGGCATGAGCCGGAACCCCCAGTGGCCGTCGAGATCCCGAGGTGGCTCCGCCTCCTCGTGGGGTAGGAGGTGGAGCGAGTACACGCTGGCTTCGTCGCCGCGCCTGGCACTTCTCTGGCGCTCCTTGACCAGCATGCCACGCTCGATGAGCGAGTCGAGGGACTCCTTCAGCGCCCGTCGGCTCACGCCCGCGCCCCAGTCCAGCCGCTTCCCCTCGCGTGAGACGGTCCCTTCCAGGAACCGGCTCCATGAGATCGCCGCGTCATCGCGCAGGAAGCCGAACGTGTGCCGAGCGACGTAGTACACGACCTTGAGCTCGCTTCCGGAGAGCGTCGGCAACAGGAAGTCGAGCACGTAGTCCGGGACCTGCGTGTAGTACCGGCGAGGGTCGTGGAATCCCTGGAAGACTTCGCCAAGCTCGGGGGCACCTCTAGCCATGAGGAGTCCCTCCCGCGCGCCTGTCCCCCAAGCGCCCGTTGCGGGCGTCGTTTGGTTTGGGTACTATGGGGTTACTCACAGCGGCCGGCCTTCGGTGGTGTGCTTTTGTCGTACGCTTCCGGGACGGGGGTACTGTGAGAGATGCAGACGTCCCACAGCCGACTTGCAGGGAAGTACCTTGTGTGCTCCCGTGCCTTTGTGGGTTTCAACATCACGGGCGGCGCTACGGCTCGCCTCGACGGCGTGAGCCAGCGATACTCCCATTACGCAGTCCTTTTCCAGTGCCCTTGGGGGAACAAGCCTGGCTGCTCTCTCAGGGCACCGGTATTTTAGCTCAGGCGCTCACAGCAGATTCGCTTTCCTGCGATGGCGCTACAGCTCGCTTCTCTCCCGATAGCCTCTACGCCCGCTTTATCTGGGTCTCCTGCCTGGGGTATCGCTGATGACCGCGTGATGGTAGCTGACCATCGGTGCGTGAGACCGAGCTTTGTACGCAAGCTCCTTCTGCTTGATACCGACGATGCAACTCGATCAGCAGTTCTTCGCCCGTCATTCACTTCCGCCTCTTTACAGCATGTTTACAAAAGTAAATCATGTTGTCGGCAGAGTCAAGACATAGTGGGCAAATCTGTGGATAACCTCCTATGCCTTCATGTCCAGAGGGGTTCCCCCCAGCGTAGCGGCGTAGCGACCACCTGCCGCGCTGCATGAGCCCGACTGGTCGGCCAGCAGACCGTACCCCCGGATGGGAGCGCGGCGCGTTCGTAGGCACTTTTGCGGGGACAGCTCGGGGCCGGTCGATGCTGGTAGCGTCTGTCAGAGCGCTCGATCACGCGAGTCCCAAAGGATCGTTTATAAACGATCCACGACTTACCCTGCCTCCGCGAAACCGGTGTTCAGTATACCGCCAGCAGCATGGGGGCAACCCATGACATGCCTTTACCAGCAGCAGCCGACTGGACCGGCATCGCACGACGATCTATCTCGAGGAGGAGGACATCCTGGGATTGGATGAGATCAGGATGCATATCCGCTGCACACGAACGTGCAGGAAAGTCGATCGCTCGGAACTGATCCGCTCGGCCATACGGGCAACCATCCACGAGTACCACCAGGAAGGAGGGGGAGATGAGCCTCTGCAGGCTACGCTGCCGCGCACCGAGGTGAAACAGTCATCGACCGGCAGGATGAAGCGCGCTTGCCGTGGGCGCACAGAAGGGCGGCGTCGAAGAGCACCACGGCGCTGTACCTGGCGACCCGGCGTGGCCGAGTCCCCAGGTGACGGTACAGATCCGGTCGTCGGCATTCCTGGATCGCGATGAGTCCAAGAACCTGTCCGTCTCCTGGGGTTCAGTCCCGATCTCCTGCGTCCCGGTGTCGTACTCCTCGGCGGGGAGCGTGCTCCACCGGACTGCGGCTCAGGCGTTGTGGTCGATACGCCGCCCGAGACCGCGGTCGAGGCCTCCGCCCGCGGATCTGCTCGTGGTCGGTACTTGCGGAGACCCAGGGCGATGAATCTGCTCGAATACCTGAAGAACATCGAGGATCAGCGCGCGGTGAACCCTCGGATGCAAC
>JAUJMR010000021.1:2525-47154 GCA_030446765.1 Chloroflexia bacterium
GAACACCTGAAGAACATCGAGGATCAGCATCGCGGTTGGCGCTGCTGCCGACCATGGTCGACGGGCGAATGACCCCTCCACCGACGTCTTCTGAGCGAGATCGCGCGGACCGGCAGCTCGAGGCGACCACCCCTGCCCGTGCTGTCGCCGATCCCGCGCCGGTCGCGGATAGCCGAGTACCACCTGGATGCTCGGATTGGCGATGCTGCAGCCAAGGAGCTGTTCGAGCATGGTTTTCAGGAGAAAGCGCCATCTGGAGGCTTTGGACGGGTTGGCGGATCGAGCCAATCGAAGAGTCGGGCGGGTGGGGAGAGCACCCTGGTCGCCAGGCGGATGTTGCCGAGATGTCGTTCTCCGCATCGACCGCGCGCTCATGATCCCTATCGAGCGGATCACGCCGATGAAGGACAACCCTCGGCAGACGTTCCGGCATTTGGATGAGCTTGCCGATTCCATTGCCGACCGGGGGACTGATCCAGCCGCTCGTCGTGCGACGCGATCCCGAGCGCGCGGGTACTATATGACGGTCGCGGGAGCGAGGCGGGTGCTCGCCTCGAATCTCCTGCGGGGGAGCGAGGATCGAGAGATACGCGAGCGCGTCGCGGAGTTGCCGTGCCTGGTCGTGGAGGAGGCGGATGACAGCGCGCTGGCGTCGGCCCTCGCGGAGAACCTCGCTCGCGATGATCTCACCCGCACAGAGGCGATGGAAGCGCTGTTGCGGCTCCAGGAGGCAGTATGGCTGGTCCGGACGGCAGATAGCCAAGCGCACTGGACGCGCCCATTCAGATGTCTCGGAACTGTTGCGCGTGGCGAGGGATAAGGAACTGGCAGCGCTCGTTCGTGATGAGGTGATCGCGCCGAGCGCCGCCGGCGGAGATCTCCCATGGACCCCTCAAGCGCGGGAGCAGGTGCTCACGGGCATCCGGGACGGACATATTCGGACGGTGAATGATGTGCGATCCCTTCAACCCGGCGGCGGAGGCGGCAACGCACCCCGGCGGGTGGTCCAGTCATAAGCGCCGGGGAGGGGCTTGGGCATCAGGCCGGTGCGAGCGAGGGGTGTGCGAATTCGCACACCCCTCCGGACGGTCGATCTGATCAGGAGTCCCTTGGAGCCCTGCCAGCAGCGGACGCATCGGGCAACCAAACGACCCCAGCTCCCTTAGGTGCAAAACACCTGGGACGAGCATCTGAGCCTGCTGAAAAGGGCCAGCTTCCGAGCAGGATAGGCGCGAGGCGCAACTGGCGGCGCTTCAGAGAGCACTACCGGGCGATCCGTCCTATTGTGGAGGCGCGCCCGCTGCTCGCGTGGGAACCAGATATCGCGGGTGAGCGCCGTAGCATCGAGGCGCTCAGCGAGAAGGTGTCCGGGCATCCCCAACCCGATGCAAGGCTTTCGGTGGAGGATTATCTCCACTGGCTGCAGCCGTTGTCCCTGGAAGCCGGGGCATTCGTCGCAGCTCTGCCGAAGGGTGAGCTGGATCAGCGCATCTGGGAAGGCATGGCCGCGCTCAGGAGTTGCTTGACCCCGCGTCGCGCACCCAACTCAAGACGACGCAGTCAGAAGAGTTGTCGCAATCAAGGCTGCTACTTGCCGCGCCTCTAGGTGGAACGGTCCAAGCCATGGGTGGGGTCCACCACGCGGTTGTTCGGCGTCTGCTCGCGTCTGCACCGCTATAGTAGTCGCATATCTATCAGGCGGCGAGGGGATAGTGCAGGCTGCCGGAGCTACTGCGGTCGTTGCGGGCGGTGCGCCGGTTCTCGGCGCGGGCCATCCCGGAGGATGTACTGCTGGACATACTCGAGGTAGCTTGATGGACCGGCTCCGCGAAGAACACGCAGCCCTGGGAGCTGCTGGTGGAGGACCGAGCGGTCCTGGAGCGGCTGTCCACCCTCGGATAGTACGCGGGCACCTGGCGCGAGCGCGGCTCGCGATCGTGCTGGTGATGCGGGGATCCGGGGCAGGCTTCGACGAGGGTCGGCTGGCGCAGAGCGTGATGCTGGCCGCGTGGGCGCACGGCGTCGGCTCCTGCATCGGCTCGATCTACCCCGAGGAGAATGAGCACAGTGCCAGGGATCTGCTGGGCGTGCCGGAGGATCGAGCGGTGCGCACCGCGATCTCGCTGGGCTATCCGGCGAATCTCCAGGCTCGGCGGCTAAGCGGTTCGCCCGCAGACGTCCGGGCCGCGGTGCTGTGGGTCGCACGCCCATCGATGAACTAGTGAGCTGGGGACGCTACGGCCAGCGCGAGCGTTTGTCGGAGGCTGTTTCCCCCGCAGCTCTGATCGCACACTGTCAACACACCCCGGGTCCATGTGTTCCTGCACGCCGGCAGTTGGTGTCTTGCCTCCGGTGCGGGCTCCATGGCCAGCACCAAGCGCTAGGGGACCCCTTGGCGCCTCGCCATGTTACTTCGCAGAATAGTTGTTCTGCGAGCGCAGTAAAAGAGGTTGTCGGGTGGGGCCTGTGGTTACTCGACGTACGGCCCGTATCGGAAAACCGGGGACTGCTCGATGGTACCTCGCGCAGGCAAGGTAATGTTTGGTGCCGGCGATTCTACGGACGCAGTACGTAACCGTAACTCGGGATTCTTCGAGCTACCTGCGACGACCGTTCGGTGATCCGCCTCGACTGGCCTCGACACCAGCCCGGCTCGGCCCATAAGGTGTCGTCGGCGCTGGACCCGGTATGACGCATCCCGACCTGCCATACGTCGTTCGCAGAGCTGGTTCTTGCTTGGACTGTAGGGCAATACGATCTTCGATATGTGCGGCCAGCCGCCACCCAGGCTGGCATGACGCGTCGATTCCAGTTATGTAAGGCTCTGCGCCGGTGTGCGATGGTTCTGGCCATGGTCAGATCGTTCTCCGCATCACTACTCACTCGACCGATTAGCGCGGCGCATCTCCGTGATGGCCTCCGCTCTGCTAAAGAGACGTCGGGGAGCAGCATCGCTGACGATGCGGCGACTTCTCATCATCGATATGCTGGAGGTCGGTAGGAACCTGCGCGACGACGGTGCTCCTGGCGCGATGCCCGCTTGAGCGGAACTCGTAACACAGTGGGGTTCGCGTGAGGCATTCTGGAGGGCACGCTGTTGCCCGCCGAGGGAACCTGTGCTTATGGTGCTCCTTGGGTGCGGGCTGGTTGTCTTGCGCGAGCCGTGAAGCCCCGGCAGGTCTGCTGCCGATCGCTTCCAGCGAGCCGTCTCCTCGGGGTTCGCGTGCCGGCATCAGCGTAACAAGATGAAACATGGGGCAATCTCGCCAGTAGCGTCGGTGGGGCAAGATCGCTGTTGGTGTTGGCGTAGGTGCGCGCCGTCGAGCGAAGTGCATCGGACTCGTGCCGCGCTCCACCACGCCTCTAGCCGGCAAGATCGATCAATCCGGTTTGACGCATGAGGGGCGCGGTGGTCATCGAGCGGCTGCGCTCCTGGCGAAGACAATACGGGGGACCTGGCCCTGGCGATCGTGTTCTGCTCGGGGACAACGCGATGAGTTGAGACCCGGCGGCCGAAGTCTGGTGGGCCCGGCGGAGATCGAGGCGTGGGCTGGTCGTTCGTTCGACAGCGGCGAAGTCGCCCTCCGTCGTCGCCAGCACCACGGCCAGAGGACCGCGGCGCGACTTTCCCCGGTGATAGCTTCCCTCTCTGGGGGGGCCCACCAGCAGAGTGGCGCAGATGTGGCGCCGGCATCACGGGAGCATCGTGGGAAACAGGACGCCGGCAAATCTCGCCATTTCCACCTTTACAATGGTGTGCAGAGAGGGTGGCAGGAACACTCGTGTCCCCGCAGGAGCGGGATGCCTGTGGGAATCAACACCAGATAATCGAGGTGCGCTGTGACGGGGGTGAAGTCCGGTAGTGGGCTGAACGCGTACATTACCGACGGAGCACAAGTGCCGCGCTCCATACCACGCCTCAACATGGCCTACACATAAATAATGTGCCCAACGCATGTGCAATCCGGACTAAGAAGAACGACTGCTCAACCGGCTACCAGTCTGTACGCGAGGCCCGCCAGGGCACCACCTAGCACGAGCCATGCGGAGTTGAGCTTGAAGCGAATCAGCAGACCCGCAGCGACGACCGCGAGCAGTGCGGTCAAGGGATCCACAATCGCCGACCTCCCAAGCTCCCGCGTCACTGCCGCCATCAGGCCAAGCGCGGCCACGTTCACCCCGTCCAGGAATGCCCCCATCCAGGGCGAGGAGCGTAGCCGAGGCACGAGCGGACCGATGGCAGCCACGAATAAGAACGACGGCAGGAATATGCCCACGGTTGCCAAGACAGCGCCGTGGAGGCCTCCAACGACGTAGCCCACGAACGTAGCAGTGGTAAAGACCGGGCCCGGCGTGAACTGCCCGATGGCCACCGCGTCGAGCAGCTGGTCGTTCGTTAGCCAGCCCAGCCGCTCGACGAAGTCGCCCCTCAGAAAGGCCAGCAGGACGTAGCCGCTGCCGTAGAGCACGGACCCGATCTTGAGGAAGTTCAGGAAGAGCGCGATCGGGCTGTAGGGCGCCGAGGCTGCCTGTGCCAGCCAAGGAAGCACCACACCGACGAGCGGCGCGAACGCCACGGACGGCAGCGCCCCTCCGCGCCGGATGCGGTCCGTGTTGCGGATCACCATCACGATAAGTCCGCCGCCAAAGAGCAGCAGGACCTCGTCGACACCCAGCAGGTAGAGCGCGAGGACCGCTACTCCCACCGCCGCAAGGAACGGCCCCTTCACAGCTGTCTTCAGCAGGCCCCACAGCGCCTGCACCACCACCGCGATGATCACCGGCTTGATGCCGTACAGCAGCCACTCCGCCGTGGGTGTGGTGCCATAGCGGACGTACAACCAGGCGAGTGCGAGCACGATCGTGGCCGCAGGCAGGATAAACCCGGCACCCGCAGCGACCAAGCCACGCCAGCCGGCCCGCTCATGTCCGACGTGCATCACCATCTCGGTAGAGTTGGGGCCGGGGATGATGTTGGTAGCGCCGAGCAGGTCCAGGAAGTGCTGGTCGGTGAGCCACCGGCGCCTCATGACCACCTCGTCGCGCAGCATCGCGATGTGAGCGGCCGGTCCACCGAAGGCGATGAACCCAAGCTTAAGCGCGAGCCTCGTGACCTCGCCGAGAGAGCCGCGGCCTTCGGACACGACTGCCTCTCGAGCTGCCTGGCCCTTACTCATTCTCCGTCTCCTCCTCGTTCCTCTGTGTCGGGTGGTCCCGGCAGGCAGTCGCGACCGTGAGCCTCTAGTACCTCGTCCACCAGTTCGGCGATCTTCCCCTTGGCCTCGTCCAGGGCAGCCCGGCCCTCAGCTGTTGCCCCGTAGTACTTGCGCACCCGCCCGCCGATCACCCGATCCTCGCGCTTGAGCAGCCCCTCCAACTCCAGGCTGTGCAGGATCGGGTAGACCGTGCCGGGGCTGAGTCGGTAGCCGTGGCGGGCCAACTCCTCGATGAGTGCCGTACCGTAGACCGGCTCCAGAGAAGCGTGGTGCAGGATGTAGATCTTGACGAAGCCGAGGAAGAAGTCGCGGATCATTAAATCGATCTCCGATATCGACAGACGATAATATCATGTCGGCGATGTCCGGTCAAAGCAAGTGGGCCGTCGGGTGGTGGAGTCAGGCGAAGAGTGGAGCCTGGACAGTGGAGTTCGGTCGTGACCTGCGCGGACTGCGGCGACCGGTGGGGGTCTCGAAGAGGACAGGCCACGGTTACCGCAGATATATGTAGACTATGCAGGTTCCCCCGCGCATTAGGTGCCCCTGGACCTCGCAGGGCACCCGCCGCCTCTCCAGCGCCGCACCTCTGTACCGAGTGGCGAAGCCCATGTAATCTGGCATAGACGCATTCGTCTCTACTTGTGTCATACGCTAGCCGAGACGGTGACTGCAATGGAAGGACCGAGCATCGCGCGTGTCCTGGTGGCGGTCGACGGTTCGCCCCAGTCGATGGAGGCGTGCCGCCTGGCCACGGTGCTTGCCAGCTGCTACGAGGCCACCCTCACCGCCCTCCACGTGGCCGCGCCGATCCAGCCCGGCGTTTCCGTGAGCCCCGCCGAGTATGGTCGGGCCGAGGACGCGGCCAAGGCGCGGGGATCTGAGGTGCTCGAGACGGCGCGGGCCATGGCTCGGGGCCTCGCCCCATATGTTGGCGAGCTGGAGTTCGGCGATCCGGCGACGGTGATATGCCGGCGAGCGCGGGAGATGGACGCAGACCTCATCGTCGTCGGCACCAGGGGACTGGGGACGATAGATCGGCTGCTGCTGGGCAGCGTCAGCTCGGCGGTGGCCCAGCGCGCCCCCTGCTCGGTGTTGGTGGCGCACGGGCGGGAAGCAGCGGCTCCTTCCCCGTCGGATCCCAAAACCGGATGAGGAGGGGAGACCCATGCCGCACGAGACCGGCCTGATCGCCACGGTAAGCATCGCGCTCGTTGTCGCCTTTGCCGGCGGCTTCGTCGCCACGCGGCTGAGACTGCCGCCAATCGTCGGATACCTCCTCGCGGGCGTCGCCATCGGCCCGTTCACGCCGGGCTTCGTCGGCGACCCGGAGATCGCTACCCAACTCGCTGAGATCGGCGTGATCCTGCTGATGTTTGGGGTCGGCATCCACTTCTCGCTGCGCGATCTGCTGGCGGTTCGGTCCATCGCTCTCCCCGGCGCGATCGGTCAGATCGCCGTTGCGACCGCCTTTGCCACGGGCGTCGCCGTCTGGTGGTGGGGTTGGAGCCCCGGCGAGGGCCTGGTGCTGGGGCTGGCGATCTCGGTGGCCAGCACCGTAGTCCTGCTGCGCGCCCTGATGGAGCACGGTACTCTCGAGTCACCCCACGGCCGCGCCGCGGTGGGCTGGCTCATCGTCGAGGACCTGTTCACCGTGCTCGCGCTCGTCCTCCTCCCGGTGTTGGCAGTCCCCCTCGGCGGCGACCCGCCCGCCGATCTCGCCACGACCGGCGGGAATCCGCTCACGGCGCTCGGCCTCCGCTCGGCAAGGTCGCGATCTTCGCGGTCCTGATGTTCTTCGTCGGCGGCCGGGCGGTGCCCTGGCTGCTCACCCAGGTCGCGCGGAGCGGCTCGCGCGAGCTGTTCACGCTGGCGGTGCTCGCCGTGGCGCTCGGCGTCGCCTTTGCATCCGCCGTCCTTTTCGGCGTGTCGCTGGTGCTGGGTGCCTTCCTCGCCGGCCTGGTCGTCGGCGAGTCGGACCAGAGCCACCAGGCGGCGGCGGATGCGCTGCCCTTGCGGGACGCGTTCGTGGTGCTGTTCTTTGTTTCGGTTGGGATGCTCTTCGATGCCTCGTTCCTGCTCGAATCCCCGGTCCGGTTACTCGCGGTGTTGGCGATCGTCGTCCTCGGAAAGGCCCTGGCCGCGCTCCTCATCGTCGTGGCTCTCGGGCACCCGCTCCGGACCGGCCTCGGCGTGGCCGCCGGGCTCGCCCAAATCGGCGAGTTGTCCTTTATCCTCGCGGAGCTCGGGCGAACCCTGGGGCTCCTGCCCGAGGAGGACCACAATCTTATCCTGGCGGGAGCGCTCCTCTCCATCACCCACAACCCCTACTGTTCCGCGCGATCGGCCCCATCGAGAGCTGGCTGGGTACCCGCCGGGGGCTCACAGGGTGGTTCGCGCGCCGTGACGGGTCCGCACCGGTTTTGCCCCATAGTGCTGGCGATCACGGGCTGCGGGGGCACGCTATTGTGTGCGGCTACGGCAGGGTGGGCGGCATCATCGGCGAGGCCCTCGCGCGCCATGGCTTCCCCTATGTCGTCATCGAGCAGGACCAGCGCAGGGTCGAGCGGTTGCAGGAGCGAGAGATCCCCGCGCTCTGGGGGGATGCGTCGAACCGGACGGTCCTGGAGCACGCGGGGCTCGCGGAGGCGCGGCTGCTCGTGGTGGCGACCGAGGACCGGCTCGCGAACCGGCAGATCGTCGAGCACGCCCGGCACACGAACCCGAAGCTTGAGATCGTGGTCCGGACGCACAGCTGGAACGAGCTGGACCACATGCACCGACTGGGGGTGGACGAGGCGGTGATGGGCGAGGTGGAGCTGGCGCTCGAGATGAGCCGCCACGCGCTGCGAGCGTTCGAGGCGGAAGATACCGGGGTAGCAGAGACCGTGCGTAGGGCGCGCGACCGGGCCGAGACGGAGCGGCCCGAGACGCTGCTCGACGTCACCAAGTAGGGGAGGCGGTGGTCGGATGGGAGTGGAGGAGTGCCCGGACGGGGCGGAAGAGCAGGAGCATATCCTCTCACTCGTTGAGCCGGCTGCGCTGTGCGGGCTGTCGGCGCACACACTGGCGCAGCAGGCCGAGGGGGGAAGGCTGCGGGCGCGCAAGGTCGGGGGCGTGTGGGTGGCGACCCGGGAGTGCCTGGAGGAGTACCTCGCCGAGCACTCACGGCTCCGGGAGCCCTCGCCGGCTGGCGAGCAATGAGCGGGTCAACCCCATCTCGGGCTCCAACGATGTGAGCGGCGACGCGGTCGTGATATACTCCTGGTGAGGACGAAATAGGGGGCCTGTCCCCACTACCCACAGGCAGCGGGCGGAGTCAGTCAACTGGCTCCGCCTTTCTAGTTCCGGTTCCGCTCGGGATATGGAGGTGAGGCGTATGCATCGGGTGGCGACGGATGCGGAGAGGGTGGCAGTGGTCGAGGTGGCCAACGAGATAGCGCTGGGGGTGTGGGTCTGTGTCTCGGTGCTGGGCGTGGTGCTCGGCCTCGTGACCGCCTCGCTTGCGCAGGTATGGGCCCGGGACGTGCTGGCGCCGGGGGCGGCGCTGGGCGCCGTCCTCGTGCTGGCGAGCCTGTGCCTGACGCTCGTGGCGGCGGGACGGTACCTGGTCCGAGGGGCGATGCGGCCGCGTGCGGGCGACTCGTCCCTCGCGCTTGCCACGGCGAGCGTCGTAATCGTAGGCATGCTCGCCTGGGTGGTTCTCGTCGTTATCTTCGCCACGGAGTGGGACTACCCGGCATCGCTGTTCGTGCGCGCGGCGGTCAGAGGGGACTAACCCGCGCGGGGGAATCGGACCCATAGAGGTGTCGCTTGGAGACACACGCCATCCGTTATGAGAGCCGGGAGGGGCTGGAGCGCGGGGTCGAGGAGATGCGGGCGGAAGCGGGTACTCCCAGTATTGAGCGTGAGGTGTCATTGGTGGCGAGTCAGGGCGGATACCTGCGCCACCAGTGAGAGCGGTGGCATCGGCTGCGCAGGAAGCGGGGCAGGCGTTGGCCACGTTGTCCTCGTCTCTAGCGTGTCCATGGACCGCAAACCGTACTTCTATACCGTTCTTCCGGTGAGCCGTAACCCATAGTCAGCCCTCCCTACCCGGACCTGTCCGCCGCATCCGCTTTCGCCGCTCCTTCACGGCGGTGTGTCGATCCGTCGCCCGGCTGAACGGAGAGGCCGTGGCCCGACTGGTCCACCGCGCCAGGCGTCTCCATCCGCTCGTCGCGCTGGTACGCCGCCCGGGCGATCGCGTGCGCCGAGACGGGGGTGGTCAGGATCAGGAATACGCCGATCAGTACGACGCGCGCGATGATCGCTCGCTGACCGGTCACCACCGACGCCAGCAGGAGCGAGACCACGCCCAGAAAACACCCTTGCTGGTCCCGTGCAGGCGCGTGTAGATATCCGGCATGCGGAACGCCCCATACACGGAGATCGTCATGATCGCGACCCCCAGGATGACCAGCGCGTCGGCCAGCAGGGCGACGAGGTTCACCGTCATTCAGAAGATCCTCCCCTCGGCGTAGTACCGCGAGGCGGCGAGCGTCCCGACGAAGCCGAGCAGCGACAGCACCAGCGCCGCGTCGAGGTAGTACGCCGAGCGGTTGGCGCCGCGTACAGCACCAGGAAGGCGATGAGGATCAGCGTGAGCTGGTCGAGTGCCAGGATACGCACCGCGGTGGATCGGGCCCGGATCACGAGCAGTACGCTCAGGCCGAGCAGCCCCGTCATCCAGACCGCCGCCAGGTAGAAAACCGTCTCGTGCATTTAGCTCCCCAATCGTTACGGAAACACGCGCTTCTGATATCGATAATAGAACCGCTGATGGGCCTCGCAGACCTCGGCCGGATCCTTCGCGTCGAGCACGTGGATGAGCATGACGCCCCCGGTCCCAATCCACGTCTACCAGGAACGACCCCGGCGACAGGGTCGTCACGAGTGCCGAGACGGCGACCCCGACGGGGGTGCGATCGCCCACAGGCACCGCGACGATGCCTGGCTCCTGAGCGGGCGCACGTGGAGGACGACGAGTGCGACGGTCCACGTGCCCGCGATGATATCGCGCAGCGCGATCGCGGCAAAGGGCACGAAGGCGACCAATCGCTTACCGAGATCTTCCAGCACCGCCGGTCGGTCCCCGAACAGGAAGCGTCGGAAATACGTCAGGACTGCGGACGAGACGATGGCTCCGATCGCCAGATCCCAGGGTGGAAGCTCGCGAGAACCAGCGCATACGTCACCGTCAGCAGTAGGACGCTGAGCAGGACCGCGATCACCTCGGCGGCCCCCCGAGAGTGCGGTGGCCGCGCGCTCGCTAATGTCCAGCAGTGCTCCGGCCAGACGCCGAGCGCGACGATGAGGACGGCGACCGCGAACACGATGATGCGATTGCCCGCCGGCCCGATGGCGTCCTCAGCATCCGCCTCCCAGAACTCCTTCTGATAGATCTGGAACACATACACGAAGGAGAGTGCGCCCCGAGGAAGATCAGCGCCACCGAGAAGCGCGCTGCTCTCCGCGATGCCGGTCCGGAAGAGCGCCAGCTTCCCGAAGAAGCCGGCCGACGGCGGGACTCCGCGACGCTGAACGCCCCGACAACGAACGCCGCCTGGACGAAGCGCCCGCGCATCCCCGCGGACAGGAAGAGCAGTGTCTTGTTGAGCGCGTTCACCACCGCATAGAGCACCGCTGCCGCGTACCCCACGTTCCCCCCACCGCCAGCGCGATCATAATGTAGCCGACCTGTCCGATGGAGGAGTACGCCAGGACCTCGCTCGGTGCGTGCCGGGAGATCGCCTGCAGCGCGCCGTAAATGATGCTCGCCGTACCAAGCACCAGCAGGGCGGCGCTCCCCAATTGCAGCTCGCCCGTCAGCATGTCGCCGCCGAACCGCAGCAGCCCGTAGGAGCCGATGTTGGCGAGCGCCCCGCTGAGGATCGCCGCCACGGCCGGACGCGTGCCGGTGTACACCGCGGGCAGCCAGAAATGGAACGGGAAGAGCCCCAGCTTCACGCTGAAGGCGACGAAGATGAGCGCGGCGATGAGGATGCGGGAGTTCGGCACGACGAGTGCACCGCGCGCGGCAATGTCCTGCATCTCCAGCGTGCCGGTGACGTGATACAGGGCGGCGATCGCCATCAGGAAGAACACGGAGCCGAGCAGGTTGACTACCACGAAGATGAAGCCGGCGCGTATCTGCCGGGGCGCTCCCCGTACGTCGTCAGGACAACGCCGAGGTCATCGCGATCTCGAAGAAGACGTAGAAGTTGAACACATCGCCGGTGATGAACAGGTCCCGTCAAGCCCGTCGCCATGAAGAGGACCAGCGCGGGGAAGGTGCGCGTTCGCACGCCGGCCAGCACCTCGTACGCGAGCGCCACGAGCAGGACACCGACGGAGAGGACAGCGAACGACATGCCCAGGACATCGGCCCGCAGGGTGATGCCGACCCCGGTGGGCCAGGCGCCCGCCACCATCTGAACTGGACCGCCTCGAAGCACGTCCACCGAGAGCCGCACGAGCGCAGCCAGCGTGACGGCGAGCGCGGCCACCGCCGCGTACCCCACGCCCCGGCGGCGCCCGTCGAGCAGCGCGAGCGTGATGGCGGCGAACCACGCCAGACCGAGGGGAAGTACCAGCATCAGACCAGTTCCCTCTCGCGCTCTCGTTCCAGATCGGCTGCCTCGAGCTCCTCGGCCTCCGCGAGGTCCTTGAGGTCCACGGAGAGGTGCGTGCTGCAGACGCGCTGCACCAGACACAGCGCGAGGGCCGCCACACCGAAGGAGATCACGATCGCGGTGAGCGTCATGGCCTGCACGAGCGGATCGCTGGTTGCTTGGCCCTCTGGCAGCGGGTGGATCGGCGCGCGACCCCGTGTGAGCCCCGCGGACATGATGAACAGGTTCGCCGCGTTGGAGATCATGATCATCCCGACGACGACCCGGGGCAGGTCGCGCTTGAGCATCAGGTACGCGCCACTACCGAAGAGCACGGCGATGACGAGCGAGAGTATGACCGTCATTGTGGTCTCCCATCGGCGGCTCGTGCGATGATGTCGATCGCGCCTACGACGAAACCGAACACCAGGAGGAAAACACCGATGTCGAATGCGACCGCCGTCAGGATCTCCAGGGTGCCCAGGTGGATCACCGCCGTGCCCGGCCGCGGGACGTGCGTGAAGATGGAGTCGCCACGCAGGACCGGCACGAACGCGACCGCGAAGGAAAGCAGCAGGCCACCGAGGAGTCCGGCAGCGCCGCGTGGCGGACGGGAGCAGGCGGTCCGCCTCCCGGTAGCCGAACGCGACGTACTGTAGAAGCACGCCGATCGCGGCGATCACGCCGGCATTGAAGCCATCGCCCGTGTCGGCGTATCCTTGACGAGCACCGCCGCCGCCACGATGAATGTCGGCGCGAGCAATAATCGCGCGACGACTCGCGTCAAGACCGTTGTTGCCACACGCGCCCTCCTGTATAAGCGTCGCAATCCCCAGCAATGCGATCCCCAAGACGGTGATCTCCCCGAAGGTGTCGAGACCTCGAAAGTCCGCGAGGATGGCGGTCACGACGTCTTTCGCGTGCGCGTACGGCGTCAGCCGCGTCTGGACGAGCGCCACGCTCTCGATGGGCGCCGGACGGGAGAGCACGCCCCAGACCACGGCGAACGCGAACACGCCAGCGACGATGCCCACCAGCGGATCGCGCCACCTGCGGGCGCCGGCCCCGAGGCTCAGCTCGCGATGTTCGAGCACCTCTCGCGGGAGCAGCGAGAGGACCCCGAGGAACACCAAGGCCAGCACGGTCTCGATCAGGACCGCGACCAGCGCGACGTTCGGCCCGCCGAGGAATGCGTACACGACGGCCAGGCTGTATCCGACGCCGGACAGCACGAGCGCGAGGTCAGGTGGTTCGCGGGTCTCGTTACGGCAATGGCGGCAACCGCCACGAGTGCCAGGACCAGGATCAGTGGGAGATCACCGAGTTCCACGGTGCCGACGGCATACGCCCCCTCGAAGGGTGTCGCCAGCAGTCCCGCGCCCACCAGCACCGCGCACGGCACGAGGATCGTCGCCACCCTGCTGCGCAGGTCGCGCACCTCCATGGCATGGATGCTGTCGGACAGCCGATTCAGCCCATCGAGTGTCAGTGCGTACCACCGCTCCGGACCCAGCCGCTCACCCAAGCGGGAGAACGCTTCCGCTGCGCGAACCCACGCGGGGCGGAGGAACAGAAGCAACGCGCCCAGCGCGTACGCGCCGAGCGCCATCAGGTTCTCCGGCCGGGCATCCAGGTGGTAGGCAAGGCTGACCTCGACTGGCTCACCGTAGCTGACGCTCCCTGCTGCCTCCGCGAGCCGCTCGAGGGGCCGACCGCGATCCCGCCCGGCGACCACGAGCAGGCCCAGCAGCGCTACGGGTGCGACAAGGCGAGCGGGGAGCGGGTGCGGCTGACCGCGTCGCCGGCCGAGGAAGATCATCGACCAGAAGCGCCCAATGTAGGCGAACGTGAGGCCCGCGCCCACCACCGCGAAACCGGCGTATGCCCAGCCTCGCTCCAGCGCGGCCGCGAAGAACAGTTCGTCCTTGAAGAATCCGACCGTGAGCGGAAGCGCCGCGATGCCGCGGCGGCGGATGCGCTCGCGACCGCGAGCACGGGCATCTGGCGCGCCAGGCCGCCCAATCGCGACAGCCGGGTCTCCGCCGTCGCCTCCGTCACCGCGCCCGGCGTGAGGAATAGCGCGCTCTTCGCGACCCCGTGCGCCAGGACGTAGAACGCGGCGCCGACCGCGCCGTACTTGCCCCCGAGTCCGTAAAGGACCACCACGTAGCCGTACTGCGAGATGGTCGAGTACGCGAGCACCTGCTTGAGCACGTCGCGCGTCAGCGCGATGATCCCGCCGACAAGCATCGAGAGCGCGCCGACGACGAATAGTCCGTCGAGGAGCAGTTCGCTCTTCTGCAGGAGCGGGTAGAACCGCCCCGAGCAGGAGCACGCCCGCCGCGACCATCGCGGCCGAGTGCAGGTACGCCGAGACCGGGGTAGGCGCCGCCATCGCCCGCGGGAGCCAGAAGTGCAGCGGTACCTGCGCGCTCTTGGCAAGGCCCGCAGCCGCCATCAGCCCACCGGCGAGGGAAAGCGTCGCGTCCGGTCTCGCCTGCGCGATCAGCGCGGGCAGGGAGAACGTGTCGTACCGGGCGTAGAGGA
Source organism: Chloroflexia bacterium (assembly GCA_030446765.1). Taxonomy (GTDB): domain Bacteria; phylum Chloroflexota; class Chloroflexia; order Thermobaculales; family Thermobaculaceae; genus JACDAU01. The sequence continues at coordinate 16,939 of JAUJMR010000021.1, forward strand.
GCAGCGCACCGATCAGGAAGAGGACCGCGGTGATCCCCGTCACGGAGCGCCATCAGCGCCGATCGGCGCGACTCGGCCTCGTGCCGGTCGTACCCGATGAGGTAATAGGAGGCGATTGCCGTCAGATCCCAGAAGACGAAGAACAAAATCAGGTCCTGGGACATGGCCAGCCCGACCATAGAGCCCATGAAGAGCAACAGGAAGGCGTAGAAGCGCGGCTCCTGGCTCCGGGGTCGGTGTTGGTGCCCAGGTGCAGCGGCATGTAGCGCGAGGAGTAGATGACCACCAGGAAGCCGATGCCTGTCGCCAGCAGGGCGTACAGCGCGGCCAGCCCGTCCAGCGAGAGGGCGAGTCGCAGGTCGAGCGTGGGAGCCCAGGGCACATTGATCGCACCACCGCCCGCCGACCATCCCCAGAGCGTTGCACCGAACGCCGTGGCCGCGAGTACGCCGCCCGCGCCAGCGGCCCAGCCGGCGCGGAAGGAGCCGGCGAGCGCGGCCGCCGGCGCTGCGAGGAGGGCCAGCAGGAGCGGTGCGAGCACCGTCCACATCGTCGCCGCGGTGCTCGCCTGCGAGGCCATACCGCTGACCGAATCGCCAATGTCCTTGGGCATAGACCGTCCAATTGAAGAAAGCGCAAGCGCGCGTGCAAAGTGCGTCGTGAATGATAGCATCATCACTGGCTCGTGGTGACCGCCGACGCAGGATCCCGGCACCACACCAAGGCTCGTGGATCCCGCGAACATCACGCCGAGACCCGCAACGCCGTCGTGGCGCTATGGATCTGCACATTTTCGACATCGAGTAGACCGTGGTGCTGGCGCTGATCGCCTCCCCACCTAGGTGCATGTAAAATAAAGCTGTCAAGTCAGCAGAATTGAAGCCCAAAATTCGGCACGGCTTNACGATGGCCGCCGGGCCATGGGCGACCTCGGCCACCCGCTTCCTCCATCGCCGACACCGTTGTGTGTGGCCGTTCACCTCGCGATCCCCGCGGATGGGATGTCTCCCGTATGGGTATGCGGCCTTGATCGTCTCGTACTCCCGCTCCTCCGGCGCGAGCGATACGCCCAGCGCCTCCTCCACCTCCTCGATATTGGCCTGCCCCTCCAGGAGGTGCTCGCCACCTCTCGTCTGTCGGATCTGCTCGTCGTGGGAGCCCATGAGCCGGTCGGCGACCGCGGTGACGGTCACGATCCCCGCGGTGCCCCCGTACTCGTCGGCGAGCACCGCGAGCTGCCGCTTCTCGCGGCGCAGCTGGTGCAGCAGGACCTCGACGCTCACGCTCTCCGGCAGGACGGGGACCGGGCGCACCAGCCGCCTCCAGTTGTCCACCACGATGGGGCGGCCGTGCGCGTCGCGCTGCACCAGATCCTTGATGTTGAGCACACCGACGATGGTGTCCATGTCGCCCTCGTAGACCGGGTAGCGGGCGTGGCGCTCGCGCCGTCCCACTGCCAGCACCTCCTCGATGGACATCGCCACCTCGATCGCGGCGACGTCCTGCCGGGGCACCATCATGTCGTGGGCGCGCAGGTCCGAGAAGCGCAGCGCCCGGCGCAGCGTCGCGGGGCCGACGGAGAGCGTCCCGGCCCGCGCGCTCGCCTCGATCAGGGAACCCAGCTCCTCGGGCGGCATCTGCTGCGTGTGGCTCTCCGCCTGCGCCTCGATGCCGAACAAGCGGACGGTGAGCCCACCGGCGCCGTTGAGCAGCACGACGACGGGGTGCATCAGCTTCGCGGTGATCTCCACCGGCAGGGCGACGAGCGAGGCGACCCGGACGGGGTGCCGCAACGCCACCGTCTTCGGCATGAGCTCCCCGGCGAGCATCTGCACCGCCGTGATGAGCGCGAAGGCAAGGGTCCCCCCAATCGCCGCGGCGATTCCGGCGCCGAGGATGCCCAATCCCGCGAGGCCACCCCCGAGCAGGCGTGCGACGACCGGCTGGCCGATCCACCCCACCGCGATGCTTGTGATCGTGATCCCGAGCTGGTCCACCGCGATGTAGTGGTCGAGCTGATGCACGCCCCACGAGACGAGGCGCGAGATCTGCGTCGCGACGAGGCGCTCAAGCTTCCTGACGTCGGCCTCCTTGATCGTCCGCGACGAACTCGTGGAACACGTACAGCGCGTTCATCCCGATGAGCAGCGCCGTGGCAACCAGCGCCGAGGATCGTCGTCGTGCCTCACCGCCCATCGCGCTCGTCCTCCTCCTCGCTTGCGGCGGACGCACAGGTCGTCGCTCGCGCTGGGGATCAGCCGCAGCCGCTCCGCCGCCGTCCATCGCCTCCACCCGCGCGACGTAGCCGTCGAGCCGCACCTCGTCACCAGTGGAGGGGATACGGCCCAGCAGGGTGGCGACCAGCCCGCCCGCGGTCTCCGCCTCCATCTCCGGCAGGGTGATGCCCAGCCCCTCCTCGATCTCTGCCAGGCGCGTCAGTCCGTCCAGGTGACCGGGCCGTCGAGGGTTGCGCTCGTCCCTGCCTCGTCGGCCTCGTACTCATCCGGGAACTCGCCGCCAGGTACTCCACCATGTCGAACACGCTGACGATCCCGGCCGTGCCGCCGTACTCATCGGCGAGGACGACCAGTTGCGCGCGCGCCCGCTGCGCCTCGGCGGAAACCTGGACCGCGGGGACGCTCTCCGGCAGCACGACGGGCGGGTGCATGCCGCGCGCGCCGGAGCTGCCGCGCGACCCGTCGAGCAGCAGGTCCTTGGCGTCGAGCACGCCGATGATGTTGTCGGTCGACCCCTCGTAGACGGGGTATCGGGTGTGCCGGTGGTCGGCAAGCACCTCCAGCACCTCCTCGCGACCTGCCTCGACCGGTATGGCCACCATCTGCGCTTCGGGGACCATCAGGTCGTGGGCGGCCACGGAGGAAGGCGGATGGCCCGGCGCGCGATCTCGAGCTCGGGCCGGCTGATCAGCCCGCGGACGCGCTCGACTCCCGGCGTCAGGCGCAGGTCCTCGGCCGCGAGCGGCTTGTCGCCGAGCGGCTCGATCCACATCCCGAGCAGGCCGAGCAGCGCGTTGCCCGTGTGGTTGAGCAGCCAGATGGCGGGGCCGAAGACCCGGGTGAACACCTCGATGGGGAGGGCGAGCGCCATGGCGGTCCGTCCGGTTTCTGCCCAGCGATCGTCTTGGGCACGAACTCGCCGAGGACGATGTGGAGCGCGGTGATCAGGGCGAACGCCACCGATCGCTATGCCGTGCGAGGCGCGAACGCCCCGACCAGGGCCTCCACGGGCGGCTCGATCAGATGGGCGAGGACGGGCTCGCCGACGAAGCCGAGCGCGATGCTGGCCATCGTGATGCCGAGCTGGGAGGCGGCGACGTAGTAGTCCAGGTTGCCGAGCGCCTTGCGGACCCTGCGCGCCGGACCGCTGCCCTCGGCGGCGAGTTGCTCGATGCGGGTGCGCCGGGTCGTGACGAAGGCGAACTCGGTGGCGACGAAGATCGCATTGAGCAGCAGCAGCGGCGCGACGAGGAGGAGGCCGGGTAACGGAGGAGGTTGTCGCCAGACTCTCGCCTCCTCGCCCCCATGTCCCTGCGCACCCGATCAGCTCGTCTATGTCGAACGGCTTGCCGATCACATCGGCGCAGCCCGCCTCGCGTGCCTCCTTCTCGCGGCTCACTTTGTGTGCCGTGAACGCCACCACCGTGGTTTGCCCGGCGACCAGTCGGACCAGGCACCGGAGGCTATCGGGCCTGATCCTTGGTCGCGCCCTTGGGATCGGCCAGCACCAGGTCTACCTCCATAGACTCCACAGTCTTCCCGACCGCTTCCGAGCTCGGCGGCGTATACAGGATGCCCCTGTTCCCGCAGCAGTTCGCACGTAACGCACCGGATGGCGAGGTCGCCCTCCAGCAACACGATCATCACGACAATTCATCTCCCCGATGCTGGGTGCTCATGGGCGCTACTCACCGTTCACGCCGCTCGCCTGCTCGTATTGACGATTTCCAGATGATCGCGGCGAGCGCCACGACAAGGAGGACGTGGATGGCGCCACCCAGGACGTCCAGCACCAGTCCCCCTCTATCTCACGCTCGTAAGATCAGGAGTACGATAGCTATGCCCCAGAGGATCGCAGCTTCATAGGTGCCAGGTGAGTACCCCCTTCCGCCGACATCGCGTATACTGTCGGCCTGACAAGACCGCCAGGGCACCGGTCTTCACCCACCTGCTACCTGTCCGCGCCGTACCGAACCTCGACGTCCTACTTTTCGCCATCGGAGCCGAATACTTCCATACCCTCGCGTACCCAGCCTGTGGGTTGTGCGAGGATTCCCCTTTCCGCCGCACCGAAGGCGCAGCGTCGGTGCAGAGGATTTCACTCTCGTCGAACTTGATCGCGGGGATGAGGGCCAGGCCGCCAAGCGTCGCGTCTCCACGCCCCGTCATCGGTCTGCCGACGGGTGGTCCCAAGCAGCGCCCGTACGACGAACGCCCGATCGCCCCAAGATGCCCGCTAGCGCGATCAGAACGTCGGTCCCCAGTCGCCCAACGGGAGGTCGCCCAGGACCGGCGAGGATCAGCCGACCCAGCCGATGAGCGCCGCGACGATCAGCGATCAGATCAGCGAATCCGAACAAGCATTGCCTACCTCATCGCGCCATGTACCCTCGGTGTTGTTGTGGCAGCGCGGAGGGCGGGCTCACCACATCCTCGCCCCTCCCGGAGGGATGTCTTTATGCTGCCTGGGTACAGGGTACGCCGCGCGAAGTTAAAGGGGAGTTTGGAACCGTTTAGGGAACGGTAAGAGTTCAGGGGAGGTCGACCGGGGGTTTCCCCGCACTTACTCGGTGCAGAGGGCAATGGGCAGGGTGAGGCGAAACGTCGACCTTCCGAGCTCTCCACCTCTATGGCGCCGCCGTGCTCTCGGCGATCCACCGCGCTATGGAGAGGCCGAGACCGGTCCCCTTGCTGGACGTGCGGTTGTGGCGTGCACGGTAGAACCGCTCGAAGATGTGGGGGAGATCCTCCGCGGCGATGCCGATACCCGTATCGGCGACCGTGATCCGCGTCTCGCCGTCCACCGCCGCAGTCAGCTGGATGCTACCGCCCGGCGGCGTGTACCGCACCGCGTTGTCGAGCAGGATGAGCCGGCTGTCGCAGCAGCGTCGGGGTCGCCCTTCGGCCTCGATCGCTTCGTTTCCGATGGAGATCAACGGATGCTCTGCCCGGCGTCCAGCGCGCGGACCTGCCCGACGGCGTCCCGCACGAGCGGGACCGGGGCGACCCGCTCGCGCGCGAGGCGTTGCCCGCTATCGCGTGAGCCAGGGTGAGCAGATCCTCGACAGGCCGGCTCATCCGCTCGCCTGTAGTTCTATCTGCGCGACCGCGGCCACCCGATCCTCGGGTGTTACCTGCACGAACTGCCGGAGGAGTCCCGCGTAGCCCCGGATCGCTGGTAGAGCAGGGTGCGCAGCTCGTGGCTCGCGTCGGCGGTGAAGCGCCGCGCGCGCAGGGTCGCCTCCGACCTTTGCGTACGCGGCCCGCAGCTCCGTATCGGACGCCTCCAGCCGGTCCAGCATACGGTTGAAGGAGGTGGCAAGCCGCCCCACCTCACTGCCGGTGTGGGTCGCGGACGCCCCGCCGGCTGAGTCACTCGACCACCCTATGTCTTCCGACGTCTCGATGAAGGTATGTTCGAGCGGGCGCAGCCGGCACCGGTGGTGTACCAGACCACTAGGGCCGCGAGACCCATCGCCAGAGAACCCCGACCCGGCGAGCGGCCCTCAGCTGCGCGCGAGCTGACGGCGTGGGCTCCGGCTCGAGCCACACGGATGGCGCTGCCCGGATGCTCCGGCAGAGTCAACGGGCGCTGTAGACGCGCACGGACTCTCCGCGGACCTCGGTGTCGCCGAACTCCCCGGCCCGCACGGCGCTCCAACTGCCTCGGTGTTATGGGCAGCGTCGCTTCCTCCAGGTTCTGGACCTCCCGAGGACTTGCCGTCGCTATCCGCCACCTGGACGAAGGTGTCCGCGGATGCGAACGTGTTGGGCACCGTCGCCTCCAGCGGGCGACCCCCGAGGCGGCGGATTCGCGCCGTATAGCACGCTCTACCTGCCGGGCCCGGGCGATCGGCGAGCCGTCAATTTGCCCGGTAGGGTGTGCGCCAGGAGCCCGTACACCGCGAGCGTAAAGAACACCAACACCAGCCCCAGGCCCAACCACAGTCAGCTGCCAGCGCAGTGAGGCAGGACGCTCGCGGCTATGCGGATATCATTCCTCGGCTCCCTGAGGATAGCCCACCCCACGCATGGTGTGGATCAGCCGGGACTCGCCGCCCACCTCAGCTTCTCGCGCAGGGTAGCGGACGCACGTACCTCCAGCACCTTCGACTCCGCCTCGTAGTCGAAGCCCCCCCCTGGTCGAGGAGCTGGTCGCGGAGAGCACCTGGCCGGGGCTGCGCAGGAGAGGATGCCGCGAGCAGATCGAACTCCTTCGCCGTGAATCGATGGACCTCTCCCCGCGCATGCCTGCACGCGTGCCGAGGTCGGCGGTCACGTCGGCGAAGCGCGCGCGGTTCGGATCCTCGGGGGCCCGGCGGCGCAGCAGGGCGCGCGCGAGCGTCAGCTCCTCGAGCGCGAATGGCTTGGTGAGGTAGTCGTCGCGCCGCACTCGAGCCTTGACCCGGTCGGGACCTCGTCCCTGGCGGTGAGCATCAAGATCGGCCCCCACCGGAGGGATGCCTGCTCCTTCGCTGCTTGAACCAAGGGTACGCCGCCGAGGTTAGGGGAGATTAGGAACTGTTTAGGGAACGGTAAGAATCCCGGGGGAGGATCACTCACGGGCGCGCAAGAACTGGGTGCGAGGGGCAATCGCACGATGAAGGTGCTGCCCCGACCCTCCGAGCTCTCCACCTCGATCGAGCCTCTGTGCTCCTCGGCGATCCACCGGGCTATGGAGAGTCCAAGTCCCGTGCCTTTGCCCAGCCTCCGGTCGGCGGTGTGCGCGGTAGAACCGTTCGAAGATGTGGGGCAGGGCACCGGGACTGATCCCGACGCCCGTATCTGTGACGGCTATGGTGCCCCGGTCCCCGTCCACCGCCACAGTCAGCGCGACGCGCCCGCCCGGAGGCGTATACTTCACGGCGTTGTCGAGCAGGATGAGGCCCAGCTGTCGCAAGGCGTCCGGGTCGCCCGTCACCACGATCGGCGTTTCCACACGGAGATCCAACGGATGCTCGCCCCCGTCCAGCGCGCGGACCTGCTCCACGATGTCCTCCAGCAGCGGGACCAGTGGCACCGGCTCGCGCGCGAGGGGTTGCCCGCTATCGGCCCGCGCAAGCGTGAGCAGATCCTCGACGAGCCTGCTCATCCGGTCGGCCTCCCGATCTATCTGCGCGATGGCCGCGACCCGATCCTCGGGCGTCACCTGCACGAACTGCCTGAGCAGCCCCGCGTACCCCCGTATGCTGGTGAGCGGCGTGCGCAGCTCGTGACTCGCATCGGCGGTGAAGCGGCGCTGCGCCTGCAAGCTCGCCTCGATCTTTGCGTACGCGGCCCGCAGGGCCCGGTCCGACCCTTCGAGGCGCTCGAGCATCCGATTGAAGGAGGTGGCAAGCCGACCGACCTCGCTGCCTGTGTGTGTCGGCCGCACCCGCCGGCTGAGGTCGCTCGAGGCTCCGATATCCGCCGATGGTCTCGATGATATGCTCGAGCGGGCGAAGCGCGGCACCGACTACCACCCAGGCGATCAGTCCGGCGAGCCCCATCGCCAGCAGCAACCCCGACCCGGCGAGCAGCCTCAGCTGCGCGAGCGCTGACTGCGTGGGCTCCAGGCTTCGAGCCACCTGGATGGCGCTTATCGGATGCTCCGGCAAGGTCAACGGGGCGCTGTAGATGCGCAGAGGCGCTCCCCGTACCTCGGCCTCGCCGAACTCCCCCGTCTGTGCCCGCAGCGCCGCGAGCGCTTCGGGTGTGATCGGCAGCGTGGCCCCTTCCAGGTTCTCCGACCTGCCAAGCACTTGTCCGTCGAGGCTGGACACCTGCACGAAGGTGTCCGCGGATGCGAAGGTGTTCGGCATTTCAACCTCCAGCGGCCGACGGGTAGTGAAAGCCGACTCGCGCCCGATAGCCTTCTCGACCTGTTGCGCCCGCGCGACAAGCGATCCGTCGATCTGCCGGGTCAGGGTGCGGGCGAGCAGCGAGTACACGGCGAGCGTGAAGAGCACCAGCACCAGCCCGAGGGCGAGGCCGAGCCAAACCGTCAGCTGCCAGCGCAGCGAATCCGGCGCCCGGAGCGGGGGTTCACTCCTGCGGCTCCCTCAGCACGTAGCCCACCCCGCGCAGGGCCATGGATGAGCCTCGACTCGCCGCCCACCTCCAGCTTGTCGCGTAGGTAGCGCACGTATACCTCCAGCACCTTCGATTCCGTCACGTAATCGAAGCCCCATACCTGGTCGAGCAACTGGTCGCGGGAGAGCACTTGCCGGGGCTGGCGGAGGAATGCCGCGAGCAGATCGAACTCCTTCGCCGTGAAATCGATGGCGCGCTCCCCGCGCCATGCCTGCCGGGTGCCCAGGTCGAGCATCACGTCCGCGAAGCGCGCACGCGGTTGGGATCCTCGGTGGGCGAGCGGCGGCGCAAGAGGGCGCGCAGGCGAGCGATCAGCTCCTCGAGCGCGAACGGCTTGGTGAGGTAGTCATCCGCGCCGCACTCGGAGCCCGCTCACCCGATCGGAAACCTCGTCCTTCGCGGTGAGCATCAAGATGGGCACGTCGCCCCCTTCGCGTAATCTGCGACATACCTCCAGGCCATCGAGACCGGGCATCAGCACGTCGAGCACGACGACATCCGGCGGTTCTCGGTAGGCGTGATCCAGCCCATCCGCGCCACTCTCGGCCACATCGACCGCGAAACCGGCGTAGGCGAGGCCTCGCTTGAGGAGCCCCCCGATAATCTCGTCATCGTCTATCACCAGGACACGGAATCGCTGCAATAGCTTCCTCCCCACCAGCCCGGCATGGGCACGCTCGTGCCGCCGAGACGAGCAGTCTAGCCGATCCATCTGCCTGACCGCACCGCGGATCGCAGCAACAGGGGTGCCATCAAAGTTCCTGGTGGCGAGCGCGGGGCTTTCTTACCGTCCTCTATCCAAGGGCTAACCCTTGGCTAAACAGGCAGCGATACAGTGTATCTGGGCGGTAGCGCAAAGTGTTGCGCCACCCTCTGGGGCTGCACACCCCGAATTGAGCGCGCCTGTACGGAGCCGACCGATGTCAGGCGCACACAAGAGACTGGGGAGTGGACCGGAGGATCGATACGCGGGGAGGCGAGATATACCCTGGCGATTTTCGTCCTCCCGGGCGGGATCCACGCAGGGACGGATGGCTGGCTCGATGTGTATTAATGGGTAAGCGACGAACGGACACAAGTGGCACACTGCCTACCCTACCTGCGACGTTGCCTCGGAACCCGGACACTTACGATGACCTTCTTGGTCCTCCTTGTTTGAACCGAAGCGACCAAGGGAGCGAAGTTGAGGATTATCTATCAGCGGAATAGCGACATAGCGGCACGCTCGTCCGGGCATCTTTGGCTCGTTGCGTTTGTCTGTGGCGGCCTGCTGGGCGTGGCGATAATCAACTTCTACGTGCTGCCCCAGAACACCCTAGTATCCTCGCTCTATGCGGTTCCAATCATGATGGCGGCCCATCGCATGGTGCCGAAGGGCGTCGCCCTGATCGCCCTGGTCGCCGTCCTCCTCTACCTGGCGACCGGTTATCTGGACCGGCCCATCGTGAGCCTGCCCTACGGAGCTGTCGGGATCATCCTGATCGGTTACCTGGCCGTCGCACTCTCTCGCGAGCGCAGTGCGGCGCTGGCACGGGCGCGTGAGGCCGAGCAGGCGCGAGGGCATCTCCAGCAGTTCGTGTCGATGGTCTCACACGACCTTGGCCAGCCGCTCACCACCGTGGCGGGGTACGCGCAAATGCTCTCTCGGAGCGACGACCGCATGTGGTCACATGGGGAGTTGCGAGCGCTCGCCGCGATACGGGACGCAACGGGACGAATGGAGCGTTTGATCGCCGACCTCCGCGATGCCGCCCGCGTGGGCACCGGACACTTCGCAGTTGTGCCCCGTCCGTTGGACCTGCTAGATGTGTCGCGCCGAGTGGTGGACGAGCAGCAAGCGACTAGCCCCATGCATCGCATCGTACTGGACGCGCCGGAGCGGGCGGATGTCGAGTGGGATGGGGTCCGTACCGACCAGCTCCTGACAAACCTCATCTCGAACGCCATCCGGTACTCCCCTGAGGGGGGTGAGATCACAGTCAGCGTGCGTCCCACCGCGGCTGAGGTGACCCTCGCCGTCTCCGACGAGGGGATCGGCATATCACCTGATCAGCAGGATCTGTTGTTTCGGCCGTTCTCGCGCCTGGAACCGGCGCTATCTACTGAGGGGACTGGACTAGGGCTTTACATCAGTAGGGCGATAGTGGAGGCACATGCCGGACGGCTTACGATAGAGAGCGTCCCTGGCCACGGCAGCACCTTTCGCGCAATCATTCCGATCCGTGGTCCCGGCTCGCCATGAGGGGGTGATGAAGCATGCGCCCCACCGATCGCCCGGTTGCGGGATTTCAGAGTGCATCGCCCGGGAGGCGTGCGGGCCGAGAGGCAATAGGAGGAACACAGATGCAGGCACTACTTCGACGGCTGGCGGACATGGGGCCTGGCGACTCGCCGGTCTTGAGCATATACCTCGACATGCGCCCCCAGGAGACGGGCGCCAATCCGGCGCTGCGCTCGGGACTGGTGGTCCTCAAGGATCGGTTGCGCGAAATCGAGAAGACTTTCCCGCCACGCGGCGACGACCTCGATTCGTTCAAGGCCGACGCGGCACGCGTCGAGCGGTACCTGGAGGAGGAGTGGGGGTCGGCCGCCCAAGGACTCGGAGTGTTCGCGTGCTCGGGGCGGGAGTTGTTCGAGACAGTGGAGTCGGGCGTACCTTTCGAGAACCAGGTCTCTGTCGGTCCGACGCCTGACCTTTACCAGCTCGCGCGCCTCCTCGACGAGCAGGAGACGGCGCTCGTCGCCATTGTGGATACGAATACCGCGCGTATTTTCGCGACGCGGGTGGGATTTGTGGAGGAGCTCGGCGGGCCGGACGACGACCCGGCCCAGTACGGCAAGCGTTCGATGGGCGGCTGGTCCCAGGCGCGGTATCAGCGCCATATCGACGAGACACGGGCCGGCTTTGCGCGCGAGGCCGCGGCCGAGATCGAGCGGCTCGTGGATAGCGAAGGCGCGGCGCGGGTGGTGCTCGCGGGCGATCAGATTGCGGTGCCGCTGGTTCGTAACGCGCCCTGTCGGCGCGAGTGACAGGGATGGTGGACGATCATACCCTGCGCCTGGACATCAAGACCCCGCTCGATCAGGTCGGCGACGAGTCCGGGCCGGTGCTGGCGCGCGCCGAGGCGGACGACGCGCGCTCTGTGGCGGACCGCCTCGTGGATGCAGTGCGCGGCGACGGGCTCGGGGTCGCCGGCCCGGAGGCCACGCGCCGGGCCCTGGAGCACGGCCAGGTGGATGAGCTGCTGATTGACCTCGTGGTCGACCTGGATGAGGATGTACGCGCGGCGTTCGTTCGGCAGGCTGTTTCGACCGGCGCCCGCGTGGAGGTGGTCGAGGACCACACCGAGTTCCGGCGGCTTGGCGGCGTCGGGGCGCTGCTCCGCTACCGGCATGGTTGAGCAGCCCTACGTCGATCGGACCGTCGACGATGGGTATCACGCGACGACGGCTCCTTCCAGATTCGCGGCGCATGGCCCGTGGACTGCTATGCTGAGATAGGGCGTGCACAGGAAGCGCCCGCGCGAACTGCGTGAGGTTGTACGTCGAAGAACTCGGTCCCGCGGGACGCCACCTCGGCAATGTGCCCAGGGCGTTGATCCGCGTTGGTTGATTAATTTGACACCGCGCCTGGCGGGGCCTGGAACTGGAAGGTGACGGCGATGATGGGAGTGATCGCCGGCGGCTCGGATCTCTGCACCGCACGCTTCTCAGGGCGTTCGCGCTGGCACTTGTGCTCGTCGGCACAGCACTGAATGCCCTCGGTACGTCGCGGGCGCAGAGCGACACGGGCACCGTGCTGGTCGTGGAGATACACGGTGAGATAGACCTCGGGCTCGTGCCGTACCTCAACCGGAGCCTTCAGGATGCGCAAGGGAAGGCGCACCCGCGGTCATCCTCGACATCAACACCCCCGGCGGCCGATTGGATGCGGTTGCAGATGCGCGATGCTTGCTCGGTTCTCCCGTTCGGACCATCGCCTTCGTCAACCGGGAGGCGTTCTCGGCGGGGGCTCTCGTAGCCCTGGCGCGCGACATCTATATGGCACGGGGCGCCGTGATGGGCGCCGCCACACCGGTTGATGGCGCGGAGAGACAGCGGGCGAGAAGACGATCTCCGCCGTCCGCACGACCTTCAAGTCCACCGCGGAGTGCGCGGCCGCGATCCGCAGATCGCCGAGGCGATGGTGGACCCGTCCGTTCGGATCGATGGCCTGGTCGAGCAGGGGGCGGTTACTCACGCTCACGGCGAACGAAGCGCGACAGCGAGGCTACGCGGACGGGGTAGTCGAACACCGACGAGGCGTTGGAGGCGATCGGTCTGAGGGTGCAGCCGTCGAGGAGGTAACGCCCCACCTGGCCGAGAACCTCGTCCGGTTCCTGACCAATCCCGTCGTGGCGTCCCTGCTGGTGTCCTTCGGCTACTGCTCATCCTGGCCGACGCGTTCACGGAGGGGTTCGGCGCTATCGGCGCCGTCGGTCTGGGGCTGCTGGCGACCTTCTTCTGGGGACACTATCTCGCCGGGCTGGCTGGGTGGGAAGGGGTCGCCCTGGTCGTGCTCGGCCTAGGTCTGATCGGGCTGGAGGTGTTCGTGATACCCGGCTTCGGCGTCGCCGGCATCCTCGGCGGGATGGCGCTTGATCGTCGGATTGTTCATCTTGATCATCGGGGGCGAGGTGGTCACGAACGAGGACCTCATCAGGGCAGGATACACGGTGGCGGGCGCGGGCGTGCTCGTGTCTTTGGGCAGGACTCTTGCTGATCTGGCTGCTGCCGCGGACGGCGCGCTTGCAGGGGCTCGTGCTGGACGCACGGGTCGGTTTGGCGGATATCCCCCGGCGGGCAGCACGACGGGGCCGGGTGTCCGGCCTGCCGCGCAGGGAACCGGCACCCATGCCCGCCGAAACGACCCGCGGTAACGGAGCCCGCCTCGCTCGTTGGTGCGACCGGGCTTGCGCTCTCGGATCTACGCCCGGGTGGCTTTGCCCAGATCGGTCGTGAGCGGGTGGACGTCGTGACCCAGGGCGACTACATCCGGGCGGGAGAGTCGGTGGAGGTGATCGCCGACGAGGGATACCGCAGGGTGGTGCGGCGGCTCGAAGAGAGTCAGCAAGGGTGCCACTGAGCGAGCACCGGCAACGACCCGTGGCATATGACATCGACGGGACAAACAACAGAGATTCCCATGGAGATCGCAACACTCATAACGATCGCGGCGATAGGTGGCGTCGTGCTGCTTGTCCTTTCGCTTTCCTGTTCTTCGTGCCGGTCGGATTGTGGATCACGGCGATCTTCTCGGGCGTGAAGGTGGGCATCGGCACGCTCATCGGGATGCGCCTGAGGAAGGTGAATCCCAGCGAGATCGTTCGCCCACTGATCAGCGCCACGAAGGCAGGGCTCATGCTCGACGTTGGCCAGATGGAGGCGCACTCGCTGGCGGGCGGGAATGTCGGTCGGGTCGTCACCGCATTGATATCCGCCGATCGCGCAAACATCGAGCTGCCATGGAAGCGCGCGACCGCGATCGACCTGGCGGGCAGGGGACGTGCTGGAGGCCGTGCAGGTGAGCGTCAACCCGAAGGTGATACAAACGCCCAGGGTGCTGCCGCGGTCGCTAAGGACGGCATCCAGGTCATTGCCGTGGCACGTGTCACCGTGCGGGCGAACATCGACCGGCCGCAGGGTGGCGCGGGCGAGAGACGATCATCGCCCGGGTGGGGGAGGGCACCGTCTCCTCCATCGGCTCGGCGAACAGTCACAAGAGCGTGCTCGAGAACCCCGACGCCATATCGAAGTACGTGCTGGAGCGGGGGACTGGACGCCGGCACGGCGTTCGAGATCCTGTCCATCGACATCGCCGACGTGGACGTGGGCCGCAACATCGGGGCGGAGCTGCAGACGGACCAGGCGGAGGCGGACAAGCGGATAGCGCAGGCGAAGGCGGAAGAGCGCCGTGCGATGGCGGTGGCGGTGGAGCAGGAGCAGCGCGCCTGCGTGGTGGAGGCCGAGGCGCAGGTGCCGCTGGCCCTGGCAGATGCGTTCCGCAGCGGCAGGCTGGGCGTGATGGACTACTATCGGATGGAGAACGTGCAGGCCGACACCGAGGTGCACGTCGCTGGCGCGGACCGATGGGACCGAGTAGACGCGAGTCCTCGTGGCGGTAGGGATAGGATCGTGCGTCCAATCGGACCGGGAGGTAGCAGTATGGATAATGAGGAACGACTCGCGACCGCCGGGCGTGAGCCGGCACGCGAAGATGTCACCGAGGAGACCGAGCGCAGGGCGAGTGGGATCAAGACATCGAATGGTGGCCAGAGTCAGCCGCGCAGCCCCGTCCGGCGGGATCTGAGGCGTGCGCTCTCATCGCGCCGGGCATTGCGCGAGGCGATCCTGCTACACGAGATTCTCGGCCCACCGAAAGGGATGGAGCGCTCTGAGGGGTAGCGAAGTGGCTGGACGTGGAGCTCGGGTAGCCGGTGCCAGATTGCTCGTGGCGCAGGGTGGTGCCTTGGCGATCCCCGACATGGAAAGCCTCGGATCAGGGAGTTCGGTAAGCGCTCGATCAGGGCATCGCGAGCAGCGCGGTTAGGCAGAGTATGACCAAGACCGACCGACGAGCCTCTGATGCTGTCGAGCGACATGCGCGACGACATGTCCCCGCGCAAATCCGTATATCGAAGCGGATCCGGAGCCTACTGATCGGCGTCGGGATCGTCCTCGTGGCGATTGTCCTGCGCGCCGCGCCGAGCATACCGGTAATCCTGCTGGGTGGGGCAACGCTTGCCTTGATCCTATCGTTTCCGGTGCGCCTGCTCTCCCGAATCCTACCCCGCAAGGTCGCGATACTGTTGACGTTGCTGGTACTAGTGGGTGTACTGACCGTGGGGCTGCTGGTGCTCTGCCGGTCCTCGTCGGGCAACTCACTGGCCTGGTCGCCGCCCTGCCCGGCCTGGCGTTAGAGGCGGATCGCGGCCTGCTCACGTTTCTGGAAGCGCTGCATGAGCGGAATCTGCTGACCGGGAGCCGGACGTGGTGATAGACAACATTCGGCAGAATATCTTCGACCGCTCGCAATCGCTCGCCCAAGCCGCCCTGACTGGTCTGCTCACGACGGTCTCGAGTACGTTCACGTTCACGATACAGCTCTTCGGGATGCTCTTCGTGGCGGTGTACCTGCTCATCGACATCCGCAGGATCAAGGCTGCGTACCTGCGGCTGGCGCCCCAGCGCTATCGCCACGACGCCCGGGATCTCTGGGACGCTGGTTCACCACCTCCTCTCTCGCTACTTGATCGGGACCCTGGCATCGATCACCATCCAGGGCGTCATTGTGGGCGCAGTGACGCCCTGTGGCTCCTCGGTGTACCGTATGCCGCCCTCCGAGGTCGGCATGGGTCACCGTGACAGCCATCATCCCGAACCTCGGGGCGATCCTCGGCGCCATCCCCGCCGTTATCCTGGCGTTCTTCGTATCGTCCCAGACGGAGACGTTCCTCACCCTGGTCGTGTACGTCGCGATTCAGCAGTTCGAGAGCACGGTGCTGACACCCCGCGGATCAGGGGCAGGCGGTCCGCGTGCACCCGGTGCTCATCCTGCTCGGGGTACTGAGTGCCGCCGAGGTCTTCGGCCTGGCGGGCGCGGTGTTCGCTGTCCCGACCATGGCAGTACTGCGCGTCCTGGCAGAATTCTTCCTGGCGCGTGTGCGTGTCTCTCCTTAGTGCCGCTCAACACGGCAGTTGTCGTAGCACCCGCAGGGCGCGCGAGCCGTTGCTACTAAACTGGAAAGCGCGGGCAAGGCCGTGACAGGAGCCGCCGCAACGAGGATGACACCCGTACCGTTCCTCACCTACATCGGGCATGCCACCGTGCTCATCGAGATCGACGGGGTACGCCTGCTGACCGATCCGGTACTGCGCGACCGCCTTGGCCATCTTCGCAGGCTCGAGCCCGCGCCAGACCGTGCCTGGGCCGGGGCCATCGACGCTGTGTTGATCTCCCACATGCACTGGGATCACTTAGACCTGCCGTCCTTGCGGCGCCTTGGGGCCGACATACGGCTAATAGTGCCGTCGGGCGCCGCGCGGGCCCTGCTGAGGTGGGGCTTTCGAAACGTCGAGGAGTTAAGACCGGAGGAGTCTGTGACGGTGGGGGCGCTGAATATCGAGGCTACCTATGCTCATCACTCCGGCTTCCGCCCGCCCTTTGGTCCTGCCGCCGAGTGTGTAGGCTTCATCGTGTCCCGTAGTCGCCGTCTCTACTTTGCCGGGGACACGGACCTGTTCCCGGAGATGGCGGCGCTTGGAGGCGATCTGGACGTGGCGTTGCTGCCTGTCTGGGGATGGAGACCGTACCTGGGACCGGGACACCTGAATCCGCGCCGCGCCGCCGAGGCGCTCACCATGCTGCGCCCCGCACCACGTAGGGACCTCGAACGCGGTTGGACGACTCTCTTTCAATAGACTCGCAGGAGCGTGCGGGCAATCTCCGAATGGATATCAGGTTAGCCCCCAAGCGACCTCACTCAGTGACACACTGGCGTAGTGATGCGCCGGTCTCCCTGGGTGCGTGTTCAGAGACAAGCGGACCCGTCAGCACGATCGGAGTGGCGCCCTTTTGCAGCACCCCCGCTGCCACACTACCCAGCACCGCCCGGCTCCGCCCCGTCCTACCGCGAGTCGCCATCACGATCAACGTCACCATGTGATCGCGTGCCGTGGCGACTATGGTGTCGACGGTATCTCCTGTGTTTATCTCCACCTGTGCCTCGACTCCCTCCGCGCAGAGGGCACCTGTAACATCCTCCAGATACTGCTGCGTCTCCTCTCTTGACTCCTGCGCCTGAGCGGACATGCGGACGGCACTCTCGGCGCGCGGTGCAAGCGCGGGACTCACAACTGGCGCGGCGTATAGCAGCACAATTCGCCCACCAAGCTGCACGGACAGGGTGGTGGCGGCCCGCAGAGCCGCCTCCGCCGAAGCCGAGCCGTCAAGCGGCACGAGCAGCGTCGGGCTTGCATCCATCAACTCCGGCTCAGGCTCTGAAGCTCGTACGAGGAGCACCGGCACCGGGGATCGCGCCAGCACCTTATCGGCGACGTCGCCGAGGATGAGGAGACCGACTCCCGAGCGGGCGCTGGTCGACATCGCAATCAGGTCGCCCTCTCGGCTAACCACCTGCTCGAGTATCCAGTCCGCTATGTCCAGGCCGGGCGGCACCAATCCAGCGATGCCGCGCTCATTGGGGATCTCGTGTATGGACAGCTCGTACGCCACATCATCCAGGTACCTGATCGCTTCGTGCACTCGCTCCGTCTCGGTGTGGGCGGACCCTATCACCGCGACGGCTGAACGCTGCACGGCGCGCACGGGCAGCACCCGCGCACCGGTCAAACGCGCCAGCGCCTCAGCATGGGGCAACACTCGTCTGGCCCGTTCGGAGCCGTCCAGCGGCACTATGATCCTGCCGGGCATGCGCGACACTCCTTTGAACCTGAATGCCAAGGCGACCGCCTCCTGCTCAGGTCTTATCGAGGGCGGGCCGCCCGGCCGGCCGGATGCCCCACCGGCTCGCGGTGTACCACCCTCTGCCTCGCCAGATCGGAGTCGTCTGCTAGCTCCGAGCTTACCTGGCGGGTAAACTCCACCCTGTAGCAGTTCTGTGCAAGGGTCGTTATGCCACATACCTGCCAGCCTTCGCCAGTCATCGTCATCACGCCCTTCACCATTGCCTTCCGGCTCGTGTAGCTTACCCTTTCAATCTCCATCACATCACCTTCCTATGCTGCGTCACCAGCCGACGCGGTCGCGGCTGGCCGGGCCAGCGATGATCCTGGCCCTGGAGCGCCCAAGCTCGCCTATTCAATGTCCATGCCTTCGCTCAGCCCGACGAATCAGTGTCGCCCTATCCGCTGATGACAGCCACGCTAGTTACCGCTTGCCGTGCCCTTGTCGGTGTAGTGGCCGGGAGCCTTGTCGTAGCTTTGGCCGGGATTTGGCCCCCGCTCGTTGCTGCCCCGCGTCTGTTCCCTGGGTCCCTGCCTGTCGAAGATCGTCGGGTCGGTAGCCTTCTCGCTGGCCTCACCCGTGAATTGAAGCTCCGGCCGGCTCTCGGGCCTCTTGTCCTTGCGTCCCATTTGCCACCTCCAACATTCGGTACATTCGCGCGAGCTTTTCCCGCTCCATTCCGATCAGCCCTACATCAGGTGTGTGCAGACCGAGTCCGCACTTCACACGACGTTGCCGCCAGTCGACCGGAGCAGAACGAGTGGGGTCGCGCCCTTGCGCAGCACCTCGCCGGCGATGCTCCCTAGTGCAGCCCGACGAAGGCCCGTTCTCGCGCTCGTCGCCATCACCACCAGCGCCGCACCGTGCTCGCGCGCGGCATCGGTGATGACTTCGACGACGTCACCGTCGCGGTTATCGATCTCTACGACCGTCCCCTCGTGTGTCAGTTCGCCGGCTACTCGACGGAGATAGCTATCATGGCCGGTGTCCACCGTCGCGCCTACCGGGTATGCCACTGGAAATGGCTGCATGTATGGCGTGCTGTACGTCCCGTGCCACAGCGGCGCTCCGGGGGCCCCATAGGCGAGGTTGGTCTGGGCAACGGGCTTGGCATGCACCAGCACCAGATCACCGGCCAGTCTCTGGGCCAACTCGCGGGCCACTGGCAAGGCGGACTCCGCGAAGCTGGTGCCGTCGAGCGGCACGAGCAGCCGAGGATGCTCGCCCACGGGTGACACCTCACGCTCCCACACCCGCACCATCAGCACGGGGACGGTTGCCTTGGAGAGGACCTGCTCCGCTACACTGCCATGCATCCACCGGCTCATGCCGGATCGGCCGTGCGTGGACATGACGATGAGCCCAGCCTCCCTGAGTCGGGCCTCCTCCACTATCCAACCGGCCGCCTCACCGTAGGGCGTGGCGGTTTCGGCCATCACCCCGCGCTCTGCGAGCAGGCGAGCAATACCGGCCAGATAGCTTTCCGCCTCCTGCACTGCACGCCCCTGTGCATCCGTTGTATCGGTGCCCGGGAGGCCGCTCACCTGCACCGCACGCATGAGGACAAGACTGGCACCCATATGTCTGCCGAGCGCTGTGGCGTGTGGCAGAGCCAGTTCGGCCAGTTCGGAGCCATCGAGCGGCACTAAGATTGGCGTTGCCATCGTGTTCACTCTCCTTGTCCCATCTGACCGGGCTGAAAGGTTACGGTATCACCTGTACTCCAGGGTATGTTGCCAACATTAATCACAGTTGAGGGGCAGGTTAGAGTCCGGTAAGAATTGTCGTGACCTTGCCCCAGAAACTGGCCAGTGGAATGTGAGTCTGGTAACCTCCGGCAGGAGGAGGATACCGTGAAGAAGCGCTACAGCGAGGAGCAGATAGTCCAGATCCTACGAGAAGCGGACGCAGCGCCCACGAAGGCGGAAGTTTGTCGAAAGTACGGCATCAGCGAGTGGACGTATTATCGCTGGGAAAAACGGTGGGCTGGAGGTATCGCAGCTTCAAGCTCAAACAGCTCGAAACCGAGAACATCCGGCTCAAGAAGCTTGCAGCGGAACAAGCCCTGGCCAACGCTCTGAAAGAGGCGTTGGTAAAAAAGGGGCTGATGTAGCCGTGCTGAAGGAGTTGGTGGGAGTCCTCCAAGCAGAGGGGCGTCTCGGAGAGGACAGCGTGTAAGAGCGTCGGGATAAGCGCCTGACGTTCCAGTATCAAAGCTTTGGCGAAGTGTAGCAGAGACCCAGCAGCTTACTCATCAGGTAGTGGAGTTGTCGAGAAGCAAGCGGTACGGATACAGGCGAATCACGGCGATGCTCAGGAGAAGCGGACAGCCTGTTAACCACAAGAGGGTGTGGAGGGTCTGGAAAGCCCAAGCGTTGTCACTGGCGCGAAGGAGTCCCAGGAAGCGCCGGGCAGGCGACAAGCAGCAGCTTTGCCGACCAGAGCTGGGTACAGAGGGCACGTGTGGACGTACGACTTCGTGTACGACCGGACGGAGACGAACCGAGTGCTGAAGCTGCTGGTAGTTCTGGACGAGTACACGAGGGGAGTGCCACAGGATCAGCGTGGAGTATCAACTGGACAGCCAGGCGGTGGTAGAGACGCTGGCTGCACTGTTCGAGTACGAGAGCCGGAGCATTTGAGAAGCGACAACGGCGGGGAGTTCATCGCCGAGATCGTCCAGGAGTGGTTGGCGAGGAGCGGCACTCAGACGGTGTACATCGAGCCGGGACACCCTTGGGAGAACGGCTACTGCGAGAGCTTCAACGGCAAGCTCCGCGACGAGTGCCCTCAACGAGGAGGTGTTCTATAACAGAGATACGCACAGGTAGTGATCGAGAAGTGGAGGCGGCAGTACAACAACGAGAGACCGCACAGCTCATTGGGGTACCGAACGCCGGCAGAGGTAGCCCGAGACAGTGTTGTTGTTGCCGGTGCATCAAGCGAAGAGGCTACCGGACTCACATCCTGATTGCCCAAACTTTGGGGGCAGCTCAGTCGGAGGTCTTGTTGCAGAACCGCGCACATCCGGGAATGGGCATTCACCACGGCCAGGAGGGAGGATGGTGATGCTGCGCCTGAATGTGGCGTTCAAAGTGATCCTCCTCTTCCTAGTACCCTCCCTCCTCTACGTCTGCAACATTTGGCTTCGACCTACTCTATCATTCAGTCCCGTACAGCACTCAACAAGATGCCCTGATGCCGCCCCTCGGGTCCCTCAACCACCGTGGGCCGCAAACTGCGCCTTGATAATTGACACGGTTGCTGCTCTGCCACACTGGAGGAGGCACGCGGCGACTACGCTCCGAGCCAGGTACTTGCACCGAGACCGTGTCGCTCCCGCGCCGGGCTCTATGGGGCGACCTGATAGGAGCGAGTTGCTGCGTGCGACCCGAGAGCAGCCTGTCCGCCCCCGAGCCGTGCTTTCGACCGTGGCGACGTAGTGACGGGGGGCGGGATGCTGACGATCGGGGTGGACGCGCACAAGCGGATGAACGTGGCCGTGGCTATCGATGACGCAGGGGAAGAGGCGTCGCGCTGGAGCGGGCCCAATAACGCCGATGGGTGGCGGCGACTGCACGGGTGGGGCGGCGGGTCGGATGGGCGCTGCCGATGGCTTCTCGAGGGCGCGTGGAAGTCTCGGCCGCGGCCTGGCGCAGCACCTGGTGGGAGCGGGGGAGGAGGTATGCGAAGTGAACCTGCGCTGGACCACCGAGGGACGGCGGAGAGCCCGCAGGGCGGAGAAGAGCGATCGGCTGGATGCCCGGGCGGTGGCGTTGTTCGTCTGGCGCGAAGGCGAATCTCTGCCGCCGGTATCGGCCGACGACGAGACCGCGACCCTGGACCTACTGGTGACCGAGCGCGACGACCTCGTCTCGAAAGCCACGAGGCTGCGCAACCAGCTGCACCAACTCCTGCTGCAGCTCGACCCGTGCTACCGCGAGCGGATACAGAGCCTTACCGCGAAAGAGGAGGGTGCACGCGGCGCTGTCGTACGAGACCGGCGACGGGCGGCCACTACAGCAGGAGCGCGCCGGTGCGGTCCGGAGGCTCGCGCGCCGCCTGCAGCTGGTGATCGAGCAAGCCGAGGAGCTCGCGCGGCGGATCGAACGCTCGGCGGCGATGCGCTTCGCGCCCTCTCTCTCCCTGACCGGGATCCGCGGCGTCAGCCTGCTCACGGCCGGGGCACTCGCCGGTATCCTCGGGCCGGGACTGCGCTTCGAGAGCGACGCGCAACTCGCGGCCTACGCCGGCGTCGCCCCGCTCGATGCCTCCTCCGCCGAGCGTGTCCGCCACCGGCTCGACCGGGGAGGCAACAGGCGGCTCAACGCCATCTTCTACCGCATCGCCATCACCCAGGCCCGCTGCTCCGAAGCGCGCGCCTACCTCGCGCGCCGGGTGGCAGAGGGCAAGACCAAGCGGGAGGCTCTACGAGCCCTCAAGAGGTTCATTATCCGGGCAATCTGGCGCCGGTGGCGGAGTGCATGGTGAACCCAGCGACTCCGGCTTGCTTGGCTGCCTGAAGGTGGAGCACCGGCGCCACACCCACTGTAGACACGACGCCGTGCCTCAGCAGGAGGCTCAGTAGCGCAACAAGGCGCCCGAGAGGAGACCGGCAGCCCTGGGGCAGTTATGACTCAGCCGACTGGACATAGGAGCGTTCGCGGGTTCTAAGAGGTGAGGCGCTGGGATGCCTGGCACCGTCACGTCACGCTCCGCCTGCTCGCGCACGGATTCCTGGTCGTGATGCGCGCTGTAGCCCAGTGCGAGGATGCGGAGGGTAAAAGGGGACCTCGATCCCGATCTGATCCCGCTCTCGGTGCCCGAGGTGAGGCGGCTGGTGCTGGCTATGACGGAGACGGCTCCGCGACGCCGCTTCCGGCTTGAATGGTCGCGGTGGAGGAGGGCGCACCAAGCGTTCGCGGCCCACTGCCGTGCCGCTCCGCGATCCCGAGCCGCGGACGGCCCGACAGTAGCTTCTGCAAAGCCGCAGGTTGCGGTAATCCCGCCGAGGGAGGGGAGCTGACCGACGCCGAGTGGGAGAGGGTCGGCCCCCTGTTGCCGCCGCAGAAACCGCGGAACGGCAGCGGGCGGCGCCACGACCATCGCACCGTGCTCGCCGGTATCTTGTGGGTGGACCGTGCGGACGGTTCGTGGCGGGAGGCGCCCGAGCAGTTCGACAAATAGCAGACCGCGTACAAGCGATACCGACTCTGGGCAGACCGTGGCCGGTGGCAGCGCATCACGACAACGCTTGGAATTCAAGATGCGCCCCCGAGCGCTGACTGACGCTGTAGGGATAGTGGATGTTCCGTATGATACACGAAATCTGCGCGCGCTTTACCCGCATCCTGCTACCATTAGTGGCTCGTGAGCGGGTGGTGAGGCGTGCGGGAAACGTGGGAGACTATTCGAAGGGTTGCGTTGCGCCGACCCTGGCCCCGATAACGATGCGGCCGCAACCCATGCCCGACATCCTCGACATTATCTTCGCTGGCTCGGACCCCGACGGCCAAGGCCTCTGGCTGTGAGGTGGCGCACGCAAGGGAGTACCGACTGATGATTCTGGAAACGTTGGAGGTAAGCCTCCCGGAGTTGGAGCGGCGTACCGGTTGGCAGTTCAAGCCCGAGGCGCGCGTGCAAGGGCGATCGTTGTGTCCCGATGCTGCTCGCCGAGGATGGGCGGGTCGACGTGCGGCAACTGGCCGACTGGCTGGGGCATGCCGCTTGTGTACGACGATGCGAGCGGGTTGTGGTGCCTCGGCCCCGAGGCTGGCGGGCGCGCTCTCCGGCGTGCAGGCTCCCGATCTCGTGCTGCCCGACATCCACGGTGGTCAGTTCAGCCTCCGCTCCCTGCTGGGCAGTAAGGTGCTGCTTGTCGCGTGGGCATCCTGGTGAGGCTGTCGCCGGGACCTGCCCGTGTGGCAGGAGCTGTACACCGAGCTATCTCCCCGAGGTCTCGAGATCGTGACCGTCGCGATGGACACGGCCGGGGTTGAAACGGTCCGTCCGTGGATCGAGGAGGCCAAGCCGGCGCACCCCTCGCTCATCGACCGGGCGCATCTGGTCGGTGAGTTGTTCGGCATAGTCAACGTGCCGAGCGGGGTGTGGATCAATGAGGAGGGCGACATAGTGCGTCCACCGGAGACGGCTTATCCTAGGCGTCCTGCTTTTGTCGACAGGGAGATCCCGTCCGATGCCTCCCCGGAGGAGATCGAGAGGATCACGGAGGTGAGGAGTCTGCGGATAGAAGCGGACAAGTACGTCCTGGCCCTACGCGACTGGGTCGAACACGGGAGTTCAAGCCGCTTCGCTCTCTCACCGGAGGAAGTGGTGCGCCGCAGGCCGCCCCCGCTCGTTGGAGGAAGCCAGGGCCGCGGCCATTTCGAGCTCAGCCAGCACCTGCACATCATTGGCCGCACCGCACCGTCCATCCACCATTTCCGGGAAGCTTATCGCCTGCAGCCGGACAACTGGACGTACAAGCGTCAGGCCTGGAATCTGCTCGGGCCGCACCAGAACCCGACACAGGTGTACGGGAGTGACTGGCTGACCGATGTGAGGAAGATCGGCGCCGAGAACTACTACCCCGCGCTTGACATGTAGCGGGCACCGGGGCAGCGAAGAGATGCGGGGATGGAGGCGTTGGCACCGCATGACCTGAGAAGGACCGTCGTCGTTATGTGTACAAAATGCGGACACGAGAACGTTGATGGCCGGCAGGAGATTGAGGATAGGTTAGGGCGGTTAGGTAAGGGCAGCAGCCGATCGGAAGGACCCCGGCCAGGGATAGACGCGGACTAGGAAGGCAACCACCAGAGTGTCGCCCTCGATTGCTTCACCTTCCTAGACGGTGGTAGCGCTCGACGGCGGTGGGCAGAGCACGACGGTGAGTGCCCCTCTCGCAGGTGGTAGTCCTCGTGCTATGCTACCGCCGACGGCCTCGCGCCGCCGGGGACCACAGGAGGGAGGCACGCACCGGATGTCCGCATCCCCGAAGACGCCCGACCAAAATGCCACCTTCCCCGTCGACGGCGGCGAGACGGGCGATTTGATCCGGGCGATGGACTGGTCGGTGACCCCGCTCGGCCCCGTCGAAATCTGGCCGCAGAGCCTCCGCACCGCGGTGGATATCTGCCTGGCGTCGCCCGAGCCCGTGTCGGTGTTGTGGGGGCCCGCGCGCATCCAGCTGTACAACGACGCGTACATCGCCATCGCCCTAGATCGGCACCCGGCCATACTCGGACGGCCGTCACTGGAGAACTGGGCCGATGCCCGGGATGTCCTGGCCCCCATCTTCGATCGGGTGTTCGCGGGCGAGGGTCCGGTGGTGTCCGAGAATCACACCCTGCCGATCCGCAAGGCTGATGGGTCCGGCACGGAGGATCGATGCTTCACCTACAGCTTCTCGGCCATTCGCGACGAGGGCGGCGCGGTCGGCGGTGCGTTCCATCGGGTGACCGAGACCACGGACCGGGTACGTGCGGTGGAGGCCCATCGCGCCAGCGAGGAGCGGTTCCGGACGCTGGCGGAACTCAGCCCCGACGCGATCGTCATCAACGCCGACGATCACCTGGCCTATGCAAACCCCTCGGCGCTGCGGTTGCTGGGGGCGACGGAGGCAGGGCAGGTGGTCGGTCGAACCACCCTCGACTTCGTGGCGCCGGAGCACCAAGGGCGAGTCCGCGAGCGCATCGCCAGGGCGCTGGCCGGCGGCACAAACCAACTCGTGGAGATGGGCCTCGTTCGGCTGGATGGTTCGCGCGTGGAGGTCGAGACCGCCTCAGCGCCCGTGCCTTGGGGGGGCGGGACGGCGATCCAGGTGCTGGCGCGGGACATCACCGAGCGTAAGCGGGCGGAAGCGGCGCTGGCGGAAAGCGAGGCACGCTTCCGTCAGGCGCTCGAAATCGAGACCGTCGGCGTGATCTTCTTGGACACCGGTGGCCTGATCACCGACGCTAATGACGCCTTCCTCGAGATGGGCGGCTACGGGCGCGAGGACTTGGAGGCGGGCGGGCTGCGGTGGGACGAGCTGACGCCCCCGGAGTGGATGCCAGCGTCCCTGCGCGCGAAAGTGGAGCTCGAGGTGACCGGGCGCACCACGCCGTATGAGAAGGAGTACTACCGACGGGACGGCTCGCGCTGGTGGGCGTTGTTCGCTGCCAAGGCCATCGGCGACGGCGCGGCCGTGGAGTTCGTGCTCGACATCACCGAGCGTAAGCGGGCGGAGCAGGAACGGGAGCGGCTTCTGGGCGAGGCGGAGCAGGCGCGCCGAGAGGCCGAGGAGGCGGTGCGAGCGCGGGATGAGTTCCTGTCGATCGCCTCGCACGAGTTGCGCAACCCCTTGGCCGTCATCAAGGTTACCGCCCAGCAACTCGGCCGCGCTCAAAGTTCCGGGAGGCTGGACGGGGAGCGGGCCGAGCGGTACGCCCGCGCGATCCAGGAGGCGAGCGACCGCCTGGCGCTCCTCATTGACGACCTGCTCAACGTGTCGCGCTTGCAGTCGGGGCAGTTCCCCATCCGCCCCGAGCGCACCGACCTCGCGCGGATCGTCCGCGACGCGGTCGCCACGCAGCGCGCATCGGACCATCTACACCGATTCCGGGTCGAGGCGGCCGGAGACACCACGATGGAGGTTGACCGCGACCGGATCATGCAGGTGGTGGCGAACCTGCTGGACAACGCGGTCAAGTACTCGCCCGAGGGTGGCGAGGTACGTGTCCTGCTATCGCGCGACGGGGAGGGCGTGACGCTGCGGGTGCGCGACGGTGGCATCGGGCTGCCGCCGGGCGAGGCCGGGCGTATCTTCCAGCCGTTCGGCAGGGCGGCCAACGCCTCTGAGAGCAACATACCAGGCATGGGACTGGGGCTGTACATCTGCCGGAGGATAGCGGAGGCGCACGGCGGCAGGATGTGGGCCGACAGCGGCGGCGTGGGGCGCGGGACGACCGTCTCCCTCTGGTTGCCCGCGCGCGCACGAGGTGACGATGGGGAGCGGGCAACGGGTGCTGGTGATAGATGATGAGGAGCCGATACGCTCGGCCCTGGAGGACATGCTCGGCGATGAGGGCCACGAGGTACGCACCGCCGCCGACGGGCGGCAAGGGCTGCAGATCATAGCGGGGTGGGTGCCCGATGTCATACTGCTGGACCTGTCCATGCCGGTGATGGGGGGCAGGGCCTTCCGTGAGGCGCAGCTGGCACTGCCCCAGGCGCTGAGGGACGTACCAATCATCGCGCTCTCCGGCGCACGGAACGCAGAGGAGCAGGCGCGTGAGCTTGGGGCCGTGGCCGTGCTGTCGAAGCCGTTCGACCTCAACGAGCTGGAGGAGGCGGTCGACAAGGCGATGGACGCGCGATCACAGAACTGAGGCCGCCGTTCGCGAGGCACTGGCTCCTGCGGCAAGCCTTAGTTAGGCCGATAATGGGCATTATCGCGCGTTTTCCCATCCTTTCTGCTATGGTCAGCCCTCTACAGGGGGCTATAAGGCGTGGAAACAACGAGCGATAAACAGCTGCAGTGGCAGGGTATCGAGGACCTGGTCTACGAGTGGGGCCGGGAACTCGAGTCGGCGGACCGGTCCGGGCACACGGTGCGGGCGTACGGCGCGCGGTGCGCGACTTCCTATCATGGTACGGCGACGAGGAGGCCAGGTTGCCCGACCTCTCCGACCTCACGCCAATCGCACTCCTAGGCTACCGCAACGATCTGCAGCACGGGCGGGCCAAGTCCACGAGCACCGTCAACACCCGCCTCGCGGGCCTGCGCTCCTTCTGCGGCTGGCTGGTCGAGCAGGGACCCCTCCCCGCCGACCCCGCCTCGCGCCTCAGGTCCATTGGACGCCAGGGACCGCTGGCGCCCAAGGGTCTGACCGACAAGCAGGTGAACGCGCTGCTGCGGGAGGCCTCGCGATCCAGGCATCTCGCCCGCGACTACGCGCTCGTGCAGGTGCTGCTCCAGACAGGGATGCGAATCGGCGAGTGCGCCGCGCTGGACTACGAGGACATCTCGTTCGGGGAGCGGGGTGGCTCGGTCGACATTAGAGCTGGTAAAGGTAACAAGGCGCGTTCCGTTCCGCTCAACGCCTCCGCCCGGCAGGCGCTCGCCGAGTACGCTGCCCCGACTCTCGGGGTGGGGCAGACGGTGCCCGCTGTGGCGAAGTCGTGGCCGAAAAGGAGGTCGGGGGTGCGGGGTACCCCGCTGTGGGGCAGCCAGAAGGGCGGGCGCCTAAGCGCGCAGGCGATGCGCAGGGTGATCGACTGCCTGGTGCGCGACTGCTCGGCGCGGGGGTTGGTGCCGCCGGACGCGAGCGCCCACACGCTGCGGCATACGTTCGCGATGTTCTACCTCAAGGATAACCCGGGCGACCTTGTGGGGTTGGCAACGCTGCTCGGGCACAGCTCGCTCGACACGACAAGGATCTACGGCCAGCCCACCGCGGAGATGCTGGCCTCCCGCGTGGATCGCCTGTCCCTCAACGCATATACCGAGTAGCAGCCCTCCATGTTCTACGTTGCCAGGGGCGTAAGGACCACCGCCGCGGAGAGTGCAAAGTCACACCCATATGCCCGTTCCACGTCCCGGAAGGGGTCTTCCATGCAGTGCATGTTGCGTCGGCCGGCTTACCGCCCGCGCCCAGACCGTACAGATCCCGGATGAGTCCTCATGCCCAATTCGAGGAAGCCCGCCCGTGACTAAGGGAAACGACGAGTGCAGCCAAGGGATAGAAGGAGTTCGCTGCTGGTTCGAAGTGCTGCCCGGAGGTGTGGCAGAGTTTGCGCTCGTTGACACCCGCACAGGCCGGTTCCCCTGACTCACCCGAGCGGTTCCAGCGACAACTCGACCTCCGTGTCTAGGAACGCCCCGATACGGGCGGCTTCCGCATCGAGCAAGCGGTGGTGAAGGGTCGTGAGCTCGATGAAAGGCTCTACCCGTACCTCGATCCGCTTGCCGTGCTTCCTGCGCTCCCACATCCCGGCGACGACGCCGTCGATGAGTAGGACCGGAAGACCGACCGCGCCCTCGAAGCGCCCGTTCTTGTACGCGAACACCCGGGAGCGGGCCCGCTCAGGGATGATGTGATCGCGACCGAAGCGGCAGCCGATCAGGTAGCAGTCGTACTGCGGGAGCAGCCGCAGGGACGCGTCCGGCTGCTCGCTCGGCATATCGGCGTCGGAAGTCGCTATCCAGCCCCACTGCCCCTCGACCTCGACCTCCTCGAGCTCCCCCGACAGCGACGCTACCAGCCCACGCGCTTGATTGGGCTTCAACTGGCGCAGCGCGAACCAGCGGGCGAAGTCCTGGTGGGTGATCGGCCCGTACGCAGCGACATAGCGGCGGAAGACCTCCACGAGCGCATCGCCCGGGTCCATCTCCTTCCACTCGTCGAGCCACCGGTCTGTGCGGACGAAGGTCACTTTGCTTCCCTGGCTCGGTCCGAAGCAGAGCAGTCCCGCATCGAAACCCAGCCCTATCAGATCGGCCCAGGTGGAGGCGAGCCTCTCCCCCGCCCATGATCCGACACAGGCCGTCACCTCATCGGCAAGCTCCTCACGCGTAAGTCGGCCGCCGTCGAGCGCTTCCCTGATCGCTTCAAGGACTGCCTCGGCCTGCTCGGATTCCAAACCGTAAGACTCGTGCCCGCGCCGCTCGCGCCAGTCCGGCAGCGCCTGCCTCGCCGCCGTCCACAGGGGCAGCTCTGCGGCGGGATGGAGGTGGACGGTCCCGCGGAGGCTGTATGTCTTGACCAGTCGCCGCCGCTCCCACAGCTCCTCACCCACGTCCCGCTGAGTAACTCCGGTCACCCTCGCTCCGATCCCAAGCTCCGCCGCCGTCATGACCTGCACCTAGATGCCGCATACCGAGCCAGCAACATTGACCAGATGATCGCTTGGCGCCGCCTCATCGAGGAAGTTTCGTGCGAGCCTCCGCCTGATGACATCATCCCAGGTGAGAGACCTCATCTAGAGACTGGCCTCATAGACGAGCTGCGGGGGGCGCTCCGCCTGCCCTGACCGACGCTGGAAGGAGTTGGAGAGGTCATGCACTATCACTTCCGACTGCGCTGCTCCGCGCCCTGTACAGGTCCCTCAGGCACGCGACCTCCGCCGCGTGATGGGTAAAGTCGGTATTCGTCAAGGCCAGGAGATCGACGAAGCGTACCTGCGGATCCAACCCGCCCAGGTACTTACTCAGTCCGACCGTGTCGAGGTCCTTGGTGCTCAGATCCTCTAGTGCCGCACGCCATCTTTGATGGCTATCGGCGAGGAAGGCAACCGCGTCGCTCGCCGTGGGTGGCCACTCGATCTCGTCGTCCGTCAGGCTATGCCCGCCGAAGGACCAGTCGTAGCGTACGAGCGGCGACTCGGCCATGTGACATATTCGCCAGGCAATCGTGGTGA
>JAUJMR010000087.1 GCA_030446765.1 Chloroflexia bacterium
CTTTGAGCACGGTATCCTTCGGGTCGTGCTGCCGAAGGCCGAAGCCGCGAAGCCGCAACGGATCTCCGTCCACACCGGCCAAAGCCAGGCGATCGAGGCCGGCGGCACGCAGAAGAGCTAGCCGGCTCCTGGTCCCCGGCACCAGGATTCAGGCCGGTGAGCACGAGACGAGCACCGCAGGTATGCCCGCGTGAGACGACAGGTGCCGGCACCAGCATGGTCAACATCCCCGGCGGGAGACATCTCGCCGGGGTTCTTTTGTGTCGCGTCGTTCCCGGTTGAACAGCATCTGGCAAGTCCAGAGGGCTCTAGGAGATCGTTCATTATGCTGACTACTGACCCAGACCGGACATACAATTCCGGCTGGAAAAGAGGACTAGGAGGTGTAGTCATAGGAGCAGCAGCCTTTGGGAATGAGTTCCTCACGGAAACTGCTCGGGCATCACCGCCTGGATAACCGCCTGGATGGCGTTGTAGAGCATGACGATGACGGCAACGAACAGGCCGGCCACTACCGCCGTCAGCCCGATGAGCAGGTAATACGTTAGCCTCACCTGCAGGTCGCCCGCCTGCCCCGCTTCGCGGCTCGCCTCCTGGATGGGCGCGCTCAGCAGGAGCATCAACGTGATTGCCGTCACCATGTCCAGAATGGCAAGCAAGGCGATCCGCTGGATGCGGACGTAGAACGACCCACTCAGATCCTGGTCTAGCTTGCGTGAGAGGCTGAGCATCGTGAGCATCAGTGCGAGCATCGCCGCCAGGCCGCTGAGAATGGCCGTCGCCAGCGTTCCCGCGGGACCGGACATCGCGAGCACCAGCTGCCTCGCCTGGCTCCCGGAATAGACCGTCCCGATCAGCAACTGCGAGCCAATCACCACGCCGCCGACCACGATACCGGCGATGGCGGCAGCCCGGGCTCCGACGAACAGAAGCCGTTGCTCACGCTCCACCGTACGCTCCGTCTGGGTCCCCACCGCTACGCCCCCTCACTTGCAACACAGCTGGTCATGCCACCTTCGCGGCCATTCGATGGGCCATCGATACCGGCCAACCTGCCGCGTATATGGCCTAAGCCCTAGCTTGGGCCATCGTCTGCTTCAGCTGCAGCTGAAGCATGCAGGTTGATGTCGAAGATCGCCGCGGCCACATATTCGCCGATATGTCCGGAGTGTGGTGGACGACCGATGAGAGCGGAGACTTCGGCATCGATAGCGTTGCGCCGCTGAATCAGGCTCGCTAGGGCTGCTAGATCAGGCACTATTCGCCTCCTCGCCTCGAAGACCGTTCCGGCCGTGGGTAGCATGGCAGCTTGGTGAAGCCTAACCTCCGACCCCTGTGCTTGTCGTCCCCCGACCGATTTCTTCAAGTTGGTGCATGCCTGGCGCGTTACGGTTGCAGCTGGCCTGCATGCCTTATCTCTTATCCCCGTAAAGCTGCCAGGAGGTTATATCGCGCACCCCGTTGCCATGCCCGCCTTCGGACTGGTTCGTCCGTCGATAGAGTTGCCGCCCGTAAAATTTGCAGCGAGTTCTCGCTGTGGCACCCACCGCCCGCTTTTCATGCCCCCCCCGGTGCAAACCCTGAGAAAAGGTCGCTTGGCCATCGACGTGGCATCACCCCTGAGCCTGACGTCGGCTGACCCTACCTCCTTCCTTCACTAACTTGACGACCTCTGCTGTCGTGCCCCCCAGGTGTAGCTGAGGATTCACTTCACTGCGCCCAGAGGGCAACTCTCTCCTTCATGCATTAGGTACGACCGCCAGTAATTCAGGCGCACACCCTAGCGCGCTGATCTTCGCCCGCCGGGCATCACCCGTTCAGGGCCTTCATGGTGGGGGCGAGCAGATCGAGCAGCCCGATCATCAGCGCTCCACCTGGCTGCACCTAGTCGCGTCGTCGTTGCGCTCGAAGTTCATGGTCCGTAGCGCCCGCGCCGAACGCTATCCCGGGTCATCCAACCGGCGACTGGACACCCGATCGAGGCCCGGCCGGGTGCGGCGACGGAGTGCTAGAATCGCTGCACCGTGCCGCCTGTTCCCGGGGTTCAAGCCATGGACGTCGCGCCAACCCAAGCCGAGCCTAGGATTCTCCCGATCGACCGCGAGCCGCTCTGGCGGCAACTCAGTTGCGCGCTCCGCTGGGCCATCGCCCTCCTTGCCCTCCTCGTGAGCGCCGCATACTTAGCTCTGCTCGGCACGTTCGTTCTCAACCCCGAAGGCTCTGCGGAGTTCACTGTCAGCCGCCGGCCCACCCTTTACCACGACGTGTTCGAGAATGACGAGCGCGAGTTCGCCGATACCACTTACCAGGGGGTGATCGGCTCGGGCCACAACTCCGGCGGGCGCATCGAGGCCACGCTGCAGGCCATCATCTTTGGCACCGATGTGGTCGAGGCCGATGTCGTCGAGATCGACGGCGATCTCTACGCCGCCCACACGCCGCCCCTGCCGATCATCGGCCCCCACTTCTTCCGCGGCCCGGCCCTCGAGGAGGTCTGGATAGCCTCCTACCGCGCCGCAGGGTTCATGCTCGACCTCAAGGAGGACTCGCCGTCCTACCTGGAGCTCGTCGCCCGGTTCATCGAGACCCGGCCGCTGACTCGCGACATCCTCGTTGCCAGCCGCTCCCCAGAGGCGCTGGCCATTCTGCGCGAGCGCGCTCCCGACGCGATTCTGCTGCTAAGCGTCCCCGGCGCGGAGGACTTCGCCGCCCTCCAGACGGACGGGTCGCTGCAGCGGACGATCGACGGAGTGACGATGCGCGAGTCGCTCATCGATGTCGAGGTGGCGACTTGGCTGGGCGAACACGAACTGCTCACCTTCGCATGGACGGTGAACGACATTGGCCGCGCGAACCAGCTGATCCGGCTCGGCGTCGATGGGATCACGACCGACAACCTCGCCCTCCTCTCGCTGTTCGCAGCCCCGAAAGACGAGGGCATCAGCGCCGAAGATAACTGGTGAGGTAGCCGAGCGCGAAGCCGCCGAGCGCTGGGATGAGCAGCGCCCAGGCGAGCCGCATCT
>JAUJMR010000022.1:0-7379 GCA_030446765.1 Chloroflexia bacterium
GGTATCGGTCAGTGCGCTCATCGGCTACAGGTGCGCGCGCATGAGGCTGCGCAAACCCTTGACCTCGGCCTTGATGCGCTCGCATACCTCGTCGGTCGCCGGTTCATCGAGCGTCAGCACGAGCATGGTCTCGCCGCGCGGTGCGAGCCTGCCGCTCATCGCCGCGCTAATGTTGATGTTCGCCTGCCCGAGCAGGGTTGCCACGGAGCCAATCACCCCAGGCTGATCGACATGTGGACAGAACAGGAAATGCCCGCTCGGGGTGAAGTCGACCGGGTAGTTGTCATAACCGATGATTCGCAATTCTTCGCCGATCACGCTGCCTTCGATGGTGCCCTCCGGACCGGACAGGCGGATGCTGTTGGTGTACCCCTCCGGCGCGATACCCTTGCTCTCCGTGAGGTGCAGTCCCCGTTGCTCGGCGAGTAGCTCGGCATTCACGACGCTCACCCGCTCGGTGCTGATCGGCTCCAGCAGTCCACGAATGAGAGCGCGGCGAAGCGGCTGCGTATCCTTGCTGATGTGCTCTCCAGCATACGTCACCTCCAGAAGACCAAGGGGCTTCTGCTGGAGCTGCGTATGGAGACGGCCAAGGCGATCGGCAAGTTCCAGATATGGTCCCAACTCGGCCAGGACGTCTGGCGCGAAGGCGGGAGCGTTCACGGCGCCCCGTGCCGGCCGACCGTTCAAGACGTCCACGACCTGCTCTGCCACCTCAAGCGCGACCTTCACCTGCGCCTCACGCGTCGACGCGCCAAGATGCGGCGTGAGCACAGTGGAGGGGACCCCGCGCAGGGGATTATCCTCCTTTATCGGCTCCTCCGTAAACACATCGAAGCCAGCGCCGCCGAGGTGCCCGGTCTCGAGTGCTTCCGCAACCGCGGCCTCATCAACGATGCCACCGCGAGCCACGTTGATCAGCAGCGTGCCGGGCTTCGTGAGCGTAATCTCGCGCTTGCCGATCAGGTTCCGGTTTCCGGAGGTGAGCGGGACATGCACGGTGATGACGTCTGCCTCACGCAGCAGGTCATCGAGGCTCACCAGGCGTGCGCCGACGGCCTCCGCTGCGGCGGCGGAGATATACGGGTCGTACGCGACCAAGCTCATCCCAAAGGATCGGGCCCGTCGAGCCACCTCCAGGCCGACCTTGCCCAGGCCAACGATGCCAAGCGTCTTGTGGTTGAGCTCTATCCCCATAAACCGTGAGCGCTTCCATTCGCCCAAACGTACGGAGGCATCGGCTTGGGGCACCCTGCGTGCAAGGCCAAGCATCAACGCCATCGCGTGCTCAGCGGCCGCGACGGTGTTGCCCAGGGGCGCGTTGACTACGAGCACGCCGCGCTTCGTTGCGGTCTCGACATCTATGTTGTCGACGCCGACACCCGCACGCGCCACCACCTGTAGTTTCTCGCCCGACTCCAGAACCGGCGCCGTAACCTTCGTCTCGCTGCGCACGACGAGTGCGTCATATGGCGCAACCACGCCGGGCAAATCCTCTGGTGATATGCCGGTACGCACGTCCACTTGGAGATACTTTTCGAGGAACGCTATGCCCTCCGCGGCTATAGGGTCTGCGACGAGAACCTTGAACTGCACGCTGCCTCCCGTGCTACTGTGTCGATTACAAGTAAAATCCGGTCCGTTAGGCTGGCGTCGGCGCCTCTTCGGCGATCCGCTGCGTCTTGTGCTGGCGGTAAATCTCCATCACCGCATCAGCGAGCAGGTGGGAGTCGTGGCGTACATACGCGCCCACTTTTGTGAGGGGCTTTACCCGTATCTCCGGGACCAGCTCATAGCATTCCGTCAGATCGAGACCCACCGGCACCGAGCCGTCCGCCGCGTATCGACGGAGTACGTCGGCATCGAGCCGTTCGTGATAGTTCGCGAGCACGTAGTCGATGCTGCTCTCAGAACCCAGATACCGGAGGACTTGGCGGGTGAAGTCGGATGCTCGATACCCGTCGGTCTCCCCGCGCTTCGTCATGATGTTACAGACATAGACTTTTGCCGCCTTGGTGCGATTGATTGCCTCGGGTATGCCACGCACCAGCAGGTTGGGCAGTAACGAGGAGTACAGATCGCCGGGACCGATCACTACGATATCCGCTTCTTCGATCGCCCGGACCGCCTCCGCGTGGGCCTCCGCGCCGGGTTCCAGATAGACCCGCGCGAGGGGCAGTTCCGGGTGGATCGTGCGTACGTCAATGTTGGTCTCGCCCCGGATGAGGTGACCGTCCACTGTTTCCGCTACGAGGTGAGTATCCGTGAGGGTGACCGGTATGACCCGCCCGCGGATGTTGAGAATGTGCGATGTCTCCGCTATCGCCATGTCGAGGCTTCCGGTGATCTCGGTGAGCGCGGTGAGGAACAGGTTCCCGAAGGTATGGCCGCTCAGACCATCCCCTTTCTCGAAACGATATTCAAACAGCTTGCGCAGTATCAGACTCGTGTCGTCATCCGGCGCGAGCGCGACGAGAGCCTTGCGCACGTCACCGGGTGGCAGGTGGCCAAACTCGTCCCGCAGCCGCCCGGTGCTCCCACCGCTGTCGGCCATTGAGATGATCGCGGCGAGCACCCGGGTATGATGCTTGAGCCCCATCAACGCGGTATAGGCACCAGTTCCGCCACCGATCACGACGATGTTCGGTTCGCGCTGTCCGCGGTTCAGGATTGTCATTCCGGTATCCTCGCCTTGACTCATCACAATATCCTCTTAGTCCTGCCAGTACGCCTGCACGCTGATTCGCTATCTTGCGGCGAGCCGCTACGAGACGGTACAGAAAGTAAACGGTTATGCCTCATATCTTAGCGTTTCGGCAGCCTGTACCGCAGGTACAGTTCGCCCTCATGCTCGAAGATCGTCTGCAGCAGCGCCCCATGCGGCGGCCCACCGTGCGCTGTTCCCGCTAGCATATCGGCAGCAGACGCATCCGCGCTAACCTTGGGGGCAACGGTCCAGAAGATCTGATCGACGAGCCCGCGCTGAAGAAAGGCGGTATAGATCGACGGGCCGCCTTCAAGAAGCAGCCGGCGAACCTTGTGCCGCTCATGGAGGATACGGACCACATCGATCGGGTCTGGGCGCCCGGATTCGGCACGGTACACGGTCGCACGATCGTTCAGGGGAGCGGGATCTGCCTCGTGCGGAAGAAAGACAATCAGATCATCAGGTGAGCTGAGAGCAAGCTGGCCACGCAGGTCAACACCGTCGCGCCCACCAAGCACGACACTCAAAGGCTGTGGTCGCCGGTTCGCGGCGATCCTGGCGGCCCGCAGGACAGCAGGTACTCTGGGACTCACGCACTCCTCCCGGATAGTTCCCGCGCCGAAGAGCACCGCATCGGCACCCGCTCGTATCTGCCGCATCAGGACGTGGTCCGTCGCAGAGCCAATACCGTGGCTCTTGTTGTCGATCGCCGTTCGGCCGTCCACGGTGGTGACGACATTCATCCAGACCTCCCGGTCCGTGCTGTCGAATACCAGATCGGCGTATACATCCGTGTTGTCGCAGACGCGTAGCGCTGGAAATAGCTGTCGCATAGCGCCTCCAGCCGAATAATACCACGTCGGGTACCGAGCAATAGCCAGTCCGATGCTGGCGGCGCTGGTGTATAATCCGGTTCTCAGGTAGCACAACTGCCTCGGGGCGAGTCCGAATACTGAGAGGCGTCGAGCAAATGGACACCGAGCGGCCCGTATTCATCCAAAAGCACTCATCACGCACTTTGCCGCTCGCAGCCGCGGCCGCCCAGCTAGCTCAGACACTTTCAGGTGTGTGGGCGGAGGGTGCCAAGGGGCAGTACTTCACCGCGGAACAAACGTACCCGCGGAGCCACCGGCAGGGTGACTACCCCCTGGATGCTTTTCTTACGATGGACAGCCGCGCAGTCGCGCGGTTGTGCCGGGAACCGGCAATCGACGGCGTTGACCTGTCCTCCGCGCTGTTTCTGGACACGGAAACGACCGGACTGGACACCGGTGGGAGCACCTTTGTTTTCCTGGTTGGCCTCGGCTACTTCGAGCGCGATGAGTTCAAGGTGCGGCAGTTCTTCCTGTACGATCCGGCGTGCGAAGTAGCGATGCTGGACGCCGTCTCGGCACTGATACAGCGCTTCGGTGTGCTCGTAACCTTCAATGGCAAATGCTTTGACGTGCCGATGATTGGTGCCCGCTACTGGTCCCATGGGCAGGCGCATGCGCAGAGCTATTTGGCTGGCATGCCACACGCCGACCTGCTGTATCCGGCGCGCCGTCTATGGAAGGAACGGCTGGGAAGCGTCCGGCTCGCGAACCTGGAGCGGTCGCTGCTCGGTATACACCGAACGGGCGATGTCGCCGGTGCGCAGATACCCGAGATCTACCTGCGTTATCTGCATGACGGCGCGGTGGACCGGCTCCTGCCCGTTTTCTATCACAACGTACAGGACTTGCTCACGCTTGCTACCCTCGCAACTCACGCGACAACGGTCTATACCGACCCGTTCGGCGGGCACGTGCGCGATGGCCTTGATTTCCTCAGTGTCGGCAAAGCCTACGAAACCGCAGGCGACATCGATAACGCGATCCGCGCCTACGATCGCGCGCTAAGTCTCGCGCTCCATCCGGCAGCCCAGCACGATGCGTGCAAGCGGATTACCCCCCTCTACAAGCGGACGGCACGTCTCGACCATGCGGTCGCCCTGTGGGAGGAGATGGTCGCATGCGACCAGCGACTCGGAATATTTCCGTATGAGGAGTTGGCGAAGCACTGTGAGCACGTGCTCGGGGATTTCGGGCGCGCGGAGTCGTTGGTCATGGAAGCGCTCCGGCTTCTGCCTTTGGACCCGTGTGCCCGCACAACCGTGCGCGATCTGGAAAAGCGTTTGCACCGTATCCAGGCAAAGCTCGCCGCCATGCCCGTAGCCGTCTCTCCAGGCGGCGATTCCCGTTAAGCACGGTGGCAAGCGATTCAGCTCCCACCAGGCGCATTGTGCTCGTCGAGTGATAATCAGCCGGAGCCATTGCGCTTCCCGTGTATTGTTTGATGCTCTTGGGGCACGTACCGCGCAACACCTACGAGAGTGGACTCATACGTTGCGCACTGTGCAGGTTGCAGGGCCTGGTGGCAGTCTCTATACTCGATTTATGACGCAACGATGGATTGGCACGTCGACCAGGGGTTCTGACGCGTGAGGTCCCGGTCGCGCCGTATCAGGTTGACAGACGCCGCCCCGGAGATCCGAGCGACTCAGACACCGCTAACGCCTGAAGAGATGGACACACTCCTCTGTGAAGGGGAGGTCGTGGACGGTACACTCGTGCCCTGGGGCTCGAACTATACCTACTACGTAACCTTGCGGCACGGTGGTCTGGTGCATCGGGCGGTGTACAAGCCGCGCCGGGGTGAGGCACCGCTGATCGACTTCCCTTCCGGCACGCTGTACCTGCGCGAGTACGCCGCATATCTGACCTGCTGCTGGCTTGGTTGGGATCTCGTGCCGCAGACGGTGATTCGAGACGGGCCGTACGGTCCAGGCAGTTTCCAAGTGTACGCCGAGGCAGAGGGCTCGCCACACGTGTACACGCTCGGCCCGGCGCAGGCGGATCAGCTTCGGCAGTTAGTGGTGTTTGACTTGCTCGTGAACAACGCGGACCGCAAGCCGGCTCACTGCTTTAAGGGGCCGGGCGGAAAGGTCTGGGCCATTGACCACGGCCTGACGTTCCACGCACGCCCGAAGCTGCGCACGGTTATCTGGGACTTTTGCGGCGAGCCGATCCCGGAACCAATCCTCGCGGGTCTTGAGGAGCGACAATTCGACGACGAGCAGGTTGCGGTGCTCAACGCCCAACTCCGACCGCTCATCTCACCGCGCGAGGTCGACGCGTTCTGGCGGAGATACGACGCGATTCTCGAGCAGCGTATCTACCCGAACCTGGACGCACGCTACAACATTCCGTACGGGTTCGCCTGACGAGCCATAGCCGCAAGGGCAACGCTCGATACTAGCGACCGGCCGATAGACCTACCGGTTTGCCATGTGCATCGGCATGATGACGTGGGTGTAGCTGCCGTTGCCAATGGGCTTGATAACGCCCGGAGCGTTCGCGGTCTGCGTTTCCAACGCCACTTGGCCGGTCGACACCACCGCGAGCACATCGGCGAGATACTTCGCGTTGAACGCGATCTGCCCGCCCGTGCCCTCGATCGTGGCCTGCAGCTCGTCGGCGCCACTGCCCATCTCCGCCGCAGTGGCGGTGATGAGTATCCTGCCCGGCGTTAGGTCATCACCCGGCTCCAATTGCAGTCGGACCACGTTCTGGCTATCCCGGGCGAAGATAAACGCCCTGCGAGTCGCACGGAGGAACTCCTGCGTATCCACGACTGTCCTGGTCTCATGCTGCTTCGGGACGATCTGATTGTAATTCGGGAAGTTTCCATCCACGAGGCGGGAGATGATGTTCAAGTTCTCGCTATGGAAAAGGATCTGCGAGCGATTCGGCGTGACCGTGATCTCTACCGCTTCGTGCGCGTCGCCGATGAGCCGGGCGAGTGCATCCAGCGCCTTTGCGGGCACGATGACGCTGATTCCCGTGGCGTCGACATCGACCTCATGTTCCTTAATGGCAAGCCGGAAGCCGTCCGCTGCCGCCATGGTGAGGCTCCCATTCTCGAACTTCACAAGCACGCCGGCGAGTACCGGGCGACTGTCGTCGCTCGCGGCGGCAAAGGCAACCTGGGAGATCATCTCCTTAAGAAGACCCGGCTCTATCCGCACCGTCGGCTCATCCGTCACGGTTGGGATGACTGGGAAATCCTCGGGGTCCATGCCGTGAATATCGGCGGAGGAATGACCGGCAGAGACGCGGACCTTTTGCCCGCCTGTAAGCTCAATTTGCACCTTTTCGTTGGGCAGTGTGTTCACGAAGTCGGTGAGCAGGCGGGCCGGAATCGTGGTCGATCCCTCCTGCTCCACCTCTGCACCGATCCACGTGGTGATTCCAAGCTCCAGGTTGGTCGCCGCGAGCTTGAGCCGTCCGTTATCAGTGGACAGCAGGATGTTGCTGAGGATCGGGAGTGTGCTTCGAGCACTCACCGCCCGACTCACAACCGAGAGACCACGGTTCAGATTGTCTTGCATGCATGAAAGCTTCACTTGGGATTTCCCTCCACCGTTGTATTTATGTGTGGCGGGATTATAGGGTCCATTCCGGTCCGGTTGCAACGAAGCAGCTCACGACGTTCATCCTTATTCCGCGAACGCTCCAGACCGATAATACGGACTCCGGCTGATCAGTAGCGCATTGGTTATTCCGAGCGTGTGAGGAACCCGTGGTCTCGGGCTACGGATCACACGCACCACGGCTCTAGCGGATCGCGTATGATTCGCGCGTACTCGGAG
>JAUJMR010000022.1:7479-33549 GCA_030446765.1 Chloroflexia bacterium
GGATCACACGCACCACGGCTCTAGCGGATCGCGTATGATTCGCGCGTACTCGGAGCGTTCGCGATAGGCCCATCGCATGCACCGCCCGGTGCCCGTTTGCCGGCACTGCTATTTGGACAGGATCGGGTGCCTTGCCAGGACGGCCAACGCGCCCGATCGCTCTTACGGTGTCGCTTCTGCCTTCTCGACCTCGACACTCGGTCTGTGCCTGCTGTGGAACAAGCGGCGGCGGGATACGAGGACGAGCGCGACGATTGTGGCCACATACGGGATCATGAGCACGAATTGACTGGGCAGCCCACGAGTCTGCAACCGCACACTGACGGCGTCCGCCAGGCCGAAGAACAACGACGCGAGCGCAGTGCCGATGGGTGTCGCGCCCCCGAACGTCTGCGCCGCCAACGCGATAAAGCCTCGGCCGCCCGTCATGTTCGTCGTGAACTGACCGAGGTACCCAAGCGAGAGGTTCGCGCCAGCCAGACCGCAAAGCACGCCACTGATCAGCACCGTTGCAAACTGGATCCTCCGGACCTGGATACCCGCTGTCTGAGCCGCCTCCGGGTTCTCGCCCACGGAGCGAACACGCAGGCCGAAGCGCGTGCGATACAGCACCAGGTGAGCGACGACCACGATGACGATGGAGATATACAGCAGGATGTTCTGCTGGCGGAACAGCTCGCCGAGCACGGGTACCTCACGCAGAAAGGACAAGCAAATGTCCGGTAGTCGCCCCTGTGCCGAAAAGCTTCCCTTCGTGGTGAAGAACCGCTGCATCAGCACGATCGTTCCGCCCGCAGCGAAAAGGTTGATCGCTATACCGGCCACGACGAGGTCGGCGCCGAACCGGATGCTGAACAGGCCGAACACCGCGGCGAGCAGTGTCGAAGCGATCACAGCGCAAAGAAGCCCGAGCCAAGGGGCGAGCGTGACGAGCCAGGCGGCGTTCTGGGCGACCTGATCGCTCTGGAAAAAGTATGCGCCAACAGCTGCCCAGAACGCTGCCATAAGCATCATGCCTTCGAGCGCGATGTTCAGGACGCCCGCCTGCTGGGTGTACAGCCCGCCGATCGCGGCGAGTAAGATCGGGGTAGCGAGCCGCAACATCGGCCCGAGCAGGCGCGTATCGAACACGCTGAGCACGTCGTCCATGCGGCCTCCTAGCCTCGCTGTCCTGCGGCAACCACATGCCGCCGCCGCACGAAACTCCACAGCCCCTCCGCCGTGACGAACAAGATGATGATTGCTTGCAACACGTCCACCACCTCACGGCTGACCTCTGTGTCCACCGCGGCAATGCTCGCGCCCGCCCGCAAGACTGCAAAAAGGAAGGCGGCGAATGGGATCGCGAGCGGCTCTACCCGCGCAAGGAGCGCAACGGTGATACCGTCGAAGCCATATCCCGGCGAGAACCCACTTCGGAAGCGGTATTGGACGCCCAACACCTCGATCGCGCCGAGAAGTCCCGCCAGGACGCCGCTCAGCAGCATCGCGATAAGCACGGTACGCCGTACGCTAATACCGCCGTACTCCGCGAAACGCGGGTTCGCGCCAGTCATCCGCAGCTCGTAGCCGATTGTCGTTTGATACAGAAGGATGTACAGTCCGACCGCCAAGGAGAGGGCGATGAACAGGCCCACGTGCGCCCGCGACTCCGGCAGGAAGCGCGCGAGGTGCGCGGTGGCCGCGATCGGTTCAGAATCGGCGGTCGCCGCGTTCGGTGCCCGAAAGGGACCGGTAACCAGATATGTGGTGAGATTGATCGCCACGTAGTTCAGCATGATCGTTGTGACGATTTCGCTGGCGCCTGAGTACGCCCGGAGTACCCCCGGCAGAAACGCATAGACCGCTCCGACCAGTGCGCCAAACAATAGGGCAGCAGGGATCAGCACAATACCCGGCCCCACAAGCGCGAAGCCGACCCACGCCGCCGCGAACGCGCCCAGGTAGAGCTGTCCCTCCACGCCCAAGTTGAAGACACCGCAACGGAACGCTACGGCGACAGCGAGTCCGGACAGGAGCAGCGGCACCATCCGGACCAGCACCTCGCTGAACGTCGCGAGGCTCTCGAAGGGGGACAGCAGCAGCGCCTTGTATACCGGCAGCGGGCTGCTGCCGAGCGCGGCTATGATCAGGCCACTTAGCGCGAGCGCCGCAACAAGGGAGAGTACCGGAGGAATGACCTCCGCAACCAGGCCGCGCTGCCTCACGCGCTGGCCCTTCGTGCATCACCGACGCCGAGCATAGCCAGGCCAAGTTCCTGTTCCGTTGCTTCTTCGCCCGCGAACTCAGCCACAATCCGCCCGTCGAACATCACGCCGATACGATCCGCGAGCGCAAGCACTTCCGACAACTCCGCCGACACCAGCAGAATCGCCGCGCCGGCGTCCCGGTACTCGATGAGCTTACGGTGAAAGAACTCTATAGCGCCAATATCCACGCCTCGGGTCGGCTGTGCGGCGACGAGCAGGGTCGGCTCACGGCTCATCTCACGCGCCAGAATCAGCTTTTGGATGTTGCCACCGGAGAGCGAGCCGATCGGCGCCTCGGGCCTTGCTCCTCGAATGTCAAAGCGCCGAATCAGATCCAGTGCCCAGCGTGCCCGCCGGCTCGTCGCGAGCCAGAAGCGGCGGGCGAGGGGAGGGTGATAGTGGTAGCCGATCACGGCGTTGTCCGCGATAGACGACGATTCGCTCGATCCGTAGACCAGCCGATCCTCGGGTATGTGCGCCATTCCGAGCTCGCGCCGCCGCCGCGCGGATGCACGCTCGATGTGAACGCCATTGAGCAGGATACTACCACCACTAGTCTTGCGCAGCCCGGTGAGCGCTTCGAGCAGCTCCGACTGTCCATTGCCCTCCACCCCGGCGATGCCATATATCTCGCCTGCTCGCACCTCAAACGACACACCTCGCACTGCCGGCAGGCCCTGATCGTCATCGGTCGTGACGGACACGGCCTGCAGCACCACTGCCCCAGGTTGCGCGGCGCCCTTCTCTACGCGGAGCAGGATGTCGCGACCTACCATCATCCGGGCAAGCTCCTCTGTGCTCGTCGCGGCGGTGTCCACCGTACCGACGTACTGCCCGGCTCGCATCACTGTTACCCGATCCGAGTTGTTCATGACCTCACGAAGCTTATG
The DNA here is from genome assembly GCA_030446765.1 of Chloroflexia bacterium. Classification (GTDB taxonomy): domain Bacteria; phylum Chloroflexota; class Chloroflexia; order Thermobaculales; family Thermobaculaceae; genus JACDAU01. The sequence continues at coordinate 10,619 of JAUJMR010000022.1, forward strand.
CGTGATGAGTACGATGCTCATCCCCTGCCTAACGAGCCCCCACAGTACGTGAAACAGCTCGTCGGCCTCCTGGGGGGTGAGCACAGCGGTCGGCTCATCAAGGATCAGCACGCGCACGCCGCGTCCGAGCGCCTTCAAGATTTCCACCCGTTGCCGCTCTCCCACCGAGATGTCCCGGATCCGGGCGGACGGATCGACGCGCAACCCGTACGTCGTGGAGAGTTGCCGCGCGTGCTCGATGGCGGCGTCAAGGTCGTAAAATGGGCCGCGCTTCTGCTCCATGCCTAGGCTGATGTTCTCGGCGACGGTCAGCGAGGGGATCAGCATGAAGTGCTGATGCACCATCCCTATGCCCAGGTCAATGGCGGTCTGAGGGCTTTCGATCCGGACGATGCTTCCACCCACGGTGATGCTGCCGGCGTCGGGGGTGTACAGCCCGAAAAGGATCTTCATCAGGGTGCTCTTACCCGCCCCATTCTCGCCGACCAGCGCGTGTACCTCGCCTTCGCGCAAATCGAACCGGGCATCCTGGTTCGCTATGACGCCGGGGAACTCCTTCGTTATCCCGCGCATCACGACAACCGGCGCAACATCAGCGCCGTGCTGCTCTTCCATCCTCACCCCATGCAGTCCACGCGCGATCAGCCTGCTCGCCGCGCCATCAGGGCGGCATCCTCATCGGGGGCAACGGAGTGCCGGCTTACTTGAAGCCCGACTTCACCCGTACCTTCTTGCTGGCGATGTCCTGCTTCGCCCGGTCGACCTGATCCTTACACTCCTGCGGAACATGCTGATCGTAATACTTGTCCTCGGCAAGACCCACCCCGTCGTTCTGAATGCCGTACAGGTACGTCTTGCCGGTCCGCAGTGAGCCGGTTGCCTCCATCTGTATCAGGTCGAATACCGAGTTATCCACTCGCTTAAGCATGCTCGAGAGCACGACACCCGGCGCCTCGCCGTTCTGATTCGAGTCAACGCCGATAGCATAGCGATTCTGCTCCTTCGCGGCGTCAATCACGCCGAGGCCGGAACCGCCCGCTACCTGGAACACGATGCTCGCGCCATCGCTGAACTGCGCCGTGGCCAGCTCTTTCGCCTTAGCCGGGTCATTGTAGGCGGGAGCCCCCGTGCCGACGTACGCCTTGAGTACCTGCATCTCGGGGTCCACGTACTGTGCGCCCTGCTCGTAGCCGACAACGAAGTCGTTGATGACCGCCACGTCCTCGCCGCCAACGACGCCAACGGTCTTGTCGCCAGAGACGTTTGGCAGATCGCTGTTCGCGACGCAGCCGGCCAGCACGCCGGCGAGGAACGAGCCTTCATTCTGGGCGTACGAAATATTCGCGACGTTGCTCTGGTCAACCGTGGCATCGAACAGGATGAACTTCTTGTCCGGAAAATCCGGCGCGACCGAGTTGACGATATCTGGCATCTGGAACGTGCCAACGAGGATAATGTCATAATCGGCCTGCGCGAGACGCCGAAGTGCCGGCTCCCACGAGCTGACGTCGAAGCCGCCCTCAACAACCCGGACCTCCGCACCAAGCTCTGTGTTCGCGCGCCGTACTCCAGCGTTCGCGGAATCCCAGAAACTCTTGTCGCCCAGCGCACCATTGACGAACATAGCGATGCGCAGCTTCTCAACTGCTTCCCCGGTCGGGCTCGCCCCCGCGCCGACCGTCCCGTCCGTTATCACTGGCGCGCTTGCCGCCATCGTAGCCTCCACTGTGGGGCTCGCGGCTATTGGAGCGGCAGTAGTAGCACCACCTGGGGTGGCGGCACCGCCGGAGCCACATGCGGCGAGCAGCAGACAAAGGATGACCAACACGATCATCGGCTTGGACTTCACCGGGGCCTCCAGTTGTTCTCATGGGGCGGTTGCGGGCAATGCGGGCGCAAAGGACTGTAACACACGCGTTTCCGCATGGTCAATAGGGGTGAGTGTGTGTGGGCGCGAACAACGCGTGTGCTGCTTGACCCTTACTCGCCCACTCTGCTACCATCATCGCAGCACACAATTGAATACGCTTGCCTTATCGAGAGAGGTGGAGGGAGACGGCCCTGTGAAGCCCGGCAACCAGCGCTAATGCGCCAGGTGCCAATTCCGGCGGGAACACCCGCGAGATAAGGGGTTGTCCGAAACAAACACTACACCCCCTGCGCTTGCGGGGGTGTTTTCTTTGCCCGGATAACTGTTTTCCCTCCCCTCTCCGTACAAGGCAGCGAACGGCCCGTGAGAGACCTGCCCATGCTACAGCCGCTCGTGTCCGCGCTCCAATATCACACGCTTTCCCGCCCGCTGCCGTTGTGGCGGGGTGGTGCGCTCTCCTCCGTCACCGTCGCCTACGAGACGTGGGGCACGCTCTCGCCCACACGCGACAACGTTGTTCTCGTGCTGCACGCGCTGACCGGCGACTCCCATGCGGCGGATCCGCACGACCCGGACAATCCCAAGGCGGCGTGGTGGAACCCTTTGATCGGTCCCGGACGCGCATTCGACACCGATCGGTACTTCGTGATCTGCTCGAACGTGCTCGGCGGCTGCCAGGGCACGACGGGTCCGGCGTCCACTAACCCGGAGACCGGTCGTCCGTACGCGCTCGACTTCCCGGTGATTACCGTACAGGACATGGTGCGAGCGCAGCGCGAGTTGCTTACCGCCCTGGGGATCCGCCGACTCGCGGCCGTGGCAGGCGGCTCGATTGGAGGGATGCAGGCGCTGGAGTGGGCAGTGCGGTATCCGGCGGACGTTGACGCGGCACTGCTGTTCGGCGCGACGGAGCGGATTGGACCGCAGGCGATAGGATTCAACGCGATCGGCCGGAACGCGATCATGCTCGATCCTGCCTGGTGCGACGGACGATACGTGCCGGGACGTGGGCCGGATGCAGGGCTTAAGCTTGCGCGGATGGTGGGAATGCTGACCTACCAGAGCTCGGAGGGGCAGTGGCTTCGCTTTGGTCGAGAGCCCGCCTCGCGTCCGACGAGCCCTTCCCCACTTGGCGAGAAGTTCGACATCGAGGGATACTTGGAGTACCAGGGGCGCGCCCTGGCCCGGCGGTTTGATGCCAACTCGTATCTCTATCTCACGCGGGCGATGGACCTGTACGACGTGGCCGAGGGATGGGAGTCGGGGCAGGCTGCGCTGCCACGGATCCAGGCACGCACGCTGCACGTCGGCATGAGCACCGATTGGCTGTATCCTCCCGAGCAGGTGCGAGACCTAGCTCAGAAGCTGCACGCACTCGGGAAGGATGCGGTATATCGGGAACTGCCGTCGGTGCACGGGCATGATGCGTTCTTAAAGGAATGGCCGAGCATGGCGCGCATCATCGACGACTACCTCGAGGCACCGCGAGCGCTACTCGCCGTCGAGGAAACAGGGCAACAAGCCACAACGCCCCAGCAGGCATCCTGAGAGCCAGAGCAACACAATAGTAAGGCATTCACAAGGAAAAGGAGCACCGATGACCGCCCAGAATGGACAGAAGTACGGTTTCGAGACGTTGGCCCTGCACGGTGGGCAGGAGCCGGATGCGGCGACCAATTCCCGCGCCGTCCCCATCTACCAGACGACAGCATATCTCTTCAACGACGCGGACCACGCTTCCAACCTCTTCAACCTGTCGGAGATGGGAAACATCTACACGCGCATCATGAACCCGACAAGCGATGTTTTTGAGCAGCGCATGGCCCAGCTCGAAGGCGGCGTTGGCGCGCTCGCGGTCGGCTCAGGACAAGCCGCCGAGTTCCTGGCCATCCTGAATATCCTCGGCGTCGGTGACGAGCTTCTCGCTGCGACGAGCCTGTACGGGGGAACGTACAATCTGTTCCACCACACGCTGCCCAAGGTCGGCATCAAGGTCAACTTCACCGATCCGAGTGACCCCGAGAACTTCCGCCGCGCACTGACGGATCGCACCCGCGCGATTTACGCGGAGTCGGTGGGCAACCCGAGGCTCGATACGCTGGACATTGAGGCGGTCGCGCAGATTGCCCATCGAGGCCGGTATCCCGCTGATCATCGACAACACGTTGCCCAGTCCGTATCTTTTGCGTCCGCTGGAGCACGGGGCGGATATCGTCGTCCACTCGGCAACGAAGTTTATCGGTGGGCACGGAACGAGTATCGGTGGAGTGATCGTTGACGGCGGTAAATTCGACTGGGCAAACGGCAACTTCCCCGGCTTCACCGAGCCGGATGCATCGTACCATGGGCTGAAGTACGCGGAGGCGCTCGGTCCGATGGCGTATATCCTGAAGGCCCGCGTGCAGTTGCTGCGGGATCTCGGCCCCGCGCTCTCACCCTTCAACTCGTTCCTCTTCCTGCAAGGATTGGAGACGCTGCCGCTGCGAATGGAACGACATAGCGAGAACGCACTGCGCGTCGCGAACTTCCTGATGGATCACCCGAACGTCCGCTGGGTCAGCTACCCCGGACTCTCCAACCATCCGTCACACGAGCTGGCGAAGAAGTACCACCGCGGCGGCTACGGCGCGATCTTAGGCTTCGGCGTACACGGTGGTCTGGAGGCGGGCAGGAAGCTCATCGACAAGGTAAAGCTGTTCTCCCTGGTGGCGAACGTGGGCGACGCGAAGTCGCTTATCATCCACCCCGCGAGCACCACGCACTCTCAGCTAACAACAGAAGAGCGTGAGTTGACCGGCGTGACCGACGACTTCATCCGCCTCTCCGTCGGACTCGAAAGCATCGACGACATCCTCGCCGACCTCGACCAGGCCCTCAAGAGCGCCGCCGAGGGAACGACGAGTGAGACCACCGGCCCGCCCGAGGAACTGGAGCGCGAGGCTGCCCCCGCCGCAGAGTCGTATTAGCGGCTGACTTGGACCGGCATGCCGGCCGGGGTGCCCAGAGCAGTGCGCCGAGGCCCGGCGCACTATGCCATCTGAGCACCCGGCCGGCGGCTAAGGGCATCGACCCAGGTTTGGACGGTATGATGAGACGGCAGCAGTCGAAGGGGTCTCGTTGATAGTCTTGAAGTTTGGCGGAACCAGCGTCGGCAACGCCGAAGCGATGTTGCGCGTCGGCACCATTATCCGCGCTCACCAGGATCGATCGCCGGTCGTGGTACTCTCCGCGATGAGCGGTGTGACGGACGCGCTCTTGGTCGCAGCACACACCGCAGCACGCGGCGAGCACGAACAGGTGCACCACCTGTGGCACGCCCTGCGCGAGCGGCATCACGCGGTAGCGCGCCAGGCTGTTGTCGAGCCGTACCTGCGCGATGTGCTGCAACAGTTTGATGCCTGGTTAGACACGCTGGACCACATACTGGCGGCGCTGAGCCTGCTCCGTGAGGCGTCACCACGCTCGCTCGATATGGTCGCTGCCTACGGAGAGAAGTTGTCCTGTGCCCTGATGGTCGGCGTACTGTGCTCGCAGGATGTGCAAGCCCAAACCATTTCCGCTGAGGCGCTCGTGCGCACCGACGGCAACTTCGGGGAGGCGATGCCGCTGATGGAGGCGACCTCCACGGCCGCCCGCGACCGGGTCGCGCCGTTGGTCTCCAACGGTATCGTCCCGGTTATTCCCGGTTTCGCGGGTGCGACGGCCGAGGGCGTGACCACGACTCTGGGCCGTGGCGGCTCAGACTATACCGCCACCATCCTCGGCTCGGCGCTGGACGCTCAGGAGGTGTGGATCTACAGCGACACAGACGGTGTGCTGACGGCGGACCCCAAGATCGTGCCGGGTGCGCGCTCGCTGCCGCACCTGTCGTACGCCGAGGCACGCGAGCTTTCCTTCTTCGGCGCGAAGGTTATTCACCCCCGGACCGTGCTGCCGGCGATTGACGGCCAGTTCCCCGTGCGCGTCCGCAATAGCTTCAACCCTGAGTTTCCGGGCACAACGATCACCGGGTACGGATCGCGCGTCGGCGGCTCCGTTAAGTCGATCGCGTACACGCGCAACGTGTGCACGGTCACGGTGGAGGGGTCGGGCAGACCAGGAGGGCCGCGCGTTGCCGGGCGGGCACTCGGTGTGATCGAGCGGCTATCGACGGATGCGTTCCTGACGAACGCCTCTTCGCCGGAACAGAACCTGAGCTTCGTGCTGCACGCGGAACGTGCCCCCGCGATCATCCGTGACCTAAAGGATGAGTTCGCCGACGAGATGCGGCGCGGAGAGGTACGCCGCATCGACGTGCGCGACGGCCTCGGGGTGTTCGCGATGGTCGGTGAGTCCCTGGGCGACACCTCCGGCATCGGCGCCCGCGTCTTCGGCGTACTGGGCCGCATCAGGGCAACCGTACACGGCTTCGCCCAGGCGCCCTCTGGTACCAGTTTCTCCTTCGTCGTGGACGCCCACCGCCTGGATGACGCCGTGCGCGCGCTGCACGAAGAGTTCGTGCCGTGACGCGGCAGATTCGGCTGGTACAGATCGGCGTCGGGACCGTGGGCCGCGCGGTGATCCGGCTCGTGAACGAGAACCACGAGCGGTGGAGGATGCAGTATGGACTGGAGGTCCGGTACGTCGCGCTGCTGGACACGCAGGGCGCAGTGATCGACCCAGGTGGACTCTCCGATGCCACACTCCAAACCGTCCTAGCCGCGAAGGCAGCAAACCAGCCACTCGCCGAGACTCCGATGGGTGAGCGTGCCAGCACCGCGCTCGTCCTGCAGGCACTGGCGGATCTACCGGGTGTCGTGCTCATCGACTGTGCCACCGGCGAGGGAACGGCGGACGCGCTCCTTCAGGCGCTTCGACAAAAGTGGCGTTGCGTCCTGTCGAACAAGGCGCCGCTCGCACTCGAACAGCAGCGATACGACCAGCTACAGGAGGCGGGAGGTCCGAATCTGTGGTATGAGGCGACGGTCGGCGCGGGCCTGCCAGTAATCAGCACCATGCGTTCGCTGGTGGCCACGGGGGATGAGGTCCGGGAAGTCACCGCTTGTGCTAGTGGAACACTCGGTTACATAACGAGCACGATGATGGCCGGCACGCCATACTCCGAAGCCGTGCGAGAGGCGCACCAACGGGGATATACCGAGCCCGACCCACGCGACGACCTCTCAGGGCTCGACGTTGCCCGCAAAGCGCTGATTCTGGCGCGCACATTCGGACGCCGACTGGACCTGTGCGATATCCGTGTCGAGCCTTTGATGCCCGTGCTCAATCCGTCCGTCAGCGTCGAGGAGTTCATGGGCCAACTGGCATCGGCGGACGCGGCGTTCGGCGAGCGAGTTGCACAAGCCCGGAGCGCCGATGCATCGCTGAAGTATGTCGCCACAATACCAGCAGAGGGGGAGGTCACGGTGCAGCTGCGGGAGATCCCTGCCGCAACTCAGATGGGCTCACTCAACGGCCCGGACAACATCTTCGTGTTCCGCACGCGGGAATATGCCGCCAATCCGCTCACAGTCATTGGACCGGGCGCGGGGCCGACCGTCACCGCGATGGGTGTGGCCAGTGACATTCTTCAGGCGGCGCGACAATGAGCCGCATCAAGGTCGGCGTGCTCGGCGCGGCGGGCACCGTGGGCCAGCGCTTCGTGCAGCTCCTCGCAAATCACCCCTGGTTCGAGGTCACCGCGCTCGCCGGGTCTGAGCGAACGGAGGGACAGACCTACGCCGATGCTGTTCAATGGCACCTGGGAGAGGATCCACCGGCGTACGCGCGGAAGATGACCCTGCAGGCAAGTGAGCCGGGAATCGAATGCGAAATCGTGTTCTCCGCGCTGCCGGGCGAGATCGCGGGACCAATGGAAACTCGCTTCGCCGCGGCGGGATACAAGGTCTTCACGAATGCGGGGGCGCACCGGATGGACATTGAAGTGCCGCTGATGGTGCCATACCTGAACCCCGACCATCTCGCGGCGATACCCGCCCAGCAGATGCGCCACAAGTGGAGCGGATTCATTCTGTCGAACCCCAACTGCGCGTCGATACCACTGGCTATGGCGCTTGCCCCACTGTGCGAGCGCTTCGGTGTGCCACGCGTGTTTGTCACAACCATGCAGGCGATCTCCGGCGCGGGCTATCCGGGCGTGCCGTCGTATGACATCCTCGGCGATGTCGTGCCGTACATCGGCGGGGAGGAGCAGAAGCTGGAGACGGAGCCGCTCAAGATCCTGGGCACATGGAACGGCGTGAGCTTCGAACAGGCCACGATACAGATCAGCGCGCAGTGCCATCGCGTCCCGGTGCGCGAGGGGCACTTGCTCGCCATCTCGGCCGAACTCGGAACCCGCGTTACAGCGGACGAGATTCTGGCTACGTGGCGTGAGTGGCGGCCAGCCGCGGTGGAAATGGGCCTCCCGAGTGCGCCGACGCAGCCGCTCGTGTATCGCGCCGAGCCCGACCGGCCACGTCCCGGCAAGGACTCGCTGACCGCGGACGGTATGGGTGCGGTGCTCGGACGGCTCCGCCCGTGTCCGCTCCTGGGTTGGAAGTTCAGCGCGCTCGGGCACAACACCGTGCTCGGCGCGGCCGGCTGCTCCCTGCTCAATGCCGAGTTATATGTGGCCTCGGAGCAGGCTTAGCGGAGTGACCCTGCAGCCTTCCGGCAAGGGATTTGCCTTGTTCGGTCAGGTATCGCCCGCAGGACCGGCCATCGGCGTGCGTCCGGCACCGCCCAGCACCCACGCGCGGTACTCGGCTGCCCGCTCAGGGGCGAGCCGGAAGAAGCGCCGTCCCCGGCAAAGGCTGACGCTCGCGCGCCTACAGGACAAGCTCGCATTCGCCGGAACCGCCGGGGGTCCGGCGGGTGTTGACCCGATACATGCTGTACCGGCACTCGTCGTAGCGGCACAACGATGTCGGCTGCAATGAAGTCGCCTCGCTCATGGCCTGCTCCCCCCATTCCCAGAGATTACTATGCCCGTCCGGGGTGCGACCGAGTTCCGACCGGTGCCACGAGCGAGGCAGAGTGCAGTATGCACAAGTCGTCAGTTACGCTCTGATAGTAACCGCGGTTCGGAGAAGGTGGCTACTGTGTTGTGCGCGACAGAAGCAGGCTGATTTTGTGCAAGATGTCCGGTATAGATGATGGCGGTGAGCACCGGCTACGAAGTGAGAGCACCTTGCTTACGGAGATACCGGACGTAGCCCGCTACGTTCATCGCGTTGCCGGCGACTAGCCCGTATCGGGCACGTAGTTTAAGATTCGTTCGCGCCCGTTCCCCAAGAGCGTGGTTGGCCTGCTCCTCCAACTGTTGGGCAACAGCGGTCTCATCCCGACCCTCGCGCAGCGCCGCGAGTACCAGGTTGCGCCACTCGTACAATCGCCGGTCCAATTCCTCCAGGTGCTCGCGCGGGTCGTGCGTCGGTCCGTAGTGGGTGAGATACAGCGTGTGGGCATCGAGCGCCATGAGCTTGCCGATGCTGCCGGACCATAGCTCGAGGTCCAGATCAGGTGGTGGGGTGGGCGGTAGGACGGCTTCAACGTCGGGGAGCCGTATGCCGGCGGCATCGCCCGTGTAGACGGCACCGCCTGTAGCGTCCCAGTACGCAATGTGGTGCGAGGCATGACCCGGTGTATAGAGCGCTTTGAGTTCCCGCCCACCTGCGATGACCACCTCACCATCGTCGAGCACGACCACCCGGTCGGCGGGCACGGGCAGTACCTCGCCCCACAAACGGTCCATGTGCTCTCCGTAGATCCGCCGTGCGCTCGCCACCAGTTTCGTGGGATCGATTAGATGCCGCGCCCCCGCCGCATGCACATACACGGTTGCGTTCGGCAGCAGATGCATGAGGCTCCCCGCGGCTCCAGCATGGTCAAGGTGGATGTGGGTGAGCAGTAACTTCGTCAGCCGCTCCGGTGCGACCTTGGCGGCGGCTAGCCCGGCCATCAGGCTGTCGAGCGTGCTCGCGGGGCCCGTCTCGATCAGCGCGGCATCCTCGGCGCCGATCAGCAGATAGCTCGCGATTGCTTGCGGCTCGCCCTGGAAGTGCAGGTCCAGCACTGTGGGTCCGCGGTCCATGTAGCTCAGACTGCTCATATCGGGGTCCCTCATTCGGTCTGTAGTGTATGGTATCGGTCGGGCAAAGAGTATCTCTCGCTTATACGTGGACCGACCAGAACACAGGCAGGCCTGCGACAGAGTAGGCTACACGGGGCGGGCGCGTTAGCCACGATGGCTGCGAACGACATTGCGCGGGGTATTCGGAGCGGAGCTAGGCAGCTCGTTCCACGGAAGCACGGTTGTGACCAGCACGCTCTGCACCCCGCGGTCCGTCTCCAGCTTCCCCTCGATGAGTAGCAGCAGGGAGCGGCGGACGTATGGCCGGTAGCGCTCGTACACCTTTGGGCGCAGGATCACGTTCACGAGGCCCGTCTCGTCCTCGAGCGTCAGGAAGACATGGCCCTTGGCCGTCGGCGGCTGCTGGCGGCACACGACCATCCCAGCCACCCGCACAGAGCCGCTGACCATGTCGCGTAGCTCCTCCGCTGTTGTCACGCCCTCGCGCTCCAGCGCTCGGCGGTGGAACTCAAGTAACTGGTGGGTAGGGGAGAGACCCATCAGCCCATACTCCTCCGCCACCTGCTCGTACGAACTCATCGGGCGCAGCTCCGGTTCCTCCGAAGGGATAAGAGCCGGGCGTCCGTCGCTGAAGAAGGAGTCCGTGGGTGGGAGCCTGTTCAACTCCCAGAGCAGCTTGCGGCGGGACATCCGGAACCCATCGAACGCCCCTGCGAAGATCAGGCTCTCCACCGCATCACGATCGAGCCTGGTACGAGCGCAGAACTCCGCGAACGACCGATATGGCCCGTGTTGCCGCTCCGTTTCCAGCCGCTCGATCGCGCGCGCGCCGAGGTCTTTCACGTAGCGATAACCGAGCCGCACATGACTCCCCTCGACGGTACAGCGCCCCTGGCTGCGGTGGATATCCACCCGTAAGGTGCGCACTCCGTGGCGCCGGGCGTCGCCGAGCAGCACCTCGGGTGAGTAGAAGCCCATCGGCTGGTTATTGAGTAGCGCCGCGTAGAACGATGCGGGATGATACAACTTCAGCCACGCGGTCTCATAGGTGGTGCGCGCGAACGCCGCGGCGTGGCTCTTACAAAAGCCAAAGGCGGCAAAGCCCGCGAGCTGCCGGAACAGCTCCTCCGCTTGCGGCCGTGAGAGCCCGTTCTCCATCGCACCCGCGAGAAACCTGTCGCGTATACGGTCCATCTCGTCGCGCGAGCGGTGGCTGCCCATCGCCCGGCGGAACATATCGGCCTCGCCGGGACGGAAACCCGCGACATCGGTGGCGATTTTCATCACCTGCTCCTGGAAGATGCAGACGCCCAGTGTCTCACCGAGGATCGGCGCGAGGCTCGGGTGCAGGTACTCCACCGGCTCCAGCCCCTGCCTGCGGCGCAGGTACGGATGCACCATGTTGCCCTGCAAGGGGCCGGGCCGGATGATCGCTATCTCCACTACCAGGTCATCGAGCTTGCGCGGCAGCATCTTCGGCAGGGTCTGGCTCTGCGCCCGCGACTCCACCTGAAACACACCGATGCAATCCGCGCGGCAGAGCATGTCGTACACGCGCTCATCATCCTCCGGCAGGACGTCGAGATCGGGGCGCGTCCCCGTGCTCCGCTCTATCTCGTCGAGCACATCATGGACGAGCGAGAGGGTGCGCAGCCCTAGCAGGTCTATCTTGATGAGCCCTACGTCCTCGACGTCGTCCTTGTCGTATTGCGTGACGACGCGACCCGGCGCGGTTGCGTGCTCCAGCGGCACGACATCCACGAGCGGTCCCTCCGTGATAAGCATGCCGCCGACGTGGATGCTCAGGTGGCGCGGGAAGCCGGAGATCTGCTCGCACATCTCCAGGAGTTGTCCCCACGGCAGGTCCTCGGGCGGCGCCGCACTCAGCAGCGCCGTAATCTCGTCGCGGAGCCGGTCGGCATGGTCGTACGCGCCGAATGACTTGGCGACCACATCGAGGACATCGGGCGGGAAGCCGAGCGCCTTGCCCACATCGCGCACGGCGGACCGGGCACGGTACGTGATGATGGTCGCGACCATCGCTGTGTGCTCCTGCCCGTACTTCTCGTACACGTACCCGATGAGCTCCTCGCGGTGGTTCGTAGAGACGTCTATGTCGATATCCGGCGTGCCGACCCGCTCCTCGTTCAGGAAGCGCTCGAAGAGAAGGTTGTGGCGGATCGGGTCCACGCGCGTGATGCCGAGCACGTACGCGACGATGGAGTCTGCCGCGCTCCCCCTGCCCTGTGCCGGGATGTTGTGCTCGCGGGCGTAGTTCATGATGTCCCAAACGACGATGAAAAAGTTTTCCAGCCCCAGCGCGTGGATCACGCCCAGCTCTTTGCGCAGCCCCGTTAACACATCCGGCCGCAGCCCCCCGTACTTTTTCAGCGCCCCATCGAGACAGAGCCGGTGCAGGTAGGAGCGCGCAGAGTGCCCCGACGGCAGGGGATAGCGGGGGTGGCGATGCTGGGTGAAGCCCAGCTCCACGGAGCAGGAGGCGGCGATCTCCATGGTGTTTGAGAGTGCATCCGGCCGCCACGCGAAGAGCGCCGCCATCTCTTCTGCGGCCTTGAGATAGCACTCGGAGTTCGGCCTGCGGAGCCCGGCCGACTCGTCGAGCGTGGTGTTATGCCGGATGCAGGTGAGCACATCCTGCAGGCGATGGCCGTCGCGCTCCGCGTAGTGCGCGTTGTTCGTCGCGACCACGCCGATGCCCAGATCATCCGCGAGGGATGCAAGCTCCGTGCAGAGCCCGTGGCTATCGGGCAAGAGGTGATCCTGTAACTCAATCCAGTAGTTGCCTTCGCCATATAGCCCAGCCAGGTTCCGGGCGGCGGCGCGAGCGGCGGCGTGATCGCCCCGCAGGACGTGCGCGGCAACCTCGCCCTGTCGGCAGCCGGAAAGCGCGATCAGTCCCTCGGCGTGAAGCGGGAGGTCGGCGAGCGTGAACAGCGGCGCGTGCTTTTCTCCCTGCAGCTGCGCGCGGCTGACGAGACGGCACAGGCTGCGATACCCGGCGTTGTCGCGCGCGATCAGGGTGAGGTGGTAGCCGGTCTCCAGGCCCACCTCCAGCCCAATGATCGGGTGCAGCCCGCGCGCAACTGCCGCTGTGTGGAAGCGCACCGCGCCGTACAGCCCGTCGTGATCCGTGAGCGCCAAGTGAGACATCCCCAGCTCCAGGGCACGCTCGACCAGCACGGCGGGAGACGACGCCCCATCGAGCATGGAGTGGTAACTGTGGCAGTGCAGCTCCGCGTACTCATGCATAGTTGCAGAACATATGTTCTGCAACATGAGTCTAGCATCACCTCATAACGGATTCAATACATACCGACGGAGGCTGCTGTAACTGCACGCTATGGACGACAGCCACGTCTAACTCCTACCATCTGTAGAGATGGTGTCATACGCAATCCGGTTGAAGACTATCGCATGTCATCCCGAACGCAGTGAGGGATCCGTAGCCCGTACCACGGATTCCTCGCACGCTCGGAATGACAGGTGCCCTACCGTTCAGCCGGATTGCGGATCAGTCAGTTGCTCAGCGCAAAGGAGACTCGTTCTCCTCATCGCCGTGCAGGAGGGCGTCTAGCTCAACCGGATCCATCCGCTTGATCAACTCCTCAACCTTGCGGTCATATTTCCGGTCGTTCGGCTCGCCCCGATGCGGGCGCTTGCGCGTATAGCGTTTCATGAACGTGGGCACCTCGGCAGCGAGGCGTTGCTTGCGGCGACTCATGACCGAATCGTAGCACATTGTATTCGCGCCCTCAATGTCTTCTTGGGCGAGCAATACGCGGCGCTAGAACGGCAGCCGATCGTAGCGGACGAAGCGATCGAGCGCGGGGTAAAACTCGCTCGTCGTCATCGCCTGGCGAGAGAACGTCGAGAGCGGCTCCTCTCCCTTGCCCGGCTCTCGCAGCGTGATCTGCACCCGCTCGACATCGAGCTCGATCACGTTGTACGACGGTGGCATCGTGCCCCGCACGCGCAGCGACGAGACAGTGCCCGAGTGCACAATCCGCACACCGGAGATGCTCCAGACATACGGGACGTGCCGGTGCCCGGAGAGGACGAGGTCCACGCGCAGGTCCCGCAGGATCGCCATCACGTCCCCGGCGTCGCGCAGGTTGTTCGTGTCCCGTCCCGTGCCGGGTACCGCGAGGATGTGGTGGTGCAGGATGAGGATCTTCGGGCCGCGCTCCCAGCCCCGGAATTCCTCGTCGATCCACGCGTAGTGCTCGCGGCCCACCTCCCCCTCCGCGAGGTCGGGCTTCGTGGAGTCCAGCGCCACGACCTTCGCCTCACCCTCGGGCACTGTGAGCGTCATGGCGCGCTCGCGCGGGCCAAAAAGGTCCTCGAAGTGGCGATATCCCACGCTCTGTGCGTCGTGGTTGCCGGGAACGATGACGACGTGGGGGCACTCCAGGCGGTCGAGGTACGCCTTCGCCTCCTCAAACTCCCAACGGTAGCCCTCCGATGTGAGGTCCCCGGCGACGGCGACGAGGTCGGGCGCGAGCGCATTCGTCTCCCGCACCGCAGCGTCCAGGAGTTCTGAGCGAAACAGTCCGGAGCCGGTATGTATGTCCGACATCTGCACGATACGCACGGGTCTTGTCCTCCATTGATGCCAGTGATGCCAGGCAGCGGCAGCACTCGCGCGCAGTGTACCCGACTTCGCCGCCGTGGTGAACGCGATGGCCACGGCCTGGAGGATAGTAAGGCTGGGTAGCGGGAGACCAGGGTGGTGGGAGGCGAGTGTGACGGTGCGTTCAGTCGTGCATGCGCTCCAGGAACCAGCCATCCGTATGCAGGTCGTGGTACACCTCAAGGAGGGCCATAGAGGTGCGCAGCGTGTAGTACATTCGGGAAACAGGCACGCGCCACCAGTCGTCGTCCACCCGCCACCGCGAGCAGACTTCCACAACACGATGGCCAGCAGCCGTCCACACCACGCTCGCGGGCATGCCGGAAGTGTCGACCTCCACCTGTATCGGCACCGGCTCTTCGAAGAGCCTGCTCACGAGGCTTCCACGAGCGAGAACTGCTTCCGCGGCAGCAGGGAGGCGGGGTCGCCGGGGACGACGCGGCGCAGCCTGTCCGCCCCGAACTGCTCCCGCAGCCGCGCGAGGGCATGCGCCAGCTCCGACGGGCGGGCGGCATCCCAGAGCGACGCCTGCCGCACTACCTCCGGTCCCACCCGCAGGAGCCGCATCTCTACCGCCGAGACCGACTCCACCTCCGGGGCAAGCCGATCCAGCGCGCGGTTGCACGCGAGCGCGATGTCCCGCACCGCGGCCGAGGGCGCGGGCAACACGGCGACCGTGGATACGTGGCCCAGGCACACCTCCACCGAGCGCGCGACGTTTGACTCCAACTGGCCGCACAGCACAACAGCCTCCTGCTCCATGGCCCAGCGCACAGTCTCCCGGTCGTCCAGCGGAGGATCAAAACTCCGGCGCGTTTGCAGCGCTCCGGGCACGGTTGGGGGGGAGACAGGGCGCGGGTCCTGCCCGGTGGCAAGGCTGCGCGCGAGCCGTCCTTCTGCCCCGAACTGCAGCTTCGTCTCGGAGGGCGGCAGCGCGATGAACTCGCCGATCGTGCGAACCCCCAACCTGCGCAGGCGCCGGAGGTTCCGCTCCCCGAGCGGGAGCGTCTCGACCGGGAAGCCGGACAGGAACTCCTCCTCCATCCAGTCCGGCACGGCGACGGCTTCCCCGTCGCGCGCGGCGAGCCGGGCGGTGAACTTCGTGGGGGCGAGCCCGACAGATACGGCGAAGGATATCTGCGGGTGCGAGGCGACAGCCGCAAGCTCGCGGACGGTCCGCAGCCGGGTAGCGATGCCGCCCCAGCCCGAGGCATCGAGGAATGCACACCCATACCCATCCGGCTCCACGGCGTCGCTGTACTCCCGTAGTGTCCCAATCACGCGCGCGGATGCTTCCTCGTACACCCCCTGGTCATACGGTAAGAACACGGCTGTGGGACAGCGAGCGGCGGCCTCGCGCAGCGGCATGCCCTCTCGCACGCCCTCGCGCGTGGCCGCACCCGACGCACGCCGCACAGGGGAGCGGTCGTGCGCCGAGCCACCGAGCACGACTGCCCCCTCCCGCGGCGCACGGCCCAACTCCCGCTCGACCTCCACCTCGAACTCCGCTATGTGGACGTATGCTACGCGCAAGCGTAGATCCTGTTCATCGGCTGCTCCTGCATCGCTCCCGCAACCTTTCCATACCCTCTGTGCTGAATACTCCGCGCCCGGTATGCAGGGCAAGCTCCACCTCTCCCGGCAAAGCACCCGTCTTGTTCTTGATTGAACGCACGGTCGCGCGAATTCCGGTCACTCTATTGGACCCATCACGCAGCCAGCCGGAGCGCCTTGCTGCAAGGATCACGGAGGAGTAGTGCGCGAGCGCCTGCCCCCCGTGATACGCGTCCCCGTGCCCTGCCGGCCCCGCAACGAGCAGCATGGCCGTGTTCGCACCGTGCAGCAGTGTCGCCATGCAGCTCAGCCACGTGGAAAGCATATGGGGCTCGTACGACGCGCCGAGGCGGTCGAACACGACGAGGTCGAACCCCTTGCAGCGCGCGAGCGTCGTCGCTATCGCGAGCCCTTCGAGCGCGTCGTTCGGCTGCACAAGAGTGAGTCGCGTGAGGTCCACGCCCGAGCGGACCGCGGAGGCGGGGTCGAAGCTGCGCTCGGCGTCGACGTACACCACCACGTACTCCCGGCGCTGGGAGGCGGCGACGAGGGTGTGTGTGATGGTTGTCGCGCCGGAGGAGTGTCCCGCCCGCAGCGTACTGATGCGCCCGGCGGGCAGCCCGCCACCGAGCAGATCGTCGAGTGCTTCCAGTCCGGTCGGCAGCATCGTGAGCGGGGAGCCCGAGCCCGCGAGCCGCAGCGCATTCGGCCCGCCCCACCTGCTCTGCACGTACCGTATGAGCTCTTCCCGCTGTTCCACCTGCACCGGCGATCCTTTCCACCCCTCGCTATAGAACGTATGTTCTAATTCGGAGTGTAGCATCGCCCGCGCGGTGATTCAATACCCTCTGACACCCGGCGCGAAAACTGCTCCGCCCGGAATCTCCCATATACCATCTGTGTCCCAGTGCCCAAGTGCTGGTAAGATGGGGGTAGAATAGCGAGCGTTAGGGGAGGGCTTGTGTACGACAGGTTTTCGGTTGCGGTGGTGGCGAGCGTGCTCGTGATGATCGCGGTCGCCTTTTTCTTCTTTATGGTCATCATGGAGCCGAACCCCGGCACCGCACCCCCCGTCCTGGTGCAGGATCCCATCGTAACGGTCGAAGCCGGCGAGTAGACATCCCCGTGCCGTGACCCGGTCGGCGGGTGTCCCGCACCGTATCGGCACATGGACCCCGCGGATCCTGGCGACACGCAGAGGAGAACATGGACCAGCGCACAAGCGCGATCCGTTGAGGATCATGAACGAAACTACCTGATCCTCTTATCCTCTTCATCATCCTTCAACGGGTCGGGCGCCGTAAAGCCGACGATCAATCCCCACGTGTACACAAGCTCGCGCCACCATCTATAAAGCCTGCGCCGTAGCGCCGATCGACGGTCTTTCGGTGGTGTCGCCCTCGCAGGGTCAGGCATCGCTCTCCTTTTCCGCAAGCGGCCGTTCGTGACTGCGCTGTCTGCGTGCACTGCTCGTGAAACCGTCCGACACCAGTCATCGGTTGATCAGCTGTCTTGAGGCTTCTCGCAGCGGGATGGTTCCCGCCGATCTGGAACTCGTACGGCGCGCGCTCCGTTCGCGCATCGTAGCACAACGCGCAACTCCGCCAGCACGGGCCCCAAGTGCAGCGATGGGTTGCCTCCCAGATCAGGAAGACCGCGACGCATCTCCGGACGCCACGTGGGTGGAGACCCAGCGGCAGTGCGACCAACCAGCCACCATACGGGAGATACGCCACTGCAAGGCGCGGCCGCCAAGCAGGGAGATTACCACCGATCCGGTGCGAGCACGGAATCATACGTCTCCGCGACCGATTTGCTCCACATCGACGCATACAACGGGTGAACCCGCGTCGAATCCTCGCTCCGCTATCTGCGCCGCCCCCTCCGCGGTGCAGTAGCGCGAAAGTATATGGCAAGACGCCTCAAGGCGCATGCCCATCGCGCCTACACCATACCGTGGACGCTCCACCCCCCCGAAGAGCCGCATCACGAGGCCGGGCCCATTACACCACATACCGTGGCAACATCACGAGACGCTTCGCGCATCACCGCATCCCCCGGCGGCGATGAGGACGCAGCAAGGCCGGCAAGGCAGGCTTGTGCTCAGTAAAGTATGGGATAGACCCGACGCCCGCGCCGATCTCCAGCGTGAGGCTCTCCCTGCACGACCGGATGGGTGAGGGAATACACCTCCAGGAAGGTGGCAGCACCCACCACGGCGAGGACACCCCGAGCACATTCCAGATAAGACCGATACCGAAGCCCAGCGTCCACTCGTTCGCACCACGGCTCATCGACACTCCCGCTACGCTCGGGTTACGTCCGTCGTCGCGATGAAGAGCCCCATCTCCTTCGCGATGCGGATCGCACCGTCGCGCGTCAACTCGTCGTCCAGGTCCCGCCGGAGCGCGCCCAATATTCCCTCAAACTCTTGGGGAGGCAGCTCGCGCTGTGCAGCCTGCGCGAACATCGTCGACCGAACGTACGCGACGAGCGGGTCGGCTTCTGCCACCACGAGCACATCCTGGTACTGGCGGAGCGAGACGTCCGGGAAAACCTGCCACAACTGAGCAGCGCCGTTCTCTAGATTGAACCCTTGCAGGCGCGACTCCTCATCGGTCGCGGCATATCGGGAGAAGTACTTCCGCTTCAGAACCCTGAGCCGGTCAAGGTTGCCGGCCCCGTTCGTCGCGGCATACAGCCGGCCGCCGGGAACGAGCACGCGCGCGATCTCGCGCAACGCCCGCTGCCGGTCCGGGACGTGGTACAGCATATGGCTGGCGATCACGGCATCAAACCCGCTGTCATCGTAGGGCAGGTCCTGGGCATCGACGACCTGGAAGGCGCCATGGTGCAAACCCTCGTGCAACTTCCCCCGAGCTTCTTCCAGCATCCCGGCGGACAGATCCGTCAACGTGACGCGCCAGCCGTCCGGCACACGGTTCAGGTTCTCAATCCAAAAAGTACCGGGTCCGCAGCCCAGTTCAAGTATCCGCGCGTCGTCCGGCAGATCGAGTTGATCGAACACCCACCGGAACCAGGGGTGCGGGTTCGTGCTGTATCGCTCATGGAGCGCTGCTCGCGCCCCGAGGTTCGCGCTGTCCCTGTACTGCTCGAGCACCGTCTCGCGACGCGTTTTCATCGCTCGTCCCTTCAACTCGCTCCCAGCCAACGACCACGCATCGTGGCTGACTGATAGTGGCATCCGCATAGTGTGCCGCCTTAGAAGCCGTCCGCCATCCACGGCGTCGGCCCGGCGAACACCGTTGCCGCGCTCGCCAGATCCATCTCTGGTCCGTCGACGTATCCGGCGGTTCGCAGGTCCAGCGGCGATAAATAGCCGGTGTACATCGAGGCAAGTCCTCGCACGTCGATGGCGATAGCGCCCGTGCCACCCTCGCGCACCTCCGCTCGCCCGTCGGCAACGGCGAGCACCCACCGGCCATTGTTCGGTTCCAGCACGTCGTCACACACGTCCAGGTGCAGCTCCGCCTCGAGTCCCGCGGGATAGCCGCGGGCGGCGAGCGCGGCGGGCACGTCGACGATGCGCAACATCCACTGCTCGTACCAGCCGATCTTGTACGCCTGATTCGGAACGTGCAGCAGCAGCGGCTCTGCGGGCGCGCCGGTCCACACCAGGTTCTCCGCGGTCGACCGGTGGTCGGCGAAGAACGCGACCAGCCGCCGCGCGGCGTCGACCGTGAGAGCCACAAGGTCGCGGCAATTGATGTCTTTCTCCTTCGCGCCGGGAGCTTGCCCCTGGGTGTAGATCACGTATCCTTCGGGCGTGCCGTCACGCTCCACGAGATATATGTTCAGTTGCGCTTCCCTGGGATCGAGGATACGGGCCCACATGTACTCACCGCGATCAAGGTTGCCCGCAGTGCGGCGTGCCCGTTCGGTATAGATGTCGCGCAGCGTGGCTGTGTCCTCGTCTCCCGCCCGGCGAACCTCAAGACTGCGGTCGCCGGTGCCCAGTGCGTGTAGGGGATGCTTGTAGTCCATGGCGAGACCCGCCTGCTCGTACCCAACCCGGCGATACACCGGCTGAGTCGCAGGGTACAACGCCGAGAGCGGCGAGCCGCCGGCACGGACCTCCTCAAGCATCTGGCGCAGCATGCGCGACATAATGCCCGTCGAGCGGTACTCCGGCGCGGTAGCGACGGCGTTTATGCCCACCATTCGCACGCTCTTCCCGCCGAACCACTGGCCCATTGGGAGCATACCCAGCCCAGCGGCGACCACCCCACGCACCCGCGCCACACGCAGGTTCTCGATGCCCTGGCGCCGAACGCGCTCGATCTCAGGCGTAGACGGTGGGTTCTCGCTGAAGGCGTAATCGGCCATACCGCGGAAGGCTCGAAGCTCGTCGTCATCCGCGGGCGCGCTTATCTCAATCGTGTGCTGCGTTGTCATCGTGGCTCCTTGCGTCTCGTTGGATGTCGTGCGGGCAGAACCACACTACACGAAGCATGGGTAGACCTCAAGCAAGTCCGAACCTCATGGCACTTGAGTTACACCGTAGCTCCCGGCCCAGCGGACGACAAGGACCACCTGGCTCAATCGCTCGGCGGTTCTCCGTCGTGCGCCGCCTGTTCCGCGTACAGCGAGAGCAGGAGCCGCTCGGCCTCGTCGAACCGCGTGCACGAAAAGAGATGTCCGGGCTCCTCCACCAGGCGCACCAGATCCCGTACCGCAGTCTCCGCGAGACTCACGATGCGCGGCGGATAAGACAAGGCTCGTGCGTTTCGCTCGAACTCCTCTCGGTCCTCTACCCGATAGGTACCGTCCGGGAGGACGACCACATCAAGGTCCAAGTCAACATAGGAAAGTACGCCGTCCGTCAGCCGGGGGGAGGTAAGGACGTTGCAGAAGTGCTGATGGATTGCGCCCTCGGGTGTGAAGAAGCTCACGATGTTGTACGGCCGGTTGAGCGGGAGATACTCAAGCGACCAGTACGGGATTACCCACGAAGCGTCCGCCCGGCGTATCACTCTGCCCGGCCGACCGCGCGCAAGGAGGAGCGACGACGAGGAGTACAGGAGATCGACGTCCATAGAGAAGCGGAACCGACCGTCGTACTTGGACGACACAATCGTAAGGCTAGACCGGGTCTCGATCATGGACGACCATACGACCAATCTCGGCCCAATGTACAGGCTATGGGGTAGCTTCGTAACGAGAAAGGTGCGAACTGCTGGTAGTACAGTAGGTGATCGAGTCGTCCGCGGACGCTTGTAGGTGTGACACCCATAGTACGTACTTCAGGCGTCCACGCGAACCGGCACTACCGACGCAACTCCGGGTTGCAGATTCCTCTCCAGGAACGCTGCCACTCGTTCGACGTACGCGGTTCGATCCAGGAAGTACGCGTCGCAGTGTCCGACACCGGGGAGTGCCCACATCTCCTTCGGGTGGCCGGCAGCCGCGAACAGCGCATCCGAATCGCGGGGATCGGTGATGGCGTCACGGTCACCATGGATGAGCATCAGGGCGCGGGGGGCGATCCTCGCCACATCTTGAATCGGCTCGACGGCGTTCATATCATACGGCAGGAACAGCGCGGTAAGCGGTAGGAAGGGAAAGGCGGGCAGCCGGGTTCGCCTGCTGAAGTGGCGGCGCAGCACCTGCCGTTGCGATGCAAACGGTGAGTCGGCGACGACCGCGCCGATCAACTCGTCCCGGGCCGCGGCCATGATCGCGACCGAACCGCCCATGGAGAAGCCAAAGAGTCCGACCGCCGAGTCTGGTGCTTTCCGTCGCGCGAACGCGGCGGCGGCAAGCGCGTCGATAGTCTCACAGTAACCGAGGGTGTTGATGTGGGGGTCGGAAGCGCCGCGCCCGCGGAAGTCGAACAATAGGACGTTCATGCCCTTACGCCAGAGCGCCGCGCCGATACCCAGCGTGTCCGAACGTCCGCCATAGTGCCCCGTGAGCGTCACAATCGTCCGTGTCGCACCGGGGGCTTCGAGCCACCAACCGGACAGGTTCAGGCCATCGGAGGTCGTGAACTGCACATCCTCATACGGGATGCCCAGTTCCCATGGAGTGAAGAACTTGAGCCCGAGGGTCTTCGGCGCGATGAGCCGTTGTGCGAGGCGCCAGGCACCCAGCGCGGTGAGCGCGGTAGCCCACGCGGGGAAGCCAAAAAGCACGCCGCGTCCGATGCGTTCAAAATCAGCCATAGCACGCTAATGTACTTGCCGCCACGCGGCCTTGTCAAACCAGCAGCATAGGCCGCGGCCGGAAGTGGAGCAGTTTTGACTTCGCACTTCCAATTTCGACATAACATGCTATACGTTACGCACAGCGCTCTGTGGACTAGGTTTCGTGTAGGTCCGGACGCCGACAACCCCGAATCTACGTGCCCGCAACCGCACGGGTCGGCCGGTAATCCGCTACCATTCAGCGGAAGGGCGGCGCCCGCCCGGACGAGCTTTGTCATGGCACTTGCCTGGAGGTTCCGCTCGTATTGAACAGATCCATCCTTCTCCCAATTCTTGCCGCGCTCGGCACGGGCGCGGCCATCGGGCTACAAAGACCGATGAACAGCCTGCTAACCCGGAGCATCGGGCTCCTGGAGAGCACGTTCGTAGTGCTCGTGAGCGGCGCCGTTGTGACGGGCATCGCGCTCCTGCTGGGTCTCGGCAACGGCGACCTCGGCAAAATCAGCCAGCCGCCGCCGGTCAGCCTTGCGGGCGGCGTGGTTGGCATCCTGATCATCATCGGGGTGGTGTTCACGATCTCGAAGCTTGGCGTGGCGGCCGGGATCGCGGTCGCGC
>JAUJMR010000088.1 GCA_030446765.1 Chloroflexia bacterium
TAGTTGGCCGCGCCGAGGTACGTCTCGAATCCGTCTACGATCACCGGGGCGGGCCCTATGACGCCGGGTATTTCTCCGGAAGCTTCATGCTCCTGCCCGCGCCAGAGCAGGCGTTGCGCCATTGCTGCACGCTGTTGAACCCGGGCGGACGGATCTATTTCACGCAGACCATCCAAGAACAGCCGGCGCCCTGGATGGAGATCCTCAAGCCGATGCTGAAACGGGTCACCAGCATCGACTTCGGGCGTGTGACCTACGGGGATCGATTCAGGGCGCAAATCCACGATGCCGGCCTGGAGCTGGAGGAATTCACCGCCCTGGCCCAGCATGGGAGCCGAGCCTCGTGCGTCGCGGTGGCAAGGCCTGCTCGCGCACGCAGCGAACAGGGAGAGCCACCGGCGCCAGGCGGCCGGGCTTGGTCGTAAGGCCCACCACGCGTGGTATCCCCTTCGCTGGTGTGGCGATCATGGGAGGCACACGGCTCGATGCAAGAGCGATTTAGACGTATGCCTCGCTTCCCGCTGCTGCTGGACACCGGAAGCGAGCTTATCCCGATGCATAGTCAGGCGAGATCCGATGACACTGAGCATCTACCTCAACTATCCCGGCCACTGCGAGCAGGCGTTCCGCTTTTATGAGCGGCACCTCGGAGCGACGATCTCCATGCTGCAGCGGCACGGGCAGCAGCCGGATCCGTCGCGCCTGCCCGCCGAGTGGGAGACCAAGGTCCTCCATGCGCGCATGGAGCTCGGCGGCACCGTCGTGATGGGCGCGGACGTCCCGGGAGCGGAACCGATGCGTAGCGCCTACCTCACCTTGACCGCGCCAAAAGCCGTGGAGGCGGAACGGCTCTTTGCGCTCCTCTCCGAAGGAGGCCAGATCTTCATGAAAATGGAGGAGACCTTTTTCGCGAAGCGGTTCGCGAGCTGCGCGACAGGTTTGGCACCTCGTGGATGCTCCTCGGTGAGCCGCAGCCTGAGTGATGCCCCTTCAACGTCTCCCTCGCGTCGCCTAACCCGGGTTGCGGGGATGCGGGGTGAGTCCATCGGTCTTGCTTGTGCTCGCCGCACAGGGACTTCACCAAGCCACGATATGCGATTCCTGCTCTTTGCGCTGTGCGCGCTGTCTCTCGGCGGTTGCCGGGCAACAGCTCGCCACGCGACCCTCGGGACCGAGCGGTCTGCGGAAGCACTGTTTCGCACCTTCTTCGAAACGGCTCTCACTCGGCGCGACTCCGCCGCCCTGAGCCGGGTCGTCGCGCCCGGGTTCATCTTCCACGCGCGCGGGCGCACGTCCCGCATTTCGCCGCACGAGCTGTGGAGCCTGTCCCAGCCGATTCTCCGCGCCTTCCCCGACATCGAGTTCCACGTCCAGGATGTGGTAGCGGAGGGCAAAAGGGCGGCGGCACGAGTTCGCTTCACCGGAACACACCGTGGCGGGCTGTGGAGTATCGCGCCGACCGGGCGAAGGGTGGAAGTCACGGAGACGTTCTTCTGCCGCATCGAGGCTGGCTTGCTCGCTGAGTGCTGGCAAGAGTGGGACGAGTACGGCCTGCGCCTGCAACTCGGCGCCGCGCCGTAGCTGTCGGCCGAAGTCGGAGCGAGGATGCGCAGGGTGGCATCGGCGGAGGGAGATGACCCAGAGCGCGAGGCTGCGCGCCGAGTTCGGGGAGCGAGACGCGCACCACCGAGGTGAGGCATACCTGACGGGTGCCCGGGAGATGACGATGCGAGTGAGGAGGCTGGCCACGGCGAGCGCGAGGTCGCGAGGCGGCTGTTCACCATCTTGGCGGAGGTGTTCGGCGAGGGATGTGAGCCACTGAGCGACGCCTACCTCGATAGCCTTCTCGCCCGGGAGGACTTCTGGGCGGCGGCGGCCTTCGCGGGCGACGAGTTGGTCGGAGGGTTGACCGCGCACACGCTGCCCGTGACCCGGGCAGAATCGGCGGAGGTATTCATCTACGACATCGCCGTGCATGCGGACCACCAGCGCAGGGGCGTCGGGAGGAAGCTGGTGATGCTGCTGCGCGAGGAGGCAGCCCGGGCGGGTATCGAGACCCTGTTCGTCCGGCAGACGACGAAGACGAACACGCGCTCGACTTCTACCGGGCACTGGGAGGAACCCCGTCGCCGGTCACCTTTTTCACGTTCTCGTGCGACCGGCCGCGATCCCCTCCCAGAACCGGGGCGCGAGATTGCGGTCCACTGGGGTGATCCTCAGCCGCACGGAGCTGTGCGCCGGACTATGTCTCTGCGCGTGGGGCGCACGCGGAGGTGCGGGGGCGTAACCTGGCCTGCGGGCACACGATGGCGCTACGTCCTGCTCGATGTCGTGGAGGCGCTCCATGCGGCGGGCATGCTGCCGGGTGCTGCACATGCCGGCCTACAACAGGCCCTGACGAACGTGTGCGACGCCATCCACCTCCTGGGTCACCAGAAACGAGACGCCGAACGGCAGCTTGCCCTCGCGTCCGAGGGGAAGGCGCAGCCCTGAGGGGGTGCCGCAGAGGATCGTCTGGCGAGTGCAGCGGCGTGCGCTGCGGCCGAGGTCAAGTCCCCTCCGCGCCACCCGGGGAATGGGCGCCGGGCCGCGAATGATCCTGCCGCAGGGCTGAGCGGCGGGAATAGCTCTCGCGCGGCGGACACTTGCGAAGCCTGCCCTCCGCGGCCGAGCTTGAGGGCGTTGTCAGCCCATCTACTCGACCGTATGTAACACGTGACCTCCACGGAACCTGTCGTCCTCAGCTGGAGCGGCGGCAAGGACAGCGCGCTCGCCCTGGCCCGGCTGAGTGCCGATCCGCACATCGAGGTGGTCGGCCTCCTTACCACGGTGACGGCGGGGTACGACCGGGTGAGCATCCACGGGGTGCGCCGCTCGCTCCTTCACGCGCAGGCCGAAGCCCTCGCGTTGCCGCTGCAGGAGGTCACGCTCG
>JAUJMR010000023.1 GCA_030446765.1 Chloroflexia bacterium
TCGCCAGCATCACTCCTGGTGTGATATATCGGCCGCCACACCAGGTCCTCGTGCGCATGGTTCTGCTGTTGATGTCTCTTATTCCGGCGCACACGGGGCAAGTGTTTCGCGCATCCGGGGCTCCACGCCCACCAGGGTAATCAGAGCGAAGCCGCCATCTGTCGTCAGTCTGTAAGCGTAGAAGGTGACTTGACACGCTAGCTCTGCCAATGTGTCGGTCCCGGTCGACCCATTGGAACAAGTACTCATAGGAGGGCGTCCTGCTGTAGCTGGGTCTTTGCACGACGGGCCTTAACGGGTACGGCTCCCTTACCTGACAGCACGCCCGATGAATGCTCCGAGCTATGCCATGCGCTGTCCAATGGAAAGATGGTCGTCGGTTACTTCCCGCAGCTGCGACCCTCCATCCAGCCACCGCTCGACTTCACGCGGTAGCAGCCGGGACGGACCCTTACGGAAAGTCGCGCCGGGCAGTGAGCGCAGGAAAGTGGGGCCGTAGTTCTTCGTGATCAGGCGCCGATCCAGCGCGACGACAACGCCTCGGTCACTCTTACTGCGAATCAGCCGGCCGAAGCCCTGCTTCAGACGCAGAATGGCCTGCGGGATCGCGTACTGCTGGAACGAATCCTCGAAGCTCTCGCTCCGCGCGACGAACACGGGATCGGTCGGGACCTCGAACGGGATCTTCGCGATGATCAGCAGGCTCAGCGCCTCACCGACCACGTCCACCCCTTCCCAGAACGAGCGGGTGCCGAGGAGCACCGTACGCGGGTTCGACCGGAACTGCTGCAGCAGCCGGTGCCGCGGTCCGTCGCCGTGGGCAAGCACCAGGATGTCGTGCTCCGCGAGCGGCCGCTGAATGCCCTTGAGCGTCGCCTGCACGGCACTGTGTGAGGTGAAGAGCACCAGTGTCCTGCCCTTCGCGGCGAGGACCAGATCCACAATCACCGCTTCGATCGCCCTCTGGTAGCCGGGCGAGTTCGGCTCCGGTACGTCGCTGGCCACGAGCAGGAGCGCAGCTGCCCGATAGTCGAAGGGGGAGCCGACCAGCAGCTCTCTAGGCCCTGGCAGACCCAGGCGCTCTTTGACGTACGCGAAGCTGCGGTCGGTGGACAGGGTGGCGGACGTGAGCACCACGGCCTTCTTCTGACGATACAACCCCTCATGCAGCAACGGGCCAACGTGCAGAGGTGCCTGGTGCAGCGAGACGCCACCCGTCCGTGCGGAGATGTTCAGCCAGTACACGTCCTGGTGGCGCGGGCGGGCGATGATGGCGTCCATCGCACTCGTAAGCTCGGCGTTGCTGGACTGCAGGGACTGCAGTTCCGCCAAGAGTTCGTCATACTCCAGAACGTTCATCCCCTCAAGCTCCTCGAAGACCACGTTCGCCTCATCAAGCGCGGCTTGCAGGTCGGTGAGGTTGAACTTCACGTTGTCCCAGGTCGTCTTCACAAAGTCCCAGGCTTGCTGATCGCGGATGGCATTCGTGAGCCGGAGCTTCTGGTCGTATGTGGCGCTACCTTGCATGCCCATCAGGATCGGTCCCAGCGCAAGAAAGAAATCATCCACGCGGGACCGCACGCGCGCCGTGCTCTCCGCGAGCCGCTGGGAAAGCGAGACCACCTGATCGTGGACCTGGTTCGAGGCGCGGCTCCCGCGCAGGTGCACCGGCAGGGTGCTCGCCAGCCCCTCCGGCCGCTCGGTCGAGGCGCCCCTGCTCACGCGGTCGAGGTGATCGCCGAGCGCGCGAGCGTCAACGGAGAAGCCTAGCTGGTCGGTCGCGGTACTCTCCAGCTTGTGCGCCTCATCGATCACGAGATAGCCATACTCTGGCAGAACCGTATTGCCCGCCGCGATATCGGAGAGCATTAGCGCATGGTTGACGACGATGAGATGCGAGCCCTCCGCCTCCTGACGAGCCCGATACAGGAAACACTGCTTGCCGCCGCCAAACTGGCACCGCCTGCCCGTACACGTTTCCTGTGTCGCGCACACCTTGAGCCAGTGGACGCGTTCCTCGGCGGTCAGCGGCAGTTCCGCGACATCGCCGGTGAGCGTGTTGGGCAACCAGAGCAGTACCTTGATGAGGAAGCGCGTCTCATCCAGCGTGAACTGGCCGCTGCGCCGGTACTGCTCCCAGCGCTTCAGGCACAGATAGTTGCCACGCCCCTTGACCAAGGTTGCCTTGAGCTCTCGTCCCCGCGCCCCCAGCGCGCTGCGTATGTCTGGGATGTCCTTGCTGTGCAACTGGTCCTGGAGGTTGATGGTATCGGTGGAGATTACCACCCGCTCGCCGTTCTGCAGCGCCCAAGTGGCAGCGGGCAACAAGTAAGCCAAGGACTTACCCGTCCCTGTCCCCGCCTCCACGATCAGGGTGCCGTCCTCATTGAACACTTCGGCGACGGCCTGCATCATCTCGACTTGCTGCGGTCGTTCTTCGTACCCATCAAACGTCCGCGCCAGACCACCCCGTAGGCTGAATGCTTCCCCGAGATCTGCAATGTCGAGCGGCTCCGGTTCGGCGACGGGCTCGAGCGGCTGCACCCGAGCGGGTGGCGCAAGCAAGGAGCGCGTCAGTTCCGCCTCGCTAACTCCTTTCGCGAGCAGTTGCGCCTTGATACTCCCCGGCGCCGCAACCTGCGGTGCGGTGAGCGGAGATCTGTCATGGACCGTGGCGAACAGTGGGTGCAGCGACCAGTCCGTTCCGGTCGTCAGGTCCACGACCTCGCCTATAAGCTCCGCAGGGAGCTCACGGAGCTTCTTCAGGAGCGCGAGGAACACCCCGCGCGAGACCTCCGCGTCCGCAATCGCATCGTGCGCCCGCTGCGGGGGCACGCCCAGCGCCGCCGCAACGCCCTCGAGGTTGTACGCCGCGAGGGAGGGGATCAACAGCGTCGCGAGCTCCCACGTGTCGTACTCCGGACTCGCGACGGGTAACCCTTTCTTGCGCAGAAAGCGGATGTCGTGGCCGACGCTATGTCCAACGAGCGGGTGATGACCGATGAACTCGCCGAGCTTCTGTCGCACCTCTTCGAACCGGGGTGCACTTTTTAGATCCCGGCCGCGGATTCCCGTAAGCCGGCTGATGCGATACGGCACGGGCACGCTGGGACGTACAAGTGCGTGCCAGCGATCGAGGACACGCCGCTCATTGAACTTCACGGCGCCTATCTGGATGATGTCATCACGGTCATAATCCTGCCCGGTCATCTCCAGATCAAGCGCGACGAAAGTGCTCTCCAACGTGTACTGCTCCTGCCAATTTGCGTATACGTATTCGCCGTCAATGATACCGTAATCTCCGGCATAGCACCGGAAGGCATTGACACGAACATACGTTCGTATTTATAATCGGGTAAACGAAATCTATAGCAGTGAGGCTCCAATTGAAAACGTCGCTCAGCACACGTCAACGTGACATGATGCAGTACATCCGCCGGTTCGCACAGGAGAATAACCGGACGCCGACCCTGCGCGAGATCATGGATGGGCTGCACATCTCCTCGACTTCGGTAGTCGATTACAACCTGAAGCAGCTCGTCGCGAAGGGAGAGCTGCGGCGTAATCCAAAGATCAGCCGCGGTATCGAGCTCACTGATGCCAGGCCCATCAGAGATGATCGGATATCCATTCCCATCATGGGCACAATCGCCGCCGGTGCGCCGATCGAGGTGCCGGAAAGCATTCCGGATCCACAGACGTGGGGCGACACAGTGGAGTTGAACCCGACGATGATGGACCTCCGAAACGAGGGCCTGTTTGCACTACGGGTTAAAGGGTATTCGATGGTGGATGCCCTGATCGCGGACGGCGATATCGTGCTTATGCGCCATCAGCAAACAGCCGAGAACGGCGAAACGGTGGCCGTGTGGCTCGATCACGAGAAGACAACAACGCTCAAGAAGTTCTACCACGAAGGAACACGCGTGCGCCTTCAGCCGGCCAACGTCACCATGCAGCCGATCTACGCCGCACCGGACGAGGTAGCGATCCAGGGCAAACTGATGGGAGTAATCCGCCAGGTCGCTCGCTAATCGCGCCGTTCAATCTAGCTTTTCCACCTCAAGAGCTTGCGGGCCGGTCGTAATGACCCGCCCTTTCCGTGCCGCGCCGACGATTGCAGGCACGGAATGAAGCGCAGTATAATCCACTGTCCGGACAACGCTCGTTTGTCTGACGGAGGAAGAGATGGACCCGTTCACACAGATTCTCACCAGCCTAGGAGTGGCCGCGCCTGCTGGCTTCAACGCCTACCTGGCCCTGCTGTTGGTTGGCTTGGGCGGACGCATCGGCTGGATCGAGCTAGCGTCGCCTTACGACGCCCTCCAGGGTACCGCCGCGCTCGCACTACTGGCGGTCCTGCTCACTGTTGAGGTCATTGCGGACAAGGTTCCCTCGCTTGACAGTCTGAACGACGTCGTGGGCACTGTCGTGCGCCCCATCGCCGGCGCCGTGCTGTTCGCCGGTGGCAACCAGGTGATTACGGAGCCGATGCCATGGCTGTCGCTCCTGCTCGGCGCAGGCGCAGCGGGCGGGTTGCACGCCTTCAAGGCGGGCACGCGTCCGGTGTGGACGCTGAGCACCGGTGGACTCGCAAACCCCGTGGTGAGCGTGTTCGAAGACCTGGTGGCTGGTGCGACGGTAATACTTGCTATGCTCGTGCCGGTGCTCGCGGTCGTGGTACTTCTCATCGCGCTGGGCCTCGCAGTCATGCTGCTGATCCGGCTCAGGCGGAGCATACGCCGTTCGGGTGGACGGGTGAAGGTGTTCCGATGAGCCTGTTCCGGTATGGGCTCGATCTCCTCCACCAGCGCATGCATGAAACATTCATGCTGATCACCGACAAGTTCTATCGCACGAAGTACGGAGCTGTCAGCCAGCAACTCGGGCTCGAGCAAAATGAGCCCCCCCGTGATCGCGGCTTCGTCGTCGTACAGATCGACTCGCTCGCGTACGAGCACCTGCTCTCGGCAATCGACCAGGGATACGCGCCGTACCTGCAGCGCATGATGGAACGTGGGCACAAGCTGCGTATGTACACTTGCGGTCTACCGAGCAGTACCGCGGCGTGCCAGAGCGCGATCATGTACGGCAACTCGTATAACGTGCCTGCGTTCCGCTGGTACGACAAGCGGGCCGGCCGTACGGTGAGCTACAAGCTGCCCGGCAACAACACCGCGCTGGAACGCGAGGTGGGAGAGGGCCGCCGCGGCATCCTCGACGGTGGGAGCTCATACTCCAACCTGATTAGTGGTGGTGCGAGCCGCAGTCTCTTCACGATGAGCACGTTCGGTCAAGGTTCATTGCTCGACGGGATAAAGGGTTTGGGCTTTTTCATCCTCTTCGCTCTGAGTCCCGTGCGCAGTGTTCGTGTCATCGTGCTGTCCCTGTCTGAAGCACTCTATGCCTTCGCGGAACGCACGGCCTCCTACTGGCAGGCGGAGCGGCGTGTTCGTTTCGAGGGCGTCTTCCCACTGGTGCGGGTTCTCGCGCACGTCTTCGTCAAGGAGATGCAGACCTTCGCGGTGATGGTGGACATGTATCGCGGCATCCCGAACATCTACACGACGTACAATACGTACGACAATATGGCACATCACTACGGCCCGACAACACGCCCTGCGCTGCGGGCGGTGCAGACGGTTGACCGGCAGATCCGCCAGATCGACCGGATGCGCCGCCACTCTGCCACAACATACGACCTCTACATTCTTTCGGATCACGGCCAGACCCCGGCGGTGCCGTTTCGGCAGTTGCACGGTGAATCCTTCGGGCGATACGTCGCACGACTGGTGGATGACCTTACCCTAGCCGAACACGTCGAAGCCGAGGTCGAGGCCCGAAGCCATGTCGCGTTCCTCGCCGATGAACTGCGCACCGCACAACAGGGGCTACCCTCGAAGCCGGCGCGCGCGGTGGGACGGCTGCGCCGCTATGTCGAAGAGGCGGACCGGCCAGTGCACGCGCCAGAAATCACCGCGTCCGGCGCTACGGATGTGGTCGTCACCGGCTGCAGCGCCACGGCAGGCATCTACTTCAATCAGACAAAAGATCCGATGGATCTAACGGCCATCGAGCTGTCCTATCCCGGCCTGATCGACCAGATCGTCGAGCATCCCAGCGTCGGCCTGGTGATCGGGCGTGAAGGCCACCGCATCTGCGTCCTCGGCAAGGACGGACGCCTGATTTGGGACGGCTCCGCGCGCGTCGTGGATGCCAATCCACTTGATTCACTCGACAGCGCGCCCTGGACGCTCCCAGAGATTTTGCGGCTTGCCTCCTACCCACGCAGTGCGGATCTGATCGTCTTCGGGAGCGTCGTGAACGGTATGGGGGTGGCATTCGAGGAACAGATGGGTGTGCACGGAGCGTTTGGTGGGGCGCAGGCATACCCCTTCATTCTCTACCCAGGCTCCGCCGAAGAACGCATTCAGCGACTACGTACCGCCCACGATCTCTATAGCATCTTCAGCAGCTACCTGCCGCAAACGACTATTTCCTTCCATAGCCGCGAGCCAGCCGCGATACAAGGTTGACAGAAGCCGACTCAACCTTGTATCGTATCTTTTGGTGGTCCTGTCACCAACCTGCAGAGAGCATAGGCACCCGCCGATCGGCGCCAGAGCAAGCCATCGTTCGCGCAGTGCCGTACACTCCGACGCAGTATCTGAAGGATACGGCCGTCCATCGAAGCGTTGTAACCAGGACCCGCGCGCCGCGTCTGGCGATCCGTTCGGCGTTTGGACTGCACGAGAGAACACATAGGCGATACACGAATGGAATACAAGGACTACTACCAGATTCTTGGTGTTGATCGGAACACCTCCGAGGGAGATATTCGCTCCGCGTACCGCAAGTTGGCTCGGAAGTTTCATCCGGACGTGAATCCGGGCAACCCGGACGCGGAGACACGCTTCAAAGAGCTCAACGAGGCGTACCAGGTGCTCAGTGACGCCGAGAAGCGTAAGAAGTACGACCAGTTCGGCAAAGACTGGGAGCGCTACCAGCAGACGACGCGGACAACGCGTGGCCGTCAGGAGCCCGATTTCGCGCGCTGGTATACCGGCTCATCCGGTGGCTTTACAACTGAAAACGTCGCGGATGACGGTGGTGCGTTCTCCGACTTCTTCCGCACGCTGTTCGGCAACGCCGGTGGCCGCCGTACCGCCACGACGTCCGAAGCCCGTGTGCGCATGGAGCGGGGCATGGACTTGGAGCAGGAAGTAGAGATCACGCTGGAGGAGGCATTCCACGGGACGACACGCGTGCTGCAGATGCAAAACGAGGTGCCTTGCCCCGAATGTGGCGGCGTGGGTATCCGGCAGAGTCAGCTCTGCGACACGTGTCGCGGCCGGGGCACGAGCTTGGACGATCGCCGCCTTGAGGTGAAGATCCCAGCTGGCGTATCTGATGGCAGTCGCGTGCGCATCTCTGCTAAGGGCGGGCCAGGAACCGGTGGCGCCGCGGCCGGCGACCTCTATCTGCGAGTGCGGATCAAGCCACACCGACAGTTCCGACTTGAGGGCGCGAGCGTTCGCGTCGATATCCCCGTGGACCTCTACACGTGCATCCTCGGCGGTGAGGTTGCGGTGCCGACGCCGAGCGGACGCACGCTCGCCCTGACTATCCCACCCGGCACGCAGAACCAAAAAGCTTTCCGGCTGCGGGGGCAGGGGATGCCGTCGCTCCAGAGCCCATCGCGGCGCGGTGATCTGTACGCAACGGTAGTTGTGCAGCTCCCCGTTCAGATCAGCGAGCAGCAGCGTGCGCTCTTCGAGCAGCTGCGGGATCTGGAAAGCCCAGGCACCACCGCGGGAGCGGCGTAGGATGGCGGGCATACCAAACCGTCAGCCAAAGTACATCATCAGCGTTGCCGCTAGCATGGCGAGTTGCCACCCCCAGACGCTTCGCCACTATGAGCGTCTGGGGTTGGTCACACCCCAGCGTTCCCGCGGCAAGGTCCGACTCTACACCGATGAGGATATCGCACAACTGCAGCGGATCCAGCGCCTTATGGACGACCTCGGCGTAAACCTGGCTGCGGTAGAGACGATCCTGCACATGCGCGACCAGATACTGGCCTTGCAAGCCGAGGTGCAGTCGCTCAACGCACAGCTCAATCTCCACCGAGCGACACGCCCCCAGCAAGGCGTACAGCCAGAGTTCGCAGATACTTCGCCACTGCAAGCATCGCCGTACCATCATCCCGCACCCGGGGATTAAGCCAGACAGAATCGGCGGAATAGCGAGCGACCACATCGCGGTGCTGGGCTCATCAACGCGCCTGGCTCGCTTTATCCAGCACTCATTGATCCGCCGCGAGCTCGAGAGGGCGGACCTTCCACATAGTGCGGGCCCCCAATCCCGCCTGCGCACACTCGACCGACAGCGGACACGTACCGGAGCGGCTGCTCCCACCCCTGCGCGAGGCCACCCACATACTGGTGAAGTTTCGCTTCATCGGGTGTGGAGCGCCACGTAGCGCGCGGACTCGACACTTGTTGAGTGAGATGGACTCCGGCTGATCGGTGTGGCATGTGTCATTCCGAGCGTACGAGGAATCCGTATTACGAGCTACGGATCCCTCACTGCGTTCGGGATGACATGCATCATCATTCAGCGGGAGTCCTTATAACACCCTGCAGGGTGCCGCCTCAAGAGATCTTCGACACCGCCAGACCACCGGACGCGCGCCGACGAACCTCGATCACATCGCGAAGACGCTCCAGCTTCAGCAAGAGCCGGCTTACCACCTCAGCGTCGGCAACATCGACGGTGAACTGCATCGTCACCGTCTGGTCCTTGTGGTCGAAGGTCTGCACATCGCGCATATTCACGCGCTCATTGGAGATCACCGTGCTCACATCCCGCAGCACGCCCACTCGATCTACGGTGACAACCTGAAGCACGACGGAGTACAGTTGCGTCCCGGCGCCGTTCCACGATACGGGAATCAGCCGGGCGGCATCCGCACTGCCGAGGTTCGAGCAATCTCTGCGGTGGATATTCACCCCGCGCCCTCGCGTCACAAATCCGACGATATCGTCCCCGATCATCGGTGTGCAGCAGCGGGCGAGCGTGGTCAGCAGGTCGCCAACACCCATAACCTGCACGTCCGACACCGTGGCGGCGGGCCGTACATGGGTCGGCTCTGAAAGGATATCTTTCTGTTCCTGAGCGACAAGTTTCCCGGCTATCTGAGATGTCGTGACCGCACCATACCCGACTCCCGCCAAAAAATCGTCCAGCTTCTGATAGATCGGGAACTGCGCGGCGACATCTTCCAGCTTCAGATGATCGAGGCCAAGGCGCTTCAACTCGCGCTCCAGCATATCTCGCCCGTGCGCGATGTTCTCGGTCCGCTCCTGCTTGCGGAACCACTGCCGGATCTTCTCGCGCGCGGACGCCGTCCGCACGTAGCCGTGTGCCGAGTTGAGCCAGTCGCGGCTCGGTCCCTGCTTCGCCTTGCTGGTGCGGATCTTCACCACGTCGCCGCTCTGCAACGCGTAGTCGAGCGGTACGAGCCGCTCGTTCACGGTCGCGCCGACGCAGTGATGGCCAACATCCGAGTGTATGCGATACGCGAAGTCGACAACAGTCGCCCCACGCGGCATCTCGATAACATCGCCGGTCGGCGTGAACACATAGATGTGCTCCTGGAGCACATCGTTCTTCATCGACTCGACGAACTCCGAGGCGTCGGCGACGTCGTCGCGCCACTCCAAGAGCTGGCGAAGCCACGCGACCCGGAACTCCGCGGTTGAATCGCGCTTGCTGCGGTCCTTATACCGCCAGTGGGCGGCGATCCCGTGCTCCGCGACCTCGTGCATGTCGCTCGTGCGTATCTGAATCTCCAGCGGCCGGCCATCGAGCGCGAGCACGGCGGTATGCAGCGAGCGGTACATGCTTTCCTTCGGCATGGCGATGTAATCATCGAATTCGCCGGGAATGGGGCGCCAGATGCCGTGCACGACCCCAAGCGCCGCGTAGCACTCCATGACCTCTTTGGTGACGATCCGAATACCCACCACATCGAAGATCTGGTCGAACGGGCGCTTTTTTTTGTGCATCTTGTTGTAGATGCTGTACAGCCGCTTCTGCCGCCCGGAGATCTGCGCCTCGATACCTTCCTCGTGCAGGGCCCGCTGGAGGGTGCGGATGATCCGGTCGATGTACTTCTGCCTGCCACCGCCGGACTTGGTGATCATAGCCGCAAGCTCGCGGCTCTTCTCCGGTTGAAGGACTCGGAAGCTCAGATCCTCCAGCTCACCCTTGAACTCGTGGATTCCCAGGCGGCTCGCAAGGGGAGCGTAGATCTCCAGCGTCTCGCGCGCTTTCTCGACCTGCTTCTCGCGCGGAACCGCGGAAATTGTTCGCATGTTGTGCAACCGATCCGCGAGCTTGATGAGCACGACGCGAGGATCCTCAACCATCGCGAGGAACATTTTGCGCAGGTTCTCCGCCTGCGCCTCCTGTTCCCTCCGGCCCCTGTCCTCATCAGGCGCCAGCCGGATCTTTCCAAGCTTCGTCAGCCCATCCACAAGGCGGCAGACATCGGGCCCGAATCGAGCCTCGATCGCGCCCAGGTCAAGACTGGTATCCTCCACCGTATCGTGCAGCAGCGCGGCAACGAGTGCTTGGGCATCCAGCTTGAGATCCGCGAGGATCAGCGCGACCTGGATCGGATGGACGACGAATGGCTCGCCTGACTGCCGCAGGACGCCCTCGTGCGCCTCGGCAGCCACCGCATACGCGGACGATATCGTTTCGAGCTCGGGATCCGACAGGTAAGTGCCTGCGGTCTCGAGCAATCTCTCAAGGTCCACGTGTGTTGCCCTTGGCATACGGAGCGCTTCGCCGTGCGCATGGTCGAATATTATGGTAGCACCATTATTCGTCACTCTTCGGAGCGCTGTCAACCAAAGCGATGCTACCTTTGGCTTCCTGCCGTGCAGTCTCCGGTTAATGTGGACCTGGCAGGCCAAAAGCCCTCCACCCTAGAGCAGAGGGAAGTCTACGTATGGCAAGTCGTGGCAGGCGCTGACATGTATCGGTTCGACAACGGCAATGGGCGACGTTGAAGAGGGTCAACGTGGCACGGACGGTGTGGCCGTGATGGGCACGTTGAAGCCGAGAGTCGTGGCACGGACGGTGTGGCCGTCGATTCAAGGGAGAGGGCGCGACGACTCAGTGGTGTGACGCTGCACGGACGCGGCTGGCAGGACCGTTCCGGGATTGACCAAGGCACACATGTGGCCCGCGGACGTGT
Source organism: Chloroflexia bacterium (assembly GCA_030446765.1). Lineage (GTDB taxonomy): Bacteria > Chloroflexota > Chloroflexia > Thermobaculales > Thermobaculaceae > JACDAU01. Next base: position 11,270 of record JAUJMR010000023.1, read on the forward strand.
GCTGATCGGACTTTGACATGACCCTGCGTTGAAGCCGGTCGGTAGAACAAGAAGAATGTCCTGGCTATAATGGGCGGCGGGTTCGAATACCGATTCGGGAGGTTGGCCGTGGACACGCTGCGCCTACGTGACGCCCGCGAGCTGGACCTGCCGGAGATCGTCGAGATCTATAACTCTACTATCCCGAGCCGCATCGTTTCGGCAGACACCGAGCCGGTCACCGTCGAGCAGAGAACTGGATGGTTTCGCGAGCATGACCCACGCCGCCGCCCACTCTGGGTGGCCGAGCTGGATGGAAGGGTGGTCGGGTGGCTTTCGCTGGGCGACTTCTGGGACCGCCGGCCGGCCTACAACGCCACCGCGGAGGTCGGTATCTACGTCAAGGCCGGTCACCGTGGCCGTGGCATCGGCCGAAGACTGATCCAAGAGGCCATCGAAGGCGCGCCAGCGCTCGGGATCGAGACATTGACCGCCGGAGCCTTCGCCCACAACGAGGCGAGTCTCGCGCTGTTCGAGCGCTTTGGCTTCGAAAAATGGGCGCACTTCCCGGAGGTAGCAGAACTGGACGGGGTCAATCGCGACCTGGTAGTGCTAGGTTTAAGGGTGGGCGGGCCGGACAGGGCCGCGAGAGACCGCTAACGAGACAGTTTCCCAGGCTCCATGCTCCGGACTCAGACTCTCCAGGCATCCGGTATCTTCCGGTTTCCGACGATCCACCGTTCACCGGCCGGAGTCCACCATCACTCATCCAGACCACCCCTTGCGGCCACACGGACTGAACTATGGTGACCAATGAAGCTGGTTCGAGTGCCGCCGCCTCCAGTTTGCTCGAACGCGTGCTGCCGGTCCCTGCAGTGCCGCAGCGGGACGCGGTCTGCAGCAAGAACACTAACCAACAGACACCACGCGGCCGTTTGACACGCCTGCGAAAAGGCAAGTATAATCCCGTAACATAACACCCTATTTCAGAGGAAAGATGGCAAATGCCAAAGCGGACTTATCAACCAAAGAAGCGGCCCCGCCTGCGCGAGCATGGCTTTCTGGCACGCATGAAGACCCGTAGTGGTCGCGCGGTTATCAGCGCCCGCAGACGCAAGGGTCGCAAGCGCCTCTCGGTGAGCGACTGATAACGCGCCCGCGCGGTGTTCCCTCGAGAATTGCGCCTGCATGAAGCAGCCGCCTGGCGGCACGTTCGGCGTCGAGGCCGGTGCGCGCGGGGGCGGCACATCGTAATATGCGTCGCACGCTCCGACCGGGAAAGCTACGGCTTCTCGACAACTAAGGGCTTCGGCAGCGCGATTCGCCGTAACAAGGCAAGGCGCAGGTTGCGGGAGGCCTTTCGCTGTGTCTATGGCGTCCAGCCCCACCCCTTGGCAGTGACGGGAACGGCTTATCCAACGTCGCTTGATTTGGACTTCGCGGCGTTGTGCGCGATCGTTCAGGCTCAATTGGAAGAACTCGGGCTGACAGTCCGAGCCGTGCAGGAGTAGGCGAGCAGATGCGATACGCCGCGATGGGTTTGATCCGCGTCTACCAGTTGACGCTGTCGAAAATGCTGCCGCCGTCCTGTCGCTTCTACCCAAGCTGCTCTCAATATGGATATGAAGCCTTTCAGAAGTATGGTATCTTCAAGGGTGGATGGCTTACCGCATGGCGCATCCTCCGCTGCAACCCGTGGACGCAGGGTGGCCACGATCCCATACCATGATGAATAGGTGTATTAGGAGACGTACTTGACAGTTCTCGCGTGGGCTTTTCCGGGCTGGAACCAGCTCGTCGGCGTTATTAGCGAAGGTCTGCTCTTCCTCTATGGGTTGACAGGCAACGGTGGTATCGCGATCATCCTGTTCACCATTCTGGTGAAAACGCTCTTTATCCCGCTCACGCTGCCCGCCCTGCGCAATTCTCGTCGCCAGCAGGAGCTTGCGCCGCAGGTCAAGGAGATCATGCGAAAGCACGGCAAGGATCGTGCAGCCGCGAGCGCGGAGCAGATGGCGCTCTACCGGCAGTACGGCTTTAACCCTCTTGCCGGCTGCCTCCCGACGCTCGTCCAGATCCCGGTCTTCTTCGCGCTGTACACGGCGATCCGTAGGCTGGAAGCCTCCGAAATGGGACTCGACAGCTTTCTGTGGATACCCCGTATCGCCGACAACGACCCGTACTTCCTGATCCCAGTTATCGCCGCTGTCGCCCAGTTCTTCCAGACGCGTATGGCGATGCAAACCCGGGACAAGGTCATCGACGCGCAGCAGAAGCAGATGAACATGATGATGCAGTTCATGCCCCTGATGGTCATCGTGTTCGGCATCAACTTCCCCGCAGGGGCGGTGCTGTACTGGGCGGTTTCCAGCCTCTTCAGCGCCGTGCAGCAGTTCTTCATTACCGGCTGGGGCTCGCTGAGCGACCTCTTCCCGTTCCTCCCGCGGAAGCAAACGAAAAGCTTCCTGCCGCCCCCAAAAGCCGCGCATGAGGTGTCCACAAAGCCTGGTTTCATGCAACGGATGCAGGAGCGCATGATGGAGGCGCAACAACAACAGCAGGAGAAACAGCAGCAAAGCGAGGGTGCAGGCAAGCAAGCACTCGTAAATCAGGAGGCTGCCCCTAAACTCGCCGCCCCTGCGGAGACCGTGCCCGAGGTGACCGTGCCGCAGGGCAATAAGTACACCGAGGATGCCTGGCAACTGCCGGGCGCGGCGGGCACCATCGGCAGAACGGTCGCAACCTTCAACGCGAACGGCAACGGGAGTCGTGCGGTGGCGGTGAATGGAACCGCAACCAAACCGGCCCGCCGGCAGAGTCAGAGACAGGTAAACCGAAACGGCAGCAAGAAGAAGCCGCGGTCCGGACGGCAGTAGAGCGAACCGAGGTCTGCTTTGAACAGTATTCGGAGCGTGGAAATATCGGCGACCACCGTCGATGAAGCCATCGATCTTGCCCTGGACCAGTTGGGGCTCAGCATCGATGACGTTGAGGTCGAGGTGCTACGGCAGCCGGACGAGCCGGATGAGCACGGCTTCGTCACCGACGAAGCTCTCATATCGGTAAGTGCGCGTTCTGCCCCGGCACTGCAACGACCCGCACGTGTACGCGGGGCGCAGCGCTCCAGCAGCCGGCGGGAACTCACCCCTGGCGAGCGCATGCACATCTCGCAGGTCGGCCAGGAGGCGCTCAGCGATCTGCTCCACCACCTCGGCCTGATCGCGAGCAGTCGCGTCGATCCGGCTAGCGTGAACACCGCACAGGCCGATGCACCGGTCGTGCTAGAGGTCGAAGGGGAGGATCTCGGGGTACTGATCGGCAAGCGCGGCGAGAACCTCGACGCGCTGCAGTACATCCTCAACCTGATGGTGCAGAAATGGGTCGGCACATGGCCGAATGTCAGCGTTGATGTCGCCGGCTATCGCGCCCGGCGTGAAGAAGTGTTGGATCAGCTCGCGAAGCGCATGGTTCGCCGTGTCGTGGAAACCCAGCAGCCGTTCACCTTCGAGCCAATGCCGCCGCGCGAACGCCGAATCGTCCACCTTGCCATCCAGGACGACGATCGGGTCGTGACCGAGAGTCTGGGAGAAGGCGATGAGCGCCGGGTGGTGATCTACCCTGCCGAGTGACGAGTCTCGCGCCGGTGTGCCCGACCTGCTCGTTGTCGGCCATGTGAGCAAGGACCTCCACGAGGGGGGAACGTATAGCTTAGGTGGGACCGCGACCTATGCGGGACTGCTGGGGGCGCGACTCGACCTGCGGACCGCGATTGTCACCAGTTACGGCCCGGACCTTGATGCCCTGCCTGCGCTTGACGGCATCAGTATCGCCTCAAAGACCTCACCGACCTCAACCACCTTTCGCAATCTGTACAGCGGCGCGGTGCGTACGCAAATCATCTCCGGCGTTGCCGCGCCACTAACCATCGTCGACGTAACCATCGTCGACGTTCCCGAGGAGTGGCGTGAGAGCCGCGTCGTGCTCCTGGGTCCGGTCGCGGGTGAGATTACGAACGACCTCTTTCACGCGTTCGGCACGTCACTTCTAGGGGTGACACCACAGGGCATGATGCGAGCCTGGAACGAGGCGGGAGAGGTCCACGCCGTACCCTGGGAACCAGATGAGAACCTCCTCCGACAGGTAGATGTGCTGGTGTTGAGCGAGGATGACCTATCGACGCACGACGCGTTAGAACGGTACATTAGGACGGTACACATCGTCGCGCTCACGCACGAAGCACGTGGTGCCACGGTGTATATCGATGGCAAGCCTCGCACGTTTCCCGCGTACGCCTGCGCCCCGGTGGAGCCGACCGGTGCTGGCGATACCTTCGCAGCCGCGTTTCTCGTCGAGCTCGAGGCAACGAACGATATCGAGCGTGCGGCGTACTTCGCCAACAGCGCCGCGTCGCTGGTCATCGAGGGGGCAGGCACATCCACCGTACCAACGCGCGCACAGATCGAGCAACGCGTCGGCACGAGGCAGTTCCTTACGCAGTAGACACGGTGGGCTCCAGCTTCTACCTGCTCAATCCCGACGAGTTGGTCTTACGGGTGCGCGTACAGCCCGGCGCGAAACAGCCGCGAATCGAACGCAGTAACGGTGAGCTGTACGTACGGCTTCGGGCCAAGCCGGTAGAGGGCGCTGCGAACACCGCGTTGATTGCATTGCTCGCCACGATGACCGGCGTGCCAAAGAGCCGGATCACCATCCTGCGCGGGGATACGGCCCGCCGAAAGCTGTTGCGGGTGAGCACTCCCGCCCCAGAAGACGCCCTGGCCAAGCTGGAGCGCTCGCTAGCACCCCTCAACGCGACTGATACGGACCTCCGGCTGAACCCTAGGGCATCTGTCATTCCGAGCGTGCGAGGAATCCGTGGTCAAGGGGCACGGTTTCCCTCACCGCGTTCGGGATGACACCGCACTCTGGTTGAAGCGGATTGCGCATCAGTGATTCAACCAGGAGACCGTGTACGCCGACACGGGCAGACTCCAGCAGATAAGGTCGTCCTGACAGGGTTGCTGCCTGTGCGTGGCCACCTCGCACGCTCGCCATATCGCACCATCGCCACGGACGGCGGCCCATCGGCACGGCTACGAGTGCGCTAGTCCTTACCGGTCGAGTGCGCCTATCACCTTCGTGGCCACATCCTCCGACGGGACGAGCGCATACGACACGCGCGTACCCTCTTGCCGGATCGCCGCGACTTGTCCATCCGCAGAGAGGGTGAGCGTCCCATTGAGATCCTCAAAGGACGCATCGAACCGCGCCTCGTCGTAGTCGCGCAGGGCATCAGTGAACTGCTCCGCATCTTCCTCGGAGTCCCATACCGTCTGCCAGACGACTACGTCCTCTTCGCCTTTGCCCCACAAGACGAACTGATCACCGTCCCACCCCTCCGCAGCGTCACGCGCAACGGCGTCATCGAGTTGACCCTCCAGAAGCACGCGCGTCTGAAACTCGCCAAACAGGTTCGTCTCCAGCTTCGCCCAGCCGTCACCCAGCACGGCGCCGAGGTCGGGCACGGTCACAGAAGTTGGGGCGTCCCGATTGGTGTACTTCTCCGGATGCAGTATCTGCTCCGTGCTCTTCGGCGGATCCTTGTACGCCGCATCAACAGTGCGCCAGGCCCCGTTGCGGCGCAGCGACGTGACGAAGCGCGCGCCGGCGTCGTACGGGAACAGCAAGGATTCGGAGATGATCGGCGGAGCGTTCCCCAGCTTCTCGCTGCTGACCTGCTCCTCCTCGAACGCATCCTGGATTCTCCCGATCAACGCCGGCTTGGAGATCAGGTACTCGTTCTGCAGGGCCACGGCGTCACCTTCGATAAGTGCCGTGATCGCGAGCAGCGTATCGTCGTTCTTGTTCTCGTACGGCTTGCTGAGGCGATCCAGATCGTAGTGCTGGTCCTGCAGGGCGTGTGTCACCTCGTGCGCGTACGTCAGCTCGCCAAGTGCGTTCAGCCGCTTGCCCGTGCTGATGACGTACATGTCTTCAGTCTCGGTGTCGTAGAATCCCGCGATCTGCTCAGTATAGAGATCGAGGTACAATGCCCTGAGATCCAGGTCCGTCGGGATCAGACCAAATGCGGATAACACCCGCTGGTCGGCCATGGCGTCCGCTGGCTTGTATTCCTCGTCAAGTTGCTTACGCAGTCGCTCGCGCAATTGCTCGCGCGTTAGATAGTCCTCGCGGATATCTTCGCGGATCTCCAACCCTCGGATCTTGGCGGCGTCTTGCGCTATCCGGTCGAACTCCGTCCTGGGTGCCGCTCTCGTTGCGGTCGCCTGGGGCCGCGGCTCGTCGGCTGGCTTGCTGGTCGCGGCGGTTGCAGTCACTTCGACAGGGATTGTCGTGCCCTCCCGGCGTGCTGTGCGCGTTGCCTCCTTGGTCGGTACCGCCGCCTGCTGGACCTCCGGGCTCGCTTGAGGCCGAGCGGTCGCCGGATCGGCCACCGGTGTAGGGGTATTCTCGTTTCCGGCGCCGGTGCTGCACGCGACGAAAAGCAGCGTCACCAGGGCAAAGAAAGTGGGCACGGCGCGATGCATGCAGGCTCCTTGATTCCCTCTCATCCTAGCAGCCGTCTTCGGGGCGCGCAAACGCCCAGAGAGGGCGCAACGTCGTAGTCAATCCGAGGGAGCACGCAGTGCAATGGAACGGAAGCTCCGGCGTCACCAGGGCACGCGGTTAGCGGACTGAGCTGCCCGGAGCTGCTGGCCCGCCAGCCCGACGGGCGTCCGCCACTCCGGAAAGCGCGGGTCTGTGCCTCGCACGAGCCCGTGATACGCGTCTCGGAGTTGTTGGGTCACGGTGCCGAGGACCCCTCCACGAAGCTCGTGGTGATCGATCGCGGCAATAGGCGTGATCTCGGCAGCCGTCCCACAATAAAACGCCTCGTCTGCGAGGTACGCTTCCGTGCGGTCCACGGTGCGCTCTTCCACCCGCAGTCCCAACAACTCGCGGGCGATACGCAGCACGCTATCACGGGTGATACTCTCCAGAATCCCGCTAGACAGATCCGGCGTGAATAGGGTCCCACCGCGCACGAAGAACACGCAGCTTCCCGGCCCTTCCGTGACCTTCCCCTGGGCGTTGAGCATCAGCGCGGAATCATGGCCGGCCAGGACGGCCTCCGACGCTGCGAGCTGGCTATTGCGGTAATTGGCCACCGCCTTGACGCGCGGTGGCATCGAGCTCTCGTCGATCCGCCGCCATGAGCTGAACCCGGCTCGCAGGCTGTGCGCCTCACCGAGAGACGAAGTGGTCGGTCGGGACGTGATGAACATGTTCGTGACACGCTCACCCACGCTGCCGAAGGAGCGCCCTCCGGTGGAGTACGCCAGGGGCATGACATACACATCGCCCGCGTGCGCATTCGCCCGGATCAGGCCGCAGACTGCCTCCTGCACCATCTCGGGCGGAAAGCTATTGTCCATACGAACCAGCCGCATCGAGCCTGCGAGCCGCTCCAGATGCGCATCCAGCCGAAAGACGTACGTCTCGCCGTCCGTACCGTTCCAGTAGCCCCGAATCCCTTCGAAGACTGCCCCCACCGATGCCCACCAGTGATCCGTCAGGTGAGCAGTCGCGTCCTCCCAACGGACGAGCCGGTGGTTATGCCACAGGTACGGGGGATGCTCGGCGTTGCTCACGGGCGATCTCCTGGTTTAGTTGGGCCTGCCGGAAGCGCAATTGTACCGGCAGGCGCCAGAAAGCCGCAACGAGATTTGGCACCGACGTCAAAAGGGATCCACGGCGGGTGCCCGTGGATCCCTTGAATCGTCCAGAAAGGCGCCGTGGCCTATCCCTGCGGCGTGCCTTCCGGTGCTGGCTCGTTTGGTACCGGCTGCTCTTCCGGTGCTCCCGCCGGTGGCTGGGCCTCGGGAAGCTTGAACTGGCTTTCGATCTTCGCGTTCGCCCGGAGCTCGCCGAGGAAGCCCTGAACGCGCTCGCTTATGCCGGCTTGACGCACGCCCTGCTCGACCTGGACCCGAACCTCCGTCAAGGGCTTTGCCTGACCGCCCCTCCGCGCCACCATCTTCAGCACCGAGAATCCGCCGTCCTGCGTCGGTGCCGGATCGGACACCTGCCCAGGGCGGAGGTTGGCCACAGCCATGGCGACATCCGGCGGCAACTGCTGCACCTGCGCGAAACCCAGATCGGCACTCTGCTCCGCAAGGTTTGGCTTCTTGCTGCCGTACTTCTTTATCACGGCGTCCAACTTCGCCCCGCCAGTGAGTTCCTTCGCGGCTGCCGTCGCCTTCGTCTGGTCATCCGTCACAACGCGCCAGACGTGCAACTCTTCCGGTGTCGAGAACTGTTGCTTGTTCTCTTTGTAGTAATCCTGAACCGTCTTGTCGGTCACCTGAACCTGCGGTCCGAGAATCTTCTGCACGTACAGGTTGAGACGCAGTTGTTCGCGGAATGCCTCAAGCGATCCGAACTGCTGGGCGATCACCTGATCCAGGTTCTGACCCTGCGCCTGCGTGCTCTGACGTGCCCTGGCCAGTTCGGCGTCGATCTCCGCATCGGTCGCGGTCACCTTTCGCTTCTCGGCCTCTTGTCGGACCAGTGCCTCCACGATAAGGCGATCCATCTCCTGCGCGCCGTAGCGCTGCTCCAACTGCGAATCGAGCTCCTCGAAGGTGATCTCCTCGCCGTTGACGACAGCGGCGGGCTTGGACCGGTCGACCTGCGTCGTGGCCTCTGGCGTCGCCCCTGTGGGCGCCTGCGCGGATTCAGTCGGTACCTGCGCCGATTCAGTGGTCGCGGCAGTCTGCGGGACGGTCTCCGTCGCCGTGCCGGATTGCGCGTCTGCCTCGGTCGGTTCACCAGCGTCAGCAACGGTCCCCGCGACAGGCGCGGTAGCTCCGGCGTTGGATTCGGTCACCTCGGTAGGCTCTGCGCCGCCGCCACCGCACGCCGCCAGCAGCAAGCCGGTGAGTAGGAGACTAATGAGCGAGAGACGACCCCGGCCGAGTGCCCGCGCTGTGAGGGCGCTCAGGCCCCGGGTAAAAGACACGAAAAGACTCCTCCTTGGAATACTCAATCCTGCGTTCGTGTGGACCCGGTCATGATAGCCATCGCTCGAAAGGGCTGTCAAACGCACGAGCAGGGGCCCAAGGGGGTCGGAGCCTCACGAGCCGCCATGAGCGCGATTCTGCAAGCGTCTAGCGCACAGGGACCACCGTTGGAGTGGCACTCGCACCGCCGAGGCGCGCTGCCTCCACGCGTGCAACCTTCCAGTCCGCCGCAACTCGCTCGAAACTGAACCGCACTCGCACCAGAGTCCCAAGCCGCGAGATATCCACGTACCCCGCTGCTCGGTCATCATCGACCATCGTCAGCGCCAGCGTCTTTCTGTCCGTTCCCGTCCGCGGCCGCCCGCTGCCGAGCTTCAGGACGGTGCCGTCACCATCGACTACCCGGCGAAAGTCCGCGAGTCCAGCTTGGTAGCGGGGTGCCAAGTATGAACGGGCCCGGGCTATGCTCGCCCCGCCCTGGCTCTTGGTTCCCTGCGGTTGCATGGTTTGGTTTGCAGCTGCCACAAACCCCGCCGCGACCTGTCGAATCTGTGCCTCCTCTGCCGCGCGATTCTCGCTGGGTGCGCCGCTGCCAAAACGCAGGCCAGGAACAATGGACACCATGGCGACCAAGGCTGCGGTGAGGACCAGTGCTACCGCGCCACGCCCGATGGGAGTGGCCGCGCTAATGAACCGCAGGGGCGAAAATCGAGATCGCCGCCGCTGTATTCGCGGCAGCACTTGCGCATCGATTTGCGCAAGCCGGGGCTGCATCTCCCGCGGGACGACAGGCCACGCGCCGACGAGTGCGTCGGCGCGCCGCAGATAGTTGAGGGTCGCGACACAGTCGGGACAGCGGTCGAGGTGCTCCTCAATCTGGCGCTCCTCGACTTCAGACGCGTCTCCATCCACGTACAGCGGCAGTAGATCTTCCAACTGCTCGCAGGTCATCCGTCGCTCTCCTCGCTTGCCCGCAGGCTTCGGGCAAGTGCCAACCGCGCCCGGTACGTCCGCGTCTTCACCGCTCCCTCCGAGATGCCGAGCATCGACGCTATCTCCTGGTACGAGAAACCGTCGCGCACTGATAGCAGGATGCAGGCAGCCTGCTCGGGAGGTAGGGCTCGCAGGGCCGTGCCTAACTCCTCCCGGTTCACCATCTGTTCTTCCAGCCCCAAAGCGGTCGCGTCGTTGCCGCTGGGGTCGAGAGGCGACCACTGCACGATCTTCCGGCGGCGGTGATATGACAGGGCGGCGTTCGACGCGATAGTGTACAACCACCCACGGAGGTTCAGACCTGGCTGCGTGCGGCCTATCGACCGGTACGCATTCACAAACACATCCTGCGTCAGATCAGCCGCGATGTCCGGGTCGCCCACCATCCGGTAGAGATACCCGGCGATCTGCGATTGATATTCGCGATAAATCGCCTCGAAGGCCGAGGCATCGCCCTGTCGTGCCTGCTCGACCATTGACAGGTCGACGGGCATGCGCACCACCTCTTCCAAGCGTCGCGCCCCCCTCTACACTCGATAGAACGTGCGACGGGGGCGCGAGGTCACATAAGGTTCGCTGCTAAGAGCTGAGTTCGCCCTCCGGCCCAAGAATGCGATCTGTGATATACGTCGCAAGCCACGTCGCTACGATGCCGAAAACGAGTCCCAGTAGCCCTTTGACCAATCTCCTCCGTACGTCCTCATCCATCGCATATACCTCCTATGAGCTAAGCCTGCACCCGCTGTTATACCACTACCCCGCCGTGTTGGGGAATAACGACAGTCCACGACCCGAACAGGACCGGCGCGAAACCAGCTCGCTTTTCCGAGGCGTCGGAGCACATCCGGTCCTGCTTGGCAGTGCGAGACTCAGTGCCCAACCCCGATCGCCCTAAGCGCGCGACGGCTGTGGACGCCGCATCAGCTGCACGAGGTCGTTCCTGCTCACGATCCCGATCGTCCTACCATCCTCCACCGTTCGCAGGAGAGGAGAGCGTGCCTCCTCCAGCGTGTCGAGCGCGCTCATCGCCGACGCCGAAAGACTCACTTGCGGGATTCCAGTGATAGGTGTCATCACGGAGAGGATTGGCGTGACAGGCCAGAGATGCCGCGGAAGCCGGGTGAGCTCATACGCGTCCACCACGCCAGCGGGTTGATCTTCGTCCTCGAGGAGGTAGAACCGCCGCCCGGTGGTGCTGATGTACCCCGCGAACAACTCGTCGATGGTCAGTCGGCCGGGCACGGTGATCAGCCGCACCTGCGCCGCGGACACGGGAGTCTTCCTCAGCGTGTCGAGCACCACTGCCTGCTGGTAGCTCTGCCGCGCAAGGGAGACCAGGAACCAACCCACCAGCGCGAGCCACAACGACCCCAGGTCGTTCTGGGTGATCGCGAGATAAATCCCAAGGAAAATGAGCACGAGGCCAACGAGGCGCCCCGCTGTCGCTGCGACCCACGTTGACTTTCGGTAGTTGCCGGTGATTCCCCACACGAGAGCGCGCAGCACCCTGCCGCCATCAAGGGGAAAGCCCGGCACGAGGTTGAAGAGCACAACGCCGATATTGAGCAGCGCGACCATCCTGAGTGCACCGGCGACTATCGGGAGCGGCCCTGCCAGCAGCTCGTAGCCGCCCCAGAACAAGGCACTGAGTACCACACTAACGGCAGGCCCCGCCACGGCGATCCAGAACTCCTCACGGGCGCGGCTCACCTCACGGCCGAGTTGCGCGACGCCACCAAACAGGTGGAGCGTTATCGCCCGCACCGGTATCCCGTAGTGTTGAGAGGCGATGCTATGTCCCAGCTCGTGCGCCACGAGCGAGCCGAAAAACAGTAGAGCAACGAATGCAGCCAGTGGCCAGTACACCCAGCTGGAGAGATTCGGCACCCAGAGCGGGAGCTGACTCGTGGCCAGCGAGAACACGACGAATCCGAACACCAGGAACCAGCTCGGATTCACGAAGAACGGAATCCCGGCGAGTGTGCCGACTTTGATGCCACCGAACATAGTAGGGCCTCCTGCAACAGTATAGCCAAGCCACCGCCGCTCCCCGCCTATGCCCTTGTGTAATAGCATCCAGCACGGATCGATGGATCACACGGCCCCACCGAACATCGCCTCAGTCAGGCGCCGGATTGGGCCGCCAAGTCCCCCGCTCTCCGATAGCTGCCGAAGCTGGCCATCGTCACGCTCCGACTGCTGCACGTCCACCCGTACATCCCGCCGCATCGGCACCACGCGCTCCGCCGCTGCCAGGTACGCACGCGCCTCCGTCAACCGCTGCGCCAGCTTCGGTGGGTGGGCGCTCGCGTCGTCAAGCAGCGCGGCGACTGATGGATACGCCGAGATCAGGCGCGCTGCCGTCTTCGCGCCAACGCCGGGCACACCCGGCAGGCCGTCCGAGGGGTCGCCCCGCAGCATCGCGAACTCCACGTACCGCGCAGGCGGCACGCCGTACGCCTCCTGCACGGCCGCCTCATCGAGCACCTTCAGGTCCGACACGCCCTTGACCGTGAATAGCACGCGAACCTCGGGATCGGCGTCACGCACGAGCGCGAGGAGATCGCGGTCCCCGGTCACGATATCGATCCTGTCGCCGTCGTCTGATCCACTGCACAGCGAAGCGATGGCGTCGTCCGCCTCCCAGCCCGGCGCGGCGGCGATCTCTGCGCCCAAGGCCACCAGCGCACGATTGAGCAGATCGAACTGCGGGGGGAGAGCCTCCGGATCCGGCGGACGTGCCGCCTTGTACTCGGGAATCGCCTGGACTCGCTCCGCCGGGCGGAAGTCGTCGTCGAGCACGTGCATCACGCGGTCCGGTGCGTACTTCGAGATCAGGCGCGCCGTCATGTCCAGGTAGCCGTGGACCGCGTTCACAGGGTTACCGGCCGCATCCGTCATCGACTGCGGAAGTGCGAAGAACGCCCGGTACATCAAGCTCGACGTGTCGAGCAGCATCACCGACCCCATGACAGCACCTGCTCCTTCTCCAGAAGTCGGAACACCACCTATGCCTTGAGGAACAACTCCACCACCGGCACGGCCACATCCGGCCGCTGCACGGGGAGCTGGAGCGTGAGCAACCCTTCCTCACCGGTCATCGTCATGTTCTGCGCCTCGGCGTGCGGGTCGAGCTCAAGCATGCGCACCTCGGAGGCGTCGTTCAGGAGCTGCGCGTACTCCACCCGACCCGCGAGACCGGGCAGGTGGACGTGCTGGAAGGGCCACGCAAACAGGTGCAGGTACAGCCGGTTCCCATTCTGCGTGTACCGGCAGTCCACGGGCGGCGTGAGGTCGCTCGCCGTGCATCCGTAGATGGAACGCCCATGCAGGCGCATCCACTCCCCGATGCCGCGCAGGCGCGCCAGCGCGCGCGGCTCGAACTCCCCGCGCCCGTTCGGCCCGACGTTGAGCAGCAAGTTCCCGCCCTTGGATACCGAGTCCACGAGCATGCGAATCAGCAGATCGACGGGCTTCCAGTCCAAGTTATCGCGGTCGTAGCCCCACGAGCCGGTTAGCGTCTGGCACGCCTCCCAGACCACAGGCTTACCGTCGCGCATCATCCATCCGCGCGGCTGATACTGCTCCGGAGTTTGGATATCCGCGGCGCCCGGCAGGTCCAGCCGGTCGTTCAGCACAACATCCGGCTGCAGCTCGCGCACCATCCGCGCCAGCTCCTCGGAGCCCCAGTCATCGCGCCCCTTCCCATCCCAGACGCGACCAGGGTACGAGAAGTCGAACCACATCACGTCCACCTTGCCGAACCGCGTCAGCAACTCCCGCGTCTGGCCGTGCAAGTACTCCCGGTACTTCGCGATGTCCCGGTTTTGGTTTGCGGCCTTGAACTCCTCATCGTCACGCTGCGCGTGCAGACCGTCCACGGGGAAGTCCGGGTGGTGCCAGTCGATCAGGGAATGATAGAAGCCGACCTTGAAGTCCTGCGCGCGAAATGCCTCCACCATCGTCGCCAGCACGTCCTGTCCGTACGGCGTTTTCGTTACTTTATAGTCCGTGAGCGCGGAGTCCCACAGGCAGAACCCCTCGTGGTGCTTCGTCGTGACGACGAAGTACTTCATGCCCGCGTTCTTCGCCTCCTGCGCCCAAACGTTCGGGTCATATAGATCAGGGTAGAAATGGTCGACGTATTTCTGATACTCCTCATCACGGATCCGCTCCCGCTGCCGCACCCACTCGTGCCGTGCGGCCGGACTGTACGCACCCCAGTGGATGAACAGCCCGAAGCGGTCGTGCGTGAACCAGCTCGTGTCTCCAGTGGTCGGCTCGGGCAACGTCGGCATGGACTCTCTCCTTGGGTGTGGGCGTATTCGCAATCCGCTTGAACCATCGTGCATGTCATCCCGAACGCAGTGAGGGATCCCTAGCCCGTTCCACGGACTCCTCGCAGGCTCGCAATGAGCTATGTCCTACCGTTCAGCTGGGCTCCGTATTACACAGTCGCGGCCCATCTTAGCAGGCTCCGGTGCCCCGTACTACCACAGGCAACAGCGACGACTACGTGCGATCGCTCCGAGCCGCCGTGGTCCGCGAAATGCGCCATCCCTGTACGGCCCACACACGCAACACAACAGCGACGTAAGTAAGGGGACGTATCGATGCCTGACGTTGTCACACCGGAGTGGGTGAAGCACGCCATCTTCTACCAGATCTTCCCGGACCGGTTCGCCAGAAGCACGCAACTCCAGAAGCCAAACAACCTGGAGCCGTGGGACGCCGACCCCACCCCCTTTGCGTACAAGGGCGGCGATCTCCTGGGAGTCGTGGAGCGGCTTGACTACCTGCAGGAGCTCGGCATCACCGCGCTCTACTTCAACCCGATCTTCCAGTCGGCCTCGAACCACCGCTACCACACCCACGACTACTACCGAGTGGATCCGCTGCTCGGTGGCGACGCGGCTTTCGTCCAGATGCTCGCCGCGTGTAAGCGAAGAGACATCCGTGTCGTGCTGGACGGCGTCTTCAACCACGCCAGCCGGGGCTTCTTCCAGTTCAACGACGTGCTAGAGAACGGCGAGGGATCCCCTACATCGACTGGTTCCACTTCGAGGATGAGCACCCCGTGAACGCCTATAACCATAAGGAGCCTCCGGGCTATCGCGGCTGGGTGGGCCTGCACGCGCTGCCGAAGCTCAACACCGACAACCCCCATGTCCGCGAGTTCCTGATGGGCGTCGGCGAGTACTGGATGCGCAAGGGAATCGACGGCTGGCGCCTGGACGTGCCCACCGAGGTCACGACCGAAGGTTTCTGGGAGGAGTTCCGCGAGCGCATCAAGCGCATCAACCCTGATGCTTATATTGTGGGCGAGATCTGGGAGGAGGCCCCCGAGTACCTCCGGGGTGATCGCTTCGACGCCGTTATGAACTACCGATACACGGAGGCGGCAATCGCGTACACCGTCGGTGACCGGGTGCGCCCGGAGGAGACCATCCAGGATCGCGGATACCGCCCCTACCCTCGCATCACCGGGGCGGAGTACGCGGACCGGATCGACCACCTGCTCGCACTTTACCCGTGGCAGGTGCAGCTCGCGCAACTCAACCTGCTCGACAGCCACGACACCGCGCGCTTCCGGACGATTGCCGATGACGACGAGCGGGCGTGCGCCTCGGGACGCTGCTGCTCTTTACCTTCCCCGGCGCGCCCAGCATCTACTACGGCGACGAGATCGGCCTCACGGGCGGCCTGCCGGACTGGTGGGCGCGCAAGAGCTTTCCGTGGGACCGACGAGAGACGTGGAACAAGGATGCGCTCGCTTTCCACAAGCAGTTGATCGCGCTGCGACGCGCGCGCCCCGCCCTGCGCACCGGGGACTACCACCGCCTCCAGGCCGGCGACGCCACGTACGCCTTCGCCCGCACTATCCCGGGCGTCACCCTCGTCGTGGCGACGAACACCGCCGAACAACCGGCGACGGTGCAGATTCCGCTCGTCGGGCTCAACGTCGGGCAGGTGTCGGCGACCGTCCTGTACGGTCCCGGCGTGCCCACCGGCCTGACCGCGGAGTCGGTGACGATTCGCCTCCCCGCGCGCACCGGAACAGTCCTCGACCTGTCGCCCGAGACAGTGGCGACAACCGCCGTATGGCTAACAGGCGAATGAAAAGCAACGGATAGCCCTGCGCCCCGGACGCATCGATGCGTTGGGGGCTGGTCTCCGTGCGTAACCGACAAGTGACCGGGATGGAAGACCCCAGCGTCAAAGGAGGGCAACATGCAGCGCGTCGGACAAGTGATCGGCATCAAGCCCGCGAAGATCGAGGAGTACGAGGAGCTGCACCGCGCGGTGTGGCCGGAAGTGCTCGCGATGATCCACGCGTGCAACATCCGCAACTACTCAATCTACCGCCACGAGCACCTGCTCTTCTCCTACTTCGAGTACATGGGCGACGACTATGAGGCGGACATGGCGAAGATGGCCGCCGACCCCAAGACGCAGGAGTGGTGGGCGATCACCGCGCCGATGCAGGATGCCCTGCCCGACCGCGACCCGGATGACTGGTGGAAGCCCATCCCCGAGGTGTTCCACGCGGACTGACCGTGCCCATCGAACGGAGAGAAAGGAACGCTCATGCACCGCAGCAGGCTGGGATCCGTCATTATCGACTGCGAGGACCTGGAGGCGTGCGTCCGGTTCTGGAGCGGCGCGCTCGGCGTCGAGCCCGAACGCGACCCTGAGGACGGTGTGTACGTCGGCCTCACCGCGCCCGGTGGCCGGCACATCTTCCTCCAGCGCGTGCCCGAGCGCAAGACCGCCAAGACCCGCATGCACATCGACATCGAGACGACGACATCGAGGCCGAGGTCCGGCGGCTCGAAGGGTTGGGGCGACGCGAAAGGAGGACCAGAGAGAGTTCTGGGTCATGCAGGACCCGTGCGGCAACGAGTTCTGCGTGATCGTGCCGGTGACCGACAACTTCCCCGACCGGGCGCAAACCTGGGAGCCGTAGCGTGCAAGGTCACCAGTACAGCGTGTATCGCTACCGGAACCGTGCCGCTCCCCCGCGTAGCACGGCCAGCACCTCGTCCGCCGTCACCACCGCTATGTCGCCCGCGATACCGCGCTTCAGCGCCGCGACGGCGTTCCCGAACTGCAGCGGCGTGACCGCCAGTTCCGCCCGCACCCGCGCGTAGTGCTCCCCACCGAGGTGCGCGTACAGATACCCGGCGGCAAACGCATCGCCCGAGCCGAACCGGTGCGTCCCCTCCGACGGGTACGCCGCCGCCTGGCTGAAGATCCCGCCGCGCAGCTCCGCCGACCCCTCCGCGCCGAGCGTCACCACGAGCGTCTTGTCCCGACCGAAGCGCTCGGCCAACGCTTCGAGCAGCCCTCGGGCCGCCCCTCGACACCCCACAACGCCGTCGCGTCCTCGCGCGTGCAGAAGAGGACATCCGCCATCCGGCATGCATCCTCCAGATCTCGCCGTCGCCGCCTCCGCGCTCCATAGCTTCGCACGGTAGTTCACGTCGAGGGAGATAGGGACGCCCAGACGCGCGCGCGCGCCTCAGCAAACGCCACCACGCCTCGCGCGGACCAGCGCCGAGTGCGGGCGTGATACCCGTCAGGTGCAGCAGGCGCGCGCCATCCAGCGCGGCAAGGTCCACCTGCTCCGGTTGAGGAGCGCGAGCGCGGAGCCGGCGCGGTCGTAGACAACCCGCGTCCCCAGCGGGGGATCGGCCTGCTCCACCCAGTACAGCCCGACCCCGCCGGACGCCTCCCCCACGCCACGTGCCGCGTTTCCACGCCGTGACCGGCCAGCGTTCGCGACACGAGCCGTCCAAGCGGGTTGTCCGGCAACGCCGACAACCAGGCGCACGAGAGTCCCAGCCGTGCCAGGCACGAGAGCGTGTTCGACTCCGTACCCGCGACGTGGACATCGAGGCGCCGCGCCTGCTCCAGCCGCTCGCCGCCGGAGGGACCGAGCCGGAGCATCGTCTCCCCGAAGGCAATCACGTCGTATCCCATCCGTCCCCCGCTGGCGTGCTTCCTGCTCGCACCGCCCGACAGTGTATAGAGGCTGGGGATGGAAAGGAAGGGGCTGTTGAGGCAGGACACGACGGGATACCTGCGGCGAGGCGCGCCGATAGCGATCGTGCGACTGGACGACCTATCCGAGGCGCTCGCGATCGGCCGGGCGCTGGTGGACGGCGGCATCACCGCGCTCGAGTACACGCTCACGAACCCCGAGGCGCTGGATGCTGTCGGGCGCGTGCGAGCCGAGTTGGGGAAGCAGCACTCGTCGGGGCAGGCACGGTGCTCGATGCTCGGAGCGCCCGCGACGCCATATCAGCGGGCGCGCAGTTTCTCGTGTCCCCAACGCTCGAGCCGGAAGTGATCGCGTGCGGCATGGAGCGGGACGTGCCGGTCATCTGCGGGGCGATGACGCCGACAGAAATCCTCACCGCCCACCGCCTTGGCGCTGACATGGTGAAAGTTTTCCCCGCACGCTCCCTTGGCCCGGCGTATATCAAGGATCTGCTTGCCCCGCTCCCCGACCTTCGACTCGTGCCCACGGGGGAGTCGGGCTCGACAACTGCCGCGCGTTCATCGACGCAGGCGCCTACGCCGTCGGCCTCGGCAGCGCACTCATCGACCCGCGTCTGGTCGCGGATGGTGACTGGCCCGCACTCACCGCCCTGGCCCGGCGCTACGTCGATGCCTGCATCGGCGACGACAACGCCTAGAGATCCAGTCGGCCAACTGGGGGGGCCGGGTGAGGATCCGTGCTGTTACACTGTTGCTGTTGGGCGGCCGCAAAAGGCACCTCTACTAGTAAAAAAGGAGTTGAGACGGTTCGGTTGGGCGCTTTTCGAACCCCGTTTCGATTTTGCACCCATTGCGCCCAGCGATGACGTGGTCGAACGTCCGAACAACTGGACCCAAGCCAGCAAGCAGCGAAAGATCGTCAACATGACCGAACCGCGCAGCCGCACCGTGGGCATCCTCATCTTCGACGACGTCGAGGTGCTCGACTTCTGCGGTCCCTTCGAGGTCTTTGCCACGGCGCGTCCGGCGGGCGAGCACAGCGACGCCGCGCCGCTCTTCACCGCGATCACGATCGCCGAGGCGATGCGGACCGTCACCTGCCGGGGCGGGCTCCTTGTTCAGCCGAACGCGACGATCGCCGACCACCCGCCGCTCGACCTGCTCGTCGTCCCAGGCGGCCAGGGCACGCGCCGCGAACGACACAACGAGCGGGTCCTCGACTGGATCGCCGCCCAAGACCAGAGCACCGAGCTGACGACGAGCGTCTGCACCGGCGCGTTCCTCCTCGCCGAGCGGGGGCTCCTCGATAATGGGCAGCGCGCCACCACGCACTGGGGCTCCGTCGACTGGATGCGGTCCGAGTACCCTGCTGTGACCATGCTGGACGACCGGCGCGTCGTGGACGAGGGGCGCATCATCACGTCGGCCGGCGTCTCCGCCGGGATCGACATGAGTCTGCACGTCGTCGCGCGCCTCCATGGGTTGGAAACAGCCGCCTGGACCGCGCGGCGCATGGAGTACGACTGGCGACCAACGGCATAGACGCCGTATTATGTAAGTTATCCGCCCGATACCGTGGGGGCAACCCCAGGCCACCCTCGTCACGTGTCCACGATGACCAGAGAGGAGCCCGCTCTTGTCCGCTCCCAACGATGGACAGCCCCGGCAGATCTCGCCCACGGATGTCGCTCAGTACATCCGTCTCGAGCAAATGCCGCCGCTACCTGCGCCTCCGCCTCGACGAGCGCGTCTACCGACGCAGCATGCTGCGCGATTACGATGTTCAGCCACAAGCACTGCCGCCGCTGCTTACCCTCTCCGGACGGACGTTCGAGGAACGCGTTCAGACAGGCAGTCAGCGCCCGACACCCTTCCCGCGACCTCCAGGCGGAGAGCGCTGCAAAGCAGCGGGAAAAGGCCGTGCGGCGGACAACGACGCCGTGCTGGCGGAGTGTCGCGACCTGGAGCCGGGGCGGTGCGCGTCCTGTTCCAGCCACGGCTTGATGTCGTGGTCGGCGGCTGGCAACTGCGCGGTGACCTCGATATCCTGCGGCTGGAGCGGGACCACGATGGCCGCCTCAGTATCCTCATCGCCGATATGAAGAGCTCGACGAGCGCGAAGGTCGAGCACCGGCTGCAGGTCGCCTTCTACCACCAGATGGTCACCGGCCTCTTGCAGGAGCACGGCATCGAGCACGAGTCGATCCGGCTCGGCATCCTGTACCGCGGCCCGGCCGACGGTGACGAGGGACTCGACGACAAGGAGCTGAGCGCCGACAGGCGGAGCACGACGCGGCACAGCGCCTGTTCAGCGTCGACGACGCGCTGCTGGAGATTATCGAGGACCCGGACAGCTACCTGGGTGCGGTTGCCGACCTCGTGACGCGCAACGGCTCCACGGCGGAGCAGGTCGCGGAGGCGTACTTCCCGGACGTGCCGTATCACCTGGAGCACAAGTGCGACGGCTGCCTCTACAACGAGTACTGCATGAAGTGGAGCGCGGAGGAGGACGACCTCTCGCTGCTGCCGTACCTCACGGTCGGGGACAAGAGCGCCCTGCACGCGGCCGGCATCCGCACGACGCGGGACCTTGCCACCCTGAAGGAGCCCGTGCCTGGGGAGAAGGAGCGGCTCCTGCCCGCACCCGGCCGAACGCAGCAGGTCCGCCGCATCTCCGCGACGCGCGGCGTGGGCGCCCGGCTCGACGAGTTGGTTCACCGCGCCCGCTTGTTTCGCCGGAGCCAGCGGGACGACATCGAGGCGCTCACGTACATCCCGAGCAAGGGGTATGGCACGCTGCCCTACTCCGCCCCCGGCCACAACGCGAACCTCGTGCGGGTCTATCTCGACGCCCAGCACGACTACCTGAACGATCGCATCTACATGCTCGGCGCGCTCGTCGTCGCCTGCGAAGACGGCGCGCCGGTTCGCCGGCGGTCCATCGTCCGCCTCGCCGACGGCCCGCCCGAAACGAATGAGCGGGAGCGCGACCTGTTCGAGTCGTGGATCAACGAAACCGTTTCCGCCATTGTCGGCTCGCCGCCCCGGACGAAAACGGCGAACGGTGCGCGCCGGTCCACCTCATCTTCCACCATTCGTTTGAGCAGCGCCGCCTGCTGGAGGGGCTCGGGCGGCACCTGGACACCCTCCTCGGCGCCACGCCGCTCTACGACTTCGTCACCCAGCTCGCCGCGTTCGACTCACCCGTCGCCACCTTCCTCGACCAGGAGATCCGCGAGCTGAAGAACTACCCATGCTCTGCCAGTCATTCCAGTCGGTCGCCCGCTACCTCCGGTTCAACTGGAACACCCCAGAGCCGTACGCCGAGATCTTCAAGGAGCGCCTGTTCGACTACCTCGGCCGGCTGGACGACGGCAGCACGGACGAAGCACTGGTACACCAGCCGCTCGCGCTTCAGCAGCCAGATCCCGCTGGAGTACGCGTGGGCGGCGTGGGGCACCATCGAACCGCAAGCGCCGGGCACGCCGGACGACTACGCGCCGTACCGCACCGCGACCCGTTCCCTTCTTGAGGGCTTCCAGGCACGCCGGCTGAAGCTATGGAGCACATCGCAGCGGACTTCCGCGGCAACAAGTACACCCTGAAGACGCCGTTCGAGCTGCCGACGCTCGGTGAGATCGACCCCAGCCGCCGGACGCTCGCCCACGCCATTCGGGAGTTCGTGACCATCGAGCGCCACGTTGTGCTCGCCGACTGGAAGCGCCGACGCCTCGCGCCCCCCGGAGCGCCGTGTCCTCTCCGGCGATGCCCTCATCGTCCGCTACCACGACGCGGACCAGGACCCCGAGACCCAGGATAACCTCCGCCGCTGGCGATTGGAGCAGGACCGCGCGGCGTACCGTCAGGAGAACCCTGAAGCCAAGAAGGTCAGTCTCTCATCCCGGAGCAGAAGGCGGCCATAAAGTGGAGCAAGGACACGCTGGACCTCCGCCTTCGGCTCGACTGTGCGGGCCTCGACTGCGACCTCGAGGAGGCGCTCGACCTCTCCACCCTGCGCGAGCGCGACAGCGTGATTGTTTACCCGCGCACCTCCGTCGATGGCCGCCTGCCCCCGGAGCAGCAGACTCCCTTCACACACCCCGAAGCAGATGCTGTACGGCCTGCGCGGCTATATCCGAGGCGGGTCGAGCGCGAGAGTGGAGACGCGGGCCGCGCCACATCGGGCTGGGTCTCTCTGGAGATGCCGAAACCCGGTGGTGGCAAGCTCGCGGGCGGCTTCGCCTTCGCTGCGATGGGCGGGCCGGTCGTGGACGGCGAGGTCTACACCCTCGATGCGGACCCGAACGACATCTACGGCTACTGGTGCTCGAAGGTCGCGGACGGGCTCGTGGACGGTGGGCGCAACACGCTGTATGAGTACCTCACGCGCACGTCGACCACTGCCCCGACGTGGTCCGCGAAGGCCGCCGAGGGGCAGGCCCGGTTTCTTCAGGGGCTGGAAGCGCTGGATGCCGCGGGAGCGCTGCACCCGTTCGAGGCGGGCAAGCACGAGTTCATCGGGCAGCACGGTGCAGTCCCGTGCTGCTCGTCCAGGAGGCCGCCCGGCACCGGCAAGAGCTACACGACCGCGTGGGCCGTGCTCGCGCGCATCCAGGGCGCGATGGCCGCAGGCGTGCCGTATCGCGTGTTCCTCTCGTGCAAGACGCACGCGGCCACGGACGTGCTGATCGCGAACGTCGTCACCGTCCAGAAGAAGCTCGATGCCCTCAGGTACAGCCACACCGACATCTTCCGTGCAGTACTTCGATCGTCGGCTCCTCGACGTGCCGCTCTACCGAATGCACCACCCGCGCGAGACGGTGGAAGGCACCGTCGCGCTGTACAAGAAAGACCGGCGCAAGGACGGCGACCCCAAGCCCACCGAAGCCATCATGGCACAGCAGTGGTGCGTGCTCGCCGCGACGCCGGGTGGCATCTACGGGATGATCACGGACCGGTGGGACGCGAAAAGGCTTTTCGGCCACGACCTGTGCGACTGCCTCGTGCTCGACGAGGCGTCCCAGATGAACCTGCCGGAGGCCGCAATGGCCGCGCTCCCGCTCGCGCCCGGCGGCCGGCTGGTCGTCGTCGGCGACCCGCGCCAGATGCCGCCGATCGTGCAGCACGACTGGGTCGCGGAGCCCCGGCGCACCATCAAGGAGTACCGCACGTACGAGTCGCTGTACCTGACGCTGGAGGCGCTGAACCCGCCGCGCATCGCGTTCGAGGAGAGCTTCCGGCTGCACGCCGACATGGCCGAGTTCCTCCGGCGTGAGGTGTATCAACACGACAACATCAACTACCACTCGCGCAAAGACGAGGTGCTCGAAGCCCATCCCTACGCCGACCCCTTCGTCGCCGCCGTGCTCGCGCCCAGCACCCGCTTGTCGTGATCGTCCACGACGAAGCCATCAGCCAGACCCGCAACGAGTTCGAGCGGGATCTGATCGCGCCCGTGCTGCGCGCCCTCGCCGGCTACCCGCACGCCCTGGGCGTCGAGCACGGCCTCGGCGTCGTCGTGCCCCACCGCGACCAGCGCGCCGCCCTGCAGGAGATCGGCGAGCTCGTCCGCCGCGACGCTGCAACAGGCGCGGTGAAGCTCTCCGCGGTGGACACCGTCGAGCGCTTCCAGGGCGGCGAGCGCGACGTCATCGTCGTCAGTGCGACGGAGAGCGACCCTGCGTACCTGCTCGCTGCCGCGGGGTTCCTGCTCGATCCTCGCCGCCTCACCGTCGCCCTCAGCCGCGCGCAAGATGATCCTCGTCGCCTCCCGGAGCGTCTTCGCGCTCTTTTCCACGGACGAGGAGACGTTCGCCCACTCCCAGCTCTGGAAGAACTTGCTCAACCGCACCTGCACGCAGCCCCTCTGGACCGGCGCCCACGACTGGCAGGGCACGCCTGTCACCGTCACGGTCTGGGAAACACCCCAGCAGCACTCAAGCCTCGGTTGTCGCGTTCCCAGAGGAGTCCGGCCCTGGCCATCAAGTAGAGGGTTGATGCATAGGGGCGTTTCGCCGCCCTGACACACCTGGCCATCCCTGATCGCGCCGATTACGGCACAGCGCGTTTGAGTGGGTAGCGCGTAGACCGCGTGAACGGAGGAGGTCCCGCCTGATCCAATATGATGTTGACGGAGCGACACTTCCTTTCGGCGACGGCTCGCTCTCCACCAGGGGCCACGACCCGGCTCCAGGCTGTGCCCGCCGACCTCGCGCGCCGCTTCGCCCCCGCCACGCACTGCCTCTATGAGTGGACATCGTACTGGCTCGACTACCCGGCGCGGATATGCTCCGTATCGGCGATCATCTCCTCCACCCGGTGAAGGGCTCCTTCTTCGAGGTCCGCTTCGAGAACCAGCTCGGTCTCTCCCAGATCCAGCCACTCGCCGGCGTGACGCCGCTCTGCCCGCCGCTGGTCGTGGAGGTGCTGTCGCCCAGTTCCCGTCGCCGCTGGCTCACCTGGAGTTCTACAGCACGCTGCTCGACGACCTGTACCTCCGGGCATCGCGCCTGCCGTTTACGTTCGCCGCGCCCACCACGCGCACCGCGCGCAGTCCTCCGCCCGCCGACACCGCTGTTCACGCTGCACTACCTGTGTGCCCACGCCCAAGAGATCAATGCGACCATCGCCACCGTGCTCGCCCGGCCGCACCGGCAGTTGCGCGTCATCCGCAGTTCGTCCCCTCCACGAGGCCAGCGAGGCGGACGCCGACGTCTTGATCGGGATCCTCCAGTCCCCGGAGGAGTGGGTGCCGAACCGGACCTTGCCGCTCGCGCGAAGGCTCGGCGGCTACGCCCCGCGGCGGGTCTGGCAGCGCCAGCCCGAGGAGACGTTCGACACCCCGGAGGGGGGCTTCGTGCTCTCCTTCCTCGGTGCGCTCCTGGCCGCCACGGAGGCTTTGCCCAACGCCCCGTGGTGGCACAGTGTTCTGCAGGCCGCCAGCGCACCGTCCGCGATCTCACCAGCACGCTGCGGCAGACCCGACTCCACTCGATGTTCACAGAGGTCGGCCAGATGCAGCGCCTGCTCGCGTCCTCTCAGGTGGTCCTGCGCCGGGAGGGCTATCGGCAGATGCTGGAGCTTTGGCAGCAGTTCCACCGATCCCGCCGCCCGGTATTCGAGCCGCTCCAGCACGCGATCGAAGTCCGCGATGTCGCCACGCTGTACGAGATGTGGGTGTTCTTCGCCCTCACCGAGCAGATCGGCGA
>JAUJMR010000024.1:0-10048 GCA_030446765.1 Chloroflexia bacterium
TCGGGATCTGCGGCTTACCGATGGTGGGGTGTACGACAATCTGGGACTGGAGCCCGTGTGGAAAACCCATCGCACCGTGCTAGTATCCGACGGTGGGGGAACGTTCGATCCCGGGCTCGACAAGGGGCCGCTGCTGCGCCTCCCTCGCTACGCATCGATCCTCGGGAAGCAGTCCTTGGCGCTCCGTAAGCGCTGGATCATCGCCAGCTTCAAGACAGGCGCGATGGAGGGGACGTACTGGGGCGTGGGCAGCCATGCGGTGCACTACGACCCGGAGGCACGCGGCTACTCGGGCGACATCGTCGACGGCTTCATATCCGAGGTGCGGACAGACCTCGATGCCTTCTCCCCGGCGGAGGCAGCCGTGCTCGAGAACCACGGTTACTTGCTCGCCGACGCCGCGGTGCGGCGGCACGCTCCAGGACTCGTCGGATCGCAAGCGGTACAAATGAATATTCCCCATCCGGCCTGGATGGATGAGGACCGCGTGCGAGCGGCGTTGTCCGGGAGCAACCGGGTCTTCCTCCTCGGCCGGTGGCGGATTCCAAGCGGAGCGGCACGCGCCCTCCATCGGTCGCCGTAACGTCCGCGCCGCAAGGACCACCCCGTCCAATCAACTGCTTCCTTGCCCACTGCAGCCCCGGGTATTGACTTAACGTTCAATCAAGACTCTGATGCCGTTGCTTGAACGTTCATTAAAGGAGGCGAAATGGCTGAGGAGGCGGATCGGTGAGGAGAAATCCTCGACGCGGCACTGGAGGAGTTTGCCGAAAAGGGCTTCCGCGGCGCGACCATCAAGAGCATCGCCGCTGCGGCCGGCGTCGCATCCCCCGCGCTGATCTACTGGTATTTCAAGGATAAGGCGGATCTGCTGGAGGCCGTGCTGGGTAGGCACCTGCCGATCTTGCAGGCGATGCACGATGCGGAGGGACTGATGGACCGCCCGCCGGAGGAGGTACTGGCGATGCTCGGCCGGGCATATCTGGATACCGTGCGCCGACCCGCAGTGCAGCGCATTGCGCGGCTGATGGCCGGTGAGGCGCTTCGACGCCCGGAGATCGCGGATATGTTCGTGAAGCGTGGGCCAGGCAAGGTGCTCGTGTTTCTCCGAGAGTACATGGCGCATCAGGTGGCGCTGGGGCGGTTGCGCCCGCACGACGTGCGCGCGAGCGCGCGAGCGTTCATCGGCATGCTGATCCCGCAGGCGGTCGGCAACGTATTTCATCCCGCACTCGCGACGGACGGGCTCACCAACGATGAGCACCTGGAGGCATGCGTCGAGATCTTCCTGCACGGGCTGAAGCCGAAGCCGTAGAGATCATGGGTGAGATAGGGGTCGAAGGTGAGGAGGCGGGATGGACGCGATAACGGATAGTGGGCTGACGAAACGATACGGCGATATCCAGGCGCTTCAGGGAGTAGACCTTACGGTGTCCAAGGGCGCGGTGTACGGCTTGCTGGGGCCGAACGGTGCCGGGAAGTCGACGCTCATAAAGGCGCTCGTCGGGTCACTCCGTCCCTCCGGCGGCGACGTGGCCGTGCTCGGACTCAATCCGTTGCGGCAGCGCGCCGCGCTACGAGAGCGGATCGGATACATGCCCCAGGGCCCGGCGCTGTACCAGGACCTGTCCGCCAGGGAGAACGTGCGGTTCTTCGGCGGGGCGCATAATGTCCCCGACCTCGCCGGGCGCGCTGAGGAAGTGCTGGAGTTTACGGATCTGCGGTCACGCGCCGACGATCCGGTACGCACCTTCTCCGGTGGTATGCAGCGTCGGGTGTCCCTCGCGTGCGCGCTTGTGCACCAGCCCGAATCCTCGAACGCGGCCAGACGCACCTGCTCGTGCGGCGGGACGGCCGGATCGAGGAGCGGGTGGTCGGTGGACACCCCGAAGATCTGGCGGATGCCCTCCACGCGTATGGGATCTCACGGAAGATCGGTGCGGTGGAGGTCCGAGGCGATACGCTCGAGACCGTCATACTCGGGCTCATCGAGGAGACGAAACGATGAGGCGAACGCTGATTATAGCCGGTCGGGTGGTACGGCAGCTGCTCCGGGAGCACCGGCTGCTGGGACTCTCCGTGATAGCACCCCTTGCGATCGTGTACCTGCTCAAACTCTTCTTCGACACGATGCCCCCAACTTCTCGACCGCCCGCTATGCCGTGCCGGTGGCGGCGTTTCTCGTGCACTTTCTCTCCTTCCTGCTGTGCGCCATCGTGCTCGTACAGGAACGCACCGCGGGCACCCTGGAGCGAATGTTCATCAACGGCTTCCAGCGGGCGGAGATCATCGGTGGGTACTTGCTGGGATACCTGGGGCTCGCGACGCTTCAAGCCGCCGTGTCCCTGACTGAGGTGGTGCTCCTGTTTGGGCTCGACTACGGTGTCGGCACACTTGCCGTGCTTTTCGTCGTTGTGTGGCTCCTGGCCGTTGCAAGCGTCATGCTCGGCATCTTCATCTCGACGTTCGCGCGGAGCGAGGGGCAGGTGTTTCCCCTCATCCCCTTGGTGACGCTGCCTTCGGTCTTTCTCTCCGGTCTCCTGCTCGACACGGCACTGCTGCCGACATGGGCGGACTGGCTCGGCAGGCTGTTGCCGCTGCGCTACGCCAACACCGTGATCCAGGAGATAATCCGTCCCGGCGGAACACTCGGCGAGGTATGGCCGAACCTTGCGGTCCTCCTCGGGTATATCGCCGTGCTCTGGGCGCTCGCCTCGCGCACGCTGTCGGAGGTCGAGTAGCCAGAGTCCTTTCAGGCAGGCGACCGGGTCGGAGGTGCGGCGCCGGTGAACCGCCTGATTGTTCTTTTCGAGACTGCTCAGACGAACCGTAACTCTACCTTTCAATCCGATTCGAAGTGGTCGTGCTGCCCGCTACCATACCGCCTCGTGGTGCTCCATCACGCCGTATGCTTCTTGGAGTGTTAATCCGCCGGGCAGGGAGCCGGAGTAGGTGCCGAACGGCTGGCGATACGAGGAGCGAAGGAGCAGCAGGTTCTCCCGACGCTCGCGCGCTGCTTCCTCGTGGAACACGAGCCTCCCTCCGTCGGAGAACTCTACGCTGGAGAGGTCGGACGCGAACTGCACCGGTCCCACCTCCTGCGGCTCCCCCTCGATCCACAACGTGCGCTCGCTGTTGACCGGAGAGTCGTTCAGACCGACGATGACGCTCCAGGCCACTGCGCGATCCCTTGTATCCAACCCGGCCCCACCAGACCACCACCAGGTGGTGTGGCGCGGATGATAGCCGGCGTTGTCGTCCACCAGCGCAATGGCTTCCACCCGCAGCCTCTCGCCCTGGACCCACACGGAACCATGGGCCCGTATGCCGCATTGTTTGCGGGTCCACGTATACGCCGGCCCAGAGGGCGACACCACCTGAAAGCCCTCGTTCTCCTCGAGAACGATGTCGATGCGGATCGCGCTATCTCGAACCAGAACACGGCCGCGCGACAGGCATATGCAGCGTGGGTACAGTCTTGTACGTTCCCATAGCCGTCGTCGCTTCCGGTCCCACACAGCCCAGAACTCTTGCCGCGCGGGACCAACTTGCACGCTCGCGGCACATAACGAAATATCCCGACTCCAGATAGAGGCGTACCGCCATCGCTTCAGCAGCCTGCCTGCGCGCATAAACGGCATCCGCGATGGCGGTAGGGGAATGTCCTGTGGCCGACCTGAGCCACTTCCGCGATAAGGAAGTGGGTGCAAACTCCCACTGGTTGACTGGAACTCGTGGCGGATCGGGTCGTTCGTCCTCGTGATTTTCCTCCGGCAACGGTCAGTGTATCAGCATCCCTCTCCCGGCAAAGTCTCTGCCGTTGATGGCTTTACCGGACGGGACGCTTAATTTGGTGTTCTCCGCTCGTATCAGGTTGGTGCAGCCCGGTTGGTTCCGGATAGTCGCTTTTAACTGGAGTCGATGGTCGAGGCTCCTAAGGGTTTGGCGGCTAGCGGTTACGGGGAAGCGATACCTCATGGTCGAGTCGTCGCATTATGAACTGGGTTGCAGCGGGTTCACGCTGCGAATGACTCGCGGGACCTCCATTACGATCCGGCATCTCAGAAACCTGTGAACCTCCTGAGAATAGGGGCGGCGACCGGACACGCGCCCGGTCCCTATCTGTCCTGCTGCTCCGGCGGGCCTACCGCACGTCGAACCTTACGGCGTGCGGTACGTTGTCCGCTGTGGCCGTGAAGTTCACCCGCCAGGTGCCGGCGGTCAGGCCAGTCGTCTGCAAGTTGTAGATGTAACCACCGAGCGCTGCGTCATACCGAAAGTTGGAATCTGGGTTCGCGTTCCCCGCGTCCGAGATGATGGTCGTCGAGGCCGTGCTGTCCTGCTTTGTCAGGCCGGTTGCCTTGACGACGATGGCAGTTGCGGACTGATTCGCACCATGGTAATCCTGCAGTTGCAGTTTGACCGGGATGATCGCACCGAGCTTGCGTGCCTTCGTCTGGTCATGCAGAGCGTGGATCTTGTAGGTGATCTCGTACTCGACCATGCGAGTCGAGGTGTTACCGACGTTGTCGGAAGCGTTCACGGTGAAGCTCTTGCTGCCCACAGATGCCGTGTCCACACTCGCACCATCGGCGACGGTACCCTGGCAGCTAGCCAGCCCAGATCCGCCGTCCGTGCAGCCAAAGCTCGCAGCGACCGGCTCGTTCAGGAGGTAGCTGCCACTGGCCGGCGTCGGGAGCGCAATCTCTGGTGCCTTCTTGTCTACCTTATTGCCGCCGATCGGGCCAGCCGTCTCGCAGTTGCCCGCCACATCACACACTGTCCGTGTGTCCGTTCTGGCATCCAACGTCTCGCTCCCTGTAGCAACGCTTGTTGCGAGGTTGAAGCTTGCGTCAGTGGCAGAGTTGGACAGGTCGGAAGTCGCATCGCTGGCGGTACAAGCGAGAGTGACATCGTCCTTGTGCCACAGCCCGTCGGGCTGTTCGCACTGATCGCTCGGCTTCGTCTTGTCGATCTTGACGTCGAACGTGCCAGTACCGCTGCTACGGCCTGCCCCGTCTACCACGCGGTAGGTGATAGTGTGGATACCATCGTCGCGGATTTCCACCCCGTTCTCGTAAGTTGATGTGAACTGCTCGCCGTTCTCGATGCTCGGGCTACTGTACTGCACGAGCGCCACGCCGGAGCCGGCACCGTCTGGCCTGGGCGCGTTCGGTCCGGGGGCTGGGAACTTCACCGTGACGTTGGATCTAAACCATCCGGCGTTGCCGACAGTCGCGCCATCGGCTACGGACGCTGCTGGTAGTGTTGGGTCGTTCAGATCCACCTTGAGCTGGTGGGCGAGGCTGGACGTGGCGCCGTTGCGATTCCGCGCGGTGAGCTGCAGGTCGTACACGCCGTCGCGAGTGACTGTGATATCCCAAATGGCCGACTTGCCGTCCTCTGAGATCTTAGTGTCGCACGCGATGCCGTCGGCACACTCACCACCGTTGACCGTGATGTTCGCGCCCGCGATGCCTGAGTCGTCGGAGGCCCTTACGGAAAAGACCGCCTTGTCGGAGTGATGGACGCCGTTGGCATCGAGCCGTCCCGTCAGCCAGCCGTTTGTGCCGCGCTTCGCGGTGACGCCGCCTGCGGAGTCTGCCGTTGATAAGCTAGGGCCAGGACCCTCGGCACCCTGGATGGATTGCTGGATCTGCCGGGCGTATGCCATGTGGCCCGCCCTGTTCGGGTGCATCGTGCCCTTCTGTGCCTTTAACTCCAGCAGGAAGATCGGGCCCCAGTTGGTGGTGGTTCCCCATACTGGTCCCTGCTGCCGTGCTGACTCGTAGACTTGGACGACCCAGTGGTCATCGGCGCAGTATCCATGCGTCGCATACTGCGTGGAGACTCCTGTGACGAAGTGCCATGGGCGCCCGTGGTCGGTGACTTGCTTGTTGACGGCCGCCTCAATCGCCTGGTTGAGCGGTGCGACCACGGAAGATCGAGCCCAGTTGGCTTCATCGGCATCGATGTGTACCTTGGCGAAGTCGAACGGGGTGGTCGGTATGATCTCCCCGAGCATCGAGCCGCACCTGCTACCGTCGTCGTCCGCTGTCGGATCGGGGTACTCGGTCAGGTACACGTTCTTCACGTTGAGCGCCGGGCGGTCGGATGGGTTCGGGTTGTGGATGACGGTGGCAAGGGCAGCATACCTAGCAGGCAGCAGCTCGAAGTCATCGGCCAGCCTGTCGGTGATCTCGGGTTGCTCGTGGCATCTGCCGCCGGTCCCAAGGACACGAGGCATGTTGTGCCAAACGCAGTCGGCGATGATATCGGCAAAGTGCATGTCGTTGCCACCACCACTAATGACGAGCGCGTCGATCTCGCGCCCGTTGGCCGCCTCGGCGAGCGCCTGAATCTGCGGCTTGAGGAAACTGGCGGGGCTGTAGTCGTTGGGATTCGGGGGATCTACTCCCCTGTATCCTTCCAGCACTCCGGAACCCTCATACTGGTTGCCGGAGTAGATCCGGGCGTTGATCGTCGCGCCGGAGCAGGCGAGTGAGATGAAGGTCACCGAGGACTTGGGATCTGAGCCCTCAATCCCGAGCGCCGCGCGCGGGCGGCTCCGGCGTACGCGGAGCGGTGGCACTGCTTGTCCTGCCACTTGGCGCCCGCACTAACGAAGCCATATGCGTCATACTTCTGCGGGATGTCGGGGTTCCCTTCGCCCGAGCCGTAGGAGTCGCCGATCGAGACTATGAAGAGGTCGTTGACCTTGACTTCCTGGTCGTAATACTCGGGCTGATCCGCCAGGTTGGGCGTGATCGTGAGCCTGATCTTGTACGTACCTTCGGCGAATCTCGGGGACCATCGGCAGTTCCTGCCCTCGACCGTCTGTGTGCCGCGCCATCCGCGCCAATCACCTGCCACTTATAGGTGAGCGTCGTCTCGCCCGCTGTCGCCTCGGCGTCTGCTTGAGTGGCACAGCCGTAGAAGTTAACCTGAAAACCACCCTCAGGCCTAATATGGCTGGGATCATATTCTCGGGTCTCGGTATTCCAGTGGTAGTCGATCATGCCGTCTTTGTACTGCCCGAACCGGCTGGGCATGCCCCACTCGAAGCCGTTCGCGGGTGGTGCGTACGATTCCGGCACACTGATATCCTCGACCTCTTCCTCGGGGGTGCGATCTATAGGGTCGCCAGACAGCGCGTACCCGGGGGTCGCACTGATACTGGTCAGTACGATGACGAGCAGGACGAGCAGCCATCCCCTGGCACGGACATGCGCAGAAATGACGTTCCGGAACTGTTTCACTGATTTGAGTCCTTCCTTGCAGTCGGCAGCGCGCGTGGCTCGCGCCGCATTGAACGGATTGGGTTATCCTTAGTCGGCCTGAGCGCTCGGCAGTACTCGCTCTCAGTGCGTGACCAGGGAGGCGTCGCGGTGTGCGGTCTGGTGATGATGGTCTACCTCTGCTTCAATTCTCCTTTCCTGCACCGCACATCGCGTGTGGCCAAAAACATTACGATGAGCGTTGTGGTCAGTCACTTGTAGGTCAGATCCCCTCCCTCGCGACTGTGTCCTGATAGCACGATAGGCTGTCGTTGTTAGCCCGGCGTTAGCTGTAGGGGTGAGACGTCGCGAGCAGTACCTAATCGACTACGTATATTTTGAGTTTGTCTGAGTAAGACACGCCGACGATCCTCTGTTGATCAGGTGTGTATATCGCAAAAAAGTTAGGGGTGCTCCCGCAACGCGAACGATCGCGCGAGGGTTGCCGTCCAATCGGTGACATTGCTGTCGGACATGCAGTCACATCGACCGGCTTGTGTTTCAGGCGGCGCCTGCTATACTGGCGTCACACATCCAAAGGCTGTGAGCAGGACGAGTACGCGCGGAGAGCTGCCGACAGGGATGGTGGGCCACGGACTGAGAGCCCACCAAGCGAGCGCCACGCGGAAAACCACCTGTGAGCCGGCTCCCCAAAGCGCGCGAGTATGGAGCCCCGGTCGCCACCGTTATTGGCATGCAATGAGGCAGTAGGCGCAAGCCGCTGCGAACTCGGGTGGAACCACGAAAGGTCGGCCTTTCGTCCCGTATCAGGGACGAGGGGCTTTTTGCTTTTAGGAGGGACACGATGAGCACGCAGGTTGAGCTGGGAGCGGAGAACCAGGCGTACCACGGTGGGGAGATGGTGGAGATGTCTCCGCTCGACCGGATGCGCCACTCCGCCGCGCATATCATGGCCGCAGCGGTGCTGGAGATGTTCCCCGACGCCCGCTTCGCATACGGGCCACCCATAGAGAACGGTTACTACTACGACTTCGAGCTGCCGCGCTCGCTCACCCCCGATGACTTCGCGGAGATCGAGGAGCGGATGGCCCGGCTCGTCAAGACAGACGAACCGTTCGTGCGCGAGGAGCTGTCCCGCGAGAAGGCGTTGGAGCTGTTCGCGGACCAGCCATACAAGGTCGAGACGATCCATGATCTGCCCGAGAGCGCGACGATCTCCACGTATCAAGTCGGCCAGTTCACCGACCTCTGCCGCGGTCCACACGTCCCGACTTCCAGCGGCGTGGGGCAGTTCAAGCTGCTCAGTGTTGCCGCGGCGTACTGGAAGGGCGACGAGAAGCGTCCGCAGCTCCAGCGTCTGTACGCCACGGCGTGGCCGACCGCGCAGGAGCTCGAAGACTATCTCTGGCGCCTGGAGGAGGCAAAGAAGCGCGACCACCGGCGCATCGGCCGGGACCAGGGGCTGTTCATGACCTCCGAACAGGTGGGTGGTGGCCTGGTCATTTGGCTGCCGAAGGGCGCGATGATCCGCCGTGAGCTGGAAAACTTCATCGTGCGTGCCGAGGAGCGGGCTGGGTACCAGCACGTCTACAGTCCCCATATCGCGAAGATCGACCTCTACAAAACCAGCGGCCACTGGCAACACTACCGAGACTCAATGTATTCCCCGATCAAGATCGACGAGGAGGAGTACATCCTGCGACCGATGAACTGTCCGCACCACATCATCGCCTACAAGCACGACCTGCACTCCTACCGGGAGCTCCCTCTGCGGCTTGCGGAACTGGGGACGGTGTACCGCTACGAGAAGAGCGGCGAGCTCACCGGGATGTCGCGCGTGCGCGGCTTCACGATCAACGATGCGCACATCTTCTGCCGGCCCGACCAGCTCCGCGATGAGTTCGTCCGGGTGGTTGAGCTTATCCAGGAGCTGTATCAGGCCGTGGGCTTCCGCGACTACGCGTACCGAGTATCCCTACGCGACCCCGCCGACACGGAGAAGTACGTCGGTGGCGACGAGATGTGGACCATCGCCGAAGACGCGATCCGCGACGCGCTCGATTCGATTGACGCCGAGTACGTGGAGGCGGTCGGCGAGGCAGCGTTCTATGGCCCAAAGCTCGACATAATGGTGCGCGATGTGCTCGGCCGGGAGTTTGCCGCTTCGACGAACCAGGTGGACCTGTACCTGCCGGAGCGGTTCGAGCTGGAGTACGTCGACGCCGACGGCTCGCGCCAGCGACCCGCGATGATCCACCGCGCGCCGATCGGCAGCCTGGAGCGCTTCTTCGCGTTCCTGACGGAGCAGCATGCGGGCGCGTTCCCCGTGTGGCTGTCGCCCGTGCAGGCAGTGGTGATCCCCATCGCGGACCGGCACGCGGAGTACGCCGAGACGGTAGCGGCAACGCTGCGCGCGGAGAACATCCGCGTCGACGTCGACGGCCGCTCCGAGCGGATGCAGCACAAAATTCGCGACGCGCAGATGCAGAAGACGCCGTACATGCTTGTGGTCGGCGACCGAGAGGCGGAGGCCCGAGCGGCAGCCGTACGGCTACGCGACGGCACGGACCTCAAGGCTCAGCCCCTCGCAGAAGTCATACGGCTGATCGGTGCGGACATCGGGGAGCATCGTTAGCGTTTCGTCAAGAGAGGCAGCCGAGACGTTGCATATCGTGAGTGGCGAGCCCGACCCATCGTCTTTATCGCCCTGGAGGAGTTCAAGATGGTGACCAGTTCAACGATCACCGAATCGCTTCATTGCATTCGCTGCGGACTGCAGCAATCCCTTTGGCAGCATGCCACGCGCTGCG
>JAUJMR010000024.1:10148-41767 GCA_030446765.1 Chloroflexia bacterium
CATTGCATTCGCTGCGGACTGCAGCAATCCCTTTGGCAGCATGCCACGCGCTGCGCCGAGTGCGGTGGGCTGCTGACGGTGGCACGCAACCTCTCGGCGTATGACGCAACCACCCTGCGGGAGGTATGGGCCGCGCGCCGAATGAGCCTCACGCCGTACGACCGCAGCGGCGTCTGGCGCTTCCGAGAACTCATCGCGCCGCTGGATCTCGATGAGATGACCGCGCGCGGGGAGGGAAACACCGGCCTGTACCCTGCCGATGCGCTTGCCCGCTGGGTCGGCGTGGCCAGCCTGCACCTCAAGCACGAGGGCGAGAATCCGACCGGGTCCTTCAAGGACCGTGGCATGACCGCGGGGGTGAGTGTCGCGCGGCGTCTGGGCGCAAGCACCGTCGCGTGCGCGTCGACCGGGAACACGAGCGCTTCACTTGCGTCGTACGCCGCAATTGCCGGGCTCGGTTGCCTCGTACTCGTGCCAGCCGGGCAGCACACGTCCGCCGCGAAGCTCTCGCAGGCGCTCGCCTACGGCGCGAAGACGCTTGCGATCCATGGTGACTTCGACCGTGCACTCGTGCTCGTACAGGCACTCGCGTCCGAGCTGGACCTGTACCTGCTGAACTCGGTGAACCCGTGGAGGCTTGAGGGGCAGAAGTCCATCATGTACGAGACGCTTGAGGCGCTCGCCTGGGATGCACCGGATTGGATCGTCCTGCCGGGTGGCAACCTGGGGAACACGAGCGCGTTCACCAAGGCGCTACTGGAGATGTACGAGCTCGGCCTCATCGCGCGGCTGCCACGTATCGCTGTTGTGCAGGCCGCCGGTGCGTCGCCCTTCGCAGCATCATACGCGGGCGGATGGGCGCGCTTGCAGCCGGTGCGCGCGGACACGATCGCCACCGCGATCCGCATCGGTGATCCCGTGAACCACCCGAAGGCGAGCGCGGGAGTGCGCGCGCTCGACGGTGTGGTGACAACCGCGACAGACACGGAGATCATGGACGCGAAAGCGCTGGTCGACCGTGCGGGGATCGGCTGCGAGCCCGCGAGTGCGGCTGGCATCGCGGGGCTCCGCAAGCTGCGGCGTGAAGGGGAGATCGCTGCGGACGCGCGAGTCGTCGCGGTGCTCACCGGCCACCTCCTCAAGGACCCGGCTGCCACCGCCAGCTACCACGCGGGTGCGGCTGAATACGCGAACCCGCCCATCGAGGTGGACGCCGATGAAGATTCGATCCGCGCCGCGTTGGGGGCGCTATGAGGGTTCGGGTTCGGGTGCCGGCGGCGAGTGGCAACCTCGGCTCAGGGTTCGACTCCGCGGGGCTGGCGCTCGCCTTGTTCAACGAGGCGGTGGCCGACACGGAGACGCAGGGCGTCCTGATCGACGGCCAGGGCGTGGGCCACCTGCCGACGGACGACCGCAACCATTGTGTGCGCGCCATGCGCGAGCTCGCCGCGCGGACCGGCCAGGAACTGCCGCCGGTCGGGTTGCACCTGCACAACCACATCCCGGTTGGTCGTGGCCTGGCGAGCTCAGGCGCGGCGGTGATCGCCGGGCTGCTGCTCGCGAACGCCCTGCTCGGCGAGCCGTGCGACCGTCCGGATCTGATAGACATCGGGACTGAGCTGGAAGGACACCCGGACAACGTGGCCGCCGCGATGCTTGGCGGGGCGGTCGTGAGCGTGTGGGACGGCGTGCGGGTCGAGGCGGTACGGATCGCGCCACCGCCGGAGATGAGCGCAGTGCTGTGGGTCCCGGAGGTTGAGCTGCAGACGAAACGGGCGCGGGCGGCGCTGCCTGATGTGGTGCCGTTGCACGACGCGGTGTTCAACCTCAGCCATGCCGCGCTCTTCGCCGCCGCGCTCGCAACCGGGCAGTGGGACCGCCTGCGCACCGGGGCGCAGGACCGGTTGCACCAGCCGTACCGCGCGCCGCTGGTCGCGGGGCTGTACGAGATCATGGCGGTCGCGCTGGACGCCGGCGCGCTCGCCTCGTGGCTCTCGGGAGCGGGGCCGTGCGTGCTCGCACTTTGCCTCGGCGACACCACCCGCGTGGAGGAGGCCGTCCTGGACATGGGCCGGCGCTACGCCGGTATCGGCACCGTGCAGCGGCTGGGGATCGACCTGGACGGCGCGCGCATCATCACCGAGCCAGCGGGGATCGGTGCAACGGCCTGAGGGCGAGGGCCATCAACCGATCGGACGGGCGTGCAGCGGGGACGAGACACGGATCACCCGCCTGGTAGAGGAGACGCTGCACCGGGAGATCGGCCGGTATTTCGGGCTCCCTGATGCGGCCCGTGGCCGCTGATACCGATGCGGGGCGAGCGCGGCGTACCGTCCTCGGAGCGCCTCCATATCCCTGTCCCTGCCATCGGGCGTAAACTTGAGTCAGCACCGTACCGCCGAAAAACGGTATGCAGAGCGCGCTTGCTTTTTCATCCACCGGTGACACAGCACAGAGGCATGCCACATGCTGAGACTGGTGGGCCTATGCAAGAACAGCCCGCCGACTGGTCCCTGCCGCCACCGACACCCGACGCCGACCTCGACCTGTCGCGCTGGAGGGAGTACGAGGACATCATCACCGACAGTCTTTGGCTGCTCGGCGCGCGCGATCGCTCGGGGCCGCACTCCGCGGAGTATCACGGCAACTTCGTCCCGCAGATACCGAACCAGATCGTCCGCCGCTTCACGACGCGGGGCGAGACGGTGCTCGATCTCTTCAGCGGGATGGGCACGACGCTGATCGAGTGCCGTCGGCTGGGGAGGCACAGCCTCGGGGTCGAGCTGAACCCGGTGGTCGCGGAGCGCGGCAGGGAACTCGCCAACCGGGCTGAGGATTCGCACGCGGTCCGTACGAGTGTGCTGGTCGGCGACTCCTCGTCCGTCGAGACCGCGCAGCAGGTACGGGCAGTGCTCGAGCAACACGGCGATAGCTACGCGGACTGCGTGTTGCTCCACCCGCCGTATCATGACATTATCCGCTTCAGCATGGATCCTCGCGATCTTTCCAATTCCGTGTCCCACGAGGAGTTTCTGGAAGGTCTTCGCCGGGTCGTCCGCCACGCTGGCGACCTGCTGCGTCCGGGCCGGCACCTGGCGCTCGTGATCGGCGACCGGTACGCGGGCGGCGAGTGGGTGCCGTTGGGCTTCGAGTGCATGCGGGTCTGCCGCGAAGAGGGCCTCGTGCTCAAGGCGATCAACGTCAAGGATATGCAGGGCAACGAGCGCGGCAAGGGCAAGTCGAACAATCTCTGGCGCTACCGCGCGCTCAAGAGCGGTACCTATATCTTCAAGCACGAGTACGTGATGGTGTTCCGAAAGCCCCGGTAGGGAAAAGACTTTCGTTGCGTGCTCCGTCGTGCCCGGCGAGGAGAACTCCACCCTCCGAATTGATGCGCCGCTACCCCACGGACTGCAGGAATCCCTGCAGCAGCTTGTTGAAGGCGTTTTGTTGCTCGAGATTCACCGAGTGGGCGACGCCGGGGCGCAACTCAAAGCGGGCGTTTGGGATCAGGTCCGCAAGCTGTCGGCCGTGCGCGGGCGGGACGAGCAGGTCCTGCTCACCGTGGACCACTAGCGTTGGCACCTGAATCTCGTGTAGACGGTCAAGGGTATCGTGCGCGTGCGTAGCTTCGACTTGGCGGGCAAAAGCATCGGCTTCCTGGGGATGTGGCATGGATTCGACATAGCGGCGGAGCGGGCGTAGGTTCGCCGGGTTCTCGAAGAAGACGGGGGAAAACAGCCAGGGCTCGGTCTGCCGATGGAAAGCCACCCGGCCGATCCGCTCGTACAGCTCCGTCCAGTGCGACGTGATCGCTCGCATCCGCGCGTCCTCCCGCGCGAAGCCGGAAAGCAGCGTCAGCGACCGTATGCGCCCCGGCGCCTGGAGCGCGAGCTCCTGCGCAATTGCCGCACCCATCGAGAGGCCGACCACGTGGGTCGTGCCCACTCCCTCGGCGTCGAGGACCGCGAGAGCATCAGCCGCGAGCGTTGCCATGTCGTACGGACTGGGTGAGCGCCCGGAGCGGCCTGTGTCGCGATTGTCGGGGAGGATGCACCGGAAGCTGCGGCTGAAGTGGATCGTCTGCACCGTCCAGGCGGTGTGATCGGCGCTAAGCCCTTGCAGCCAGAGAACGGGCCGCCCCGAGCCAACGGTGTTGTAGTAGAGGTCGATGTCTCCGTTGCGGATGGTGGGCACGATCTTCTCCGAGCAGAATGCATCGCAATTTGCCAGGGCAGTGTGGGTCGTTCAGTGTGTTATACAGATTCCGGCTGAACGGTAGGGCATTTGTCATACCGAGCCCGTGAGGAGTCCGTGGTATGTAGTACGGATCCTTCACTGCGTTCGGGATGACATTCACTACGGTTCAGGCGGAGTGCGTCTCCGGCGGGTTGCGCGCTTCAGGGGAGATAAGTAAGGACCGGAAGCTCGTTTTGCAAGCTTCCGGCCCCAGTCTCTCTCTTCGTGCGACTCAGCGCGCGCGGTGGATTACGCGACGTGCGACTCCAGGACGCGCGTGGCGTCCGGCTCGCGCAGCCGGCGCAGTGCCTCCTGCTCGATCTGCCGGGCGCGCTCGCGGGTGACGCCGAGGTTCTTGCCCGCGGCCTCTAGGGTCATCGGCTGACCACCGTTCAGGCCGAAGCGCATCGTCACGATTGCCCGCTGCCGCTCGGTGAGCGGCGAGAGCGCGCGGTTGATGTCCTCACCCAGCATGGTGTGTCCGGCGGCCTCGGCGGGGTCCGCGGCGTCACCATCCTCGAGCACCTCACCGAGGTTCGTCTCACCGTCCTCGCCGATCGGCGCCTCAAGCGACAATGGCAGTCGTGCGGCGCTCATGTACTCGTCGATACGCTCCATCGTGAGGCCGGTCGCCTCGCTCAGTTCCGGCGGGGTCGGCTCGCGGCCGAGCTCCAGCGAGAGCCGCTGCGATTCACGGCCGATCCGGGTGAGCGCTTCGCCGACGTGGACCGGGAGGCGAATCGTCCGCCCACCCTCAGCCAGGCCACGCGTGACGGCCTGCCGGATCCACCACGTGGCATACGTGCTGAATCGGAAGCCGCGGCGCCAGTCGAACTTCTCCGCGGCGCGCATCAGCCCGAGGTTCCCTTCCTCGATGAGGTCCGAGAGTGGCATCCCGTGCCCGACGTAGCGCCGGGCGATGGAGACGACGAGCCGCAGGTTGTGCTCGATGAGCTTGTGCCGCGCATTCCGTCCGGCATTCATATCGAGCAGCAGCCGCCGGCGCTCCGCGGGCTTCAGGTTCTCCGTATTGAGCTCTCCCTCGGCCTCGCGTGCCCGCTCGATGGCCTTCGCTAGTTCGACTTCCTCGGCCGCATTGAGCAGGGCCGCACGTCCAATCTCCCGCAGATAAATACCGAGCGAGTCGCCGATTATCTCGTGATCGACCTCCTCGGTGACGACGGGAGCGGCCAGCGGCTGCTCGCGGTTGATCTCCTCGAGCTCCGCCTCGATACCGAGCCGTGCGAGTTCTTCGAGGTTGTCGTAATCCTTCTTGATTGTTTCTATCGTCATTGCTTTTCGTTCACCGTACCTTTAATTGTCATCACACTAAATAGAACGCAGTATTAGCCAGATTTATGCCACAAAGAAAGGGCGCTATACGCGCCCGGCTCAAATCACCGGCTTTTGGCACTCAAGTTAAGTATACCACGGGTGTCAAGAAGGTAAGGCCAAGAGAAACGTCCAGAGTATACGAGTTGTGCCAGGCGTGGAGAGAAGTAGGTAGGTTGCCTGGCATGATCAACTTGTAATCTCTGGACGGTGCCGAAGGAGAGACTCGAACTCTCACGAGCTAATGCTCACTACGCCCTGAACGTAGCGCGTCTGCCGATTCCGCCACTTCGGCTGGTGTGGCCCGTTGGGTCAATAGACCCGGTGGAGATAAGGGGGCTCGAACCCCTGACCTCGACACTGCCAGTGTCGCGCTCTCCCAACTGAGCTATATCCCCAACAGGATCGCCTGAACGAAAGTATAACAGACCCCCAGGAGCCGCGCAACGGCTTGCGCCGGTGCTCGACGACCGCGGACCAGTGTCACTCCAAGATGATTGCCGAGCGCACGCTGGCGCTGCATGGTATACCTGAAGTCAGATCGTGATTCGCGGATCTGAGTGAAATATGATGCGGGTCATCGCGAACGCAGTGACGGGAGCCGCGACCCAGTACCACGGATTCCTCGAATGCTCGGAATGACAGATACTGTGCCATTTAGCCGGAGTCCGCATCACCCGAAGCTTGGTGTCGCGCGTGGCGGAGGTCGGAGACTAGGTTTT
This sequence comes from Chloroflexia bacterium, assembly GCA_030446765.1. Taxonomy (GTDB): domain Bacteria; phylum Chloroflexota; class Chloroflexia; order Thermobaculales; family Thermobaculaceae; genus JACDAU01. Next base: position 16,442 of record JAUJMR010000024.1, read on the forward strand.
CGCGGGCGGTGCGGTATGCGTCCCGGTCGGCGCTGTACAGGCGGAGCACGTACGCGGGGTGGAGGGTGGCGATGTACGTGCGGCCATCCTCCTTGTGGAAAAACTGGCCGCGCTGCTCCGTGATTTTGAACTTTTTGTCGATGAGCGCCTTCGCCGCGGGACCGCCGACACAGACGACCACGCGCGGATCCACCAGGTTCAACTCCAGCCAGCGCCACGGCTCGCATGCGGCGATCTCACCAGCCCTCGGTGCGCGGTTCGAGATCGAGCCGTCCTTGACGGTGGTGGGCCTGCAGCGGACGACGTTCGTAATGTACACGTCGTCACGGCCAAGTCCGGCCTCTTCGAGCGCGGTGTCCAGGAGTTGCCCGGCGCGCCCGACGAATGGCCTGCCGGTCGCATCCTCGTTCTCGCCGGGGCCTTCCCCCATGAGCAGGATGCCGCCGTGCGGGTTACCCTCGCCCACGACGACGTGCGTGCGACCCTGCCAGAGGTCGCAACGCTGGCAGTCGTGCGCTTCGGCACGCACGGCGTTGAGCTCGGTGCTGCCGGTCTCAGTCGCCACGCTCGCGCTCTACTGCTTCGAGGACGCCCTTGCGGTCCTTCTGCTTGCGCTCGTACTGGGCGATGCGGCCGAGACCGCGCTTTGATAGCTTGGCGAGCCGGGACTCGATCTCCTCGATCGTGAGGGTATCGTAGCCGTCTATCGGCAAGGACCGGTCGGGCGACTCGCCGTGCTTGTCCTTGTCGTGCGCCTGCTGGGTCTCGCCATACTCGGCGCGCTGCTTGTTGACGATGCGCGCGGCGACCTCTTCCTCACGGCCCTCGTTGCGGCCCTCTTGCTCAAACCCCTCGACCAGACCATCGTACTCGCGCTCACGCTGCTTCGACCATCCGGTGTTCTGGCTCATGATGGGATGCCTCCATGGTGGATCGGCGTCGTCAGCAGGCGACTCGTGTGCGGAGTGGTGCCGGTTTGTGCGCGCGCCTGCTTCGCCTACATCTCGGCGGACTGGTCGATACTCGTCTCGTCTAGCTGCTGCTCGAGCTCGCCGGCGTCGGCTTCGCTGTTGGCGCGGCGTTCCATCGTTTCCTCGACGGGCTCGCCGCCGGAGCGATTGCCTTCTTCGCCCGCGGCCGAGTTTTGCTGTCCCGGGACGGGGTTACCCATCTCCATCTGCGTGGCGGTGTTCTCAGGCGCGGCACCGGCTGTTGGGTCCAAGCCGGGCTCAGCCGCGAAGTTGCCCGCGCCCTCGGCCTCGTCAGGGGGAGCATGGTTCTGCTCGTCTCTTCGTTGTTCGACATTGTTGTCCCTCCAGGTTATTGGTTGGCGGGTGAATCTGTGCAAGAGGCTTGCCAGATGGGCCCGCTCAGGCAGCGTCTTCCGGGCAGTGCTCCCGAAGCCAGGTGCGGAGCGGCACGTCGGCATCGGTCGGCGAGTAATAGCCGTTGGCGTTCACGCCGTCGCCGAGGATCTGCCGGCGGATGGGATCGCTCTGCTCCCACAGGCTTTCCACGGTCATGTCGTCCTTTGTGCGGATCCAGCGGTAGCCATAGCCGTAGAAGAGCACCTTGCGGGTGACGTCGGACCAGTTCGGGCTGGCGGCGTGCCAGGTGCGCCGGTCGAAGAAGACCGCGGTACCGGGCTTGGCGAGCACGGGGGTTGCTCCCGCGGGCTGGCCGTGACCGCCGGCTGGCCGGTCGAGGGTGTCGTGCAGGTGGCTGCCGGGCACCACCCAGAAGTTGCCGCGTCCCTCCTCGCTGGTGTCCGAGAGGAAGTACGCGACCTTGAGCGAGAGGCGTGGCCGGGGATGGCTCTCCATCTCCACGTTCATGCGGCCGCTGTCCTGGTGCCAGCCGAAGGTCTTGTCGTGGCGCGGCTGGCCCGAGGGCGGGGTGACGATGAGATGCGCGTGGTAGAGGTAGATGTTCCAACCCAGGATGCCCCAGACCTTCGGCAGAACCCGCGGATAGTCCACGAGATCGGCGAAGAGGGGATCGTCGGGGATGAAATTGGGGTGGAAGTAGCTCTTGTGCGAGTCCTGCCCATCGGCGAGCGCCTGCTCGTGGATGCGGTCAGTTGCCGCAGTGAGGGCGGCGACCTGGTCCGGCGAGAGGGCGTTCTCGACGGTGAGCACGCCGGTCTGCTCGAAGGTCCGGCGCTCCTCGGGCGTGAGGCGGTGCTGAAGGCTGGTGGTTTCCACGGTGATCGGCTCCTTTCGGGCTCGTGTTGGGAGAGCGTCATCAAGAGATGGGCCACGGGTTGACCAGATGGCGTCGGCGGTTATTATGGGGGTGAGGGCGAACACAAGGTTCGCCCGTACGGGGTGGGTCAAATAACTCCGGCTGACCAATAGCGCGTTGGTCATTCCGAGCGTTCGAGGAATCCGTGGTAGGACCTACGGATCCCTCACTCCGTTCGGGATGACATGCAGTAGGCTTCAATGGGAGTGGGTATCAGGGGGTGGGGGCGAAAACGGGACGAGGGCGAACCTCGTGTTCGCCCTACCGGGTGGTCAGGATTTCACGTCGTACACCTTGAGGACTTCGTCGCCGTAGTGGTTGATGACCTTGACGGCGATCTTGCCGGTGGTGGGCGGGTCGAAGGGGCGGCTGGTGGTGGAGTACAGGGAGGACCAGGCTGCTTCATCTATCTCGGCCTTGAGGGCGCGCTTGAGCTTGTCGTACGGCTGGTCGGCGCCGGTGAAGTAGGCGTGGCGGACGAAGAAGCTCTCCTCATTGTAGTCGGTGTCCACGAACCAGCAGGCGATGTCATCGGTGGAGGAGGAGCGGATCTGGCCGGTGGTGGGGTCGTACACATCCACGCCGTTGATCGTGACGGTGAGCTTGCCGTCCTGGCGGTGGACATCGAGGTCGGGCTCGCCGAAAACGGTGAATAGGTTGCCCGCGCCGGTCTTCTTGAGCAACTCGTCGCCCATGGCGAGATCAGGGTTCATGCGGGCGAGCAGGATGGGCAGCTTGCCGTACTGGCGGGTCTCCTCCGCGACGATCAAGCTGCGGGAGCCATTCGACGGCGCGGGGGCGAACTCCTTGGCGGTCTCTCCCGCGTGGGCCTCGAACGCGAAGCCGCAGACGACGAGCAGGTCGAAGCCCGCGCCGCGCAGGGCCTCCTTCGCGGCCTCCTTGACGTGGGTGGAGCCGACGGTGCCGTGCTCGGGGCCGAGGGAGACGGCGACGCGGCGGGGGATGTTGTCCTTGTCGGTGTACTCGCCGACGGCGTGGACCCAGGCACCGGCGAAGGGCTCCAGACGGTCGAAGGTGAGGCGCTCGTTCTTGACGGTGTTCTGGACGCCCGCGGCCTTGAGGTTGTCGAGGATGGTGGCCTCGAAGCCGGGGGCGGCGGGGTCGGCCTGTGCGCGGGTCTCGGCGGCTGGGCGCTCGTCGTCGGCGGCGAGGACGCGGTGGGGCGAGAGGCTCTCGACGGTGAAGGGGCCGGTGACGCGGAGCCGCTTGTTGTCCTCGTAGGGCTGGTCGTACAGCAGCTCGGTGTCGGCGTGGCGGGCGATGGCGGCGTCGATCTCCTCGCGGCTCATGCCCTCGCGGATGTCGGGGTTGTTCGCGATGCTCTTGAGGGTGACGTGGGGCACGTGCTTGTACACGAAGCCCTTCCGGACGTCGCCATACGTCTGGTAGGTTGGCGGCATCTTGCCGGTGATCTCGGCTTCCTTCCGGATGCCCTCGGGGGAGTCGGCGAGCAGGTAGTACGGATAGCGGGCGGCCATCAGGCGCGTGCGGGCGAGGGCGAGCGCGACGCGGGAGGTGTCGGCGGTGATCCAGCGGCGGCCCCACTGCTCCGCGACGTATGCAGTGGTGCCGCTGCCACAGGTGGGGTCAAGCACAAGGTCGCCGGGGTCTGTAGTCATAAGGAGGCATCGTCCACGCCAGGCGTGCCCGATTGCAAGTCCCGTCGTCTGAACAACATAACTGTTTTGTCTTGCACGGGAGACGTTTGCGGTCGTCCCAAGATTGTTTATCTTCCAGTAGTTGCTCTTGGGATCTGCGCAGTGCCTTCGCGGATGGTAGTATGAGTCTGCGATATAGCTGGCCCAGTCCCGATGAGTGTCGCCCTCCGCCTCGAGTGCCCACCCCCTCCGCGCGTTCGCGAGCCGCTCCATTTTGTCTCTAGTTGTAACTCCAGGGCTCCCCTCCCTTGCTGCTTCGACAGCCACCTGCAGGTGGCATTGGTTAGGTATGTACGACGTATTCGTACGGATAATAAGACGACCCTCAAAAATCAAACGTGTACACATTACCGGCTGAGAACGATCATGGTGCTCGATCTTGAGATAACCAGCCTATAGTCGCAGGCACCGTTGAGATTTGGAAGGCAGAGATAGATCGTCGTCCAGGGCGTAGTTCTCCGCCTCCAACTTGGTCATTTTACAGTGTGCCTACGCCCGTGGTTGTGCGTCGCGTCAGGCAACTTCGACGTTAGTCCACGCGCGCACCGAGCCTTCCGGCGTGTGTGTCCTGGCGTTGTCGCAGATCACTAGCCTTCGGATTTGATGTTTGGAAGAGATGTCTGTCGAGCCGCTGTCCCCTTCTCTTGCGTACCACAAGAGGTAGTCATACATTCCTTCGAGTAATCTTGCTCCAAGTGGCATCAACTTGCTTACGGAAGGAATGAGTGCTGACGTCCAGTTCGCGCTCTCCATCCCCGCCTCGCTCAGCCCCAAAGCACCTGACGACCCGCATCTTCATCAGGCTACCCCCATCCGTAGCGCCGCAGCACTCTTTGCACGGTGTTCTCGTCGCCGATCTGAACGAAGACAGAGCCGGACTCGGTGACTCCGCGAGCTCGCGGGCGACGGTGAGGCATCGGTCGCGGAGGTAGGCGAGATCAGGAGTGGATCCAACAGACCTCTTACCAGGTGTCGCGGAAGGCGCGGACCTCGCGGAGGTAGGCGAGGTAGGAGTGGATGCCGAGCTTCCAGGTGTCGCGAAACGCGCGGACCTGCTCGGGCTGGCGGGTGGCGTCTTCGGCACGGCCGTCCTTGACGTCGCGCTTGCGGGTGCTGACCTGCCAGTTGGAGCCGAACTTGATGCCGTAGGGCGGGTCGATGTAGATGCACTGGACCTTGCCCTTGAGGCCCTCCTTCTCGCCGAGGGAGTTCATCACGAGCAGGGAGTCGCCGAGGATCATTCGGTTGGTCCAGTGCTGCTCGTGCTGGTAGAACTCCATCTGCTGCTCCCAGTCGAGGCCGTCGAAGTCGGAGAAGAGGGAGACCTGTTCCATCGCCTCGCGCGCGGAGTGGGCGCGCAGGTCCTCGATGATGGCGCGCGGCTGGACCTTCTCCTGGATGTATATGGGCACGGTGGGCACGGCGAGGTCCTCGCGGTCCTGCTCGTCCTTGCCCTTCCAGACGAGTTGGGGATCGAGGGAGGGGTCCCGGGGGTAGAGCATCCTGCCGGGCTGCTGCTCGTCGTCGGCGACGAAGTCGCGTAGTTCCTCAGTGGGGATGTTGGCGCGGGTGTCGCTGTGGGTGAGGGTGTCTATGCGGGTGCTCTTCGTCGCCATGTGGTGGCCCCTTCCTCTTCAACGCTGCCATCCATCGAACACCGCGTGCTCGTTCGCCTGTCATTCTGAGCCCTTCGCCGCGCTCGAGGGTAAAGCTCCGCGAAGAATCCCTGCTAGTACCAGCCGTCCGACAAGTCCTGCCATTTCGGATTGACCGACTGAATAAGGGCGGTCTTCCTGTCTCTGCGCCATCTTTTGAGTTGTTTCTCGCGGGCGATGGCGGCGTGGACGGCGCTCGATTCTTCGAAGTATACCAACCGGTTGATGCCGTACTTGCTGGTGAAGCCGGGGACGCGTGCCTTTTTATGCTCGTACACCCGCCGATGCAGGTCGTTTGTGACGCCGATGTACAGGGTGCCGGATGGACTGGTCATGATATAGACGTAATAGGTCTTCACGGTGAGACCTCGTGTGAGGGCAGAGGTTGTAGGCTGTAGGGATTCTTCGCTGCGCTCAGAATGACATGGGGTAAGAGCGTCGGCCTCCATGGTGGAGGAGCCCATCTTCAGCGTCCTGCTGGGATGTCGCCCGTTCATCCGCGCCCCGGCTGAGTCGAGGGTACCGTGTGGATGCTATTGCAGGTCGTTAACCCGCGAGGGGGCTGACGCTCCACAAGCGCCATCCGTAGCGCGGCGAGCGTGAGCCGTGTGTCGATCCACCCGATATTCCAGCCGACGCGCCACGAGGATCGCCGCCAGGTAAACGAAGCTGGTGGGCAGGCGGATGTACGTGATGTCGGCGACCCACGCCTCATTAGGCATCCGTCGAGTATGTTCAGCAGGTCCTGTAGTGGGCTCTGCACGAAACGCGTCGCGCCGCGACTCCTGTCGCATCACCCGCAGCACCCGCTTGTGGTTGCGCAGCAACTGCTCGGTCACAGGTAGCCGTAGCCGCCGACTGATGAGATCCACCTCGCGGCGCACGGCACACATCGGTCACAGCGATAGCCGATGCTCTTCTAGCATGCGCGTGTGGTCGATTGCCGCTGCGCGCGAGGCTTTTTCAGGATCTCGTTCTGCGGAGAAGGAACGCGCTCCAGCGCCAGGACGTCAACGCCTCCGCCCCTGGTCACTCGCCATCTGGGGCCGAAGTCCTCGCGCAGCGCGGATTTGCCGACAGCAAAATCGAAACTGGCTGTGATTCCTTCCTGGCATCTCCTTTCTTCCTCCCGCAGCTTTCAGCGGCCTTAGGGAGAAGTAGTCGGCCAATTGCCGCTGACAGAGATGGAGGAGCCCAAACGTCCTGCTGGGATGCCGCCCGTCGTGGGAGGGGCGGTCATACAGCGACACCGCCCAGCTCGGCGCGGTATGCAAGTGTCGCGCCGCGTCCCGCTCCAGGGCGCGCCGACTGATGAGATCCACCTCGCGGCCCACGATGAACGCCCAGCGGTGCGGAGAAGGAAACCAGGACGTCCAAGCCGTGGTTGTTGACGGCGCCAATTGCCGCTGAGAGAGATTGAGTCCTGATCCAGGGTGTTGGCAAGCAGGAACGCGACCTCCTGCGGACGTCGGGCTTTGAGGTCGTCGAGCGTGTCGATGCGCGACTCGCCGACGATGGGCGCGCTCTCGGTCCAGGTCGGGATGTCGTGCGTGGAGAGCGCGAGGTGGGAGTCCTCGCTGAAGCGGGCCACAAGCCGCTCGCCGCCGAGGTCGTAGCGGTAGCCGACGAGGCGTGGGAAGGAGATCTCGGCGGCGATGCGGTTTTCGAGCGCGCGGACCCGAGTGGGCATAGCGCCGGGCTTTGGATCCTTCGCGATGCCAGGGGAGGGAATGAAGCTGAAGGGGACGCCGTAGACCTCGGCGTACTCGGGCTCGAACATGCCCTGCTCGTTCGCGACGTAGCTCATGCGCCGGAGGCCGCGGCCGACGACTTGCTCGCAGAGGAGCTGGGTACCGAACGCGCGGACGCCGAGGATGTGGGTCACAGTGTTGGCGTCCCAGCCCTCGGTGAGCATGGAGACGGAAACGACGCACTTGACACCTTCGCCGAGCCTGCCGCGCTTGCCGACGGTGTTCATCACCTCACGCAGCAGGTCCTCGTCGGAGAGGTCCTCCGCATCGCGGCCCGGGAAGCGGGCACGGTACTCCGCCTTGAACTCCTCGATCTCGGCGGCGGCGATCTTCTTGAAGTCGGCGCTCATCGCCTCACCGGACTCCAACTGCTGGCTGTCCACGAGGATGGTATTCGGGCGGGCGCTCCAGCCGCCGTCGCGCTCGTTGCTGAAGATCGGGAGCGCACCGGGCACGACGATCTTGCTGCCGTCCTGCAGCGTACGCTCCCACCCGGCGATGTAGTCATAAACGAGCTTGGAGACGTTCGTGTTGTTGCAGACGACGATGAACACGGGCGGCGTGAGACCGTTCGCGCGGGCCCCGGTATTCTGCTGCCACTGCGCGTAGCTCTTCTGGTAGTTGCCGTACAGGCTGTGAATCGCGCCCTGCAACTCGGCGGGCAGGGAAGGCGCGCCCGAGAGCGCGTCGGTCTTACGCCCCTTCTTCGGCAGGTCCTCACGGATGCGCGGCCAGAGGTCGCGGTACGTCGGACCCTCGCCGGACATGGAGTCGTCGGCGATGGGCACGCGGGGCACCTTCACGATGCCGGACTCTATGGCGTCGATGAGCGAGAAGTCAGAGACAACCCACTGGAACAGGGTGCCCTCGGGGTAGCCAGAGCCGCGCAGGAAGAACGGGGTGGCGGAGAGGTCGTAGACCACCTTCACGCCCAGCTTCGCCTTCACGGCCTCCAGGCCGGAGATCCAGATGCGGGCCTCCTCCTCGCGCTCCCGTGCGGCGGCCTTCTCGTCGCCGGTCAATGCCTCGTCGAGCTCTCCGGCGCGGCGGCGGTAGCAGTGGTGGGCCTCGTCGTTGAGCACGACGATGTTCTTCTTGTTGCCCAGCTCGCGGCACACGCGACGCACCATCTGGTCGGGGGTCTCTGTGAAGGGGCTGGGGCCGCCCTGCGCGAGGATGACCTTCGTGAGCTTGCCGGCGTTCATCTTCTCGCGGAGGGCGAAGGAATGGAAGTTGGTGATGACGATCTTCGCCTTGCCCATCTCCTCAAGCAGATCGGGCGGGAGCACATCCAGCCCGCGGTAGTAGTTGCCGGGATCGTTAGGCAGGAGCACGCGCAGGCGGTCGCGGATGGTAATGCCGGGGGTGACGACGAGGAAGGCATCGGAGAAGCGGGCATCCTGAGGGTTGGCGAGCTTGTTGAGCGTCTGCCAGGCGAGCAGCATGGACATGACGACCGTCTTGCCGCTGCCGGTCGCCATCTTGAACGCGAGGCGGTACAGGAGCGGGTTGGCGTCCTCGTTGAAACGGCGCAGCTCGTTCTCGATCCACGCGTCGCCGTAGCGGCGGGCGACTTCAGTGATGTAGATGGCGGTCTCCAGCGCCTCGATCTGGCAGAAGAAAAGCTTACGCTCGCGGGTGGGGTCCGACCAGTGTTCGAGGAGCCGCGCCGTGATGCGCGTGACGCCGACATAGCCGCCCTGCCGCCACAGTGCGACCCGAGCGCGGACGCGGTTGATGAACGCGTTCTCCTCGATGCGGTCGCGGGTCCACTCGGTTTCGAACGCGAGCTGCTTCCCCTTCTTCTTCGCCGCGGGGATGGGCACGAAGTAGGAGCTGACGCGGCGCTCGTCGACGACGTCGTCGGTGATGCCTTCGTCGGTGAAGCGGAAGTGGCACGTGGGTTCCCGGAACGGGGAGTTGAGGATCGGGTTCTCGATGACGACCTGCTGCAATAACTTCTCTTCTCTCTACGGCGTCAGGAGCCGGGTGAGGATACGTTGGCAGGTACGCGCACCTGAGCGTGGGATCGTTGTGAGCGTACATAATACACAGGAGCAGGTTGCAAGTCCAGCGTTGGCGTCGTGGGGGAAGTCCCGCGGGTAGGGGCGAATCTTGTATTCGCCCTGTTCCGTCGGAGGCGAACACGAGGCGGGGGTGAACACGGGGCGGGCCAACACAAGGTTCGCCCCTACGTCGCACGCCGTTATGAATCAGCGGGGTTATATCGGGCGTTCGATGTGGAGGTGCCAAGGGTTGGTGGTGTAGGCGCGGTAGGTAAGCTGGCCGGTGAACGCGAGGGCGTCACGGAGGCGGCCGAGCTGGGCGGGGTGGGTGACCATGCGCAGGGCGTCCTCAGGCGGGTACCAGCCGACCTCGGGGGTCTCGTCGCTGGGGCGGGGCGTGCCACTCAGGTACGAGCACAGAAAGGCGAAGATCACCTGGTTGTTTTGGCCGGTGTTGGAGTAGACGCCGACGAGGGTGTCGACCTCGACGGCGATGCCGCTCTCCTCCATGATCTCCCGCTTGAGTCCGGTGATCAAGTCCTCACCCTGCTCGACCTGGCCGCCGGGAGGCTCCCAGTCGCGGCGCTCGGTGCGCACGAGCAGCACGTCGCCTTCGGTGTTGGTGACGACGCCCATTGCGCCGACGATGTGGCGGGGGTGGTGGTCTGCTCGGGTGTTCCGCGTCTCGCTGTGCATTGCCGACAGAATACCGCGGCCTGACGCGGAACTACAACGTGGTGCTGGATTGGGCGGCCTGTCGCGGATGGATTCGCCGCGCGAGCCTACATAATACACAAGGTCAGCGTTCGTACGGGTTGGACGTCTAGGGTCGGCGTGGCGTACGTGGGGGCGAGGATCTGCTGTATTCGCCCTGTTCCGCCGTGGGAGGTTCACGGATGAGCAGATGTTTGAGCAGTTTGCACGGATGAGCAGGCAATGTACGCGGTGCCCACGTCGCACTGTATGCCAGCGTTGGTCCCGCGCCGCCGTCATGAATCATTGGGGTTATATCGGGCGTTCGATGTGGAGGCGCCTGATCGCGCGGGATCCATGGTGTAGGCGCGGTAGGTAAGCTGGCCGGTGAAGGCGAGGGCGTCGCGGAGGCGGCCGAGTTGTGCGGGGTGGGTGACCATGCGCAGGGCGTCGTCGGGCGGGAACCAGCCGACCTCGGGGGTCTCGTCGCTGGGGCGGGGCGTGCCGCTCAGGTACGAGCACAGAAAGGCGAAGATCACCTGGTTGTTTTGGCCGGTGTTGGAGTAGATACCGACGAGGGTGTCGACCTCGACGGCGATGCCGCTCTCTTCCATGATCTCCCGCTTGAGCGCGGTGATCAGGTCCTCGCCGACCTCGACCTGGCCGCCGGGGGCTCCCAGTCGCGGCGCTCGGTGCGCACGAGCAGCACCTCGCCTTCGGTGTTGGTGACGACGCCCATTGCGCCGACGATGTGGCGGGGGTGGTGGTCTGCTCGGGTGTTCCGCGTCTCGCTGTGCATTGCCGACAGAATACCGCGGCCTGGTCTCTATGCAAAGTGGTTTTAGGGTGAGCGGGCATGAGGGGTCGCGGCCAGCGGTAGGGGCAGAGGTCGATGCGGAACCGCCTAGAGCCGCGGCCGTGGGCCTTGAATCCGGCGGCAAGGTGTGGTGGGTTACGCGGTTGCACGGGACCGGACGACCCGGTGGGTCGCCCCTACGTGCGGCGTGGCGGATCGATCCCGCAGCTTAGCGCTGTGGGGCGGCCTGTCCCTGTATCCAGAGGGCGACGGCAGCGGCGTATACTGGCGTGTGGAGGTGTCTTTGGGTATGAGTGAGCAGTTGCTGGAGCCGTTGGACATACGGCTCTCCGACGATACGGAGTCCTTGGAGATCGAGTGGAGCGACGGCCACGTGACAACCACGCGGGTGCATACGCTGCGCTGGAAGTGCCCGTGTGCGGAGTGCTCTGGGGAGATGGGCTATCGGGGCAGGCTGGCGAGCGTCTCGGAACTACCGGAGGAGGAGTATGTGCTGACGGGCATCGCGCCCGTGGGACGTTACGCACTTGCGCCGGTGTGGGGGAGCGGGCACGACAAGGGGCTGTTTACGTACAACCTGCTGCGCTATCTGTGCGAGTGTCCGGAGCACACCGCTGCCCGCGAATCCGCTGAGGAACGGCCGACCGGCGCGTTCATCTGGAGAAACTCGGAGCGGCGCTGAGGGCGTTCGCCAAAGTGCCGCATGGAAGTGTTGCAGGGGCGTAGCAGTTTCAACATGCTACGCCCCTTCGATGCGATCGTCCCGATCGAGGCTACCCGCGCCTGGTTTGGCGCTGGCGGATGGTAGGCTGCTCGTCGTTGCTGCGCATGAGCAGGAACAGCGGCAGGAGGGCAAGCAGCGGCAGGGGACTGGGCGTTTCCCCCCCGCCCGTCTGCTGGCTGCGGGCGACAATACGGGTGGGCACGTTGTTGGCGTCGAGCGTGACCGTCACCTGGTCGCCAGGCTGGATCTGCGCTACCGTGGCATCGCGCCCATTGCGGAGGACCTCTACGTTGCGCGCGTTTGCGGTCCGGACGTTCTCCGTCCCGCTGGCGGTGAGCACGCTCAGGGCGCCCGCGCCGGCGGTTGCGACGTTGCCAGTGAAAGTCCGGCCCGCGGCGCCGGTGTTTGTGCCACCCGCGCTCGTGGCGACGATCCGGGTAGCGGTGCCACGAGCGTCGCGTTCAACCACGACCGTGTCCTTCGGCCGAATCTCGCGGAGCGTGGCGGGGTTGCCGTTTCGTATTACCTCGACGTCGCGACCAGCGGTGATGGTCTCCTCGCCGTTCGGGCCGGTGACCGCGAGCCTGTTCCCGGTGACGTTGTTCACCGTCGCTCGGAGGCGGTCTCCCGCATCTGGGGTCGCGGTGCCGGCGGCACTGGGCCGCACGTTGATGCTGACCTGGTTGCGGTTCTGGCGCTCGACGTCCCAGCCCTGGGCGTAGCCGCCCCAGTCGACGTCGGGCGAGCCGAGATCGGTCATGAGATCGACCACTTGGTTCCGCGCGGCGGCGGGCACATCGCCCCCACCGCGGCTGCGCAACTGCCGGGTGACAACCTGCTCGATCTCCGCCCGGCTGCGGAGCTTGCGGGAGACGACCTGCTCCTGCGTGTTGAGCACGACTTCCGAAGCGGCCTCGCGGTCGCCGATTGCCTCACCAAGATCCACGGTTGTTGCGAGTTCACGTTGCGCGAGGCGCTCGCGGGCGGGGTCCAGCTTGCCGCCGGTGCATGGGGACAGGCGGTACGCCTTGAAGATACCCGTGAGGGCGGTCAGACCCTCGGCCGGGGCATCTGCGGGGGCGGCCACTCGGAGGTCGGCGTCCGTGATGCCGGCGGTGAGCAGCGACTGGGCATACATGCCGGCGGTGACTTCTTCGATGTTCTGCACCTGCACGTCAATGCCGGAGCCCTTGGGGCGGCACGTGATCGCGGTGGACGAAATAGAGGGGGTGCCGGGGGGTATCTCGATGATGCCCCTGGATGCTCTGACGGTTTCCGGGGTTGTCACCCGGATGATGCGGTCATCACGGCTCGCGCCGAGCAGGCGGAGCACCTCGGTCTGCTGTGCCTCCGTGAGATCGTCGCCCACGGTCACGATACGATCTTCGCCTTGTGCGTACCCTATCCCGGGCGCGAGGGCGAGGAGCATTACGACGGCCAGCGCCAGAGAGACGATGGTACGCGGACTAAATCCAGAACTATGTGTATGAGTCGACACTTGCGATACCTTTCAGAATAATTTGGGTGACCGGTACCGCTGTACGTACATACGGCACTCTCTCGAGATCAGGTGATTCAGAGCCTAGTCTTTGACCCGGACGATCTCATCGAGCGGTTTCTCACTATGGACCTCGGCCTCCAGGTTACCGACTTCCTGGACGTCCAGACGCTCCTTGCGAACGGTGTCTGTGACGCGCTCGGTGTCCTGCACAAGAGCCTTCTCGATCTCCAGCTCCTCGGCGATGCGCACGGTCTTGGAAATCTCGACCTCCTCCTCGCGCACTGGCATTGAGACCGTGCCCTCCTGGAACGCCTGGCTCGTGTCCGTGACGGCGCGATTGACCACGCGGGTTTCGATGTGCACCTTGTCGCGTCTGACCGGGACCTCGACGCTCTCCTGCTCGGTAATGACGTCCTTGGAGATGCGTACCTCCCCTACGTCGTGAACGCCCTTGGTCGCCGTCAGGTCCTCTTCATATCGCTCGACCCGGATGGTTTCATCATCCGCGACGACGGGCTGCGACGCGGGCTTTCTCACTACGCGCTCGGCAAATACGGGTTGGGTCGGCACTGGCTCCACAGGCGCCTCGACGGGGCGCTCAACGGGCACCTCAACGGTCTCCGCTCTGCGGGGCACGGTGATCTCCGAGGTGATGGTGAGTATTTCCTCATCATCATCGATCTCAACCCTGGCTGCGCCAGCGGGCTCTCCGGTGCTGCGCGCCCGGTCATTGTCGAACGACATCTGTGCTATCTCCTTTTGTATGCTGTATTCGTTCCATGCCACAGCCTCGGTGCCTGGCTGTACACATCGCGGTACAACGGCGGTCGCCGAGACCCTTTGGGCAAGAGGGAATCCACCCGTGCACCGCTGAATGTTCCGGTTTACACGCACCGCATCGCCCGCAAAGAGTACGGGCTGTCAGCGATGCACATATGCATGGACATTCGCGACGCATCTAAATGCAAGTGCTGTGCCAGACTGTATACATCCGGTGCTCCCACACTCAAGTAACAGGACTGGTGTATATTGACGCGAACACACCATCGCGGCGGTGATGTCCTGTGAGACGACACTGAGCGCTGCGTATGCTCCCCCCTTAGTGGTGCTCACCAGGTGGGACGGGATCAAGTCTGCATCGCCAGCGAGGATGATTTACCTGCCGTACAACGAGGTAGAGGACGCGATGATAATCAAACGGTTGTCGGAAGTTATGGACGGGAAGGGCGTGACGGTGAGTGCGCTGGCCAGGGGGGCGTGCATCTCGCGCGGAGCGGCCCACAAGCTCTACCACGGACAGAATGGGGGCATCGCGCTCGATGTGCTCGACAAGGTGTGTGGCTTTCTCGAGGTTCAGGTGGGCGACATATTGGTGTACGCGCCCGAGGGGTCCGGGGCACAGCGCATCGAGGAGGCGCGTGAGCACGAGCGCAGTGAGCAGCAGCTCCTGCTCGACACGTTGCAGGCGCTGCTCGCGGTGGAGGCCACCGAGCTTAAGAGTGCGTTGGACCAGGCGAGCGGGATGGTCCGTGAGGCGGTCGGGGCCGAGACGGTGGATGTGTTCCTGCACGACCCAGCGACGGAGAGCCTCGTGATCGCGGGCGCCAGCCATACACCCCTGGGGCGGCGTGAGACGGAGATCGGGATGGACCGGCTGCCGATCACAAACGGCGGGCGACCGGTGGAGGTTTACGAGAGCGGCGACCCGTACGTCACGGGGTGTGCCGAACGAGACCCGATGGTTCCTGCGGGCTTCACGGATGGATTGGGCGTGCGCTCACTGGCCGCTGTGCCGCTAGATGTCGCGAGCCGACGTCGGGGCTTGTTGCAGGCACTCTCGACGGAACCCGATGCCTTCACCCAGGAAGAGCTGGATTTCCTGATGGGCGTGGCTCGCTGGGTCGGGCTCCTCGTGCATCGCGCGGAGTTAGTCGATCTGCTCACCCGCGAGGCCGTCCGGGAAGCCCGGCGCACGGGGGTCGATGAGCTCGTGACCGCACTGGCGCATGACCTTGGCGACCACCTGTCCCCCCTCCGCACATGTGTAGACTCGCTCGAACGACGAGCCAGGCAGGAGCGCAGGAAGGCGGACCTGGAGGATGTCGCGATTGCATCGGTTGAGTTGGGGCGCTTGCGTGGGTTGCTGGCCGATCTGCTGGAGTTGGGCCGTCTGGGGCGGGAGACATCTGCGCTGCGGCAGCAACACGTGGACCTTGCCGCTCTGACGAGGGAGACCGCGCAGACGTTCCACTCGGTGGAGAGCAAAGTTCGGGTCCATGCGCCGGAGGAGACGGTGGTGGAGGCCGATCCCGACCGTCTGCAACAGGCGATCCGGGATCTGCTTTCGGCCGCAATCAGCGTATCTCCGGACGGCATCCCGGTGGTTGTGGAGGTGGGCACGAGAACCGGACACGACGGACGGTGGGCCGATCTCTGCGTGCGCGACGAGACGCCAGGCGCCGTGGCCAGCGAACGTGAGTCGCCCGGGTCTAACGCGGGCGGACTGGGGCTGTACGTGGCACGGGCAGTGGCGGAATCACACGGCGGCACGCTGTCCGTCGAGTCGTTACCCCGGGAGGGGACGACCTTTTGTTTACGCCTGCCGGTGGGAGAGTCGGAGTAGCATCCATCGGCGGGTATTCGCTATTCGGATGTCGTGTCGTCCCGACCGCGACACTTGTTGAGGCGGATGACGGTATGGCCGCCAGCGCAAATTCGTCTCCCTGTACCAGAGTGAACGCTCCGAGACGGCCGCCCACCGGGCCGAGGACGCTTGGCATGTTCGGAATAGGAATGCCATACGGTGTAGTTAGAGCTGGTTGACCGCTAGGGGCCGATCGCCGACGGTTGATAATCGATAGCCGTCGAGCGAATGTAGCTGTCGTAGTTGCGCCGGATCTCCGCGAGGGAGTCGCCGCCGAACTTGTCGAGGAAGGCGGTCCACAGAACGATGGCGACCATCGCCTCGCCGACGACGCCCGCGGCGGGGACGACGGAGATATCGCTGCGCTCGTAGTGGGCCTCAACCTTCTGGCGGGTGGCGAGGTCAGCCGAATCGAGCGGCTTCAGCAGGGTGCTGATGGGCTTAACGGCGGCCTGGACGACGACGGGCTCGCCGTTCGTCATGCCGCCTTCAATGCCGCCGGCGCGATTCGTTCGGTGCCGGAGGTCGCCGGTGGCGTCGGCCTCGATGACGTCGTGGACCTGCGAGCCGGGCAGTTGCGCTGCCTCCCAACCGGCCCCCACGACGACGCCCTTGTGCGCCTGGATGCTCATGATCGCCTGGGCGAGCAGGCCGTCGAGCTTGCGGTCCCACTGGACGTAGGAGCCGAGGCCAACGGGCAGCCCTTCAGCGACGACCTCGTACACCCCGCCGAGGGTATCACCGGCGGCGCGCGCGGCGTCGATCGCGGCAACCATCTCCTCTGTGTGCGAGGGGGCGCGCACGACGGAGCGTTCGATGGCGTCCCAGTTGTAGGGTGGCTGGGCGTTCGATTCCACCGGTCCGATGCGCCGCACGAAGCTGTGCAGTTCGACATTGAACAACGCGAGGCACTGGCGGGCGACTGCGCCGACCGCGACCCTGGAGGTGGTCTCGCGGGCGCTGGCCCGCTCGAGCACGTTGCGGACATCGTCGTGGGCGTACTTCAGCGCGCCAGCCATGTCGGCGTGGCCGGGGCGCAGGCGGGTCACCTTCTCGGGCTCGGTGTCGAACTTCTGCGGCCCCATCTTGCCCTGCCAGTTCTCCCAGTCGCGGTTCTGGACCATCATCGCGATCGGGCTGCCGAGCGTCCGAGCGTTGCGGACGCCCGATAGGATGTGGATGGTGTCGCGCTCGATCTTCTGGCGGTCGCCGCGACCGTGGCCGCCCTGCCTGCGTCGGAGCTGGGCGTTGACCTGGTCCATATCGATGGGGAAGCCCGCCGGCATCCCCTCCATCATCATGACGAGGGCCTCGCCGTGCGATTCGCCGGCGGTCAACCACGTGAAATTGCTCAACTCGATCCTCCCGGTTGTTGCGATGTGCGCTACGCGAGCGCTGCTTTGGCTGCTCGCATCATGATCTCTATGGGGCCGTCCTGTCCCGTCCAAAGGCGGAACGACTCGGCACCCTGATACACCAGCATATCAAGCCCGCTCACCGTTCGGGCACCAGCCGTGCGGGCGTCGCGGAGGAGCGGCGTCTCAATCGGATTGTACACCGCGTCGAACACCGTGAGCCCGGGATGCAGGGCTTCGGCGGGCACGGGGCTCTCGTCGTCAGCACCGCCGCCACGCATACCGACGGGTGTGGTGTTCACCAGCAGGTCAGCCGACCGCACGAGGGGCACGAGCACCGAGGGATCCCAGGCCGACGAATGCAGCACTGGGACACCCGGCGGGCACGAGGTGATTGGTCCGCCGGGGCGCGCGCGCCGGGGGAGTAGCGCAGCCACCAGGTCCGTCGCGCGGTCTCCAGATCTCGCAGTGATGTGGATGGATTCCGCCTCGGCGGCAATCAGCGCCGCGACTATCGCGCGGGCGCTGCCGCCGGCGCCCAGCACGACCGCACGCGCGCCCTCGCACCTGAAGCCGCTCTCCCGCACCGCGCGGAGGAAGCCGAGGTGATCCGTGGTACGGCCCTCGAGGCCGCCGGGCCGCCTGAGCACCGTGTTTACCGAACCGATCTCCCGCGACAACTGCTCGACCTCATCTAGCAACGGGATCACCGCCTGCTTATGGGGAATCGTGACGTTGATCCCAAGCCATTCGTCGCCGCGCAACGTCGCGACGAAGGCGGGGAGGTCGTGGGGTGCCACCTCATATCGGTCGTAGCGAGCCGGGATGGCGAGGTGGTCGAGAGCAGCTTGCTGAAACGCGGGCGAGACGCTGTGCCGGACGGGGTAGCCGATGACGCCGAGGCGCTTTAGGCTCGCGCGGGTCATCCGGCCGCCCCTGGTACCAGTCTCGCAGGGTAGTCGCCATGGGTCGCACGGGGACGACTATGGGCAAACTTGTTCATCCCCCACCCCCATACATGCGTCGTCTGCGGCTGGCGGCCTGGGAGAGCAGGTGCTGGAGGCGCGGCTTGTCTCCTGTATGGGCGGCGTCGAGCAGGGATGTCAGGTGGGTATCGAAGAGGGTGGCTGCCTCGTGGAGCGCCGGGCTGTTCGTAAGCGCGAGGTCCGCGCCCATCTCCGGCTCGCCCGCGGCGATGCGGGTGATGTCGCGGAACCCAGACGAGGCGAGGCGCCACACTAGCTCGGAGCGAGATCCCTCGGCGGCGAGCACGAGTGCGGCGGCGGCGAGAAGCGGGAGGTGGCTGATGGCGGCGACCGCATCGTCGTGTTCCTCAGGCTCAACCCACAACGGATCGGCGCCGCAGACCGTGGCGAGCGTCTCGCAGGCCGCGGCCGAAGCGGCGTCTGAGCGTTCAGTCTTCGTGAGCACCCACGTGGCGCCCTCGAACAATCGCGAGTCCGCGGCGTTGATGCCCGCGAGCTCTTTGCCGGCCATCGGGTGGCCACCGATGGCCGCGATGCCCCGGGGGAGAGCGTTCATCGCGGCGACGACCTCCTGCTTGCTGCTGCACGCATCGGTGAGGATCGTGCCCGGCCGGGCCAGCTCTCCGGCTACGGTAAGCAGCCGGATCGAGGTCTGGGTCGGGGCGGCGACGAGGATGAGTCTGGCGTCGGGAACTTCGCGGGTCAGCTCCAGCGACCCGCCCTGCACCGCGCCGAGTTCCAGAGCACGGTCGAGCGTCTCCTGGCTGCGGGTGACGCCTCGGACTGCAATGCCCTGCTCGCGCAGGCGCAGTCCGACCGAGCCACCGATGAGGCCGAGGCCGACGATGAGGACTGGAGGGAGGGTGGCCGGAGACATTCTACGGTTGAGGCTGAGAGCTCTCAGCCTCGTATTCAGCGGCCGTGATTTCCTTTGCGCCGTGAATCTCGCTGCCGATGGGACGCTTGCGGCGGTCGAAGCGCCAGGTCGCCTCGATGAGCCGGTAGCAGCGGTTGCCGAGGATTTCTTTGCGCACCTCGTACCCCGCCTCGTCGTCGCCCGCGTCCTCGTATACCGGCGAGAGGTCAGTGCCTGGGTTGACGCGGATACGGATCGGCTCGGCGCAGTTGTCGCAGCGGACGTACAGGTAGATGCCGTTATCACGGGACGTGCTGCCGCCAAAGAGGCGCCTGAGAAAGCCCATCCTAGTCGCCGATTCCCAGGAGCTGCAGCTCGCGCTCGAGGCCCTCGTCGTCGAGCTTGCGGAAGAGCGGCTGGGGCTGGCCGAGTGGTGTGCCGGCGGGAAGCTCCCGGTACGCCCAGCGGAGGCTCGCGGCCTCGCCATCCCCGCCGAGGTAGCCGTGCAGCTTCTGCGCGGAGTACGGCAGGTACGGCTGGGTGAGTGTGCGCAGGGAGGCGATCACTTGCAGGGTCACCCAGAGCGCCGTGCCGGCGGCCGCACGATCGGTCTTGATTCGCTTCCACGGTTCCATCTCGTCGAGGTAGATGTTCGACTTCTGGGCGAGGGCCATCAACTCGCGGAGCCCGTCCTTGAGGCGCACGGCCTCCACGAGGGAGCCGACGGTCTCGAACGCGCCGCGTGCGTCCTGGAGCATCGTCTCGTCGCGTTCGGTGAGGGTGCCATGATCGGGCACTGCACCATCAAAGTTGCGGGTGGTGAAGGTGAGCACGCGATGCACGAGGTTGCCATACGTGGCGACGAGCTCGTCGTTCGTGCGGCGGTAGAACTCTGCCCAGGTGAAGTTGGTGTCGCGGTTCTCGGGCGCGTTGATGGACATAAAGTACCGGACCGCATCGGCGTCGTATCGGTCCAGAATGTCCCCGAGCCACACGGCGAACTGCCGGCTCGAGCTGATCTTGCGATCTTCCATGGTGAGGTACTCGTTGGCTGGGACGTCATACGGGAGCGCGAGGCCGCCGTACCCCATGAGCATCGCGGGCCAGATGATGGTGTGGAAGGGGATATTGTCCTTGCCGATGAAGTAGTACGCTTTGGCAGGGGCGGTGCCGTCT
This sequence comes from Chloroflexia bacterium, assembly GCA_030446765.1. GTDB lineage: Bacteria > Chloroflexota > Chloroflexia > Thermobaculales > Thermobaculaceae > JACDAU01. Next base: position 36,529 of record JAUJMR010000024.1, read on the forward strand.
AGGTTGAGCGTCCACCAGCGCTCCCAGGCGTCGGGCTCGCCCCGAAGTTGTGCCCACTCTTTGCTCGCGGAAAGATAGCCGATCACGGCGTCGAACCAGACGTAGATGCGCTTGTCGTCATAGCCCGGCACGGGTACGGGCACACCCCACTCGATGTCACGAGTAATGGCGCGGGGGTGCAGTCCCTCACGGCCCCAGTTGCGGGAGAAGTTCAGCACGTTCGGTCGCCAGTTCTGCTTCGTGTCCATCCACGCGAAGACCGGTGCGCTCAGCTTGGCCAGATCGAGGAAGAAGTGTTCAGTGGGCCGGAACTCCGGGGTCTCGCCGGAGAGTTTGGAGCGCGGGTTGATCAGGTCGATCGGGTCCCAGAGGTGGCCGCAGTTGTCGCACTGGTCGCCCCGCGCGTCGGTGTAACCGCAGTTGGGGCAGGTGCCCTCGACGTAGCGGTCGGGCAGGAACCGCTCGTGCGCGGGGTCGTAGGGCTGGGTCGTGGTCTTCGTGAAAAGGAAGCCTTTCTCCAGCAGGCGCAGGAACATATCCTGAGTGACCTGAATGTGGTTCTCGGTGTGCGTGTGGGTGTACAGGTCGAACGAGAGGCCGAGGCGCTCGAACGACTCCTTGATAATCGGGTGATAGCGGTCGACCACCTCCTGGGGCGAGATGTTCTCGCGGTCGGCGGTGAGGGTTATGGGAGTGCCGTGGGCGTCGGACCCCGAGACCATCAGCACGTCATTGCCGGCCATACGGTGGTAGCGGGCGAAGACATCGGCGGGCAGGTAGCAACCGGCCGCGTGCCCTATGTGCCGGGGCCCGCTGGCATATGGCCAGGCGACGCCTATCAGTATTCGCTCGCTCATCTGCGCGTCGTACTCTCTCTCGGCTGGGGCAATTGCAAGATCGAACTGGGGCGGCGCGATACAAGCGCCTAACCTGAGTGGCTATTATACCTGCCGCGGATATCGTTGAGGCGGACCTGCGTGATGTCCTTGAACATATGGTACGAGTCGAGCACGGGCCGCACCTGGAGCCGCGGCCGTAGTACCACTCCACGCCGATTTCGCGCACACGGTATCCGCGGCGCCGGGCAACCTGGAGCACCTCAACATCCAGCCCCGTCACCATCGGGCCAAAGACCGGCTCGGCGTTCTCGGCGTACAGGCGCAGGCTGCTGAAGATGTCACGGGCGGCCTCGGCACGGAACAGTTTGAATCCGCACTGCGTGTCCCGATACGGACTGCCGGTGATAAGCCGGACGGCGAGGTTGAAGACCCTGCCCATCAGATGGCGGTATACCGGCTCGCCGTAACGGCGCGCGCCGGGCCCTTCGCGACTGCTGCCGATGGCGATGTCGTAGCCATCGTCGAGACACTGCATGAGCGCGCGTGCCTGGCTGATAGGGCGGAGAGGTCGGCATCGGTCATCAGGACTCGCTCGCCGCGGGCGGCGAGCACGCCACTACGCACGGCGTACGCTTTGCCGCGGTGCGCGAGCGGTAGCAGACTGAGCCGTGGATATCGCGTCGCGAGCTGCCGTACAAAGTCGGGGTGTGATCCGTACTGCCGTCGTCAACGACGATGATCTCGTGCGTGTAGCCCTGCGCGGACAGGAACTCCACGACGAGGGGGATGGTAGCAGGCAGGCGTTGGGCCTCGTTGTATGCGGGGATGATCACCGAGAGAAAAGGCCGGCCTGCAGCCACGCGCACCTCCTGAATGTCCTGGTACTTTGGGAATTATAGCAACTGGCTGGTGGCCGTCAGCCGTGAGCGCCTACGGGCTGTAACGGCGTCGCGACGACGCGCAATCGGTGCGATGGGCCCCTCGCTGTAGAGCCTGCCACGAGAACCGGACTATACTCCTGCCGCGATGCCCAGACATAGGCGGGCTTATGTCCGGGCCTTACCGGATTCCCGCACTACGCTTCGATAAGGATGGGGCCGATGACACTGGAGGGGCTGGCACCAGGGGAGCCGACGAGCTACTGCGTCGACAGCGGGAGCTGCAGCGTGAGGCGGGCGGGGTCATACGGGACCTGGACCTGCTCAGCCTCCTGTCCCCGCTAGGGCATGTCGAGCATATCGGCAGCTCCGCGTCGGGCCTGATGGTGTGGCGGGACATCGACTTGGGCGTGCGGTGCCGCGACCTTTCCCTCGGGCGCGTGTGGGAGACGATGGTGCCGATACTCACCGACCCCCGCGTCGTGGCCTTGGTCTACCGCAACGAGACAGGGGACCGTAGTCCCTCAGGACTGCCCGCGGACCAGGGATACTACTTCGTCCTACGGTACGAGACGGCGGCGGGGCACGAGTGGAAGATCGACCTCTCCCTGTGGCTGTCGGACGAGCCGAGGAATCAGTTGCGTCACATTGAGGAGTTGGGGCGGCGTCTCTCGGACGAGACTCGCCTGGCGATCCTGTGGATCAAGGATGTGTGGCATACCCTGCCGGTGTACCCGTACGAGGTGGGCGGCACCGACGTGTACGACGCGGTCCTGGAGCATGGGGTGCGGACGCCCACCGAGTTCGATGCCTATCTGAGTGAGCGGATCATGCCATCACGGGAAGATGCTCGATAAGTGTCAATCCAACCTTTGCGGCGCGGCACCTCATCTATCCTCGCATTATGTGCTGGTTCACCTACTTACGCATAAACTCCTGCAGACTTGGAGTATCCTAACTGGTACGACGAGGGGCGGGGGTCCCGCCTGGACGGTGTCGGTGTGAGGATTTGCGCTGCGAGAACCAGGTTGTAGCTTGTCAGGAACGAGGGACGCGATCCGAGCGCAGGCGTGTGCCCAGCTCGATGATGCCGGACCGGGCACGTGGATCGGCCGCAACCGTCGATGTTATCGGGAGCTTGTCTGGTTGTGGGCTTGTGTGTCAGGACGCCTGACTGTACTCGCGGGGTCCGGACGCACGCCGATTCGGACCGCGGCGCTCGAGGATGTAGCCCGAGCCGCGTACGTTGACGATGTAGCGCGGGTTCGCGGGGTCGGCCTCGATCTTCTGCCGCAAGCGCCATACGAGAGCCTTGATGATATGCGCGGCCTCGGCTTCGTCGAGATCATAACCCTGGACTGCGCGGAGCAGCGTGCCCGGACTGAGACTCTTGCCCACGTTTGCGGCGAGGCAGCTCAGGAGCCGGAACTCGAGGGGCGTTAGGCGGGCTTCGCGATTCTGGACCCGGACGGTGCGGCTCTCGGCGTCGATATGCAACTCACCAAGGCTGAAGGAGCGCTGGCTGGAGACACGGGCCGAGCGGCGCAACAACGCGCGCAAGCGGGCGCTGAGCTCGTTTTCGTTGTTGTGGTACACCACGTAGTCGTCGGCGCCCGCGTCGAGCACGGCGATGGCCTGTGGCTCGGAGTACGTGTGAGAAATGACGAGGATGCCAGCCCCGCTCTCGCGGCGGAACTTTGCGACTACATCCCCGGCGCCCGTGACGCTCTTAGGGAGAGAGAGCAGGATGCCGTCAGGTTGCAAATCACCAATCTGCGCGAGACAGAGTTTATGAGAGGATGCCATTACGATGTTGATGTCGTGCTCGGCAAGCCCTTCGCTCAGGGACCGTGGGAGGCTCGCATCCTCGGTGCAGGCCAAGACTTGCCGCATCAATGGTCTCCTCTGCTCGTCTGGTAGTTGATTCAGTGGCCACGGTGGGCCGTGCTGATTGTATACGTGGCGCAACAAGCGGGCAATAGCTATCGCTAGTATGAAAGTACTATGTTTTTGACGCCAATAGGTGAAGGTTGTTTCGCCTTCGGAATATGATGGGTTTGTGCTACGCAAGGGCGTACATTAGCGATAGACCGCCCTGCACCACATGTCCCCGACTGGGCGGACGACCGACTCGAGGTGCGGCTACCTCTGCCGGAAGGTCACGAGGGCGCTTCCGCCTGCTTGGTTCGCCGGAACCATTCGCGGTTCTTTTCTCGCAGGCCCTTAGCACGATCGGTGACTAGCGCGATGACCTCGCGCAGTCGCGTCGCGCTGAGCCATCGCGCGTTGTCCGACGGCCGGTGCAGGACATTTGCCCGGCCGGCCGACGTGACCTCTCGCCGTTCATTGGGCGACTTTATCGTCGAGAGAATATTGTGTCCGAATTGGGGCTGAGACGTGGTGCTCGATATCCGCCGAACATGCCAACGTCGCGATGCTTGTGACGCCGAACTCTTGTCCGACCCCACCGATAGTGATTGCTGCGCCGAGACCATCGAGTCCTGTATGCTGCCTTCGCAAGTACTCCAGGTCGCCGTCGGCGCTCAGCCGGGTGTCCTGGTGCTGCCATGGCGCGAAGGGAAACGCCTGCCTTCGAACCGAGATACCGCATCTTTCTCAGACCTCGTGGGTATAGTTCGCAACTGACTGGTTCGCCGGGCATCCGGTTATCCTCGGCCGTATGGCCTCGCTGAGCCGCCGCAAGTGCTCCAGGACGTGTGTCTCGGTATCCTCCTTGTGGGGTCAACTCCGGGTGCCCTGGGTATCAGCAGCGTATTGTCGCTCGCCCGGTTCGATCAGAGAGCGCCCGTGTGGCCGGTGCGGGTTGGTGTTCGAAGCGGCGCTAGAGTTCGCGATTCTCGACGAGCACGCCCAGACGAGTGAGAGCCTGCACGCTTTCCGTGGCGTTGCCAGTGCGGTGCGCATCGTCGTGGGCGATACGGAGCCGAAGGTGGTGCGGGGCGAGGCCCATGTCGGCCAGCAGACGCTCGACGTCGCCTGCGAACCCCGAGTGCTCCAGGAGGCGCGCGGACACGTCGACCCACACTGTGAGCGCCTCGCTACCGGGATACCGCTGCTGTCACTCCTTTGTCCTGTGGCACGCCGTCTCCAGCAACCACAACTCGATTACCGTGGTGAGTCCCACACGGGCGGCGATGGGCATAAATTTGACAGCCTCCAGCAACCCGTGGTCTGGATGCACCCAGTAAAGCCGTGCGCGGAGTCCAGCGACGACGCCGATATCGGGATTCAGCCGCGGTTCTAACTGTACTATTAGCTCGCCGCGGTTGAGCGCCCCCGGAAGATCGGTCTCCAGACCCTCAGAATCTGTAGACGCGGCCTCATCGAGTGAGCGGTAAACTTGCCACCGGCCCCGGCCAGCCCGCTTTGCCTGGTACATGGCCCAGTCTGCCTGCCTCAGCAGTTGCTCAGGATCCCAATTAAGCGGGCTGCTTAAGGCAATACCTACACTAGTGGGTCGTCCGTCATGGACACAGCCATACGGATAGGGACGAGGTATAC
>JAUJMR010000025.1:0-6743 GCA_030446765.1 Chloroflexia bacterium
GCAGCGCGCCCGCGCCGATGAAACCGGCCGCGAGCACCCGGCGGCTCCAGTCCCGAGCCTGTGTGTGCCGTTCCGGGGACGGGACACCCCCGCTGCCCGGGGCGGGTAGCAGTGCCTCTTGACCGGCTCGGTGGGTTGTTGGTCTGCGCATACTCGAGTATACGCCGATGACGAAACGACGTGTTCACGGCATCCGTTTCCTTCGCCTTCGTCGCACGTAGCGTCATACCGGGCATGCGACGCATCCGTGCTCCTGCCTCGCATGCGCCGCAGTTCTGGATGAGGAATACACGATCCATTGCGGCCAGCGAGTATCATAGCGGTGGCGGGTAAGCGCAAGGGATAGGGAGGAAACATGGAAGATATGGTGACAACCCTGGCAAGAGACCTCGCATTCCCTGAAGGGCCGGCGTTTGACCCGCAGGGAAACCTGTGGTGCGTGGAGCTTCAGGGCGGACAGCTCAGCCGCTGGGGTGACGACGGCGTCCTGCGCCACGAGGCGGGCGGCAGGCCGAACGGGCTCGCGTTCGACGCGGCCGGCCGGGCGTTGGTAGCGAACGCGGAGCTCTGCGCGATTCAGCGGCTGAACTCATCGACAGGCACATTCGAGATCGTCGTCGACACGCTCGATGGCGAGCCGCTGCGGCAGCCCAACGACCTGGCCTTCGACGCGCTAGGCAACTTGCTCTTCACCTGCCCCGGTGGCTCCGATGAGGCACCCGTCGGGTACGTCTGCTGCATCGCGCCGGACGGTGCGCTCACGAAGATCGGCGAGGGGTTCCTGTTCCCGAATGGGCTCGCGCTCGTTGATGGTGGTGAGGCGCTCGTCGTCGCGGAGACGCGCACACAGCGCCTGTGGAAAGGGGCATGGGATGCCAATGCCCGCCGATGGCACACCCCCCAGCCGTGGGCGGAGCTCGGTACCCCCGGCGGCCCTGATGGGATGGCGCTTGGGGCGGACGGACTTTTGTACGTCGCGATCTTCGGTGGTGGACAGGTACGCGCCGTGGATGCCCGCGGTCGCGTCGTGGAGGGGTACGACCTGCCCGGCCGCAACCCGACGAACGTGGCGTTCGATCCCGCGGGCGCGCTTGGTATGGTCGTCACCGAGGCGGAGCGTGGCCTGCTGCTGAGCTTGCCCCAACTCGGTCCGGGCGTGCCGCTGTACGCAGGACGATAATCACACATCGGTCCGTATCATCCTCCCTTGACCGGGGTGCCCGCTCCCGTTGCCGTTGCTTCCGCACTAACCGAAGGCTAATCTCGGTCTACATGCTGTGGCGACGCGCTGAGGAGGTTGGGTGATGAGCCAGGTGCTGATGGATGCGGTTCGGAGCAATGATGTCGACGTGTTGCGGCGTGTTGTGGCAGAGGATCCGAGCCTCGTGAACTATCGCGACGAGGACGGGAACTCCGCGTCCACCTCCGGGCGGGGTATGATGAGCCAGTGGGCTCGACCGTGCTGACCCACCTGTCGGTTCCTGCCTCGCATGCGTTCGACTGGTAGGCGGTATACTCCTGCCGTCCGGGCCGGGTCCGTCGCCCGGTTTGTCGCATCCACAACAAAGTTGAGGCTGGCATGAGCAAGCTGCTGATGGCGTATGTTGGGCTGGAGGAGAAGTACGAGTCGAGCGCGCGGGAGATCGGCCGCCGCGCGGAGGCCCTGCGCATCATCACGGAGGTCGGCAAGCGCATCCTCTCCGTCCGCCATCTCGATGAGCTGCTGCCGTTCGTCGCACGCACGCTGTACGAGACGTTTAACTGTTATAGCGTGAGCGTCTGGCTCAAGGAGGAGACAACGCGGGATCTCGTGCTCGCCGCTTCCGTCGGCGGGGGCGCGGACTCCGAGGACTACCCAATGCGCATCGGGTACGGCGAGCGCTCAATCGTCGTCTGGGTCGCGGGGCATGGGGAGCCGGTGCTCGCCAACGACGTCTGCGCCGAGCCGCGGTACCTCGAGGCGCCGGGCTCGGAGGCAACACGTGCGGAGCTTGCCGTGCCGATCAAGCTCAACGGGGAAACGATCGGCGTGCTGGACATCGAGCACACCGAGGTGGGTGCGTTCGACCCCGCGGACGCGGACATGCTGGTAACGGTCGCGGATCAGGTGGCCATCGCAATCGAGAACGCGCGGCTCTGGGAACAGAACCGGCAGCTCGCAATTATCGAGGAGCGCAACCGAATCGCGCGGGAGATTCACGACACGCTCGCCCAGAACCTGACGGGCATCACACTCCAACTCGAGGCCGCGGTGCAGCTCCGCGAGACGAAGCCGGAGCGCGCCTGGGAGCGGGTGGAGAAGGGGCTTGCCCTCACCAAGGAAGGGCTCGACGACGTGCGTCGCTCCGTCCGCAACCTGCGCCCCGCCCCATTGGAGACGCGTACCCTCCGAAACGCACTTGCGGATGAGCTGGCGCGCGTGGAATCGGACACCGGCGCGCGCACGGAGCTTGAGGTAGCCGACGGTTTACCGCGATTGCCCGCGCACGTCGAGGACGCGCTTTTCCGCATCGCCCAGGAATCGCTGAACAACGTGCGCCGCCACGCAAACGCCTCGCAGGTGCGCCTCTCGCTGGACCCCGATGGGGACGACTGGGTGCGCCTCCGAGTACGCGACAACGGCGTTGGCTTTCGGCCCGAGGAAGCTGATCCGCTGCGCCGTACGTTCGGGCTAACGAGCATGCGCGAGCGCGCCCGCCTGATCGGCGGTGAGCTGGAGGTGCGCTCCAACCGGAACCGCGGAACGGTTGTCGTCGCGCGGGTGCCGATCTCCATGGAGAAACCACGCGCTGATGCAGGCACTTCGACTCCTGATTGTGGACGATCCATCCGGTGGTGCGCGACGCCTCGCGGCGATCGTGGAGACGCAGGCGGACCTGGAGGTCGTCGGCGAGGCTGGCGACGGGGAGGAGGCGGTGCGACTCGCGCAAAGCCTCAAGCCGGATGTCGTGCTGATGGATCTGCGCCTGCCCGGCGTCACGGGTGTGGAGGCGATCGGCCGCATCCGGTCGCAGCTTCCGCACCCACATCCTCATCCTCACCACGTACGATAACGACGAAGCCATCATGGAGGGCCTGCAGGCGGGAGCGGAGGGGTATCTCCTCAAGGAACGTCGCGTCAGGATTTGCTCGGCGCGATCCGGGCGGTTGCACGGGGCGAGACGTTGCTCCCACCGGCCGTCGCGGGCAGGCTGCTCTCCCGCCTACAGTCGCGGGTGGCGGGCACCGACCTCAGCCCGCGCGAGGTGGGTCTGCTGAAGCTGATGGCCACGGGCAAGCGCAACCGGGAGATCGCGGCGGACCTCTTCCTCTCCGAAAAGACGGTGAAAGGCACACGTCAGGCTCCATCCTCCGCAAGCTGAACGCGGAGGATCGCACCGAGCCGGTCACCATCGGCCTGCGCCGGGGCCTGATCAGCCTGTAGGAGCAATGAGCAATGGTGGCGAGTGGGGGCATGGAAAGAGCAAGAGAAAGAGAATCCCGTGCCGGAGTTGGCAGGGGGCATGGAAAGGGCAAAGAGCAAGAGAAACCGTCGCGGGGTGGGCCGGGGCACGGTGCCTCTCGTAGGGGTGTTCAACTGAACACCCCACTCCATCGGGCGTGGTGACGGGTTACACAATATCGGGTCACCCGGTGGATCGCCCCTACAGCCGTGGGCGTAGAGGTCGAGCCAGGTAGGGGCAGGTCTCCGTGCCTGCCCGCGGGCCGCAGTCCGCAACCCCTCCGACGTGCAGGCTCAAACCTCCTGCCCGCCAGTATGCGAGTGGCGTGGTAGAATGATCTCCCTGCACATCGCTATACAGCACACCATATGGAAGATTTCCAGGCTGTCACGGTCTACTTTGAGTGGCGGTCTTCTGGACACTTTGGGTGGCGTGTGTCGGTTCACCGTCGCCCGACTGCTGACCCCAATGCCTGCGATGGCTGGTGTTCCTAGTCGGCGCACGGAGGATCCCTGGCTCTCGGATGACACCTACGAGCCTTGTTCGATGCGCTCGACAACTCCAGCAGCCGCTACTGCCACCCGAACGCCGTGCTGATCCTGACCCGTATCGTTCTCCGCTACTCCTCGTAGAGCCGGGAGGGATGCTCGCTCGCGCAGCAAGCCTAATGCCTCCACCGCGCGACAGCGCACGTGGCTTCTCGAGTCCTCGAGTACGCGGATGAGTGGCTCGACCGCGCCCCGATCGCCCAGCAGCCCAAGACTGTGCGCCGCCTCGGCCCGGACAGTCGGCTCGCCATCCCTCAGTGCAGCGATGAGATGACCGACCGCCCGAGCATCGCCGTTCTGACCGAGGGCTCGGGCAGCCAGCATGCGGATATGCCCCCTCTTGGCCGATAGTCCCTCGATTAATGGGGAGTAGGACCGAGCATCGCCCAGCCTCCCTAACGCATCGCCCACCCAGAATCGGACGAGATCGTCTTCATCCGTGAGCAACCGGACCAGCGGCTCGACCGCCCTCCGGTCGCCCAGTTTCCCCAACGCCCTGGCTGCAGACAGGCGCACCGTTTTGTCCGGATCACCCAGCGCGTCTATCACGTACGGAACCGCCTCACAATCGCCCATGGCGCCCAGCGCGTCGGCGGCCGACCATCGGACGGAGCTGTCCTCATCGCCGAGCGGGCTGACCAGTTGTCGGAACGCTGCGCGAATATCGATGCCGTTCATCTGTAGACCCTCCAGAGCCATCGCGGCGTTCCAGCGCACCTCCGGCGCGTCGTCCGAAAGGGCGGTCGCAAGGGGTATGATGGCGCGCTCATCACGCAATGCATGCAGCGCCCGCACGGCGGTGGCGCGCGTCTCGCCGCTCGTATCACCAAGCCTCTTAAGTATTGGCTCCAGCGCCCGCTGGTCCCGCAGCTTGCCGAGGATGTCGGCTGCCGGTGCCCATACACCGGGGTCCGGTTCGTCCAGGGCCGATAGGAGAGCCTCCCGGCTGTGCTCCGTTCCGATCGCCCCGATCGCTTCGGCAGCCCTGTATCGGGCATCATCGTGCTCCCTGCCATCCCTGAGCCTGGCAAGTAAGGGAGCTATTGCGCGTTCGTCCCTGATTCGCCCCAGGGCCTTGGCGGCAGCGGAACAGATGGGGCTACTCTCAGCCTCGTCCAGGGCAGCGATCAGGGGCTCCACAGCCGCGGTGTCACCGAGACGCCCGAGAGCGTCCGCCCCTAGGACCCGGGATCGGGTATCGGGGCCCCCCTCCCACATTCTCAGGAGCTTGCCCAACAGTCCGGGGTCTTCCCCAACCCAATACGGCCACACATCCCCGAAGCCCGGCCTGGTCACCCAAAACAGCATCTCTGGAGTAAACACCTTCGACGCCAAGTATCGGGCGCAGAGGTGCGACTGCAGCGATGGCGTGGAGAATCTGATACGGTTACCTGTAGCGGAGAGCATGCCGGCCTGGATAGCTACCCGCCACACCCGCTCGGCCTCACGCTTCTCATCGGGCGCTGGTTTCCGGACGGGTTTGGGCCTCCCGGCCCGATCGAACTCCAGCCTGCGGAACAGCCACGGAGCATCCCGGTCCTTGTGCACTTCGTCACGCCACGGAACGCTTGAAAGGTTGTAAGCGAGGACCTCGAGCCGCTCCAACAGGGATTCAGCCTCGGGCTCCGTGATGCGACCTGCCTGGACTTCACGACTTATAGCCCCCCGTACCTGCGACTCCAGCTCCACTGCGCCTCCCATTCTGGCTACGCCCAGCCGACTACAGCGCTGATGCCTTCTATGGAGGCAAGATGCTTGGTAACGGTACAAAAGAACAATGCCGTCCCGCCCTCTCGAGACGCGCGCCGGAGACTGGACATTATCCGACGTGCACAGTGGTTCTGGAGCCGGAGCGCGTCGGATAATGCGCACCTTTCAGTTGCGACGCCCCTTAGTGCAGCAGGTCGGATAATACGAACAGTGCCTGATCGAACCTGGAATTACGCCAACTAAAGTGTCCAGAAGAGCGCCACTCAAAGTGGACCGTCACTTCCAGGCCGCTCTAGGCTGGAGCGTCGTGGTGGTGCGAACCGCCGTAGAGACGTTATATATAACGTCTCTACCCCTGGACCGCTGCGGTTTCTCTTTGCTCTTTGCTCTTTTCCGGGGGGTGGGCGTTCATCTGGGCGCCCCTACAGCCCAAGACCGCGAGCCTGGTGCCTGACTCATCACTCATCACTCGGTACTCAATACTCCGCTACGCCCCCTCGCCGATCCAGACCTCGCCCCCCTCGAAGACTTCCTTCTTCCAGATGGGCGTCTCGGCCTTCAGGGTGTCGATCACATGGCGGGCGGCCTCGAACGCCTCGCCTCGGTGTGGCGCGCTCGCGGCGATAGCGACGCTCGCCTCGCCGATTTCCAACCGGCCGGTGCGATGCGCGGTGGCGATGCGGCACCCCGGCCAGCGGCGCTCCGCCTCCTCGCCGATGCGGCGCATGCTGGCCTCCGCGGCGGCGTCATGCGCCTCGTACTCGAGGTAGTGGACGGTGCGGTCCGCGTTGTTGTCGCGCACGACCCCAAGGAAAAGCACGATGCCCCCCGCGCCGGGATGGCTCACCGCCCGCAGCAGTTCGTCCAAGCTCAGCGGATCTTCGGTCACTCGATACATATCAGCCTCCAGCGACGGGCGGGACGAAGGCGAGTTCATCGCCGTCTTGGAGCGGCTCGTCTCCGCTCACGAACTCGCTGTTGATGAGGAAGCGCACGACGGGCTGCAGCGCCTCCAGGCGGGGATTACCCGCGGACAGCCGGG
>JAUJMR010000025.1:6843-38609 GCA_030446765.1 Chloroflexia bacterium
ACCAGGAACTCGTTGAAGTACGGCTCCGGCGTGATGACCTCCCAGCCGGGCAGCGCGCCGATGCGGTCCGCAAGGTAGTGCGCGTTGTTCAGACAGAGCCGCGCGACGTGCGGCAATCCCTGCTTCCCCATCAGTGCGAGGTACACCGTCGCGGCGAGGGCATTGAGCGCCTCGTTCGTGCAGATGTTGCTCGTTGCTTTCTCGCGGCGGATATGCTGCTCCCGCGTCTGCAGCGTGAGCACGTATCCCCGGTTCCCGTCCAGATCCTTCGTCGCACCCACCAGGCGGCCCGGCATATAGCGCACGAACTTCTGGCGCGTCGCGAACAGCCCCAGGTATGGCCCCCCGAAGTTCAGCTCGTTGCCGAGCGGCTGCCCCTCACCAACCGCGATGTCTGCCCCGAGCGCGCCCGGCGGCTTGAGCAGGCCGAGCGCGATGGGGTACGTGCTCGCCACGAGCAGCGCTCCCGCCTCGTGCGCCGTGTCCGCGAACGCGCGAACGTCCTCGATATTCCCGTAGAAGTTGGGGTACTGCACTAGCACGCACGCCGTCTGGTCGTCGAGCGCCGCGCGGACCTCCTCTGCCTCCAGCCTCCACGGCTGGGTCACATCTCCGATGACCTCGATCTGCAGCCCCATGCCGGACGTGAACGTCCGCAGCACACGCAGCCACTCGGGATGAAAGGACGCCGAGACGAGTATCTTGCGGCGGCGCGTGTAGTGCACGGCGAGGAGGCATCCCTCCGCCGCCGCGGTCGCACCGTCGTACATCGAGGCGTTCGCGACATCCATTCCCATCAGCCCGGCGACCATCGTCTGGAACTCGTAGATGCTCTGGAGAGTCCCCTGGCTTACCTCCGCCTGATACGGGGTGTACGCGGTGTAGAACTCCCCCCTGCCGGTGATCCGGCTCACGGCGGGCGGGATGAAGTGGTTGTACGCTCCGGCGCCGAGGAACGACGCGGTATGGTCCACATCGCGGTTTCGCTCCGAGAGGTGCAGCATCAACCGCAGCACTTCCGGCTCGGACAGCGCGGGGCCGAAATCGAGCGGCGGATAGCGGTGGGCTTCGGGAACGGCAGCGATCAACTCATCAAAATCCGAGACGCCGATCGTGGCGAGCATCTCGGCGCGCTCCTGGTCCGTGTGGGGGATGTACGGCATCGTGCCTCCTGTTTTCTTCCCGTAATTATACCTTCGACGGTACGCGGCGGGCGTTGCCACACAGAACTGGAGCGCGCGGACCGGGTGATGCCGGCGTAGTGTCGTGAGACGAGGCTGCGGCGAGTGCTATGATCGGATGTATGGCTATGGGTGTCCAAAAGGAGACAACCCCTATGAGACGATTACTCCCGGTGATCCTCGCCGTGCTGCTGGGCATGGCGGGCGGCTCGGCCCTGACGCTCCTGGTGCTCTCGCGGTCCGAGCCGCAGCCGCTCCGGGCACTCCCCGCGCGCCCCGGCAGCTCGAACCTCACCGTGACGCTCGACCGCGAGGTGTTCCTGCGCGAGGTGGCGCGGCGGGCGCTGCCGGTGCTCGGCGACTACGACCTTCGCGACCCGGCCTGGCGGCTGAACGACGATAACACGATCACGCTCGACGCAATCGGGAAGGCGCCGCTCATCGGCACGGACGTGGCGGTCCGGCTGGTGAGCCGCCCGGTGGTACGCGATGGCGCGCTGGCCGTAGAGGTGCTCAACATCAGCTACGGACAGATACAGGTTTCGGGCAGCGGTCTCTCCGGGCTCGCTGAGGATCTGAATGAACAGCTCGAGCAGGCGATAGACCGCGTCACGTTCCGTGTTGCGGTTGGGCGCGCCACCGGGGGCGCGGTGACGCTCCGCGTGCGCGTCGTCGGCGAACGCGCGACGCCGGCACAGCCAACAGGCGTCTGTCCTGCCCCCGACTTATGCCTCGATCGTCAGGCCGTCGTACGCCAACTCTATGCCCTCGGGCAGCAGGCGGCTGGTGCCTTCATGCTCCAGCTCGTGCCCGAGATGAATGAGATACGTGCGCTTCGCCCCGATGCGCCGCGCCATCTCAATTGCCTCCTCGAGGCTCAGGTGCAGCGGGTGCGGCTCGTGCCGCAGGGCGTTGAGCACCAGGACGTTCACCCCCGCACGGCATCGATGGTCTCCGCCGGAAGGCTGCTCGCGTCCGTGATATACGCCAGCCCACCGATACGATAGCCCGTGATCGGCTGGTCGCCGTGCATCACTCGCAGCGGCATGATTTCCTGCTCCCACAGAGTGAAGGGGCCGTCCAACTCGCACAGGTCAAGCCGGGGTCGGGAGCCGAGCGCTGGTTCTGAGCTGAAGATGTAGTCGAACTGGCTCCTGGATCGCCGCGAGGGTGCGGGCATCACCGTAGCAGGAGAGCTTGCCCGTGTTGCGCAGGTTATACGCGCGCAGGTCATCTATCCCGCCAACGTGGTCTGCGTGGTCGTGCGTGAACAGCACGGCGTCGACGCGGTTGACTCCGTAATCAATCCCCTGGGCGCGCAGGTCCGGCGAGGCGTCGATCAGCAGGTGCCGGTCGTTCACGGTTATGAGCGCAGATGTGCGGAGCCGCTTATCGCGCGGGTCCGGCGAGGCGCAGACGGCGCAGGGGCACGCGAGCATCGGCACCCCGGAAGCTGCCGCCCGTCCCGAGAAGTTTGAGCGTGAGTGGTGCATGCATCATTGTCAGCCCATGATACCGGAACGGAGCTAGCGGAGCCGTTGGCGGGGTAGACGGTCAGCGAACCGACCACGCGGCATCTTGAGCCCTTCACTATGCCGCAGGGTCAAACGCCGCGATGTGTCCGTGGTCTTGCGTGCGGTTCGTCGCACGGCTCTGGATGCCGTAGGTGTTGATACCTACCGCCGGACGGGCCGCTTCATGGCGACCACGAGGGCTCGAAGTCGTCGCGCGGTGTGCGGGTGATTCGGCGTACCTCCGTGCCGTCCGGCCGCATCACGTAGATCTCGTAGTTGCCGTCCTCCCGGTCGGAGTTGAACGCGATGTAGCGCCCATCGGGGGATGGGTACGCGCGGCCGTTACGTCCCTGGTTATCGCGCGTAATCTGCCGATCGTTGGTGCCATCGGCGTTGATGATGTGGATCTGTCCCGGCTGCGGGTCTTCCCCGCCGGTCCGGGTGTTGTACAGGATACGGCGACCGTCGGGGAACCAGCGCGGGAAGCGGTGATCGACGTTGCCGCGCGTGATCTGCCGGACGTTCTGGCCATCGGCATCCATCACGAACAACTGGTAGTACTTGCCCACCAGGCACATGGCCGCGATGCGGTCACCCGTCGGTGACCACGCAGGGGCCGTCTCCAGCCGTCGGTTTGCCGTCAGGCGTACGGGCTGGCCGCCGTTTGCGGGCACGGTCCAGATATCGGAGGTCAACTCCGGCCCTCCCTCATACGCGATCAGCTTGCCGTCCGGCGACCAGTCCGGGAACTCCGACCCATTCGGGTCATCGGTGAGCTGCCGCGCTCTGCCACCGTCGGCGTCCATCGTCCAGATCTGCCGCAGCCCCGTGCGCTCGGAGGCGAAGACAACCGACTCGCCGGTCGGCGCCCACACCGGCTGGCCATCGAAGCCCGCCTCCGCCGTGAGTCGCACCCGGCCCGTGCCATCGACGCGAATGGAGTAGACGTCGCGGTCCTCCTCCGTGCCAGCGCTCGGCCGCCCCGGCACGGCCGCTTCGGAACTGAACACCAGACGTCCCATCGGCCGCACGGTCGGATCACGCGGCGGGGCGGTCGGTAGCGCTGTGGGGAGGATGTCCGGTGTTGCGGTAGTCGGCTCCACGGGCGTGCCAGGTGCAGCGGTCGCGGCCTCGGTCGGAAGTTCAGTAACGCCGGTTGCTTCGGGCGTAACGGTACCGTTTTCGGACGCGACGTTCTGCGGGGTGGGAGTGCGCGTGGCCGTGCCGCCGGACCCCGGGATGTTCGCACCGAACGCGGCCCATGCTCCGAGCGCCAGCACGAATGTACCCACCGCAACGAGCAATACCGGCAATATGAATCGCCGGGTTCTCGCAGCGGCATCGCTGGGTGCGGGAATCGGTCCTGTGACCGAATCGGGATCATCGACTGGGAGGGCGAGAAGATTATCGCAGCGGACGCACCGCTCGCTCTGCTCGTCATTCTGAGCGCCGCATTCACCGCAGTAGATCACGCCGTCTACCTCCATGAACACAAGCAGCCCAGTATATCACGGCTGACGTGCGATGGTCGCAGTGCTATACGGACTCCAACTGACCAGTAGCGCATCTGTCATTCCGAGCGTGCGAGGAATCCGTGGGACAACCTACGGATCCCTGGTCGCGCTCGGGATGATCTGCATCCACCAAGTGGGATTCTACCCGTCTGCCAGGAGCCGTGGTCGCCCACCTGCCGCGTGGCGCACGTGCGGCTGGTGTGTGGACCACCGCATGGCCGCGCTGCTACTATGAGTCGGGATGCAGCGAAAGGGGTAGGTGCATGCCGGAGACCGTCTGGTTCGTGGTGATCTTGCTGGTGGTGTTCTGGCTCGTCGGGCTGGTCATCCGCACTGTCGGCCGCCTGATCCACATCCTGCTCGTGGTCGCGATCGGGATCGTGCTGTACAACTACCTGCTGACGTAGCCGGGTGGGCACCCGTTTGGTGCCCCGGTCATACGGTAAGATTGCCGGACAATGGTGTCATACTGACGCCGCACCAGATGGAGGACGACGCATGCGCGAGTACGCGAACTTTATCCAGGGCGAGTGGGTGTCCGCAAGTAGCGGGCGGACGATCGAGAGCACGAACCCGGCGACGGGCGAGACCGTCGCGACTGTGGCTGGTTCGGGCCGCGAGGACGTGGACCGCGCCGTCTCAGCCGCACGGGAAAGGTTCAAGACCTGGCGCAAGGTGCCGGCACCGAAGCGCGGCGAAGTGCTCTACCGGGCCGGGCAGCTGCTCATGGACCGCAAGGAAGAGATCGCCCGCCTGATGACCCAGGAGATGGGCAAGGTGCTCGCCGAGGCGCGTGGCGACGTGCAGGAAGGCATCGATATGGCCTTCTACACCGCGGGCGAGGGCAGGCGCATGTTCGGCGTCACCACCCCCTCCGAGATGCCGGAGAAGTTCCAGATGGCCGTGCGCGACCCCATCGGCGTCGTCGCGGCGGTCACGCCATGGAACTTCCCGATGGCCATCCCGACGTGGAAGCTGATGCCGGCGATCCTGGCGGGGAACACGGTCGTCTTCAAGCCCGCCTCCGATACCCCCTCCGTCGCCGCGGAGCTGGTACGCGTCTTCGCGGACGCCGGGCTCCCGCCGGGGGTGCTCAACTTCGTCACGGGGAGCGGGTCGGAGGTCGGCGATTACCTGATCAACCACCCGGAGGTGGACGTGATCTCGTTCACCGGCTCGACGGAGACCGGCGCACGCGTCGTCTCGCAAACCGCGGGGAAGAACAAGAAGATCTCGCTGGAGTTGGGCGGGAAGAACGCGATCATGGTGATGGAGGATGCCGACCTCGATCTCGCGGTGGAGGGCATCCTGTGGAGCGGATATGGCACCACGGGGCAGCGTTGCACCGCGTGTAGCAGGCTGATCGTACACGAGCAGGTGCGAGAGTCGCTCACGCGCAAGCTGATTGAGCGTATCGAGAAGCTGAAGCTCGGGAACGGTTTGGACCCGGACACGGACGTCGGGCCGGTGATCAACACCCGCCAGCGCGACAACATCCACAAGTACGTGCAGATCGGTCAGGAAGAGGGCGCGGAGCTGCTCATCGGTGGGGAGATCCCGCAGGGCGATGGCCTTTCGAAGGGCTCGTTCTACGCGCCGACGCTTTTCGGCAACGTCCGCCCTGACATGCGCATCGCGCAGGAGGAGATCTTCGGCCCGGTGATCTCGATGCTCACCGTGCGCGGCCTTGAAGAAGCGATCGCCGTGAACAACGCGACGCCGTTCGGGCTGTCCAGCTCGATTTACACGCAGAACGTCCACCGTGCCTTCGAGGCGATGCGCGACGTTACCACAGGGATCCTCTATATCAACGCAGGGACGATCGGCGCGGAGGTGCATCTGCCGTTCGGCGGCACGCGAGGCACGGGCAACGGCCACCGCGAGGGAGCCGCTTGGACCGCGCTGGACGTCTTCACCGAGTGGAAGTCGATCTACGTCGATTACTCCGGGAAGCTGCAGCGCGCGCAGATCGACGAGTTCGAGCACGGGGCGTAGCTCAGGCACGCCAGCCACCGAGCGGCCCGCCTCTGCCGTGTCATTCCGAGCCGAATTGACACTACAGTGCCCTGTGATCTTCCAGGCGAAGGGCAACTACCCGCGACATACGGGCAGTTCGCGCACGAACTTTAACGATGTTCGAATGGTCCAAGGTGCTCGTCAGGTAAAGGCGCCGTGAACGTCATCACGCGCTGTAAAGCGCGTGCAGTACTGTCTCGCCTACGGCGCGCAGGCTCTCGGGAGAGCACTTGTCTGGGGTGTCCTCCAGCGTGTGCCAGTGCGGATAATCGAAGTCGATCAGGTCCACGACCGGCACCCCCGCCTCCAGCAGGGGCAGGTGATCGTCCGTAATCGTCCACCGCACGTCGTCGGGGAAGACCGCACCGTGGCCCGCCTCCCGCGCCGCGCCGAACAGCCGGTCGTTCACCTCCGGGGCCTGATCCTCGCTGTTGCGCTCGCGCCAGATCTGCAAGTCACGGTCGCCCACCAGGTCGAGCAGGACGCCCCACTCGGGGTTCGGCTCGGGCAGCATGGAGGCATAGTGCTTCGCGCCGAGGTACATCCGGTCGGAACCGGGGCCGTAGTCCTCACCGTCGAAGAGCACAAATCGTACGCCCGCCGGCGGGGGACTCACGCGAAGCGCGTTCGCGATCTCGAGCAGTATAGCCACGCCGCTCGCGCCATCGTTCGCCCCGATGATCGGGCGCCTGCGCTCCGCCGGGTCGTCCTCCTCGTCGGCGGTTGGCCGCGTATCCCAGTGGGCGCACAGGAGCACCTGTCGCGGGTTCTGGCTGTCGTGCGCCGCGAGCACGTTCCACATCGGGATGGTCCGCTCCGGTATGTCGAGCGTGAACGGCTGCAGGGTTGCCCCCCAACACTCTCGTTCAGATGCTCGCGGAGGTAGTCGCGGCAGGCCACATGCGCCTGCGTGCCCGGCGCGCGGGGGCCGAATGCGCATTGCTCGAGTAGGTAGTTGTACGCGCGGTCGGAGTCGAATGGCGGGATCGATGAAACGCTCCCGTCGCCTCGCTCGCCAAGACTCACCGCGCCGCGCACCAGGGGGAGAGCGACGCCACGCCCGCGATTCCGGCCGCACCCAGCGCGAGTGCCAGGAACGTGCGCCGGCTTACCGTGCTCTTCGATTCACCCTCAGCCAAACCGCGCTCCCACCTTGCTTGCCCGTCTTACCCGTGGCCGATCGGCGTCCGGGTCCGAACGGCGATAACCGTGCCTTCCTCCCGAATTATAGCGGAGGCGCGTGCCCACTCCCTGTGGGTATCTGGGACAATAGCGCCCAGCGATGCATGTGCAGCGCTCGATCGACGCTGAGGGAGGTGATGATGCTCTTTAGTACTGGCCAGAAGATTCTGTTCATCGGAGACAGTATCACGGATTGCGGCCGCCGCGATGTTTTCGCACCGTACGGCAACGGCTACGTGAGCATGGTGCGCGCTCTCCTGCTCGCCCGCTACCCGGATTGCGGCCTGTCGTTCGTGAACCGGGGTATCGGCGGCAACACCGTCCGCCATCTCGCTCAGCGCTGGGAGCAGGATGTCATAACGGAGCGGCCGGATTGGCTTTCTGTGAAGATCGGTATTAACGACGTGTGGCGTGCGTTCGGCGACAACGCGTCCGACGCCGTGCCCCTCAACGAGTACGAGGCTACCCTGCGCACCTTGCTCGACCGCGCCCGCGAGGCGACGGGTGCGCGCCTGATCCTCATGGAGCCGTATGTCATCGAGCCAGACCGGACGGAACCGATGCGCAGCGCTATGGATGCGTTCGGCGCCGTGGTGGGCCGGATCACCGATGAGTATGGCGCGGTGCTCGTGCGCACGCAGGCCGCGTTCGATGCGGTGTTGGAGCACACCCCACCAACCGACTGGGCCGAGGATCGAGTCCATCCCGCGCTGCCCGGCCACACAGTCATCGCGCTCGCCTTTCTCCGCGCGGTAGGCTTCGCCCTGTAAGCCCAATGCGGCATCGGCGGAGCACCAATGCCGTATGGGTCCTGATGGGCACCACTTCGGAAAGCTCCTGGGCGTGGGTGAAGTCACTGCCGCACTCCGACTACGACCAAGCCACCGCCGCATCGGTTCACGCCTAGTTCGACCGCATCGCCGACGCCTTCGCGGAGAAGCCGTCCCGCGCGGAGGAGCATCTCAAGAACGCCCGCGATGGCATCTTCAAACACTACATCAACGGACTTGAGCGCTCCGGTGAGCCATGGTAAGATCGCCCAGGTGACCAGCAGATCCGCCGTAGACCAACACCTGTGCGACCTTGTGCTGCTGCGCCGCGTTCGCGATCGGATCGACCGGGAGTACGCGCAGCCGCTGGACGTCGAGGCGCTCGCCCGCGGCGTGAACATGTCGGCCGGGCACCTCAGCCGCCAGTTCCGGCGCGCCTACGGCGAGTCGCCGTACGCCTATCTGATGACGCGGCGCATCGAGCGCGCGATGGCGCTGCTGCGCCTTGGCGACCTCAGCGTCACCGATGTCTGCTTCGCGGTCGGCTGCTCGTCGCTGGGTACGTTCAGCAGTCGCTTCACCGAGCTGGTCGGCGTGCCACCCAGTGTCTATCGGCGCCAGGCAGCGCGCGTGACAGCGGGGATGCCGTCCTGCGTGGCAAAACAGGTGACCAGACCGATCAGGAATCGAGAAGCGCAGGCCCCCGAACCGCACCTATAATGAGTGCCATGAACATCACCATTCACGCGAGCTTCCTCCCGCACAACGACCCGGACGCCTCCCTGGCCTTCTACCGCGACACCCTCGGCTTTGAGGTCCGCAACGACGTCGGGTACGGCGGGATGCGCTGGATCACGGTCGGCCCCGCCGACCAGCCCGGTACGTCTATCGTCCTGCATCCGCCGGCCGTTGACCCCGGCATCACCGATGACGAGCGCCGCACCATCGTCGAGATGATGGCCAAGGGCACCTACGCCATCATCCTCCTGGCCACCAGGGACCTCGACGGCGCCTTCGATCGGCTGCAGGCAAGCGACGCGGAGGTCGTCCAGGAGCCGACCGAGCAGCCGTACGGCGTTCGCGACTGCGCCGTCCGCGATCCCGCGGGCAACCTGATCCGCATCCAGGAGTTGCCCTGAGCCGTCCGGCGATCGCAGCCATGACCTGCACAGACAGCACTGCCGATCAGGGAGACAGCGACCGTTGCCGGGACCACGCCGATGACGGAGACCGCGAAGGCGGCCCCACATAACAAATGGAGACATGATGAGCATTGCCACGAGGACGGACACGCAGTCGCCCGCGCTGCACGTTGCCGACAGCCACGATCTGATCCGCGTGCACGGCGCGCGCGCGAACAACCTCAAGGATGTCAGCGTCGAGATCCCTAAGCGTCGTCTCGACGGTATTCACCGGCGTCTCCGGCTCAGGCAAGAGCTCGTTGGTGTTCGGCACAATCGCCGCGGAGTCGCAGCGGCTGATCAACGAAACGTACAGCGCCTTCGTACAGGGCTTCATGCCGACGCTGGCGCGGCCCGAGGTCGATGTGCTCGACGGGCTGACGACCGCGATCATCGTCGACCAGCAGCGGATGGGTGCCGATCCCCGCTCCACGGTCGGCACCGCCACCGACGCCAACGCGATGCTGCGCATCCTGTTCAGCCGGCTCGGGCAACCACACATCGGCTCGCCCCAGGCGTTTTCCTTCAACGTCGCCTCGATCAGTGGAGCGGGTGCGGTCACCCTGGAGCGCGGCGGACAGACCGTGAAGGAGCGTCGCAGTTTCAGCATCACCGGCGGCATGTGTCCGCGCTGCGAGGGCCGGGGCTCGGTGGACGACATCGATCTGTCCGCGCTGTACGACGACAGCAAGTCGCTCAACGAGGGTGCGCTCACGATCCCCGGTTACAGCATGGACGGCTGGTACGGCCGCATCTTCAGCGGCTGCGGCTTCTTCGATCCGGACAAGCCCATCAGCAAGTTCACCAAGCAGGAGCTCCACGACCTGCTCCACAAGGAGCCGACCAAGATCAAGGTCGACGGCATCAACCTGACCTACGAAGGGCTGATCCCCAGGATCCAGAAGTCGATGCTGTCCAAGGACGTTGACGCGCTGCAGTCACACGTCCGCGCCTTCGTCGAGCGGGCGGTTACCTTCACCACCTGTCCCGAATGCGATGGCACCCGACTTAGCGAGGCGGCTCGGTCATCACGGATCGGCGGGGTCAACATCGCCGACGCGTGCGCGATGCAGATCAGCGACCTGGCCGACTGGGTTCGCGGCCTCCACGAGCCGTCGGTGGCGCCGCTGCTCGCCACGCTGCAGCAGACCCTCGACTCGTTCGTGGAGATCGGGCTGGGCTACCTCTCGCTCGACCGGTCGTCGGGCACCCTGTCGAGCGGCGAGGCGCAGCGCGTCAAGATGATCCGCCACCTCGGCTCCTCACTCACCGACGTCACCTACGTCTTCGACGAGCCCACCACGGGCCTGCACCCCCATGACGTCCAGCGGATGAATGACCTGCTGCTGCGGTTGCGGGACAAGGGCAACACGGTGCTCGTCGTGGAGCACGAGCCGGAGACGATGGCGATCGCTGACCACGTCGTCGACCTCGGTCCGGGCGCCGGTGCGGCGGGCGGCACCATCTGCTTCGAGGGCACCGTCGATGGGCTGCGGGCAAGCGGCACCATCACCGGCCGCCATCTCGGCGACCGGGCCGCCCTCAAGGAGGCGGTGCGCACGTCCACCGGCACGCTCGAGATCCGCGGTGCGACAACGCACAACTTGCGCGACGTCGACGTCGACATACCGCTCGGCGTGCTCGTCGTCGTCACCGGCGTCGCCGGATCCGGCAAGAGTTCGCTCGTGCACGGGTCGATCCCCGCCGGCGCGGATGTGGTGTCGATCGATCAGACCCCGATCCGCGGCTCGCGGCGGAGCAACCCGTCGACGTACACCGGACTGCTCGACCCGATCCGCAAAGCGTTCGCGAAGGCGAACGGCGTGAAGCCGGCGTTGTTCAGCGCCAACTCCGAGGGCGCCTGCCCCAACTGCAACGGCGCCGGCGTCGTCTATACCGATCTGGCGATGATGGCCGGCGTCGCCACCACCTGCGAGGAGTGTGAGGGCAAGCGGTTCCAGGCATCGGTGCTGGAATACCGCCTTGGAGGCCGCAATATCAGCGAGGTGCTTGCGATGTCGGTTACGGAGGCCGAGGAGTTCTTCGGTGCCGGCGAGGCGCGCACGCCGGCCGCACACGCCATCCTCGACCGGCTCGCCGATGTTGGGCTCGGCTACCTCATCCTCGGCCAGCCGCTTACCACACTGTCAGGCGGCGAGCGGCAGCGGCTAAAGCTGGCCACCCACATGGCCGAGAAGGGCGGCGTCTACGTCCTCGACGAGCCGACCACCGGCCTGCACCTCGCCGACGTCGAGCAGTTGCTCGGCCTGCTCGACCGGCTCGTCGATTCAGGCAAGTCGGTTATCGTCATTGAGCACCACCAGGCGGTCATGAGACCACCCTCTCCAGTAACGGCTCTATGCGCACGCCGACTGGATCATCGACCTCGGTCCCGGCGCCGGCCACGACGGCGGCCGAATCATCTTCGAGGGCACACCGGCCGACCTCGTCGCCGCCCGCTCCACCCTCACCGGCGAGCACCTCGCGGCCTATGTCGGCACCTGACCGAGGCCCTCGCGGACACCGTGGGATAAGTTCTCTCGTCTCTCCACTTCGACTCGTCCCACTCGCGGACCGATACGTGATGCTGTCCCAGCGACGAGCACAGGAACCTGCTGCGCAAGCGTTGGATGCGGGTAGTCGATGCCAGGCACGAACACCACGCCGGCGATGTAGGCATACCCGACCATGACGATCCCGGCAGAAATCGTCCACCAATTCATACGGACTCCTGCTGAACGGTGGGGCAAATGTCATTCCGAGCGTGCGAGGAATCCGTAGTATTGGCTACGGTTCCCTCACCGCGTTCGGGAAGGCACCCACCACGGTTCAAGCGGATTGCGTATAGGTCACCACCACTATCCAACCGGGTCATAGAGCCCCGTTGAGCGGGCAGTTCCTGTTTTGTGGCAGGTATGGTCGCCCGCCAACTCGGCAGTCCCGATATGCGTATGCGCGGTTCACTGGTGCTCGGGCGGTCATCCGTCTTGGCCCACTGTCCTCCCACCTGCCGTACTCTATGATTGTGGGTTCGACTGTGGCACGCACTCCCAGTGCCTGTACAATTGCTGGAGTAGATCGAGCAGGAACCGGAAAGGGTGGCGTGTTGGAGCTTTCGGGGAAAGTGGTTGTGGTGACTGGCGCGAGCAGTGGGATTGGGCTGGCGGTCGCACGAGCGTTCGCGCGCGAAGGCTGCCGGCTAGCGATTGGTGCGCGCCGGGAGGATCGCCTTGCGGATGTGCAGCGGCAGATCGAGGAAGATGGTGCCGAGATCCTGACGCTCGTGACTGACGTTCGACGTGAAGCGGACGCGCGCGCGCTGGTGAAGGCCGCGCAGGAGCGGTGGGGTAGCGTGGATATCCTCGTCAATAACGCGGGCTATGGCACGAGCAAGCCGTTCCTCGACACGAGCGCCGTCGAGGTGAGGGACCAGATGGAGACGAACTACATAGGGGCGGTGTACGCGACGAAGGCCGCGCTCGAGCCGATGATGCAGCAGCGCAGCGGCCACATCTTCAACATCGCCTCCGTGTTTGCCAAGGTCCCCTCGCCGCACCTCGCCGCCTATTCCGCCTCGAAGGCGGCGCTTGACTCCCTGTCCACCTCGATGCGTGCGGAGTTATCGCGGTATGGTATCCAGGTCACCGCGGTCCACCCAAGCATCACCCGCACGGAGTTCTACAATAACACGGGCTTCGATAACCGGGCGCGTCGCGCGGCGCACCTCTTCGCGCAGGAGCCGGAGACCGTCGCGCGGGCGGTGGTGCGCGCCGCCAAACGGCCCCGGGCGGAGGTATATCCCCTCTTCGGCACCCGTCTCCTGCCGGTGATCCGCGCCGTCCTCGCCCCGCTTGTGCGACTCGGCCTCAAAGGGCTCGCCCGGGTATATCGGTAGCACGGGCTGAGCGTGCCTGCGGCCACGCGGCGGAACATCTACACGGAGGAGACGAACCGCTCGGGTGCGTAGGGCGAGAGGTCGAGCGGCGGTGTGATGCCGCGGATCATGTCCGCGACCAGTGCCCCCGAATATGGCCCAAGCTGTAACCCGTAGGCGCCGTGGCCCGCGGCGATGAAGATGTTGCTCAGCCCTGGCAGGGCGCCGAGCAACGGCAGGTTGTCCGGGGTCGCAGGGCGCATCCCGATCCTGACATCGTCCAGAGTCGCCCCGGCCAGTCCGGGTGCGACCCTGAGCGCCTCACTCAGCACCTCATGCACCCCGGCCGCCGTCGTCCGGTAGTCGAACCCGACCTCCTCCCTCGTGGCCCCGGCGACTACCCGGTTCTGGGGGAAGCTGAGCAGGTAATGGGAATGGAAACCGGTAACCACCGGCCAGCGGCTGGTATCGGTGTCGGGTAGCGACAGATGAGCAATCTGCCCCCGGCGCGCGAAGAGGGGCAACGCGATTCCCAGGTGGTCCGTCAATCCCGCCGACCAGGCGCCTCCGGCTAGCAGCACCGCTTCCGCCCGCACTCGTTCGGCGCCGGTCAGTACTCCGGAGACCCGCCCACCCTGTACGTCGAGCGTGGCGCTTGCGCGAGCGATACGGGCGCCGTGGCGCTCCGCTGCACGACACAGGGCGTCCCGTAGCAGCCGCCCATCCACGCGCGCACCACCAGACGAGTAGACCGCGGAATGGACCGGTGCGAGCGGCGGGAAGAGGGACGCCACCTCGCCGGCTTCGAGCATCGTGGTGTCGCCAATGTGGGAGGCGCCCTGGGCGTGCGCTTCGCGCTGGTACCGTAAAAAGTCCGGGAGACGAGAGGCCTCCTCCTCGTCGCACGCGATGCGGAGTATCCCGGTCACGTCATACCCGGTTGTTTGCTCCCCATCCTCCGCCAGGTGCGCCAGAAGTTCTTCATAGTAATGGCCGGATCGCACCGCCAATGGGTAGTAGGCGGCGGGCGCAGCCAGCACATTGGACGGCGAGCAGATGCCCGCTCCCGCCGCGGTCGCCTGCCCCTGGTCCGCGCGATCTATCAGCGTCACGGATGCACCCTCGCGGGCGAGGTGATAGGCGGCACTGGCGCCAACCACCCCACCACCGATCACGATCACATCGCTCATGGCTCGAGGATCACCTTGATCGATTCCTTTCCGGATGCGACCAGGTCGATGCCCCGCTCGAACTCCTCGAGTGGCAGCCGGTGGGTCACCACGCCGTCCAGGTTGATCTTCCCGCGGTGCAGGAAGTCGATCGCGAGCGGGTAGGCGTGCGGGCCGAGGTGGGCGCCGTAGATGTCCAGCTCCTTTCGGTCCCCGATGATGCTCCAGTCGACGGTCGTGGCCTCGCTGAACACGCTGAACTCTACGAACCGTCCGAGCTTGCGGATCATCGACAGCCCCTGCACGACGCTGGAGGGGTGGCTGGCCGCTTCGATGTACACGTCACAGCCGTAGCCGCCGGTCAACTCCTTGACCCGTGCCACCACGTCCTCCGTGCCGGGATTCAGCGCGATGTCCGCGCCGATCCTTCGGGCCAACTCCAATCGCGAGTCCATCATGTCGAGCACGACGAGCAGGCCAGGGTTTTTCAGCCGCGCCGCACCCACCATGCCGAGGCCGAGTGGTCCCGCGCCCGAGATAACGACCACATCGCCAAACTCGATCCGCGCCCGCTCCACCGCGTGGATCGAGCAGCTCAACGGCTCGATCAGGACCGCCCGCTCGGTTGGTAGCTCATCCGGCACCGTGTACACCAGCGCTTCGGCGGGGAACTTGATGTACTCCGCCATGCCCCCGTTGACCACGTGCTGGAACCCGTAGATGTTGTGGACCTCGCACATCCAGTACTGGCCCCTCCGGCAGTAGCGGCACCCACCACACGGCACGATCTGCTCGGAGATGACCCGGTCCCCGACCCGGACGCCGTGCTGTTCCTCGGCGCCCTCTGCCAGTGCAACGGCACGGGCGATGAACTCGTGCCCCGGTATGACAGGCGCCTGAACGTAGCGAGGCTGCCCGTTGCCGCCCCAGAACATGTCCGCGCCCTTGTAACACTTCACGTCGCTCGCGCACACGCCGCAGGCCTCCACCTTCGCGAGCACCTCCCCCGGTCCCGGTCGCGGCACCGCCACCTCCTCGAGCCGGTAGTCATGCGGACCGTGTGTGACGACGGCCCGCATGGTGTCCGGGATCACCACGTTTCCCAGGCTCCGGTCCTTCGTTGTGATGATCATCTGGCCCCTCCAATCCTGATCTCGCTTGTGGTCCGGATCAGCACAGCACCGAACGGCGATACCGTGCCTGCTCGGTAGGCGTTAGTTTCCGGCCCTTTGGCCACCGAGCGATGCGGTGGACGCCAAAGCCGCCGAGTCCGAGCAGATGCGAGCGCGTGGTGCTGGCTCGCGCCATAGCTCGTCGGTGGGAGATGCTCGCGCCCGACCCGCCGCAGTGCCCCGTATTGTACGGCAGGTCCGGGTCCTGTGGGAGCCGCGCGTTTCGTCCGCCGCCGAGGGGGTCCAAACGCCGCGGTGGCCGGTCGCGCCCGCGCCTTGTCGAACCCACGCGCCGTCTGCGATACTCTCCACTGTTAACTGAATGTTAAGCGCGATGCTAGAACGGAGTCTTCGTTGGCGGAACTACGCCTGCTGCTGGTTCGCCACGGGGAGAGCGAGGCCAACCACGAGCGGCGCATGCAGGGCAGGCTCGACTCGCCGCTCACCACGCGGGGGAGGCGGCAGGCCGAGGCCATTGCGGCGCGCATCGCCTCGATGGGGAAGCTCGACGCCCTCTATACCAGCCCCCTGCGGCGGGCCTACGACACCGCGCGGGCGATCGCCGCGGCGACCGGTGTCGAGCCGATCGTCCTCCCCGATCTCATGGAGACGGATATTGGCCAAGCCACCGGCCTTTCCTGGGAGGACTTCGCCGCTCGCTGGCCGCGCCATGCGCGCGGTATCCGCCGGGGCGCGGAGGATGCATCGTGGCCCGGCGGCGAGAGCCGTCGACAGCTCGGCGAACGCGCCGCGCGCGCGATAGATGACATCGTCTCCCGCCACGCCGGGCAGGGCACGGTCGCGGTGGTGTCGCATGGGGGCACCCTCCGGTGGGTCGTTGCCCACCTGATGGCCGGCACATCACTCGCCCACCCCGATCACCGGTTCGACAACTGCGCCATCACGGAGGTGGTGTTGGGATACGGCGTGCCCCTCATCGCGTGCGCCAACGACGCGACGCACCTCGCGGAGATCGAGCAGGAGGAGACCCACGCGGACCAGGTGCCGTGAGCATGCGTTGGGCGGGACCGTTCGCGTCGCGTCCCTGTCGCGGCGACAACGACCTGGCCGCGATGCAGCGGCTGCTGCGAGAGCATCCGGACCCGTTCGATCACTACCCCGGCGCGGCCGACCTGCCAGCGTTGCTCGACCCCGCCGCCTCCGGAAACGCCGCGAACACGCGCGTCTGGGAGGACGCGCAGGGACAGATTGCGGGCTTCGCGATGGTGCAGGTCAGCCACAACAACCTGTACTTCCACTTCCGGCCCGATTCATTGAACCAGGGCACCGAGCGCGAGATGTTGGTATGGGCGGCGGACGTGCTCCGGCGAGTTGCTCGGCCAGGCGCTCCGGTGACGATCGTTGTCCCCGCCTGCGAAGAGGATACCGCTCGGGTCGGGCTCCTGGTCCGCCACGGATTCATGCCCGGCGATGACCGGACGCTTGGCCTGTCGCGATCCCTGGTGGAGCCGTTCGCAGAACCAAACCTTCCACCTGGCTGGGTGCTCCGACCGCTCGCGGGTGAAGGCGAGGCGAAGCCGTACGTCGCCACCCACCGCGCCGCGTTCGGTACGGAGACCATGACGGTGCCGTACCGTCTCGCGATCATGCGCGAGGCCGGGTATCGTCCGGAGCTTGACCTGGTGGCCATCTCGCCGGACGGAACACTCGCCGCGTTCTGTGTGTGCTTCATCAACGCGGAGTCGAACGCGAGAACGGGGTGCAAGGAGGGCGAAATCGGCATCGTCGGGTCCCACCCCACGTTCCGGCGGCGAGGGCTGGGGCGCGCTATGGTGCTCGCTGGTATGCGAGGTCTGAAACAGCAGGGCATGGAGTCCGTCATGCTCGGCGTCGCGGGCACGAACGCAGCGGCGATCCACGTCTACGAATCCGTGGGCTTCCGCGTCCATGCGGTGACCCGGTGGTATTCGTTGACCGTCAGTCGCTGAACTCCACCCGGGCGTCCACGAGCCGTTTCCTCATCACTTCGACTGCCTCGGGGTTGTTGTCTATAAGGACGAAGCTGCGCCCAAGCCGGTGTGCCGCGACGCCGGTGGTGCCGCTGCCCGCGAAGAAGTCGAGCACGGTGTCTCCGGGATTCGAGGAGGCGCGGACGATGCGCTCGAGCAGGCGCAGCGGCTTCTGCGTCGGGTAGCCGGTCTTTTCCTTGCCGGTGGGGCTGACGATCGTGAGAAACCAGGTGTCGGTCGGGAGTTTGCCCCGCGCCGCCTTCTCCGGTCCGGCCAGCTTCGGCGCCATGTACGGGAGGCGTTCCATGTCGTGCCTGTTGAAGGTATACCGCTCCGGGTCCTTCGCGTACAGGAGGATGTTGTCGTGCTTCGGCGGCCACTTGCGGTTGGTGCGCCCGCCGTAATCGTATGCCCAGATGATCTCGTTGAGGAAACTCGCGCGTCCGAATATCGTGTCGAGCAGCACCTTGCAGTAGTGGACCTCGCGGTAGTCGATGTGGAAGTACATTGAACCGTTCGGCGCGAGCACGCGATGAGCCTCCCGAAGCCGGGGCTCCAGCCAGGCGAGGTAGTCATCGTGTATGTCCAGATATGCCATCGAACCCTCGGCGTTGGTGCGGTACGTATGGCCGCCGAACCCCCGGCGATCGCCTGCCTCGTCGCGCACGGTCTGAATGGAGGTGCGGCGCTGCGTCTTTCCGGTGTTGAAGGGAGGATCGATATAGATCAGCGGGATCGAATCCGATTGCATCGTCCGGAGTACGGTCAGATTATCGCCGAAGAGTACCCTGTTCACGATTGAGTCCTCATCTCGATGCGCCGCTCATAGCGAAAGGGCACGGCATGCCGTGCCCCCGCGATCTTGGTTATGCTGCTTGGTCCGCGGCGTCACTCGACTGGGTAGCCGCGCTCCCGCCAGTCGTTCATCCCGCCTTCGAGGTTGTACGCACGCTCCAGGCCGACCGCTGACGCCATCTCCGCCGCGACGGCGCTGCGGTGCCCGCGGGCGCACACGAACACGACGCTGTCGCCCGGGGTCACATACTGCCCCGGGTTGTTCAGGAAGGTCTGCAGGGGGACATGCTTTGCCTGCGGCGCATGGAAGTCCTCCCACTCGTCCGGCTCGCGCACGTCGATGAGCTGCGCCCCCGAATCCACCATCGTGCACGCCTTTTCTGCGTCTATGCGCTCGAACGGCTCCTGGAGTTCATCGTCTTTGTATAGTTTAAAGCTCACTCAATACACCTCCTGCTTGGCGCTGGGGCCGTGCGCTGCGCCTAGCAGCATACCGGCGCTTCCGGGGCACCGGGCTCGGCCTCCGTGATACGCACCCCCTGCTCGCGCACCTCATCGTCGATGATCATAAATGCCCGCAGCACGGGCTTTTCCCGATCAGCGAGGGAGCAGATCAGGTAGATCGCGTCCGGGTAGAAGGCAAGCCCGCGATCCGTCGCCGAGGGGTATGCCTCGGTCGAAGGGTGGGAGTGGTAGATCCCATACAGGTCCCACCCCCGGCTCTCGAAGTCCATCATTGCCGCGAACTGCTCGGCCGGGTCCATCAGGTAGCGGACTCGCGGCGTCTCCGCCGTGTTCTTGATACGGTACGTCCGCTCCGGCCTGTTCTGGCCGCCGATCAGCCCGCACACCTCATCCGGCCAGCCCGCACGGGCGTGCTCGATGATCTCCTCGTACAGTTTGCGCGGCAACTCGACCATTCTGCCTACGACTTCTCGACGGGGACGCGGACGCTGGAGCCCCACTCCGTCCACGAGCCGTCGTAGTTGCGCACGTCCGGGTAACCGAGCAGGTACTTGAGCACGAACCAGGAGTGACTGGAGCGCTCGCCGATCCGGCAGTATGCGACGGTTTCCTTATCCGGGGTGATACCCTTGCCCTCGTACAGGCTCCGGAGGTCATCGGCGCTCTTGAAGGTGCCGTCCTCATTCACGGCCTGTCCCCACGGGATATTGGCCGCACCGGGAATGTGGCCACCGCGCTGCGCGCCCTCCTGGGGGATACCCTCGGGAGCGAGCAGCTCGCCCGAGAACTCCTTCGGGGAGCGGACGTCTACCAGGTTCGCCTGCCCGATCTTCTGGAGTACCTCGTCGCGGTAGATGCGGATGCTCTCATCAGGCTGGCCGGAGAAGCTGTACTGCGTGGGCTGGACCTGTGGCGCGTCCGTGGTGAGCTCTCGGCCTTCTGCGAGCCACTTCGCCCGCCCGCCGTTCATCACGCGCACGTCCTGATGCCCGTAGTACTTGAACTGCCAGAACGCCCACGTGGCGAACCAGTTGTTGTTGTCGCCATACACCACGACGGTGGTCTCCGGTGTGACACCCGCCTGACCGAGAAGCTGCTCCAAGTCCTCCCTGGATGCCATGTCCCGTACCGTCGTGTCCTGGAGCTGGGTCTGCCAGTTGAGGCCGACCGCGCCGGGGATGTGCCCCTGGTCATATGCCTTTGTATCGACGTCGACTTCAAGCAGCCGCACATTCGGGTCGTTCTTGTGCTCGTCCACCCAGTCGGTCGTGACGAGCACCTCGGGGTGCGCGTACTGCTGCAGGTTGGGGTCGGTTGTTGCCTGGGTCATGGGTGCTTTCCTCCTTGTTGTGTTTGGAACTTGACCGGTAACGCGAGTGGGACATGGGGAGGCGCGCCCCACGTCTGACGCGGGGCGCGCCATCGAGCGCTTATCCGACGAGCGCGGTCTCCTGCGGCAGGCCGCAGAACTCGATGTAGTCGACGGGTTCCGTGATCGTCGGCTGCTCGCCGCAGACCGGGCAATTCGGGTCCTTGCGGAGCTTGGGCTCGCGGAACTCGAACGAGAGGCCATCGAAGATGAGCATCCGCCCGATCATTGGCTCCCCGATGCCGAGGATCAGCTTGATCGCCTCCAGCGCCTGCAGCGAGCCGATGATCCCCGGCAGTACGCCGAGCACGCCTGCCTCCGCGCAGGACGGCACCGCCCCAGGAGGCGGCGGCGTCGGGAAGAGATCCCGGTAGCAGCCGAAGCCCGGCGCGTAGACCGTGAGCTGACCGTCGAAGCGCATGATGCTGCCATCCACGAGCGGCTTGCCCTCCCAGTACGCGACATCGTTCACCAGATAGCGCGTGGGGAAGTTGTCGGTGCCGTTCACGATCACGTCATACTGGCTGATGATCTCGCGGGCGTTCGCACTCGTCAGCGGCTCGTTATGCGCGACGACCTCGACGGTGGGGTTGATGCGGTTGAGCGTGTCGCGCGCGCTATCCGTCTTCGGCCTGCCCACATCCTCGGCGCCGTGCAGGATCTGCCGCTGCAGGTTGCTCACGTCCACCACATCGAAGTCCGCGATGCCGATCTTCCCGACTCCCGCGGCTGCGAGGTACATCGCCGCGGGGCTGCCGAGGCCGCCAGCGCCTACGATGAGCACCGTTGCGTTCGCGAGCCTGCGCTGGCCCTTGCTCCCCACCTCCGGCATGATGAGGTGCCGGTGGTACCGCTGGACCTGATCCGGGGAGAGCCCCAGGGAGCCGCCCGCCATCGCGGGGAGGATGCCCAGCTTGTCGCCGTCCTTGAGGCTTGTGTCGATGCCGCCTTGGCCGCGAATATCCTCGCCGTTCACGAACAGGTTGATGAAGCGGCGGACCGAGCCATCGTTCTCATAAAGTTGAGACTCAATGCCGGGATACGCCTGCTTGAGGTTCTGGAGCACCTCGCCGACGGTACCGCCCTCAACCTGCACCTTTGATTGCTGGCCGGTGTAGTTTCGAAGCGGCCCCGGAATCTGTACTTCTATCGCCATTATTCTCTCTAACCCCTTTTATGTTTGTTCAATCAACCATCAAGCGCTTCACGCTCGATAATCCGGTATGGCTACTTCCAGAGTGCGGTGCTCAGATACCGGGCACCACCGTCCGGCAGCAAGCACGACGATCACCCCGCGATCCGTCTCGGCGGCAATATCCAGCGCGCCCTTGAGCCGCGCCGCTGCTCTGGCCGACGAACAACCCCTCCCGCTGGGCGACCTGCCGGGCCATCTCATAACCGTCCTCGGTGGAGATGCCGAGCTTACGGTCCAACAACTCTTCATCATAGATGCCGGGCCGGATCGCCGTCTCCATATGCTTCAGACCCTCAAGGCCAAAGAACGGACTATCGGGCTGCACGCCGACGAGCTGCACCTCGGGGTTGAACTCGCGCAGGCGCCGTCCCGTGCCCATAAGCGTGCCGCTCGTGCCGAGACCCGCCACGAAATGCGTGATGCGTCCCTCGGTCTGCTGCCAGATCTCCGGGCCGGTGGTATCGTAGTGCGCGTGCCAGTTCGACGGGTTGTTGTACTGGTCCGCATAGAAGTAATTCGCCGGCTCCCGCTGGACGAGTTCGCGCACGTAGCGGATCGCGCCATCGGAGCCCTCGAACGGGTCGGTGTACGTGATCTTCGCGCCGTACGCCGCAACAATCGACTTCCGCTCCTCGCTGACGTTCTCCGGCATCACGAGCTCGCACTTGTACCCCTTGATGGCGCAGATCAGGGCGTACGCGATCCCGGTATTGCCGCTCGTGGAGTCGATGAGCGTCATCGAATGCGTCAGCCTGCCGTCGCGCTCGGCGTCTTCGATGATCCGCAACGCGGGACGGTCCTTGACGGAGCCGCCGAGGTTGTACCACTCCGCCTTCACGTACATCTCAATGCCGGGATGGATCTGCTCGAAGTTGCGGATCCGGAACATTGGTGTGTTCCCAATGGCATCGACGGCGCTTTCTACGACCTTTGGCGCGTGCACGCTCGGGCTGAGAAACGGTACTATGTTTGTGGCTTGCATGCAGGACTACCTTCCGTGCTCTCTTATTCTCTACTTAGTAGAACTCGCAATAAGGTTGCCAATATTCCCGAGCCGTCCCAAAAGCATAGCATTACCCATATTTTGGCGCAAGACAGCGTTCGCAGGCGAGTCTACGCAAGTATCTGCAAGTAGTTGCAAAAAGCTAATCGTTCGCAAGTGCTGCCGGATGCGCGTGCCTACCTGACTGGCTATCGTGGGCCGGAACAACCAGCCGCCCGAGGGGACAGACGTGCGTTCCTGAAACAGGAGCTTTATCCGTGGAAGAGTGGACAATCCGGCGTCTGGCGCGCGCGATGGAGCAGGGCGAGCAGACCTCCGTCTCGCTGGTGCAGTGGTATCTCGAACGCATCGAGTCGCTTGATCGTGCCGGTCCGGCGTTGCACGCCGTCCTGGAGGTGAACCCCGAGGCGTCAGCCATTGCCGCGGCGCTTGACCAGGAGCGTGCGGCGGGTGCTGTGCGCGGCCCGCTCCACGGCATCCCCGTCCTGCTCAAGGACAACATGGACACCGCAGATGCCATGGCGACCACGGCAGGCTCTCTCGCCCTGGAGGGTTCCCGACCGCGACGCGACTCCACGATCGCCCGGAAGCTGCGCGAGGCGGGCGCAGTGCTCCTCGGCAAAACGAACATGGGCGAATGGGCGAACTTCCGCTCCGGTCAGTCGTCCAGCGGCTGGAGCTCGCGCGGCGGACAGGCCCGCAACCCGTACGTGCTCGACCGCTCGCCCTGCGGCTCCAGCTCCGGCTCCGGCACGGCCGTGGCCGCGAACCTCGCCGCCGCCGCGCTCGGCACCGAGACGGACGGCTCGATCGTGTGTCCTGCCTCATACAACGCGGTCGTCGGTCTCAAGCCGACGGTCGGCCTGATCAGTCGCGCGGGCATTATCCCGATCTCGGCGAGTCAGGACACCGCCGGTCCCATGACGCGTACCGTCGAGGACGCTGCCGTGCTGCTCGCAGCGGTGGCAGGGCCGGACCCGGAGGACCCCGCGACGCAGGCGGGCGAGGGACGGGTCCATGCGGATTACACCGCCTTCCTCGACCCCGAAGGGCTGCGTGGCGCGCGCATCGGCATCGCGCGTGATGGATTCTTCGGGTACAACGCGTGGACCGACCGGATCGTCGGGGTAGCCATCCGCACTCTGGAGCGGCTCGGTGCCCATGTCGTGGATCCGGCGAATGTGCCGGTTCCCCCGGAGTTGCGGCATATGGAGTTCGAGGTCTTGCTCTACGAGTTCAAAAATGGCCTGAATCGCTATCTCCAGAGCCTCGGCTCGGACGCGCCGGTCCATAGCTTGGAGGAGGTGATTGCGTACAACGAGCGGAACGCCACGCGTGTGATGCCGTACTTCGGCCAGGACATCCTTATCAAGGCGCAAGAGAAAGGTCCGCTCACCGATCGGGAGTATCTGGAGGCGCTTGCCGGGAGCGGGCGTCTCGCGCGCGAAGAGGGGATTGATCGCACCATGGACGAGCACGGGCTCGACGCGCTCTTCGCGCCAACGGGCGGCCCGGCCTTCAAGATCGATCGGCTTACCGGCGATCACTTCACCGGAGGCAGCTCCTCGCTCGCTGCGGTGGCGGGCTACCCGGCGATCACGGTGCCCGCCGGCTACGCGCTGGGCCTGCCCGTCGGCGTCACCTTTTTGGCCGGGCATACAGCGAGCCCGTGCTGCTGCGACTCGCGTACGCCTTCGAGCAGGCCACGATGGTTCGCCGCCCCCGCGCTTTCTCGACAGCGAGGAACAACCGGGCGACGCGTAGCTCTGGACGAGGCGTCGACTCTAGCGAGTGTGCTTTGTATTGAACGTCGGGCGGTCGGCACGCCGCCAAGTTCTTCGCGCATTGCCTGCTGTCTGCTATGGAACGGCGAAAGCGCAACACACTCCCTGCCGGCTGACATGATGTCCTCTCGGATAGTACACTGTGGAAGCTTGAATGCCGCAATCCCTCGCACGCTCGCGCTCGTACCGTAGACCCCAGAGATCCACACAGACTCGCCGTCCCGACGGCGGAGGAGAGAGAATGTCAAAATCGTACGGCCTCGGCATCGACCTCGGTGGGACGAAGATCCTGGCCGGTGTGACCGACCTCGCCACGGGCAAGGTGATCGGCAGCGCCAAGAAGCGGACGAACAGTGCCGACGGCGCAAAGGAGTTGCTCGGCCGTCTGGGGGACCTCGCGGAAGCCGCGATCTCGGACGCGAAACTGCCGAAAGGGACGTACGTCACGAGCGCGGGCGTGCTCGCGCCCGGCCAGGTGGACCCGGATCGCGGCGTATTGCTCACGGCGCCGAACCTGAGCGGGCTGGGTAACCTCCCCATCGCGGAGACACTTGAGGACCGCCTCGACCTGCCGGTGCGCCTCGGCAACGATGTGCAGGGCGCGGCGCTCGGGGAGTTGAACTTCGGTGCGGGCA
Organism: Chloroflexia bacterium; assembly: GCA_030446765.1. Classification (GTDB taxonomy): domain Bacteria; phylum Chloroflexota; class Chloroflexia; order Thermobaculales; family Thermobaculaceae; genus JACDAU01. Next base: position 31,633 of record JAUJMR010000025.1, read on the forward strand.
AAGGCGTTGACCGGCTGGTGTGCGTCTTTGTCGGCACGGGTGTCGGCGGCGCGATCATTCGCGGCGGCGAGTTGGACCGCGGCCCGACCGCGACCGCGGGCGAGATCGGCCACCTGGTCGTCTTCGCCGGTGGGCGGTTCTGCGGCTGCGGCGGACGTGGTCACCTCGAGGCGTACGCGTCGCGCACGGCGATCACCCACGTTTTGCTCGAGGAATTGCGTCGGGGGCGTCCCTCCGTCCTGCGGGATCTGCTGGGCGCCGCGGGGATCGACAGCAATGCACCAGGCGGGATGGCGATTCGCTCCGGCCTGCTCGCGAAGGCGGTCGCGCAGAAAGACGAGCTCGTTCTGGAAACCTTGCAGGAGGCTGGCCGCTTCCTCGGGCTCGCCTTGGCCTCCGCCATCAACTTCTACAACCCAGAGCGCATCGTGCTCGGCGGCGGAGTCGTGGAGGCAGTCCCACTGCTCCTGGAGATCGCCGCCCCGATCGCGAAGCGGGAAGCGCTCGCGGTACCCGGTGCCCTCGTGGAGATCGTGCCCTCGAAGCTCGGCGACAACGCGGGTGTCGTTGGCGCCGCGATCCTCGGCGCGCAGGGCGTCCAGGCTGCGGGCCAGCGATAGGGCGCGGTCCCGTGCGTCGGGACGGAGTCTACTCAGGTCCCCAGCCAGGAATCCGGCGTCGAGCGGCGATCGGAAGTGCGGCAGGTGACCGGCCCTTGAAACCAAACTGGTCGGCGCGTACGGTACGAATCAGGTAACTGATCAGTAACCTACGTGTCACGTTAAACCCCATTAGCTCAGCACGACGCTCGCTGCCCCCGCCGACCTTACCCGTCGCGCAATCCTGACAGGCCTGGCCTCGGGTGCGGCGACGGTAACGGAGCTGGCGGAAGCCTTTGATATGAGCCTGCCTGTCATCTCCAAGCACCTGCGCGTGCTGCAGCGCGCAGGGCTGATCGAGCAGAGCCGATGAGTGCAGAGGCGTCTTCGCAGGCTCATAGCGGCGCCCTTCAAATCGCCTTGTGATTGAAGTGGCCAACATGAGCTGTTGGGACCGGACGTACAACAACCCCTATATCCAGAGAGGAACCAACACAATGGCAAACCCCGTTACTTGGTTCGAGATCATCGGTACAGACGCGATCAAGCTGCAGAAGTTCTACAGCGATGTTTTCAACTGGAATCTCAGTCCGCCGGTACCGGAGATGGGTAACTACAGCATGCTTGACGATAACAATCGGGGCAGCGGCATCGGCGGCGGTATCGGACAGGGCGGCGCAGAGGACGGTGGCGGCTCGCGTGTGACCATCTACATCGAGGTCGACGATCCGCAGGCGTACCTGGATAAGGTGACGCAGGCCGGTGGTACGACGCTCATGCCGGTGACCCGCGTCATGGAGGGGGTCACTATTGCCATGTTCGCCGATCCGGAAGGCCACGTCATCGGTTTGCTGCAGTCCACCCCGAGCTAAGGGCGAACCGGCGACCAATCTGGGCCACAGCAAGGACGCCTGGGTAACGTTACTGCTACGCTGCTGTCGCGGAGACCAAGGTTGACGACCACCGCTTTATGACCCTGACAGGGTACATGACTCAGCGGCCCAGGTGATTCCCCGGGCCGCTGTTGGTCTGAGTCTCACGTTGCTTGGCTTCGGTGTCTCCCGTGCGGTATCTCGGCCGTCTTATATTACTCCGCGCTCATAAGCTGGTCTTCGGTGAGGGGGCCCGCAGCCTGGACGGTGAAACTCTCCGCAAATGGGTACCGGTCGAGCAGCTCCCGAACATCGGTCACCGTGACGCCCTCAATTGCCTCGATGATCGCATCGACGCTCATCGGCCGTCCCTTGGCCAGGTAGAGGTCCGCTACCTCGAACATGCGCCGGTGGGACGCCTCGCCGGAGATTACGGTATCGCTCACCGCCTTGACCCGCGAGCGAGCGAGCTCCTCTTCCGTCACGCCGTCGCGCTGGAGCTTCTCCATCTCCGCGCGCACGATCCGCAGCACTTCCGGCGCCTGCTCGGGGCTGGCGCTGAAGTATGTCGCGAAGAGGCCGACGCCCTCGTACCCGTAGTACCCGGTCTCAATGGAGTCCGCGATGCCCTTCTGTGCCACCTCCCAGTACAGCCGCGAGCCGGTCGAGTCTCCCAGGATCGCGGCCAGAAGGTCCGCTGCCCAGCTATCCTCGCTCTCCTGTGGGGGAGCGGCGGTCGCGATCGCGACGTGCTCCTGCTGAAGTTTCGGCTTGACTTCCGCCACCGTCCTTGGGGTGGGTGTGAACGGGAGCGGAGGGCGGGGGGCATCCTGAGCCTGCCAGGAAGCGGTCTGCTGCTCGACCAGCGGCAGCAGGGTATCCCACTCGAAGTTGCCCGCAACGCCGAGCACCATGTTGTTCGGACTGTAGCGACGGCCGTGATACGCGCGCATCTGCTCCACGGGGAGGTTGCGAATCGAGTCCGGAGTGCCGAGGACACTATTGCCGAGCGGGTGCGGAGAGAAAAAGTTCGTGAATAGGTGGTCGAAAAGCTCGTGCGTCGGCTGGTCCTCGGAGCGGGCGATCTCCTCGATGATCACGCCCTTCTCAGTAGTGAACTCGCCCTCGTCGAGCTTGGGACACATCATGTCCGCGAGCACATCGAGAGCGTGCGGGAGCTGGTCGCCGAGGACGCGCGCGTAGTACACGGTGCTCTCGTGCGAGGTGAACGCGTTGAACTCCGCGCCCATTCGCTCAAACTCGCGGGAGATATCGATCGCGCTCCGGCGCTGGGTCCCCTTGAACATCATGTGTTCGAGGAAGTGCGATATGCCGGCGATATCCGCCTGTTCATCGCGGGAGCCTGTGCGCACGTGGAAGCACACCGCGACCGACTCCACGCCGGGCATACGCTGGCCGATCACCGTGAGGCCGTTCGACAGCTTCTCGACGCCGAGTAGCTCGTCGTTCATTACCGTCATCTGAGTAGTACCTTTCCGTTCGCTACGCCGTACGGTCGAGGCTCGTGAGCTCTTCTCTTGTGCTTGGGCCGAGGCCGCACACCACGAGCCCACCGCTCACGGGCCATTCCCGCAGCATGTTGTTCACCTGATCCATCGTCACCGCGTCGATCTGCTCGCGCGTGTACGCGAGGGCCTTGAGTCGCCGCTCGTACCACCACGACGTCAGGAGCGACCTGAGCCTGGCCCCCGTGCTCTCGCCGCTCATCAGCACGGAAGAGCGCACGGATCCCTGGAACCGGTCAAACTCCTCCTCGGTCACACCATCGGCGTCGAGCTTGCGCATCTCGTGGAGCAGCACGCTGTACGTTTGTGGAGCCTTTTGCGGCGTCGTGCCCGCGTACGCGCGCCACGAACCCTGGTGCCGGCCGGGGGAGTATGCCGCGCCGACCTGATACACGAGCGCGCGCTTTTCTCGTACCTCCTCGAAGAGCCGGCTGCTCATCCCACCACCAAGAATCTCCGCGGCGATGATCGCGGCGTAGTAGTCCTGGTGGCCGTAGGGAACGCTCGGCCCTGCGGCGGCGATGTGCTCCTGCTGACTCTCGCGGTTCTCGATGTAGATTTGTGGCTCCGGGGTCGGGGCCGCGATCTCCGGCGCCCGGCCATCCCCTTGCCAGGAGCCGAGCGCGTCCTCCGCGAGGGAGCGGAACTCGTCCCAGTCGAAATCGCCCGCGATGGCGCAGACGCTGTTCGCGGGGGTGAAGTACCGGGCGTGGTGCTCCTGAATCGTCTGCCGGTCCATATCCCGTATGGCCTGGGGCTCCCCCGTGGGGCGCTTCGCGTATGGGTGGCCCTTGTAGTACACCTTGCGCAGGACATTGCGCACCTGGACCATCGGCTCGTCTTCTTCGTGCCGCAGTTCCTGGAGGATCGAGGACCGGGTCTGCTCTAGCTCTGCTTCAGGGAATGCGGGGTTGCGTAGCACGTCGGCCATGATGCCGAGTGCGGGGCCGAGGTTTGTCCCCACCATCTGCCCCGAGAGCCCGATTGTCTCCGAGTCGGCGCTTGTGCCGTAGCGCACGCCGAGGTTGTCGAGCGCGTCACTGATCTCGCGGGAGTTCCGGGAGGTGGTGCCTTCCAGCAGCATCGCCTCCGTAAAGTGTGCCAGCCCGACCCGATCGTCGGGGTCATGCGCGGATCCGGCGCCGACGGTGAAACCGAGTGCGAGTGAGCGAACGCCCTCGATCTTCTCCCCAACGACCGTCAGGCCGTTCGGCAGGGTGTCCTGATATTGCTCGGGCATGTTTGGGTGGGCCCTCCAGTCTGAGACAGCTTGGTTTGTCGGGGAACGATCTGGGGAGCCGTTCCCCGCGCCCGCCGCACATCTGAGCAAAGTGTAGCCCCCGCCTGCCGCTATGTCCACATAGAGAGCACAGCCGAGCAGGCGTTGCAGGAGGCGCACTGGGCGGATGGTAAGAAGGCGCTAGAGCCGTGACCAAAGAGAACGATCTGTGTAAGGGAAGGTCTCCGCGCCCGCGGGCAACAGCCCGCCCCTCGGTCGTGGTTGAGGCTCAAGCCCCCAACTCACCGCCGTAATTGCCGGGACGGAGCGTCGCACAGGTACTCGGAGTGCGTCGCGCCGGGGCATGGATGGACCGGTCTGCATAGCGAGGGGGGCTGACTTTTGTCAGCTCCCTCATCGACGAGAGATTGTCCTCATGGCGGCGCTTGGTGAAGCGCCCTAGATCGTGACGAACACTATGTCATCCGCCTCGCTCTCTGGGACAGTGTCGAGGATCCACTCTAGGATCGCGGCCTGATCCGTTCGGAACGCGAAGTCGACGCCGGCACAGTTCCCGTTGAGGCCGAAGGATGTCACGGCCACGATGGTGTTGGATCCGTAGCCGCCGTAGAAGACCGGCCCGCCCGAATCACCGAAGCACGTGCCCCCGCTACCCTTTCCGTTTCCGTTGAGCTGAATGTTGAAGCCGCCCGTCAGCGCGCTCTTCAGGTTCGTGAGGCGCGAGGTGGCCATCAGCCGGGAACGGTAGGACTCGAGGAACACAGGATTTACCCTGGTGAGGCCATACCCGCTGGATGTGAACGTGACGCTCTGGCGGCCGCGCCGGGTGGCCAGCCGGTCAAGCGAGCCTGCCTTAGCAAGCACGCCGTACTCCGCCAGCTCGATGGGCTGGTCGAGGATCACGAGGCCCACGTCCCCGGTGTTCGGGAAAGTCGCGAAGCCATCATAACCGAGGTACGTGTACACTCTGTCGGACGTGGCGCATAGCGTCCCGAGCGTGCCGTCTGCGCACGTTTCCGGATAGCCCGTGGTGGCGTCCACCCCGGTCTCCGGGTCATAGTCTGCCCCCGCATCCTGCTGGAAGTAGACGCGAGCTGTGTCTGCGCCGTCCGTGCAGTGGCCGGCGGTCAGGAACACCGTGGGGGTGAGCAGCGAGCCCGAGCAGCGCCCGATGAACTCGCCAGCATCGTCATAGAACACAACCAGTCCGACAAACGGGTGTTGGAAATCTTCGACATAGTCGCCGGTAATGGCCCGGGCCGGGGACGCCGTGGTGGCGAACAAGCCGAGGACGATGACGAGCAGTGTGAAAGTCCTTCGCATGCACATGTCTCCTTGTTGCGTAAACGCATCTTGCCCCGATTGGCTAAGGCGAATGCGCCACTATAGCAGGAGAGTGCGGATATGCCAAGCTGCGCTGTATGTGGTCAGGGGAAAGTCTTCGCCGGGAATGCGAGCAGGGAGTTAGGAAGGGAGCTGTCCGGGGCTCCGGACGAAAGTTCGGGGTGATTACCCGAGGTCGGCCATCACCTTACTCAGCGCCTCCCGTGAGGGGCGGAGCCTCTCGGCGGGCAACTGTGCGAGTGGGGTTTCCGGCAAGTGCACGAGCTTCGGCAGGGGCGGCCGGCTTTCATCGATGTAGAGCAGCCCGGTCACGAACTCCTGGCTCGCCTGCGCCCCATCCAGGAGCCGCAGCGCTTCCATCCGGTTCGTCGGGTCGTAGTCCTCGTGCAACTTGCGGAGCTGGATTACGGAGCCATCATGCATCGCCACCTCACGCAACGTGCCCGGTTCGTAGTCGACGGTGATCTCCTCGCGCTTCGGCACGACCGTGATGTCGTGCAGCTGCTCCTCGTGCAGCTTGCCGTAGGGATAGCTCTTCGTCGAGTCCTCGTGGTTGTTGAACGTCACGCACGGGCTGATGATGTCGAGCACCGCCGTACCCTCATAAGAGATCGCCGCCTTGAGCAGTGCGCGAACCTGCTTCGCGTCCCCCGCGAATGAGCGGGCAACGAAGCCACAGTCCGCGACCAGCGCCTCGATGCACAGGTCGATCGGCGGGAGCTCGTTCATTCCGGCGTATTTCAGTGTCTGGCCCTGATCCGCCGTTGCGGAGAACTGGCCTTTCGTCAGCCCGTACACGCCGTTGTTCTCGATGATGTACACCAGCGGCACGTTCCGGCGCAGCATATGCTTGAACTGTCCGAGCCCTATGCTGCCGGTGTCGCCGTCACCGCTCACGCCGATCGCGAGCAGGCTGTTGTTCGCCAGTGTCGCGCCCGTCGCCACGCTGGGCATCCGGCCATGGACGGCATTGAAACCGTGCGAGCGGTTCATGAAATAGGCGGGCGACTTGCTGGAGCAGCCGATGCCGCTCATCTTGATCATCCGCTGTGGCTCCAGCGAGAGCTCGAACGCGACCGCCATGATCTGGCTGGAGATGGAGTCGTGGCCGCAACCCGCGCAGAGCGTGGATACGTTGCCCCGATAATCAGCCTTCTCGAGGCCAATCCGGTTCGCCTTCCCGCTGGATCTCGCCTCAACCGCCATCAAGCTTTCTCCTGTTCCAGTATCGCGTCCACTACCAGCCGCGCCGAAAGCGGCAGTCCGTCGCAGTGCGCCACGGAGCGCATGCGCGGGGCAAGCTCCGGCATCTCCATGCGCATGATCTGGCACATCTGGCCGTCGTGATTGAGCTCCACGACGTAGACCCGATCGTGCGCGGCGATGAACTGCCGCA
>JAUJMR010000025.1:38709-43607 GCA_030446765.1 Chloroflexia bacterium
CTGTACACCGCGTCCTCGGTGTGACCCGTGCCCCGCGCGAAGTATGCCGCGAGTGGGTGCTCCGTGCCGGGCAGCGTGCGGTAGCCGATCCCGTCGCCGTCCACGTCCTCGAACCGCTTGAAGCTGCCGAGCCGTCGGAGGTCGTCCGCGCTCAGCACCTTGCCGCGGTCCATCGGGCGGTTCGGGTAGTCGAACGGTTCCGTCATCCAAAGGTTCATGCCGAGGTCCAGGTCGCTGAGCACGAACACCGGCGTTTGCAACCGCTCCGCCAGGTCGAACGCGGCGTAACCGAACTCGAAGCACTCCGCCACCGAGCCGGGCAGGAGGCACACATGCCGGGTATCGCCGTGGCCGAGAAAGTAGACCGCGAGCACGTCGCCCTGGGAAACGCGGGTCGGCAGTCCCGTGCTCGGGCCGATGCGCATGACATCCCAGATAACGCCGGGGATCTCCGCGAAGTACCCCAGCCCGGCGAACTCCGTCATCAGCGAGATGCCGGGACCCGACGTAGCGGACATCGCCCGCGCCCCTGCCCAGCCAGCGCCGAGCACCATGCCGATCGCGGCCATCTCGTCCTCCGCCTGGATCACCGCCCAAGTCGGCTTGCCATCCTCGTCCGAGCGCAGCTTCGGCAGATACTCGTTCAGTGCGTCGATGAGGCTGGTCGATGGGGTGATCGGGTACCACGCGGCGACCGTCACACCACCGAAGATCGCCCCAAGCGCACCGGCGGTGTTGCCCTCAATCAGCACCATGCCGTCGGTTCGGTCCATCCGCTCGACCCGGTACGGATCGTTCTTGACGATGTTCTCGCGCACCCAGTCCGCAACGGTGGTGACGACGCCGTAGTTAAGGTCCACAACGCCCATTTTGCCGTTGAAGTGGTGGGTGAGCGCCGCCCGGATCTCGTTGGGATCAATGCCCAGCAACTCCACCAGGGCGCCGACATACACCATCGTCGCGAACTTATCGCGCATCTTGGGGTGGATTTCCGGCGCGCTCACGAACTGCTTGACGGGCAACGAGTAATACGTCACGTCGTCCCGCGTACGCTGGAGCTTGCTGTCTTCGGGGTAAATGCACACCCCACCGGATGGCAGGGCGACTAGGTCCTCGGCGGCCGTCTGCTCGTTGAACGCAACAAGGATCTCCGCGCTCTCGCGTCGGGCGGTGTATCCGTCCTTGCTGACGCGAATCGTGTACCACGTGGGGAGACCGGAAATGTTCGATGGGAACAGATTCTTGCCGTTGACCGGGATGCCCATCTTGAAGATGGCACGGATGAGCATCAGGTTCGCAGTCTGACTGCCGGATCCATTAACCGTTGCTGCGACAATCGAGAAGTCGTTTACCACGGGGGGCAGGTCATCGACCGCGCCGCGGCGTATGTCCGTATCTATCTCTAAGGTGCTCATGATTGCCCATCTAGTATACCGCACTAGGCGACAGAACCCAAGCTATATTCGCGTACGTGCATACAGTACAATCAAACGTATGCAGTGATGCAACTAATGCGTCAGTACACGCTATAGTGGTGGAGCGTAACGGTGGTCCAGGATGGGAAGCTTCAGTCGCTGCTTACGCCACGACCAAGCTGGCGGGCCGAGCCTCCAGCAGTGCGCACAGCCTCAAGGCGCCGCTTCGTCATCTTGGTGAGGTGGGACTGCCGCGCGTGCGCTATCCCACGTATTCACGCACACGCTCCGCCGTATCCGGTCTCCGCAGCTTCTGCAGCGCCTGCTTCTCGAGTTGACGCGCGCGCTCACGGGTGACCCCGAGCTGCCGCCCTACCTCTTCGAGCGTGTAGATGCGCCCGTCGCCCAGCCCGAACCGCAGTTGCAGCACGATCTTTTCGCGCTCGGTGAGCGCCTCGCCGAGCAGGTGCGCCACGTCCTGCTTCAGCGCTTCTTCGGTGACGTCCTCCTCCGGTCCTCCCTGCTGCGACGGAACGAAGTCACCGACAGACACGTCCTCCCCCGTGCCGACTGGCGTGTCGAGGGAGACGGGCCGGACGAGGTACCCACGCAGCTCCTGCACCCGCTCCGGCGACAGGTCCACCTTCGTGGCAATCTCCTCGGGTGTTGCCTCGCGGTTCAGCTCCTGTGAGAGCTCCTGGGCCACCCGCTGGATCTTGTTGGTCTGCTCGTAGATGTGGGCCGGTAGCCTTATATCCCGCGACTTGTTCTCGATGGCCCGAAAAATCGCCTGCTTGACCCACCACGTCGCATACGTGCTGAAGCGGTGCCCGCGCCGCCAGTCGTACTTGTGCACGGCGTGCATCAGGCCGATATTGCCCTCCTGGATGAGATCGAGCAAGGGCAGCCCGCGCCCCGTGAAGCGTCGGGCGATGCTAACGACGAGCCGCAGGTTAGCAAGGACGAACGTCTGCAGGGCTTCCGTATCCCCATCTTCGACCCGCTTCGCGAGCGCCACCTCCTGCTCGGCGGTGAGCAGCATCGCCCGGCCGATCTCCTGCATGTACGCGTGGGTCGCATCGCCGGCATCGACCTGTCCAGAGATGAAGTCTTTCAGTCCAAGCTCGGTGGCCGCCTCGGTCGCGTCTTCGTCGTCCGATGCTTCTTCGTTCGGCGTCGACATAATTTCCACACCCGCCTCGCTCAGCGTCTCGCGCACCTGCTGTGTTGTGGCGGCATCTGCCCCGGCGTCCAGCAGCCGTGCTGTGATCTCAGCATCCGTCAGAAACCCTTGCTCCTCGCCCTGACGGAGCAGCTCGGCTGCCGCTGTGTCTGTCATCTCTGTCATGCCCATGGTCATCCATTCCCTGCTCGCGCCTTCGCGTGTTCCCTGTTCACTATTCAGTATTGCAGTTTGCAGTGGCAAAGCTGAAGTCAGCCCCACCGAAAAGAGTGGTTACACAGTACTCATGGATGGTATTTGTCCAAGAGACTTGTCTGTCCTTGGGTCCAGCGCACGGTGCCAGGTCCCCATCGAAATTGCGTGGCTATACTTGAACGCGCTGTGTAAGAGCTATCTGGTCATAGTACCCGCGGAACGCAGAGACCTTGCCATCCCGGAACGTCAGCATCGTTACGCCGTCGTACTCAATCGGCTCGCCGTTTGACGCGAGCGTTCCCGTGCCCGTCCACTCCAGCGCCGCCTCATTGTCCTGCACGACGACGTGCAAGAACTCCGAGTGGATTTGCGAGAACAGCGAGCGGTAGTCCTCCCAGAACTTGCGCACGCCCGCCGTACCGGTCATTGGCTCCGGCAGGTTCACGTTGGTGAGCGTCGCGTCCTCGGTGTACTGGGCGACCAGCGTGTCGAGATCGCCACGTTCCTCCAGGCCGTGCAGGGCGTCGATGAACTGCTGGGCACGCTGTTCGGACATGGGCTGCGCTCCTTCTGCTGCGGCCGGAGCCGGATGTGCTGGGAACCGTAATCTTCTGTCTCCTGACACCGACGAGATAACTCGCCAGTGCCGGCTAACGACTATAGTACGTCGCAATGGATGTGCCGACCCGTGATTGGGGCACGCGGCAAGCATTGATGGTGCTATGCTGCGCACCGGCACGTTCTATGCATTTTTCTGAGGATTTATCTTATGCCCGCCCTGTCCCCACTTCCGACGCCGATACCTGAAGCCAACGCGGTGCTGTGGGCGTTCCTGACTGGGGTGCGCGAGATCCTGCGGGATCGCGTGGTTGGCATATACCTCGCCGGCTCGCTCGCGACCGGCGAGTTTGACCAGAGCAGCGATATCGATGCCCTCGTCGTCACCACCGGCGCGCTCCCGGCGGAGACGGTTGCTGCGTTGGCGGCGATGCACGAGCGCTTCTCCGCCGGCGCGGCTCAGTGGGGCAAGTGGGGATGGGAGCTGGAGGTCTCGTACGTCCCAAAGGACGCCGTGCGCCGTTATGACCCCGCGAACGATATGCACCCGTACATCGACCGCGGCGGACGCCTCCGCATGGAGCGGCATGGCAGGGAGTGGGATATTCACCGCCATGTGATCCGCGAATGGGGGATAGTAGTGGAGGGGCCGTCCCCTCTATCACTGATAGATCCGGTCGGGCCAAACGATGTGCGCCAAGCGGTACTGGTAGCGATCTCCGAATGGTGGCCGCGGTTCCTGCAAAAGCCCAGCGAATTGCACCCGCGCGGCTATCGCTCCTATATGGTCCTTACCGGCTGCCGCATGCTGTATACGCTCGAGTTCGGGACCGTTGTGTCGAAACCTGCGGCGACGCGGTGGGCGCAGGAGACGCTCGGACCCCGGTGGTCCGCGCTGATCGCCTGGGCGGTGACGGCGCGCCACGGCCCGTACACCGATGAGCTCGATAACCTGAGCGAGGCGCTGGACTTCATCCGGTTCGTGATCGAGCGCGGGCGCCATTTCGAGCTGGCGGAGGGTGCAGCGCCAGACGAATGATCCGCACCTTCGACCTCGAGGCAATTATGCGCTTTGTCGGTGGGGCGGTATACCATCCGACGCTTGGAGGTACCACTCCGCGTCCCTTACCCGACCGACGTGCCCCATGAGTTACGGGCATTCCTGACACCCCCGTCTCACGCTGGTTGCGCGGTAAGGTCCTTGTCTTCCATTTCCCAGGCATGATCCAACGTGTGGTAGGCGGTGTGCCGAATCAGGTACCGGAGCGGCCAAGTTCGGGCCATTTTGCCTTCGGAATGGAACGACCGAATTGCATCGCAATAGGCGTCACGGTGCGCTTTCAGTTCCTCGTCGGTCAGCATCGTGCCCTGAGGAGTGAGCACCCCGAGCTTCTTCGCCCAGTCCCGCTCTGTGCCAACCGTATGACGGACGATCTGGTCCCGATCACGCCCTCCCCCTCGCGGACCCTTCTGCATCTCCGTCGACACGCGCGAACGCACATCGTCGAAAAACGCCCAGCACGCTCGCATCAGCATCAGTTCACGGT
>JAUJMR010000089.1 GCA_030446765.1 Chloroflexia bacterium
TCCGCGTATGCACTGGCGCTCTGGGGACTCTACTTCGCGCTCGCCTTCGGGGCGCGGACGGTGCTGCAGCTGCGGCGCACCGGCTCATCGGGCTTTCGAGGCATCAGCGGCAAGCCGGGCTCGCTGGAGTGGACCGGTGGCGTGCTGCTCGTCGCGGCACTCGCACTTGGGGTTGCCGGGTCGGTGCTGAGCCTGACGGGGACGGTCCGACCGATAGTCGCCCTGGATAGTGCGATTGTCCGGGCGCTCGGCTTCGCTCTCTACGCGTTCGGGCTCGCGGCGACCCTTGTCGCCCAGGTCGCGATGGGGCGGTCCTGGCGCATCGGCGTCGACGCGGCCGAGAGGACCGACCTGGTCACCACGGGACCGTTCGCCGTCGTGCGCAACCCGATCTTCACCGCGATGGCCGCCGTCTCGTTCGGGCTCACGCTGCTGGTGCCGAGCGCCATATCCATCGCGGGTTTTCTCGCTCTCGTTGCCGCGCTGCAACTGCAGGTGCGCGTCGTGGAGGAGCCGTACCTGCTGCGGGTCCACGACGCGGTGTACGGCGCGTACGCGTCGCGGGTCGGCAGGTTCGTACCCGGACTCGGCCGACTTCATAGTCGCCCATCGTCGGTTGGACGCGCCGAGCGGTAGGGCCGAGTAGTAGTCTACCCCCGCATACCGGCGCCGATGCGGGAGCGCAGGAACGTGTGCCCGGCCAGGAACAGCAACGGTGTCTCGATGCTGTTCCACCAGAAGTGCACGTCGATGCGGTTGATCGTCGTCACCCCGGGTATGCGGCAGAGGAAGGTGTTCTGCGTCGTGGGGCTCCGGGCCAGCCAGCCGTCGCGCCCCAGGATCCCCGGCAATCCCTGCGCGGACACCCGGGGCACCCCGAGCGCTCCAAGCTCCGCCTTGAGCTGCAGGTACCGCACCATCATGTAGGAGTGCTCGGACGCGTGCGCGATGGCGAACACCAGCAGCGCCCACGCCCACCGGTTGTGCATCCCCCCGGCCAGCAGCAGGGCCACGGCGGTGACGACGGACCAGTTCCATATGAAGTGGACCCACTCCGCGTTCGCCGCGGAGATCAGCCCGCTGGACATCTGGGGCAGCCAGCCGAGCCAATGGTACTGGAGCCACTGCACCACGTGCTCGATGCTGTGGAAACCCTGCAGCGCCAGCAGGACGCTCAGCAGCATCACCGTCCGCCCGTGGCGTCTGAGGTCCATGCGCCATTTGAGCACGCCGGGCACCAGCAGGAGGGACAGGGTCACCGTGGTCGCGCCCCAGATCGGCATGCCGACCACCAGGGCCGCGACACCCCACAGCAGGAGCCCGACCGGCACGAGCAGCATCACCAGTCGCGTCTGCTCCCGCGGGTGCAGGAGTGCGAGCAATGCGTAGCGCGCCAGGGTCCGGTGCTGGCGGTGTGACGCCATTCGTGACCTCCTCCCCGCTCCCTACGCCCGCCGTCCCCTCGAGATCACCGGCCCTCCAGCGGCAGGCCGGCCCGCTCCCACGCTCTCATTCCGCCGTCCAGCTCGTAGACCGCTGAGTAGCCCAGGCGAACGAGCGTCTGCGCGGCTTCGGTGCTCATCGTCCCGCTGCGGCAGTACAGCACGATCTTCGCGTCCTTGTCCGGCAGCAGCTTGGCGGCCCGATCGCCGATTTGGTCGTAGGGGATGGAGCGGTCCGTCTTGCCGATGTCACCCTCGAAGGGGATGTGCGTGTTGATGAACAGGAAGTCCTTCTTCGCCAGCATCTGCCGCAGTTCGGCGACCGATACGTTCGTGTAGGAACCGCCGGGGACCGTCTGTGCCCGACCGATGCCTTGCGACGAGTCAGCGCCTCCCCCACAAGCGGCGAGCAGTAGAGCAGCTATGATCAGGCCGAGGATGGGTAGACGTTTTGCGATCGACATTGTGTGCTCCCGGTGTGGCACCCCGGCCGCGTGGCGCACGCTTACGCGAGGGTGGCGGATCCATGTGTGAGCTCTGGTGCTCACGGTCGAGTATACACCGCCGACCATGGGGGCGGCGGATCAGGGGCACAGCAACGCCTCGAACACGGGCTCCACCTCCGCGAGTGTCAGCCCGCCCTCGAAGCGCTCGGCCACGTTCCCCCGCTTGTCCACGAGGAAGATCCACGGCTCGCTCTCGATCCCCCACTGCTCGACGGTGGGCTTCTGCGCCTGCGGGACCGCCGGGTGGCTGGGGGTCTCGATGTGGATGAAATTCGCGCTGGCGCCGTGCTGCTTCTGCAGTTCCTGGGCAACCTCGAGGTCCGGGCCGCACGTGGCCGTCTCGCAGTAGCCGGGGGTGGCGAACAGGATCAGCGTCGGCTTGCCGGAACGGACCGCGTCCGCGATCGTGAGGTCGTGCATGGTGTCGTGGGGGCGTGCCGAGTCTATGGCGGAGAGCCGGACGTCCTTGCCGGTGAGGTTGCGGCTCGGTGGCGCCGGCTCGCCCACGCGGGGCGCGGGGCTGTCCGCGAGCACGTCGAAGCCGAGCCGCACGGTGTAGGGCTCGCCCCGCTTCGGACGCACGCTGAGCAGCACGCCCCATGGCCCGGCCTGGTCGAAGGTGGTCCGGGTCACGAACACGCCGGCCGGCAGTCCCTCGGCGCGGTACACCGCGGTCGCGTCGCCCCCCTTCGTGGCGGTGTCGTTGTCGTGCACCTTGTGGAACTGCACCTCCACGGTGTCCGGGATGTCCGCCAGCGGGGCGCCGGTCTTGGCGTTGACGAGGCCGAACACGAAGCGGTTGGGCCCGACAAGCAGCTCGGAGGTGGCGAGGATCGGCTTGCCGATCGCGCCAGACGAGGCCGACTGTGGTCCTGCACCAGTGCCGCACCCCGCGAGGAGGCCCGCG
>JAUJMR010000090.1:0-1409 GCA_030446765.1 Chloroflexia bacterium
CAGGCACGACCACTTGGCAGATCGACCCCGCACACTCGCTCGTCGAGTTCGGCTTCAAGCACATGATGTTCACCACCGTCAAAGGGCGCTTCACCGAGGTGAGAGGCACCATCAGCGCCGATGAGATCAACATCGCCAAGTCGTCGGTCCAGGTCGAGATCGACGTCGAGAGCCTCGATACGCGCTCCGAGCAGCGCGACGCGCACCTGCGCTCCGCCGACTTCTTCGACGCCCAGACGTACCCGACAATCACCTTCCAGAGCACCCGTGTCGAGCCGGTGGACGAGGATCACCTCAAGGTCGTGGGCGATCTGACGATCCGTGGCGTCACCCGCGAGGTAACGCTCGACACCCAGATCAACGGCCGCGGCACCAACCCCTGGGGGCAGGAGGTCGTAGGCCTCACTGCGGAGACGAAGGTCAACCGTAAGGACTTCGGATTGACCTGGAACGCGCCGATCGAGGCGGGCGGCTGGCTCGTCGGCGACGACGTGAAGATGGCGCTCGAGATCCAGGCGAGTAGGCAGGGCTAGGGCGCGCATCGAAGACAAGGGGATAGACGTGGAGATACCAGGCATGCATCACGTCACGGCGATCGCGGCTGATCCCCACCGCAACGTGGACTTCTACACGGGCGTGCTCGGCCTGCGGCTCGTCAAGAGGACGGTCAACTTCGACGACTCTGGGAGCTACCACCTGTACTATGGCGACGACCTGGGCAGGCCGGGCACTATCCTGACCTTCTTCCCGTGGCCAGGTGCGCCGAAGGGGCGCCGAGGCACTGGACAGGTGTCCGCCGTCTCCCTGTCCATCCCACAGACCTCGCTTGGCTACTGGATGGAACGGCTCATCAGGCACGGCGTGAGATACGAAGGCCCCGTCAAGCGCTTCGGTGAGCAGGTGCTTGCCTTCCAGGATCCTGACGGGCTGGCACTTGAGCTGGTCGCGACCAATACGCTCGGGGACCGGCCAGGCTGGGCTATGGGGCCAGTGCCTGTGGAGCACGCTATCAGCGGGGTACATTCCGTGACACTCTGGGAGGAGGGTCAGGAGCTCACAGCACGGCTGCTTACCGGGATGCTGGGCTTCAGGATCACCGGGGCGGAGGGCAGCCGGTGCCGCTACGAGGTGGGGCACGGGGGCACCGGGACGCTGGTAGATCTTATCGACACGTCCGGCTTCTGGAGGGGAGTGGTGGCGCCAGGCACAGTGCACCATGTGGCGTTGCGCACGCCCGATGACGAGCAGCAGATGGAGTGGCAAGCGGAGCTGACCAGGCTCGGCGTGCACGTGACACCGGTGCAGGATCGGCAGTACTTCCGCTCGATCTACTTCCGAGAGCCGGGCGGGGTGCTCTTCGAGATAGCGACCGACGAGCCCGGCTTCGCGGTGGATGAGGCGCCCGAGGA
>JAUJMR010000090.1:1509-2853 GCA_030446765.1 Chloroflexia bacterium
GGCGTGTTCGACCTCGAGGACCTCAGGCTGCGAACGCGCGAGCTGGCCGAGTTCCTGCAGGGGGCGACCGAGGCCTACGGCTTCGACCCCGGGGGCGTCATCGCGGTTGGTTACTCCAACGGGGCGAACATAGCCGGTAGTCTGGTGCTGTTGTACCCAGGCTTGCTGCGCGGGGCTATCCTGTTTCATGCGCAGGTGCCGCTCGAGCCCGAGGACGAGCCCGACCTCGCCGGCACGCGTGTGTTCCTCTCAGGAGGGTGTGTGGACCCCCTCGTACCGCCCACGCAAACCCAGCGCCTCGCCGACATGCTCGGGGCACGCGGTGCGGATGTGCGGCTCCACTGGGAGCCGGGCGGCCACGCCCTGAGCCAAGGCGAAGTCACTGCAGCGAGGGAGTGGTTGAGGGTGAGCATTGATGGCGGCGGAGCAGCCGAGGACGGTGGAATGTACGGCTAGCTGTGCATACCCGGGCTTGTCGGACCTGTCGCCGCCGACTGCGGTGTCCGCCTCAGGATCGCGGATACCCAGCTGCAGTTCGTGGAGACGGGCCCGAAGCCCGGCCGGTGTGTTCAATCGATTGTCGCGCGGTTATGCGACCGGTCGGGGACCCAGGAACCGATGGATCCTAATCCCTTCGATGCTCGGGTGCGCTAGCGAGCGGCCAGGGTGGATATCCGGGGCGTGCGCTCTATCAGCTTGCGGTACTCGTCATCCGGCAGAATCCCCTCAATGAGCAGGATCGCCTCGGGAGGGACCGTGAAGTGGTACGTGTTGCCGTCCGCGTGGAGCATCAGCACGTACATCGCCCTCCGCTTGCTTTCATCTCGGCGCCCAGTGGCGCAGGATCAGTCTGGCTATCGCCCCTCGACCGGCCCTCGGCGGAGGATCTCGCGTGCGAGATGGTTAGGTGCGCTGCGACGAATCGGCAGAGCTGTGAACTACGTATCCTCGCTTCCCACGAGGCACCGCGTACCGGCCGGCTGGTCCTCTGCAGCGTGCTGTGCCCGCCTCTCGTGGGAGGGCAGGGAGAACGGACGTATCGGACTAGTCGGTGTACGACCGGATCCTTGATCCGCGATGGACGTGTTGATGTCTGCAGCCGCGGGCTGCGTCTAGCGATTCGGCGGGCGCCCAAGCTAGGAGTGGCACGTTGGCACCGCCTGTGTCGTTACTGTTCGCTTGACAATGAACACCGTTGCTGGCGGTCCGCGGCCAGCAGCTCGAATCAACCCCCGTACTCTGTAAAGTGAGGCCCTGTGCCCAACACTGAGCCGGCTCGTCCGATGAACCATACCCCGCCTAACGGTGCAGCACCCGATCGATCGCCTCGATCACCCCGTCGAG
>JAUJMR010000091.1 GCA_030446765.1 Chloroflexia bacterium
ACTGCCACCCGTTCTTACGCTCCACCCGCTGCAGCAATCCCCTAAGATAGCGACGGGCTCGTTGACGAGCCTCAGAGCGAGAAAAACGACCGGCAATCCGTCCGTGCACCACTTCCAACGCCGCTGACCAGCCGGCGACAGCGGTTGGCTCCGCAATACCTGCCTGCGCTACCATCCCTCTCCCCTCCTTCCTCAATAGGAAGGGTAGCTTACCACTAAGCTAACTGATGCTGTAGGGGGGTCCCCAGCGCGTTGAAAAAGGACAGATAGTGGGGCGATATTTGATCAGATGGAGGCCGTACCACCCATCGCCCGCCTTGGCATTCAGCCCCCCGGACCAAGCCTACAGCTCGGGGGCGCTAGTCGTGTCCCACTGCGCACTCGACCGCCTGGTCGAGCCCCAGCGCCCGCCCCTTCACCCATTCCGACTCGAAACTGACCTCGCCCAACCGCGCCCGCGCGGTCGCCACGTGGCGGTTGTACTCCGATCGGTCTGCCGGCCACATCGACGTCCCAAGCGAGTGGAAGAGCGCCTCCGCCGCCCCAAGCAGGCGCGCCGCCCGGTCCGGGTCCTCACGGTCCAGAGCCTGACCCGCGAACCCGGCCACACATTCGGCGACTCCCCGGTCGTTCCCGAGTTTGCAGAACCGCCCGAGGCTGTCGGCGAGAAGCGCCGCCGCCCGCTCCTTGTCGCCCTGCCGGTGTGCAACACGGCCCAGGTTGTGGATCATCCTGGCGATGTCAGCCTCGCTACCCGCTTCCTCGAACCTCGCTAACGCCCCCCGGTAGTGAGCTTCCGCACTCTCGTAGTCGCCTCGGGACCGGGCCACCTCCCCCAGGTTGGTCAGTGAGACCGCGGCACCTGACGCATCCCGAAGGTCGCGATAAAGGCCGAGGCTTTCCTCGAGGTAGGCGGCCGCGGAGTCGTGCTCGCCGCGGCTTAAGGCGACATGCCCCAGATTGATGAGGGGCAAGGTCCGGCCCCACCTGTCACCAACCTCTTGGAATAGCTCTAAGCTCTCCACGTTGCAAGCGCGCACCACCTCGGCATCCGGTTCGAGCATCCAGTGCCCCAGGCAGGATAGCGCGAACGCAGTCCCCCACCTGTCCCCGGCCTCTCGGAAGAGTGCCACGCTCTCCTCCAGCCAGGCGTGCAGCAGTCGGTATTCCCTCCGGCCTTGGGCCGCCACGGCTAGGAACGCCAGAGCGAGCGCTGTGCTCGCCTTGTCCCCGAGACCTCTCGACAGCGTCAGGCTCCCATCGAGCTGCTCGCACGCCGCATCGTAATCACCCTGAAACCAGGCCATCCATCCGGCTCGGTGGAGCGCCCGGGCCCTGGCTCGCTTGACCGCCCCAGTATCCTCGGCGCGCACCGCTCCCGCATCCACTGCCAGCGCGCGCGCCAGCCACAGTCGTCCCTCGGTGAGGTAGCCGCGCACGAACCAGAACCAGCCCAGCGCCCCCGCCAGCTGCAGGCTCGCCTCCGCCTTCCTCTCCTCGATGAGGTGCTGGAGCGCCGCGCGGAGGTTTGCGCGCTCTGCCTCCAGGCGCTCGAACCATACCAGTTGCGTCTCTCGCCGTAGCTCGGGCTCCGCACGCTCTGCAAGCCCCAGGTAGTACTCCGCGTGTCGCCTCCGCGCCACCTCGGCCTCGCTGCTCCCGCCGAGCTGTTCGACAGCGTACTGCCGCAACGTCTCCAACATCCTGTACCGTGGAGGCCCTTCCAGAGCGGCTTCGACCACTACCAGCGATTGGTCGGTGAGCCCACAGAGCGTCTCCAACACGCCCCCCGCCTCCTCGGTCCCGCACACGGCGACCGCCTCCGCCGCATCCAACGTCCATCCGCCAGCGAAGACGGAGAGTTGTCGGAACAGCGCCTGTTCACGCTCGTCCAGCAGCTCGTAGCTCCAGGCTATCGCGCCGCGCATCGTCCTCTGCCGTTCCGGCGAGTCGCGCGTACCGCCCGTCAGCAGCGGAAGCGAGAGATCCAGCCGCTGTAGCAACTCCACCGGTGGCAGCAGCTTCACGCGTGCTGCAGCTAGCTCGATCGCCAGCGGGAGGCCATCGAGCCTGCGGCAGATCGCCGCGACGGGCAGGGCGTTGGACGGTATCAGCTCGAAGGAGGGACAGACCTGCCGGGCGCGCCGGACGAAGAGCTCTACCGAGGCCACGCCGGCAACATCTCTTAGCGCCGGTACCCTAGAGAAGTCAGGGAGGGTGAGCGGTGGCACGAGATACTCCTGCTCGCCGTGAAGCCGCAGGGACGCGCGACTGGTGGATAGTACCTTGAGTCGCGGGCAGGCGCACACCAGCTCCGCCACCTCCGAGGCCGCACCAAGGAGGTGCTCGAAGTTGTCGAGGACAAGCAGCATCCCGCGGTCGCGCAGGTAGCTTCGCAGGACCTCGCGTGGCGTCTGCCCGCCGGACTCTCTCAGGCCCAGCATCCGCGCCACGGTGGGTATGACGAGTGCCGGGTCCCTGAGCGGTGCCAGCGGCACGAAGACGCTGCCGTCGGGGAAGAGGCCGAACGCCCGCCCCGCTACCTCGATGGCTAAGCGCGTCTTGCCCACGCCGCCGGCACCAGTGAGGGTGAGGAGGCGCACCTCCGGCTGCCTGAGCAGGTGCAGTGCCTCCTCACCTTCGCGCTCGCGCCCGATGAGCCGCTCCGTGTACGATGGCAGAGCGGGTGTCGAGGAGCCGGCAGGCTCGGTGACGGGCGACGAACCGGATGGTGGTACACCCCGGGTTCTGGCGCCCGCGACGAGGCGCAACCTGTCGCCCTCCGTTGGCCCCAGCACGTCGGCCAGACGTCGGAGCGTGTCCGGGTAGGGCCGCCGCC
>JAUJMR010000092.1 GCA_030446765.1 Chloroflexia bacterium
GGCTACGAGGGAGGCCTCGACTCGATGCCGACGAGCTACGCGGAGGTGATCGCGCCACTGCCTCATATCGAGGAGATGTACCGGAGGGCGTTCCGAGGTTCGGAGCTGGTCGACACGACGGAGACGCTACGCTGTCTCCGGCAGGTCAAGACAACATACGAGGTCGAGCGGATACGGCTGGCGCACGAGATCGCGACGTTTGGGATCGAGGCGGCGAAGCGCGTGATCAGGCCGGGCCTGCGCGAGAGCCACCTCGCCGCCGCGGTACATGCCGCGGTGGTGGGACGGGGTACGGGATATCGAGGTGCCAACAGGGTGGGGGCGTACGCCTTCGCGATGTCGGGACCGAACGGGTCACGGGCACACCTGCAGTTCCAGCAGACGTCGGACCGCGCTATCGAGCGAGACGACTTCGTCCTGGTCCACGTCAACTCTTACGCCGATGGTTACTGGACGGACGTCACCCGGACATTCGTGGTAGGCCGGACGGATGTCCGGCAGCACGAGATCTACACTGCTGTGCTGGAGGGACTTCAGGCGGGGCTCGCCGCCATCCGGGAGGGTGTGAGGGCTGCTGACGTGGATGCGGTGGCCAGGAGGGTGCTGGAGGAGCGGGGGTACGGGGAGGAGTTCAAGCACGGACTGGGGCACGGCGTGGGCTTCAAGGCCATCTACCACTCGGAGCCTCCAGTGCTCCACCCCAAGTCCGAGGACACATTGAAGGCCGGAATGGTGCATAACGTCGAGACGGGCGTATACACCGATGACCTGGGTGTGCGCATTGCGGACGTGGTGGTAGTCCGCGAGGACGGCGCCGAGATACTTACCGACATCCCGCGCGACCTGGAGTGGGCTACATGCGGCGTCTGAGGGTCCGGATGCCGCAGGCGAGCTGACCGGGACGATTAGGAGAGGGGCAGAGGAATAGCAGCCGTCAGATGCGAACCGTTAGGTGGACAGCTGACTCCGGTTATTGACATTAGCTATAGGAAGGGAGGTGATCGCTATGCATGTGCTCGACCTGGTAGGCCGCTCTCGTTCCCAAAACGCTCTGCCTGATAGCCCACTGGCAGTTGCAACGAAGGGGGCACTCGCGGGCTTTGCCGGCACGCTCGTGCTCTCAGTGGTGGTGAAGGGCGCCCAGTGGCTGCAGGGTCTTGGTGGCGGGGATAGCGAGCAGGGCTCTGAGGAGCAAGCTGGGATAGGCGCTGGGCAGGCACTCGCCGGCGGGCAGGTTCAGGCGCCCTTCCTCGACCAGTCCACCGAGATCTTCGTGCAGAAGGTCGCAACAGGTCTGTTCGGCGCCTCCCTGTCAGGCGGCGCCCGTCGGACGGCCGGCATGGCTATGCACTTCCTCTACGGCAGCTTCTGGGGAGCGGTATACGGACTGATACAGTCAAGCCTGCGCCTCCCGCCCGCGCGACACGGCCTGCTGTACGGGCTCGTCGTCTGGCTGATCGGCCCAGCGACTCTAGTACCCGCGATGCACATCATGCCGCCTCCGCAGCAGCAGGGCGTGCGCAAGGCGCTGATGGTCGTGGCGTTCCACATCGCGTACGGCCTCGGTCTCGGCCTGACGTTTGATGCCTTCACGCAAGAGCGGAGGCAGGGATGAGCGCGGGCAGCGCTTTGGAGCGCGAGCTACGAGGCCACCCCTTCATGTTCGCGACCGGCATCGAGTGCAGCTACCCGACGATAGCGGGTAGAGACGGCAAGTCCAGGCGCGTCGATGAGCTGGAGACGACTTTCCACTACAAGCACTGGCGAGACGACCTGCGCCTGGTACGAGAGCTCGGCATCCGCTACCTGCGTTACGGGCCGCCGTACTACAAGATGCACCTGGGTCCAGGTAGCTACGACTGGTCGTTCTCGGACGATGTGTTCGCCCAAATGCGCGTGCTGGATATTGAGCCGATAGTGGACCTGTGCCACTTCGGCGTGCCGGACTGGATCGGGGACTTCCAGAACCCGGAGTGGCCGGAGCTGTTCGCGGGGTACGCCGCTGCGTTCGCCAATCGCTACCCCTGGGTGCGCCTCTACACGCCCGTTAACGAAATCTTCGTCTGCGCGAAGCTGAGCGCGCTCAATGGGCTGTGGAACGAGCGGCTGCGCACCGAGGATGGGTTCGTGACCTCGCTCAAGCACATGTGCCGGGCGAACCTGCTCGCCACGCAGGCCATTTTGGAGGTGCGTCCGGACGCGATCGTGATCCAGAGCGAGAGCGCGGAGTACTTCCACCCGGCATGCCGCGACGAGGAGGGGATGCGGAAGGCGGCCTTCGAGAACGAGCGCCGCTTCCTCTCCTTCGACCTGCTCTACGCCCACCCGGTGAGCGGGGAAATGCGCGGTTACCTGCGCGAGCAGGGCATGGGCGACGACGAGTATGACTGGTTCATGCAGCAGGACCTGTCAGGGCGCATCGTGATGGGCAACGACTACTACGAGCGCAACGAGCAGATGGTAACCCATGGCGGAGGGATCGAGCCGGCTGGGGAGGTGTTCGGCTGGATGGAGATAACGCGGCAGTACTACGAGCGATACCGGCGGCCGGTGATGCACACGGAGACGAACAACATCGAGAGAGGCTCGGAGTTCGGTCCGCGGTGGCTGTGGAAGGAGTTCCTGAATGTGCTGCACCTGCGGGAGAAGGGGGTGCCGGTGATCGGCTTCACCTGGTACAGCCTGCAGGACCAGGTGGACTGGGACATCGCGATGGCAAGCGTGCGACGCCTGATCAACCCGGTGGGCCTGTACGACCTGGACCGCAGACCTCGACCAGC
>JAUJMR010000003.1:0-1412 GCA_030446765.1 Chloroflexia bacterium
GCTGCCGCCGACCGCGCCCGGCCTGGGGATCGAGTTCGACCGCGAGGCCGCGAAGCAGTATCCCTTCCAGATGACGGAGCCGTCCCACCTGCGCCGCCTCGACAACTCGTACACCAACTGGTGAGCGTCGCCGGCCCATATTTCATCCATTTGGTGACACAACGAGGCTGCTGGTTCGGTTTAGGTGCCGGAGGCGGGACTCGAACCCGCAATCCCTCTCGGGCAGTCGATTTTAAGTCGACCGTGTATGCCAATTCCACCACTCCGGCCCATCGTCCGATGGCCACACCGTGATCGTCCCTGGTTCGCGCTGCGCGACTCCGGCACGGAAACCATCGGACAAGCCGGAAAACATCGTACAAACTCTCAATATCCTGGTCAAGGTTGATTCGGCCACGCCGCCATCCATGCCACACGCCAGCAGGTCCCCATGCGGACGAGGACGGTGGTATCATACCCGCGAAGCATCAGGGAGAACCAGATGGCTGATGCCACGGGGGTCCAGGTCCAGGGCGAGCCACGAGCAAGCCGGTTGCGGCTGCCGCAGGGGTACGCACCGGCCGCCGATCAGGAAACCATACTGCCCTGGCCACACGCCCGAGAACGGATTGAGCGGGCGCGCAACTACTGGCTCGCGACGACGCGCCCGGACGGTCGTCCGCATGTGGCGCCGATCTGGGGGGTCTGGGTGGACGACACACTGTACTTCGATGGCATACCGACCGCCCGCTGGGCGCGCAACATCGCGGCGAATGCGGCCATCACCGTGCACCTGGAGAGCGGCGACGATGTGGTGATCATCGAAGGCGTGGCCGAGGATCTCGAATGGGTCAACGACGCCGCCCTGAGCGACCGCATCATCAAGGCGTGGGGCACAAAGTATGGCCGCGTGCACCCCAAGCCCGCCACCGACGGCATTTTCCGGCTGCGACCCCGAACGGCACGCGGATGGAGCCGGTTTCCAGATGATGCCACCCGCTGGCAGTTTCCCGGCGCATGAGCGCACACCAATGAGCGTTCCCGCACGCGCCAGTCTCCCGCTGCTCGTGCCCCCGCGAGACGACTATGCCGTGCCATAATTGCCCATGATCCCTCGCACCGCACAACCCCAGCACATCGCGCTCGTCGGCCTCAGTGGCAGCGGGAAGAGCACCGTTGGGCCCCTGCTCGCCACCTTGCTTGGCCTGCACTTCGTGGATACCGATCGTGAGGTCGAGCGTGCGGCGGGTATGCCGATCCACCGGATCTTCGCTGTGCGCGGCGAGCCCGGCTTCCGCGCGCTCGAAGCCGCCCAGGTTCGGCGCGCGCTGGATGCCCCACCGTCCGTCATCTCCCTGGGGGGTGGGGCCGTGCTCGTCCCGAAGAGCCGGTGCATGGTGTGGGAACGCGCCCTCGTGATATGGCTGCAGGCA
>JAUJMR010000003.1:1512-18574 GCA_030446765.1 Chloroflexia bacterium
CCCGAAGAGCCGGTGCATGGTGTGGGAACGCGCCCTCGTGATATGGCTGCAGGCATACCCAGGCACCCTCGCCCGGCGGTTGCACGAGAGCCCGCACGACGAGCCCCGCCCCCTGCTCGACGCGCCCGATCCCGCGGCGCGGCTGGCCGAGCTACTTGCGGCACGTCAGCCACTCTATGCCACCGCGCACCTCGTTGCAAACACCACCGGGCGTTCGCCCAACGACGTGGCCGCCGCCCTGCTCAGCGCGATTCAGCAGCATTGGGCGACTCAGCGATAGGTCCGGACCGCTGCGTGCCGGCGCCCGAAGCACCCGAGCATTCCTTGCGTGCCGTCCAGCGCTGTTGTTATCTTTAAGGTGTAACCGGAAGGTGCCCCTACCCTATGCCTCAGATCGTCTCCAGTGGCGTCATCGACGTATATCCGTTCTCCGCCGGGAACGGGCGCGTGCAACATCTTACCCTCCTCCGAACCCCCGGTCTCACGATGGGCAATACCTGGCAGGCGGTCCACGGCCGCATCAATCGCCGGGAGTCAGCGGTGCGGGCGGCGGCGCGCGAGGTCGGCGCACAGACGGGGCTCCCGGTGGCCAGCCTGTGGAACATCGATTACGTCAATACGTTCTACGCGCCGAATGAGGACGCGTTTTTCCTGGTCCCGTCCATCGGCGCGCTCATCACTCACGACGCCGACGTGACGCTCACGCCCGATCACGTCAATTGGGAGTGGACCTCCGTCGACATCGCGATGCGCCGCTTCCAGTGGGTCGGCCAGCAGATGGCGCTCCAGACATTGCATGAGCAGATCGCATCCCCCTTGGCAGCGGGGAAGACACCCAACCCCCACCTGCAGATCGATCCCTCCCTGTATGGCCGCGCACTACGGAGCGGGCGATGAACCTGAGAAGTCTGGTGGAGCGCCGAATCGAGGAGGCGCGCGACAAGGGGAAGTTCAAGAACCTGAAGGGCGAGGGTGCTCCCCAGCAGATGGAGGAAAACCCCTACGAAGACCCCGAGACACGCGTGGCGTACAAGATCCTCAGCAACGCGGGTTTCTGTCCGCCCTGGATCGAGCTGACCAAGCAGATCGACGCCGATGAGGCACGTGCGGTGCGCATCTGGGACGAGTACCGTGCGCACCGCAGGCGGCAGATGGACGCGATACATCGGGGCACCGTGACCCACTTCGCGGAGCTCATCGCCGATCTGGACGGGAAGCGCGACCGGGTACTGGGTCGCCTGGAAAAGCTGTGGCTGGAAACCAATAAGAAGATCAACTATCTCAACGCCACCGTACCGTCCGACAGTGTCAAGAGAATGCCGATCGGCATCCCGAACCGGCGGCAGCGCTTTGAGCGCGAGTTCCCGCGCCTGGGTGGAATCGCCTCGGGCCGATAGGGCCGCTGTTAGCTGGCGTCGCGCCCCTGTGGCGTCGGATCCGGCTGGCCCGCTGAGTCACCGCTGCTCGGCTCGCTGCCCTCGCCGCTGATGCGGAACTGCAGCGTGATGATCAGCATGAAGAATACGGGCACCAGCAGCAGCAGTAGGCCCAGCAGCACCACGGCCCCCACCCACTCAAAAAGCAAC
Source organism: Chloroflexia bacterium (assembly GCA_030446765.1). Lineage (GTDB taxonomy): Bacteria > Chloroflexota > Chloroflexia > Thermobaculales > Thermobaculaceae > JACDAU01. The sequence continues at coordinate 3,099 of JAUJMR010000003.1, forward strand.
TCCATCGCCCCACTCCCTCGCATTAGGCCGAGCCATAGTCGATCCCAGCCGTTGATCTCCCGACCGATTATATCCGCCGAAAGGGACATCCTGCCCAAACCGATGGCAGCGACAGAGCCTAACGTCGCACCTTACGAGACATCGCCACCGCTCGCCCGCCACTGGACCGTCACCAGCGTCAGGTCGTCCTCCTGTTCCCAGGACGAACCCGTGAAGTGCCCGAGATCGCTGAGTAAGCTGTTGATGAACTCGCGTTCACCGTTCGAGCGGTGATCCCTCATCAGTTCACGAACTCGCGAGCCACCATAGAGCCTTCGCTGCGAATCGTGCGCCTCCACCAGGCCATCCGTGTATAGCAGTACAGTATCCTCGGGCTCCAGGAGCATCGTGCGTTCCTCATACCGCATCTGGGGCATCAACCCAAGCGGCATGCCTCTGGCGCGTAGTTCATCCACCACGCCGGCACGCCCACGATACGGTAAATTGTGTCCGGCATTCGCATACTGTATCTGCCCGGTCTTCGGATCGAGGCTGGCGTAGAAGCAGGTCACGAACATATTCGCGGGCATGTCGCGGTACAAAAGATCATTCGCTCGTGTCAGCGCCTGCCCAGGGGAGGAGGACATCTGAACGGCCCCGCGCAGGATACTGTGGGCGGTAGCCATCATCAGGGACGCCGGCACTCCCATACCCGCCACATCCCCGATGACCAGGCCCAGGCGACCGTCCGGCAAGTTGTAGAAGTCGTAGAAGTCGCCACCCACCGCTCGGGCAGAGCGAAAGTGGACCGCGAGTTTCCACCCCGGTATCTCGGGCAACTCACGTGGCAGAAGTGCCTGCTGGATGCGATGCGCGACCTCGAGCTCCCACTCCAGCCGCTCCTTCTCCAACAGTTCCCGCGCTAAACGCCCGCGCTCCTCGAGCGCCGCGAGTTCGCCCGCCCGCTTGTACAGCTGCGCGTTCTCGATCGCAACCGCTGCCTGGCTCGCTATCGCCGTCGCGAGGTCGGCATGGTGCCGGGTGTAATGGTTTGGTTCGGAGTGGCTCGGGGTCAACTGCCCAATCATCCGGTCCTTGAGGATAAGGGGGATGCCCATATGAGACCGAATGTATGCCAGGTCCCCATGCAAGTGCTCGCCGACCATATCGCGGAAGGCCCGCGCCGCCACATCCACCCCCATATACATCATCGATAATCACCGGTTGCTGGTTCTTGACGGTCTGCCAGTTCACGCCTGCACGGTCCAAAGAGAATCGAAGCCGTGACGCTTGCTCCTGCGACATCGGACCTCAATACGCCGCCGTCCGCAGGTGATCCCCTTTCACGACCAGGATCGAGGCACCGGTAAAGTCCACCACCCGGCGGATCTGGTCGAGGATCAACCCCAACAGCGGTTCCAACTCAAGGGTGGATGCGACTTTGTGCGCCACCTCGAGCAACGTGGACAACTCACGGGTCCGCTCCCGTACCCGCTCTTCCATAAGCTCGTATGCTTGCACCCGCTCGGTGATGTCGGTGCAGGTGCCCATCCATTCGCGCACGGTCCCATCAGACTCGAGGAGCGGCACTCCACGCTCAAGCAGATGCCGATAAACCCCGTCGTGCCGGCGAACGCGATACATCGTCTCATACGTCTTGCGCGTCGTGTTGGCATTTGCCAAGGCCGCCAACACCCGTTCGCGGTCATCTGGGTGAATGGCATGGAGGCAGCCCGAACCCCGAACGTCCTGTTCGGATTGACCGGTATACGCGCTCCAAGCCGCCAGGTCGGACGTGATCCGGCCTGCCGCGTCCGCGGTCCACACGAGCTGGGCTGTGGCGGCGACCAGGCTGCGATATCGCTCGGCTTCCCACCGCCGGGCTTCCTCTGCCTGCCTGCGCTCCGTGGTGTCCACCGCTACGCGATTGCGCCGACGATCCGCCCCTGATCCAGCAGTGGCTCAACCGCTGACTCAAAGGCATGGCCTGCTACCTCGGATTCGTACGAGACCGCTAGCGCTCTAAGGTGCGCCCGTATCGATGGGGACTCCGGATCATCCGCCCCAAGGAAGTCATGCAACGACATTCCCACGACCTCGTCCGGCTTCAGGCCGAGCAGAGCCAGCCCAGCGCCCATAGAGGAAGTGAACGTCATCTTGGTATCAATGGTCCACAGGATCGCCGGCATCCGCCGCACGATAAGACGCAACTGCGCCTCACTGGCGCGCAACGTCCCTCGGACTCGCTCGTTCGGCTCGGCCCGCCCAGCAGCCTCCCGGCGGTCTCCGTCCTGCAATCGATCAAGCTCGCGTTGTATCACACTGGCCGCCGCGGCTCACTGCTCTTCTGGGAGCCGCTCCAATCGCGACACAACGCCGTGCAACAAGTTTGTCTTTTTCCATGCTCTAGCCCCCGTATATGATACCCCAACGCCAGCGGGGGAGGTGACGGGAAACCCATGAAGTAGCCGACACTTCGTGCGGGCAGTGGCACGGTATTTCACACCCTTGACGTGCCGCGATGATCCCGCAATCAACTAGCTGGCGTACGACGAGCGAGCACGGGAACAACGAGACGCCGCCCACACATCCCAGCCGGTCATCAAGGAGGGATAGCCATGGTCAGCCACCGGCCCATCGGCTCAGATGCGGCGGCTTTCCCAAGGATTCTTACCTCTGCCTTATCGTCGTATGACCTTGCTTTGAAGTTGAGTGCATACCATCGTATCGGCGACGCCGAGTCCCATCCCGGGGAAGCGATCTCCGAGCCATCGTGTGGTCTTACATCCAGGTCAACGCCCATGCATTCACGACGGACAGCGAACAACGAGATCGAGGGATTGAGAACCGAATATTGGAACCGGACGAGTATGAGTTCATCACGTTCGAGCCGAAGCAGCTGGTCGGTCTGCCTGAAAGCGTGAGCACTGGAAAACCCTATGACGTCCAGATCGTCGGCGACCTGACCATCCGGGATGTGACGCGCGAGGCCACGTTCGATGCCACCGTGTCGTCCGTCACTGAGGATCGGCTGGAGGGGAACGCGACGGCCAGGATCTGCGCCATAACGTCTGCAAGTCGCCGGCTCTGACCCACGTCCCATGTGGGCCGCACGCTCCACATCGTCGAAGCGCACGGCCAGCCAACCCCTTGCCCCCCATCGCAGGCAAGAACGTCCGCGCCACTGCAGAGCTGGTAAGGCATTCAATGTCGGTGACCCTGCCGGTCGAGGCGTGAGCCTGCGGGCGATATCACGCCTGCGGTACAATCGGGGGTGGCAGGGAAGCAGATGCACGAAGGGATAAAGTATGGTCACAGGAACAATCAAGCGGCTGGTGGCGGATCGGGGCTTCGGCTTCGTCGCCCAGGAAGGGAAGGAGGGCGACCTCTTCTTCCACGCATCATCGGTGCGGGGGGCGACGTTCGAGACACTACGTGTCGGGCAGCGGGTACAGTTCGATGCGGAGCCTGACCCGCGCGGCACAGGCGTCCGGGCGATCAACCTTCGGCCCGCCGAAGAGGCCGAGGGAGAGCCGGATACCGACGGCCATGATGCCGTGAGCGCGCCGCCGCAGGGTACATTCACCGTGCGCTTCGAGAACGAGCAGCGGGTGCAGGAGGGTCTCGAAGGGCTGGGCGGCGGGAGCTGGACGCTCCAGAGTCTCACCCGGCTCCCCGACGGCAGCGCGACCGCGGAGTTCACTGCTGGACCCACCCCTGGCGCTGAGCGTTAGGGGCAAAAGCCGGATTCGTCTGCCTTCAGGCGCCGCGCCGTAAGTCGCAAAGACCGAAAGCGTGCAACGTGGCTCCCCGGTCGGCGTTGCGGTACGCACAGGATTCCCTGACTTTCCGGATACAGGAAGGGGAGTGATCGTGGAGCAGCGAGTAGGCACAGTCCATCAGGTGAGCGTTTCGAGGGGCGGCGTACCGAAGCTCCCCGTCGAGAGCGCACGCGTCGACGCGCTTGGACTCGACGGTGATCTCCACAACGACACGAAGCACCACGGCGGCCCCGAACGCGCGGTGTGCCTCTACTCGCTCGAGCTGCTGGAGCAGCTGAACGCCGAGGGCCACCCCGCCTATCCCGGCTCGATGGGCGAGAACCTGACGGTCAGCGGCATCCCCTGGGAGCAGCTCACGCTAGGCTCGCGCTTGCGGGTCGGTGCGGCGCTCCTGCTGCAGATCAGCGAGTACACCACGCCGTGCCGAACCATCGAGGGCTCGTTCGCGGACGGGCGATTCGTGCGCATCTCCCAGAAGGTGCACCCCGGCGAGTCCCGGCTGTACGCCCGCGTAGTGGAGGCCGGCGAGGTACGCCCAGGCGACACGGTGCGGCTGCTGCCGGATGCGTAGCGCGGACGCCCCCCAATGGCTGGAGTGGGCACGTGAGATGCGGGCAATGGCGCAGACGGGCCTCACGTATGCCGCCGACCCCTACGACCGCGAGCGCTACGAGCGGCTGCGCTCGATCGCCGCAGAGATCATCGCAGTCCGCGGAGAAATAGAGCCCGCTCCGGTACGCGACCTATTCGCACGCGACGTCGGCCACGCCACGCCGAAGGTGGACGTACGCGGTGCGATCTTCCGCGATGACACCGTGCTCCTTGTCCGCGAGCGGTCCGACGGCAACTGGACGCTGCCCGGTGGCTGGGCGGACCCCGGCGAGACACCGAGCGCAGCGGTCGTGCGCGAGATCACCGAAGAGTCCGGCCTGGAGACCCGCGCCACGCGCTTGCTCGCGTGCTGGGACCGCGACGCGCAGAACCACCCACCAGCCCCGTTTTACGCATACAAGCTCTTCTTCGCGTGCGAGGTCATCCGGGAGAGGCCGTTGCCCGAGAATCGCGAGACCTTCGAGGTCGCATACTTCCCAGAAGATGCCCTGCCGCCGCTCTCCCTTGCGCGCGTCACGCCAGCCGAGGTGCGCGCACTGTTCGATTTACATCGCCACCCCGAGCGTCCAGCCGCGTTCGACTGACCGAGGAGCCGCCACGGACCGTCGCCGCATTCGAGGGTAGGCATCACAAATCCCTGCCGCGGAGCGACGGCACCTGAGTGGTAGGCAGGCGATGAGGTCATACGCAATCCGGCTGAACCGTAGGGCATGTGTCATTCCGAGCTTGCGAGGAATCCGTGGTGCGGGTTGCGGATTCCTCACTTCGTTCGAGATGACATGCGATAGTCTTCAACCGGATTGCGTATCACCCGGTCATGCAATGACTTCAACGGTGTCACCGTCCTGGACGGGGTGATCGCGGCCGACCTGCTGGCCGGCGAAGCGCGCGGATGGCCCCCACACACGGCCCCCCTTGCTCCGCGCGCCGACATCCTTGTGGATGCTCTCGGCGACATCGGCCACCGTGGCACCAGGCCAGAGCGCGAGCGGCTCCTCCTTCGTCTCCCCGTCGTGGTGCAGGTACACGCGCAGCAGCCCCGTCAGCCGCCACACCTCCTGCTTGAACGCTTCGATGCTGTCGTCGTCGAGCACCGAGACCGGCACGGCCGGAAGCTCCGGCACGGCGGCACGCAGCCGGGCGAGCGTATCGCCGTCGGCCTCATCGACCTTCGTCGCAGCAAGGATGGCGGGCAGATCGATCCCTGTGAGGTCGACCTCCCGCCGCACCTCCCGCAAAGCGTCGAGCGGCGCGGTAACGTCGTGGCAATACACGATGGCATCTGCGCCTCGCAGCACGCCGAGCAGCGCCCGCCCGCCGCCGCGGTCCTCGGACGCGCCCGCGATCAGGCCCGGGATTTCCACGAACTGTACCAACACACCGCCGATGCGCGTCAGCGCGGGCACCGGGCGCAAGGTCGTGAACGCGTAGTTGCCGATCTTGATCTGCACGTCGGAGAGGGCGTGCAGGAGGCTGGATTTACCGGCGTTCGGCGCGCCGACAAGCGCGATCTGCGCCGCGCCTTCGCGGCGCACGGCGATGCTGTCGCGGTGGGTCGCGCGCGCGCGTACGCGGCTCTCCTCCATCTGGTCCATCACCCACTTGCGGAGGTCCGCGTATGGGCCGTTCTTGTAGCCGGGCAGCTCGTCGAGTGCGGCGCGCAGCACGCGTACGCGCTCGGCACCCTCCTTGCCGACGAGCCGGCGCTTGATAACTTGCATGTAGGTCTGATGCGGCATGGGCATGGCACTGCTCCTGAAACCGGTGCGGTGGTGTTCAAAGCAGGAGGGCACGCCAGGGAGGGCTCCGCGTCCCGCTGTGGGTACGGGGGGGCCGAAAGGAGTGCGTCCGTCCCGCTGCTTACGAGGACGCCGTGGGAGTAAGCAGCGGGCTAGCCGTTTTTGTTGGAGACCGTTGAGAGCCAGGCGCTCTCGCGTGTGAGCGGCACGTCTATCACCTCAATCATCGTCTGCCCCGCAGCCGGGGTGTCGCTATCGTACCACACGCTGGACAACGCTTCCACGAAGGCGACGACCGCGCAACCTGGTCCACGCCTCACCGCTCCTCCGGCTCGATCCATTTCTTCGTGATCGGTGGCGTGTAACGCTCCATCAGGTCGAGGAGCAGGTCCGGATCGCGCTCGGTGAGCACGAGGTTGCGGTGGTCGGGGACCACGAACCCTTCTGTGACTGCCCGGTCAAAGAGTTCGATCATTGGCCCATAGTAGTTTTCGATGTCAAGCAGACCGCACGGCTTCGCGTGGATGCTCAACTGCGCCCAGCTGAGCACCTCGAGGAACTCCTCCAGCGTGCCAAAACCACCGGGCAACGTGACGAAACCATCGGAGAGGTCGGCCATCAGAGCCTTGCGCTCGTGCATGGTGCCGACGATACGCAGGTCCGACAGGCCGCGGTGCGCGAGCTCCTTGCTGACGAGCGCCTCGGGGATCACGCCGATCACATCGCCGCCCGCGGCCAGCGCGGCGTCGGCCAGGGCACCCATCAGTCCCACGCGTCCACCACCGTATACGAGCCGCAGCCCACGGTGCACGAGCGCCGCGGCCATCCGCCGCGCCGCCGCCGCGTACGCCGGATTGCACCCATCGCTCGATCCGCAGAAGACGCATACACTTCGCATATAGACTCCTGTAGTTATGGGGGTAACGCTGTGCAACTTGGTCACGCACGGCTGGTCAGCGGCATCGGTGTCGAAGCGCGGGGTCACCGGTGCTTCGTTCCGCCCGGTCTGGCGGGGGCTACGGTTGCGCCGTTCCAGGGGACGCAGGACCCGAGCGCTGATGGATACACGGTATCATGGGAAGGTACACGGCGTGGGGAGCGGCAGCCGGACCGGCTCAAGACGCCACGGTGGAAACACGGTCCGAGCAGGAAGGGTACAGATGAGACTGCAGTCCCAGGCGAGAGCCCAGAGTTCCGTCCGGCTACTCGCCATTGGCGACGCGCTAGCCCTCGTGGCGTTCCTCGTGGTCGGGCTCGCAAACCACGACCGCACCTCGGACCTGTTCACCGAGGGCGCCCGCATCGGCCTGCCGTTCGTGATCGGGTGGTTCGCGTCCGCCATCGCGCTCGGCGCGTACGCCCTGCGGCGAGGACGGCGAGCATTCCTGCTCCGCTCGGCGATTGCGTGGGCGGTGGGAATCGCTATCGCGCTGCTGCTGCGCAACACTCTGTTCGGGAGCCAGTTCAGCTTGGTGTTCGCCATCATTTCGTACGTCTTTACCGGCATCTTCCTTTTGGGCTGGCGTGCCGCCTACGCGTTTCTGCTCCATCGGCCATAGACTTATCCACTATTCGGCCCGGTTATCCACACCCGGTGGACAAGTGGTGGAAAACCATGTTGATATCGGGCCGTGGTCATGCTGGTCGGGGTGGGTAATGCGTCTGCAATACTCGAGCACTGGTTTTTCCTACCCGAAAGGGTGAGAAATATTTGCTTTGCAGGTGTCTTATGTCTTATACTAGTACCCAGCCGCGCAAACGGGACTACATCTATCTAGCCTACCTTCTTTTGGTTGAGTGATTTCCCCACAGTTTGCAGTTACATACGGGTTTGGCCGGCGACGTGGTACCAGTCGATCGGGCGCGGCAAGAGTTACATATAGGAGAGACTTACCTTGGCATACGCGGACAAGACCCTTACCTGTCGGGACTGTGGGACCCCATTCGTTTTCACCCAGGGCGAGCAAGCATTCTACGCCAGCAAAGGACTCACGAACGAGCCGACTCGCTGCCCGGATTGCCGTGCTGCCCGCAAGCGCACGCAGAGTGGCGGCACGGGCGATAGCAGCTACGGGAGCAGCGGTGGCTACTCCAGCGGAAGTGGCGGCTATTCCAGCGGTGGTGGTGGCTACTCCAGCGCCCCGCGCGAGATGTTCGATGTGACGTGCGATTCCTGCGGCAGGCCGGCGAAGGTGCCGTTCCAGCCCCGCGGCGACCGCCCGGTCTATTGCTCGGATTGTTTCCAGCAGCAGCGCTCGGAGCGCTCGACCAGCAGCTACGGCGGCTACTAAACCTCCGTAGTCACGACGGAACAAAGAGGCCTTCCCTCGTATGAGGGAGGGCCTCTTTTCTATGCCGCATACGTTGTCGAAGCAACCCGATCTCGATCAACATCGGCAAGGCGTCGCTTTGCTCCTCATTGTCACGGGATCGAGCCATCACCAGCACAAGTTACCAACGTGATCTTTGCCTCGTCCACGACGATGCGACGGATTGCGGGGGGTGCCTGCAACATCGTGTCCAGCACTCCAGCACTGATTGCTGCTGTGGTTTCTGTCCCCCAGCGCAGGGTCCCCAACGGCCTGTCCGGTCCGCGGCTGTCTTGACAGTCATGCGTTTGCCGGGCTATGATTTCGCTATCCAGAGCCAAAGGTTTTTGCCTACCCGCCCGTCGCGCTCGCGCGTATCGGGCGGCTGTCAAATGAACCTTAAAAACAGAATAGGAGGGAAAAGCAATGCCAGACATACTTGTCCCCTTATCTCTGCTCCTCGGCGTGCTTGCAGGCGGTGCAGGCGCCTACTTCTACCTCCGCTCCCGCTCGAACGGCAACCTCCAGGAGATCGAGGCCCGAACCTCGCTCCTGAACGAGGAGGCCGCGACGAAGCAGAAGCAGCTCATTCTGGAGGCACAGGCAGAAGCGCTGCGCATTCGCAGCGAGGCCGAAGCAGAGGTCAGGGAGCAACGAACCAACCTGAGCCGGGTCGAGCGCCGGTTGCAGCAAAAGGACGAGAACCTCGATCGCAAGCTCGACGCCCTCGACGGCCGGGAGCAGCGGTTACAGTCTCGCGAGCGTGAGGTCGAGAAGGCCCGCGCCGAGGCAGATCAGATCAAGGCGCAACAGGTGCAGGAGCTCGAGCGCCGCGCACAGATGACCCGCGAAGAAGCGAAGGCCGAGCTCATCCAGCTGGTTGAGGTGCAGGCCCGTGACGACGCGATGCGCCGCGTGCGCGCTATCGAGGCGGAGGCAAAGGAAGAAGGCAGCCGCCGTGCTCAGAAGATCATCTCGTATGCGATACAACGGCTCGGCACCGAGTATGCATCGGAGACGAGCACTTCAACCGTTGTGTTGCCCAGCGAGGAGATGAAGGGCCGGATCATCGGCAAGGAGGGACGGAACATCCGTGCCTTCGAGCAGGCGACCGGGGTCGATGTCATCATCGACGACACACCTGAGGCGATCACACTGTCCGGCTTCGATCCTGTCCGGCGCGAGGTGGCGCGGCGCTCGCTCGCCAAACTGGTAAGCGACGGTCGAATCCACCCCACCCGCATCGAGGAACTCGTCGCGAAGGCGCAGACGGAGATCGACGCGGAGATGAAGGAGGCAGGCGAGCGAGCGGCGCTGGACGCGAGCGTTCAGGGTCTGCACCCTGACCTGATCAAGCTGCTGGGGCGGCTGAAGTACCGGACAAGCTACGGTCAGAACCAGCTCAACCACGCGGTGGAAACATCGTGGATCGCGGCGTCCCTGGCTTCCGAGGTGGGTGCGGACGTGAACGTCACCAAGACGGCAGCGCTCCTGCACGACATCGGCAAGGCGGTGAGCCACGAGGTCGAGGGGCCACACGCCCTGATCGGCGCGGACATCGCGAAGCGGCTTGGGCGCAGTCCGAAGATCGTGCACGCGATCGCCGCGCACCACGAGGAGGAAGAGCCACAGACGGTTGAGGCGGTGCTCGTCGCCGCGGCGGATGCGATCTCCGGCGGCAGGCCGGGTGCCCGCCGGGAGAGCGTCGATCAGTACATCAAGCGTCTGCGGGCGCTCGAGGACGTGGCGAACTCCTTCGATGGCGTCGAGAAGAGCTTCGCGATCCAGGCGGGCCGTGAGGTGCGCATTATCGTGAAGCCGGAAGACGTGGACGACCTGGAGGCCTCGCGCCTGACCAGGAACGTCGCGCGCAGGATTGAGGAAACCCTGAGCTATCCTGGGCAGATCAAGGTGACCGTGATCCGGGAAACTCGCAACACCGCCATAGCGCGATAAGACGACAGCGTAGAACCATGAAAGGGGCGAACACTCATAGTTCGCCCCTTTTGTGTTTTAGCGTGATAGACGGGCCACAACAAACGCCGGGGTGCTCGCGCCATCAGTGGACGCGCCCAGAGTTTGAACAAGCCGACTGTAACCGTAGATGCGTGAGAGACCTCATGAGCGAGTTAGAACGCGCCCAGCGAAGACTGGATATGCTCCAGTGGGAGTTGGACGGCCTTCCGGATCGGATGTCCGACGCACTTCAAGGTGACGACCCACAACGCGTTGCCGCCGTGGAGCGCCTAGAACTGCTATTGCGAGCGATGATTGACAAACAACGGCAGACGATCGTCAGGCTACTCCTCACCGACCGGGCGTAGGACGCCACTTCAGCGACATAGCACCGCCCGTGGCCCCAACGGACCTCAGATCCCGATGTGCTGCTGTCGCTCACGAGCGTAGGAGTTCGTTCGGGCTTGATGAAGCCCGCAAGGGCATGCACCGTAGGAAAGACGCGCTCGGCGAGAGTTATACACTCTGTCCACAAAACGGTGCATAACCCCAGAGTGGCCGACCTTTGCCGAACGGCACAACCATGAACGGCCCGCCGCTGGTGGAAAAGGACGGTGGATTGTGGATAAGTCGGTGGATAAGACATGTGGATTGTGGACAGTCATGGTGCATAAGGCACCGAGGCATGTGTAGAAATAAACGGCGTGAGCGAGAGTTATAAACGGTGTGTAAAAGCAGCGGGATCTGTCCACGGTCCCGTACACATGGAAACGCGTGTAACTGTGTGGAGTTACGCCTTGTTTCCACATGTCCACGGCCCCTACTGTTAACGTCTATTCATAACCATGCATGTCATGAGATATACACGAGTCACGCGGACTTGTTCCAAGGATCCAGCGCAGTGAGGAGAGCAAGCACGATTTCCTGCGATCCGGCGGTGGAGAGGCGGCCGTGGGGAACCGCGTCGACATCACGCGTTCAGTTCCATGTATAGGTCTGGGACGCTCGCGCCGGTTGCAGCAGTGCCGATAGGTCAGCAGGGGCACGGCGTACCGTGCCCAGCGCGCTGCTGAGAATCGCGCGCTGTTCGTTACGCTGATATGAGTATCAGACAACCGGCCCGATCGTGGACCCTGTGGTGCCCGGGCCTCGAGTGAAGCCGATTGCGCCGGTGGTGTTTGCATCGTCCGCGCCCGACTCTGTAGTCCCACCACCCTGGCCGGGCGTGGTCGGCATATCGTCGTGCGCGATCGTCGCTAGCTCGTCCTTCGAGCACCGGAGCGTCACGCGATCCTCGCTCACGTCCTGGACATCGTTGCCCGCGACCCAGAGATCATTGCCGAGACCGAGGAAGCCGCGCTTGATCTGCAGGAAGTTCTGCTCCTCCGCGACCGTGGTGCTGGTGACCTCGGCCGTGGTCCCGATGTTGATGTCGCCAACGCTGCCGACCTTTTCCCCATCGGAGCAGTAGACGTCCATGCCCTCGTGCACCTGAGCCATCACACAGCGGCATCCTGGCAACGGGGGCGATCGCCGGGGCGAAGTATAACTACGCCGATGCCCCACCGGAGATCATGGAGCGGGTACGGCGCATCGAGGCCGTCTGCAGCCGGCACAAGGTACCGCTGCGGGTGGCGGCCTTGCAGTTCCCGCTCGCCCACCCGGCGGTAAGCTCGATGGTGGTCGGCGCGATCTCTCCACAAGAGGTGCAGCAGAACCTTCAGGCGCTGGACATAGCGGTGCCTATGGATGTTTGGGAGGAGTTGCGTGCCGAAGGGCTACTCCACGAAGAGGCCCCCGTGCCGCGTTAGGTTGCCGCGCGGCGGGCTGCGGGCCAGCGGCGGATAAGGGACGGCAACGACGGCAGCGTATGGCGCACGAGCCACCCGAAGATCCGCAGTGCCTGCTCCTCGCGGCGCGACCATGGATAGTCGTAGGCGGCGCGGATGTCGGGGCGGAGCAGCCCGACCGTCGCGAGCTTCAGCGGCCAGTACAGCGGCCAGAGCAAGCGGGGATAAAAGGGATTCATCAGCTCGCGCGCGAGCGAGCGCGCGGCAGGGGTCACGGCGATCTGCCCGCTTGCCAGCATCGCGGCCATATAGGCGTGCAGTTCCGTGGTGCTGGCCGGCAGGAACCCCGCCGGGATGCCAAGCAGGGCTCCGGCACCGCTCACCTCCTGGCAGTAGCGATCCTTCTCCGCGGCGGTGAGCGGCCCCACGAAGAGCTCATACGCGCGCGGCAGGCACTCAAGCAGGGTGGCCTGCACCCAGCGAAGAAGCTCCGGGTCGTGCGCGGAGTATGGGGTACCCGCCGGGAAGACGCCGGCGGGCGCGGGCAGCTGTCCCTGAACATAGTCGTGGATCGCGTTAATCCCCGTCGCGGCGTGCAACGCTTCGTCGTGCGTGCCGAACGTGAGCGCGAGCATCGCCCGCACGGTGCCGTGCAGGCGGCCGGGGCGCGCACGGGTGCTCTTCGCAAACGCGCTGTGGTCCGCGACACCGGCGGCGACGAGCGGGTGGGCGAACTGCATCACCATCGCAGGCCCCCAGCCCAGCAGTGTGGCGACCTCAGCGTTGATCTTCCAGGCGGTGCTCTCGGGCCCGACGAGCCCCTGCGCTCCCCAGCGTGACTCGGTAGGGTCTCCCTCGGTCTCGATGTGGTCTCTCCGCTTCATAGCGCTTGAGGTTGTTGCAAGAGTCGTTTTTGCCCAGTTTCACAGCCTGCTCTGCGGCCGCTGTTGAAAGGAGACATCCTAACTCTTATTGGACATGCGTGAGGAAGTCTACCATCCTCTCAGTTTCGCTCTTTGTCGCAATGCACTCCTCCATCGCAAGGAGGGACAGCAGAGTGATAGGTGCATCTACCTGGGACGCAGCGAACACCTTGTGATGCCCGTCGATCAAGTAATGGGCCAGGCACCAATGGGTATTAATCTCCGGATCTCCCTCCCAGTTTGCTGGTTGTTTGATGTCCAGAACCGAGAGCGCTAGGGCGGTGGGATTTCGACCTCCCTGTATGTAGTCTGAGTAGTAACTGACCCGCTCTGCCTGTAGCCAGTTCTGTGGATACATCGAGATGATGAACTCAAACAGGCCACTGCCCGCCTCCAGCGGCATCGTCAGCGACCGATAATACTCAATCTTGGGGTAATGTGGCAGTCCCCAGAACCCATCTATTCCCCAGAGGGCAACCTGCTCGTTGCTGAAGTAGTCATCCTCCGAACCGAGACTCACCTTCCGAGGACGGACCCGGAGAAGACTGACCAGGTACTCCCCCGGAGGGACTACCTCGGAGATCCGATCCAGCAACTCGGTGTCTATCTGTTCCAAACCCTGTCTCAGCCGATCCGAGACCGCTCGCGCCGACACCTTCTGGTTTGCTCCGCCCATCCTCTCGAAGAAGAATGCGCAGGTGTCACAGATGTTGCCGATGTGGTAGGCCTGCTTTCCCTCGATCGTCCACCCTGAGGCGCTCTATCGCCTCGATGGTCACGGCGGCTGGGTCCTCGACGTCGCGACGATTCTCTTATTGGGGAGGAGCCCCGCGCCTCCCCGGCGTGACTGCGCTGATAAATCGGTCTGTCAGTCTCGATGGGTCTCGACGCTAGTCATAGCGCTGCTCTCAACCGGCGGTATGTGCACGATTCATTGGGCAGTCCCGGAACCCAATCCCCGCGCGAGGAATGCCCTGCGAACCGGAAGACGGATCTCAGTAAACCCCAAGCTGTTGTCGCGCTGATAAATCGGTCGCCAGGCAGTGGAACACACGACGCTAGTCCTGTGCGCCCGGCGTGCGGGGCGTGCGCGGGCAATCGGTCGAAAGGGGAATGGAACGGCTTGAACCACGGATTCCAGTAAACCCTTAAGGATGGTTGCCGCAAAGGAGGAATGGAACGGCTTGAACCACGGATTCCAGTAAACCCCAAGCTGTTGTCGCGCTTCGTACACATGCCGCTTCGCATCGAAAATCAGCGCGGGAGGGCAATGTCCGGTGGTCATCACGTCGAACTCGAGTTCAAGCAATCGGTCCAGGGACTTCTCCCAGTCCTCCAGGCTGGAGCGTATCCGCGGATGGTAGCCGCCCCAAATCGTGTCGGCGGCGATCAGCAGCTTCAATCCGTGAAATTCGGTCCGCAAGGAGACGCTGCCCGGTGAGTGACCGGGCGTGTGATACACCTCGAACAGGTAGCCGTTGATGTCCAGCACGTCGCCGTGGGTCAGCAGGCCGTCGACACGGGCGGGCGGGAACGGCTTGTTGTAGAGGTACGCAGCGGTGAGCGCGGGATCGCCCGTCTCCACCTGCCGTCGATCCGCCTCATGGATGAACAGTTGGGCGTCGCTTTCCTCTTGTAGCTTGGCCATCGCCGAGAGGTGGTCCCAGTGCCCGTGCGTCCCGATCACGCGCTTGATATCCTTCGGCGCGTAGCCGAAACTCTTCAGGTCGCGCTTCAGGGCCGCGTATCCCTCGGTGCTGCCGCAGTCGATGAGGGTCGGCTCATCGCCGGCAATCAGGTAAGCGCTCGCGTCCCAGACGTGCGTTAGCCTGTTCCCGGACGTGACCGAAGTTCCCCAGCAGACGTACCACATAGACTCCTCTCCCGGGTAAATCCTAGCGGAAACCCTAGAGAACGAGCCACTTCTCTTGTCGTGGTGGTCGACGCGACGGGCGAAGGTGGGGGCTGGCGATCACGCCTGTCGACGGACGGGCTTCGGCGTTGACGGTGCGGCTGACGGCTCGCGGGCGTTCAATTGAACGCCCCTACCAGCGTCGCCGCGCCGGGGGAATTTCATCCGTGCGTGGCGCGCAGATAGGCAGCGCCATTGCTGATGGCGGACCGGTATTATACGCAGTCCGGTTGAAGCTTACCGCAAGTCATCCCAAATGCAGCGACGTATCCGTAGCCCGTACCATGGATTCCTCGCACGGTCGGAATGACAGATGCCCTACTGATCAACCGGACTTCGTATTAACCGCCGCCGATGGGGATGGTGGCGGTGACCTTCGTGCCCTCGCCGGGCATGCCGCGGACGGTGAGCGTGCCGCCGAGGAGCCCGGCGCGCTCGTGCATGCCCATCACGGCGTGCCATCTGCCTGGAAAC
>JAUJMR010000003.1:18601-38068 GCA_030446765.1 Chloroflexia bacterium
GCCCATCTGCCCGGCGTGCGCGAGGTCGGCCCGGACGGTGCTTGTCTGGAAACCGCGCCCGTTATCCGAGATGCTGAGGCGGCAGCCGTTCGGCCCGAAGTACAGCTCGACCGCTGCGCCCGTCGCCCCAGCGTGTTTCGCCGTGTTGTTGAGCGCCTCCTGCGCGATGCGGAAGCAGGCGAGCTCGACCTCCGGCGGAAGCCGCCGCTCCTGCCCGTGCACCTTCATGCGCGTGGTGATCTTGTGGCGGCGGGCGTTCTCCGCGACGAGCCACTCCAGGGCGGGGACGAGGCCGAGGTCGTCGAGCAAGGAGGGGCGCAGGTCGCGGCTGAACCGGCGCACGCTCGCGATCGTCTGGTCGGTGAGCTCCTTGAGGTCGTCGATCATCGGCTCCGCGGTCTCCGGCGAGGTATGTAGATGCTCGCGGAGATCCTCGATGCGGCGGGAGAGCGCGATCAGGGCCTGCGCGGTGTCGTCATGTAGGTCGCGCGCGATGCGCTTGCGCTCCTCCTCCTGGGCGGCGATCACCGTCGCGGTGTAGCTGGAAAGTTGCTCCTCGCGCTTCTGGGAGCGGCGGAGCTGCCGCTGGCGCAGGGCGATCTCGCGCTCCATCCGCTTCTTCTCGCTGATGTCGCGAGCGATCCCCTGCTCACCGCGGAATCGGCCGTTCTCGAGCACCGGCGCGCTGTCAATTTCCACCACCGCGAGCCCGCCATCGGCGCGCACCAGCTCAACCTCGCAGCGTCCTTCGCGCTCGCTGGCGCCCTCGGGGTCCACGAGATAGGTGGGTGCGGTGTGTGCGGTGGCCGGGGAGAGCAGTGTCGAGAACTTGACCCCCAGGAGCTCGGCCGGCTGGTAGCCGAGTATCGCCTCCGTGCTGGAGCTGACGAAGCCGAACGTGCCGTCCGGCTCGAGCATGAAGATCATATCACCGGCGGTCTCGGTCAAGAGCCGATACTTCGCCTCCGACGTCTGCAGCTCCCCGAGCAGAGCCGCGTTCTCCGCCGCCATCGCCGCCTGCTGGGCAAAGAGCTCCAGCACCTGCACCTGCTCTACGCCCGGCAGCCGCCTGTCCCGGGGGTCGTCAACGTAGATCATGCCGATGAGCTTGCCGTCGCGGTCCTGCAGGGGAACAGCGAGTGCATCGTTCTGGTGCCACTCATCCTCGCTGCGGGTGCTGTCATCAATGTTCGGCAAGAAGGCCCACTGTTGTCCCAGCTCCATCTCGGGGTTGTCCCGGTGGGAGATGAAGTAGCTGTTCGAGATGCGAAACCTGGGCTGCATGACCACGTCGTAGAAGCCGGGCTGCCGCCGTATCAGGCGCAGGCGCCGGCGATCCTCAGGTGAGAACCCGGCCCACGCCGCGGGTATCATCAGGTCCGTCTCAGTATCGAGCAGGCTCAGCTCGACGAGCCGGTAGCCGAGCGCGCTGGAGATGGCTGAGCAGATCGCGCCGAGAACCTGGTCCAGTGGCGCGTTTGCGCGGAAGGTGGCGCTCACCTTCAGCAGCTCCGAGAGCTGGTTCATCTTCTGGTGCAGCTGCTCTCGGCTCTCGGTCTCGGCGGAGCGCAGACCCGCCTTCGCGACGGCGACGCCGATCTGGTTGCCGATGCTGGTAAGGATCTCGGCGTCCGCGCGGTCGAAGCTGCGCATCGCGTGCGACAGCACGTTCAGCACGCCCACGACCCGGTTATCGCTCCGCAGCGGCACGCCGATGTAGCTCTGAATACCCTCACTGAGCACGCTGGGGTGTACCCGCGCGTCGCGCGTGACGTTCTCCACGATCAGCGGTGCACCGGACTGTAGCACGGTGCCGGACAGCCGCGCGCCGTACCCGATGCGCGTGTGCTCCGCGAGGAAGCGCTCGCTCAGACCCCTGCTCGCCGCGAGGTACAGTTCTTTCGAGTCCTCGTCATACAGGAAGACCGTGCCGCACTCGGCGCCCGCGACGGCGAGCACCCAGTCGAGCGCGTGCTCCAGGATGCGGTCGAGGCTGGTCTCCCGGCTGATTGCGGCGGAGATCGCGTTGAGCGTGTAGATCTTCCGTGTCGTCTCCTCGACGGTGCCCATCGGCGCGCCCATGATCGTGTCCTGCTCCGGAGACGGGTTCGGCGGGGTGCTTATCTTCGGGCGGCGGTTCGTGTTTCTCATTCTCGTCCCATCGCGAGTGGCCGGCCTACTTTTCCAGCTCGATCAGGCCCAGCTTCAGCGCATGGAGCACGGCCTCCGTGCGCGACGCGACGCCGAGCTTCCCAAAGATGTTGCTGAGGTGAACCTGCACGGTGCGCGCGCTGAGATGGAGCTTCTCGGCGATCATCTTGTTGCTCTCACCCTGGGCCGCCCGGCGCAGGACATCCATCTCCCGCTCGCTGAGGACAGGCTTCTGGGGCTTTGGCGCGGCGCCCCGCCCCGAGAACCGGCGGAGCACCTTGCCGACGATGGAGGGGGCGAGCACGCTCTCGCCCGCGGCGACCGCGCGCACGGCCTGCACGACCTCCGCTCCGCGCGCATCCTTGAGGATGTAGCCGGCCGCGCCGGCCTCCAGGAGCGCGAAGACGTACTGGTCGTCGTCGTACGCGGTCAGCACGAGCACCGCGACGCCGGGGTGCTGCTGCTTGATGATCTTCGTCGCCTCCAGCCCGTTGAGCTTCGGCATGCCGATGTCCATCAGCACGAGGTCCGGCCGGAGCGTACCGGTGAGGCGCACGGCCTCCTCGCCGTTCGCGGCCTCGCCGACGACGGTGACGCCGTTGCGCTCGAGAAGCTGCCTGGTGCCCTCGCGCAGAAGAGTGTGATCTTCGGCGATGAGCACGTTCAAGGGCGCTTCCGTTGTAGACGCTTGCATGCGCTTGATACCTCCGAGTGTGTGGCTTGTATCATACCGCGTTCCGCCCGCGTGTGCAGCCGGTTACGATCCCCCTTGTCTGCCGACCATGTTCCAGCTCAGCGTGCTCGCGGCACCATCGTTGCACTTCGCTGGTCAGCGCTATCGAGCGCGCGGGAAGGGAGGTGAGCATGTATGTGATGTCCTATTTCCGGACGAGCGCAGAGGGGCTCCACCTGGCGATTAGCGAGGATGGGTTGGCGTGGGCGCCGCTCAACGGCAACCGGCCGATCCTGACCGCATCCCCGGACCTGGGCACGATCCGCGACCCACACCTCAGCCGTGATGTGGACGGCGTCTACCACCTGGTCTTCACGAGCGGTTGGGCCGCAGATGGTATTGGTCACTGCGCGTCGCGCGACCTGCTCCACTGGAGAGAGCAGGAGTACCTCCCCGTGATGGCTGGCGTGCACGGCGTGCGCAACTGCTGGGCGCCTGAGTGTTTCCATGACCGGGAGGATGGCGTGTACCGCATCCTGTGGTCGTCGACCGTCAACCCCGACGACGCCCCAGGCTGGACGACGTCGGAAGTGTGGGCGCGGTCGCACGACCACCGCATCTGGCACACGACCACGCGGGATTTTTGCGCGTTCGAGCCCGCAGCGGTCTACTTCGACCCGGGCTACAGCGTGATCGACGCGACGCTCGCACAGCACGACGGGCGCTACCTGATGGCGTTCAAGGACGAGCGCGGGGAGAACCGCCGGGGCACCGAGCACAAACGCATCCACATCTGCTCCGCGAGTCGGGCTACCGGACCATGGAAGGAGATATCGGCGCCGATCACCGGGGAGCTTACCGAGGGCCCCGCTTTGTTCCGTCGTGACGGCGCGTGGGTGCTATTCTACGACTACTTTCACGAGGGATCGTATGGGGCGGCGACGAGTGCGGATGGCCGCCAGTGGTTGGACATCACGCGGGAAGTGACATTCCCGCCGGGCCCGCGCCACGCGAGCGTGATCGAGGTGGATGACGAGATCGCGCGGGGGCTGCGGCTCGCCGTCTGATACAGCCGCGCGGATCGCGGGCAGAAATACACTGAGGACTGTTAGCAGGATGGTATTCAGATGAAAGTCGGATTCATCGGCGCGGGGGGTATCGCTGGCCGCCATCTCCGGAGCCTTGCGCCGGAGCTGGACATCGAGATTGTCGGCCACGCCGACCAGAGCCTGGAGCGGGCCGAGGCCGCGGCGGAGCGCTGGGGCGGCAGGGCGTATGGAAGCCAGGCGGAGTTGCTGGAGCGTGAGGCGCCCGATGCGGTGTGGGTGTGCGTGCCGCCGGCGTTCCATGGCGATATCGAGCGCGACCTCATCGAGCGGGGCCAGCCGTTCTTCGTGGAGAAGCCGCTCGCCAACGACCGCGAGACCCCGGAGCGGATCGCCGACGCCATCGCGCGCGCCGGGCTTGTCGTCGGGGTGGGATATCAGTTTCGGGCGATGGACAACATGCCTGAGCTGCGCGAGGTTCTGGCCGCGCACCCCGCCCGGCTAGCCAGCGGCGTGTGGCTCGGTAGCACCCCCGATACGCCCTGGTGGCAACGCCAGGAGATCAGCGGGGGGCAGATCGTGGAGCAGGCGACGCACCTCTTTGACGTGTCGCGCTTTCTGCTCGGCGATGCGACGGTGCTCTCCGCCGTCGCGACGAGGCCCCCGCGACCGGCGTACCCGGACATGGATGTCGCAAGCGTCAACGCGGCGCTGCTGCGGTACGAGGGAGGGCTGCCCGGCACGTTTGCCGTGACGTGCCTGCTCGAGCACACCGCGACCGTGCACCTCGACCTGGTCTGCGACGGCATGCTGATCACCTTCACCGGGGAGCGTGTGACGTATGACGACGGGAAGGAGCGCCGCGAGGTTCCGGTGGGCAACGACCCGTTCCTCACGGAGGACCGCGCATTTCTGGAGGCGGTGCGGGCGAAGGACCCCTCGCTCGTGGTGTGCGACTACGCGGAGGCGCTGGCGACGCACCGGTTGTGCTGCGACGTGCGGGATGCGGCCGAGGGCGAGGGTTGATGCCTCGGTTTGCGGTCTTGGAGTAGCCTTGAGCGATCCC
The DNA here is from genome assembly GCA_030446765.1 of Chloroflexia bacterium. GTDB lineage: Bacteria > Chloroflexota > Chloroflexia > Thermobaculales > Thermobaculaceae > JACDAU01. Next base: position 23,538 of record JAUJMR010000003.1, read on the forward strand.
CTGTCGCGTGCTATCGTGGCAGCATATAGCATCCCGTTGCCCCGCGGCTTGCTTGAGGGACGTGACACGGGACGGGCGAAGCAGAAGGGAAACGACGATGACCGTGAAGCAGCGTATGACCGCGGAGGAACTGTGGGAGATGCCCGAGATCCCCGGCAAGCGGTTCGAGTTGGTCAGAGGGGAGTTGGTGGAGTTGCCTGGAGCGGGTGGTGCACACGGTTTTCTGGCCCTTTGGGGTAGGGGCGCTCCTGCTTCGCTTCGCGATGGAGCACGACCTGGGGGTCGTCTGCGGCGACTCGACGAGCTATGTGCTGCAGTACGATCCCGACGTGGTGCGCATCCCCGACGTGTCGTTCGTTGCAAAGGCACGCGTGCCCGAGACGGGCGTGCCCGCGGGATTCTGGCCGTTCGCGCCGGACCTGGCGGTGGAGATCGTCTCGCCAACTGATCTCGCCGAGGACGTGCACGGGAAGGTCCTCGAGTATCTGGAGGCGGGCGCCCGGCTCGTGTGGGTGCTCTGGCCGCGGGATCGGAGAGTCACTGTATATACATCCGCCGCGGCGGGATACGAGCTTGGTCCCGACGACGTGCTGGATGGTGGGGACGTGCTCCCCGGCTTTGAGGCTGAGGTCTCAGGGTTGTTCTGCATGGCGCGGTAGGTCACGTCCCGGCGGCGTCGTTTCGCGTGCGGGAACCAAAGCCGCCGCGAAGTCGTTCCTCTTGTAACGGGCCTGTTGTGTCGCCCGGGACGAGCCTCGGTTTGATCTACAGATTGAGGGGGAGTCGGTCGCAGAACAGCAGCACGACCGTTGCGATCATGACACTGTTGCTGGCGGCTACGATGGGGACAGTGGCTCGGGGACAGCAGGCAGTACCGCGATGCCAACCACCGGCACGACTAGGAGGAACTGCTGCCAGCCAGAGGATGAGGGATGCGATGATGATGCCGGCTCGGTAGTTGAGAGCCCGCTTGTCGTATCTGGTGGTGATCGCTCTCCATTGCTTGAGCCTGTTGATACATCTTTCCACTACGTTCCTGCCTCCTCCTCTTTGTCGAAGCCAACGTCCTGTGCTGGCGGTCGCCGCCTCTGGTCAGTTGGTATCGTATGAGGAATCCTCGCCCTCTGAGCAATCGCCGACACGTCGGGTAGCTGTAGCCCTTGTCCGCTACCAAGTGCTCGGGACGCTTCCTCGGCCTACCCGCACCCTCCCTTGGCTGATGGTGTCGAGCACCATCTGTAGCTGCGTGCTATCGTGCCTTTGTCCCGATGTCACCACTATCGACAGCGGCCTTCTCGACCATCCACCGCCAGATGCACTTTCGACGTCAGTCCTCCTCGACTACGACCCAGCGCCTCATCAGGATTCTGGGTCCCCCCTTTTGTCGCCCTTGCCGAAACTACTCCTCGCTCCTGCCGCGTGCTGATGCGCTCTTGCCCGTCGTGCTGTCTACGCTTACTGCTCTCGCCCACTGCATCGGACGTTTGTACGGCCCCAGTAAGCATTCCCACGTGCCGTCCCATCACCTCGCGAACCGGTCGTAGCACGTCTGCCACGGTGCGTACCAATCCGGCCATCCCTCCATGGTGCTCCCGTCCTGTCTCCACAAGATGCCGTTTATCACCTGCCTGTGATCGGCGCTTGCCTCTTCGCCCATTCCTCGGCAGCAGCGGTTCTATCCGCCCCAAGCTTCGTCCGTGAGTTCCCCACGCCCTGCCATGGCCTCTCCTCGTCACTGTCAACACGCCAGTATACGAAGCGACCCATTCATCAGACGCGCCGGACCTGGCGGTGGAGATCCCGGCGCCAACGAATCCGCCGCAGCAGCAACTGCAGCGGACCCTGATCGCCACACGAGGCACGCTTGGAGTTCAACCGAGGCATCGGAGCGTGATATGCCGGTACCAGGCTCGTACTGGTCAAACCTACCTCACCCTTTGCTCGTAGTCCACCTGCGCCCCTGCACCATCTCTCGAGCGGCCGTCGGGACACGAGGTGGTACGCCATCCTCTGGGTACGGCGCCTACATCTCTCCGCATCCGGCAGGAACGAGTCCCTTGGAACCCTCACAACGAGCCTGCCCCACGCGCTGACGTTCGTGGAAGGACGTACTGGTTGGAGGCCACCGCCGGCCTTCAAACGGTCTGCGGTGCGGGAATGCCCGCGACGTGGCGCGGTAGGACACCGTCCCCCAGGGGGCGCGCTCCGCGCGCAGGAACCATAGGCCAACAGCACCCCGACCGCCGCGAAGTCGCTACAGCCTTCTTCCAGGAGGGCGCATGTTCAATGTCCGATGATGTATGCTCTCACTCGGCGCACCATCTTGGGAGCCCGACCCGAGGCTGACCGGGACCATCTGGGCCACACCAAGCCGATGTACACTGACCCGAAATGCCCAATCGCGCCGCCAAGCTGACTGCCACGCCCTCACGTCTACCGCCGCCATCGAGCAGAAAGCCAATAGTACTAGTCTAACAGTCAGCACCCGGCAGCCAATAACCTGGACACCAATCGCACCGAGGCAGGTGATGCTGCTCGATTGCTCGCGCTGGTGGTGAACTCGCTAATGTGGATACTGCGGGCTTTGAATGGCAAGGCTCTCATCCGCCGGATCGAAAATCACGCTGCACCTGATGGTGGATGGGCTCACCGGATTCGCCGGCTGCAATTACTACGGTGGGGAATACGTGGCGGAGAAGGGCGGAGTGCTGCGGTTACGCCGAGGCAACCAGATGCTCTGCGGGCACCGGCAACAGGCACGCATATATCAACAGTCGGCCACCTACCGGAGGCACGACGGGCGCCTGCACATCATGGTGACTCGTGTTCGCCAGCCCCCTCGATCGACCTGGGCGACATTAGGGACGTGCGATGGGTGCTCTTCTCACTCGGGGGCGCGAGGCGGTAATTCGGCTTAGCTTCTACGCCAACGGCTACCTTGCGGGAAAGGTCGGCTGTTACTCCTACGAGGCCATCAGCCCGATCTTGTGATGACATCAATAAGTATGGGTCCGAGTGTGACGGGCTGCCGGAGGATGTCCGCCAAGCTGCGTACCTCGATGCACTTGCCGACATCGCCAGCTACCGGATAAGGGCGGATCGTCTGGAGATACAGGCTGCCTCAGGGGAGACAATCATGGGTGCTTGCCCTCGGGCGGCCACCGTTCATAGATCGCCCTTGCCGAGACTGAATGGGTGCTCCGGTCGCTGTATGGCAAGAGCCCGCTCCGTGATTCGGTCATCACCCTGGTATTCGCCGATGATGGTCTCGGCGGCGAGTCAGGTTGCAACTTCTATGGCGGTAAATACATAGCGGCCAGTGGTGGTAAGTTGGAGGTGGTAGAGCTTGCCGGCACGGCAAGAGGCTGTGTCGAACCCATCGTGGAACAAGAGGAGGCGTACACCCGCGCCCTCAGCCAGGCGACGGCAGTGTCGCCGGCGACCGCCTGGAGCTTAAGGATGCTGCGGGCAAGGCGATCTAGTTTTCAACCGGTCGCCGCCTGGAGAACTGGTGGACGTTAACAGGATGTTCACGATACTGCTCTTCGAACTAGTGCACTGAACGTGGTTCGAGTAGTTCTCTGGCTCTCCACGGTACATAGGCGAGATTACCGACACTGCTGCCAGTCTAGGACGGGTTAACCGCCGCGAAGTCGTTCTCTTGTCATGGCTGCTAGTGTCCGATCCGCGGGACGGGCTGCGAGCCACCGATCCCGACAGGGACCACTGGAGACATCAAGCCGAGACACTGTCCCGAAACGTCTCGGAACTCACCGCCATCCTATACCGACTCGACGAACGGAAAGTATTGCCCAGCCCACCCCGCAGCAAGAAAGAATCACCCTGGTGGATGTTTTGGCGACAGACCACACCACTTGGCAGCACTAAGCCGTAGCCTCGCCACGCTCACTCCTCGGCAGGCGCCCTATCATCTCCCTCAATGCCTCGTAGATCGGTCGCGCCGCCTCTGGCACATCACGCATTCGGATATCACCATCCTGTGTAATGTTATTACTAGTCTCACCAACCGCATCAATTACGGCCATACCTGCATACGCAACCTTGTCCTGAACATTCGGCGAGAGAGCCTGTACCCTCGCATTGAACTCTTGCAAGGCAGGCCGCAGAGACGGTGGCTCGGCATTTCTAGGCCGTATATACCCCGCTAGACGCAACAACTCCACCTCATTCGTGCCAAGCGCATCAGCTAAGGCCTGCAGTATCTCTGCTCCGGGCAGATGGACCATGCCGCGCTTGAGCTGCGATATATAGCTTTGCTCGACACCGATCCGGTTAGCGAGCTCCGTCTGCGTGAGCCTTTTCGCATTCATCAAAGCCTCGATGAACGCACCTAGACGCTTACTCTCCGGAGTACCTCCCTTAGCCATCCTGCACCTCCTATGACGTAACTGTATCATCATAAGTAGTATACATATTTCTACTAGGCCTTACAGCACCGCTACTCTATAACGCTGGGCAACAATCCGCTCACCAACCACGCGCCGCCATTTGTCCCGGTCCACTTCGGGCAGCAGGTACGCGATCACATCCCGCACCTCGGGCACGACGCCACCATCATCCGTCAGCGAGATCCCCGCAGCCATCCAAGACATAACATCTAAGACCTGCGCGGATGGGCCCCCAGGTCGACGCTTGGCCGCCACACTAACTTACCACGAGCACGCTGTGCGTCGATGGCCTGTCTGGTGTCCTTGCGGCGTCAATCGCGCGCTCCCGATTCCACGCGCAGGGCTGGCAGGATCTCGGTGGCGATGCGGCGGACGGTGGGCATGTGCTCGGGGTCGGGGAGGGCCGTGGTGATGTCGGTGAAGCCGAGGGGGAGGAGGCCGTTCACGTACGCGAGGAACGCCTCCTCGGAGTGCAGCGGCTCGCCACCGGTCCAGGTAGAGCGGCGCACCATGGCGGGGTCGCGCCCGGCCTCGCGGCAGAGGGCGTCGAACTGCTGGATCTGTTCCTCGATGCCGGTCCGGACACCCTCCGTCGCGGTGCCGGTGACCTCGGGGAAGGTATCCCACTGGTCGGCGTAGCGCGCGGCGAGCCGGAGCATCCGGGGCCGGTGCGCGGCGATGAGCAGGGGGATGCGCGGCTGCTGCACGGGCTTGGGCTCGAATGGTGCAGCGTCGAGATGGTAGAAGCGGCCCTGGAACGTGGTGCGCTCCTGGCGCATCAGCAGGTCGATCATCTGCACGGCCTCCTCCAGCCGACCTACGCGCTCGGCGGGCGGCGGGAAGGGGATGCCGTACATCCGGTGCTCTGGCACGTGCCAGCCGGTGCCGACGCCGAGGATCAGCCGACCGCCGCTAATGTGGTCGACCGTGACGGCCTCCTTGAGGAGCAGTGCCGGGTGGCGGAAGGTGTTACTGGAGACGAGCACGCCGAGGCGGATGCGCGATGTGCGCGCGGCGATGGCGGCGAGCAGCGTCCAGGACTCCATGCACGGTTTCCCGAGGTCGCCGCCGGTGTCCAGGAGGTGATCAGGGACCCAGGCGTGGTCGAAGCCGAGCTCCTCCGCGAGCAGGAAGCGCTCTAGCAGGGAACTCCAGTCGTGCCCGACCTGACTGAGAAACAGGCCGAACCGTAATTCATTAGACAACAACAACCTCCTTAGGTTTGAAACCGCACAAGACTCTATCCAAACAGGCGCTGATAGCTCTGCTTCAAATCATCGACACCGGCAAACCGGAAATCCGCTGGTATGGTTTCCAAGTCAATCAGCGCATCGGTTCCGACACTGCCTGACTCCCACGGTAGTTGGTCTACCCTGTTGTGGGGGTAGGCGATTACCAGAAAGGTATTGTTGGGCCGAATATCGTTGCCATTGAACCAGACCAGCACCGACATATCCTTATGACTATCGCGGACACCGAACCTAAGCTCCCTGAAGCGAAACGTCACGAAATCGGGGTTGGTTCGGCAGACGACGCGAGCGCGCTTACCTTGGGCGGAGAAGTAGCCTTCCAACTCCCCCTTGAACGCATTAATTGGCGTTGCCACCCTCGCGCTCCTCCGTACCATTAGCCTTCGAGTTCTCCAGGATATATGAGTACCTTGCCGGTCTCGCCTGCCCAGAAGAGCCGGTACGCGTGTTCGATCTCCTCCAGGGGCAGGCGGTGGGTGATGAGGTCGGTGGGGCGGAGCGTGCCGTCGAGCACCAGGCGCTGGTTCGCGTCGAACTCGCAGGGGTCGAAGTACTCGCTGCCAAGGATCGTCTTCTCCTGCTGAATGAGGTCGCGGCTCGCCCACAGCTCCAGCGGCGCCCGGCTGTGGCCGACGACGACGAGCGTGCCGCCCGGCGCGAGCATGTCGAGCGCCTGGCGCTGCGCCGCGGGGTTGCCGGATGCCTCGATGACGAGCGGCGGTCCCTCGGGCAGTGTAGAACGCACGGTGTCCACGGCCCCATCGCCACCTGGGATGGGGGTCGCTCCGAGGCGTCCGGCGAACTCAAGCCGGTAGGGTGCGATGTCCACTGCGAGGACTCGCGACACGCCCGCGGCCCGCAACGCGAGCACGCAGCCGAGGCCGACCGGCCCCGCGCCCATCACGAGCGCCGACCGCGGCGCCACATCGAGAGCGCCCGCGCGCCGAAGCGCGTGCATCGCGGTGCCCGTCGCGTCGAGCAGCAGCGTGGCGGCGTCGAGCGGGAGGTCGGGGTGGACGGGGAGGAAGCAGCGCTCGGGCACGATGACGTACTCCGCGAAACCGCCATCGCGGTCGAAGCCGATCATCCCCTGCTTGTCCAGGCACGCGCCCCGGCTATCGGCGCGGCACATCGCGCACCGCCCACAGTATGCTACGAGGAAGACCGCGCCCCGGTTACCCGTGGCTGTGCTAGTGCCTGGCCCCGCGGAGACGACCGTGCCCGCCGTCTCGTGTCCCGGCGTGACGCTGTTGCCGCGCTCCCACGAGCCACGGTCGGAGCCGCAAAGCGCGCACGCGTGGACCCGCACGAGCAGCTCGGCCGGCCCCGGCTGCGGGGTCGGGACATCCTCGATGTTTATGCGTCCCTCACCGTGGAAGACCGCTCGCTGCATCCGTTCCCTCCGTGCGCGCCACTATACTACACGGCACGCGCCTTGACGCTGCGCAGCATCCCCCATACAATCAGCGCGATTTGGTGATCGGGCGTAGCGATGGGGGAAGAGCGTGAAGATAGCGATTCGCGAGGGGATGACTCCGGGCGATACCCTGCCCGAGAAGCTCGCGTTCCTGGGGCGCATGGGCATAGACGGCATAGAGATCGACCGCTCCTCGGCACTACCCGCGGAGGAGTTGCGCGCGATCTTCGCGGACTCGGCGGTGGCGGTGGCGAACGTGCCGGGCTCCGTCGACCTGCTCGACCCGGACCCGGTGGTGCGCGGCGCGGCGCTGGAACTAACGAAGGAGCGGCTGCACCTCGGGGCGATGCTCGGCGCGGTAGGCGCGCTGGTCGTGCCTCAGTTCGGCGGTGGCCCGAAGTTGCCGGACCTCTCGCCGATGAAGACCGCGGTGGAGCTGGAGTCGGAGTTGTTCGTGTTGCAGCTGCGGGAGCTCCAGGCCACGGCGGTGGACGCGGGGGTGCCGGTGTTTTTGGAGCCGTTGAATCGGTACGAGCAGCACCTCGTGAACCGGCTCGAGCAGGGCACAGCGTTCTCGCGGCAGGTGGGGCCGGAGATCCGGATCATGGCCGACTTTTTCCACATGAATATCGAGGAGGCGGACATCGCGGCGAGCATCCGCGCGGCGGGGGAGGACATCGTGTACGTCCACGTCGCGGACAGCAACCGCCTGCAGCCGGGGCGGGGCCACCTGGACTTCCGGCCGGGGTTCGCCGCGCTCAAGGAGATCGGGTACGACGGCTACCTGGGAATCGAGTGCCGGATAGATGGCCCGGTGGAGCAGGCACTGCCAGAGACGATGGCGTATCTGCGGCGGGAGTGGGACGCGGCGTAGGATGGCCGGACGCAGGCGGCACCGCGCGTTGCGGCGGTGGCCACGGGCCATACCTACACACAGCTTGACACAATATGTATAATGCGCACCACAAGCGAGAGGAGGGTACTGGGAGAGGAGGCGACGAGTGGCTACGACCAGTGTTGTGGGGCAGGTGCGGAACGGCATGGAGGTGATGACCTCCGACGGCGTTAGCCTCGGCAAGGTCAAGGAAACATACATCGGCACCGAGCCGACCAGCCCGCTCCAGCAGTGCGACGACGAGACGACCGTCGAGGTACACCGCGGCGGTCTGTTGAGCAAGGGCACCACGATGTACATCCCCTGCCGCGCGTTAGCGAGTGTGGATGGGAACATCGTCACACTCAATGTGGACCAGGAGACGGCCAGCGCGAAGGGATGGCTGCACAAGCCGTCCTGGATCGGCAAGTAGATATCATAGCGTTCAGCGATTCTTAGCACGTTTTTCCGGCCCTCTCTCGCTTGTACATCCGATCTCGAGACCTCGATCTCCCGGACTCGCCGGGCCATGCTCGCTCCTGTTTCTTGCGGGTTGCTGCGTGGCGGCCGGTCCGTGCATCGGTACGCGCGATTCGTGCGTATTCTGGTGCGTGTGCTATCGTCGCAGCGGTGACGCGCGCATACGGCACGCACCGTGTACCCGAGGGCGGTGGTAGAGTTGGATGACGACAAAGAAGAGATCGGGCTCACCGGCGGCTTCGTCACGGGCGTGGCGAGAGTTGGCGACACCGTCCGGCGTGGTACCGGCCAATGGTCCGCGGCGGTTCACGCGCTTCTCGTGCACCTTGAGACTATCGGCTATCCCGCGGCACCCCGCTTCCTCGGGATAGACGAGGCGGGGCGCGAGATATTGTCCTTCATCGAAGGAGTGGTGCCTGAAGGCGCCCACCCGGAGGTAGTCACGGATGCCGCCCTCGCGGACGTGGGTCGGCTGGTCCGCGCGCTCCACCGGGCGACGGCGAACTTCGCCCTTCCCGCCGGTCTGGCGTGGCACTTCGAGTCGCTGGGCGGACCCGCTCCTCACGTGGTGTGCCACCATGACCTGTCCCCGAAGAACACGGTCTTTCTGCAGGGCGCGCCGTGGCCTTGTGGACTGGGACATGGCCACGCCGGAGGCGCCGATCCACGACGTGGTCCATGCCGCGTGGCAGTTCGTCCCGCTCGCCACGGATGAGGGGTGCTCGCGGCAGGGCTGGACGCGGCCGCCAGACCGGGGCCGCAGGCTCCGCGTGTTGCTGGATGCATACGACCTGCCTGACGGCGAGCGCCAGAGATTCGGGGCGCGGGTGGCGGACCGTATGGAGGTCACGGCCTCGGGGATCGAGCGGCTGGCGGCGGCCGGTGAGCCCGCGTTTCAGTGCCTCGTCGAGCGCGGTGTTCCGGGTGCTGTCCGTCGAGACCGGGCTTGGGTCGAAGCGCACGCCGCGGAGCTCGACGGGGCTATCCTGTCGTGAATCCAGTTCGCTCGCCTGCCGTGGGCACTTCGACACGATGTCGCCCCGCTTGCATCGCCCGTGCGCCAGGTACGAGCCAAGTTTGACATGGTGGCCGCACCACAGGGGCATGGCTCATACGCAATCCGGTTGAAGTCTATCGCATGTCATCCCGAACGCAGTGAGGGATCCATGTTCCCATGCTGGATTCGTCGCGGGCTCGGAATGACAGATGCCTTGGCGTTTAGCCGGATTGCGTATCACAGACCTCAAGGTGTGTCCGGTACTCCACTGGTCGCGTGGGAAGGGGATGGTCCCCGGATTACGCTGATGTGGGGAGCCCTGCCCCCTTCACTGGGCTGGTGCCTGACAGCGCATACCGTAGGGTATCCTGAGATAGGCGGCCAGAGTGGGAGGTGCGCGGCGTGGCGGAGCAGCGGATACGCGAGATATACGACAATCAGGCGCGGGCGTGCGGTGGCCGCGTGTGTGGCTCGCTCGATGGTTTCTTGATGGGCCGGCTGCGTAAGCGGGCGCTCCGGGCCGCGCGGGGCGATGTGCTCGAGATTGGTATCGGCCTCGCGCGAGCCTGCCCCACTACCCGCCCGGCTGCCGCATCACCGGTGTGGACCTCAACCCTGGCTCCATCGAGTGCGCGGGAGCAGGCCAAGCAACTGGGCATCGATGCAGAGCTGCTCGTCGGTGATGCGCAGGCGCTGCCGTTTGAGGATGCCCGCTTCAACACGTGCGTCTCGCAGCTCAGCCTCTGCACCGTGCCCGATCCGCTGGCGGCGCTACGGGAGTTGCGGCGGGTCTGCCAGCCGGGAGGATCGGTGCTCCTCCTTGAGCACACGACCAGCACCAGCGTGCTGCTTGCTCCCATTTGTCGCCTCTGTGGACCGATGCTCACCGCGACGGTCGCTTGCCACCCGAACCGTCCCGTGGAGCGTCTCGTCTCCGCCTCCCGGCTTCACCGTTCAGATGTATGGTGGACCACCATTTCCTCTGCAACGGTGTTCCGGGGTGTTCCGCCTCTGATGAGGGATTCGGGCGACGCGCTGATGCCTCGGTGGGTGAGTTGTAGCGGTGATGTATGGTCTTGAGCCGACTTGCCAGGGAAAGGCGGGTCTCCATCACCCATCCTCTGCAACGGTGAGGTGGAGGCGTCCGCGCTTGAGCCGTGGTGCGTGTTATCTCGAACCTGATGAGGGATCCGAGCCTACACCAGTCATCGCACGCTCGGAATGACATATGCCACACGGTTCAGCCTGATTCCGCAAGTCCTACTGGTCAATCGGATATAGATCAACGGTAGTAGTGGTAGATCAACGGTAGTGGAGTGCGCCGAGTAAGTTGTACCTCCGAGTCAGCATGCGAGAGCACCGTCTCGACCACCATGCACGTTCCCGTCGCTTGCAGATCTTCATGTTGGCTGGGTCACCAGCTGTGGAAGCCGGAGTCCGTGAGCACCACCGACTCATCGATGAGCCGCTCGAGCAGTGGGTGAAAGGTAGCGTCGTGCACGTTCGCCGTGGCAGCGTCCCAGCTCACCACCTGTCCCTTCTGGTTGAGCACAAAACACAGCTTGCCGCCCACGCAGCGGTAGTTGCTCTTGCCCTTCTTGCCGATCTGCTTCTCGCTCCGCCTTCGGCCTGCGATGCCGTAGGAGTCGGCTATGCCCCACCGTCGGGTCCGGCGAAAGCGATCGGCCCAGCGATGAGTGGTGAAGGCTGAACAGGCGCGTACGCTCCGGCAAGTGTGGGAACAACGACAAGCCGTCACGCTTGATCCACCGGTAGTAAGCCCGAGTCCCTACACCCTTGATGGCGAACAGCAACCCGAGTGAGCTCGGGTGCAGGCTCGCCTGCGCGTCGTACCTCTCGCATCACATCGTCGACCTTGCAGAACAGCTCCGTGATAAAATCCCGCGTAGCATAGGGCGCTCCTCTCTTGCTGCTTCGATAACAACAAGATGGAGAATGCCCTATGTCTCCGTCAAACTAGCACCATTGGTTAGTGCGTAGTGCGGTCTTGCAAACCCGCCTTGGCCTGCATCACCCACGGCGGCTGCGCGGCCCACTCGGCCACGACTCCCGCCCCATCGAGCGTCACGTGGCGTCGCTTCGACACCCCCTGTGACCGCACCGCCGTCGCCAAGCTGGCGGCGCTGCTTCATACGCGCCTTGCTTCGCGGTCGCCGAGCGCGCCAAACCCGCCTTGGCCTGCATCACCCACGGCGGCTCGCCTGGGGCGCACCTCCAGCCGGGAGCACACCTGCTCGTCGCATCCCTTACCTCGCCTGGGGTCCACGCCGCACCAGACCTCGCGGACCTTGCCGAGCGCCACGCCTTCGGAGGCGACGACCCGCATCCCAGGACGGATGTATGCCAGACACCGGAAGCCTCCCACCTCACCCTCGCCCGGGCGAGCGGTGCGTACGGGCCGGGGATGCAGCACTCGCCGCACGGCGTCGCGCAGCTGGAGTGCGATGAGGACGACGAGCACGATGCAGCCGCCGAGCGCGATGAGGATCGCCAGCAGTATCGTTTGTTCGATGGGATTCAACATCAGCTCTCTCCGCCGCCCTACCGGTAGCCTGCAGCTTCATGCTAAACCCGGTAACTGGAACGGGATATACGCCATATGGCGGATGCACCTGTCCCGGTGGGAGCGTACTATTGCTATGTACGCGGCAACTGGAGTAGACATCCCTCCGGGGGGCAGAAGTGGTGAGCTGCCCCCTAGCCGCTTAAGCCGGTATCTCGAAGAGGCAGCGCTTATGTCCTGGGGGTACGATACTCACGAGTCAGCACTCAAGCAGGTGATGACCGTGAACAGCGACAGTGATCCAGCCCCACCCCACGCACCGCTGACACCTGAGGAGCAACAGGCGTTGCTCGCGGACCTCGCAGCGGCGTTCGCGGTCGAGTTCTCACAAGCAGACCACATTCCTCTCCCGAGACCTGGGACTGACGCCTAGAGCGGGTTCGGAGATCCGCCTGCAAGCAGGCCCAATGTCACTGCTCGTCGTTGCGGCAAGAAGCACCATACGCCGCGATCCGCTTGAACCTTAGTGCGTGTCATCTCAAATGCAGTGAGGCATTCGTGGCACGGTTCACGGATGCCTCGCAGGCTCGGAATGACAGATACCTCACCGTTGAGCCGGAGTAAGTATCACTCAGGGCAAGACACGCTCAGTCGCGCCCCACCCAAGTGGCCACGTCAACCTCGTTGCCCTCGACGTCGGCCAGCGTCCACCACGACGGCGCGTGCTCGTCCGTCACCAGGTGGCCGCCAGCGGCGATTGCCGCCGCGACCCGCGCCTCGGCCTGGTCGTGCGGCACGGAGACGTCCACGTGGATGCGGTTACGCTGCGGGCGAGGCGCGTCCATCTGCTGGAACCAGAACGACGGCTCGCGGCCGTGGGGGTCCACCAGGTCTTCGTCGCCCTCAATCCGGTACCCGAGCACGGCGCGCCAGAACGGCATTACCTCCGGGCTGACGAACGCGTCGATCGCGACCTGGACCGTCTGCACGGCGGATGGGTCGGCGGGGACGGCGAGTTCGCGCGCTGTCGCGGAGATCTGCCGGGCAAGGTCGACGTCGCGCTCGCTCAGCCCGCCGATCTCGCGCGTCATCAGCCGAACAGTCACGCCGGCGTACCGCAGGTCCACATCGGGGTGATGGTTCGCGGCGTCGGCCAGCCTGCCGATCGCCTCCACCAGCGCGACGCCCGCCGCGAACGACCCGGTGCGAAAGTATGCGCACGCCCCCTCGAACAGCACCCGCCAGTCGCCAACGCCGTCGGCCTCGTGGAACTGCCGCGGCGTGATCCGGTCAGTCATGGCCTGCCCGGTGATGGCGGTGGCTCGTAGGGGTAGGGGCTGTCTGTCGGGTCCTCCCCGACGAGCCCGTCCACGGACTCCCGGATAAGGTCGGCGTGGCCGGTGTGCCGGGCGTACTCCTCGATCAGGTCGACCAAGATGCGCCGCATGCTCGGCGCCCGACCGTCGGGCCAGGTGCGCCGGGCCAGCTGATCCATGCCGCCGTCAGCCAGTACCTCAGCGACCAGGGAGCGGGAGCGCTCCACTGAATCCTGCCAGAGGGCATAGAGCTGCTCGGGGGAGTCCTCAGCGGCCGAGTGCCAGTCCCAGTCTGGATCAGCATCCCAGTCCACAGTATTCCACGGGGGACCCGGATCTCGTCCAAGCAGCTTCCCGGAAAACGTGTTGTCCTCCACGAGGGCCAGGTGCTTGAGCAGCCCGCCCAGGGTGATCGACGAGGCGCCCACCGTCGCCCGCAGGCTGGCTGCGTTGAGGCCTCCGCACTTCCACGCCAGGGTCACACGCTGACGCTCCAGGGAGCCCAGGAGCGTGGCGGTCTCGTCGCCCGCGACGGGGGGTTCCGGGTGGCCCTTTTTGTCCGCTTGGAACTCGGCCATGTTCACCTCCTCTTTCCGAGGATATAACCTCTTCGGCTGAGTGTACTGCCGAAGAGGTTACGATGGGCCACAAATAGCCATCGAGTCTTCGTGTGATGCAAGCGAGCCGTTTGGCGCGGTCCTGATGATAGCCTGTCTTGTCAGCATCAGGACAAATACGTGTCGCTCATGATAAGGCGGGGTCTGGGCGAGTTGGTTCTGGAACGTCATCGAACGAGAGGCAAACAAAAAGGGGAGGAAACCACTAAGGTCTCCTCCCCCAAGCGCATCTTGGCCGCATCGGGATCTTACGTGATGGGATCCTCGGGCTTGCGCTTCTGCTCATACCGCGACTCGAGGCTCGCCTGGCCGGATATGCCGCTGTGCAGCGCTTCCGAGCTGAGATCCGGCTCGACGGTGTACACGCTGTCCAGGAGCACGTCGAGCACCCCTGCAGCGCGCGCACGCTCAATTGCCTGGTTGGTGACGATCTGTGCTGTCTCCAGGATCACGTTGTCCTGTCGGTCGAGGATCACCCGCGTGACCGGGCGGCCGAGCGCGTTGTTGATCCTCCGCTGCTCGTTCTTCTCTCGCTGATCCGCGGAGACCTCTTCAATCTTCGCCTTAATGTTGCTGATCGTACCGGCGATGCCTTCCTTCGCCGAGGCGAGCGACTCCTGTGTGGAGGCCGCGCCCACCGCCGCGAT
>JAUJMR010000003.1:38168-52703 GCA_030446765.1 Chloroflexia bacterium
CACCTCACCCGTATCGCTCGTGACGTCCGAGCGTGTCGGCTTGCCGATCACGAAGGAGCGCTGCTGATCGGTCGTGGCTGTCGCGACCTTGTCCTTGGCCGTCGAGAGCTTATCGGAGGCGGCGGAGCCGAGGTCCTGGGCGGTGCCCTGGAGGCCGCCGACCTGGGCCTGCATCGCGTCACCAACCTCGTTCGGCACGAACGCAGCATGCTGGCCGACGGTCAACGTGTCCGGGGCCGGCATAAACTTCTTGCCCTTGAGCGTCGACGAGAACATCCCGCCAGAGACCTCGTACCCGACGACCTCACCGGACGAGTCGTCGATGAACATGTCACCGATCTTGCCCAGGTCGCGTCCGTCCTCGGTGTACACCTGGGTGTCCTTGAGGATGTTGTCCGCTTCCATGATCCGCTTCAGGTAGCGTTCGGAGTCGGCCTTAATCTCCGCGGAGCGGTCCGGGACGATGATCGCGTCGTGGCCAACTGTCTTCAGGCTCTCCCACATAACTGCGCGGGCACTGGATAGGAAGCCGCCCTCGCTCGTGAGCAGCGCGACCACGCGGTTCTGATCCGGATCGAACAGGATATCCTTCACATCGCCGATCTTCTCACCTTCGGCGAAGCTCACGATCGGCATACCCACGAGATCTTTGCCCTTGCGCTGCTGGCCCGTACCAGTGGGGCCGGACGGCATCGTGGCGCCGGTATCAATATCCTCGCCAGTCGCCATGGTCGCGCCCGAGATCGATCCTGCATCGTCGCTGTACATGGTGGAGGTGGTATCTGTCGTTGCCATCGAACCCGTATCGCCCAACTGCAGGGAGTCCGTGCTAGCCTCGGTGATGATCTGTCCCTCACCTTGGGCCATCGTCGCGTGCGCCCCCTCGACTTCTTCCGGGTTGACGGGCTGGAAGTCAGCCTCGTTGTAGCGCAGTTCACCACGCATCTGGTTGAGGTCTGCGCTACTCGTGCCGAGCGTTACAGACGTGCTGTCCGCACTCTGCACCATGTGCGCCGGGATCATCATGTAATCCCCGCCACCGGTGGGTGCGATGACCACGTGTGTGAGGTCTTTTGTGTCCGGGTCGACGATGACCTGGTAGACCTGACCGACACTGCCGTCCTGGGTGTGGACGGTTGCCCCTCGCTCTATGCGGTTGATGTTCGTCATCTTGCCTTTACCTCCGAGTCCCTGCTCCAAAGAATGTACTTATCTGGGAAAATGGCCGATTCCCACAAACGAACCGGACGGCAAGCTGGGCAACAACCGCCCAGAAGAACGATGCATCCGTGTTTTACCTCCGACGACGCGCCATCACGAACCTGCCTGGACCTCGTCCTGCCGGAATAAAGATGAGCAATAGTGGTGCCAGCAAAATCGCGAGCATACCAAGCGTATACCAGATCCAGGAGTAGTCCGGTCCACGAGTCGGTTCAGTGCCTGGGCCGGGGGTCGCCGCGATGCGCGTCGGCACGTTATTCGGCCCGTAGGTGACGTCCACCGTGTCCCCCACCTGGATCTCAGAGAGCCCGGTGGAGATGCCGCCGCGGGTGATGTTGAGGTTGGGAACGTTCGCGGCGTTGACCGGGCGGGTCTCACCGTTGAACCCCTGCACGGTGAGCACCCCCTCGGCAGCCTCGGTGACGGTGCCGGAGAAGGTGCCCGGTGTCACCGTGCCGGCGGGGACGACGGTGCCCGTCGCGGCGGGGGCGACGACGGTTTCGGGTGGGATCGGAGTGCCCGCGGCGGGGACCGTCTGCGTCACAACCGGGGTTGCCGGGACGGCGAATGTCAGCACGCCGATGATCTTGTTCTGCTCGTCGCGCTGGATAATGACCCGGTCCGTCGCCTCTACCTGATCGAGCGACGAGGGAAGACTGTTACGGATGATCGGTACGGTCGGTGGCAGCACGATCGGCTGCAGTCCCGAGTCGGTGTTGATCGTCAGCGTGTTATCCGCGACCGCCACGCCCGCAACCGTGCCCTCGAGCGCGTTCTCGGTCTTCGTGGGCACCGGCGGCGGCGTGGGGCTGACGACCGCGGTTTGCTGCGCGTTCGGCGTTCCCTGCGGGTCCTGCCCCGCTGTTCGCGCCATGCCTGGGGTTGCGGTGAGGATGGACCATCCCACCATGCCCAGCAGCAGGGCGGCAAAAAGGCCTGCGATGACTACTCCCGGATATGCATCGTTTCTACGCAAAGCTACGTTCTGCCTCCCACACAAAGGAGCCGATACACCCGTAAGGTGGATCGGCCCGAGAAATATCAGCCGCTCCGAACGGTAAGCGATGCGCTATTCTACCGGCTCCAGCTCGGTGACGACACGGCACCCCGCGCAACGACACGAACCCGCCCCTCGCCGCCTCGGGAAACCACCAGAGCGCGTGGACCGTTGGCCCCCATCTGAACGAGCGCGAGGGCCTGGCCGTTGCGCGACCACGAGGGCTCGCGATAGCCCGCCCCGTCCGGCTTGCCGAATACCGTTCGATTGCCGGTCGCGATGTCGAGGACCGTCACCTCGTCCGTGCCCCGTGGCGTGGGCACGTGATACGCAATGCGTGTCCCTACCGGCGCCCAGACCACCGGACCGAACCCGCTCTCCGCGACGATGTCCTGCACCTGCACCTGCCCTCCGCGCACTTCCCGCGTGCCGAGGATCCCCACGCCACCAAGCGCGCTGAACGCGACCGTCTGCCCGTCCGGGCTGAGCGCGCCGTGGCGCAGGAGCCGGGTCATCGACAGAAACGGCGTGCCGTACTGCCGAAGGTCGCTCGGCACATCCCCGGTGGAGACCAGCATCCGGTTGCCGCCGTCTCGTGGGTACAACCGCAAGGAGTTCCCCTGCGGCACGCCCCCAAGAATCTTGCCGGGGGTCGAGAGCAGGATACCGCCATCGGGCGACCACGCCGGATCGAAGCCGGGACCAATCGCTTTGGTCCGGTGGCTCGCGACCTCGACTGTGTGGACCGTGCTCCGGTCCGCATAGGGCTCCAGTTGGTTGTCGGCGTCGCGGTCCACGGTGCGCGTGTACGCGATCTGCTTCCCATCGGGGCTCCACGCGAGCTGTGTGACCTCCGCGTCCGCGAGCACCCGTGGCTTCCCGTTGATGGGATGCAGGATGAGCGCGCCACCCGCGCTCCCGGCGCGCAGCCGCACGTACGCAATCGCACGCCCTTCCGGCGACCACGCGACAGAGCCATTGGTCCCGTCCGCGATCCGCCGGGGTTTTCCGCCCGAGGCACCGACGAGCCAGATCTCGCCGTCGCGCAGGTACGCGATCTCCGTCGGCATGGGCAGGGCCACCGTCACGGTTGGCGCCGAGGTGGCCGCCGCGGTCTGGGGAGCCGGAGGCGTAGACTCGGGCGTAACTATTTGTCGCAACGCAGGTTTGGCAGTGCGGGGCGTGGTGGGCACCGGGCCGTTGTCCGGCGCCTCGTCGGTGCTCGCGGTCAACGCCGGTTGCTGGGTGTTTGGCCCGCTCCCACCGCCCAGCGCGCACGCGCTCAGCAGCATGGATATGAGTAACAGGCACGCACGCGTCTGGTGCATCTCGGCCTCCCATCAGGTCGGGGCGATCGGGCCGCGGGTCTATGCCCCGACTATAGAGTTCCCCGGCTCGAGCACGCAATCGCGCCGGGAAGCGTGTTTACGAATTGTTCATGCGAGAGGGGTTGTGACAATAGAACATTTGTGCTAATATCGGCTCATCGGAAGCAGAGAGGAGACGATCCATTATGCACCTCGAAGATGCCATTGACGATCAGCCCGAGCACTCCGCCGTGCTGTACGAGCCGGGCGCCATCACGCTCCAGCGCACCGTGCTTGTGGAGGAACACGACCTCCAGCGCGCCTTCGAGCGTGTCCCGTGGGAGCGGCTCGTCTTCCTGCGCTGCGACCGGCATAAGGGTGGGAAGCGCAACCTCTCCTACCGCTGGCGCGCGCAGCCGGAGGGATGGCACGGCGAGCGCACCGCACGGGCGGGGGTAGCGCCGGACGATCGACTGTAACGCTCCCCCGGTCATCCCCGGTGGTCGAGGGGGCTGGCGGGAGTAAGTGGCGCATCCCTGGTAAGAACGCATCAAGTCCCGTGGCGGCACAAAGCGCGGGCGGCTTTCACGAGCCGCCCGCGCTGCTTTTAGGCAGCGAACAGGTTTATTACCACAGGCTGGGTGTTCCCGGCCAAGACGAAAGGCGGCACGCTTGACGGCACCATCGACTTCCCTCGACGAGCTGGCGCTGCGCGCCCGGTCAGGTGACGCCGCCGCGCGCAACCTTCTGTGGGAGCAGTGCGGCGATGTGGTGCGCGGAGCGGTTGCCCGGCAGCGTGGCCTCCCGCGGCTCTGGGAGCGTGCCGACCTGGAGCAGGAGGTGTTCATCGTGTTCGCGGAGTTCCTGGACGCCTGGCAGGGTTCCGGGTTCCGCGATGCGATGGAGCGCGAGTTCGCGGGAGCCCTGCTGCGGCACGTGCGCCGTGCACGCCGCAAGCAGTACCGCGAGGTCAGCATCCCGAGCGCCGTGCATCTCGGCGGCGATCCGTATCCGGCCCGGCTCTACGCCCTCACGGAGCTGCTGGAGGGGCTCTCGCAGCTTCCCGAACCGGCGCGCTTCGCCCTCCAGCTACACCTGTTTCTCGGGCTGTCGCTCGCGGAGGTGGGCCGTCGCCTGGGCATGAGCCGGCGTGCGGTCGTCCGGCTCGTGCCGCTCGCCCAGAGCGCGGTGGCCGTGCTGGAGACGCGTGAGGAGCGTCTTGGGCGGTTGCTGGAGGCGCTATACGCGCTGACGGACGACACGGGCCGGATCCGCGCGAACAAGGACGAGGTCCGCACGCATCTTGGCCTGAGCGTCCGTGAGTACACGGCGTTCATCGCGGATTTGGAAGGATGCGGCGTGCTCACGGTCCGGAGCCGGGGCCACGCCGGGCGGCTCCCCGCTGCCGGACCGAAGCACGCGCTCCTGCTGCTACGCGACGCCCGCCGAACCGGCGCAGCATAAGTTGATGCCGTGCTCATGCCGAATCAAGGCAATATTGTGCGCGATGCGATGGACGCTCAGATGATGGTGAACGACAATCAATGGAAGGCTGGTCTGATTCGCCCGTTTGTCGGCGTTACCAGCCGCGGGTGCCAGGCGCCCCCTTGAACGGCCCGACGATCTCCTTCGTGATCCACCCGCCGTAGAAGTCGCCTTCTTGTGCGGCCACCCGCTCGTCGTCGACGTAGCAGGCGTCCATCCTGCTGGGGTAGAAGGCCACATGCCCGCGCAGATCCTCGAAGCCTGGCGTGGGTTCCGGGTAGTACCACGCGGCCCGCTCCGCCTGTAGGCCGCCCGCTTCCACGGTGAGGTACCCCGCCGCACCCTTCCACTCGCACCACGAGCTCCCGTCCACAGGCCGCACGGCCCCGACCCGGATGTCCTCCGGCGGGATGTAGTACACGGGCGGGTGGCTCGTCTCCAATACCCGTTTCGCGCGCATGGTGTCCGCGATCGTCTCACCCCCGAACACCACCCGTACCCGCTTTGGTGTGTGCTCGATCCGTGGTGGCCGGGGGTAGTCCCACACGGACTCATGTCCCGGCTGTGGCTCTATGCGTTTCATCGCCATGCCTCCCACCTCCCCAGACGGAAAAGACCAATCCCCGTAACTCCACAGCTGTAGCACAACGACGGTGCGAATTGTTGAGAGCCGAAGGCCAGGACTCGGCCAGTACCCGAGCATGACCCAAATATAGGACCATTGTACTATTCGGGTTGGTTGCGACCGTTGCTAGGCTATGTTAGAAAGCCCCACCCCACAGCGAGGTGGTGGTAATCCGGAGGTCTCACCACCATGATGCAACTCGCACGCACCTTCAGCCTCGCGCTCCTTCTTCTCGCAATCATCGCGCCCGCAGCCCGCGCCGGCGGCATCACGACCGCACAGGAACAGCAGCGCGCCCGCGAAGAGGTCAACCGTTACCGCAGCATGGTCGGGATGCCGGCGGTCAGCTCGACCTCGGGGCTGGACACCGCGGCGCTCGGCCACGCGCGGTATGTGTTGCATACGGCAGAGTATGGCCACTATGAGAACCAGACCAGCAGTCCATATTACATCGGCTACGCGCCGGGCGACCGTGCACGCAAGTACGGCTACACCAACGACTCGATCACCGAGAACTACTATATGGGCAACCTCGGCGCGCGCGGCACCCGAACGCCCCTCGTGACCGACAACGCCATGCAGTGGTGGATGGCCGCCATCTACCATAGATTCCCGATCGTCAGCCCGCGCACGGAGCACATCGGCTTCGGCCCGTACTACCTCAACGGTCGCGCCGCGCAGGTGCTCGACTTTGGCGGCGACTATAGCAATACCGGCCGTGTGACGCGTTGGCCGGTAACCGGCCAGGTCGGCGTCGGCACCCGGCTCGACGGTGAGAGCCCGAGTCCGGTCGCGCAGTTCGGCGGCAGCTTCCCCACCGGCTACCCGGTGTCGATGACGTGGTATCGCTACAACGCGGACTTGCGCTACACGCAGATGTCGCTGGTGCGCGCCAGGGACGGCCTGAACATCGACGGATATAGGCTCACGCCGACAAACGACAAGACGAAGCTGAGCTATTACTCCACGAGTCTCAGCTTCATCCCGAAGGCCCCGCTGGCCTACGGCACGCGGTACACCGCCACCTTCAAGGGCTCAATCGATGGGGTCGCGTTCAGTTACGTGTGGTCGTTCACTACGATGCCCGCCCCCGGCCGGCTCCTCACGAGCACCCCCGCGAGCGGTGCCACAGGGACACCCCGCGTGCCGAACATCTCCCTCTCCTTCAACCAGCCAGTACGGACGTACACGCTCGTGCGCTCCCCGTACCGAGGCGGGCTCGACTCCAACGGTGTCGGCATCAGCCTCGCCCGTGCGTCCGACGGCGCGGAGGTCGGGATCTCGATCACCCAGCCCACCACGCGAACGACGAAGACCGTCACGTTCAAGCCCTCAGTGATGCTCGCCGCGAACACGCGCTACGTCGCCCGCTACACGCTCGCGGACGCCTGGGGCCGCCCCTACCGCGGCACCGTGTACTTCACGACCGGGCCCTGAGCGGACCCCTCAGCCCGGGATCTGCTGCGGGGCGGGCCGGAACGGGCGAGCGCCGCTCTACAGGGACGTAGCGCCAGGAAACGACGAGGTGTGGCAGCCTCCAATGGTCATCGCGCCCTCTCCCAGGTCAACGTACCGCTATCCGCACGGGGACGGTTGTGTTAAGGCCGGGTTATGGATTGTTAAGAGAACATTATGCATGTGGGCGTGGGTCTTGCCCTCGCCGTCGTGTGCGCATACAATACGCGTAATGATGTATGTGAACATCCGGGTGGGCACGCCATGTCGGTAGCCGCGCAGCGGGGTACCGCGACAGCCCGCCCCCGCACGATCGCCCATCGCGGCGCATCGGCGCTTGCCCCGGAGAACACCTTCGCCTCCTTTGCCACTGCCATTGAGCTCGGTGTGGAGTGGGTCGAGACCGATGTCCGCATGACGCGCGACGGCCACCTCGTGTGTATCCACGACGCCACTCTCGATCGCACCACGAACGGCACAGGGCCCGTCAACGAAATGGACCTGGCCGATATCAGGCAGCTCGATGCCGGCTCGTGGTTCGATCGTTCCGGTGCGAAGCTGCCGTGGGATCTCATCCGGTTCCGCGTGCTCACCCTAACCGAGGTGCTGGACCTGACTCGCGGCCGGGCGACGCTGGTTCTCCATCTCAAGAGTCCCGAACTCTACCCCGGTCTGGAGCAGCGCATCCTGGATGATCTTCAGCGGTCGGGCGTGCTCGACGGTGATGGCGATGTGCTGCTCGAATCGTTCAGCGTCGGCAGTATGCGCCTGCTCGCACTGCTCGCCCCCCGGATACCGCGCATCCAGTTGGTAATGCCGGGCAGCGATGCGCTGTCGGACAGTGCGCTCGACAAGATCGCGGGCTACGCGCAGGGCATCGGCCCATGCCAGACAACCGTCACGGCGGAACGGGTCGCCGCCGCGCACGTGCGCGGTCTCCAGGTAACGCCTTGGACGGTCAACGCCCGCAAGGACATGGAACGTCTCATCCAGGCAGGGGTGGACGGCATTATCACCGACAACCCCGTCGAGCTTTCGGTGGTGCGGGAGAGAGCGGCCAGGGCTTAGGATACGGGAATAGCGCAGGGGATACCCCGCGTTTTCCGCGTGGATGGGCTTGCGGGGTAAGGGCTCGGCCGCACGATGCGCGTTGCAGCGATAGCCTTGTACCGCGCTGGACGAGTGCCGCACTGGCAGCGTCCAGGTCGTCTCATTAGCCATTCGCGTGTGCTCCCGTTCGTCATCCAAGGTCGCCGGACCGGCCCCAGTGCTGCATTCCCCGTGCTATTCTATGCTGGCACGGGCGCTGTCAAGTGCGGTACTCCGAAAGGCGCAAGACTATCCCGAACGAACGCGACCTCATACAGTCCTCCCCGTCGCCCCGCACGCGGCAAAGCCTGGCCGCAGACCTATGCACGCTGGGCGTTGAACCGGGCACGACGGTGCTGGTCCATTCCTCGCTGAGCGCACTCGGGTGGGTCTGTGGCGGGCCGGTCGCCGTCATCCACGCGCTGCTTGACGTGCTCACCCCCTCCGGCACGCTCGTGATGCCCGCACACACTTCCGGCCTTACCGACCCCGCCGCGTGGCAGAACCCGCCGATACCGAGCGCGTGGTGGCAAATCGTGCGTGACGCGATGCCTGCCTTCGATCCTCGCCTGATGCCCAGCACCGGCATGGGGCGCATCACCGAGCTCTTCCGCACCTGGCCCGGCAGCCTGCGTAGCTTCCACCCGGCCGTCTCGTTCTCGGCGTTGGGGCCCCAGGCGGCGATCATCACCTCCGGACACACCCTCGATTTCGGTCTGGGCGAGGGTCGCCGCTGGCGCGCATCTATGACCTGGACGGGTTCGTGCTCCTCCTCGGCGTGGGGCACGCGAACAACACGTCGCTTCACCTCGCCGAGTACCGCGCCGGTGGCGCGAAGCTGATCACCCAGGGCGCGCCCATTGAGGACGAGGGTGTCCGGGTGTGGAAGACGTACCAGGACGTGGACTGGAACGACGAGCCGTTTCCGGAGATCGGTGCCGCGTTCGACGAGACCGGGCACACCAGGATCGATAAGGTCGGCCGCGGCGAGACCCGCCTGTTCTCCCAGCGCGCGGCGGTGGACTTCGCCACCCGTTGGCTCCGGGACCGAGGCTCTGCTCCCGCTCCGTAACGAATGCTGCACGGCCAGCCTCTGCCTTCGCGTGCCGCGTGGCAACGGGCTTATGAGGCACGGTAGACTATGGCCGCGCAGGGGATCGCGAGCTCTGTCGCAGGCAGATTGCAGGAGGGCAGACGGTGAGAGTCATCGAGATCGTGCCGTACGATGAGCGCTGGCCGCGGGAGTTCGCGGAAATTGCCGCCGCCGTGCGTCGCGCTGTCGGGGAGTTGGCCGTGCACGTCGACCACATCGGCTCGACCTCTGTGCCGGGGCTCGCCGCGAAGGACATCATAGATGTCCAGCTAGCGGTCGCCTCGTTGGAACCGGAGGATTTTCTCCGAGCGGCGCTTGCAACCGCCGGGTACACGGCGGTGGAGGGAGGTATTTCCGATCACCGGCCGCCGGGAGCCACCGGCCCGGATGCCGACTGGGAGAAGCGCCTGTACAAGCCGCCACCCGGTCACCGGCCCACGAACCTGCATGTTCGGGTCATCGGCCGGCGGAACTGGCGGTATGCTCTGCTCTTCCGCGATTATCTCCGCTCGCATCCCCAGTCCGCCGCGGCCTACGCAGAGGTGAAGCGCTGCCTCGCCGCATATCACGCAGCGGACCGCGATGCTTACACGGAGATCAAGGATCCTGTCTGCGACATCGTCATCGCCGCCGCGGAGGAGTGGGCGGCAGCGACCCGCTGGGAACCGTAACTCTCCCGTCGTGTGCTCGACCGCGCCCATGCTTTCGGCCCGCGGTGGTGTGTGGGAGGTGACGCAATTCGTCGTTCCGGGGCATCGGTCCCTCCGTACAGATATCTGCCAGATCGGACTTCCGGCAACTCGAGGATCAGCACGGACATCGCTCAGCCGTCCAAGCGCATGCCGCACCTTTCGGCACTATTCCTCTGGCACATCCGGCTGCTCGTCCGCGGACCGCAGGGACTGAGGGAACCGGTCATGAAGGAACCGCAGGACGAATCCTGCCGTGAGCGTGGTGAAGATCGCGAGCCAATACATCCCCACGCCCGCGAGCATCCCGAGCGCCGCGGAGAGCCAGACGGTCGCCGCCGTCGTAAGACCGCGCACCTCGGAGCCGGACCGGAAGATCGTGCCCGCGCCCAGGAAGCCGATGCCCGAGACAATCTGCGCCGCCACGCGCGAGGGGTCACGCGTCGGCCCGCCGCCGAAGCCATAGATCGAGGCGAGCGTGAACGCGGCAGTGCCCATCGCGACAAGCATGTGGGTGCGCAGCCCCGCGGGCTTCTGGCTCGTTTCCCGCTCGAAGCCGATCACGCCGCCCAGCACGGTGGCAAGGAGTATCCGGCCCGCCATCGTGAGGTCAAGGGAGGATGGTAAGAGTGCTTCCATATCGGTTTCCTACCGTGCCCTCCTGCTGTCGACGCGACCAATCCCTATTATAGAGGCCGACGCAGCGCGAGCCCGACGGGCGCGACCTTGCGGAGATGCTCACTCCGGGCGGTCACATCCACCCACGCCTGGGCTGGTGGTACTCTTGTATCCTTGTGGTGCTTCTCCCGGCCGGTTGCCACACCCCTCCGAACCGAAGCGACGTGTCTGGGCGGCCGGACAGATTTGGCAGCGGAGAGGTGAGCAGCACTGGCAGATGGTGGTGTGCGGGCCGATGGCGCAACAGATGAGACGAGGCAGGGTGTGATGGAGAGCGTTCCACAGTCGGATACGGGGGCATGGATCCTGGCCTACTTCCGCCAGATCTACCAGTCCAGGGTAGAGGTCGGGGAGGAAGGGCTGTATCATGTTCCGCTGAGCGAGGAGGATCTGTGCGTCGAAAGGCTGCACCTCGCCTACAGCCGGGACGCCGTGCACTGGACCGCGCTCAACGGCAACCGGCCGATCCCGCTCGATCCCGCCGGGCGTTGGCGGCTCCGCGACCCCTTTATCCAGCGCGGTCCGGACGGTTACTTCCACCTCGTCGCCACGGGTGGGGACACCGCGCACGACATCCTGTACGCACGTTCAAAGGACCTCATCAGTTGGGATGGCCCGCGCTCGGTCCCCGTCGTATCCGATGTGCCCACCGCCAGGAACGCCTGGGCACCCGAGTGGATCTACGACCACGAGCGCGGTGACTACTTCGTACACTGGTCGTCCTCGTCCGGCTCCTACGGTTGGGACGATAGCCGTATCTGGTGTGCCCGAACCCGGGACTTCGCTTCCTTCTCGCAGCCCGTGGTGCTTTTCGACCCTGGCTATACCGTGATCGACGCGACCATCGTGGCCCACGACGGTGTCTTTTACCTCCTGTTCAAGGACGAGCGGTTCGGGTACGAGCACGGCGAGCACCGGCACATCAAGGTTGCGACGTCACCCGCCCTGGACGGTCCATACACCGTCGTTACCGGTGCAATCACCCCGTCCATCACCGAGGGGCCGGCTGTTCTGTGTCGACCCGATGCTAACGGCTGGTATCTGCTCTACGATCACTGCATGGATAATCGGTACGGACTCAGTGCCTCCGATGACCTCCTGAACTGGGAGGTTGTCGACGCGGAGTTTCCGCCGAACGCGCGGCACGGTAGCGTCGTTCGTGTCGCCGAAACCGAGCTGAGCGCACTGCTGCGACGGTTCGGGGCTGAAGTCCGCTGGGCACCCAAGGTTGGCCAGTGCCCATAATACCAATCTGGTTGAAGACTATCGCCAGTATGTCATCCCGCGCAGTGAGCGGTGGACCACGGATTCCTCGCTAGGCTCGGAATGACAAATACGCTACTGATCAGACGGATTTCGTATCCGGCAGCCATGGGCATCCAGTACTTCGGCGTGCGCGACCTGGTACTGTTCCCCAGCATCCCAGGCGGTGGCTGTCGCGAGCCGACGCCAGCGACGCCGCTCTGGGGGCTGCCCGACAAGTTCCTGCCCCGTCGCCCTGATTGGGAGAACCGGCTAAGGACGCGCGTCGGGCAGCCAGCATCGAACACGCTACGAGTGACGAGTCCAGTAGCCGCCAGCGCTCCGTGTCGGCCCTAAGGTCCTGTCTAGGGCTATGGTATTTCGCTCAGCCCCTGGTCATGACGATGACCCCGGCGCTGCTCACAGGATGGTCACGCGACGCCGATCACCTTGTACACGCTGAGCGGCCCGTCAATGATCGGAAGACCACGAAGCCCAGGGCGAGCTGTCCCCCATCTGTTTAGGGCGCGACGGCACCGACCAGTATCGGGACCACCAGGCCCCAGGTCCGAGTACTTGAAGAACATGTGCAGGAACACAATCTGGCCCGATGCCCAGATCGATCCCATGACCGCGGCGTAGGCGGCGCCAGTCCTCGTCAGTTCCATTCGGCCGTAGGACATGAACTGGGGCAGCAGCAGGCTGAACGCGCAAGTGACAACTGCCCCGGCGATGACGAAGGGCAATATGTAGATGATGTGGATTCTCGACGGCAGCAGCTTGGTCATGGCATTGAACGTGGCGAAACAGATAGCGCTGATTACGGCATAGGCGTATATATTGATGGGTACCTCTCCTAATCTCCTGGATACCAGCGAATGGTCACGGTCTGTAAGGATACAGGTCTGGATCGCCCGCGCCTGGGTGGCACTACACGGCGCGGGCGACGATGAACGGGACGGGCGTGACAATGAACGCGCGCTCGGGCTGTGGCAGCCCCAGGAGCAAAGAGCGCTCACGGAGCACCACCAACGACGCACACACCAGCGTGATCAGCGCCGCGCCGAAGAGAGCAATCGCCGGACTGGTCAACGAGGCAATGGCCCCAATCTGCAGGCTGCCCAGCGGCCACAACCCCAGGCACACCAGCATCCACACGCTCATGATCCGACCGCGGAGACTATCGGGGGCCAGGGTCTGCAGGGTCGTGTTGCCCATCGCCAGGAACACAAGCATCGCCAAGCCCGCACAGAACAGCGCCACCAGCGAGAGCAGGAGCCACTGGGAGCACGCGAAGATCGCGAGCGCCACCACGGATGCGACCTGGCCGGCCAGCAACCACCTCGTCTTGTCGCGGATCTCACCCCTGTGCGCCAATAGCAACGAGCCCGCGAATGCCCCCCCACCCGCCGCCGCGAGTAACAGGCCATACCCGCCCGGTCCCAGCTCGAGCGTGCGCTTAGCGAACACCGGCAAGAGGGTGGCATACGGAACGAGGAACAGCGTCTGAATCCCCGCCAGAAGCAACACCGTGCGCAACAGCCGGTCTGCCCACACGTACCGGAGGGCACCGGTGAGACTCTGGATCATGTTCTCCGAACCTGCCTGTGCAGGCAACTGGGCGTAGCGAGGACGGGTCGCGAGCAGGGCGGTAACCATCACGAGCATGCTTGCAGCGTTGAGATAGAAGCCGCCCGCCACACCGATGTACTTGATAAGAAAGCCACCCACGGTCGGCCCGATCACGCCCGCGAGGTAGAACTGCGCCGACTTGAGCGCGATGCCGTTGAGCAGGTTACTCTTCCCGACGATCTCGGGGACAATGGCCTCCAGCGACGGCACACTGAGCGCGGCGATCGAGCCGGTGCAGAACAGGCCAACCATCAGGTGCCAGAGCCGGATATTCCCGGTGAGTATGAGCGTGCCAACACAGACGGTCATTCCCGCGCTCAGCAGCTGCGCCACCATCAGGACGTGACGTTTGTTCAGGCGGTCGGCCAGCACGCCGCCGAGGAGGGAGAACAGCAGGAACGGTATCAAGGCACAGAAGCTCACCAGCCCAATTAAGAACTCGGAATCGGTAAGTGTGACCACGAGCCAGCCCTGGGCGACGACTTGCATCCACATCCCGAGGCTAGCGGCAATAGAGCCGCCGAAGAAGCTGCGAAACTCGGGGATCCGCAAGGCCCCCAGAGTACCTGAACAGATGGGCTCCCGGGGAGGCGCCTCCGCAATCTCCGCACCGGCGCTGATTGATTCTGTAGGCTGCGGTACGGTCTCCAGGTTCAGTATCTGCTCAGCCATATGCCCCTTGTGATGATTCTGTGTTCAAAGGTGCTCGCGTGTGCACGGGGATCGCTACATCGCCAGGACTGTGAACAACCCCCTGCTGATCGTGCGCGCGCTCCCGTGTGAGGATCGCGCTTCCAGCGCTGTCATGGACCCACAACATTTCGTCCTCCAATGTTACCAGCACGGCCTCGCCGCACGCGCCGCACAGGACAGAAATGGCCACCGATGCAGATCCCGACAGAGTTGCCGCTTCACGCTGCGCATCCGGATGATCACATAGCAGCACTTGTCTACTCGCCGCTCGCATCACTCGCCTCCTTGCCCGGCCAAGTCCGCGTGTGGACGAGCGGGACTCGCTACGG
>JAUJMR010000003.1:52803-69142 GCA_030446765.1 Chloroflexia bacterium
CACTCGCCTCCTTGCCCGGCCAAGTCCGCGTGTGGACGAGCGGGACTCGCTACGGGGCCGTGCGCGCCGATGGCTGGTAGCACTCCCGGGATCGCCGGGATCACCGCCTGGTCGCGACCCGACCGTGCCATGCCCCCGAGCTGGTCGTCACTGCATCGGTGGCATTCGATCCGTACCGCCCCGCCCGGGAGCTTCTCGATCCTGCTGAGGACCCAGCCGGTGGCCATAAGCCTGCCGACGTCGCGCATCATCCGCTCTCTGCTCTCGTAGCGCTCACGCATCGTCTCCACGTTCGCGTTCCCCTTCCCATGCCGACACGAAAGCCTATCCGCCCCCCTCAGAGAAACCACCACCGATTCCGGTAGTTTTCGCGCCGTCGCAGAACATTGCCGTTCGCTATCGCCTACATGTTGAGCCAGCACACCGACCAAGCGCATCGTCATGCTCGGAGACACGTACTCCACCAAGGACTACCTGCTGAAAGGCGACGAGCGGATGCAGGGGCGGAACGAGGTGGGGGAGCTATTGCGGCACCGCTTGCCGTAGAAGGAGCGAGCGGCACCGCAGCGCATCGAGCGGCTGGCCCAAGAGGTGTCCGAGGCGGTCTACGCGCGGGCACGGCCCAAGGACGACGGCGTCGCCACCCGCTCATACGGACTCTGGCTGAACGGTAGCGGATCCGTCATACCGAGCCCGCGATGAATCTGTGGTACGGGCCACGGATCCCTCACCGCGTTCTGGAGGACACCCACCACAACTCAGCAGGATCACGTATCACTTGTGTGTGGCCCCACCACCGGTGCGGGGCACGGCCGCCATCGCGGCGATCTCGATATCCCGGCGCTCGCGGGGGAGTATGCGCCACCGCCCGTCCCACTGGCTCACGATGCCTACCACCACAGCGTAGTCCCCCTTGGCGCCTGCGAGCTTCGGGATGCCGGTGGTTGCCAGCACGCGCACTCGTGCCTCGCCCGAGCCGTCGTCCAGGAGGAGCGTCGGCCACTGTCGCCCCGCGATCGTCGCCTGCGCCCGCACGAGCCGTCCCTCGGTCGCTCGCCCCACGCCACCAGTCTGCACCCCGACCGCGCGGAGCGGCTTCCCCGCGCCGAGGCGAAGCACATCTGTGCCGTCGACGAGGCGCACGATCCGCTCACCGTGGTAGGTGTCCAGCGCGCCACGGACCTCCACAGCGTCGCCTTCCCGGAGGGCCGGATACCCACCGTCGGGCAGGTGCAGCGCGATGCCCGCTTCGCGATCCCCGGTGTACACTCGCGCTTCCCCAAGCAGCCTCGGCGCGGCGGTGACCTGCGCCTCGAAGCAAACGTGCGTTCCGAGCACGAGCGCTCGCGCCTCCGCGACCGTTGCCTCCTTGCATGGCACGATGCTTTCCTGATCTAAGGGCACGCTCGCTTCGTCGCTGTCCCGGTCACCGGGGCCGGGGGCCAGGGTGACGCGGAGGTCCGCCGCGTAGCGGGGCAGCAGCCGGTACCGCCCATCCCACTGACTGAGCACGCCTCGGACCGTCACCCGGTCGCCCTTGCCACCCTCGATCCTCCCGATGCCGGTCGTGTCGAGCACGCGCACCCGGATCTCGCCCGTGCCGTCGTCCACCCAGAGCGTCGGCCACTGCCGCCGGGTGATCGTTCCCTGGACGCTGACGAGCCGCCCTTCGGTGGCTGCACCGAGTTGCTCAGTCCGCAACGCGGACGCCGCGAGTGGGTTCGCCGGCACCAGCCGCGCGACGCCCGACGCATCCTCCAGGCGCAGGATGCGCTCGCCGTGGTAGGTGTCGAGCGTACCCCATGCCCGCACGCGGTCCCCCTCCGCGAGCGCGGGGTAGCCGCCACCCACGAGGTGAAGCGCCATCCCGGTTTCAGCCGTGCCCACGTATGCTCGCGCCTCGCCGAGCAGGCCCGGCGGTGCGGTTACCTGCGCCTCGAAGCGCACGCGCGTGCCGAGCGCGAGCTGTCGTGCCGCCGCGAGCGAGACGTCCCGCCAGCCTTCTGCCTCTCGGTCCGAGTCACCCCTGTCGTTCTCCCCGCGCGGCGCGTGCGCGATCCGCAGGTCCGACGGGAAGCGGACGAGCACGGAGTGCCGGTCGCCGCGCCTGCTCACGATGCCGACGACCGTCGCGCCGTCGCCCCCGCGCGCGCGGGGTTCGCTATCCCTGTCGATTCCCGCGCCCGCACCCGCACGGGCGGTTCGCCGACGGAGATCGTCGGCCACGAGCTGCCCGCTACAACATCCTGGATCTGGACGAGCGACCCCTCGGTATCTGGTCCTACAGCGCTCGTCGCGACGGCGCGCGCGGCGCGACCGGCGGGCCGCCGCGCAGAACCTGAACACTTGATCCGATCAGTCGCCGTTCGCGATAGTAGCTCCCCGCCTCGCCCACGACCCGGACGATCTGGCCCAGCCGGAGCGGCGGCAGGTCGCCGGTAACGAGTATGCCCGCGCTCGCGTCCTGCACATACAGGATCCGCTCACCGAGCACGCCGGGCGGGGCGGTGACCGCCCCCTCGATCCGGAGCAGGTCCCCGTCGGTGGCACCTCGGGCCTCCCGGATGGTCGCGTCCCTGGGCACGGGCTGCGGGGCCTCGTGCCGGTCGAGCGCCAGGTCGTCGGCAAACCGGGGCAACACCCGGAACGTTCCGTTGAACGAGCTGACGACACCCACCGCCCGGAGCATATCCTGCTGGCGCGGCGATGGCCACGGGATGCCGGTGCTCTCCGCGATCCGCACCCGCGCCTCCGCGCTCCGGTCGTTGATAGAGACATTGGGCCGGGAAACCCCTACGACCGAGCCCTGGAGCCGGACAAGCGAGCCCTCCGTCGCGGGGCCGATCTCCGCCGCGCGCACCGATTTCGGCTGGAGCTCCTGTCCGTGCTGAGCAGACGGACCTCCCCCTCCGATCGTAGTGCGCGCTCGCCATAGTAGGTGCCGGTCGTCCCCACGATCTCGACGCGGTCGCCCGGCGTGCGGTTCCGTATATCCTCCGGCACCACGACGAGAATTCCCGCCGTGGCGTCCTGCATGTACATTCGCCCCGTTCCGACCAGGTGCGGCGGCGCGGTCACGACTCCGCGGGTAGCGACGCGGCGATCCGGCGGGCTCTGCCTGGCGTCCGCGATGCTGACGAGCGGTGGCGGAGCTTCGGTACGGCGGGTGAGTGTAAGGTCCGCGTTGTAGCGCGGCAGCACGCGGTAGCTTCCATTGAATGAACTGACGATTCCCACAACGGCGAGGGTGTCGCCGCTGCGCGGAGGACCACGCGATGCCTGTGCTGTCCGCGATCCGCACGCGGGCCGCGCCGCTGCCGTCGTCCACCCAGACGATCGGTTTTGCGACCTCGGTCAGCTCGCCCTGCAGGCGCACGAGCAGCCCCTCGGTGGCTGGTCCCACATCCCCACTCGCGATATTCTTCGCCTGCATTGGGTCGGTGGACCCTATGGGCAGCACACCCCCGCCGCGTACCTCCGCGCGCAGCGTCTCTCCCGAAGTAGGTCCCTGTCGTCCCGCGTACCGCGAGGCGGTCGCCCGGGGTGAAGGTTGGCGTGTCCTCCGGGACAACAACGAGGATGCCGCCGGTCCCGTCCTGCACATAGAGCCGCTTCGTCCCGAGCAGGTGCGCCGGGGCCGTGACCGTGCCTTCGACGAGCACCAGCCTGCCGGGGACGCTGCTCCGCGCCACCGCAAGGCTCACCCGATCCGGCTCCGGTTCGGGTATGGGCGTCGGCGTGTTGGTCGGCGCCGGCTCGGGGTACTCGTGGGCAGCGGGGTGGGTGTGGGCACCGGGCCACGGCTCCCGTTCGGCTCGCCGGGCGTCGGGAGCCACTGCGTGGAGAGTTCGGCGGCGCCATCCGGGTAGCGCCCGATGCTGCGGTCGGGCTCCAGAGCGGGCACCATCATCTCGTCCGCGAGCGAGCCGTCCGGTCGGTAGAGGCGCACGACATCACCCCGGGGATTGAGCCTGAGCCTTGTTTCGCCGTACAGCAGCACCACGAAATCGTCCGGATGCATCCGCAACTGGGTGGTGATTCGGTGTGGCGGTGTTCTCGGGTCGCTGTCGTCAATCCGCCAGTTCTCGAGGAAGATCGGCGAGTCGCCGCTGTAGAACAGCTCGATCCACCCGTTGCCGGCGTCTTCCGGGTCGGCGCGGGAGCTGGTCAGCACCTCATTGATGGAAAGGTCGACGATGGGCGTCGGGGTTGCCGTGGGCGCGGCGGTGGGCTCGAGTGGCAACTTCTCCTCGAGCATGATGTCGTCAAAGAGTACTGGCGCGCCGGGTGTGGAAGTTCCGGCCTCGACGCGCAGGGCCACGGCGACAAAGGTGGTCCCGGTCGGGGGACGGAGCCATTCGGTGCGCAGCTCCTGCCACGCTGCGTCCGGCGGACCGGGACGCAGAAAGCCTCCTGGCCAGGGTGTCGAAAACGGGTTTCCGACCTGGAGCGAGATGTAGGGATATCCTGGCTCCGTGACGCGCACCCAGCCGGAGAGCCGGTACTCCGCCTCGGGGTTGACCGGCACGAGCTGCGAGATCGTCGAGGAGCCATTCGCGGGCGCTGCAAGCGCCGCGGCGCGGGTGTCCCCGCGGCCCACTCCATCGAGCACTTCGAAGGTGCCCTGCGCATCCGTCGCGAGCCGCCACCCCGTCGTGCCCGCCTCGAAGCCGCCGTTTGTGACGACGCTCGGCTCGGCCGTCGGGAGGCTACGCTGGCAGAGCGCGCGATGCCGCCGGGCAGGAGCATGAGCAGGCACAGAAGGACATACCACCTCCGAGACGGAGCCAACGGCATGCCCTTTCCCGCCGGGTATGGTCCGGCGCCCTCCGGATGCGACCACCACGGTGACAGTGCTGAGAGACAACGGAGCAAAGTGCCGCGTGCCGCCGCTCGCAGACCGGCCGTATCATAACAATCGGAACAGAGCACGCATAGTGGAGTTACCGAATTGTTACCAGAAACGCTTGTAACAGTTCTTGATAGCATACGGGCGACGAATCGTGGCGGGATTGTGGGATGCCGAGTGTGCGTGATGTACCGGTCTGGCGGATTATTTCGCTGCGGCGAGACGAGCACAAGAGTTCCACGTTCAGCTATGCCAATGCGTGCCAACGCCTGCCGCTCTCACTGCGTCGCACGCCACCCCATCGCCGTTGTCAGGCGTCGGGGTTGGAGTTGGAGGCCGCGGTCCAGGTCGGCGGAGAGCTACTCCATTACAGGTTTTCGATCACCACGCCGTTCTTCTGCTGCCTTGCCCGGCTTTCAGCGGCCCTGAACTCCTTCTGCCGCCTCTCACTGCCGTGCTGAATCACCCTACAGTATCAGTTAGCGTAGTAGACGCCTCCGGTGAGCAGGGGTAGAGGGATGGTGGTAGACAGGAGTATCGCGGAGCCAGGCGTGGTTGCCGGTTGGTCGTCGGAGTTGCACGAGCGCATTGCGCATCGCTTCGGCCGAGGGCGCGGCGGTAGGCGTCGCAGCGGGTCGATCGGGCAACTCGCCGAGACTATGGTGTGGCTGCTGGAATGCCGACCTTCCTTCCATTACGTGGTATTTGGTGACCCACGGAGTGCTCATCATCGACGAGACGTGCCAAGAAGGGCTTTCATCGGCCCTGAACTCCTTCTGCCGGCCGTATGTTTCTCCCCTGAGAGGCCCGGCCGTATCCCTGCTGAATTACCCTACAGCATCACTTTCCTCGCGTATGCATCGCATAAAGTCCCGCGTCGGCGATCGCCACAGGCCTGTCTTGCCCCCGGCGTATATCGCCTGTGGGGCACTTGCCGAAGGCATCTCGCGCCCCGAGGAGCGTACGATGCTGACGATGCGGTGGTCGTGGCGCGTTCGGTGCCGGTCCGCGGTGTACGCGGACACTCCAGGTCGGCATCGTCTCGCGGCTGGATCGCCGCACGGGAGACGACAGACGACGTTCCTTGTCTCGAGTCCGATAGCAGGGACAGCGAGTGCACCTGGATTGCCCTCCTCCACGCCGACCAGGAGACGGAAGCGCCGACTGTCCCCACCTGGGAGACCAGCCGCCTGACCTCCGGCACGGTGACGATCTCGATCCGGAACCTGCTGGCAAGGCGTGATGACGACCAAAAATGCGTGCGCGAATGCGCCGGCGGACATACGGTGCCAGGCGTCACTTCCTCACCTCGTACTGGTCCAAGGATACGCTCCCCCTTGGCCTGCTCTGCCACCTCGACTGGCAGATCCCGGTTTCGCCAGGGACCGTGGCCGAGGCCTGGTAGAACGAGACATCGTCTTCATCCGGCCTATGTCACACCAGTCTGCAGCGCGCAGACCTCGCTGTCCTCGCAAACTGTCGCGCGCCAGGAGATAGGCGTCATCGGACAACGTGCCCCAGCCGCTCCATTGGGATATCGGACCGCATTCGTCTTGGGGATCATGGAGGAGGGTAGGCGTGGCCTCTCGCTCCAGCCAGCGCCGACCTGCCTGGCCACTACCCACTGAGCGGCCGCAGGCCGGCGGTGATCACACCGCTCCAGTGACAGGCTGACTAACTCCACCTTGGTGGCTGATCCAGCACCTGCTCCCGCCACAGAGGCCATCTGTCCAATCGGGGAAGACCGCGTCGATGAACGCAGCACCCTTCTGTGATGCATACGCTCAGAAACACCCCTACCTGCTCGTCGTGGCCGAGATGCCTGAGGAGTTCGGTGTACTGGGAAGCGACCCCGACGGTATCGGCTGCCCTTCTTGGTCTCATCGATCAAGGCTCGTACTCGCGCAAGTCATCGCGAACCAGGTCGGCGTCCCACTTGGCGGAGTTGAGCAGCCGCTGCGCGCCCTGCGGGTCCTGCTCCCCGAGCGCCTGCGTTCTTGCGACGCTGCAGAATGTGCGCCCGCTGCAATCGCGATGCGCAATGCGCTCTAATGCTGACACTGTAGGCGGCCGGGATCATTAGCTTGTTGTACTGACAATCATTAGCCTTACCCGTCGATCCAGATGTATACGAGCTTATCTCGCGATCGATCCGAAACGATTCGCACCTTGCGGCCCTCAAGGAGCTTCCTGGCGGGCGCTCGCCTGCGGCCCGAAGCACTGGAGCCAGC
Source organism: Chloroflexia bacterium (assembly GCA_030446765.1). Classification (GTDB taxonomy): domain Bacteria; phylum Chloroflexota; class Chloroflexia; order Thermobaculales; family Thermobaculaceae; genus JACDAU01. The sequence goes on from JAUJMR010000003.1 coordinate 59,884, forward strand.
CTGATCTCCGGTGTGTCGAGCCCGATCAGTTCAAGCGTTTGTACCTTCCCGTTCCGGCGTATCCTGATCGTGTCGCCGTCGATAGTGCAAGGACGGGATAGAGCGATGGCCTGGTGGGCTTGGGCGTCGCCGTCGGGACTGGTGTACTCGTGGGCACGGGCGTGTTCGTCGGCGGAATCGGCGTGGGAGTCGGGGGCTCCTCGTAGGTGACGTGGACGATGGCCTCTATGCCCGTGGCGGTCTCCCGGAATTTGAGCTCGTTTGGGCCAGGATTCAAGTCCACCGTCATTGCTCCAGGTGCCGTCCTCCCCCAACGGCCTTCTGATCCTGCGCGAAACTCCTGTCCTGGACGAACTCCATGCGGTATGCCGATGCCCGTGATCTCCAAGGTGGGCGTATTCACGGTGATCGCGTCGGTGGGCTCGGTGATGGTGAAGCTTACGCTTGGTGTTGACTCAGGCGTGCTAACGGAGACTGCTGTCGGTGTGTTAGTTGCTGCGGCGGTTGGGGTATTTGTGGGGGACGTGGTAGGCGTTATGGACGGCGTGTCGGTCGGGGTACTGGTGGGCATGGGGGCGCAGGAGTATCTGTGGGGGCGCTGGTGGGTACGGGTGTTACTTGGGTGTCCTCAGTCGGGGTGGGGGTCGGTGCCGCCGATGTGCCGCAGGCAACCAGCAGGAACGAGCAGAGCAAGATGAGTGACAGACACCGGGTCACGGCGTTCCTCTTTCAATTGCATAACCCTATGGATGCAGAGCCATCTGGTCCGCGGCATTCTAACAGAATGTCAAGTAGAGGACATGGCCGATTATGGAAAGGGACTGTCCGTTCGAAAGCAATCCCGCTGGACAGTGGCGCACGTCGTCCTGGGGAATGACGGGTCCGCGGACCTGGACTGGCCACTCTCCTATCTCAGCACCTCTTCTGGTGCCAACAAGCTGTACTCATGCGATGCCATGGCCCGGCCTATGCACACTTTCGGGCAGCAGGTGCTCGCACGCGGATAAGCGCGCACGGAGGCTCGCTGATGCTGAAGATACGGGACAGGTTCTCCCCGTCGCGGGACACGACAGATGACGTGGTCGATCAGATCCGGGAACTGGCACTCCCATTGGAGGGGCCGGATGATCTCGATCCGTTGCTGGAGAGGATCGGGGACGCCCGCTACGTCCTGCTCGGCGAGGCATCCCACGGCACCGCCGAGTACTATACCTGGCGCACGGAGATCAGTAAACGGCTCATCGTGGAGAAGGGCTTCTCCTTCATCGCGGTCGAGGGCGACTGGCCGGACTGCTACCGCGTCAACCGCTACGCGAAGCACTGGCCGGACGCCAGTGTGAGCGCGCGTGAGGTGCTGCACGGGTACGAGCGCTGGCCGACCTGGATGTGGGCCAACCGGGAAGTCGTCGATCTGGTCGAGTGGCTGAGGACCACAACGATAACCGGGACGAGGCGTCCAAGGTGGGTTTCTACGGGCTCGACCTGTACAGCCTCTGGGATTCGCTGGACGCGGTCATCCGGTACCTCCAGGACGTTGACCCGAGCGCGGTGGACGCGGCAAAGCACGCTGTCCGGTGCTTCGAGGCCGTACTGGGAAGACGAGCAGGCTTACGCCCGGTCCACGATGCTGGTACCCGATGCGTGCCAGAAGGAAGCCGTCAGGGTGCTCCAGGAGTTGTGCCAGAAGTCGCTGGCGTACCAGGCGGATGATCCCGAGGCGTTCTTCAGCGCGGAGCAGAACGCGATAGCCACCAGAGACGCGGAGAGCTATTACCGGGCGATGGTGCGGGGTGGCTCCGAATCGTGGAACGTGCGCGACCAGCACATGGCGGACGCGCTTGAGCGGCTGATGGGGCATCACGGCTTGGGCGCTAAGGCGATCGTCTGGGAGCACAACACCCACATCGGGGACGGGCGCGCCACCGACATGGCCGACGTGGGAATGGTGACCTTGGGGCAGCTCGTCCGCGAGCGGCACGAGCCGGATGACGTGGTGCTCGTCGGCTTCGGGTCCTACGAGGGAAGCGTGATCGCGGGACGGCACTGGGGAGCGCAGATGGAGCGGATGCGGGTGCCGCCCGCACGACCGGGCAGCTATGAGCACGCGTTCCACGAGGCGGGGGCAGCGGAACAAGCTCCTCATCATGCCGCGGTCGCTCGACGCCGGGCCGTTGTCGCGTCAGCGGGGACACCGCGCGATCGGCGTCGTCTACCGGCCGGAGCACGAGGCATACGGCAACTATGTCCCCACTGTCCTCCCGGAGCGCTACGACGCGTTCCTGTACATCGACCGCACCGAGGCACTCCATCCGCTGCATATGGAGCCGGTATCGGCCCGTAGCGGGGAGATGGAGACCTATCCGACAGGCGTGTAGCGAGCGCCCCGGCGCGCAGGGGCGGCCTGAGCATTCGTTGGGGAGGCTGACCCCAGTGATACGATGCTGTGCAGAGTATTTGTCAAGCCCGATGAATCCGGCGATCCCTCACGTTCGGATGACATGCGGTAGGGTTGAACCGGATTGCGTATGACTCCGGGCCAGCGTTCTGGCTCACACTCATTGCCGACGTGCCCACGCGTACCCTGGTGGGCACCCCCTGCTTGCCGCCCCGACTCCACAGCGTCGTACGCAACGCCACCCACCACCGGAGCAACGCCAGGGCTAGGGGCAGGTTCAGTCCCTGGTGACCGGCGGCTAGCTCCCCTGCGCCAGGCTGCCCCCGTCGATCACGATATCGCTGCCGGACATGTAGCTTGCTTGCTCGGAGGCGAGGAATCGCGCCATGTTCGCGATGTCCATCGGATCGCCCACCCGGCCCACGGGTTGGCGCTGCGCACTCTTTTCGGGGTCCTGGTCGATCCGCTCGGCGGTCATCGGGGTGTACACGAGGCCGGGCGAAATGCCGTTGACGTTGATGCCCTTCGATGTGAGCTCCTTCGCGAGCCCCCGCGTTAACATGTCGAGCCCGGCTTTGGATACGTTGTAGATGCCACCAGGCTTCTTGCCGGAGACGGAGCTGATATTTATAATCCTGCCCCAGCCTTTGGCCTGCATATCCCGGGCGGCCTCCTGCGCGCACAGCCACGCGCCGCGCAGGTTCGTGTTGACCACCGTATCCCAGTCCTCGAGCGTCCCCTCCATCAGCTGACCCGCGCCGACTCCCGCGTTGTTCACCAGGATGTCAATCGGGCCAAGCTCGGCGCGGGCTTGCTCGAACAGCTGCCGCACCGCGCGCCTGGGTCAGTGAGGTCCGCTTGCACGGTGACGGCCCTGCGCCCGGCGGCCTCAACAAAATTTTCTGCTGACGCGTGTTCTGGGCGCCCTGCTCGTCGGAATGATAGGTGATGACCACGTCCGCGCCATCTTCTGCCAACGTGACCGCTATGGCCTGCCCTATCCCGCTGTCCGAGCCCGTTACCAGCGCCACCTTGCCCTGCAGATGGTGTCATGTCCGTCCACCTCCCGTTGGGTTGCATGGGGCCGAGGCGGAAGCCGCGCGCAAGACGGGAAGGTGGAGCAAGAGCCGCACCAAATGCGCGGATCAAGTCGACGTACGGCCCCACGGCACAAGCACGTGCGGCCGGCCCCAGATGAGCAGCGACTCGCCTGGACCAGTACGTCGCCGGGAAACTGCTCACCATAATCATTGACGTTCGCCGCGTAAAAATTTTCTACGCTATGGGGCATACTGCCAAATACCACTGTTGCGCGGGCGCAGACCGGATCAAGCCGATGCTGTTCGTTGTAGGGCCAAAGCCAGTCCCCCGGACTGGACCCGCTGGAGTACACCTATGATGAAAAGGCTTCCCTCGGTCTTCCTCGTACTCGCGCTCACGCTCTCTCTCCCGGGCATCTCGGGCACAGCCATCTCCGCCGAAGGCGCCGTTGCGCCCATCGGGCTCAAGGCTGCGACCTTCGTACCCGCCCGCGGCGAGAAGCCCCAGATCGCCCCCGGCCTTACGATTGCTGGGTACGCCCAGGGCCAGCGCGGGTACTACCTCGTGCAGTTCCGCGGCCCCGTCCAGCAGGGCTGGAAGGACCAGGTCTCCGCGGCTGGCGCCCAGATCCTCGCCTATGTTCCCGACTTTGCCTTCAAGGTACGGATGACTCCCTGCCAGGCGAAGCAGGTGCAGGGCCAGGCGAGCGTCGCCTGGGTCGGCCTCTTCCACCCGGCCTACAAGCTCAGCCCCACGTTGAAGCGTGAGGGCACCAACCTGTACAGCGTGCGCGTGGAGCGCGGGGCCGATGCTGGTCTCACCGCAGCCGCTGTCGCCCGGACGGGCGCGAAGGTGCTCGGTCGGGAGGGCGGTATGCTGCTGGTTGGGGCAACCTCCGCCCAGATCGACGCCGCCGCCCGCGTGCTCGACGTTGCCTGGGTCGAGAACTTCCTCCTCCCCGAGAAGCACAACCAGATCGGCGCGGGCGTCATCATGGGCTCCAATACGGCGAACACGAACGGCTACACTGGCTCGACGCAGATAGTCGCGGTCGCTGACACCGGCCTGGGGAGATGGTAAGGTGAGCGGGGCCCACCCGGACATCCCCGAGTCTCGTATCGTTGCCGTGAACAACTGGCCCGGCGCGAATGACAGCTGCTGGTCCATCACCGATGACGGCGCGATCGATGTCGACAGTGGGCACGGCACCCATGTGGCCGGCTCGGTACTGAGCGACGGCGCTGCGGATGGCAAGGGCAAGGGCACCGCACCCGCAGCCCGGCTCGTCTTCCAGGCCATCGAGAACTGGGCGACGATGAAGGGCATCTGTGCGCTTTCTACCCCAGTGGCTACTACCTGACGGGCCTCCCGAACGACCTGCGCACGCTCTTCAAGCAGGCGTACGATCAGGGTGCGCGCATTCACTCGAACTCCTGGGGCAGCGATGCCAACGGCGACTACACCGCCGACAGCGCGTACGCCGACGATTTCATCTGGACCAACAAGGACATGACGATCTCGTTCTCGGCTGGTAACTCGGGCGAGGACGCGAATGCGAATGGCGTGGTGGACAATGACTCCATCGGCGCGCCGGCAACCGCAAAGAACGTGATCACCGTCGGCGCCAGCGAGAACCAGTGGAGCACTGCTGCCCCAGACGCGCAGTTCCCGTGTGATACGGGCCTGACGTACAAGTCTCGCGACGCCTACCAGAAGAAGGCGGATGGCACAGGCTACACCTGCTCCGAGATGGGCGGGACGAACCTGATCGGCACGGGTGGCTCGCGGTGGGGCTTCACGGCCGATCCGCTCAAGAGTGATCCGACGGCGGGCAACCAGGAGCAGTCGGCGCTCTTCTCCAGCCGCGGACCGACCGACGACGGCCGGATAAAGCCCGATGTGGTCGCTCCCGGCAGCATGATCCTTTCCGGCTATTCCGGCCTGTACCAGGAGGGCTACGGCGGCGACCCGACCAACCCAAAGAACAACGCCTATCAGTGGGACGGCTATGGCATCCGCTAGAACACCGACTACAAGTGGATGGGCGGCACATCGATGTCCAACCCGCTCGCCGCGGGAGGTGCGGCGGTCGTTCGCGACTTCTATCAGAAGGCGCACAGCCTCAACGCCAGCGCGGCGCTCACCAAGGCGACGCTCATCAACTCCGCTATCGACATGCGTGACGAGAACAACGACGGAGCAGATGATAACGACTTCCCGATCCCCAACGTTCACGAGGGCTGGGGTCGGGTGAATGTGGCGAACGCGACCGATGGCGGGCACAAGTTCGTTGACCAGTCGACGGGCCTGGGTACGAACGGCAGTACCTCCTATTCGTTCAGCGTCAACACCAGCAAGCCCGTGAAGGTCTCCCTTGCGTGGAGCGACTACGCCTCCACTGAGTCGGCCGCGAAGAACCTGGTGAATGACCTTGACTTGACGCTGACCTCACCGACTGGAGTCGTGTACCGCGGTAACAACTTCAGCGGTGGCTGGTCCACGTCTGCCACGACCCTGGACCGCGTTAATAACGTCGAGAATGTTTACGTGCAGTCTGGCACCGGCACCGGGACGTGGACCGTGGCGGTGAAGGGCTACAACGTACCGAACGGCCGCGCAGCCGTTCGCCCTCGTCGTGGACGGCAGCGACAGCGGACTAAACGCTGGTTCGGGCGGCGGGACCACCGGCAGCGTGCTGCATGTCGGCGACCTGGATAGCTCGAAGACGAAATACTCCAACGGCTGGACGGCAACGGTAACCATCACTGCGCACAACGCCAGCGATGCCCCGGTGTCGGCGCGTCCGTGAGCGGCAAGTGGAGCTACTCGACGAGCACGGTGTCCTGCACCACGGACAGCGCCGGCAAGTGCAGCATCACGAGCGGGCGCATCAGCAAGAACACGAGCAGCGTCTCCTTCGCTGTGGGCAGTCTCAGCAAGAGCGGCGGCACCTACGACGCCACGGAGAACCATGACCCTGATAGTGACAGCACCGGGACGAGCATCACTGTCACGAGACCGTAGGGTCGACGAGAGACAACCGCTAGCGGTGTAACGAGTGGGGGACTTGGGTCCCCCACTCGCCGCCTATTCATTGTCGAGCGGGTCGCGCTCCTCTGCCGCCGCACGACACGAGCTCGTCTGGCCCGGCCACCAGAAGGCGACGCGACGCGATTCTCGCGGTAAGTGGCGAAACTTGGTGTGTCACGCACAACCGGCAATCTCCGGATTGTCGGGCACGGTCTATGCATCCTCGAAGCGGACGTACCACCAAAGTACCGCGAACGGACGGAGGAGATCGCATATGTCACGCAAGGACAAGAGGCCGCAGAGCCTGCCCGACCACACCCGGCCAGATGATATCAGCAGCAAGGCAACGGACCCATCCATCTTCGATGAGCAAGGACCGAACAGCCAGACCCAGGGTAATGCCGAGGCCGGGGTGAGCGCGGGACAGGCTAAGAACAACGGCAACTACACGCAGATGGGCCAGCACGCCGACCGACGGCCATAACCTTTCCGATCGGCTCGCTCCCGTGCTGCTGATGTGGCTCGAGTTTCGCTGACCTGGCGCCGGTAGCAGGTGGCCAGATGCAGGGGCGTATACTGGGCGACGGCGATTTCGGCCGCACAGGTAGCAAGTCGCCGTTGCTCAGTACCTGTCCATTACTTGGGATGGGCGACCGGCGTTACCGCAGGCTCATGCAGACGGGATGCTGTCTCGCACGTTATGCGCAATCCGTCTGAGTCGCGGGGCGTGTCATCCCGAACATCGTGAGGGATCCGTAGCCCATGCCACGGATTCCTCGCAGGCTCGGAATGACATAGGCCACACCGCTCAACCGGAGTCCGTAGTATAGGGTTGCCACCGCGGTCTGAGGCGCGGCACTATTGTGGCGTCGAGCGAGGGGCGAGCGGGTATTTCAGCCCCGTGCCACAGTTGAACAGCACCACGCGCTCCTCGGGGCGCACTTCCCCCGCGTCGCGTAGCTTGACGAGCGCGGCGAGCGTTGCCCCACCCTCCGGGCGAGCGAAGATCCCCTCCGTGCGACTTATCAGGTTCGCGTTGGCGGCGATCTCCTCATCGGAGACGGCGAGCGCCCGGCCGCCACTCTCGCGCACCGCCCGGAGGATCAGGTAATCGCCGACCGCGGCGGGCACGCGGATGCCGGAGGCGTATGTTGCGGCGCCCTCCCACGGGACTGCTCGCTCCGCTCCTTGCTGGTACGCGCGCACGATCGGGGCGCAGCCCTCGGACTGCACCGCAATCATCCGTGGGCGTTGCGGCCCGATCAGCCGAGCGTCTCCATCTCCTCGAACGCCTTCCACATCACGATCCCGGTGCCACCGCCCGTCGGGTAGATGATCACGTCGGGCAGCGTCCAGCCGAACGCTTCGGCCAGCTCGTAGCCCATCGTCTTCTTCCCCTCGCACCGGTACGGCTCCTTGAGCGTCGAGACGTCGAACGCGCCCGTCTCTGCCGCGTACGCCCGCGCCTGCGCGCCTGCCGCATCGATCAGGCCGTCCACCTCGTGCGCATCCCCGCGCCGTACGCTTGCAACTCCTTCTTGAACAGCGCGGGTGTATCGGCGGGCAGGAAGACATCGACCTGCAGCCCTGCCCGTGCCCCGTACGCGGCGAGCGCGCTCCCGGCGTTGCCGGCGGTCGGGATGGTGAACGCGGTGACACCGAGTTCCCGCGCACGGGAGACTGCTGCGGAGATGCCTCGCGCCTTGAAAGAGCCGGTGGGGTTGAGCCCCTCCTCCTTGACGTACAACTCCCGAAGACCGAGCATCCCGGCGAGGCGCGGTGCTTTCAGCAGCGGGGTACCGCCCTCCCCAAGGGTCACGATGTTCGCGGAGTCGCGCACCGGCATCAGTTCCGGGATGCGCCAGATGCCCGGCGGGTGGGTCTGGATTTCCACGCGGTCGAGCGTCGCCGCAGCCCGAGCCAGGTCGTAGCGGGCGTACAGCACGCCGCCATCGTTCGGGCAGAGGCCCTGCAGCTCGTCGGCATCGCACACCAGGCCGCAGAGGGTGCATTCCAGGTGGGAGAGCAGGCTTGTCATGGCCGGCAGTATAGCACGGCGCCGGTTGACGGCCGGGCACGTTCTTGCTACTCTCCGGGCATGTCGCGCGCCCGCTACCACGGAGCCGCACGACTCCCGGAGCCCATGCGTGCACCGCTTCGAGCTGTGCCGGCCGGCCCGTGCCGAAGCGATTGCCGACCGGGCCGGTTGCGTCCAGGAAGGAATCCACGTGGCGAATGACAAGCAGTTCAAGCTCAACACGATGTTCATCGGCACGCGCGGCGTCCGCGAGTATCGCGAGACGATCGCCGAGTGGGTGAGCCCGGCGGACGTGGTGCTGGAGATCGGCTGCGAGTGGGGCACGACGACCACGCTGCTCGCGGCCCGCTGCAAGGAGGTCGTGGGCACGGACATCAGCCCGGAGTGCATAGCCCGCGCGCGCGAGCGATTCCCGGAGATTCGTTTCGAGACGCTCGACGCGTTCGACGTGCGCGCCGCGCTGGATTTCGGGATACCCTTCACGAAGATCTACATCGACATGTCCGGGCTCTCCGGCTACCGCTCGCTGCTGGATGTGATCGCCCTGCTCACGATGTACGCGACGGTGCTCCAGCCGAAAGCGATCGTCGTGAAGAGCGGTGCGCTCAAGCAGTTCGCCTCCCACTGCGTCGCGTGGCGTCCCACCGATGCCCGGCGGCACGGAACGTGAGAACGCGATGGTATACGAGCGATGCCAAGCATACATGATGCGAGTCAGCAACCGAGGAGGGCGACGATGACCCAGGCACGAGATA
>JAUJMR010000003.1:69242-80203 GCA_030446765.1 Chloroflexia bacterium
ATACATGATGCGAGTCAGCAACCGAGGAGGGCGACGATGACCCAGGCACGAGATACGGACCCGAACCGCGATGCGCGGGAGGCCGCCGAGGAGGTGCAGCGCACCTCGGACACGGAGCGCGACAGCGAACGCGATGTAGAGCCCGTGAACACGCCCAACCGGGAGAGCGGCGACACCGCACTCCCGCTCGACGACGAGCAGCCCCGGCACACCGCGGAGTCGGGTAGCTTCTGATCGGCGCCGCCGATGTACCTTTTCCTAAACCAGTAACGCTCCATCCGGCGGTCTGTCGTGTGGATCTGTACGTCCGGGCAAGGAAGGGCGGATACCAGATCGTTGACCGGGTTGTGTCCGATACCAACGCTAGCACGGTATAGATTTAGTCGGAGCCTCCCGCTGTGGCATTGAACCGTGCCCATGCGCTCCACGCCGCGGCGGTCGCGCACCGAGCATGGTTCGCGCTCGGCGCTCGGCACTCCGGTGGCGATGTGTTCCGCCAGGACAGCATCTGGTTCGCGCTGCCCGATTCCGCCGAACTGACCGCGACTATCGCGTTCCCCTGGCTACGGCCCGGCGGAGGCGCGGCGGCGCTTGATGCGATCCTTGGCCGAATCCGCGCCCAGGGCAGGGTGCGAGGCGCGTCGTGCTGGACGGTCCGACCCGAGCACCGGACGGAGCTGGGCGTGCTCCTCGTTGCGCGCGGGTTTGAGGTCAGCTGGCAGGCGCACTGGATGGCGCTCGACCTGCGCGCGACGTACGCCCCGCGGCCCGCTGCTGCCGGGCTGGAGATCGCCCCGGTGGGGAACATCCGTGCCTGGGATCGGCGTGAGGACGCGCATCCCGACGGCCCGGAGTGGCGGCATACCGCGCGCGTCAACCTCGAGCTTGCGGCGCTGCGGCCGCAACAGGTGTGGGAGTTCGGCGCGTTCCTCGATGGTGATGCGGTCGGTGGGGCGACGCTGTTCGTCCCGCCCGAGATGCACGACGTGGCGCTGCTCAACGACGTCGGGGTTGTGCAAGAGCATCGTCGGCGCGGGATCGGCTCCGCGGTCACCGATGCAGCGTGCGCCCACGCCCGGACGCTCGGTTGTCGTGTCGCCGTGCTCAACGCCACGCCCGATGGGGAGCGGTTGTATCTGCACGTCGGGTTCGTCTCGCTCAGCCGCGGGCAGACGTGGTGGATGCACCGCCCGGCGGTGGAGGCGCCGCCGACCGTGGAGCAGGTGCGCTTCGCGGAAGCGCTGGCTCGCGGCGACCTCGGCACGCTCGAGAGCCTATCCGGTGGACTGGACCTGGACGCTTCGCTCGCCTCAGGCTCGACGCCGTTACAGGTCGCCGCGACGTTCGGGCAGGCGGACGCCGCGGGGTGGCTGCTCGACCGGGGCGCGCGTTTCGAAATCCTGGCCGGGTGGGATCTCGGCTGGCGCGAGCGCGTGGCGGACGAACTGCGGCGCTCGCCCGAGTATGCCACCGTCCGCGACGCCCGCAGCGGCACGACCCTCCTCCACGAGGCGGTTGTGCGCGACGACCCTGTACTGCTGGGCACCCTGCTGGCGGCGGGTGCGGCCCCGACGGTCCAGGATTCGACGTACCATGCCACGCCACTCGGGTGGGCGCGCTTTATGGGACGGACCAGCCTTATCGAGCCGCTGGAGCGCGCTGAGCAATCGGCGGGATAGTTGCACGGCGGGTGGTCTTGGCCGACAGCACAGGCCGACCATGCCCGTCGGCGTTGGATATCAGGGACGGCACCCCAGTACCTGGCCAGCGCAGGTACAATTGGACTGGGAACCATCTGAGGGTGTGCTCTCGCTGGAGTGCCCACCTCATAAGCAATCCGATTGAGCAGTGGCGGATGTCATCCCGAACGCAGTGAGGGATCCGTAGCCTGGACCATGGATTTATCGCGGGCTCGGAACGACACATACCCTACCGTTCAGCCGGGGTCCGTATCAGCCATCCAGTTCCTGAGTTGCACGCCATCTGTGGGGTCAGTTTCCCGCGAGTGCAGGAGGCACTGCGAGCACGAGTTACGCAGCTGGAATTTCAGGCTGCATACGAGAAGTTCACTTCTGGGCCGACATTCTGAATGCGGTATGGAGCATGCAACGCCGTGAGAACCAGGTCGATGCTAATCACGTTCATCGCGGCCTTCATGATCGCTGCCTGCGGTCAGACCACCGTGCCGACCGACAGGGTACCCACGGCCGCTCCTGGCGTTACCCCTGCTGGGGCAGCGAAGACAGCCGCGGGCACCGGGGAGCGCAAGGACGTGATCCTGGCGACGACTACCAGTACCCAGGACTCCGGTCTTCTCGATGTTCTTATCCCCGTGTTTGAGAAAAACACCGGCTATTTGGTGAAGCCGATCGCGGTTGGGAGCGGCGAGGCGCTCAAGCTGGGCGAACAGGGCAACGCGGATGTGCTGCTCGTCCATGCTCCTACGAGCGAGCAGGAATTCATGCGCACCGGCGCGGGCACGAACCGCACGCTCATTATGCACAACGACTTCGTCATCATGGGACCCGCCTCCGACCCTGCAAGGATCAAGGGGTCGAAGAACGCACGAGTGGCGCTGGAGAGGATGTCGTTGGGAAGAGCCCCGTTCTTCTCGCGCGGCGACGACTCGGGCACGCACCAGAAAGAGCTGGCACTCTGGGCGATGACCCTGGCCGGCAAGCCTCAAGGCTCGTGGTACCAGGAGACCGGGACCGGGATGGGGCCGACACTTCGCGTCGCCTCGGAGAAGGGCGGCTACACCCTCGCCGATCGCGCTACCTTCCTGGCACAGCACGACACGCTCAACCTCCGGATCCTGCTGGAAGGCGACAAGGGACTGCTGAACATCTACCACGCGATCCAGGTCAACCCCGCCCGGTTTCCGGAGGTGAATGCCCAAGGGGCGCGGGCGTGGATCGACTATCTGGTCGCGCCAGACACACAGCGGAAGATCGGCGAGTTCGGGCGGGCTGAGTTCGGAGAATCCCTGTTCGTGCCGGACGCCGGCAAAGCCGAGGACACGGTCGGCTCCTGACGATGCTCACACTACCGACCCTGCCGTGGAGCTGATCTGGCAGGGCCTCCTCGGGGCCCTGAGCCTGCTGGCGCGGGGTGATGCGCCGACGTTGCGCGTGGCGGCGCTCTCGATCATGGTGTCCGGGCTGGCCACGGGCCTTGCCGGGCTGGTCGGAGTGCCACTGGGCACCACGCTCGCGCTGCGGCGTTTCCGGGGGCAGGCCATCGCGACGAGCCTGGTAAATACGGGGATGGGCCTGCCGCCGGTCGTGGTGGGCCTGGGCGTATCGATCCTGCTATGGCGAAGCGGCATATTTGGGCCGCTCGGCCTGATCTATACCCCGGCGGCCATGATACTTGCACAATTCCTGGTGGCCGCACCCATCGCTGCTGGACTCACCCGCTCTGCAGTTGGCGGACTGAACATGGAGTTCTCCGAGGCGCTGCGAGTGGATGGGGCGTCCGAGTGGCGTGCGGGCTGGGAGGCGGTTCGCGCCGCTCGCCCACAAGTGCTGGTGGCGGTCGCGGCTGCCTTCGGGCGGGCGATCTCGGAGGTCGGAGCGAGCCTGATGGTGGGCGGCAACATCCTCAACTCAACGCGGATCCTGACGACGGCTATCACGCTGGAGGTGAGCCGCGGCGAGTTCGAGCGCGCGATCGCACTCGGGCTGATCTTGCTCGCCCTCGCATTCATCGTCAACGCCGTGCTCGTCCGCGGAGCCCGCACGGTCGCCTGGTGAGGGCGAGCCGAGCGAGACGATACAATACATACCGTGGATGAGAAAGGGAAAGCGGCCGGATGCCAAGGCGTCATCGTGGAGCGTTTACCATTGTGGCACTCGTGCTCACTCTCCTCCTCGGGGGGTGTGGCAACAGAGGTGCGACCAGGCAGTCCGGCGCCGCTCCTACAGCCACGGCTGACTCCCCTGGTGGTGCCGCAACCGGGGAGGTCACGATCTTTGCGGCGGCCTCTCTGGCGGACGCTTTCGAGAAGATCGCCCAACGGTTCGAGGCCAGAAACACGGGCGTGAATGTCGTGCTCAATTTCGCCGGTTCCCAGCAACTCGCGCGACAGATCCTCCAGGGTGCGCCGGTTGATGTCTTCGCGTCCGCGAGCGCCAAGCAAATGGACCTCATCGTGGCGAGTGGGCGGATCAAGGAGGGAGGGGCGCAGGCGTTCGCCCGTAACCGCCTCGTCGTGATCTACCCAAAACAGAACCCGGCGAGCATCCGCTCGCTCCATGACCTCGCGCGGCCTGGAGTGAAGCTAGACCTCGCCGCGAAGGAGGTACCCGCCGGGCAATACAGCGCGGACTTCCTTGCCGCCGCCGCGCGAGATCCCGCGTACGGTGCGGCGTACCGGACGGCGGTGCTGAGTAACGTCGTTTCATATGAGGAGAATGTGCGCGCGGTTGTGGGCAAGGTCGCGCTTGGGGAGGCGGACGCCGGCATCGTGTACGCGTCGGATGTCGTGGCCGAAGGAGAGCGACTGGGCACGCTGGAGATCCCGGCGGACTTAAACCCGATGGTCACCTATCCCATAGCGCCCATTGACGACGCGGAGCACGCCGATGCCGCGCGGAGCTTCGTCGCGTACGTGCTCTCCGATGAGGGACAGGCGATTTTGGAGAAGAACGGCTTCGTCAGGGTCAGGGAGTAAGCGGTCGGTGAGGGAGCCGAGGCCGCAAGACGGACGGCAACCGGGCGCGGGCCTGCTGCGCGAGGCGATGTCGGCGGACCATGCGGATTCGAGACCCATTAGCGGCAGCACACGCGCCCGCGGTCTGGGGCATCGAAGCCGAAGCATCGCGCTTGCCGCGGCATGCGTTCCCCTGCTGGGCTTTTTGCTGCTGCCGCTCCTCGTGCTGGTGCTGCGCGTCTCGCCCGCGCGCCTCCTCGCGAACCTGACGACTCCGCAGGTCGCGCAGGCGATTACGTTGAGCCTGACAACGACCGCGATCACGTTGCTGCTCACGGTCCTGGCGGGCACGCCCGTCGCATACGTGCTCGCGCGGCGCAGGTTCCGCGGACGGGTTGTGCTCGACACGCTCGTTGACCTGCCGATGGTGCTGCCACCCTCGGTGGCGGGCATCGCGCTACTCGTCGCGTTCGGGCGCCTGGGACTGATTGGGCGCTACCTGGACGGCGTCGGCGTGAGCATCGCGTTCACGCAGGTGGCGGTCGTGCTGGCACAGACGTTCGTCGCCGCGCCGTTTTACATCAAGAGCGCGGCGGCGGGCATCGCGGCGGTGGACCGCGAGCTGGAGCAGGCTGCGGCGCTGGACGGCGCGGGGCCGGGGCAGGTGTTTGGTCGGGTCACGGTGCCGCTGGCGGGGGGAGCGATGTTCGGCGGCGCGGTGATGACGTGGGCACGGGCGCTCGGGGAGTTCGGCGCGACGATCATCTTCGCGGGGAACTTCCCGGGGCGCACGCAGACGATGCCGCTCGCGATCTATCTCGGCTTCGAGCTCGACTTCGATGTCGCACTCACTCTCGCCGCGATTCTGCTCGCGATCTCCTTTGCTGTGCTCTTTGTCGTGAAGGGCATCCTGGGGCGCGATGTCGGGCGCGAGGTGTGATACGGACTCTGGCCGAACGATAGGGCATCCGTCATTCCGAGCGTGCGAGGAATCCGTGGTTCGGGCTACGGATCCCTCACTGGGTTCGGGATGACATGCACCACGGTTCAAGCGGTTTGGGTATGCGTGGGTGGCGGGGAGTGATTGAGGCTACCGACAGTTGCGGCAGCGGCCGAAGATAGCGTAGTGCGTCATGATCGCGTCGAAGCCGTACTCCTCGCTTAGCTCGCGCTGTACCGATGAGAGCAACTCCTCCGGCGCGGTGACCACGGTGCCGCAGCCCTGGCAGATCAGGTGATGGTGGTGGGCCTTGTCTACGGGGTGATACTGCCAGCGTCCACCACCGAGGTCCGTCTGTGTGACGATACCCGAGTCGCGTAGTAGCTCGAGCGTGCGGTACACCGTGGAGAAGCTGATGTGCGGGTACCGCTTCTTCACCTGCTCGAAGAGGCCGTCGGCGGTGATATGCGCGTCGGTCTCGAACACCGCCTCGAGGATCATCGTGCGCTGAGGGGTGATGCGGTAGCCGTGCTTCTGCAGCACCTCCGCCGCCCGTTGCATCGTCGCTGGGTGGGACAAATCTGGTTCCTCCTGCAACTCTTGCCGCGCCATTATAACTAGCGCTCAATATCATATGCAAACGTTCGCGACCGAAGCGCTAGCCCACTACGCTAATACGGACTGCTCGTGCGCTGAGGCGTCGTGGGGGTTGGCAACCGCTCGTGTCCAGATGGGCAGCAACCTCTCTACGCTATGTGGTCCCGAGACAAAAGAAGGAGCCGTGCTGCTGCACCGCCATTCTGTTCCTCGCAGGCTTCAGTTGCCTCGCGTGGCCTTCAGGGGGTGCGTTCCGACAGCGCCAGCAGATCGTCGACCAGATCGCCTGGCGCGGTGACCATCGCCTCGTGGCCCACCGGCACCTCACGATAGGGCCAGCCATCGCTCCGCGCGTGCTCAGCGAAGGCCGCAAGCGCGGCGGGCTCGCCCAGGTACGGACAGAGGATGTAGCTGCGCGGCAAGGATGCCGCGTCAGCCTCGGATGGTGGCAAGCGCTGGTCGAGGGTCCGGGCTGGGTGCGGTGTCAGCTTGGCTGTCACCCAGCGGGCGTCGGCCTCATCGGGCAAGCCCATCGGGTTGTCTCCCGGTGGAACCGGCAGTCGCCAGCCCCCGCTCTCGGTACGGATAAGCTCCTCCAGCGAGGACCAGAAGTCCGGCATAAGGGCGCGCTCGAGTTCCGCCATCGAGTGGTGATCCTCCAGCGGGAACCAGGAATCGAGGTGAACCAACTGGGCCAGCCGTCCGGCGGCACGCTGGGCTACTTCCTCGACCACCATCCCGCCGTAGCTGTGCCCGACCAGCACGACCTCGCGCAGATCCTCGTAGTCCAACACGCCAAGAATATCCCTCACATGCGTGTCGACATCAATGTCCGACCGGAGGAGATGGGCGCGCTCACCCAGGCCGGTGAGCGTCGGTGTGAATACCTCGTGCCCTCGATTTCGGAGGAGCGGCACCACTCGCTGCCAGCACCAGCCGCCCTGCCAGGCGCCATGCACCAGGACATATGTAGCGACAGCCGTTCCCTTGCGCGATTGCTGCACGAAAGCAGAGTGGATAGTACCTGCCAAGGAGCGATCTGTCAAACGAGGTCAACAGGAGACATCTCCAGCGGGAACGGTACTCTGACTGCATCCTGTGATCTAGCCCGCCCCCTCATCCACATAAAGTACCGGGGGCAACCCAACCTCACCAACGCGCATGTGAAGCGGCACAGGCACGGACCCATACCACGCCTCTGGGTCGTCATGGCTACGTCGCATGCCATTCCTGATGCACGTGAAAAGGGTGGGCCGAGACACCGTTCGTATGTTAGGCAATGCATGCAGTGCCCGAGCGGTCCGTAGGGGAAGGCGATGATCCTTGCTACGCCCGTTGCTCACCCGCCGAGCTACCGGGTGGACTGAGGCATCCGTCCGAGCATCCAGTGCATCGTGGCAGTGACGCCACCATAGACGATGTGGGCGGCGATCTCCGCGCCCTGCCTGCGCTTCTGGTCCTTGCCGGGGGAGGGGTACAGGCCGGCGAGCGGTGCCCAACCGCCGAAGCCGATCGCCCACAGGGACAGGCCGAGCACGATGCCCGCGGGGATGAACGCCTTCTCCTGCTTCAACTGCCGCTGCAGGAGCGAGTACACGACACCCGCCACGGTCCCGTAGATGAAGTGGTTCGTGATCCAGCTGACCTCGGACACGGCATCGGGGATGTTGTCGTCCAGGCCGACTTTCTGCTCGGCCATCTCATAGATCTGTTGGTGGGGGATCTGGCCTGAAAAAAGCCCTGCGGACCTCGCGAAGGCCAGGATCTCGCTCATCAGTGTGGTGCCCACCGCCCCGGATAGTGCCCCGCGCGCCGCATCGTTTATCATCTCCGGTTCTCCTCGTGGTGCCTGGGGCGGGCGTCGGGCCTGCCTCGTCTGGTCGTTGCCGCATGCCCGTGTTGCAACCCTTGTGCCATCTGCGGCGCAACCCGATTGCGACGGGCCATACCCTCCGGTAGCATACGCTCCATGAGGCAGGGACGGGCACTGCAAGACCTGGAGTCGGACGAGCGGGTACTGCTGGTCGCGCGGCGGCACCCGCTCTCGTTGCTGCGCACGCTGCTGCCTCCCCTCATCCTGCTGGTGGTTCTGTGCATCGTCGCGGCGATCCTGCTCGCGCTCGGGCTTTCCGCGCTCGCGCCGGTGATTGGTGGGGTGCTCGTGCTCGGTCTCCCATGGCTGATCTGGGTGTGGGCGGACTGGCGTGCGGACTTCCTCGCGCTGACGACGCGCCGCGTGCTGTGGGTGCAGCGCACGCCCTTCTTGCGCGAGCGCCGGTGGGAGGCGCCGCTGAGCAACATCCAGAACGTCGCGGCGATCAGCGGCGGTCCAATAGAACACTTGTGCCGCTGTGCCGACCTCGTGCTCGACACGACGAGCCGCGGCGTGGTGCGGTTGCACTCCCTCCGCCGTGCCGCCGTCGCTGCCGGGGCAATCGTGGATGCGCAGGGCTACTCGGCGCGCAGTGCGACGCGACTTCGGCGGCTGCGGACGGAACTGGGGCTCGAGCCGGAGCAGGCGGCAACGGCGGCGGAGCGCCCGGGCGTGCGGGTGTGGCGCCGGCATCTCTGGTTACTGGTCAGGAGCCTCGTGCTGCCCACCGCGCTGCTGGCTGTGTCTGCACTCCTGGCGTCCCTGCTCGATCTGCGGATCATCCTGCTCGTGGCCAGTACGGTGGTGCTGTTGTGGGGGGTATGGATCGTGGACGACTGGCGCAACGATGAGATCGTCGCCACATCCGACCGCATCCTGCAGACCAGCCGCCGGCCCTTGACCCTGCACGAGGAGACGTGGCAGGCCTCGCTCGACAAGGTGCAGGATGTCAGCTACTCCATCCCCAACCCGCTCGCGCAGTTGCTCGATTATGGCACGGTGACCGTCAAGACCGCGGGCGACGGGATCGACTTCGAGATGGCTGGTCTCCCGAACCCTCGTGCAATCAGCGCGGAGCTGAACCACCGCCTGCAGATGCGCCGCGGGCACAAGGAGCGTGCGTTGCTGCGCGAGGTCGAGCAGACGGTGCACGCCGTTCTCCGGGCGCGTGGGCTGTAGTCGGCGTCAGCTTCAGGCACGAGCAACTGCTCGAAACATGGACAGAAAGTGTCCAGCCCGCCACCATACCGTGTCGCCGTCCGGTTCCACTCCAGGCTCTACAAGCCAGCCAATAACATCGCTATATCCCAGGGGATGGCGGTAGAACATTGACCGCATCCATCAAGGTGATCGTGTCGGCCCCGCTATAGATGTGGTACGGGAACCCGTGGCGGAGGAGCGCCACTTCGCCATCGCGCGATGGCGAAGTGGCGAGCGCTTTATGCGCTGTCCCCGGCCTGCACCTGCAGCTCGTTGACTACCCGCTGAACGCCACGCTGCCGCCTTGCTATCCGCTCCGCAAGCTCGCGCTCACCCTCGCCAGGCACGGTGCCGCGAAGGTAGACGATCCCGTCCGGCTCGGTATTGACGTTGATACGGGGCAGGTGGCGAAGCATCTGATTCTCCCCGAGCTCAGTGCGCACGCGGTCCGTGATGGTCTCCGGATCAACCTCCTCCTCCCGGCGCCGGACAAGCCTGGCTCGTGCGATGGAGGCGGTCCTCACCGCCTGCCCGCCGAGGGACCTGCCGCTGACGGCGGTCTGCCGGACCACGATGAGCGCGTACCTGCCGGTCTGCTGCGCCATTTCCACCCGGGACTCCTTGGTCGTCCTGCGCGAGGCCGCCACACCGACACCCAGGCTGATGAGCCCGAGTAGCCCGAGTGTCGCAAAGCGGCCACGGCTCGACGGTGCCAGGGAAGCGGCAGCCGCCTGATCCAACTGCCGTGCCGCCTCGGGATTCTGTCTGCTGAGCCTTACCATGCCGGGGAACCGGCTCGCCAAGATGGATGCGGATACCGTCCGGTCCGGCCGAGTCTCCTTTTTGGCCAATCGCCCGCTAAGCCGGTCCTGCTGTGCGCTGAGTGCTCGCTTGACGAACTGAGCCTTGGTGGGCGGGGTCTCGACCACCTGCTTGCGAAAGCCGAGTACCGGCACCTTCACTCTAATCTTAGCCATTGTGTAACCTCCAAGTAAGTTGGACTTCCCCGAGCATGGTACTGATACGCAATCCGGTTGAAGACTATCGCATGTCATCCCGAGCGCAGTGAGGGATCCGTAGCCCGCACCGAGGATTCCTCGCAGGCTCGGAGTGACGAATACCCTACTGATCAGACGGATTGCGTATGATTACCAGTAGCCCGGATGAGCGTGCATTCGACGCACGTGGTGTGCCATCCATCGATCCGGTGTTGATTGTCTTCGAGCAGCAGTTACTCCCTGCGAAGCCCTTTCAGCGCGTCCCCGAGACGCTGCCAGCGCGTCCGGGCACGGCCCGCATCTTCGGTCTCGACCGGGTGCGGGCTGTAGCGCGCTTCGACAAACGCATCCGTGAGGTCGTCCATGTCCGGGCGTCCCTCCTGCAGGCTCGATCCCAGCGCATCGCCGTACTCTCGCGGCGTCTGGTTCGGGTGACGCGGATGTCCCGTATCCCTGGCCCGGTGGATCGTGTCCAGATAGTAATACAACACCTGCTCACGCGCGGACATCTCGCCAGGGCGGCGGAATATCCGGCCGATGCTAGTGGCAACGCCTGCGCCGGGCCTGCGTGCGGGGCGATGCGGCAGGTGTGTTACCACGGCGCGCGCGTAGCCGCGCAGTCGCCGCCGGAGTGCGAGCCAGACGCGTCCGGCAAGGCGCACGATGCCGAGATCGCGAATTGCCCGCCCGATGTCCGGC
>JAUJMR010000003.1:80303-121403 GCA_030446765.1 Chloroflexia bacterium
GCGTCCGGCAAGGCGCACGATGCCGAGATCGCGAATTGCCCGCCCGATGTCCGGCCGGTTGCGCAGGTAGCTACGGACCATGTACAGGAAGATCAGGAGCAGCAGCCCCCAGAAGAACACCGAGCGCAGGACCTCGAACCAGTCGCCGCCCCCGCCAGCGGCGCTCGGCGGCGGAAACTCTGGGGGTTGCGCCTGAATCGGGTCGTCCTCGGCGCCGGGATTCCATCCAAACAGGCCGAGCAGCCAGAGCAGCGGGGCGATGATGAGCACAGAAAGCAGCAGCGACAGGGCGAACCCGATGGCCGAGAGACCGTAGGCGAGGAGGTCGAGCAGGCCGATCGTGTGACCCGTCGGCAGAACGAACGCGATTGCGGCCACGATCACCAGCAGGATCGCGCTCAGCTGCACCCATCGCCGGGCGAGTCCCTCCGCGATGCGCGTATCCTGCTCGCGCCACCGCTGCGTGAGGGTACTGTACTGAATCTGGCCAAGCATCACCATCCCGAGCACGAAGTAGATGAGGACGTTGAGCACGAGCCCCGGCACGGATGGATTGGACAAGTTAACGAGCGTCGCGATCTCCACACGCGACAGCCCCGCCGCGAACAGCAGCAGCAACGCACCGGCGAAGAACCGCTTCGTCAGACTTTCGGCCGGCTGGATGTAGCCCTGGTAGTTCTGCGCCGGCTGGTCCAGGGCCTCCAGGTCGCCGGCGGTGAGTGTGGCGCCGACCCAGCAGCCGAGTAGCAGCACGAACGACAGGAAGTTGCCCGCGTCCGCGTTCGGGATGCCCGCAAGCGGGTTGCTCCGGCCCGCCGCGACGTTGCCGACGACCTGCACCAGGAAGTACAGCACAAAGAGCTCTGCCGCACGGTACTTCTTCGCGTTGTCGAGGCGGTGCAGGCGGGTCCGGATCATCCGGTGGGAGATAAACGCCTCGACCGCCACGAGGAAGCAGAGCGGCGTCAGATACCCCGCGCCCGGCCCGGGGGTGGTGCGGTTCACCAGCCCTACCCACGACGCGGCGATGCACGTGATGAGCGTGGCCACGAGGAGCGGCCGGACAACGTCTTCGAGCCAGCGGATGCGGGTCACCGCCACGTTTCCAGGTCCCGCTCGATACGCACGCGGTGCACGCGGATACCCAGCGCTTCCGCCCGACCCTGGAGTGCGGGGGGCGTGGGCTCCGGGTGGATAAGGACGAGCGCGGGGCTTCGCCCCCCCCGCTGCAAGGCGAGCAGCGCGTCGTACAGCTCCTCGCTCTCGCACCCGGTGATGACGACCATCGTCGCGCCCCAGGAGATCCGCGTGCTTTCCGCGCGCAGCCAGTGCGCGATCGGGGCATCGGGGGCGAGTTGGACCCGGGCGAGCGTTTCCAGCACGCTGGCCATCAGGTGGGCGCGCTCGGTGCGCGGGGGCAGGCTGATATGCCGCCGCTGCTCGGCTATCGGGTCGAACGCCTCGGTGGCGAGTCCGACGGCCAGCCCCTCCCGCAGCACGATGTGACTGGCGATCGAGGCCGCGGTGATGATCGCCAGCTCCGTCGCCTCGTACAGGCGCCGGGGGGTATAGCCTTCGTCATGCATGTCCAGGCAGATGAGCGTCTCGCGCGCGATCGCCGGCTGGTACTGCTTTACCACTAGCGCGCCGGTGCGCGCCGTCGCGGGCCAGTGAATCCTGCGTGGGGAGTCACCCCGTCGGTAATCCCGCACACCCATCAGCCGGCTTGGATCCTCAAAGAGCGGCGACTTCGCCGGGAGGGCGACGAGCGGGGAGCGGGTCGGGAGGCCGAGGTCCGTGAGCGGCACCACTCGCGGGTAAACAATCATTGGGGATGCCTCCACGCGCAGCTGCGCGCGCCCTTCGAGACCGAGCAGGTCGCCGGTCTGCACCGTCAGCGGGCCGACGTGGTAGTACCCACGCCTGCGGCAGCCTAGATAGTACGTATGATGCCACTCCTCGCGCGCGCCGAGCGAGAGTGCCTGCCGCTGGAACCGCCCCGACTGCAAGGGCAGGGGGATGGACTCGGACAACTCCAGCCAGGGGACAGGGAGCAACCCCCTGTTGTGGACCGTGAGGCGTACGGGCACCTCGTCACCCGTGAACGCCCGCTCGTTGAACTGCCGCCCGACGCGCAGGCTGCCCACCGCCCGGCTGCTCCACAACCGCACGAGGATGTAGGTGGCGACCAGGAAGTACACGATGGTGAAGAAGAAGTTTATGCGCAGGACGATCGCCAGGCCGAACAGCACGAGCATGAAGGGCATGAACTCCTTCATGCGTCATCTCGCTCTCCAATGTCCAGCGCCGCCTCGCGCACGATCGCGTCGAGCACGGAGCGGGCGGTGCGGCCCCGAAGCTGGCTCTCGGGCTTGAGGATCAGGCGGTGCGGCAGGCACAGGGGCGCCATCCCGCGCACGTCCTCGGGGAGAACGTAGTCGCGCCCGGCGAGCGCGGCGAGCGCCTGCGAGGTCTTGTACAGCGCGAGGGATCCGCGCGGGCTTGCGCCGACCGCGATGTCCGGGTGCCCGCGGGTGGCGCGCACGAGACCGGCGATGTAGCGCTCCAGCGAGTCGTCCACATGGACATCCGTCACGAGGTCATACAGGCCCGGAAGCTCGGTGCCGTCCACTACCTGACCGATGCCGTGGATCGGGTGGGCCTTGCGCAGGTTGCGCAGCATCTCGATCTCCTCGTTCTCCGCCGGGTAGCCAAGCGGCAACTGGACGAGGAATCGGTCGAGCTGCGCCTCCGGGAGGGGAAACGTGCCCTCGTACTCGACGGGGTTCTGGGTGGCGAGCACGAGGAAGGGCCGGGGCAGGGGATGGGTCACCCCATCAATGGTTACCTGACCCTCCTGCATCGCCTCCAGGAGCGCGGCCTGGGTGCGAGGGGTGGCGCGGTTGATCTCATCGGCGAGCAGGATGCTCACGAAGACGGGGCCGGGCTGGAACTCGAAGCTGTTGGATTGCTGGTTGTATATGCTCACGCCCGTGACATCGTTCGGGAGCAGGTCCGGGGTGCATTGGACGCGCTTGAAGGAGAGTCCCATCGAGGCGGCGATCGCGCGCGCGAGCATCGTCTTGCCCGTGCCCGGCACGTCCTCGATCAGCACGTGCCCCTGACAGAGCAGCGCGACGAGCATGTAGCCGATCTGCTCGCGCTTGCCGATGATGACCGTCTCGACGTTCTCGGTGACGCGCTGGGCGAACTCCGTGATGGGGGTCGTGTCTATCCTCGTGGCCACAAGCGCACGCTCCTTCCGCAGGTAATGAGCAGATCATACCATTGAAGGCACCGCGCCGTGGGTTCACGCGGCGCGATCGGGCTTGCAGTGATCCGGGCAGGAAGGCTTGCAGTCCTCACGGCAGGAATGGACGCGGGACAGGATCAAGCCAACGTGCCGAGTCGTCGGGTTACGATGTTCCGGGGCGGCGTACCCGACCGGTGGTATGCTCCGTTGTTGAGAGGAGATAAGCATGCGCTACAGTCGGGTGCTCGTGAAGCTGAGTGGGGGTGCCGTCGCGGGCGAGCGCGAGTGGGGCTTTAGCCCGGATGCGCTCAACCATATCGCCGACGAAGTACTGGCGCTGCACTCGGCCGGCGTAGAGGTCAGTGTCGTCGTGGGCGGCGGCAACATCTTCAAGGGGGAGCTTGGGGAAGAGTGGGGCATCGAGCGCGCCGAGGCCGACAACATCGGGATGATGGCGACGGTGATCAATGCCCTGATGCTACGCGGCGTGCTGAACGCGCGCGGTGATGCCGAGGTGCGCGTCATGTCGGCGATCCCGATCAATGCCGTTGCCGAGCCATACATACGACTCCGAGCGATCAACCACCTCAGCAAGGGCTTCATCGTGGTACACGCCGCCGGGACGGGCAACCCCTACGTTACCACCGATTACCCGGCCGTGCAGCGGGCGTTAGAGTTGCGCGCCCAGGCGCTGCTCTCGGCGAAGAACGGCACGGATGGCGTCTACACCGCTGACCCGGGCACGGATCCAACCGCCCGGCGCTATCTCCGAGTAAGCTACGACACCACTATCCAGGAGGACCTGCGGGCGCTCGATCAGTCCGCGGTCTTGCTGGCGCGGGACCACGACCTGCCAATCCACGTGTTCGACTTCGATGCGCCCGGCGCGATGAGGTGCATTTGCGAGGGAGAGGATATAGGGACGCTGATCGGCCACGGCAGCGACGTCCTGGCGGAGCGCAAGGCGCTAAACGCCGAGCACCGCTAGATCTGCGGGGGCGTGAGCCAAGGGCGGGCGGAGAGGTCTGCCTGTAACCTTCCTGGTACGCTGGCGAAAGGGTGGGGAGGTGTGCCTCCCATGTGCCGAGCAGATGCGCTCACCATCCGGGACACACCACTTTGCCAGACATGGGTTTCGGGTGAGAGGAACACCCGGTAGGCATGGGCGGCTCGCCTGGTCTGCTACCATTGGAATGTCCGTACACAGAATGGGGGTGTTCCCATAAAGGCCGTCAGATTCCACAACTACGGTCCTGCGTCTGTGCTCCAGTACGAGGATGTGCCTGACCCCGAACCGGCCGCGGGTGAGGTTCTGGTCCGCGTGCGCGCGTGCGGGGTGAATCGCCTCGATTTGCTGGTGCGCGCGGGACAGACGCCCGTCAAGCCGCCGCTGCCGCACATCTCCGGCTCTGAGGTCGCGGGCGAGATCATGGAGATGGGGCCGGGCGCCTCCGGCTATGCTCCCGGGCAGCGCGTCGTGATAGCGCCGTATCTCTCGGACGATCGCTGCGAGTTTTGCCTGTCGGGGCAGGAGACGACGTGCATCCGTGGTGACATCCTCGGGCTGGTGAGCAACGGCGGGTACGCGGAGTACGTGAAGGCGCCGGTGACGCATCTCCTGCCGATCCCGGAGGGCGTGGCGTTCGCGGATGCCGCGGCTGTCACACTCACAGCACCCACGGCGTGGCACATGCTCATGGACAAGGCGCGCGTACAGGCGGGCGAGACGGTGCTCGTTCTCTCCGCGGGCAGCGGGGTGGGCAGCGCGGCGGTGCAGATTGCGCGCATGGCCGGCGCGCACGTGATCGCGACGATCGGCTCGGAGGAGAAGCGACAGCAGACAATGGAGCTCGGCGCGGACGACGTGATCAACTACAACGAGGTGGGCGATTTCTCACCCGTCGTGCGCAGGCTCACCGGGAAACGGGGCGTGGACATCGTCGTGGAGCATGTCGGCACCGATACTTGGGCGCAGAGCGTGCGATCCCTTGCGCGCAATGGACGGCTCGTCACCTGTGGAGCGACCTCCGGCGGGAGCGGCCCCGTGGATATCTGGACCCTCTTCGCGAAGCAGCTCCAGGTGCTTGGCTCCTACGGCGGGACGCGCGCCGATCTGCGCCACGTGCTCGGGGCAGTGGGGCGCGGCGACCTCCGGCCGGTGATCCACGAACGCATGCCGCTCGCGGCCGCGCGGGAAGCGCAGGAGATCGTAGAGCGCCGCTTGGTGTTCGGCAAGATCGTGCTGGAGCCGTGACGCGCTGCGCTTCCAGGTGGACCTTCCAGGCCGCGACCCGATGACTCCCCGACCATCCATGCGGCGCGCACGGCTGGTGTGCCCCATGCTGCTCGTGCTGCTGCTCACAGCGTGCTCCACCGGCGGATCGCCGACCGCGGTGCTCGCGGGTACGGCTGTCACTTCGCGACCGGCGACGGCCCTGCCCGCGACAAACGTCCCCCGTCCGGCCGCCTCCGCGGGACCGACGGTTGCAGCCGCCTTCCCATCGCTCCCCAGTGATGAGCCGGCGCCGACCGCCGGGGACACGACGGCTCCCGAGCCGACCACCGCGCCGGAGCCGCCGGTCGTGGCGACCGAGCAACCACAGATGGAGGAGGTGGCGCGGTACACCAGTGAGCGCAGCGGCCTCTCCTTCGAGCATCCACCGGACTGGGCGGTGAACCCGCGGCTGCAGACGCAGGGCGCGACGGCGGCGGACCAGGTGGCACTGCTCCCGCCAGGCGGCGACGCGCTCCTGCTGGTACAGGTGTTTCAATTGAAGCGCACGGTCACCGCGGCGAACCTGCCGCGCGCCAGGGCGGAGCTCACCAGGGCGTTCGCTTCCCTGGCGCGGCAGAACGGGGGCAGGGTGCGGTCCAGCGCGCCGTTTCGCCGGGGAGACCTGGAGGGCTACGAATACCGCCTCACGTTTCGGGACGGCAAGGTGGTGCATGTCTTCGCGGTGCTCGCGGGCAACCGGCAGGTGAACGTCCAGCTCGAGGCGAAGGACACCGGACAGCGCGCGTACGCAGCGGTGCTCGACCAGGTGCTCTCGTCACTGCAGCCGGGCACAAAGCGCGTTGTGACACAGCCTCCCCGGGCCGCGACACCCGGACGGTACGAGAGCGCTGCCGGCGACTTCGCGTTCCGCTACCCCCGGACCTGGTCCGTCCTGCCCGTGGCATTGGAACCGGGTGGTGGAGCGAACAGGGAGACCGTCGCTCTGCGCTCGCCGGACAACAAGGCCGGGCTGATCGTGACAGCACAGGCATTGGAGCGCGAGGTGCGTACGGAAACCGATCTCGCCGCCGCGCGCTCGGTGCTCGACGCGGAGATCGGCCAGGCTGCGCGCGAGCTTGGTGGCGCGGTGGTGTCGGTGCGGCCGTTCGCACGCGGGGAGCTCCAGGGCTTCGAGTACCGGGTGCGGTTCGTGGTACGGGGCCAGCGATTCGCCGGACACCAGTACCACCTGTTCCTAGGTGGCACGCGGTACAGCCTCGTCCTCGAGACCGTGCCCGCGCTGCAGAATCAGTATGATGATGTTCTGAACCAGGTGCTCACAACTTTCGATGCGTCCGGTCCGAGCTGAGCTTGGACCCGCCACACGAGCCAGTAGGGCAGGCGCGGATCATCGTGCTATGATGTGCAGCGCGGTGCAGTGCTTGCCCGATGCACTGCACCGCAAGGTCTGACGGTAGCTCGGTCTACCTGGGCTTGGCAGCAGGCAACGGTTGGCCCCTGTTGGAGTTCGCCGCGAATGCCGCGACGGGCAAGAACGTCCCGATGTCGCCAGCCGAGTTCGGTCGAGCAGGTCGTGGGCCTGCATCCGGTGATGCTGTCGATATGGCTGACTGGGCTGGAGGTCTTCCTCTTCGGACGCGCTGGTCGCGTGGGCGTATCTCGTGCCGTTGGGCATCCTGCTCGCCACCGGCTCGGCGCGGACGGACTACCTCTCGCCGGCATACCCGGTGCTGTTCGCCGGTGGCGCGGTGGCGATTGAGCGGGTGCTCTCGCGACGGGGCCCGGGCTGGCTGCGTCCGGCCCTGCCCGTGTTGCCCCTGCTCGGCGGCCTGGCCGTGCTGCCCTCCGGCATCCCCCTGTTGCCGGACGGGACGATGGCGCGGTATGCGGAGGCGACAGGTCTGAACGAGCGAGAGCTGGGGCAGGGAAAGACGGCGTCCCTGCCCCAGTGGTACGCAGACCAGTTCGGCTGGGAGGAGATGGTGCGCGTGGTTGCCGACGTCCGCGACGGCTTACCGCCCGAGGAACGCGCCGCCGCGAAGGTGTTGACCGGCAACTACGGTGAGGCTGGAGCGATCGACGTCCTGGGCAGAGAGCGCGGGTTACCACGGGCGATCAGCGGCCACAACACGTATCACCTGTGGGGTCCGGGCGCGGAACCGACGGGCACGGTGATCTCGCTGGGCGTGCCGATCTCCCGGCTGCGGGAGGTGTTCGAGAGCGTGGAGCAGGCGGGGGTGGTGCAGTGTGCGTACTGCATGGACTACGAGAACAATCTGCCGGTGTATGTCGCCCGCAATCCAGGGCGGCCGCTGGCGGACACGTGGGACGTATTCAAGCACTATGAGTGAGCGCCGCTGTGGGCGCGGGACGAGAACTGAGGCATACGATGCATGACAACTCGCTGGATGCGCGGCAGATCCTGCGCGACCTCGGCGTCCCGGCGCCGGTCTCCGTCGCGCGCGTGACGGGTGGCCGGGACACGGCGGTCTTTCGCGTGAATCTGGGAGATGGCGACCGCGCCTTGCGCGTATACGGGGCGGGCCAGATGGACGGACTCTGGCGGGAGGTCGAAGTCATGGAGGCCGCCAGGCAGGCTGGCCTTCCGGTGCCGCGCGTGCACGCCGTGGGCATCGATGACGAGCGCCCGGCCCTCCTGATGGAGTGGTGCCGGGGCCGCCCGGTGACGCACGAGCTCAAAGCCCGGCCCTGGTCGGCCCGGCATCAGGGCGTGCTCTTCGGCCGGACGCACGCGGCGATCCACGGCGTGCGTGCACCGGCCGTGCTCCACGAACTCGGCAGGTCATGGATCGCGTGGGCACGGGATGACGAGTTAGGTGCGAGACTGAGCGAGCGCACACACCGGGAGGACGCCCTGCTCCACCTCGACTACCATCCGCTCAATGTCATGACGGACGGTGGAGCGATCACCGGAGTGCTCGACTGGACGAACGCCCGCGCCGGTGACCCTCGGGCCGACTACGCGCGAACGCTGAGCATCCTGCGGCTGGACGCCGAGGTGGAGGGACGACTCGCGCCCATCGCCCGAGTCGTCATCCGGCGGTTTGAGCTCGGGTGGCGGCAGGGCTACCACGAGGCGGCCGGCGAGCCTTCGGACCTCGCGCCGTACCTCGCGTGGGCAGGCACCGTCATGCAGCACGATCGCGCACCGCGCCCCGGCGTACCCGGTGGCCTCACTCCCGAGCGCCTGAACCACATCCGCACGTGGACAGCTGAGTGGAAGCGCAGGGCGGGCTGGTAACAAGGGACCTAATCACTGCAACCAACCGCGCCTCAGACGTGTTTTATGAGATGTGCAGAACGAGTGTTCTAGCCCGACCGTGGTAGTAGTACGATGGAACAGGCGGTCAGGAGCATCTCAGGAGGTTCAGCAGTGGCAATCGTGGCAGGCAACGTTGGTAGTTGGAAGGTATCACTGCGCGTACAGATCGGCGAAAACAAGGCCAGTCGGCAGGCGGACAATACCGCTGCGATGAGCGTGGAAAGCGCCGCAGCATTGGCCCCCGAATGGGGCAGGCTCGAGGTACGCCACGGGCGCGCTCACGATGACTGTGGCGCGTTCTTCCCTTGGCTCGGTCGCACGTTCTAGGGAGCAAGCCGGCGAGCCACAGGAGTCGGAGCTGAAAGGAAGGGTGGGGCGCAGTAAACAGTGCTCCACCTTTCTACGCGTATACCCAGCGCGACGGGGACGCTCTGGCCTGAACCGGCTCGTACGGCGCGAGCGGAGCATCCCTTGCGCTTCGGGATTTACGCCACGCGCCTGCCGTCTTGCAAGAAAGGCTCGGCGCGGCCAAAGGGTCCGGAGCCGTCCTTGTTCTGGATCAGCTCGCCGGAGAACTGCGCGAGATAGACCCGGCGCATCTGGTCCGTCGTATTCACCCCACTGCGGTGTAGGTTCGTGCTGGAGAACACGGCGATGCCCCCGGCCGGGATCTCGACGATCTCCCCAGGGTCGTCACCGTTGTATCCCACGAGGTCGTTCGTGCCTTCCTCCCTGTGCGGGACACCTCTCGCGTGCCCGCGCGGGAGTAGGGCAGGACGTACACCGTGCCGTTCTCCTCGCTGACGTCGTCGAGCGCGCACCAGGGAAACGTACGGCTTGTGTGGCGCGGCCTGCCCGCGCGGAATCCTGGTGCCAGCTGAACTTCATCCCCACTTCCGCGGCCTTGACGACGTACTGCTCCCAGTAGAGGTACGCGTTGTCGCCGAGCGTCGCGCGGCAGATTTCCGCAAAGACCTCGGAGAACAGGATCTCGCGGATCGCGGGACTCTCCTGCGACGGGTGGGGGATGAAGTAGCGGTTGTCGCGGTGGTTGATGCCAGCACGTCCAACCCTGCCGGTCCATCTCCCGGTTCATCCGGTCGATGAAGCGCTGGCACTCGTCGCGCACGACGTACTCATCTGGAAGCGCCCGGTCCAGGATGAAGTAGCCTTCCTCGCGGAACTGCTCTTTCGCGTCGGTGATCTGCAGAAAGGTCGTTGCCGCAAAGACCTCGCATAAAGCGTTCCGTCGAGCCGCGGGCAAGCCACCAGTCCATGGAGACAAATCCGATAGAGATGCAGAAGTACCTGCGGGGCGCGAACTACCCGGCCAGCAAGGACTCCTCCTGCGAGGGAGCGCTCCGGGCGAGATCGTCGAGCAGCTCCGGGCATCGGCGGCAATGAGTTCTCCGGAAGACCAGTGATTGAAGCGGTGAAGTTGACGCCCTCTGTAAGGCGGCGTGACCACAGGATGCACTACGGTGCAGCAGGGTGACATGCGAGGAGGGGCTCATCCGGCGATGGAATCACGACGAGCCTATGCACTCGTCGCGCAGTCTCAACGCCGGCTCGCACGAACTCCCCTGGCAGCGGTCCTGACACCAGGATGATGGGCGCGCTTGGCGTCGCCTCCGAACTGCCCAACTTGTTCTTCGGGCTCCTCGCCGGGGTGTGATCCGGACAGGGTACATCAGCGGACCTCGGCCGTGCGCTCCTGCTCAAGCACGATCCCGGTGGCGGCGCTCCTGGGCTCCCTGATCGCGCACTCTGTATGCAGTCGCCTTCGCCTCGTCGTTGGGGCCGATCGGTGGCGCTGCCATCGGTCGTGAGGAAGGATCAGCTCTCGAGGCGGCATCCGGCGCGCATGCGAAAGCGTTCCCGAGAAGGCGATCGTCGTGGCGCCTCGGCAGTCTCGCTCCGGGATGGGGTGTCTCGAGGAACCGCCGAGCCGGGAGCAGCGATGGAGTGGATCGAGATCGGCAGTGCGACAGAGATGCGAACCCGTCGGAGTGTTCGGCGCGGCGGTCCAGACTACCGTCCTCTGCTCTTTTCACCCGCGACCTCGTGTCTCACTCCCCGCCGAGAACAACAGCGCGCCGGGCGTCGGCGGTCTGCTGGGTGAGCTGGCTCCGCGTCCATTGGCCGCATCGGTACCGGCCTGTCCGTTCTGACCCGACCAGGTGATGGCCGCCCTTCAAGGTCGCGACGGGTGTCGGTCGATTTGGTCGGTGAATCACCGGGACCCGCCTGGCTGGGCAGATGGTCGGTGACGGTGCTTGGCAATAGCGGCCTTCTGACGCTCCTCGTCGGCCCGGATCGCCGCAGGTACTCCTCTACTTCTCGCCGGTGCCGTGTCCGTGACCCGGCTGGTGACTGCGAGTGCGTTTGCCTGGAACGTGCTCGACAGCGGACTGAGCGAGATGGAGTGGCCCGGGGTGGTCGCGGACTCGTCGAAACCTTCTCATCAGGAGCGTCCGATGTCGTGGTACGCTTGCCCACGCGCGGTCGTCCGGGATGAGCGATGGGTGTCCCGGTACGCGGCTCGTACAGGTCGGCGAGCGTGGCGGGGTCCGGCAAATCTGCTCGTTCGCAACTCTGGATGTATTGCTCATGGAGGCACAGATGGCACGGTACGTGGTGATCGCCAGTAGCAACGGGAGCGTGGGGATGCGCGCGGCGGCGGATGTGCTCGCCTCCGGGGGCAGCGCGCTGGATGCCGTGGAGGCGGGGTGCCGGCTGGTTGAGAGCAACCCCGAAGATCACACCGTCGGCCTCGGTGGCCTGCCAAACCTCGTCGGCGAGGTCGAGCTCGATGCCTCGATCACCGATGGGCGGACCCGTGCGACGGGCGCGGTCGCGGCGCTCAAGGGGTATGAGCATCCCATATCTATCGCGCGGCGGGTCATGGAGCGGACGCCGCACGTGCTGCTCGCGGGGGAGGGTGCGGCGCGTTTCGCCGGGGAGATGGGCTTCGAGCGGGCGGAGTTGCTCACGCCGGAGGCCCAGACAGAGTGGGAAGGCAAGCTGCGCGATGAGGATCCCGATCTGGAGCCTGGCCTGCTGCGGTACCACGAGCACGCCGCCCGCTACCTCCACCTCACGCGGGATCCGGAGAAGCCGGCGGGCGGGACGGTGAACTTCCTCGCCCTCGATGCTGCTGGGAATCTGGCCTGCGCGGTAAGCACGAGCGGCTGGTACTTCAAGTACCCCGGCAGGGTCGGCGACTCGCCGATCGTCGGCGCGGGCAATTACGCGGACAACCGCTACGGCGCGGCGGCGTGCACCGGGCGTGGCGAGCTCGCAATTCGCGCGGTCACGGCCCACAGCGTTGTGATGCACCTGACCTACGGGCTGACCGTTCGCGACGCGCTGCGCCACGCCCTGGAGGATGCGAACTCGCTGGAGGACGCGTACGGGACCGGGCTCAGCCTGCTCGCGCTCGATCCCCACGGCGATCACGCTGGCGTGTCGAACCGAGCGGGCTCCCACTACGTATGGATGAACGAGGAAACGCCCGAGCCGCAGCAAGAAGTGCGAGAGGTGGTTGGCGCGGGGACGTGACTGCGGACGCACCCCGTTGCCATAATGCTCTGGTATAGTACGCGCATATGATAGCCCTGATCGAGCGCAAGCGGCAACTCTACCGATTAATAGGGCTGACCGCGGTTGCCGCGGCGTTCGTTGCGCTGCTCGCCATTCACCTGCCGGGGACCGTGAAGATCAACTACCCGGCCCTGTACGTGCTCGTCGCGCTCACGATATTCACGGGCGTGGCGCTCCTGCTGTTCCCCTCCTTGGTGGCCTCCCGTCCGGCAGTGTTCTGGCCGATAGCGGGTGGAATTTTTCCGCTCTTCGAGGCGATCGCCGTTTACTTCACCGGCGGCGTCCACAGCCCATTCTTCGTACTGTTCTACTTCTCCCTCTTTTTTATCGGGATGGTCGGTGGGCAGCGGGGAGCCGCGCTCGGCTCAGTTATCGTTGGGGTGCTGTACGTCGCGGCCTGCGTCGCACATGAGCGCGGGATACACCCGGACACGCTCATGGTGTTTGTCATCACGATCGCATCGTTCTATGGCATCGCGGGCTTTGCCGCGTACCTGGGGAACGTTGCATGGCAGGAGGCTCGAGACGCGAGCCGCCGCGCGATGCGGATCGTTGGGCTAAACGCCGTGAACAACAACCTCAGCGAGACGCTGGACATGGACGATTTGTTGGAGACAATACCCTCCGAGCTCTGCCACCGCCTCGGCTTCGAGCGCGCGCTCGTCTACACCGTGGAGGAAGGCGCGCTCCACCTCCGGAGTGCCTACAGTACAGATGACCCGGAGCGCCTCGCGCAACTGGTCGAATCCCTACGCAAACACCCACTAGAGTTGAACTCGAACACGGTTGAGGCGGAGGCGGCCCGTTTGCGGCGGCCGGTCGTGAGCACGCGGCTCCGCGAGGATTCGGAGATCCTCCCCGCCGCGATGACGATGGCCGACACTCCGTGCTTCGCCGCGGCCCCGATGCTTGCTCAGGATCGGCTCATCGGCGTCGTCGTTGCCGACTACTTCCGCGCCCGCCGGACGATCACCGAGGAGGAGCTAATCCTGCTCGAGACCTTCGCCGGCACCGCTGCGCTTGCCCTGGTGAACAACGAGCTGCACGCCGATGCGAGCCGCGCGGAGGTGTTCCGCCAGCTCGACACCCTCAAGTCGGAGTTCCTCGGGACCGTCTCGCACGAGTTGCGCACCCCGCTCACCCTCGTGCGGGCCAGCACGGAACTGCTGCTCGACGGCGCATCCGAAGGACTCACGGCGCCCCAGCGGCGTCTCGTCGAGACCACGGCACGCAACGTTGTGCGCCTGCAGGCGTTCGTTGAGGAACTGCTGGAGATGGCGCAGCTCGAAGAGGGCCAGGTCCAGCCCAACTTGCAGCTTACCGATATGCGCTACCTGGTGGACGAGGTGGCACGTACGCTGCACCTGATGATCACGGAAAAGGGGCAGACGTTGTATCTGGACGTGCCGGATGAGCCCTGCCTTGTGGAGGTCGATCGTCACCGCATCCAGCAGGTGATCACGAACCTGGTGACGAACGCGTGCAAGTATACGCCCCAGGGTGGTAAGGTTTGGGTGCGTGTGTGTCCCACAGAGGATAGTATCAGCGTAGAGGTGCAGGATAACGGACCAGGCATACCCACCGATAGCCTTGAGCACATCTTCGATAAGTTCTACCGAGTGCCCGGCGTCGAACATAAGGCGAAGGGCACGGGGCTCGGCCTCGCGATCACTCGGTCCATCGTGGAGCTGCACGGCGGCGGTATCACGGTTGAGAGCCCGCCAGATGAGGGAGCCCTGTTCCGTTTCATGCTCCGGCGCGCGCCGAGGGTGGAGCTCGCAGTCGCAAAACCGGCATCGGCAACAGAAATGAGGCAATAGGTGGTCCGTATACTCGTGACCGATGATGAGCCGGATGTCGTTGGACTTATCGGCCTCGCCTTCCAGTTCAACCGTCCCGACTATGTCCTCACCGAGGCATATAACGGCAAGGAGGCGCTTCAGCGGCTCTCCGAGCAGACGTACAATCTCATCATCCTCGATGTCTCTATGCCGGAGATGGACGGCTTCGAGGTCACCCGGCGGCTCCGCGAGACCTCGGACGTGCCGGTGATCCTGCTCACGGCGAAGGGGATGGAGCAAGACAAGGTGCGCGGGCTGGAGTTGGGTGCGGACGACTACATCACGAAACCCTTCGGGCACAAGGAACTCATTGCGCGCGTGGATGCCGTGCTGCGGCGTGCCGCCCGCCCCCTGGAAACCCCGACCGCGGTGGATATCCTGCGGCACAAGGATATCGAGGTCGACCTGACCCAGCACCAGGTAACCATGCGGGGCGAGGTGGTGAAGCTCACCCCGACCGAATACCGGCTGCTGTACCATCTCATCAATAACCGGGGGCGCATCATGCCCCAGGAAACGCTGCTCGTGAAGGTCTGGGGAGCGGACTACCGCGAGGAGTCGCACTACCTGAAGGTGTATGTCCGCCGCCTGCGCGAGAAGCTGGAAGTCGACCCCGCGCGCCCAGAGTATCTGATCACCGTGCGCGGCGTGGGGTACACCTTTCCCGCAGACACCGCCGCCTGATGGCCGCCCTGGTGGTTGTCGGCAGCAGCAACACCGATATGGTCGTGCCTGTCCGCCGCATCCCCAGGGTTGGTGAGACGGTGCTCGGCGACGACCTGGTCGTCGCCGCCGGGGGGAAGGGCGCGAATCAGGCGGTGGCCGCTGCACGCCTCGGCGCGCGGGTCATATTCGTTGGCGCGATCGGCGACGACGACCTCGGCAGCGCCAGGCTCGCGGATCTGCGCTCTGAGGGGATCGATTGTGCCTATGTTCGCACCGTGACCGGCGTGCCCAGCGGCGTGGCGCTTATCATGGTAGACGACGACGGCCAAAACAGCATCGCCGTGTCCTCCGGCGCGAACGCCCACCTCTCGGAGGAGGACGCGCATGCCGCGGCGGACGCGATCCGCGGCGCGGATGTGCTGCTCGCCCAGTTGGAGACGCCGCTGCCCTTCGTCCACGCGGCGCTGAGCCACGCACGAGATGCCGGCAGGATCACGGTGCTCAATCCGGCCCCTGTCCCTTCCGACGGGCTGCCCGGCGACCTGCTCGCGCTCGTGGACGTGCTCACCCCGAACGAGGGGGAGGCGGCCGCGCTGACGGGGGACGATGGTGAGCCGCAGGATCTGGCTTGGGCGCTGATCGAGCGGGGCGTGGGCGCCGTCGTTGTCACGCTTGGGGAGCGGGGAGCGGTGATCGCGACCGGGGATGGAATGGAGACCGTGGCTGCTGAGGCGGTGCGCGCCGTCGACACCACCGCGGCGGGGGACGCATTCAGCGGTGCGCTCGCCGTCGCGCTTGCGGAGGGCTCGGACCTGCAGAGGGCCGCCCGGTTTGCGAGTGTTGCCGCCGCCCGCTCCGTCACCCGTCGCGGCGCCCAGCCCTCTATGCCCCGCCGCGAGGAAGTAGGTGGTGCTTGACTGTATGGCGCTTCTGTATGCAACGTAATCGCCTGAAGCGTCGCGAAGCTGATACTTAAGGAAGCTATCGTCCTCGAACAGGAGGCGACCTTGGCCACTGCAACCAGATCGAGAATCGTGAAAATCGGTAATTCCCAGGGCGTTCGCATCCCGAAGCCGCTCCTCGAGCAGGCCGGGCTGCATGGGAGGTGGATCTGGAGGCACAAGACGGCAAGCTCGTGATCCGAAACGTCCATGCACCCCCGCGATGGGTGGGCCGAGCAGTTCAAGGAAATGGGACACCGGGAGGACGAGCGGCTGCCCGATTGGGATGGTATCGGTGCGGCGCACTTCGATGAGAATGAGTGGGAGTGGTAGTCGGGCGCTTCGAAATACACCTGTCACCATCATCTATAAGTTCTGTTCCGTCGGTATGAGCGGTGTCTCGATGTTTTCACTCGCCTGAGCCGCCGCAACCGGAACCTCCCGAGCCGGAGTCGCTGCTTGCTCCGCAGGGTCCATCCTCTGGCAGCGCATAGTCCATAACCTCATCCCAACTCATCTCTCGCCCCTCCGCCCACGCCGCGGCGAACCGTGCCTCGCCCAGCTCGGCGCGAACCGAGGCTACTGCCATCTCATTCTCAGTGCGCTCAGGCAGCCGCGCGGTGGGGAGATGCCTTCGGTGAGTCCATCGACCGCCGCAAGGAGTCGCGCGCCCCGCGCGTGCCGTCCCTGGGCCCGCGCGACGTTTGCCATGCCAATGACAGAACGAGCGAGGAACCGTCTATCTCCGACTTCGGCACATAGCCTCAGCGCCCGCTCGTGCAGGGCGCTAGCTCGCTCGTGCTCTCCCGCCATGGCTGCGGCCAAGCCGAGGTGGTGGAGGGAGATGATGATGCCCTTCGCCCCCAACATCTCAAATCGCGACAGGCTCTCCTCGAGTTGGTCCGGGCCCGTGCAGGATCGGACTGTAGCAGCGCCACCCGAGATAGATCGTGCAGCGCCATTGCTACACTCCACGCATCTCCCGCTGCTCGTGACAGCGCCAGGCTCTCCTCAAGGAGAGCGCGCGCAGGGTCGTGCTCTTCAGCGAGGATCGCCGCCTTGCCGAGACCGCGGAGCGCCCTGGCCAGTCCCCGCGCATCGCCTGCCTCCCGAAACAGGACCGCTGCCTCCTCGTTTACGGAGCGTATACCCTCTGCGTCCCCGTAGCTCCAGAGGACCTCTCCGAGCATGTGGAGCGTCTGAGCGAGGGCCGGACCATCCCCCACTTCCCGCCATATCCTCGCGCTCTCCTCAAAGAGCCTGCGTGCATCCGCGTAGTCGCCCTGGATGTGCACCAAGCCGGACAAGTGATACAACGCCTTTGCCCGAGGTATGCTGCAGATGTAGGGCGGCGCTGGCTCCTTGCACGCCGTGTTCATACCCTCGTAATGCTCCGCTGAGCCTGGTCCGCCCCTCGCTCCAGTGGCCGCGCCAGAGCCAGAACCAGCCCAGGCACGCCGCCATCCGTAACAGGGCCAGTACATCCCCTTCATCCTCGAACCACTGCAGTGCAGCCCGCAGGTTGCCGTGCTCAGCTTGCAAGCTGTCCAGCAACGCGACCTGCTCGACCACGCCAAGCTCGGGCTCTGCGCGCTCCGCCATCCCCAGAGTAGTAGCTAGCCGCGTGCCGCTGGCTCACACACTTGCCTCTGCGGCCTCTGCACTCTCCCCGAGCAACTCGGCTGCATACTGCCTCACCGGCTCCAGCATCCTGTAGCGGGGAGAGCCTTCCAGGGCGGGCTCAATCACCACCAGCGACTGATCGATGAGCCGCCCGACGACCTCTAAGATGCTTCCCGCCTGCCCAGCACCGGCCGCATCGACTGCTTCTGCCGCCTCGAGCGTCCATCCGCCGGCGAAGACGGAGAGTCGACGGAACAGTGTCTGTTCACGCTCTTTTTGCAGCAGATTGTAGCTCCAGGCGATCGCGTCGCGCATCGTCCGCTGTCGCGCGGGCAGGTCGCGCGCACCCCGGTGAGCAAAGGCAGCGAGCGGTCCAACCGCTGGAGCAAATCCGTAGGCGGGAGCAGCTTCACGCGCGCGGCCGCCAGCTCGAGCGCGAGCGGCAATCCATCTAGCTTATGACAGATCCTCGCGATGGAGCGGAGGTTGGACGGCGTGAGCTCAAGGGATGGAGACGCCTGCCGGGCGCGGCGTACAAAGAGCTGCACCGAGGCCGCCTCCTGAGCCGCCAGTATCCTCGATGGGTCTGCACACGGGACAGTTCGGGCAGGACACGAGCGGAGGCACCGGGTACCCTCCTGCTCGCCCTGCAGTCGCAGCCGTTCGCGGCTTGTTGCTAGGGCCTTGAGTTGCGGGCACGCGAGCAGCAAGTCGGCCACCTCCGTGGCAGCGTCGAGGACGTGCTCGAAGTTGTCGAGCACAAGCAGCATCTCCCTGTCACGCAGGTAGCTTTGCAGGATCTTGCGCGGGGTATGCCCGCCGGCCTCCCTCAGACCGAGCGCGTGTACCACGGTGGGTATGACGAGCGTCGGGTCGTTCAGCGGCGCGAGCGGCACGAAGGCGACCCCGTCGGGGAAGAGACGAAAGCTCGCCGGGCCGTCTCGACGGCCAACCGCGTCTTACCCACGCCGCCCGGACCGGTCAGCGTGAGGAGGCGCACTTCCGGCTGCCCCAGCAGGTGCAGCACGTCCCGTCCCTCGCACCCACGCCCGATGAGCCGCTCCATATGCTCAGGTAGCGCACATGTCGAGGAGTCGTCAGGCTCGACGGTAGCTGAGGGCTCGCTCCTGCCTCTCGTAGTCGCCGCGATGCTGGCTCGGTCGGCCTGTGTAAGCCCCAGCGCTTCGGCCAGATGGCGCAGCGTATCTGGGTGGGGTCGCCGCCGCTCACCCCGTTCTAGCGCACCGATCGCGTTCTTGCTCAAGCCCGCACGCTCTGCAGCTCCTCCTGCGAGAAGCATTCCCGCCCCCTCACGGTGGCGCCGCAACAGAGCGCCGAGGTGCTCAGCACCGATCACTCACGGCTCAGGATAACCTCCCTACACCACACAGATGCACGGGCCAACAAGCGCGGACGGGGTTCTCGGACGAGCGTAGTTTACCACGACGCTCCCCTGCCCACGCGTATTGGTCGATTGTTGGTCAACTGTGGGCCGAAAGTGGGTGGCCCCGCGAGCTCCCCTGTAGGAAACTGGATGGCGGGAAGGCTATTCGAGGCAGAATGCTCGTCTCACAGGAGGTATCCAGAATGGCAATACGCGAACATGAACCGCGCAATCCTGGAGGCGGCCGTCACGTAGATGCGCGGCACACTTCTCTGAGGCAATAAGACACACACAAAAGAGGGAGCGTGCTTTGAGAGTCGGGCTTGTCCTACCTGCGGTAACCGGGGAAGTGGGCACTCATCTGCCCAGGTATGCCGAGTTGCCTGGCGCTCAAGCAGAGAGACGCGGCTTCGATGCCCTCTGGGTGCCGGATCATCTCAGGTGGGAAGGCAGCTGGGAGTGCTGGTCGATCCTTGCGGGGCTCGCGGAGGCCACCAACCGCATCGAGCTAGGCCCGTGGGTCAGCTGCGTACATTTCCACTATCCTGCGGTCCTCGCAAAGAAAGCCATCACAATCGACGAGTTGAGCGGGGGCGACTCATCCTGGGTCTCGGTGCCGGTTGGCATCGTCCGGAAGCGGATGCGTTCGGGATCCCTTTCGACCACAAGGTCGACCGCTTCGAGGAGGCGCTGCAGATCATCATCCCGCTGCTGCGCGAGGGGAAGGTCACCTTCCGGGGCAAGTACTACCAGGCCATCGACTGCGAGATCGTGCCTCGTGGCCCCCGTCCCGGTGGCCCGCCTGTCCTCATCGGCGCTGCGGGCCCCCGGATGCTGCGGCTGGCGGCGCGCTACGCCGACATGTGGTGCTACGGGCGCCGACCTATGTCATCCACGCGTGCCGAGCTGCTGGCCGGGCTGGACACAGCGTGCGAAGAGGTGGGCCAGGACGTTGAGTCCATCGAGGTGCAGGATGGGCTGCTTGCGGTCTATCCGGATCTGGCGCCGGTGGATGGGGAGTCAGCGGCTAGGGCTACCCCAGTCGGTGGGATTGCGGCCGATCTGCGCAAGCTAGAGATGCTTGGCGTGGACCACGCCGTCTGCCTGTTTACACCACCGACCTCCGCGGCACTCGCGCGGCTGGCGGAGGAGCTGCACGCTTATCGGGGAGCGACAGCCCGAGTGTGAGCTTCATCGCCCTTGCCGGTATTACCGGTCCCGATACATAGACCCGGAGGTGTACCGAGGTCGTGATAATCTACGCGGCACATATTTGGGAGGCAATGTCATGGATAACGCGGCGGAACTCGATGCAGTGAATCGAGACAAACTCGTACCTCTGGTGCGGGCCGCCCTGGGGAGCGATACCTTGGAGGTGATCGACTGGCAGTTGGTCCCCATCCACGGTGGTGCAGGCATGGGCACCACCGTATACCGCGTTGTCGGCACCGGACGAGACGGCGCGCAGGGACATGGACTGGTCGATCATCCTCAAAGTCATCCACGCGGGGTCCGAGAACGAGGATGCCTGCGACTGGAACCACTGCAAGCGCGAAGCGCTCATCTACGCCTCCGGCATGCTCGACGACTTGCCCGCCGGGCTCTCCGCACCGCGCTGCCTGGGGGTTGAGGACCCATCGCTCGATTGTTCCTGGCTGTGGCTTGAGGACATTCCCCACTCGTCTGAACAGCCCTGGTCCCTCGCCGACTACGCCACCGTCGCCAGACAGCTGGGCAGATTCAATGGTGCCTACTTGACGGGAGAGGTGCCCATCCCATCTCATCCATGGCTGAGCAAGGAATAGCTACGGGGATGGACAGAGAAGAGTGCTCCCGCCATCGACCTCTTTCCCGGTATCCTGGAGTCCCCACTGATCCGCCGTTGCTTCCCCACCACCCCCATGGTCGACGCCTACCTGCGCATCTGGGATGAGAGAGCGGACTTCCTGAACGCCCTTGAGCGGCTGCCCCAGGTGTTCTGCCACCGAGATGCGTTCCGGCGCAATCTCTTCCTCCGGCCTGACTACATCGACACGGACCGGTTGGTGGCGATCGACTGGGCATTCGCCGGACCGGGTGCGGTGGGCGAGGAGCTGGCCACGCTCGTGCTCGCCGGTATCGCCTTCTTCGAGGTGGAGCTGTCGATAATGGGCGACCTGGAGCAGGTTGCGTTCGAGGCATATCTGGAGGGGCTGCGAGATGCGGGCTGGCAGGGGGATCCACGGATCGTACGGTGGACTATGCGGCGTGTGCACTCCGATACGGTCCGGGATGCGCGGTCCCGGCGCTGCTAGCGACCATGGACCCCGCGATGCAGGGCGCGCACCGCAGCTGTTCGGCGTCACCGCTGAAGAGGCAACGGACAGATTCTCGATGTTGTGGTCTCATGTCCTCCACCTGGCGGAAGAGGCGAGGCAGCTGATGAATGACCTCCCCCAGATCACCGGCCGTTAGCCGAGTTGTGGAGATTGCGGGCAGGACACTGCCGAGGCGGAGTGCCCGCGCCCCTGCGGCGTCCGACGTTCCGGCGGTTGTGGGTCGGGATGAGCCTGTCCTATGCGGGGGATCGGCTCCAGGTCCTCGCGCAAGGCTGGCTGGTCGCCACGGTCACGCAGTCGGCCCTGGGCGTCGGGCTCATCTCAGCGCTCGGCTCGCTGCCCCTGCTCCTGCTCCCCATAGGCGGTGCCATCGTCGAGCAGATGGACCGGCGCCGGACGCTGCTGATGATCCAGCTCGCCGGCGCCGTGGTTACCGCGCTGGTGGCCGCCCTGGTCCTGACCGGCCACTTCGCGCTGTGGCACATCTACGCCTGGTCGCTACTCAACGGGCTTGGCACTCTGCTGGCACGTCCCGCGTACAAGGTGGTGCTGACGGAGGCCGTGCCGCGCGATGAGGTGCGCTCGGCGGTGGCCATCAACTCCGTCAGCGAGACCGCGTCCCTGACGCTGACCAACGCCGCGGGCAGCGTGATGCTGGCCTGGCTCGGACTGCCGGTAGCTTTCCTGCTCAACACCGTGAGCTACCTGGTGGCCGCGCTGAGCCTTTGGAGCCTATCTGGTATCGGACATCCTCCCACAAAGGATCACCACCGACTCACGCCTCGGGTGGTGCTTGCCGACCTTCTCGACGGTGTTCGGTATCTCGTTCGGCGGCCTGAGATGCTCCACCCGCTCCTTCTCACCTTCGCGACGATCGCGTTGGCCGGGCCCCTCGTCGCGGTCCTGCCGGCGATCGTGCACGAGGGGGTGGGTCGATAGTGGATCTCGGGGTGCTCGCGGCGGGTATGAGTCTGGGCAGTCTGGGTGGGGCTGTGCTGGCCGGAACCCGCCCGGAGGGTCGAGTGCCACAAGGCTGTATGGTCTGATGGGATTGGTGGCGGCACTTGCCGTCGCCCTCTTCGTCGGTCTGCCTACGGTCATCCCGCAGTTCGTAGCGCTAGCCGCGATAGGCCTCCTGGCGTTTGCTCAGGCCGTCTGGAACACGAACCGGATTCGTCAGTTGGCCGATCCTCAGTATCAAGCGCGACTCCAGGCCATCACCTCGATGGCGTTCACCCTGGGCCTCCTGGTAGGTGCGCTCTGGGCGGGCGCCGCGATCGACCGACTGGGGAATAGGGGGCTTCTGTTGGGCGCGGCCGTCCTCACTGTCTGCTCGGCCGCCTCGCTGGCACGATCCAGCGGTGCCCGCACGACACAAAGGGTTGGCTGATTGTGAGCATCTGACGTGACGACCGGGCGGGGTAGCCACTGGAGAGTGATAAGTATCGCGCCGGCTGTCGAAACCATGTACTATGGGATACCCAAATCGGCAGAGCACAGAGAAACGCGGTGAGCGAGGATGACCCGAGAGCGGACACGCAGACTGGAGTGGGAGGGGAGCCTCAACGCCCGGGACCTGGGTGGATATCGGGCGGCTGATGGACAGGAGACGCGATGGGGCGCGATCGTGCGCTCCGATAGCCTGCACGCGCTGACGGAAACGGGCCAGGCCGCGCTCGTCGCGTACGGGGTGCGCTCCATCGTGGACCTGCGCCTGCCGCAGGAGCTTGAGGTGGATCCCAACCCCTTCGCGGAACCGGGCCAGCACGGCATCGCGTACACGAACGTGTCGTTTATTGATCCAGGAGCATCGCCGCCCGACACCATCTCCACGATTGTGGAAGACTACACCGGTCTGCTCCAGCGGTTCGCCACGCGGGTGGGCACCGCCCTTACGGCGATCGCACGCGCACCCGAGGGGGGAGTGCTGGTGCATTGCGCGGCGGGGAAGGACCGCACCGGGCTCGTCTGCGCGCTCGTGTTGGATCTGGCCGGCGTTGACCGCGAGACCATCGGCGCGGACTACGCGCTGAGCGGGGAGTACCTCAAGCCCCGGCAGGAAGAGTGGCTCCTGAACGGCCCCGGAGAGCGGGCAGATCGAGAGAAGATACTGGTGTGGGGTGAGCCCAGGGCCGAGGTGATGGCCGAAGTACTCGATCGCGTGGAGGACCGCTACGGCGGATCGGAAGCGTATCTACGCGAGGCGGGTGTCGACGATGAAGCTATCACCCGCCTGCGTAGCCGTCTGCTTGCCCCGGAGTAAGCGCGGTTTCGTGGCAGGAGCGGAACACGGGTTGCACGCCGTCATTAGGGAGTTCGATTCGGCCAACAGGTGGACCGGCGCAGCCCGCGTATGCACTACGGACAATTGTCGCCGGAGAGCACGATGCATACTG
Source organism: Chloroflexia bacterium (assembly GCA_030446765.1). Taxonomy (GTDB): domain Bacteria; phylum Chloroflexota; class Chloroflexia; order Thermobaculales; family Thermobaculaceae; genus JACDAU01. The sequence continues at coordinate 103,848 of JAUJMR010000003.1, forward strand.
CCGGGGGTGGGCGAGGGATGCCGCCTTGTGGGGTAAGCCGATGTACCTGCGCTTCGCCCACGAGATGACTGGTAACTGGTACGCATGGAGCCCTGGATGAACGGCAATACGGCCGCCAAGTACGTAACCTCGTGGCGTCAAGTGGTCGATATCCTCCGCCGGGAAGGTGCCACGAACGTGCGCTGAGTATGGTCGCCGAACATCGCGTACGATGGCAGCACTCCGTACGCCGAACTCTACCCCGGGGACAGCTACAGGGACTGGGCGGGGCTGGATGGGTACAACTGGGGTACCACTCAGCCCTGGTTGATCCGGACCGGCCTCGAGGGGGCTTTCGGATCATCCTACGATGCGCTCGTGGCACTCACATCGAAACCGATGATGATTGCCGAGACCGCTTCCACAGAAGTGGGCAGGGATAAGGCCGCATGGATACGCGAGGGCCTGCTTGCAACCGTACTGTCGAGATTCTCCAGAGTGCAGGCGGTGATCTGGTTCCACGAGGACAAGGAGAGGGACTGGCAAGTGAACTCCACGCCGGAGTCGCTTGATGCCTATCAGGACGTTGTCGCCTCCCCTGCATACGGCGGCCGCTTGCCCTAAATCGTCTGTCCGCATCGAGGATCAGACATCGTGGACCGAGCGGTCGACCTCGTCTCCTATTTGCACCTGCCACCATTCTACGCCCCGGACGGCAATCCGTTGCGCTCGATGTCACAGCCGAGGGCTGATTCCTCAAGGCTTGGATGGTGACTTCCCGACCAGATCAGCCATCGCGGCTTATTGACCCAATGTTAACCTATGCGTTTACCGAGAATTGACCTTGATGCGATAGCATTTGACATTATTGCGACAATGTCCCGTCCCTCTCCTATTCGACAGTACCGGGCGGCACTTCACTGGCGTAATCAGGCATAGATCCGCCATGTAAGGGATTGTGTAAAGGTGCTGAGGAGGAGCCGTCGCGGCTACATAGCGGTGATCGACTCCACGACGTGGGAGGAGGCGAACTCGCAGGTCGGCATAGTACGGGATCTATCGTAGCATCGATGACTTGCGGCACTGGAACCGGACCGGACAAAAAACTTAGTCCTCCAGCATGGCAAGGAGAACGTTCCTCACATTATGATAGCCGCTGAAGCATCATCCGATTCCATCATCTTGGAACAACTACTCAAAGACGGCAGGATAACTGATCCGGACAAGGCGTACGAGCGCCTGTGGTTAGGTTACCCTGCATTCATGGTCTTGGCAGAGTTGGGCGCGACAGGCGCTTGTGCGATGCTATCCACCGCTAGTGGCGTCCGCATGTTCGACGAAGAACTTTCGGGACTTCAGAGCGTCGTTGATATCCAAGCCGTGCGGCAGTACGGGGCTACCGCGCTCAAGGCACGTCGTTGGGTACCTCTGGTCGGCGATCGGATAGCCATAGCCGACCCGTTCGGAGCCCTTCCCGATGGCATCTTGGAGCACCGGGATCTATGCCTTGTCCCGGTCCCCGAGATAGACGCGCTGCTCCGATCCGTGACGCCGGACGGGGCCGACGAGCGTAACAATTCCAGGCGGCTCGGACGACTGTTGATAGATGCGGGCGCGATCAGCGAGAGGGATCTGCTCACAGCCCTCCAGGAGCAGGCGCGCAGCGGCGGGCGGCTCGGCGAGAACTTGATAGCGCAGGGAATAGTCGGGTCGTCGACTCTCGTCGATATCCTGTCGAAAAGGCTCGCTGTGTCGACCATAGACCACGATGAGGAACCGGTCCCCCTACTACCGCGTGCATACGCGCGGAGCTGGAGAGTGGTAGCACTCGCGAGCAACGGCAAGGAGTCGGTCGGTTCAGACGATGGCACGCTTCCCGTAGCCGCTACCGACCCTAATGCAGTCATGGTCGAGGAACTCGAGGCACACCTGCAGCGGCCCGTGGAACTGAGGCTGACCGATGACGAGACACTCAACGAGCTCCTCGGAACGATCTATGCCGAAGACGACATTCTCGACGCGACTAGGTCGCTCGCGGAGCAGAACCCGAGCTTCTCCGCCTACCACAGGAAGCTCTCGCGAGCTCAGCTTGGCGTCGGGATTGCGCTGGGTAGTCTTCTGCTGTTCGGCGCCATCGCCGCTCCCATGATCGCGATCGTAGCGATCGCCTCTTTGTGCACTCCGCTCTACTTCGCTTACCCGTGCTACAGGTTGTATGCCGCTTGGCGGGGTTGGAGGGACGACTCCACTATCCACCCCACTGAGGAGAATATACGCAGCCTGGACGAGCGGGAGCTCCCAATGTACACGGTACTCCTGCCCCTGTACAAGGAGAGGCCGTCGACTGTACAAACCCTCTTCGCTGCGCTCTCGGCCCTAGACTACCCGAAACACAAGCTCGATGGATTGCTGTTGATCGAGGCGGACGATCATCAGACCCAGGAGGCCATCAAAGCGCTCGGCAAACCCGCTTGGCTGCGCATACTGCGCGTCCCTCCCGGCGAGCCGCGTACCAAGCCCAGAGCTATGAACTACGGTCTCTTGTACGCACGGGGTGAGTTGCTCACCGTCTACGACGCCGAGGACAAGCCTGAGCCGGACCAGCTCAAGAAAGCTGTCTGGGGCTTACGCCACCTGGACCGCTCAGTCGCCTGCCTGCAGGCGAAGCTCAACTACTACAACCCTCGGCAGAACGTATTAACCCGATGGTTCACGCTCGAGTACAACGCGTGGTTCGACCTCTTCTTGCCAGGACTCCACCAGATGGACGCTCCGATCCCGCTGGGTGGCACCTCCAACCACTTCCGGGTCGATGTGCTCAAAGAATCCCTCAGCTGGGACCCGTACAACGTGACCGAGGACGCGGACCTGGGGCTGCGACTGTCGTACATGCGCAAGCATACGATCATGCTTGACTCGACGACGTACGAGGAGGCAAATAGCAGGGTCGGGAACTGGCTGCGGCAACGCTCGCGCTGGATCAAAGGCTACATGCAGACGTTCCTGGTCCATACTCGGCACCCCGTAGCCTTGTACAGACAAGTCGGCCTCAAGAGCTCTCTATTATTCTTGGCAACGATCGGTGGTCTGATTTTCACGGTGCTGATATCGCCGATCTTCTGGGCCCTGCTGGCGTGGTGGCTGCTCGCTCAGCCCGGGTGGATACCCCTGCTCTTCCCTGGTCCCGTCTACTACCTGGCACTCGTGAGTCTCCTGTTAGGCAACTTCCTCTTCGTCTTCCTCGGGTTGCTAGGCGCAATGTCGAGGGGGGACGACGACATTACGCCGTACTCCCTGCTGGTCCCCATCTACTGGGCGATGATGAGTGCAGCGGGCTATCTGGCCGCGTACGAACTAATCGTACGGCCATTTTACTGGCAGAAGACCGAACATGGCTTGCACCAGGAGGACGGGAAGGAAGCGCAACTCCCCGTGCTCAGCCCAGAAGGCAGGAGGGAGGAGGCATCACTCGTTGGCACAAGCCTGCATCGTGACACCGTGTCCTCCGCCCAGTTTGAGGCACTGCTGGACAAGATCAGTGCACGCCTCGTCGTGCTGCTGGAAGAGGCCAGCGCCCAGCTCGGCGCGGAGCGTAGTAGTCTCATGGTCTTAGACCGTGCAACGAACACCTTCTCGGTCGTGGCCGGTCGTAGCCTGCCGGCATCAGTTGTCACGTCAACCCCGGTTGATGCGGGCGAAGGTGTTGCAGGATGGGTCGCTCAGAGCGGACGCCCAATCATCATAAATGGGCATGGCGTGCCTGGCACGTTAGCGAGGCGGCTTACGCAAACGCAGCTGAGAGCGTCAATCGTCCTACCCATCCGGCGGTCCGATATAACAGTCGCCGTGCTGAGCGTGTCCAGTGCTGCGGCGACGTTCGGTGAAGACGAACTGCGCTGGCTCAATGGCCGTGTCAATAGGGCCCTCTCGGGCACAGCAGCCGACGATCGGTAGGTTCACCCGATGTGATAGTCGTGGATGCGATCTATCGGCGGCCCCCGAGTTGATGCCGGAGTTAGTTATGGGAAACGAACCAATACACCGAGCAGATGCAAACGATGCAACCTGCCCGTTTTTAGGCGAACCTGCGGCCATAGGTGGAACACACACCTGCTTGGCTGGCACCTACCCGATCACCATCAACCCCAAGTATGCCGCCATCTACTGCTTGAGCCATCAGCACGCTAAGTGCAGCCTCTACGAAGCAGCCCGTGAAGTTGGAAAGGGTGGCGAGGTGTTGTACCTTGAGGGTGCGCACGGCGTGCAGGTGAAACGGGAGCCATCACGTCCGCCCGTAGCCGACAGTGGCCTGAGGCGTTCTATGGCTACCGCGGGCGTAGAACCTACGTCACCCCCTAGGGTTACCCCCTCCCGTGGCCCGGACCCGGCATTGGGCACGGAAAATCGCTCGAAATGGGCGGCCACGCTTGGTGTAGTGCTCCTGCTTCTCAGCGGACTCGTCATTGCGGGCCTGCTCTTGAGAGGTGGAGGAGACCGCAGAACAGCCGTCCTAGTGGCCGAGGGAAACATACCCACCAGCGCGCCGACGGGAATCCGGATGGCCGTTGGCGAGAAGTGTACTACCCCAACCTCGATAGCATCGGAGCCTGAGGACACACCTACTCTCGCTCAACCCGCTATACCGACCGTTACTCCGGTACCTACAAGCATACGCACCGCGGAGTCGACGTCCACGAGCACGCCGACCGAGGTGCCGACGGAGGAGCCGTCGCCGACCCTGGAGCCGACGATCGCGACCACGCCTGGACTCGAAGTTGATCCCTCTCCTTCCCGCGCTGTGTACACTGGTGGGTTGGGCATCCCGCGAGCGGAGTGGGAGGCAACCTACGGCCGACCGGAGGAGGAGGTGGGCGGCTTCCTGACGTACGGCGGAGGCGACTACCTGGCACGGTTCATCCGGGGCAGTCTCCAGAATCTTGATCGCCGCTGGGAGACCGGTGAGCAGGTCACTCTTCCTGTCGCTCGTCGTACGCTGCGACGATTCCTGCCGGCCGACGCTGTGCTTGTGCGGCGATCTCGACTTGACGACGGCCGCCTCCTGGAGGTGTACCGCAGCCCCTCCATCGTCGATCAATTCCCTGGCAGCACGGAGAGTAACCACCCGTGGGTAAATACGTCACCGGGCACGATCCTCGGCGTCTACCGGATGGGCGAGGGGGAACGGGTGGAATCGGTGGTGCTGTCCGTCGGCGATCCGTCGTAGCCGCTCGGTCAAGCACGTCGGCTGCGCCGGGCGCTCACCGTGGGATTGATTCGAAGTGGCAGCCCGGCAGAGCCGCTGGTTCTTGGTCGGCAGTTCGTGGTTACAGGAACCGTCACAGGCGGGAAAGCTTGAGATCAGTCCTCTGGGAGGGCTAAACGACTAATCAAGGAAAGGAAAGAAGGTCTGACGACATCGGGGAACCCTGATCTGCACGCGTCTGGTGACGATGTACGACACGGGCGGCTGAATGTGCTAGGCAGCATTAGGCGGCAAGATCGAGCCGGATTGGGGCGGGGCTCCGTGCCTGTCCGCGGTCCGCAGCACGTCCCCCATCCGATGTAATGGCTCAATCCTCATACCCACCGCTGGAGGGTCGCGGTCCAGTCCGCCTCGTCTCTGCACTCGGCTGGGCGGGGGCCGAACCCCGCACGCTAGCCGTTGAGTCGCTCCGCGCGGTCCCGTTCGAGGATCGCGTACAGCAGGTGGTGGTGCCAGATGTCCCCTTCCCGCTCCTTCTCCCGCATCAGCCCCTCGCGGCGCATCCCGAGCTTGCGCATCACCGCCTCAGAGGCGGCAATGTCCGCATGGCAGGTCGCGAAGATCCGGTGCAGTCCGAGCTCCCCGAATCCATATGCCAGCATGGCGCGGCTCCCTGCCGTCGCGTACCCCCGACCCCGGTATGCCCCGGCCACCGCCCACCCGATCTCCGCCTCGCCGAACCCCGCGTCGATGATCCGAAGCACGCACCAGCCGACGGCGCGTCCCCGACTCCGTGGAACGACCGCCAGCGCGTACTGCTTACGGGGCTCGGCGTGCCGATCCTGTGCGAAATGCCGGGCCGTGTCCCTCGCCGACCGTTCCTCATCCGGCGACGCGCGCTCGCCCTCCTCGGCGAGGGCGGGCCAGTCGTCCTCGCCGAACTCGCGCAGCACCGTGCCATCGGACTCGAATACTATGCCCATAAACCCTCCCGACCGCATCCGGTTGCATCTCCACCGGCTCGTGCGGCTCCGATACCGGCCGCGGGCGAATCGATGGCATCCGCCAGCCCCCGAACAGGCGCGCAACAGTCGTACCAGTCCCGGACCACCACATACTACTCGCGCGAGTAGATCCTATCACGGCCAGCAGCAGCTCCGTCTCGTCCACCTCCACGCCGAGTGGCCCGCCGAGCACGCGCTCCGCCTCATCCCACACGCACTGGGTCCACGTCCAGAGGGCTCGAGCCGCGCGACGTACCTCGGGCCGGGTGGCCGCGGTGGGCAGGGCGGCTGATAGCAACTCCTCCTCTGCGGGAGAGAGGAGCAGCTCCACGTAGCGGAAGCCGTACGAGTGTCGTCCTCGCACCTGGACCAGAAGGGTGTACGCTCTGGCGAGTTGGTAGCTGACTTCGCCCAGCGCGGACCAGGTAGCGCCACGGGCATTATGCAGGGCGAGGTAGAGCTGGCTGTCGATCGCCTCCTCGATGACCGCCCGCGCTTCTTCCAGCGTCGGGGGAACGTGCTCGCGTGGCGACTCCGCGACCAGACGCGTCAGTACGCCGTCGGTATCCTTCACGACGCGGCTGCGGAATACTCCGGAGATGGGGCAAAGTCGGCCAGTCGCTTGAGGTAGAGGTCGACCCGCTGCCAATCGTCTCCGACGAACCCGGTTACGAAGCCCGCGCTGCGGGGATAGGAGAACCTTACCGGGCCGAGCCAGCCGAGCACCTGGCGCAGCTTCCCGGAGAGCTGCGTGCCCATCTCATCGAGGACCCTCACCTCGATGTCGAGATCCGAGTAGCGATCCGCGGTGCCGCGGCCCAAGGATCCGGAGTAGAGCATGCCGAGCAACTCCCCGTCCGCCAGCACCGCGGACTCGAAGTCCTCTAGCGGGAAGGATAGCGCGGGACCCATAGCACGCTCCTGACCTCACAGCGATTAGCCACATACGTCACAGTGGTTTTCCGCACGCACTCCCGCCATGCCGTACGCAACGTCCGGCAACATCATAGCTTGCGAAGAAGGCTTACGGCGAAGCTCATCGCCAGCTTGCCTGCATTGTATGGATCCCGCTACTCGGCATCTGAGAGCAAGTACTCGATCGCCTGGTTCGCGGACACACACTTCCCCTCGACCGATAAACTGGCAGACATCGCCTCGGTAGCTGAGTACGGGCTCCGGTTGATGCCGTCTCATAGAAGACGTGGGTCCGAATCTGAGCGGAAAGCATCATTCCTCCGACATCTTTATAAGCTTGATCCCCGCTCGGCCCGCGGCTTACGGTGCCTCTCGGCCCAGCCCGGCTTCCCGTGCGCGCACGATCGCCTCCGCGCGGGAGGCGACCTGCAGCTTGCTCAGTATGTTCGACACGTGGTTGCGCACCGTCTTCGGGCTGAGGTACAGCCGGCCCGCGATGTCGGCGTTCGAGTAGCCCCGAGCTATCAGCTGCAGGATCTCGCGCTCGCGCTCGGTGAGGTCCGGGAACAACGGTTGGGGCGAGGGGGAGGCAGGGGCGGCGAAGAAGCCAATCAGCCGCCTGGCGATGGCTGGCCCGAAGATCGCGTCACCGCGAGCCACGGCCCTGATAGCGCGCAGCACGTCATCTCGGTCCGCGCCCTTGAGCAGGTGCCCGCGGGCCCCGGCGCGCATCGCCGAGAAGACGAAGTCATCGTCTTCGTACATCGTGACGACGATGATGCCGATGTGCGGGATAGCGCCCAGGATGCGCCGGGTCGCCTCGATTCCACTGACACCCGGCATCTTGATATCTATCAGAATTACGTCCGGCTGGAGTTCCGCGGCCATCGCCACCACCTCGTCTCCGTCCGTGGCCTCCGCTGCTACCTCCATGTCGGAAGTCTCCTCCAGCAGCGCGCGCAGGCCGTCCCGGAAGAAGGGATGATCGTCGGCGAGCAGCACTCGGATACGTTCCATCACTCATCCTCTCCTCGTCGATACGTCCGGCACCTGCTCCTGGAGGCTCCTTGGGGGCTCGTCGGCCACCGCATAGGGCAGGCGGGCGAGCACTAGGGTGCGCCCAGGTGTCGGATCTCGCATGTACTCCCGAGCTCCGCCGCCCGCTCGCGCATTGACGCCAGCCCTACCCCCTCCCGATGGCCTTCGGGTAGCCCGACACCATCGTCGCATACCTCCAGCGTCAGTACGCCCTCGTCTGGGTCGTGCCCCAGGCAGACCGCGCAGTTCCGGGCGTTTGCGTGTCGCGCGACGTTCGTCATGGCCTCCTGGGCTATCCGGTACAGGGCCACCTCCACGGCCGCCGGCAGCACCGGCAGGGTCTCCGGGGCGTTGAGTGTCATGCGCAGGTGGCCGTCGGATCCGCCGTAGTTCGCGGCTGCCTCCCGCAGGGCGCCGACCAGCCCCAGTTCGTCGAGCGCGGGTGGGCGCAGCTGGTGCACGAGCCGTCGGATATCGGCGATCGCCGACTGGGCCTGTGCCTTCAAGTCGAGCAGGAGCGCACCAGCCCTGGCGGGGTCGCGTCCGGTCAGGCGGTGCGCGATGTCGAGCTTAAGCGTCAGGCCGCCGAGCACGGGGCCGAGCCCGTCGTGCAGGTCTCGTCGCAGCCTCCGCCGCTCCTCCTCACGCGCCGTCACCAACTGCTCTCGCGCCGCTCTCAGATGCTCGTTGGAGCGTCTCAGGTTGGCCGTCAGGCGCACGGCGCGCACGGCGACTCCAACGTGGCGGGCGAGGTCCTCCAGGAGGCGGCGATCCGCGGTGCTGAACTCTTCGCCCGGCGTGCGGGGCGCGAGGAGCATCTCCCCGACCGCCTCGGACTGGTACACGAGCGGCAGGCGGGTCAGATCCCCTTTCGATCGCCCGCTCTCCGCCGCTATTTCGAGCCGTCCGTCCCGCTCCAGCGCGATCGCTGCATAGGGGAGCTTGAACGCATTCCGCACGGTCTCGACGACGGCGGGCAGCACGGCGTCCGGCGCGAGGGTCGCCTCGAGGCGACGCCCAAGGCGCGAGACCACCTCGTATGGATTATCCCGCTCACCGTACATAAGGCGGTTCACACCATGCTGCAGCCGGTCCCGCATCGGCTGGAACAGGACGGCCACGATGCCGGTGGCCAGTAGCGAGACGAAGGAGGTGTCTCGCACCCGGAAGAACTCGCCGAAGTACCAGACAACCAGGACGTACAGGCCAACGACGCCGACGGTGGCTCCACCGTAGACCAGCGTCCGGTTCACGATCGGGTCGATATCCCAGAGGCGGTAGCGCAGGACGGCGACGCCGATCGAGAGTGGGATGAGCGACAGCAACAGCAGTTGCATCGTACGGACGCCCTGGGCGTCGAGCAGTGCGGGTATGGGGTACACCATTCCCAGCAATGCCAGCCCTACCATCCCCGAGAGGGCGAGGGTGAGTGCGTATACCACCCACTTGAGCTGCTGACGCTCGGCCGTGCTCGCCACACGGCGGTACCGATAGACCACGGCGCCCACGCTTGAGCCAGCGCCGAGTACGAATCCTAAGGCATTGATCAATTCCGGTACCAGGCCGGGGGAGAAGATCCCCTGTCCGGCCGCGAGAATCCAGACGGTTGCGGCCCAGCGCGTCCATCTGGGGATGAATCGCCCGCCGGGGAACAGGTTGAAGAAGAGGATGGCGGACACGAATCCCACGAAGCCGAGGACCTCGAGAGGCCTGGATAGATCGGGATACGCCATCACTAGCGCGCGGGGGGCTTCGGAGACGACCGGGCCGAAAAGCACAAGCATCGACGCGGCGAACAGCGCCATCCATCCCTCGGGTGCCCGCCACGCGATCAGGGCGGCGACCAGGAAGTAGGTCCCGGCTGTGATGATCGCGAGACCCAGGAAGTACATCGCGTACAGGTCCAGCGAGATGCTCAGCGCGCCGAGGGCCCGAGCGTCCTCACGCCTCAACTGCTGGCTCAGGCATGCGCCGGCGGTACATATAGAATGGAGTCGGTCGTAGTACGCCGGGAGGCTGACCGCGAAAACTGTGACGGACAGAACCGCCAGCGCGGCCCACGCAGCGCGCGCGAGCCCGCTGGCACACCAACGAGCGCCGACGCGGCCGTCCGAGCCATCGGATATTCCGGGGCTCTCCGCGGGCCCCCNAATAGATGAGACTAGGCCAATCTCCCTATACCTGGAGAAGGAGGTGCTCTCAAACCGTCAGACTTTAGCCATGGACGCCTTCGCGGCCTGGCCGATAGTCGTGCAGACGTCTCCGGATCACCTCGCCAGCCGTGTTATTCTTACATCTCACCGGAAGTTCAACGAGATCATATTGACTCCAGACGAGCACGGAGTCTCCTATTTCCTAGTACCCAATCCGCGGCTAGTGCCATCTGACGCGATAGTACGTGCCTATCCCGGGTTGTGGGCAGGTGGCGAGCCGGGATTCGAGCTGGTTCGAGGCTTCCCTGAAACGTTTTGGGAGTGGCGACTGTACAGGGTCGCTCCATAACCGATGGGAGATAGGGTAACAGAGCGACTACATCCCATTTGGATCTCACAGCCTTGGCGGGTCACTGTGAGATCATCAGCGCTGATTTCAGCCTGGTCAGCATGGCGTGGCTCGGCTTACGCCCACCAGCTAACACCTCCGTCGGGTGCCGGCAGTGCACACCCGACACCTTCGGGAACCCGCCAATACGAGTGGGGCGGGAGGCGCAAGGCCAGACGAGAGCGAGCCTACAGGCGCCGACATGCGGTGGGAGGAAGTGGCGCATGTACACGTCGGGCTATCCGACGACGCGGGACCGTTCTCGAAAAATGGCAAGCTGCATGACGGACGACCCACTAGTATGTGGCAGACCCCGCTCATGCACAAGCGCTCGCGCGCGAGTTGCGACCCAAGCAGTGGACGAAGAGCGCGCTCGTCCTCGGGCTCGTGTTCAGCCGCAACCTGCCGGATCTCACGGCGCTCGTCAGGGTGCTCGCCGCCTTCCTCATCCAAGGTGCCCCAGGACGCCATCACGCGCGCTGGTCCTCGCTTGTGGGCAGGAAAGGATCCGGGGTTCGCGTTGGTCAAGGGCTTCCCCGGAACGCACGAGGAGTGGAAGCTGTACAGAGTCCGGCGGTAACAGGCGTGTCATCAGTATTATCGAGAGGATGTGTTGACACATGACGGGTTCAAAGTCAGTAATCAGTACAAGTGATGCTCGCCTAAGCATTCCATATGCCCTACTGCGAGAGCTTCGACCAAAGCAATGGACGAAGAACGTGCTAGTGTTCGCCGGGCTCGTCTTCTCGTACGAGCTACCGGACGCGGGCTCCCTCGTCGCGGCGGCCGGCGCCTTCCTCGTGTTCTGTGCCCTCTCCTCCGCGTCGTACGTGATCAATGACCTAGCGGATATCGAGCAGGACCGGCAACACCCCAGGAAGCGGCTTCGACCGATCGCCTCCGGCGCGCTGCCGGTAAGCGCCGCCTGGGTTACCGTCGCTGTACTGCTGACGGTCTCCCTCCCGGCAGCCGTCCTCCTTTCGAGCGCGGGGCCATTCTGGGCTGTGGCGCTCTCGTACTTTGCCATCGTCCAGTTGTACTCGTACAAGCTCAAGCACGTCGTGCTGCTCGACGTGTTCGCCATTGCCGCGGGGTTCGTGCTGCGCGCTGTCGCGGGCGCGGTCGTCATCAACGTGCAGATCTCGCCGTGGCTCTTGCTATGCACAGTGCTCCTCTCGCTCTTCCTCGCACTCGCCAAGCGGAGGCACGAGGTCGTACTGCTCGCTGATGGCGCGGCGGGACATCGGCGCATCCTGGACGAGTACTCCAAGCTATTCCTCGATCAGATGATCGCCGTGGTCACCTCCTCGACAATCGTCGCCTACTCGCTGTACACCTTTTCGGCGGGTACGCTGCCGGATGACCGGTCGATGATGCTCACGATCCCCTTCGTGCCGTACGGCCTCTTCCGGTACCTGTACCTCATCTACCAGCGCAACGAGGGGGGCAGCCCGGAGACGTTGCTCCTGAAGGACAGACCGCTCCTGCTCAGTATCCTCCTATGGGTATTAGCGGCCGTCGCGGTGCTGTACCGCCCGTGGTGAGGGGTGGTGGCATGCCGTATGGCTGGGCGTAGTAGCAGAGCAATAGCGCACGGAATAAAGGGTCAGAGCCGGGATATGCACCCGGTCTCCGTCAAACGGTCAACTATGTGGGGTGCTGAGTAAAGTACGGCGGTCGGGGTGCGGAAACGCGGAGACGTAGCGCAAGCCGTACGAGTGTCGTCCTCGCACCTGGGCCAGCAGGGTGTACGCTCTGGTGAGTTGGTAGCTGACTTCGCCCAGCGCGGACCAGGCAGCGCCGCGGGCGTTATGCAGGGCGAGGTAGACCTGGCTATCGATCGCTTCCTCGATGACCGCCCGTGCTTCTTCCAGTGTCGGGGCACCATGCTCGCGCGGCGACTCCGCGACCAGACGCGTCAGTACGCCGTCGGTATCCTTCACGACGCGGGCTTCGGAATAATCCGGAGATGGGGCAAAGTCGGCCAATCGCTTGAGGTAGAGGTCTACCCGCTGCCATCCGTCCCCGACGAACCCGGTTACGAAGCCCTCGCCTCGGGGATAGGAGAAGCTCACCGGGCCGAGCCAGCCGAGCACCTGGCGCAGCTTCCCGGAGATCTGCGTGCCCATGTCATCGCGGACCCACACCTCGATGTCGAGGTCCGAGTAGCGATCGCGGTGCCGCGGCCTAGGGATCCGGAGTAGAGCATGCCGAGCAACTCCCCGTCCGCCAGCACCGCGGCCTCGAAGTCCTCTAGCGAAGGATAGCGTGGGACCCATAGCACGCTCCTGTCCTCACAGCGATTAGTCATATACGACACAGTGGGCGCTATTCTGTGGCTTGGCTGGGTACCTGGAGGGTCGCGCCGAGTTGCTGCATCAGGCCCAGGAAGTCGGCCTGGGGCCAAGCCTCAACGATCTTGTTGCCCAATACCCGGAAGACCGTCGTTCCTGTCTGCGAGACCCGCTTGCCCGTCGGCGCGATCCCCTGGAACGGGCCATCGTGTGTCCCCTCCCATCTCCAACGGGCGGCGACGCCTTCCCCCTCGGCGATCTCCTCCTCTATGACGTATCGGGCGTCCGGGAAGGCCGCGCGGAATGCGGTGAGGTACGTCCGCAGAGGCTCCAGTCCGGGGAGATCACCGTTGGGCAGGTGGGCGACGAAGTCGGGAGCGAAGATCTCCTCCAGAAGAGCCATGTTCCCCGTCGCTGTGACATCGAGGAGGTATCGCTGGACCAGCGCTTTGTTCTCTTGAGTATGCATCATAGGGAGCCCTTCTCTCCGACCTGTTGCGCGGCCCAAGCCGCAAATCCGACGACTTGCAGGGACGTCGCGGACGCTCTACCTTGCGAGACCCGCGGCGCTGAGCATCGCCCAGGCGATCTCGGGGTGGAAGATGTCGCTGTGCGCGCCCGCCGGTGGGCCTCCGGTGCGACGATGTCCTTGCCGTCGAGGTTGAGGAACTTGCCGGGAGCCAAGCTATACTTCTGCCCCACGCGCTTGAGTGGCTCCTCCTCGGCCCCGACCGCCTGCGCGCCGTCGAAGCCCATCGCGCCCCAGCGGTAGAATCGGTCTTCCATCGCCGCCGCGTCCTGCCCCGCGGAGATGGAGGCGAGGGGTAGAGTTTGCCGACCGCCGAGTCGTGGATGGAGTAGCACGCGACGAGCGGCCCGTCCACCCGCGCTGCCATCCCCGAGAGCCCGCCGCCCCGGCTCGGAGCGTGTGGGAGCGACCGGGCGAACGCGAAGTGCGAGAACGCCCCCTGCAACAGCACGAGGGACTTGACCGGGCTGGGATCGCCGGCGGGCAGTCCGGCGAGCGCAAGGAGACCAGCCGCGCGCCAAAGCTGTGGCCGACCAGATGCACACGCAACCCGGGTTGAGCCTCGTGCAGCCGCCCGATCAGTGGTCCGAGGCCCGTCTGCCCCACCACGCCCGCGCGCTTCTTCATCTCCCAGTACGTCGCCTGGCGTAGGGCGTTCTTCGCGCCCTCCCACAGCTTCCGCCGCAGGTCCCCGAGTCCCGCCGCCGTGCCAGCGTCCGGGTCGTACGCCTCCGTCGAGACGGTGACGAAGCGCTCGTAGACCAGCTGCGGGTCGTCCTCCAGCAGCGCCAGTTCCCCGTTGTCGTCCGGGTCGTCCGTGGCGTCGTCCGCCGTGACGAGCGCGCCCATCAGCTTCTGGAAGCGCGCCAGCTCCTTCGGGTCGTCGGGCCGCTCGTCGAGCAGGCGGGCAAGCTCGTCGATCGCCTTGCGCTGCTTCGCCCTGGGGTACACCGCCTTGAGCTCCTCGACGGTTTATTTATCTGAGGCCGGCGCGCCGAAGCTCGCCGCCCCGCCCCCACCGCCGTCCGGCGCGGACTCGTCCGCCCAGCGCATGGAGGGCCAGTACACTCCGGCGGCGCCGAGCTTCGCCCCCTCGCGCAGGGCGACGGAGCCGAGCACCCCGCGCATCTCGCCGAGCAATCGTTCGTACAGCCCACGCGCGACGCGGCGGTCGTTGTTCCAGCCGTGGGAAAGAATAAGGAGGTCGGTGAGCGCCTGCCCCGGCAGCTCCTTGACCATCGCGTCTATCGCCTTGCGATCCGTGAAGCGCGCCTTGTCGTCGAAGCCAATCTCCCAGAACGCGAACCCTGCTACCTGCTCGGCCATCGTGCACCCCTCCTTCCCAGCCGTCACACGGACTGAATTGCGCGCATCAAGTCGACGAGGCCATGGCCCTCGAAGTACCGCTCCCGCCCGAGGGAGGTGGCGCTTTCCAAGAACACGCGCTTGACCTCGTCCGGCCTGCCGATGAACTCGCGGCGGATGGAGAGAAATGCCGCGATGGCGCCCGAGACGTGCGGCGCGGCCATGCTGGTGCCACTGTCGTCGATGTAATACGCCAACCCCTCCGGCGGCTTCTTGCCGTATAACTCCTCCAGCACCTTGCCCGCCGCGCACGAGGTGATGCGCTCCCCCGGCGCCACGAGATCGGGCTTGACGCGCCCATCGCCCGTCGGTCCCTTGGAGGAGAAGTACGAGACGCCATACGTGTGCGGCATGTCGCGGTGCGTTGCGCCGACCGTAATCGCGAGCGCGGCGTTGCCGGGGTCGTTGATCGTGAGCGAGAGCCCCGTCCGCGACTGCCGCTCCAAGGCGCTGAGCGTCCCGTATCCCGTGTTGCCCGCGGCGACGACCACCACCACCCCGGACCGGACGAGCCGGTCCACCTCGACGCAGAGGGGGCTCTGACCGCACGCGAACCAGCGGGCGTCGAACTCGTAGCCGAGGCTGAGGTTCACCCCCTGGATGCGCAGCAGCTTGCCGTTGCCGTTCACGTCCTCGCGCACGTACTGGAGCGCCTTGATCACGCTGGTCGATCTGCTGCGTCCATCGTCGTCGAACACTCGGAGGCTCACCAGCTTGGCCTGTGGTGCGACTCCCGCGAGCCGGTGCCCCTCGGCGACGGTCCGGTCCTCGACCGTCTCGTTCCCGAACTCGTCGGAGATGTGCATCGCCACCCGGAATCGGCGGGACTTCTCCGGCATACACCCGGCGATCACGCCCGCGACGTGCGTGCCGTGGCCGAGCCCGTCGCGGAGGGCATTCTTCACGGAGTTCGGATCGTCCGGCTCATACGGCTGCGTGAAGTCCTTGTGGAGTTGTGCGACATCTCCGCCCAGGTTGTCGTGCGCCTTGAAGTGCGGGTGCTTCGCGTCGATCCCGGAGTCGATCACCGCCCATGTGGTGCCGGTGCCCATCGCGGCGAAGGAGCGCTGAGCGGCGTCCCCTTTCACCGTGGAAACGGAGCGGTCCGTCAGCGCCTGCACCGGGAAGTCCGGCCACACGCGGTAGATCGCCCGGTCTCTCGGGCCGGCGTTGGCGCTGTCAAGCTGGACGAGCTTGCGCACCTCCTCTATCGTGAGGTCGCAGCGGACGTAAGTGTTCGCGATCACCTCCGGTTGCGGCCGATCCCCTCCGCCGGCGATCGCCGGGCCGTACACCTCGTGGAAGCGGCTTTCGGCTCCGGGCAGGCCCTCGGCGTGCCGCAGGTTCAGCTCGACGACGATGGGCAGCAGCGCATCGTCCTCCTCGGGCAGGCCGATCAATCGCCGCTGCTCCCCGTCCTTGAGTGGGTCCGTGACGGCCCCGCCGCGCACGAGCGGCGTGCGGCTGCCCCGCTCGTGGCCGGTGGATGCTCCCAGGTCGGTCTGGTCCTCGGGGGAGGATCCGATTGGCGTGCTGGGCATGGTGTTGCTCCGATGAATGCGTGGACGGCCCTGGGTGCACAATACACCCGCGTGCGTGCCCCGTCAATACGTTCGCGACGGTGGGTGATATACTGGTCCGGGCCACGCATGGGCGTGTTGCCGGGGAAGCGAAGGGCGGAATCAATGAGCGAAGTCGAAGCGCAGCCGGGGGCGTTACTCCCGCTGCCGGGATCGGTCCAGGCCGCGGCGGATGAGGACGCGTTGACGGAAGCGCTGCGCGAGGTGTACGACCCGGAGCTGGGCATGAGCGTTGTGGATCTCGGCCTCGTGTACGAGGCACGGGTCGAGGACGGCACGGCGAGCGTGCGCATGACCCTCACCTCGATGGGCTGTCCCGCCGGTCCGCAGCTCATGCAGGAGGTCGAGGAGGCTGCCTGTGGTGTTCCGGGGGTTGAGGAGGCGCAGGTCGAGCTGGTCTGGAGCCCCGCGTGGAATCCCACGATGATGAGCGAGGACGCGAAGCTGGAGTTGGGCTACCTCTAGGGCATGAGCTACAACCTTCGCCTGCTGATCGACTGTCCCGACGGCAAGGGCCTCATCGCCGCCGTCTCCACGTTTATGGCCATGCACAACGGGAACATCCTGTCCGCTGCCGAGTACGTGAGCTCGCCGCCGAGCAACACGTTTTTCATGCGCATGGAGATCGAGGGGGACGGATTCGGCCTCCGCCGCGAGGAGTTCGACGCCGCGTTCGCGCCGCTCGCCCGGCAGCACCGAATGAGCTGGCGCACGACGTACACCGACCGCCCGCAGCGCATGGCGATCCTCGTCTCCCGATATGACCACTGCCTGCTTGACCTGCTGTGGCGGTGGGACGCGCGCGAGCTTGCCGCCGAGATCCCGCTCGTCATCTCGAACCATCCGGACCTCGCGCGCCGCGTGGAGGCGTATGGCATCCCGTTCCACCACTTGCCCGTCTCCCGCGACACGAAGCGGGAGCAGGAGACGCGGGTGCGCGCGCTGCTGGAGGAGCACGGGATCGACCTCGTCGTGCTCGCGCGCTACATGCAGATCCTCTCCCCGGAGTTCGTGGCGGCGTACCCGCGCAAGATCATCAACATCCACCATTCATTTTTACCCGCGTTCGTCGGCGCGAACCCGTACCAGCAGGCGCACGAGCGGGGGG
>JAUJMR010000003.1:121503-161879 GCA_030446765.1 Chloroflexia bacterium
TTTTTACCCGCGTTCGTCGGCGCGAACCCGTACCAGCAGGCGCACGAGCGGGGGGTGAAGATCATCGGCGCGACCGCCCACTACGTCACGGCGGAGTTGGACGCCGGGCCGATCATCAACCAGGACATCGCGCACGTCTCCCACCGCGACCGGGTTGAGGACATGGTGCGCGTAGGCCGCGAGGTGGAGCGGCGCGTGCTCTCCCAGGCCGTCCGCTGGCATCTGGAGGATCGTGTCCTCGTGGACGCCCACCGCACCGTCGTGTTCGAGTAAGTCGCGTCGGGGCAGGGGAGGGCAATGGAAGTCTCCATAGTCATCGAGGCGCAGCAGGGACTGAACTGGCCGCGGTGGAAGCGGCTCATCGCCGAAATAGATGCGCTGCACTTCGCCACGCTGTACCGTACCGATCACCTCACGGAGCCGAAGCCGCCGGACGCCGATGCGCTGGAGCTGATCGTCTCCCTGACGTACATCGCGAGCCACACCGAGCGCGTCCGGTTCGGTCCGCTCGTCGCCCCGCTCTCGTTCCGGGATCCCCGGATGCTCGCGCGGCAGGCAGCAGCGCTCGATGACCTCTCCGGCGGACGGCTGGTGCTCGGCGTCGGGGCAGGCTGGCAGGAGCGGGAGCACGAGGTGTTCGGCTATCCCCTGGGGGACATGCGGACCCGGATGGCGCGCTTCGGCGAGGGGCTGGAGGTCATCACCCGCCTGCTGCGCTCCGATACGCCTACGACGTATCGGGGCGAGTTCTATCAACTCTCGGAGGCGATGCTGCTTCCCCGGCCCGAGCGCCCTGACGGACCGCCATTGCTGGTCGGCGGCAGCGGGCCGCGGCGCACGCTGCCGCTCGTCGCGCGGTACGCCGATATATGGAACTCGCTACGCACCTCGCCGGACGGGTTCCGCGAGAAGTTCGAACTGCTCGACGATCTGTTGCGCGCAGCGGGTCGAAAACCTGGCGACGTGAAGCGGACGCTCTTCACCGGCGTGTTCTTCGCGCATGACGCGGCCGATCTGGAGCGTGTGCTGGGCCGGATGCGCGACGCGACGCCCGACGCCGCGGGCAAGTCCACGGCGGAAATCCTGGAGGCCCAGCGCGCCCGGAACACGATCATCGGTACCCCAGAGATGATCGCCGAACAGGTCGCGGCGTTCCGCGCCGCGGGCGTCGAGGAACTGATGCTGCGCTGGACTGAGATGGATGACACTGCGGGCCTTCTCGGAGGTCGTGGCGCACTTCCGATAGCCGTTCGAGCGGGCCAAACGCCTCTTTCACCGTTCCCGCCCCGGATACATAGGGACCAGTGTTGCACAGCGAAGCGCCTCCCATACATCGCACGACGACAGCGCACGAGAAGGTCATTGAGGGTGTGGCCTTGCACTCGGACGCAGGACCACGGATTCTTCACTTCATTCCGCATGCCATGCCCCTGTGTGGCTCGCGCCTCCCGCCCTTGCGCTACCGGTCCGGTTGGTCTATCGTTGCGCCACCATCGGAGCACTCTTGGTAACACCGCGGGAGGATGACATGGCGGAGATGATCGTGGACAACAAGGACCAGCTCGAGAAGATCGAGCAGTACCTCGTGCCGGGGGAGAACCTGCTCGCGGTGCTGGACATGAAGGGCGGCGGCACGGGCTTTCTGGGCATCACCGAGCGGCGCATCATCTTCTACGACAAGGCGTTCATGCAGCAGCGCAAGGCGATGGTTACCGTCCCGTTCAGCAAGATCTCCAAGGTGGCGAGTGAGGACGAGGAGGGGATATTCACCCGCGGCTTCCTCGGCAGCAGCAGGCTGATCATCGGCGCGGGCCAGGAGATGTACGAGTTCGAGTTCCGCGGCGCCGATAAGGCACACCTCGCGTACCAGCTCATCGTTTCCCGCTTGTAATCCATCCTCCGCTCCGGGCGTTGTACCGCTGTACCGAGCACTGGTATTGATGTCGGATGAGCAGCGCACGGACGCATGCCACCCGAGCGTATACGCCGTTGGCTATTCGGCGGGTCCCGCTGCGAACGCTTCGCCTCGCGGCCTATTGGGGATAGCCTACTACGCCATTCTGCGTACCGCGTCGCACAGAATGTACCCGAAAGTACTACGGACAACAGGCCATTACCCGCTTATACTGCGACAGCCACGGCGCGATACTGGGATCAAGGCCTGGCGGTATCAGTTCAGCAAGGAGCGGTCAAGCGATGCGCAGGGTAGTGATTCTCATATTGGTGGTGGTGGCGTGCCTGGGGACGCTCGTCCCGAACTCGGGCACCGCGGCGGCGGCAAGCGGGCCGGTGGTGGGTGGCTATTCGCGGGTATACAACTACGGGTACCTGCGGATGCGCACCGGGCCGGGCTACGGATACGGGATCCGGATGAACATGAACCGCGGCGAGATCGTGAAGGTGCTCGGCGGACCATACAACAGCGAGTGGTACAAGGTATCGTATCGCGGTGTGACGGGGTACTCCATCCGCGGCGGGCTCGCACACACCGGGCTCGCTGGCCAGAGCATCGGGCGAAGCTATTACCGGGTCGTGGTCGTCTCGCTCGCACGACAGCAGGCGGAGGTGTACCAGAACGGCAAGCTGGTCTGGGTCTCGTCGGCGACGACGGGCCGGCCGGAGCTGGCGACGCCGGTAGGGACGACGCAGGTGATGGCGAAGTTCAGCCCGTACAAGTTCGTCTCGCCGTGGCCGAAGGGCCACCAGTACTACTACGAGCCGTCGTGGGCGGACTACGCGATCCGCTATCGGAGCGGTGGGTACTACCTGCACGACGCGCCTTGGAGGCCATACTACGGCTACGGCACCAACTACGGCCTCTACGACCCGGACGGGGTGTGGCGCACGGGTAGCCACGGCTGCGTGAACCTGCCATACTGGTCGGCCCAGCGGATGTACGGGTGGATCACGGTGGGCACGACGGTGAAGGTCGTGAGCTACTAAGCGCGAGCCGGTACGCTCCTGCAGGACAATGAGAAGAGTCGGTGGGGACCATCCCCACCGACTCTTTTGGTGTCTGCGCGCCACGGGCCTACAGCCGGATCGGCTGGCCCTCCATCTCTCGCTTGAGCCAGAAGGCGGAGCCGAGGGGCACCAGGAGGTTCAGAGGTGTCAGGCAAAAGCCGACGAGGACGAACATCAGGAAGATCTCCACGACAAGGAACGCCCAGAAGCATACCAGCAGCACCACACCGCGCGTTGTCTGCCCCGCGTAGATGTGGCCGATGCCGAGAAAGCCGAAGATGCCGGCGATGAGCTCGACGATGAACGCCGTGGTCGGGTCTTTCGCGGCGGGAGGCGCGGGCGGAGCGCCGTACGGTGTCGCGGGAGAGGGGGAAACGTAGTCCGTGCCGGTCTCGGGCGGCATTGTGCCATAGCCCGCATCCCGCGCAGGTCCGGTCGTCGCGTCCGATGTGGGGGGCGGTGCGCCGTACGTCGTAGCCTCATTTGTCTGCGTGGCGCCGTATGGTTGGTCCGGTTCGGGCGTCGTGCTCGCGCCCATCCCGTAGGCCGTGTCATTGGTTGTCGCCGATTCATTGGAAGTATCCCACGCGCCCGTCGTCGCGTCCGCAGGCGTGGGATCGCCCGCCGTGGGGCTCGGCTCGTCGCCGGCGGGACTGCTCCGGTATGTGATGTAGGGCGAGTCCGAAGCGGGCGAGGCGCCGGTACCATCCTGGGCGCCAAGCGGCTGGGTATCCGTCATGGTCTTCAGCCGGGTACCGCAGTTTGGACAGAAGACATCGGCGTCGTTCACCTGGGACCCGCAGTACGAGCAGTTCAAGGTGGTATCTCCTCTCTGGTTCGCCTTATGATAACACCAGCGGTCGATCCTTGCCCGGCCATCTGCTCGCGCGGCGCGCTGGTTTCCGTTGGTCTCGAAGGAGTGGTACGCGATCCGGTTAAAGACCACCACGTGTCATCCCGGACGCGTTGAGGGATCCGTAGCCCGGACCACGGATTCCTCGCACGCTCGGAATGACAGACGCCCTACCGTTCAGCCAGAGTCTGCGTGACCTGCGGAGAGCTGGCCCTACTCCTCCTCGTCGACAGATGGCATAATATCCGCACCCGATGAGTACCATTGAACGACCGCCGATTCGCACTGAGCCGCCCGAGCCGCTGCGGACCAACACCGCGACTGCGTTGTTGCGTGAGTTGCGGCCGAAGCAATGGACGAAGAACCTGCTCGTGTTGGCGGGGCTGGTCTTCTCGTACAACCTGCGGGAATCGGGGGCGATCTGGAAGACGGTCGCCGCATTTGTGATCTTTTGCGCGGTCTCGTCCGCGTCGTACGTTATCAACGACCTCGCGGACCTGGAGCAGGACCGGCGGCACCCGCGCAAACGGCTGCGCCCGATCGCCTCCGGTGCGATCAGTGAAGCTACGGGTTGGGCCATCGCTGCCGTGCTGCTGCTCGTGTCTCTCCCCGTCGCGTGGGTGCTGTCGCCCACGTTCTTCGGTGTGGTGGTTGTCTACTTCGCGATCGTGCAGATGTACAGCTACCGCTTGAAGCACGTTGTCCTGCTCGATGTATTCGCCATCGCGGCGGGCTTTGTCCTGCGGGCGGTGGCGGGCGCGGTGGTGATTCCGGTTCGGCTCTCCCCCTGGCTGTTGCTGTGCACGATGCTCGCCGCGCTCTTCCTGGCACTCGCCAAGCGGCGGCATGAGTTGGTGTTGCTTGAAGAGGGCGCCGCGAGCCATCGGCGGATCCTCGACGAGTACTCGACCCTCTTCCTGGACCAGATGATCGTGACCGTGACGAGCGCGACGGTGATCGCGTACTCCATCTATACGTTCTCCGCTGGCACGTTGCCGGATGACCAGTCCATGATGCTCACCATCCCGTTCGTGCTGTACGGGCTTTTCCGCTACCTGTACCTCATCTACCAGCGAAACGAAGGCGGAAGCCCTGAGACCTTGCTGCTGCGCGACGTGCCCTTGCTGATCACGGTGCTGCTGTGGGGCCTATCGGTCGTGCTCGTGCTGTATCGGCCGTGGTCCCTGCTATCTTGACAGTCCGGTGGGCGACGGCTACGCTCGATAGTAGATGAGCGCGCAAATCCCACCACATCCCGCATCCGGCAGCGTCGAGCTTGAGCTCACAGACGTCGCTCATGGAGGCAAGGCGGTCGCCCGGCAGGATGGCCGCGTGGCGTTCCTGCCGTTTGGCATCCCTGGCGAGACGGTCGAGGCCCAGATATACCGTGCCCGCAAGCGCTATGCGGAGGGGGAGATCAGCCGCGTGGTGGTCGCCTCACCGGACCGCGTCGAGCCCGCGTGCCCGTATTTCGGCACGTGCGGAGGGTGCCAGTTCCAGCACATCGCGTATCCCCGCCAGCTTGAGATCAAGCGCAAGATCGTTTCGGACCAGCTGGCGCGCCTCGGCGGCTTTCAGGGCGCTCTAGTGCATCCCACGCTCCCCTCGCCGAACGAGTATGGCTACCGGAACAGCGCGCGCTTTCTCACCGGACGGGCCGGCGATCTGGGCTATACCGACTGGCGCGATAACGTGTTTCTTCAGGTCGACACGTGTCCCATTATGGCGCCGCCGATCAGCGAGACGCTCCGCGAGATACAGGGACACGGCATCCCCGGCGAGCAGGTGCGCGTGCGCTACAGCGAATCCACGGGCGAGACGCTGATATGGCCCGAGCTCGATGTGCCGGTCCCCACCGGGCAGCCGATGATACAGTATGAGCTTCTGGGGCACGGCTTTCAGGTGTCCGCGACGTCGTTCTTTCAGGTGAATATCCCGCAGGCGGAGGCACTCGTTCGGCTCGCGATGGAGCGTTTGCGCCCGATGGATGGGAAGACCGTGCTGGATGCGTATTGCGGCGCCGGGACGTTCACTCGCTCCCTGGCGTTGGAGGCGGAGCGTGCCATCGGCATCGAAGAGTCACCCCCGGCAATTGCGGACGCGCGGGTGAACCTCGCCGGGCTGGGCGTGCGGCTCATCGAGGGGCGGACGGAGGTTGAGCTGCAGAACATCACCACCGAGGTGAACCTGGTGCTGCTGGATCCGCCGCGCGCCGGATGTGAGCCGGCGGCCCTCGATGCCCTGCTCGCGCTCACGCCGGAGAAGATAGTGTACGTGAGCTGCGACCCCGCGACGCTCGCGCGCGACCTGAAGCTGCTCTGCTCCGCGGGCGCGTACGAGCTGCTGGACGTACAGCCGGTGGACATGTTCCCCCAGACCTCTCACATCGAAGCCGTCGCCACCCTCCACGCGCTGTAGCGCGCCGGGCGCCTCAGTACCCCCGCTCTATCCATTCCTGAAGCGATGGCTTTTCCGCGCCGATGGTCGTGCCGTCCCCGTGTCCGGGTAACACGGTCGTGTCGTCCGGCAACACGAATAGCTTCTCGGTGATCGACGCGATGATCTGATCGAAGCGCTGCTTGTCGCCGCGCGTGTTGCCCGGTCCGCCGGGGAAGAGCGTGTCGCCGCTCAGGAGGGTGCCGGGTGTGTACAGGGAGATGCTGCCGGGGGTGTGGCCAGGCGTGTGCATCGCCCGCAGGGTGGTGTTCCCGAACGAGATCTCCTGTCCATCCTCGATCTCGAAGTCTGGCGGCGTGGAGAGCCGCTCTGCGTCCGCGGCGTGGATGCCGACCGGTACCAGGTACTCCCGCTTCACCTCCTCCAGCGCCGCGATGTGGTCCGCGTCGCCGTGGGTGAGCAGGATGTACTCGATCTCCAGCCCGCGCGCGGCCTCGATGATCGGCCCTGCCTCCGACGCATCCACGATCACGCCTCGGTTTGTCTCGGGGTCCACGACGATGTACACATTGTTTTCCATCGGCCCTGTCTCGAGCCGTCGTATCTCCGGTGTGGATGCTTCCGCGCTCACGTAGGTGTCCTTTCTCTGGTGCCTGTTCCCGGGCGAGGTGTCGCTGTGGCGGGCCGTGTTGCCTGCTCTTGGGCTTTTGGGGGGCAACCACCACAGCGCCCGGCGGCGCATTATACCCCACGGCGAGGGCTTGTCCCCGGTCCTGTAGCGCGGATACAATCGGGGCCGCGGGGAGTCAGGCAGCGGACACAGCGCGCCGAATCCTTGAGTGGCCGGGCGTGGCACAGACAGGGTACAGCAGGAAGCCAAAAGGATCAGCACGTATGAGCACCACATCGCAGCCGAACGATATCGATCTTGCGGACGTGTTCGCGTATGTAGACCAGCATCGCCAGGAGTTTCTCGACCGGTTGCTGGAGTACGTCCGGATGCCGAGCATCAGCGCGCACGGTGTTGGGATGGCTGAGGTCGCGGAGCACATCGCGGGGGTGGTGAGCGGCTTGGGAATGCGCACCCAGGTCCTGCCTACCGAAGGCTGGCCGATGGTGCTCGGCGAGAGCCCGCCCGTGCCTGGTGCGCCAACGGTGCTGCTATATGGCCACTACGACGTTCAGCCCCCCGATCCCCTGGAGGCGTGGGCGTCCCCGCCGTTCGAGCCGGAAGTGCGCGATGGGAGGGTATACGGGCGCGGCGTGGGCGATAACAAGGGCCAGCATTTCGCGCAGATCATCGCGCTCGAGTCGCTGCTGGCGTGCCGCGGCGTGCTACCCTGCACCGTCAAGGTGCTGCTAGAGGGCGAGGAGGAGATCGGCAGCCCGCGAATGCCTGGTTTTGTCGCGGCGAACCGGGAGCAGCTCGCACCGGATCTGGTCATCACGAGCGACGGCCCGGTGGACGAGAGCGGACGTCCACGGATACTGTTCGGCGTGCGCGGGGTGCTCAGCTTCGAGCTTCGGGCACGCGGGGCGAACCGAGACCTCCACTCCGGCAACTGGGGCGGTATCGCGCCGAATCCGCTCTGGACGCTCGTGCACCTGCTCGCCAGCATGAAGAACGAGCGTGGCGAGGTCACGATCGACGGCTTCTACGACGACGTGCTGCCGGGGAGCACGGCGGAACAGGCAGCGCTGGCGCGGCTGCCGGTCGACGTGGCCGGGGTGCAGGAGCGGCTGGGGATCGAGAGCCTCGACGAGCCCGTGGAGCGCGGATATCACGAGCGGCTCACCGCGTGGCCCACCTTCACGATCAACGGGCTGCACGGCGGCTACGGCGGACCGGGGTCGAAGACGGTGCTGCCCCATGAGGCGGTCGCGAAGTGCGATATCCGCCTGGTCGAGGCGCAGCGGGCCGACGACATCTTCGCGAAGGTCCGCGCCCACGTGGAGCAGCACGCGCCGGGCGTCGAAATCGTGCACCAGAGCGCGATGGACTCGTCGAAGACGCCGATCGACTCGCCGTTCAAGGAGCCGATCCGCCGGGCGATACGGGCGGCGCAGGGCGTAGACCCGCTGCTCGTGCCCGCGATGGGTGGCAGCCTGCCGGAGTACGTCTTCACGAAGACGCTGGGCGTGCCGGCGTTCACCGTGCCTTACGCGAACGCGGATGAGGCGAACCACGCGCCGAACGAGAACCTGGAGGTCGAGCGCTTCTTCGCGGGGATCAGGACCGGCGCGGCGATGCTCCTGTACCTCGGCGCAAGCGAGCGGGATGAGAGCAAGGGCGTACGATGAGCGTCCCGGATTGCGGTTCGTAGCGCCAGGCACGCAGCCCCGATGGTGTTCGCTCGACTGCAGTGCACCATTCATCCTGGGAAAGCACGCCGCTTCGAGGGGTGTCATAGACACCGGACACAATCGGATGATGCGTTGGGCACCCTGGTGCAACTCTTCGAAGAAACCATACGGCGGCATATCGAGCCCGCGGCGAAGGTGACCGGGTATGAATCCGTGCCGACGCCAGAGCGCGAGAGGGTCTACGGCACGGCGGCAGTGCAGCGATACGCTGTACAGTACGATGGCCACTCAGGACGGCGAGCGACGGTGACACTTTTCGTCAAGGACGCCCCGCTCGTCGAGCGCCGGGTGCTGGAGCTGTTCAGCCGATGGGCGCAGGCAGGCGTCCCGTACAGCCATGCGCTCGACCTCACCACGGATGGACCTGTGCCGGTCTGCCAGCAGGACCTCGCCCCAGACGAAGGCCCGCCCGGAGAGGCGATGATCCGGTCGACGGCAGATCGACTCGCTCGGATCCACCTGGCGAATGCCGGGCACGCCGATGGGCTCGCGTGGCTCCCACGAGCTGATCGTGCGTATTTTGAGGGTGGGTTTGTGCTGGGAAACTGCTGGGAGCAGTGGGATGAGACGATGCGCATCGAGCGGTTCGCGCGCGAGTGGGGCCACAAACGATCGTGGCTGGAGGCGGCGGCACAGCGGTTCCTGGCGGATATGGACCGGCTGTGGGCGGAGGGCGACTCCCTCACGCTCGTACACGCCGATCTGCATCGTGACCACATCCTCCTCCACGATGGCGAGCCCTACGTCATAGACTGGGGGCAGGCGCGCGCTCCTTCTATCTCGACCTGCCGAACTACTCCACACCTGAGCAGGCGGAGCACTACAGGGAGGCTCTGGCGGTCCACGGCCGCCTCATCTCCCACGACCGATTCAGGGAGCGGTACGACATGGCGTGTCGGTACGTGGCGTTCAAGTACCTGGGATACACGATGTGGGCGTACCGCAGTGGCGGCACGGCGATGGAGCACGGCCGATGGGATCTGTTCGAGACGGCGGTGGAGGGGATAGATGATCCGCGATCCGCCGGAACAATAGCGCATGTCATCCCGAACACAGTGAGGGATCCGTAGCCCATGCCACGGATTCCTCGCAGGCTCGGAATGACAAATACGCTACTGACCAGGCGGATTGCGTATCAGCTACTGGTCAGCCGCAGTTCGTATGCTATATCTCCCAGCGACCTCCGAGATGAGCCTCAGGACCATGAGGGAATGGGCTGTTGGATGCCATCCTCGATCCAGAGGAACCGCCCGTTCACCGCGCTCGCCTGCTCGGTCAGGAGCGAGAGGATGAGCGCGACCGCCTTCTCGGGCGGATCGCCGCCGGTCTGCTCAACGAGCCGTACCCAGCCGGAGTACGCCGCTTCGTGCGGGCCGAGCGACGCGACCTGCTCTCGGATATCCTCCCACATCTCCGTTTTCAGCTCGCCGGGGTGAATCACGTTCGCGGTGACGCCGCTGCCCGCGATCTCGGCGGCGAGGTGCCGGGTAAAGTGGTTGAGTGCGGCCTTGCTCGTGCCGTACGCACTGTTGAGCGGGCCGGGTGTGGCGAGTGAGGCGGCGGAGCTGACGTTCACGATTCTCCCCCAGCCAGCGTCGATCATCCCGCCCACGAAGGCGCGGCACAACAGGTACGGGCCAGCGGTGTTGATGAGCAATGTCTCGACCCATCGCTCGGGCGGGCTGTCACGGATGGACCGCATCGGCCCGAACACCCCGGCGGCGTTCACGAGGATAGATGGCAGCCCGAAGGTGTCCTCGACCTCGGCCTTCAGGCCCGCGACCTGCTCGGGCGCCTGCACGTCGATTGAGTGGCAGGATGCACAGCCACCAGCGTCCGTGATGATGCGCCCGGTTTCCCGCAGCCCCGCCTCGCCGCGGGCAACGAGCGCGACGGCGGCTCCCCGAGACGCGAGGGCGACGGCGACAGCGCGGCCCAAGCCCCGGCTCGCCCCGGTGACGACGGCCACGCGCCCGTTCAGATCGCTCTGCATCCGTCCTCTCCCTGCCCGCCCAGCCATATCGTGTTGCGGCCCCAAGTATACACCGCCCGTGTGCGCGGCTCCGTGCTAAAATTGCGACGAGCAACACGGAAGGAGCGGCATGATGGCAACGACGGTCCAGGTCCCCCAGTACGATATTCACCCGGAAGTGCAGGTAGATCCGGAGAAGACGGCGCTCATCGTCGTGGACATGCAGAACGACTTCGTGAAGGAGGCGGCACGCTTCGCGTGCCGGATGCCGAGGCGACGATTCCCCGGATACGGACGCTCCTGGACCTCGCCCATAACACCGGTATGGAGGTGGTGTACTCCCAGGACACCCACAATGACGGCGACCCCGAATGGGAGATATGGCCCGAGCATACGCGGGAGAACACGTGGGGCTGGCAGATCG
Source organism: Chloroflexia bacterium (assembly GCA_030446765.1). Classification (GTDB taxonomy): domain Bacteria; phylum Chloroflexota; class Chloroflexia; order Thermobaculales; family Thermobaculaceae; genus JACDAU01. Next base: position 132,478 of record JAUJMR010000003.1, read on the forward strand.
TGGATGAGATCGCGCCGCAGGAGGGAGACACGTTGCTCCGCAAGGTGCGCTACGACGCGTTCTACGGCACGCATCTCGACCACTTTCTGCGCCTGTGGGGGACGGAGACGCTGATCCTCTGCGGTACGGTGGCGAACATCTGTGTGCACTACACCGCCGCCAGCGCCGCGCTCCGCTGGTACGATATCGTGATCCCGCGCGACGCGACATCGGCGCTCGACCCGTTCGACATGGAGAGCAGCCTGCGCCAGGCGGCGTTCCTCTTCTCCGGCAGGATCACCGAGAGCGCGGGTATCCGGGTGCAACCATAGGGTGACAGCGTGGCGCCCACCAGCATGCGAGGCGTGAGGCTTTGGATCAAACAGGAAGGCAGTCCTGAGCAATACGGACTCCGGCTGAACGGTGTGGCATGTGACATTCCGAGCATGCGAGGAATCCGTTCGGGCTACGGATCCCTCACTGCGTTCGGGATGACATGCGATATGGTTCAACCAGATTGCGTATAACTAGACTGGCATTGGCGCCGAGCTACACTTCTGCCCATCGCACTGGTACCGTTCTGCCGGGCAGTGCCTTGCAATGCGACTCACCCGAGACCCGTCCCTCCGAACGTTCAGGGCAGAGTGCACGCCGCCAACATTGCCCCCACCGCCTCGGGCGGTTGCGGCTTCGCGAAATGATACCCTTGGGCCAACTCACAATGGAGCACTCGCAGATGCGCAAGCTGCTCTGCCCTCTCTACACCCTCAGCAACCACCTTGAGCCCCAAGGCATGACCCAGGGCGACCACCGCCTCTACGATTACTGTATCCTCGGGATCACGCGCCAGCCCGTCGACGAACGAACGGTCGATCTTGACCGTACTGACCGGAAATCGCTTCAGGTAGCTGAGGCTGGAATATCCCGTCCCGAAGTCGTCTATCGCCATGCTCACGCCCAGCCCCTTCAACTTGCCGAGGGTGTCGATCGTGGAGTGTGCGTCCTCCATCGGATACTCTCCGTGATCTCAAGCTCGAGCCCGCGCGGATCCATGTCCGTCTGTCGCAAGATCGTCCCGATCTCGTCGGCGAGGTTAGGATCGTTGAACTCCTTTGCCGAGAGGTTGACGTTTGCCTTCAGGGTGGGTCGGACGGGTACTCACGCTGCCAAGCACGAACTTGCCGGCAGGCCTCCCGGAGTACGAATCGACCGAGCGGCACAATCAGTCCGCTCTCCTCAGCTATAGGAATAAACTCTCCCGGGAGTACCAGCTCTCGATCGGGGTGCTGCCAGCGCACCAGCGCCTCCACCTCCACGATCCTGCCCGTCTCCAACTCCACCTTCGGCTGGTAGTGGACGGCGAACTCCTCACGCTCAAGGCCCCGGCGCAGTTCCGTCTCCAACTCAAGCCGGTGGATAGCATGGGCGCCCATGCGCGGATCGGAAACCTCATGGCGCGCCTTACCCTTGGTTTTGGCTCGGTACATCGCAACGTCGGCATTGCGCAGCAGATCCATCGGGCTGTCTCCGGTCGGGGCTGCGACGACGATGCCGATGCTGGCGCTGGTGAACACCTCCCGGCCCGCGACGTCGAACGGAGTTTGCAGCGCTTCGGCGATCCTCTCGGCCACCGCAATTGCATCGCTCGCGCTGGTGACATCCTCCAGGAGGACCGTGAACTCGTCACCTCCCAAGCGCGCCAGTGTGTCCACCGGCCGTAGACAGTCTGGAGTCGGCCGGCCACCGCCACCAGCAACCGGTCGCCCATGTCGTGTCCGAGAGAGTCGTTCACGACCTTGAAGCCATCAAGTCCAGGAACAACACCGCAACAGTCTCGGCGCGCCTGGGAGGCGGATCAGCGCGTGCTCCAGTCGGTCCAGGAACAGCGCGCGGTTCGGCAGGTCGGTCAGCGCGTCGTGGAACGCCTGGTGGCGCAGCTGCTCATCGTACACCGTGCGCTCTGTCACGTCACGGTAGTTGAGAATGATGCCACGCACGTCGGGATCGTGTAGCAGGTTCGCGCCGATACCCTCGATGTGACGCCAGGACCCGTCCGCATGCATGGCTCGAAGTTGGACAGGTACGGTCAGTCCGGGCTCGCCTACGCATCTGGCGAACGCTGAGCGCACCTCCGGTAGGTCGTCAGGGTGAATGGTGGAGAGCTTCAAAGAGGTTCTTACCCGCCCTGTCCGCCACACGGTAACCCATCACTCGTTCCAGCGAAGAACTCTGGTACAGGATGACGCCCGCTTCATCGACGATCACGATGACGTCCGACAGGTTCTACCTCAGCGCCTTGAAGCGGTCTCGGAGAGCCGCCCTCCAGCGCCTTCTGCTCGGTAATGTCGCGGAACGCCACGACGGTGGCTACCGCCTCGGAGCCGACAACTACGGGGGAGGACGAATGGGCCAGGGAAATACGCTCCCGTCCTTGTGGGTGAAGGCATCGTCGTGGTTGCGGTAGGTGTCGCCGGAGCGGACCGCCCCCACCAGCGGACACTCCTCCTCCGGCGCCTTAGTGCCGTCTGCTCTCTGGAAGTGGACCACGTCGTCTATGTGCCTGCCCGACAGTTCTTCTTGAGTCCAGCCCAGCATCGACTGCCCTGCGGGGTTGAGGAAGGTGAGGCGGTACTCTGGTCGAGTGCGTACACGCCCTCGACGAGGTTGCCTGTGAGGGTCTCGATGAAACCGAGCTGGGCGGGCTAGTTCTACCCGCTCGCTTGCGCTCGGTGATGTCGATTGACGCACCCACGATCCCGATTGGGCGCTGCTGTGCGTCGTACACGAGCGAGTCGGTGACGTGGGCGGGGAAGGTGGTGCCGTCCTTATGGGTGGTCAGGAACTCACCAGACTGTCCCGACTGCAGCCGCGCCATGATCTCGGCCGCTACCTGGGACTCGTCGTCAGCTCCGCGATGTTGCGCCAATACCTCCGCGCGACCGGCCATAGATCCTCGGCGCGACCGTTCCAGTGTGTCACCACGCCGCCCATATCGGCGGCGATGACGGCGCGTGGACCTGCTCGAGCAACTGCGCCTGAAACCGCACCTGCTCCTCTGCCTGCTCGCGCGGCGAACTCGGCATCCCTCTCGATCCGGGTCGCGATGAGGCGGGCCAGCACCTCGAGGTCCGACTGGTGCCTGGTGAGCATCGGCGCGGGATCCTGCTCGACCCGCGCACACGCGTGCCTGTACAGTGTGTCGCACGCGTGTCCTCGATCGGACAACTGCTCAGGCTCGCCGAACTCGGCATCCTCTGTCTGGGAGGCGATGCGGCTGGTCGGGTGGCTAGCACCACCGGCGAGTAGGTCCGACTGGTGTCCTTGATGAGCACCGCGGCTCGGATCGATCGACCGCGCACCGGTAATCGTGCCGTGCAGCACCATCGCCCGTCGGTGACGACAGGACGGGCACCGCCGATGAAGCGCGTCCGTGGGGCGTCGCATCGCGCCGGGAGGGTTGTCGGCGGATGAGCATGGGTGTTCCTCGATGAGCACTGGGGCGTGATCACGGTCGGAGGATCGCGCCTCCTCTGCATGTAAGCGCGCCTGCGCGACAGTCGGCTCACCGCGGGGCCGCAGTCCATCAGCCTGCGCATCGTCGCGGCTGGGGCGGCCTGAACGGTCGACGTCGCGTCCGCGCGATGAGCCCATTCGGGCGGAGTGGACTGTAGCGTTTGCTGCGACGCCGAGGGCGAGCGCGGACCCGTCGCGCCACTCCGCCGGCCGATAGTGGCGGGCTGGTCTACCAGTGGGTGGCGCTGGTCGCCCGCGACTCCTGGACCGCGCCGGTGGATGTACGTCGCCTCGCGCCAGGCGTAGCCGTCGAGCAGATCAAGGGATCCTGGCTGCCGCGCCGCTGTTTGTGTTCGACGCCGGATATGATCCGGTGCAGCTAAGTCAAGGGCTTGAGGACGCGGAGGCCTCTCTCCTGGTTCGGCTGCGCTCCGACCGCTGCTTCTACGCCGACCCTGTCCTGCACAGCGCTCCTCCAACAGCACACCAGCGCGGGGACCACCACCGGTAATCAGACAAAGACTGCAGCAGCACCATCGAACCCCGATCTCGACCTGCTGTGGCGGTCCCGATTGCGCGGTGCGGCTGGCGGCCGGAGGCTGGCTCGCGGCGTGGCCGCGGGATCACGTTTTCGGCGCTCTGGTTGCGCTGTTGAGCCTGCACGATCGGCGCACCTTGAACCTATCACCGCGTCCGCTGAAATAGACTTTCAGCCCATCCCCTGTGGGTGGTGCGTCGCCCTCTCCACTGTGGCCGCCCGCTCCACACCTGCCAATGCCCTGTTCTGACACCATCCTGACCGCCGATACTGTCCCCTCGCTCGTCCAGGCCTGGAAGCCTGGGCTGGCCTCTATGCGGCCTTGCGCCACCGCGCCATCCTCTCAAGGATGGGCTCGACGTCAGCGTCTGGCCGCCTGCGATGGACCTGGCAATGGCAAACCGATGTCGCCGGGGCACAGTGGATCTAGCGCTTGGGGCTTCGCCGTGGTGAATCTGCGACCCTCCATACGGCAACCACCGGACCTGCCGAAGGCCGCGTCCGATCGTTCAGGCACCGTCATCCTCGTTGAGGTCGCCAAGCTGCCGCAAGCCACGGATTGGCAGGCATACATCCGTCGTTTCGATCGCTATCAGCAAGCAGACCCTCAGCTGGACAATGCCCCGGCTCCGCTGGCCCGAAGGCCTGGACCTGGCTGGTCCTTGCCGTAGCGCCTGCCCTGGGAACGTCGTCGAATCGACAAGGCCCTACGTGCTCACCCCGGCAGTCGTTTCTCCTGACTGTATTCCAGTACACGGATCCCCGGCTGTGCACAAGCTTAGAGTTTCTAACAAAACCTGACTGAGTTGTTAGCATGGGAGGTGTGAGGCGACCACTGGCCCACTCCCATACGCTGCACGTATAGTCGCCGCCGGGCTTGCTTGGGATATACAATGGTCCTGGTATGGAGAACGGAGGCCCCACACGTGACACCGCGCGTATCCGCCAAGGTTGAAACTTTCACCGAGAGCGTTATCCGCGAGATGACCCACCTCGTCGGGGCGCGGCACGGGGAGGCGGGCATTAACCTCGCTCAGGGCTTCCCCGACTTCGCCGCCCCGCAGGTCATCAAGGACGCTGCGTGCGATGCGATACAGAAGGACCTAAACCAGTACGCGATCACGTGGGGCGCGAAGGAGTTCCGCGATGCCCTTGCGGAGAAGACTCTGCGATTCACGGGCCTGGAGGTTGACCCCGAGCGCGAGGTGACGGTCTGCTGCGGCGCGACAGAGGCGATGATCGCGGCGTTGATGGCAACGCTCAACCCCGGCGATGAGGTGGTGATCTTCTCGCCGTTCTACGAGAACTACGGTCCCGATTGCGTGCTCTCCGGCGCGATACCCCGCTTCGTCACCCTCCACCCGCCCGACTGGAGCTTCGATCCCGATGTGCTCGCCGCCGCGTTCAATGACCGGACAAAGGGCATCATCATAAACACCCCGCACAACCCGACGGGCAAGGTCTTCTCCCGCTTCGAGCTGGAGTGTATCGCGGATCTCTGCCAGCGGCATGATGCGCTCGTGTACACCGATGAGATCTACGAGCATATGACCTACGATGGGGCCGAGCATATCGCGATGGCGACCTTGCCGGGGATGCGCGAGCGCACGATCACGGTGAATGGCCTGAGCAAGACGTACAGTGTTACCGGCTGGCGTGTCGGATATACAATCGCCCCGCCCGATATCACCGACGCGATACGCAAGGTGCACGACTTCATCACCGTGGGCGCCGCCGCGCCGCTCCAGGAGGCAGGGGCGGTCGCCCTGCGACTGCCGAATGACTACTACCGCCAACTGCAAGCGGAGTATCTCGAGCGGCGCGACCTGCTGCTCGCCGGGCTGGAAGAGGCGGGCTTCCGCGTGTACCGGCCGCAGGGCGCGTATTACCTCATGGCGGAGATTGATCACTTTGGCATGGGGTCCGATGTGGAGTTCTCCCGCCGGCTGATCGAGGAGCACGCGCTCGCGGTCGTGCCTGGCTCCAGCTTCTATGCCGACCCGGCGTTGGGACAAACGCAGGTACGCTTCTGCTTCGCAAAGCGGCGTGAGACCCTGGAGCGCGCGGTCGACGCCCTCCGGTCGGCAGTGACAGCCTGAAGCAACGGAGGCGACGGTTGTTTGATCGAAGACAGTACCGGATGAGCCTCGCGCAGACGATTGTGTGGTGCTCGACGCAGGATTTTCTGAACGACCCCGCGAACAGTCTGCGCACCGCTGAGCTTCGGCCGCCCTCGTTTCTGCACCTGGACACCGTGGCGCGGCGTGAGGCGATGATGGACACGCTCGTGGAGAAGCGCTTCAAGCTGCTTCGCTTCAACGGCAAGTATCGCATCCTCCCCGCAAAGGGGCTCGCGGGTGGGCGGCTGGTGGTCTACGATCCGGATCAGAACCGCTTCGACAGCATGGCGCTCGTCGAGTCGTTTGGATACTTCGACTGGGACAACCTCCCGCCGTGGGACACGTGGATCGCATACGTGCGAGACGAGGAGCGGGAGCGGCAGGGACTCTCGCACGCGTCCTACCTGGTTGCCTGGGTGCCGCCGGATCTCATCGAGCGCGCCGACGCCGGCATCCGGGCGAATCCGGAGCGCTGCTTGCTCTGGGCGTCGGACCTCGATACCGAGCGGGCGCGCCACATCGAATCCCTGGAAGACGCAAGGTCGGGCTGGCTCCGCGCCGCATATCGCGGGCTGACCTCCCGCCTCACACCAGCCCGTCGTGGAGCGCCGCGGTAGCCATCGCGCAGGTGGCATGTGCGTGGCACGCAGATCTGTGCCGGACAGCAGGGTGGACGACCCAGCGCCTAGCATAGTGATGCTCGACTGGGCGCCCGCCTGATCCCGTTGCCGTGTCAATGCTGTGCGGATCTCTGCGTCTGCCGCGGACGTACGGGACGTGCGCCGTCTGGATAGTGCAGCTGGGAAACGGGCATAAAGAGAGGCCCCGGAAGATCGTCCGGGGCCTCTTCTGCGCGAGAGTTGTGTCGCCTACCGCACGCGGCGACCGTCGTACCACTTGCCACTGTAGTAGCTGTTGTAGATGTTGTCCCAGCGAACGCCCGTGGACGGGGAGCTGGCGTTGATCATCCAGCCGTTGCCCACGTACACACCCGAGTGCGATAGACCGTTCCACCAGGTGTTCTGGAAGAGAACGATGTCGCCCGGCTGCAGGCTACCGCGTGACACGGAGTACCCGCTGCTCGCCTGGCCGCCGAGGCTCTCCGGTACGTAGATACCGTTCTGCCGGTACACCCACTGCGTCAGGCCGACACAACTGAAGCCTTCGGACGGGGTGTTGCCGTAGTAAGCGTACCGATACCCGACATACTGCTTCGCGGTGTTCGCGAGCGCGGTGCCCTTCGAAGTGGAAGATGTGGTCGTGCTGCTGGTCGAGTAGGTGCCGCTGCTGTTGCGCAGGTACGAGCCGTAAGCGAAGCCCCGTGTCCCACTGTAGGTGTGGGTGACGTTCCACCAGCCGTTCCCGGCGTAGTAGTGGACGTTCACCTTGGAGTTGGAGGCCATCGTGCGCTTGATGTAATAGTTGGTGCCGGGGCCGCTACGAATGTTGAGGCTCGTCGTTGTGTACGCGGTGCCGGTGTTCAGAGCACTTGCCTTGGGCGTGCCCATCGAGACAAATGCGAGCATGAGGGCGAACACAACGCCCAGCGTCTTAGTGGTCAACAGTACATCCCTCCGGATTGTGTCGTCGTTTTACGCGTCTGTCCTTGTTTTCCTCCCGGGGAACCCTGTGGTGAGTAGAGTCGCCGGGACTGGTCAGCTCTGGCGAGGACCTGGAAGTGTTGATGAGGCTGCCTCACACCTCCGAGCCATCGCTCGGGCCTTAGAGTTTAAGGAAAAACAATAAGCATCCCCTCCTGTGTATCAAAGCCGCGCAGCCGGGAAGAAAGATCCAGATCGCTGCTACTTATAAAGACGCTTGGCGCCGCGCAAACATTTGCGTGTGCTCAAGCTGTCTCAGATTAACATCTCAGACATGGCAAGTCAACGAAAAGGGGTCGTTTCCACGTCGCAAAAACGTTAAGATTCGGTTAAAATCCCAACTCGGAAGTATTACCTGAGTAAAACCGCGGACTTAGCAGGCCGGCAGCGGCGCGATGTCCGCTCTGCTATTGATCGTGTAGCAAGGGTCTCGCCCCGCCGATGGTGGCCCAGCACCGCCGCGTAACTGAGTGGCCCGCTGCAAGCCGCGGGCACTACAAAGATGCGTGCCCTACCTGCTGGCGTGGGCTAGGGAGGCGGTCGGAGAGTGGCTGCTGGTGTATGACCCCTGGGGGTGGTACCACTCGCTGCTGCTGCCGATCAACAAGGCAGGACGGATCGATGACCGGATTGGCTGCAGGTGGTTCTCGACATCCTGCAACGGGTTGGAGAAAGCGCCGACGTCGACGGGTTTGCGCCGCACGACATGCGCCGGACGTTCATCACGTCGCTGCTGGAGACGGGGCGGACGTCCACGTGGCCAGCCAGCTCGCGGCGCATGCCTCGGTGGAGACCACGAAGCTCTATGACCGGCGGGGTGAGCAGGCGAAGATGCGCGCCGGGGAGTAGGTGATGCTGCCGACTGATCGCGATGACTTTTCGATAGGCGCGTCGTTCTCCGTTAGTTCGTCGTGGACCAGAGACGATACTCCCGTCGCCAGCGCCTAGACCAAACAGCGCGATAACCGCCGCGCCCGCCCTTTCCGACAGCCACTGCACGGCGTACACCAACGGCCACAACGGGAACAAGAACATGCCGACGAGACCAAGGATGAGCAGTGGGATGGACCATCCCGGCGCCTCGCCCGCCCGCAGCGCCCGGCGGCCACCAGCACGGTCGCGGTCCCAAGCGCGAGCGTCCCAAAGATCCGCAGGCGGTGATAACACCGGATCGAACAGCGCGATCACGCCACCGAGGCGGATGGTCGCCAATGGGTCGGCAACGTACGCGCGCGATGTATCCGACTTTTGACGTGGACGGCCTGCGGGCAGCCCGAGTAGGGCGAGGACTCCCAGGAGTCCCTGCGATGTGAGCAGCAGGGGCCAGGCTACCCGGTAGGCTGTACAGCCGGTACAGCGGCACATTGGTGATCACTTCGTACCCCACGTCGTCCCTGTAGACCGTGTCCGTACCCCAAGGCTGCAACATCTCGAAAATGCCATAAGGTATCCAGAGCACGCCTCCGAGCGCGGATGACATCAGGCCTGCCCACCGTATCCATCCATCCGACGGTTCCCTGGAAAAGCAGCAGCTCCTTTATCAGCACGACACGGGAGGATCCTCCTCCAACGAGATCTGACTCGCCTCCATTATCAGCACCACAGGGCGAGTCGATTCTCCCTCCAACGAGATCTCAAGGACTGCCGTTGGCGGCGAGTATATCAGGGCGACACTAGTCGCTCATTGGGGCTTGACCTGAGAAATTACTGATAGAGAAGCTCTGATCGAAATAGCCTGCCATGGGATGAGAGTCGTTTGCTAGAGACGCATCAGGCCAGTGTCGACGGTTCTACACCGCTGTGCCCTGCATGCCATCTATCGTGGGAACGCTTAGGGTGTCAGCCGGCCGGCTCTTGTCCGGTCGCTCGACCCCATGAAGGATCCTTGCCCTGCAGGCTCCAGCGATGATCGCCGGGCGCTGTTCGAGTAGAAGGTGTAGTGGTCGCTCGCGGCCAGGGGCGACCTCAGCCAGGACGCCTCGCGCACTACAGTCCTCGCGCGAACGCCGCGGAGGCGGCGAACGTCAAGACGTGCAGCTCCGAACGCCGCGGATGATTTCGCCCAACGAACGTCGCGGCACCTCCGCGTATCCCGTATCGCCCACACCCAACCCCATCAACTCGAGTTTGAACGCCGTGATGATTTCGCCCAATGGGATGCTCCGACCTCCGCAGGTACTCCAGGTCGCGGGGACCGCCCAACTCCTCGCCATTGAACACCACCCGGGCGTCTTGGGGGAGGTGTCGTAGTGGGAGCACGGCGATGGTCGTCCCGGTCTGCCCACCCGGGTTGCGACCACCCCGGCTGGCGTCTTGGGGTAGGTGTCGTAGTGCGGCGCACAGGACGATCTGCTCACCGCGCCGGTCAACCCGGCCGGGTCGCGACCACGGTTGCGGGCGTGGATGGGAGCGGTCCGTCCTGGATCAGCGGGTGGATCGAGTTCCGGTCCGACGGGCAACAGCACGAGGGCGCCCGTCGGCGGCACGTTTGGTCCAGGACGGGATGATCGCCTTGGACGTTCCAGTACGTAGATCGCGCGAGGATCGAGTTTTCGCGTCAGATCCCCGTGCAGGACGACGAGGGCGGTCAGGGCGCCTTTGCTCCAGCACGGCCACCGTCGCCTTGTCACGTGGCACGCCGGTCGATCACAGCGGCGGGATTGAAGGAATTCGCCTCCGCGTCCAATGGATCACCGTGCAGGCGACAGGCTCGTGGTTCGGTGCTCCCACGTCCGCCCACCGTCGCGCCGATCCATTCGGCAGGCGCCGTTCTCCCCAGTTCTCGACCAGAGACATATTCATCGCCGCGCCAATGGCGAGCCAGCTGGCACAGGGTCGTGCTTCGGTGCTCCCACGACGGGCTCAACAACTGCCATCCACCGCAGAGGCCGCAGCCCCCAAGGACGCCGTGACCCATCTCCGTAACGCCCTGCCACCGTTGCGCATAGGCGAGCCAGCTGGCCGCGGTCCGGCCGGGAGGCAGAGATCCGGCAGGTGCTCACACACCGGACTCGCATCACGATGTTCACCCTACGTGACTGCCAGCACCAGGGAATATAAGCCAGGATGTATCCGACTTTGCCTGGGCGCTGGTAGGGCGCCTGAGGTTGGGCAAAGCGCCAGGAGAAGTGCGAGGTGAGCAGCAGGGAGTCACACATGAGACTGTACAGCCGGTACAGTGGCACATTGGTACCGCTCACTTCGTACCGAATATATACCAGACCGTTTCCGGCAAGGGTCACATCTTGGGCCATATGGATCCAGAGCAGCCTCCGAGCGCGGCCATCACCCGCCCATCGTATCCATCCCGATCCGACGTTTCCCCGACGCATGGCTCGCCGGACTGTATCGTGCCAGGGGCGTGACGGATTACCCTCGGGCGAACTGGACGCCGTCGCGGCAGTATACCAGGGCGACACAAGTCGATCCTGGGGTGTGAACTGAGCCCAGTATAGAAAAGGAAATATTCTCCAGGGATGAGAGTTGTTTGCAGGAGACGCAGGCCGTGACGGTTCTGCTCATCTGTGTGCCGGGCGTCCATGTGTTTTGTGCGAACTCTTGGGCCAACAAGCGACCGAGTTCCTGCTGACACACCAGCTCCATGAGGTCCTTGCCGCAGGACCGGGTCTGGAACGTCAGGGGTCACGGGCAAGGACCTCGGACAACCGCGCCGGCTATCCACTCGATGGTGGGCGGACGGTGCGACGTTTGCCCGACCCGACGTGAGCGCGATGTCGGGACGCCGTTCGAGTAGAAGGTGTAGTGTTCATCGGCAGGCCAGGGATCAACTTCAACGACGCCGGGATATCCTCGCGCACCACAGTCGAGACGTGCGCCGCGAACGCCGCGGAGGCGGCGAAGGTCGCGACTGGTCACCCAGCTCCTGCCCGGGCCCGTCTATGTTGGTCGCCGCGATGATCTCGCCCAACGTTCGGCCGAGAACTTCCGCACTCCAGGTCGCCCACACCGCCCAATTCCTCGCCATTGAACACCACCCACTCCAGCCGATGGGGATGTCATGACCACGCAGGAGCTCGGCGAGCGTCAGGATAACCGCCAGGGGGTACAGTTGTCCACGTAGCCCGGGCGTCTTGGGGTAGGTGTCGTAGTGGGCGCACAGGGCGATGCGCCCGATCGGTATCCCGGCGGGTCGCGACCACGTTGCTGGCGTGCCCCAAGTGGTCTGCGTGTCGATCCAGGGGACCTGCTTACGCGACGCCGCAACAGCGCCAGACCGGCATCGGCTGGCACGGTCGCGGACGGGATGGGGAGGTCCCAGTCCTGGATCAGCGAGTGGGCCGGGTTCGGTCCAGGGTGACGGTGATGCGAGCGGCGGGCGCCTTTCGCTCCAGCAGGGCGATGATCGCCTGGTCGCGTTCCGGTACGTAAATCGCCCTTCGCGGCGAACTGCTCCCGCGTCAAATCCCCGTGCAGGACGACAATGCGGTGTCAGGTCTGCGGCTTCCACTCGCCCACCGTCGCCAGGATCACTGGCACGCCGGTCTGTCACAGCTCGGGGAGAAGGTGTTCGCCTCCGCGTCCAATGGATCACCACCCAGGCACAGGATCGTGCTTCGGTGCTCCCACGACGGGAAGGGCTCCTGCCGTTCCACCGAGAGGCCGCAGCCCTCCAGAATCGCGTGCATGTGGCCGCGCCTGATTGGCGGGCGAGCCAGCTGGCCTGGGTCCGATGGTCTCGCAGAGATAGCTCAGGTGCTCCATCACCCGCATCTCGATGTTCACCCTACGTACCCCTCCGCACAAGCCGTGACGCCCGTGCCGCCGGTAGTCCGCTACCAAGTATATGCGCGGTCCGGCCGGAAGGAGTGCCTTCGCCGGGAGTCACACCGGACTCACAGACATTTTTGAACCAGATGTTTACCGCTTCATTTACCGAATATATACCTTCGTTTGTTCTACTTAAGGGGTCACATTCGGGCAAAGAGCAAAGACACCAGAAGGAGAGTGGATGCATCATCGTCTGAGGGGCACCGTGGCTCTGATCTTCGCATTGCAGCGCCGTGCTGCTCGTGCCGGCGGCAGGAAGGCAAGGGCAACGGAGACGTCGCGGCAGGACCGGTCGTTGATCCGCTCCTGACCGAGCGGCTTAGCGATGCGGCGCCGGATGCTGTGCTGCAGGCGGTCGTGACGTACTACCAGCAGCCTACCTCACGATCTTGCCGCAGCCAAGGCGACCGGCGTGCTGACACACCAGTTCCAGGACATGCCGATGATCGCGGTGCAGGGGACGCCGGACCAGATACGGTCGGCTATCGACCTGCCGGGCGTCCGGTCGGTTTACTTCAACGGTGAGCAACTCGAGTACCTGCTCAACGACAGCGTTGGGTTCATCGGTGCGGACTGGGTCTGGAGCGACCTACACGGGCAATGTCGTTGGGGTCGCCGTTATCGACTCCGGCGTCGATGCCACGCACCCGGACCTCGCACTTGGCACGGCAACGGTGCAGAATGTAAAGATTCTGGCCGAGAACTTCTTCACAGGCGATACGGTGTTGGTGGAGAACGTACCGAATAGCGACACCACCAGCGGCTGGCACCCATTTTTGGGGCACGATCGTGGGCCGGATGTGTGGTTTGACGGGGAAGTATATGGGCGTCGCGCCGGGCGCGGCCTGATCGGTATCGGCGCGGGCGAGGGTTGCACATTCTGTGGGCACTCCGGCTTCGATTACGCCCTCGCCAACAAGGACAAGTACAACATCCAGGTGATCTCCAACTCCTGGGGCACCAATGGCGAGTACGCCGCGGCGGACCCGGTGAACGTGGCGAGCAAGGCGGCATACGATAAGGGTATGGTTGTCGTCTTCGCGGCCGGCAACGCCGGGCCGGGTGAGAACCTTCTGAATCCGTATTCCGTCGCGCCGTGGGTGATCGGTGTGGCGGCGGCTGCACGAGCGACCAGGGCGTCAAGGACGTCAGCGTTCGCTGCGAGCCGGGCAGTCTGCTGGCCAACTTCTCCTCCCGGGGTATCCTGGCGACCCGCTGTACCACCCGACGATCACGGCTCCAGGTGTGTGGATTACCGCGGCGCGGGCTACGACGGGCGTGGCATGTGGACGCGAACGCGGCGACGAAGGCGCCGTACTGCAACACCGACCCGCTGGCGTACTACGTGTGCATCAACGGCACGAGCATGGCGACGCCGCACATCGCCGGTGTGGCCGCGCTGATGCGCGAGGCCAATCGGGCCTGCATCCCGACCTCATCAAGGAGGCGCTGACCACTACCGCGAAGCCGATGACCCGGCCGACGGCTCGTTCTACGAGGAGTTCGAGGTTGGCGCCGGCTACGTGGATGCGTACGCCGCGGTGGCGAACGCAGATCGATGGCGGCGAAGACCGGCACGTTCCGCACGAAGGAAGGCAAGACCTACAAGACGTACACCGAGACGTATCCATGGTCGGGGATTGCGCCCCTGGGCGTCACCGAGGCGGGCGCCGGCTCCCACGATTACTACAAGCAGGACATCACCTCCAGCGCGGTGAGGGCGAGCGCGTCGAGTGGGGCGACCCGGTACAGGACATCGACCTGTACGTGAACGCCCTGGACGGTTCCCTTGTCGGGAAGAGCGCCCAGGGCGTGACCAACTTCGAGGACAACAACGTTCACCGGCGAGTTCCTGCCGCTGGGACCTACACGGTGGATGTCGAGGGCTGGCTCACCGTGGCGGCACCGTACGATGGCACGTTCACCGTGTCGTACGTGATCGGCGGTGGGAGTAGTCCTCTGGACCAGGTCGGGCACAGGTAACCGGTGACTCAAGCGGATGTGGGTAGCTTTGACGCTACCCCTTGAGTATGGTACTGAGATAACGGCAACGGAAGGTATCCCATGCTACGCACAGGCGTACATGACGCTCACCGTGCGTGCCTGCTTCGATTGGCAGGGGCGTCTTGTCGGTCCAACCGCTGCGTGAGAGAGGGCGTCCAATCCGGTGTTGAGTCCAGCCCGATGTCATTCCGAACGGGCAGGCGTATGTGTATGACCGCAGACCCGCGCCTTGCTGTCATTCCTCACAGGCTCGGAATGACAGGTCCCCGACGCCGTTCAGCCAAAGTCCGGTAGGTGGAAACGCGAGGAGTGAGGGGCTGGCGAATGTTGTGCACACGAATCTGCGATCTCCTCGGGTCGAGCACAAACCCATCATCAGCGCGCCTATGTCGGGCGCTTTTGGGGCAACTGCGGCGCTTGCCGCCGCCGTCTCGGAGGCCGGAGGTTTCGGCCACCATCGGTCGGACGCAGGCGACGGGGCAGACTGGTGGTCCAGGTCCGCGGGGGCAGATCCGCGCCGTGCGAGAGCGCACGGACGGGGGAGTGGGAGGCCGCGAATGTTGCGGCCGTTCGGTGTCGGCTTCATCTCCTCCTTTCCGCGGCTTGGACGAGCTCGTGCAGGTGGCGCTGGAGGAACGGAGGTCGCGGCTATCGCGCACTCGTTCGCCGATCCGACGCCCTACGTCGCCGCCGCTCACGATGCGGGCATCAAGATCCGTGCTCGCGCAGGTGCAGACCGTCGCCCAGGCTAGGTGGTTGCGGCAAAGGCCGGGGTCGACGTCACGATGCGGGCATCGCCCAGGGCACGGAGGTTGGCCGGGGGCGTCATAGCCGCCCAGGGCACGGAGGCTGGTGGCACCGGCTACAGTGGCACCCCGCCTCTCGTGCCCGCGGTGATAGACGTGGCGGAGGGGATTCCCGTGGTCGCTGCTGGCGGCATCGCCGATGGCCGCGGGCTGGCGGCTGTGTTGATGCTCGGTGCCGAAGGTGCGTGGATCGGGACCCGCTTCGTGGCGAGCGCGGAGGCGATCACCCCCACTTGGGGGAAGCAGCAGATCATCGATGCCGGTGCGGACGACACCGTGCTCACGAAAGCGTACGACCTGGTTAGCGGCGCGCCATTTCGCGGGTATCGGCGACCGGGTGATCAGGAATACGTTCACCAACGCGTGGCACGGCCGAGATCAGGATGTGCTCGGGCACCGGCAGGAGCTCGCCGCCCAGGTGCGGGCCGCGACCGAGCAGGGCGATGGCACCATCGCGCCGACGCGAGCCGGCAGCGCCGCGGGGTTGATCGACGCCATCGAACCCGCGGGGGAGATTGTTCGCAGGCTCGTGGCTGAAGCGGAGCGCGTGCTGCGCGAGCGTCCCGGACAGGTCGTGCGCTGACCCTCCAGTAATCTGCGTCGCTTCGCGTTGATTCGTCCGGGGATTGGTATTATTATTGTTGGCAGGTCGGACGGGCGAGCGCCAACTTTTTCATAGGCGTCGCTCATGTCAAATTGGGCGTTGAAGCATCCGAAGTAGTCGCCTCACCGGCTCCGCCGCTCTTGTGCATGTCTGAGCGGGAGTGAGCCTGTCGCATCTGACCAATTCCTCGGGTGGGCGATTCATCGAGAGGAAACGCGGGGATGAGCATCAGCACCAACGACAAGCACTTCGATGCGGTCATAGTCGGCTCCGGGTTCGGCGGGTCGGTTATGGCGTACCGACTTGCGGAGGCGGGGCTTCGCGTCTGCGTCCTTGAGCGCGGCAAGCCGTATCCGCCGAACTCCTTCCCCCGCAGCCCGGCGGGGATGAAGCGCAGCTTCTGGGATCCCGCTGGCGGGCTATACGGCATGTTCAATGTATGGTCGTTCTCCGGCCTTGCCAGCGTGGTGTCGAGCGGTCTCGGCGGGGGATCGCTCATCTACGCGAACGTCCTGATCCGCAAAGACGAGAGGTGGTTCGTCCGGGAAGACCTGCAGAACGGCGGCCACGAATACTGGCCCGTGACGCGCGCCGACCTCGACCCGCACTATGACCGCGTCGAGACGATGATGAACGCGCAGACCTACCCGTACGCCGAGAGCACATCGAAGACGAAGGCGTTCAAGTACGCCGCCGATACGCTGGGGCTGGACTGGCACCTCCCGAAACTTGCCGTCACCTTCGCGAACGAGGGCGAGGAGCCGATCCCCGGCGAGCCGATCCGCGAGGAACACGGCAACCTGCACGGCCGCACGCGATACACCTGCCGTCTCTGCGGCGAGTGCGACGTTGGCTGCAACTACGGTAGCAAGAACACGCTCGATTACAACTATCTCTCGCAAGCGAAGCGCCTCGGCGCCGAGATCAGGACCCTGTGCGAGGTCACGACGTTCGGGCCGCGCGACGGCGGCGGATATACCGTGTGCTACGTACAGCACGATCCGGAAAACGCGCCTGGGGTGCCGGTTGCGGACCTGCCCGCCCGCACACTCACGGCTGATCGGCTCGTTCTCGCCGCGGGCACGCTTGGCTCGACGTACCTGATGCTCAAGAACCGTCGAGCCTTCCCCAGCATCAGCGACCGGCTCGGCGAGCGGTTCTGCGGCAACGGGGACCTGCTGTCATGGGCGCTCAAGTGCGCCGAAGTCTCCAACGGGCGGCGGCTGCCGCGCGTCATCGATGGCGGCCACGGTCCAGTGATCACGAGTGCGATCCGCATCCCGGACACAGCGGATGGAGGCGATGGCCGGGGCTTCTACCTGCAGGACGCGGGATACCCCGAGTTCGCCAACTGGATGATGCAGATGATCGATTCGCCGAAGGCGTTGTGGGGGTGGCGCCGGGTCGCCGGGCGACTCGTCGGCAGTCGTTTGCTGCGCCGCAAGAAGATCGAGACGGATATCGGGGCGGAGATTTCCGGCTTCTTCGGCGACTGCGAGCTGTCCGCGGGACTGCTCCCCCTGCTGGGCATGGGCCGGGACATCCCGGACGGCACGATACAGTTAAGTGCCGACGGCGAGTTGAGCGTCGACTGGAAGATCGCCACTTCCAAAGAGTATTTCGAGCGCGTCTCCGGTACAATGCGCGAGGTGAGTAATGCGCTGGGTGCTCGGTATGTGCCCAATCCCACGTGGCACCTCGACCGGGTGATCACCGTGCACCCGCTTGGCGGTTGCTCGATGGGACGCCACGAGGGCGAGGGGGTGGTGAACCCCTACGGGGAGGTGTTCAACTACCCCGGCCTCTATGTAGCGGACGGATCGGTGATGCCCGGTCCAACGGGGGCGAACCCTAGCCTGACGATCGCGGCGCTGGCGGACCGCTTCGCGGACCGGCTGATCGACACGCGGACGACGGGCGGGCACGCGCGACACTCCAATGGCCCCGTCAATATCGACGCGACGGAAGTCCCGAATTAGGACAGCCCGAGCAAACAGACACCCGACCAGAAAGGAGGTGGGCCCGATGGAACGTGAGATTGCGCTATACACGACGGAAGGCGTCCAAAACGCCGAGATCACCACGTACCCGTTCACAACGGACGACAAGCTGGGCCTGAGCATGCAGCGGTTTCGGCGCGACTCGAGCGACGACGTGGTGCTGATCATCCATGGCCTCACCACGTCCACGGACATGTTCATCCAGCCCGAGCACTACAATCTGGTGAGCTATCTCCTGGACCATGGCTTCGGGGATGTCTGGTGCCTCGACTTTCGCATGAGCAACCGGTTCCCCTACAATCTCCTCGGCTTCCACCACAATCTGGACGACATCGCCCTCTACGACTTCCCGGCGGCGCTCGCGGAGCTGCGCAGGCACATAGGGCTGGAGCGCCGCATCCACGTCATCTGCCACTGCCTGGGCTCGGTATCGTTCATGATGAGCCTCTTCGGCAAAACCATCGACGGCATTGCGAGCGTGATTTCGAACAGCGTCGCGCTGACGCCGCGTATTCCCGGCTGGTCGCGGGTAAAGATCAGCGTCTCGCCATTCTTCATCGAGTACGTGCTCGGCTTCCAGTACGTAAACCCGCGGTGGAGCGACGGCAAGGGGCTGACTCGCGGCAAGATCTTCTCGAAGCTGGTGTCTCTCTTCCATCAGGAGTGCGACGTGCCCGCGTGCCACATGCTCAGCCTTATGTGGGGCACCGGCTGGCCGGCGCTGTACGAGCACGAGAACATGGCGGACGTCACCCATCGCCGCGGCGGAGACCTGTATGGCGCGACCGGCGTCCACTACCACCGGCACGTGTGGAAGATGGTCCGCCGTGGCCGCGCCGTGAAGTTCCAACCGGACGACCCCGCGTACGACCGGCTGCCTGACGACTACTTCCAGCACGCGCGCGACATCGAAACGCCGATTCTCTTCATCACGGGGAAGAGCAACCGGGTCTTCACGGACTCGAACATCGTCTGCCACAGGAAGCTGGAGAAGTTGGTCCCCGGCCGGCACCAACTCCACATCTTCGATAACTATGGGCATCAGGACGTATTCATGGGTAAGGACGTCGCGGCCGATGTCTTCCCGCGGCTCCTGGAGTTCCTCGAAGAGCAGCGGGGCAGGGCCGAGACGCGAGCACCGGAGTTGGCGGGCGTCGGTATCGGCCGATGACCCGGCGGCCATACGTTGCCACGAGCCACGAGAGCTTCTCCCATGACAGCATCGACAGCCTGGGGTATGACTGGGAGCGCATGGCCGACCCGGGCACTCATCCCCGGTATCCGCTCAAGGTATACCTGCCGCGCACGACCGAGGACGTCGTGGCCGCCATCCTCGAGGCGAAGGAGCTTGGGCAGGATCTGAAGATCCGCAGCAAGGGACACTCCAGCAACGACCTGGTGCTCGCCGACCGCGGCGCGGTGCTCTGCACGCAGAAGATGGACCGTATCCTCGGGCTCGACGAGGGTAGCCGGACGGTGCGGGTGCAGGCGGGTGCGATCACTGCCAACCTCGACTCGTGGCTCGCGCAACGGGGTTACGGGCTGCCGGTTATCGGCGACCACAACGACATCACCGCCGGGGGCTTCGCTTCCATCGGCGGTGTCGGTCCGGCGTCGCTGCGCTACGGCATGTTTGTAGATAACGTGCACGACCTGGAGTACGTGACCTGGGACGGCGATGTTCGGAGGTGCGGGCGGGCGGAGCGTCGAGACGAGTTCCTCCGCCTGCTGGCGGGCACGGGGCAGTATGGTGTCATCACGGAGATGACGCTCGAGGTCGTCCAAGTGGACAAATACGGAGAGGTCCTCGCGAACAATCGCTCGCTTTACCGGAACTTCGACCACTTCCTGGAGGAGAGCGCCCGGTTCCTCAGCGACCCCGGAGACGTGCGCCTGAGCCGAGGCTTTTGGCTCGACCTCGGCGGGGGTAAGCTCAAGGTCGGACAACTCTCTCTCTACGGGCAAGCCGAGCAATCCATCGCAAACACCGCGCGCAACAAGGTGTCATACCGGTACCTGCATTCGTTGGGCTACGTCGCGGGGCGCCTACCCCGGCGCGTGGACGCGGTGGTGAAGCTTCTGGGTGTGGCGGGTATGGTATACATCCCGACACGCGCGTCAATCAAGAACGTGGAGACCTTCTCCGACAAGGTGCTCGATGCCTCGGTGGGCGACCCTACCCGCTGGTTCATCGCCCTCGTGCCGAGCGAGGTGTACCCGGTGCTCTTTCCGAAGCTGTACGCGCTATTCACGGAGTACCGGAAGCGTTATCGATGCTTCACATTCCTCTCGTTCTACATCAAGGCCATTCGGTCGGACTACCTCACGAATGGGGGGCCGCACCGATACTATACCGAGCTGATCTTACTGCCGGGGGCGAAGCCGGAGAAGCTCACGCCGGAATTGCTGGAGTCGCTCGTGTCGCGTATCGACGACCTGTGCATCGAGCACGGCGCTTACCGCTACATGCACACGAAGACGGTCAAGGACCCCGAGCGCAGGCGAAAGATCGACCCGAACACTCAATACGCGGCGGTCCAGAGGGATTCCCTGGTCGGTGGGGAGGTGTGACGCCAAAACGTGCACGGGCGTGTCTGCTCCGGACCAGGCGACGACCTGCGAAGGGAAACGACACCGTGCTTGCAGGAGAGCCATGACCGAGGTATCGTTGCAATCGTTTCGACGCTGGGTGGCGATCGCGGGAGTGCTCAACATCGCGACCTCGCTCCCTCTCGCGCTTCCGGGACTGACCGGTGGGTACTACGGCATGCTCAACGCCCTCAACCGCGCGCTTGGCCTGGGTGGGAACGCGTTGAGGGCCCCGGATGGTGGTGAGAACCAGCTCTTCGTGAATGCTGCGGGCGTGCTGTTCTGCGTGTTCGGACTCCTGCTGATCTACGCCTCTCTGGACCTCCGGCACCGGATGGGTATACCGCTGCTCAACGCAATCGAGCGCATTCTGTACGTCCTGTTGCTTCTGTATTACGCCGCCGCCGAGGACCTTGCCGGCATCGTGCTGTCGTTCGCGCTGGTGGACGGCGTTATCGCAGCGGTCTTTTTCTACTATGGCTGGAAGCATCGTCGGCCCGCGGCCCGGGGAGAAGTCTCCTGAGCGACGGGCATCGCCGGGACTACTGGCAGTGCCCATGAAGTGGTCAGCCGGGGCGTCGTCTCGAGGTTCGTGGCACTCGTCAGAGCAGATAGCAGATATGGAAGGGAGTAGAGCCAGTGACGACACAAGGAGACCGCCCGCTGCCGGGGCATGTCCAGGCATTGTCGGACCCCTGCCTGCCTGCCGAGGGCTACGTAGAGCTCGACATCGACGTGGAGGAGATGTGGCGCATCTTCAACGACGTGCGACGGTGGCCGGAGTGGAATCCGAGCTTCTGGGTGGCGAGAGTCGGCGGGGGCGAGCTCGCGCTCGGCGCGACGCTGACGGGCATCGATGGGTACCTGTTCGTCATCGAGTACGAGCCGCTGCAAGGTGACGTAGCTACGCCAGCGCCCTGACCCGGCCTGCGCGCGCGCCACAGTTACACGTTTAACATCGCCTCGGTGGGAGGTGCTGTGGGGAGCTCTACGAGCACACACGTCGGTTCTGGCTGGCGCACCTGAACTTCGACGGGCAACGCATCGATCTCCGGCGCGCAAGCGATGGGGACAACCGCGCTATTGGCCGGAGTAGGGTCACGCTGCAGGAATACGGCGGATAAGGACTCGGCTTATGGGTGAATCCGCCCGCTCTTCGATCCTCTCCTATCCCGGCCATGTCCACGAAGCGTCTTGCGGCGGCGAACTGATTTATACTGCGCGCTATCCCCGATCAACACTCGTCGTTCCAGAAAGGGAGTCTCAGGTGGACCTCAAGATCGCTCGTTTCATTCATATGTTCCTCAACGGCATCCTCGCGGGCATCGGCGTGGGCATCGCCGCAACAGAAACTGCGAACCTCAAGCTCGACGGGCACCATGTACACCACGGTCGAACGACACAAGCACGCGGTCGTCACCCCGGTCACGCTCGCCCTGTACTTTCCCTGCGTCTTCGCGGGCAGCTACGTGGCGTGGCGCAACCGCGGGGTGAACCGGGACGTGACTGCTCTCACGGTATCGAGTATCGTCACGATCACCATTACGTTTATCCTCAGCATTCTGATCAACGCCCCGATCAACAGGGCCCAGCAACACGAGTGGGACCCGCAAAATCCGCCCAAGAACTGGATGCAGGTCCGAGACCGGTGGAATCAGTCACATGTCGTCCGCAGCATCTTTGCCGTCGTCTCCCTGGCCTGCAACGTCCTCGCCTGGCAGCAGTCGGAAGCGGAGCGGGGTAAGGGTCTCAAGGCGCGCCTGGGACTGCAGGGGTAGCCGCCGCAGGGTAGTCCATAACGGGCCGCGGTTCGGTGGACCCGACGAGAAACCATGGTGTAGCAAAGAGGGCGACCACGATGGCAGCCAGGTACAAGTTCAGCAGCCACGAGAACTTCTCGCACGACGATATAGACAGCTTCGGGTACGACTGGGAGCGCAACGCGAACCGCGACATCGCGCCCAAATACCCACTCAAGGTGTACCTGCCACGCACGACCGAGGACGTCGTCGAGGTGATGCGCGAGGCGCGGCGGCTCGGGCAGGAGCTCAAGATCCGCAGCAAGGGGCACTCAAGCAACGACCTCGTGCTGACCGAGCGCGGCGCGGTGCTCTGCACGCAGAAGATGGACCGCATCCTCGAGCTCAACGAGCAGGAGCTGAGCGTCACCGTGCAGGCCGGCGCGATCACCTCGGAACTGGACAAGTATCTGATAGCGCGCGGATACGGCCTGCCCGTGATCGGCGACCACCACGACATCACGGCGGGAGGCTTCGCCTCGGTCGGCGGCTTCAACCCCGCCTCCCTGCGCTACGGCATCTTCATTGACAACGTCCTGCGCATCGAGGCGGTCACCTGGGAGGGAGAAGTCGTCCGCTGCAGCAAGGCGGAGAACCGCGAGCAGTTCTATCGCTTCATAGCGGGCACTGGGCAGTACGGCATGATCACGGAGCTCACCTGCAAGATCATCCGCGTGCGCAAGACGCGCGACCTCGTGCGCAACGACCAGACAAACTACCGTAGCTTGGATGAGTACCTTGCAGCAACGACTCGGTTTATCGAGGATTCCGGCGACGCGGTGATGCAGCGCCTCGTCTGGTTCGACTTCGGCCGCTTTCTCAAGATGGGTCAACTCTCCGCCTACAAGCCGACCCCGCGCACGTTCGTACACGTGTTGCGCGACTGGGCCGTGTACAAATATCTGCACACTCTGGGCTACTGGGCCGGGCGGCTGCCGAAGGCTCTGGACGTGGCGGTCAAGAACGTCGCGATCCTACACGTCATGTTCCCGCCGAAGTACTCCACGATCAAGCACGTCGAGACGTTGACGGACCGGGTGCTCGAGTCGTCGGTCGGTGACCCGACGCGGATGCTCGCCGTCATCGCCCCGGTGGACCAGTACGAGCCGATGTTTCGGGGGATGTACAAGCTCCTGCGGGACTACAGGAAGCAGTACAAGTGCTTCAGCTTCCTCACCCTTTACGTCAAG
This sequence comes from Chloroflexia bacterium, assembly GCA_030446765.1. Taxonomy (GTDB): domain Bacteria; phylum Chloroflexota; class Chloroflexia; order Thermobaculales; family Thermobaculaceae; genus JACDAU01. The sequence goes on from JAUJMR010000003.1 coordinate 156,009, forward strand.
GCCCTCAAGTCGGAGTACCTGGAGGGGCTGTCCCCCGGCAAGCGCTTCTGCGAGGTTATGATGTACCTCGGGGTCAGGCCAGAGGGCATGACGAACGAGGTCATGGAGCGGCTGGTATCCGAGCTTGACGACCTGTGCATCCAGCACGGCGCGTTCCGGTATATGCACACCAAGACCGTAAAGGACCCCGAGCGTCGGCACAAGATTGATCCGAACGCGGTGTACAACCGGGAGGTAGTTCCCTCCCGCGAACTGGAAGGGGCCGGCAGATGAGCGTGGCGAGCGGACTTTCGGAGAAGCAGTTGCGGATGTTCCGGCGGCTGACGGCTGCGGCGGGCGTGGAGAACCTGCTCATCTTCGCGCCTGTCGCCTTGCCGAAACTGTATGCGCGCTACTATCGAATGAACAACCGGCTCAACCGGCTGCTGCGCCTCGGAGGAGAAGAAGGGCTGCCGCCGTCGGAGGGGATAAACAAGCTCTTCGTCAACATGACCGGGATACTTGGGACAACTATGGGAGCAGCATTGCTCTACGCCGCCCGAGACATCCCCAACCGGTGGGGAATTCCTGTAGTGAGCGCCACGTCGCGCCTCGTGTCGATAGGGGTGATATGGCACTACGTCGCCGCGGAGCGGGTCGCGCGCGTGATGCTCCTGTTCACCGTGCCGGACATCATCTTCTCGGGTGCCTTCCTCTATTACGCCGCTCGACTGCGACGCAGGCGCCCTTGACCGGGGAATACTCACGAACGACCCCTGGAGGATAGACCACATGACGCAGCAGCCGGAGACCCTGTCCACAGCCGGGATCACCTTCAGCGAGACAATGGCAGGCGGCTTCACGCTCGGCACGGACGACGTTGAGGCGGGCGACCAGCAGGGCAAGGCCGCCGGAAACATACTCGCAATCCACTGCGATATCGCGGTCGAGAATCTCGATCGGTTCGTCGCCAACCGCGATGAGCCGGGATCACTAACGGGAACAGTAGACTACCCGCCCATGGGCATGGGACTCCCGGCGGAGCGTGGCGTGTTCAACCTCTTCAGCCCCTCGGGCGACCCGAAGATGCGGCTGATGGTGTACGAACTCGCGTTGCAGCACGAAGGGGAAGGCTACTACCTCGCGGGCAAGAAGGAGGTCCGCGACGACTTCGGCGTGGACCTCTGGTCGGACACGACGACGCTCTACACCCGGCTGCACCAGGGAACGGACGCGGAAGGTCCCGTAGTCGGCGCGGGGATCCTGCGGCTTGGCCCGACGGAGCTGATGCGCCTGCTCTCGACCCTGCGCGCGACGCATGCGCCCTCAAAGGTAGAGGAGTCGCGGGTGATCGCCACCTTCGGGCAATTTTTCCTGGGACAGCTCTGGGGCTCCTACGCCCGAATGGTCGCGAGGTAGCGCCGCCGTGAGTCAGGAAGTCCAGGTAAGGGTCCCGGTCTCCGAAGCTCCGGTCGCGAGACGATCGAGTCGGTACAGAGCAGTGTCGGTGATCGGCCTTCTCTTGCTCGTTCAGGCTGGGGTGCTGTTGGCGATCGGGGTGTACAACCTCTGGGAGTTGGGGGCCACCCCGTCTCTCGATGCGTTCCTTCGCCGCCTGAGCGCCTTCCTTGGCGCGATCCTCGCGCTGCTTGCGCCGCTCACCCTGACGGCAGCCATAGCGTGCTTGGCTGCCCGCCGGAACGCGTGGTCCCTCGCTATCCTGACGCAGGGGCTTGGCCTGCTGGCGGCACTCGTCCTGTACCTGCGCGAGGGACCAGCCCCGGCGTACGTGTACGGCGTCATGGTCTATCACATCATACTTGTCTTGTATCTGAACTCATGGGACGTTCAGGCATCCTTCCGTGCGCGCACCGCGCGTACCGCCGATGCAGCACCCGTGGAGGATCGCGTCGGTGACTAGGACCAGGACCATCCGCAACAGCCCCGATACAGCCGAAGTGGATACTTCGTGGCCGCAGGCCGATTCTCGCCCGGAGGATGACCTGGCTCTCCTGCGGCGATTCGAGCCGGTCATCCGGTACACGCGCGGCGAGCAGTTCTACCCGATGGATATCGAGCCCTATGTGCGCGAGAGCTCGCTCTGGGTCCGGCGGCCCGATGAGGACCCACACCTTGTCATCCCGGAGGGCTCGCTCACCCCTGAGAAGCTCGCCGAGCCACGCGAGGACCCGTTCGGGACCGTCTACTACCTGCGCTTCATCGAGCCGCTGCAGATCACCAGGCTGGCGGCGTACAGCTTGAGATCGAGCCGCCAGAAGCGCGAGGCCATAGACATCTTCCGGGCGGGCCGGGGCAGGCTGGCGCGTGTGGGCTATGTCTCACGCCTTGCCGACGCCCTGTTCTCCCTGACCCTCCTGGCGCGCGGGCGCGTTCCAGGCGCGACCGCGGCCGCGGCGGCTATTGCGTACAAACGGATGAGTTCCGAACACGCGGTCGCGCCACAGCAATGCTATTACGGTCGCGTAATCCGCCAGGAAGGCTGGATCGCGCTGCAGTACTGGTTCTTCTATCCCTTCAATAACTGGCGGTCCGGCTTCTTTGGGGTGAATGACCACGAGGCTGACTGGGAGCTTGTCTGCGTGTACCTTTCCGAAGCCGATGCCGACCAACGCGGCCCTGAGTGGGTCGCGTACTCCTCGCACGAGTTCTCAGGTGATGATCTGCGGCGGCGGTGGGATGACCCCGAAGTGGAGAAGCTGGGGGAACACCCGGTGATCTACGCCGGTGCAGGGTCGCACGCGAGCTACTTCTCCAAGGGCGAGTACCTGACCGAGGTGCCCCTGCCCTTCCTCGCGCCTGTAAGTCGGATCATTGACCTGCTGAGCGACCTCTGGTACTCCCTTCTCGGCCGCGCTCCCCGGCAGCGAGGGCAGCAGGCGGACGGGGCGCCGCTGAGCATCTTCAGGATACCTTTCGTGGACTACGCGCGCGGTGACGGGGTGAGCATCGGCCCCGGCGGCCACAGAGAATGGGACGAGCAGCGCCTGCTCGATCCGGTGCCGGGGTGGGTCTCCGACTATCGCGGCCTGTGGGGATTGTACGCGCGTGATGTTATCGCGGGGGAGGACGCGCCCGCGGGCCCAATGTACAACCGCGACGGCTCGGTCCGCCGAGCGTGGCGTGACCCTCTCGGCTGGGCGGGGCTGGACAAGGTGCCGCCGCCACCGGAGGCTCTGCCCCGCGTTCGCACGCGGGCGGACGAGGTGCGTGGGGCGTGCGCCGCGCTGGTGGAGACGATTGACCGGAAGAGTCGCGAGGTCACCGGGCTCGGAGTGCAGGTCGCCGCAATGCGCGGGCGCCCGCACCTCGGCAAGCTGAACGAAACCTACCAGGAGCAGATTGTCGCGCTGTCAACCGAGATCGACCGGCTGCGTGCGCAGCTGACCAGGCAGGAGGCGGAACTCGAAGCGCTGGATCTGTACGAGGAGCGATTGCGGGCCGGTTACCGCGACCCGGCACGAGGGCACATCCGTCGCGCCTTCCATCCGGCATCCGACGCGGAGCTGCGCCTCGGCCGGGTGGCCGAGATCTGGGCGGCTATCAGCGTGGGGTTGATGCTCCTCAGCTTCGTTGCAGTGGCGGTATTCGCGCGGCAGTACCTGATCCTGGGCCTGGTCGCGCTGATCTCGCTGCTCGTGTTCGTGGAGGCCGGCTTCCGTCAGCGGCTGACGCGCGTCGTGAACAGCGTGACGGTCGGGCTCACCATCGTCTGCTCGCTCATCATCCTCTTCGAGTTCTTCTGGGAGGCTATCATCGCGGCAGTGCTCGTCGCGGCCCTCTACATGATGTGGGACAACCTCAGGGAGCTGTGGCGGTAGGGGGCGACGACCGCTGGGAAGGCATCCGCATCATACAAACTTGATGCGGATGATAACGCGGTTCGCGGCGATGCGCTCGGCATTCTGCCCGGAAATGCGCCTGCGTACTCGCTGGAAGATTGACTGCTGATCCCGCGCGAGCAGGCGAGCATCAGGGGCGACGGGCTCCGCGCTGCCCTTGCGCGCCTTGCCTTGCACACGCACCTCAACGGGTGCTCCGCCCTCCAGGTTCCTCCACCACCGGCGATTGCGCTCTGAGAAGATGATGATGTCCTGCCCATCGCGGATGTAGCTTGTCGGCGTCGTGTAGATTTTGCCGCTCTTGCGCCCGGTGAAGGTAATGAGCAGCAGGCGCCTGCTGAGCGGGCTATGCAGCGGGGAGCGGAGGATGAGTTTCACGATGGCGTTGAAGATCGGACTGAGCAGCTTGAACACGCATGACCCCCTCGAGCTGCAGGTTGCACGGGAAGACAGCCCCGGATGGCTATGCCACGATGCAGACAGATCCGTGTACGCCCAGCATAACCCGTCGCACCGGAGCCCTTGCTGGTTCTCGTCGTCCAGGCTCGTGCTCGACGACGAGAACGCTATGGGCGACACCCAGAACCTCAGGACATCTCGGCCATCTTGAGCCCTTCGAAGGTGTGATGGGTGAAGTGCGGCGGGAGGTTCTTCTCGGTGTCTGCCACCACCTCATAGCTCAGGTACCGCAGTACGTCCTCGGAGAGGCTGTCGATGAACTGCTGCGAGACCCGTAGGCGCGGCACGTCCGGATCCTCCGGATTGGCAATGCGCTTCTTCACCGCCCGGTCCTCCGGCGAGACGATGCCAACGATTGCGACAGGTCGTATGCGGGATCGATTGGACGATCGGGAGCCGCGATGCAGGGCAAGGCCGCTGCGAACGGAGACCGAGCCTCGCCTGCCGAACCTGGACTCCATTCGCCCTTCGTACTCGGCGTACGTCGATTCATCGGGGAACATGCCGCCATCGAAATCGTCGCCGGGCTCGAAGTGGGTGCCCGGCACGCACTGGAAAGGTCCCATATCGGGTGTCACGTCCACGCTGGATGCGTTGATGGCGATGGAGGTGAGGCGCCCCTGTCGGGTCTCTTCGGGCATCGGAAAGTCGCGATGCCACGGCTGATTGATGGCTCCGGGCAGTGGGATGTCACATCCCAACTCGACCACCTTGTAATCATTGCCGAACATTCGGACGCTCAGCTCGGTGATGACGGGGTGGGTGATCAGGTCCAGGAAGCCCCGTAGTCGCTCGGGATAGGGCTCGAAGTAGAAGCGGTTCCAGCCTCGCGGAGCGGTGCCACCCTCGTGGGAGAGCGCGGCCGCGAACTCCTTCTTCAGGTCCTCATCGAGCTGATCCGCCCACTCGGTGGGGAGCAGGTTCGGAATTCCCGTAATACCGTCCCGGTAGATCGCCTCGATCAACGCTGCAACGTCAACTCGCGCCGGGGTGGTCGTAGTAGCCATTCGCTTCCTCGTTTCTGGTTCAGCGACCTCTAGAGAACACTTCTATTATATCGTCGCTCCTGGGTCTCTTCCCAGCGAGTATCCTTCTTGTTCCCTCCGACGAGGCGGCGCTCTCCGGGTGCTGCGTGCTGCATAGCACTGGCGAACCATCTGCAGATGATGAGCTCTTACACGTGGTTCAACTGGTGGTCACAGGTGAAGCGCGACTCTGCGATACTATACATCTGGCAAGTGCATACTCGGTTGACCACCCAGGTGACTATCGAGAATGCGGACCAAGACCGCCGGGATTGAGAGCCGAACGACCGGGGGCCGTGAGCACAACTTCCACTTGCTGCCAGAAGTGTAGTCGATGGGCTTCTGTTACTGCCCGATGGCGAGCGGCGGAGACCCCAGGAGCGAGAAACGTGAGCAATGACGCCGATTCGCGGGTGTTGTTCTACACGCACAATCACTGAAGCCCGTGCCGGGTGGTGAGAGAGTTTCTCTCCGAACGAGGCATACCATACGTACCGCGCGACGTCGTGCACGACCCGGAGGCGCTCGCCGAGTTCCTCGCGCTGGGC
>JAUJMR010000003.1:161979-179398 GCA_030446765.1 Chloroflexia bacterium
CTTGACCCGCGCGATCGCATCTGCGTCTCCAGACGCGGCGCGTCGGACCTGCACCACGGCGGTTTCCTGCGTCCCGGACACTGTTCACCCTTTCAAGGGGCGCCTTGGTCGTGAGGAGGGCCCCGGAGCCCGGATATACCCAAGGCCGTTCGTGACCGGATTATACGCATCGCTTGAGTCGTGGTGCATGTCATCCCGAACTCGGTGAGGGACCCGTAGCCCGTACCACAGATCCCTCGCACACTCGGAATGACATGGCCTGCCGATCAGTCGGAGTCCGTATTACTCGATCGTTCTGCGACCATAGCGGCGGGTGATGCCGAAGGTCGCGGGTAGAGGAAGGTGGATCCCTCCGGTGCCCGCGCGGATGTCGCGGAGATCGCTGGGCGGTTGCGTCGGGTGGGGCGGGTTGCTGGCCCGGTCATCGAGGACATCATCTGTGAAGTGTTCGGTGGGACTAAGGGTAGGGCCGCCGTGGCGTGAATCCGCGGGAGCTATGGCAGCTAGGGCTTTGCGCCATGCGGGTTTTCGAGCATTAGGTGGCATACTGTGGCTCCATGATCCGCGCATCGAGATAAGCCCGCTAGACATCCACACAATCATGGCGCATAATCATATCCGGCACGGACGAAGGATCTTCGGAACGTCTCGGCCTGTTGATACTCGGCAACTTCCGGATACTCACCCGGTTCGCATTGCCCTTAACATTGCCTTAAGCACCCTTAATATCCGTTTAACGTCGACCTGCTATTCTGTCTCGCGTTGCGCGAAGTGGTCCCCGACCGTAGGGGCGTAGGTTGCTCCCCGCGCGAACGCCCGGTGAGTGAGTAGCGGGGCCGGAACTCATTCGTTCTCGGCCGAACTAAAGGAGCATTTTGAGCGTCACAGCGAAGCGCACTGCGAGAAACGGCAAAGCCGGCATCGGCGGGAAGGGACGCCTGCACCCCGACCACCTGATCTTTCTCGCTTTCATCGCGCCGAACTTCCTGCTTCTGGGGTTGTTCACGTACTGGCCGATGGTATATCAGTCGTATCTGAGCCTCACCCGATGGGATCTGATCTCGCCGATCAAGCAGTTTGTCGGGCTGGAGAACTACGTCGTGCTGTTCGGCGGCCAAGAGTTCCAGCGGGTGCTGTTCAATACGTTCTACTTCACGGGCACCGTGCTGCTCGGCAGCATCGTGCTCGGCCTTGGCCTGGCGGTCCTGCTGAACCAGAGGCTGCGAGGCAGGAACATCGTGCGCTCGGTGGTGTTCGCTCCCGTGATCCTCAGCGGCGCGGCGATCGGCCTGGTGTGGGCATACATTTTCGACCCGACCTACGGACTCATGCGCGTTGTGCTTGGCGCCATTGGACTCTCGTCCCCCTCGTGGCTCACGGATACCAAGTGGGCGATGCCCGCCATCATCATCGTCTATCTATGGAAGAACCTCGGGTACGCCGCGATTGTGTATCTTGCCGGCCTCCAGAATATCCCGCAGGACCTCTACGAGGCGGCACGGGTGGATGGTGCGACGCCGTGGCAGTCCTTCCGCAACGTCACACTGCCGCAGCTCTCGCCGACGACGTTCTTTATCGTCGTCACGACCATCCTCGGGTCCTTCCAGGCGTTCGATATCATCGCGGTTATGACGAAGGGCGGGCCGGTCAACGCCACGACGACGATGGTGTGGTACTTGTATGAGGAGGGATTCGTGGCCTTCCGGGCGGGAAGGGCTGCTGCCGCCGCGATGATTCTGTTCGTGCTGATGCTCGCGGTGACGCTGGTACAGGTGCGCTACTTGCAGCGCCGGGTGCATTACAGTTGAGGGTTACTGAGTGGATGTAACAGCTGACGAGGCGAGAAGCCGTCCACGCGGCGTCCAGGAGACGCAGAGTCGCTGGGCCGGCCTGGGATCGGTGATGCAGTACGTGCTGCTCCTGCTGACGGCGCTCGTGTTCATCGTGCCCCTGTTCTGGATGGCGACGGCATCCCTCAAGGGCCTGCAGGAGATATACACCTTTCCGCCGGTGTGGATCCCGACGCAGCCGAAGTGGGAGAACTACCCGAACGCGTGGAACGCGGCGCCGTTCACCCGCTTCTACATCAACACGCTGATAACCACCTTCTTCGGGGTGGGGTTGGAGATTGTCAACGCCGCGCTGACGGCGTATGCCCTGGTGTTCCTGCGCTTCCCCGGCAAGAACCTGATCTTCATCGTGCTGCTTGCGGCGCTGATGATCCCGGTGCAGGTCACAATCCTGCCCAACTACCTGACGATAGCGGCGCTTGGCTGGCTCAACACATACCAGGGCATCATCCTGCCGGGGGCGTCGGTCGCATTCACGGCGTTCCTGCTGCGGCAACACTTCCTGACGCTGCCGACGGCATTGCTCGAGGCAGCCCGATTGGAGGGCGCCGGCCACCTTCAATTGCTGTGGCGCATCGTGCTGCCGCTATCCAGACCGGTGCTCGTCACCGGTATCCTCATCTCGGTCGTGGCGAAGTGGAACGACTTCCTGTGGCCGCTCATCGTGACCAACCGGCTGAACATGCGCGTCCTCCCGATCGGGCTGTCGTACCTGTTCGACCGCGAGGGAAATAACCAGTGGGGCATCATCATGGCTGCGACCATCTTCGTCGTGATGCCTATAGTCATCTTGTTCATCTGGGCGCAGCGGCATATCATCTCGGGCCTGATCGCGGGGGCAACTAAGGGCTAGTCGAAACCAGCGGAACGCATCATCAAGAAAGGGACATCATCTTGGACAGGCGTACATTCCTTATCCGGTCCGGCGGCGCAGTAGGCTCGCTCATTCTCGTAGGATGTGGCAATAACTCGGGGAGTGGCAGCGTACAGCAGCCGGCGGCCACCGGCGAGGCGGCGAAGGCGGCCGAGGGCAAGACGCGGGTCGTGTTCTGGTCCTCCTGGAGCGCGACGAGTGGCGAGGCGCTGCAGAAGCTCGCCGACGAGTTCAACGCTTCTCAGAAAGAGATCTTCATAGACAACCAGTACCAGGGCACGTACGAGGAGACGGCCCAGAAGTTGGCCACCGCGCTCGCGGCGCGTCAGGTCCCCGACATGGCGAGCCTCTCCGAGGTGACGTGGAACAAGTTCTTCCTGAACAACTCGCTCCAGGACATGACAGGGTACTTCACGGAAACGAAGCTCGATCCGAAGGACTATGTGGAGTCGCTGATCGGTGAGGGGACGAAGGACGGCAAGATCTGGTGGGTCCCGTTCGCGCGCAGCACGCCGCTCTTCTACTACAACCGCGACATGTTCAAGAAGGCCGGCCTGCCGGACCGCGGCCCCAAGACGTGGGACGAGCTGCGCGAGTGGGGCAAGGACCTCATGGGTAAGGGTGGCGCGAAGAAAGTGTTCGCGTACACGAACGCGAAGAACTACAACGCGTGGCACTTCCAGGCGAACGTATGGCAGTGGGGCGGGGCATACTCCGACAAGGACTTCAATATCCTCATCGACGAAGGCGGGGCGGTTGAGGCCGGCGAGTGGCTCCGCAAGTTCGTGCACCAGGACAAGATGGGCTACATGGCCGATGACCAGTCTATAGACTTCGGAAACGGGCTAGCCGCAACCACGCAGCAGAGCACCGGCTCGCTTGGTGGTATAGTCGAGACGGCGAAGTTCGAAGTTGGCACGGCGATGCTGCCCGAGCAGGAGAAGTTCGGGTGCCCGACCGGCGGTGCGGGTCTCGGCATCCTCGCCAGCGCGCCCGACGAGCGCAAGCGGGCGGCCTTCGAGTTCATCCGGTTCCTCGCAAAGCCGGAGAACGCGGCGTCCTGGGCGAAGACCACCGGGTACATGCCCGTCACCAAGTCCGCGCGCGAGTCCAAGGAGATGCAGGCCTACTTCAAGGAAAACCCCAACTACCAGGTTGCGGTGGAGCAACTGCCCAAGACGCAGCCGCAGGACACCGCCAGACTGCTCATCCCCAACGGTGACCAGACGATCGGCACGGGACTCGAGCGCATCCTCGTGAACAACACCCCCGCACAGGAGGCATTCAAGAACGTCGCCAAGCAGCTCGAGGACGACGCGAAGGAAGTCAAGGAGAGCGCCTAGCTCGTCCTCCAATAAGCAAACGACCCGCGCCGAGCGGGCTGAGGGTCGGACGTACCGTGCACCTCAGCCCGCTCGGCGTTCCCGTGGCGGCGCAAGTGAGAGGATCAGGCAACACGGCATGATGTCGTAGGAGGCGTAAGTGTACATCCGCCGTGCTGCGGCGGCTCATCGCACTGAACTTCAACGTGACGCTCGAATAGCGTAGCGCCGTTTCGATGTGGTAGTTCGACAACATCGCCGTGTCGGGGCGGCCTGCCGCGACGGTCTGCCGGAACGATACGTCCTACTCGTACGGCATAATAGGGACAGGCAGAAGCGTTGCAGGAGGATCGGTCGCTTGAACGAGCTAACCATATTAGGGAAAGATGTGCGCGCGCCCGGCAAGACGCTCGAGACCTTCCCCCGCCCCGAACACACTCGGTACATCTCTATGCAGTCGGACGAGGTGACGAGCCTGTGCCCCATCACCGGCCAGCCGGACTGGTACACGGTGCGCATCGAGTACGCGCCTGATGCGTTGTGCATCGAGTCCAAGAGCTTGAAGCTCTATCTGTGGAGCTTTCGCGAGGAGGGTCACTTCTGCGAGAGGCTCGCGGATATCATCGCGCTAGATGTTCGGGAGCAGGTACGCCCGCACTGGGTTGAGGTGACCCTCGTCCAGAAGCCGAGGGGCGGGATCACCATCGAGACCCGGTCGCGGATCGGCGAGCGGGAATAACCTACCTGCTCATGCGTGCAGCCCTGGCCTGCTCACGCGCCCGCGCCGCCACACGGAGATGAGCAGCACCGCGAGTAACGTCATCCATGCCTTGCCGACGATCTGCCCGTTCAGGAACTCCAGCGAGCCGAACGCCAACGAGAGAAAGAGCAGCGAGTCGAGCACGAGCCCGACGATGTTGGACGCGGCGATCGCCCCCAGCCAGTGCCGCTCGCGCAGCGGCGTGTACACCGCGAGATCCGCGAGCTCCGACACCAGGAACGCCACGCCACTGGCCAGCGCAAACTGAGGCGAGATCACCGTGGAGAGCACCGCACCTCCCACGATCGCAGCCACTACCCAGGCCCGCCCCAGCCGCTCCTGAGTCAGGTCGCGCAGGGTGAACGCGAGGCCCGCGAGGTACACCCCGGCGGGCGCCATCAGGCCGAACCCCACTGGCACCGCGCCGAAGCGCGATATCGCCCAGTTGGCCGCGAAAATCGTCAGTATGTACGCAATCAGAAACGGCACGCCGAACCCTCCACTGCACGTCAAGGGTAGCAGTCACCTGCCCACCCTGGGAAGGGCGCCCGCGTCACCGTCCGGGCATACCAGCAATAGAATCTGGGATCACCAGCGTTCCGTATAGTACATGGATGGCGTGATTAGATGACCGGTGGGCTATGCCGCCTGGCATCGATACGGTGCAGGCAAGCACAGTGAACCCCGCCGTAAAGAAACGTTTCCGGAACGGTGTGGGTGGTACGATCCCTGCGTTACTGTGGGGCGAACAAGGCGATTTTCGAAAGGTCTTTCGGGGTATGGAAACACGGCGAGTGCTTTTGGTGGATGACGATCCTGAATCCGTGAAGGTTGCGGTGTCGCTGCTGCGCGATGAGCCGTACCGGCTGCTGTGGGCGACCACCGCGCGCGACGGGCTGCGGCTCGTGCGCCAACATACCCCTGACCTGATCATCCTCTCGTGGACGCTACCCGAGATGACGGGCGACCAGTTCGCCGAGATCCTCGATAACGATCCTGCCACAGCGAACATCCCGCTGGTACTCTTTAGCCTGGAGCCGTGGGTCTTTGGCGCACATCACCGCACCCGAGCCGCGCAGGTGGTGAACAAGTCGACGATGGTAGAGGATCTCGCCCCTCGCGTGCGCGACGCGCTCGGCCTTGCCCCCGCCCCGAACACCTCGTCGGTGACCCTTGCCCAGATCCGTGATCGCTCCCAGTGGTGGGCCGGCGAGCAAGAAGATGACTGGCGGCTCGCATATCGCCACGAGATCCGCGCCTCGTACCCCCTCGGGGCGTAGCTCCGCCTGCAACCTGCCCACCACGGGCTTCTCCTCGCCTGCAAACCAACTGCCCGCCAATCGTGCGTACCTCGCCGCTAATACGCAATCCGGTTGAAGCCTACCGCATGTCATCCCGAACGGAGTAGGGGATCCGTCCACTTGGACCACGGATTCCTCGCAGGCTCAGAATGTCGAAGCCCCTACCATTCAGCCGGACTCCGTATAACTCCTCGTCCCCACACGCCCCTTACACCACCTCCGCTATGACTCTCTCGTTATCTCTACCGTTGACGTAAACGTTAAGGGCTGATACAATAGCGGTGGAGGGCTTTGCCCATGACGAAGGTTATCGAGCGCGCCGAGGTGGCGCCGGAGTACATCAGCATCGGGGAGGCGGCGGAGCGAAGCGGCCTCACACAGCGCACCTTGCGCTATTACGAGGAGCTTGGGCTGCTCAAGCCCCCTGCGCGTGTTGCCCGTGGCCAGCGCTTGTACACCGCCGGGGACCTGGAACGGATCGCTCAGGTGCGGCGCATGAAGGACTTGCTAGGCTTCACGCTCGGCGAGATCAAGTCGGTGGTCGAGGCCGAGGAGGCGAAGCAGCAGCTGCGCACCGGCTACAAGCAGGAGCGCAGCATCAAGCGCAAGCTGAAGCAGATGCACGACGCCGCGGAGATCACGGAGCGTCAGCTCCGGCTCGTCGAGGAGAAGATCGTGCAGATGCAGGCGATGAAGAAGGAGCTGGCACGGGATCTGTCCGGCTTCAGGGAACGAATCACGCAGATGGAACAGGACGTACAGACGCAATGATAACGACACTGGGGTCACGACTTCGCGCGGTGCGAGCGGGCCGGACCGGCACCGAAGCCGCAGGGCGCCGCGCGACGTCGCGGGCGGCATGTTCACCGCGCTCCACAACCCGGACTATCGGATGTTCTTCGGTGGCGCGATGGTCACGAACATCGGCATGTGGATGCAGCAGGTCGCGCAGGGCTGGCTCGTTGTTTCCCTCACGGACTCCGAGTTCCTCGTCGGTCTGGTTGCATTCTGCGCGATGATCCCGACGCTCTTCCTCTCACTCTTCGGTGGAGTGCTGGCGGATCGGCTCCCAAAGAAGCGGGTCCTGCTTGCGTCGCAGGTGATCTCTGTCGGCCTCATCGGCTCGCTTGCGGTGCTGATTCACACCGGCAACATCGAGCTGTGGCATCTGATGCTTATCTCCGCGGGCAGCGGGACCGTGCTCGCGCTCACGGCGCCGTCCTTTCAGGCGATCGTTCCCGAGATCGTCGGCAGGCCGAACCTCATGAACGCCATTGCCCTGAACTCCGCCCAGTTCAACCTGACGCGCATCATCGGTCCCACCGTTGGCGGGCTGATGATCAAGTTCCTCGGCGTCGCGGCGGCGTACTACTTCAACGCGGCAAGCTACCTTGTGTTCTTCTTGGCCATGCTCTTCATCCGCCCCAAGCATGCGGCGGTGCGCAAGCAGAGCAGCCCGGAAGGTGTGGTGCGGAGTCTCGGCGTGGCGATCAGCTACGTCCGCGCCCATGCGGTGATTCGCCCGGTGTTGCTCCTTGCGATGGTTCAGACGATCTTCCTGTTTCCGTACGGCACGCTACTTCCGGTGTTCGCCAAGAACGTACTTGGGCTGGAGGCCAGCGGATTCAGTCTGTTGCTGGTTTCAGCTGGGGTCGGCGCGCTCCTCGCCTCGCTGATGCTCGCCCGGCGGCGCGATAGCGTGCAAACTGGGGTGCGCTGGATGCTGTGGGCGCAGGTCGGCTTCGCGCTCGCCGCAACACTGTTCGCCAGCTCGCGATACCTGCCGCTCTCTATGCTCGCGCTCGCCTTCATCGGGTGGTCGCTCGTGACCTTCATGGCGACGGGCAACACCGTCGTACAGGCGCTCGTCCCGGACGAGATCCGTGGGCGGGTGATGAGCGTGTGGATGCTTGTCGGCCTCGGCTTCATCCCCCTCGGCAGCCTGCAGGCGGGCGCCGTGGCCTCGCTGGTGTCGCCCTCGTTCGCGCTGATCTATGGCGCGGCGGCAACGCTCATCATCTCCGGCATCATCCTCCGACGCAATCGCGCGCTGCTAGAGGCAGAGCGGGCTTCGTTCATCGTCGAGCCCGTGCCCGTCGGCTAAGGCGGCTCGATCAGGTGGGACGGGCGCGGTGCAGGAGGCACACGGCCTCGGCGGCGATGCCCTCCTCGCGGCCCCACGGACCCAGGCGGTCTGTCGTTGTCGCCTTGACGCTGATGTGCTCGACCCCTACCTCTAGCGCGGCGGCGATCCGCTCGCGCATTTCCGCGGCGTGGGGCGCGAGACGCGGCGCCTGGGCGATGATGGTGGCGTCCACATTCCCCACCGCCCAGCCGGCGTCGCGCAGCATCCCGGCCACCTGCTCCAGCAGCCGGATGCTCACCGCTCCGGCAAGCGTGGGGTCGTCCGAGCCGAAGAAGCGTCCGATATCGCCGAGCGCCGCCGCGCCGAGCAGCGCATCCATGATGGCGTGCGTGAGCGCGTCGGCGTCGGAGTGTCCCTCAAGTCCGAGGTGATGCGGCACCGTCACACCACCGAGCACGAGCGGTCTGCCCGCCACCAGCCGGTGCGCGTCGTAGCCGCTGCCGATCCGCACACTCATCGGGCTTGCCTCGCCGCTCATCGACCGTGGTCTCCGGCTGCGTACAGCGCACGGACAAGCGGCAGGTCCTCCGGCGTCGTGACCTTGATGTTGCGATACGAACCTTCGTAGACCCAGACGGTATGGCCCGCCGCCTCCATCAGCGCGGCGTCATCGGTGTACGCCTCCCCCACTCGGGCGGCGCGCTCGTGTCCGTCCAGCAGCGTCGCATGGCGGAACACCTGCGGGGTCTGCGCCTCCCACAGGTGCTCGCGCGGCGGGGTAGAGACGACGCGGCCCTCGGGATCGACGAGCTTATGCGTGCTCTTCGCGCGCACGGCGCAGAGCGCGGCGCCCCGTTCGTGCGCGAGTGCGACTCCGCGCTCGATCAGCGCCGGGGTGACGAGTGGCCGTCCACCGTCGTGTACTATCACCAGCGCGCAATCCCCGAGGGCGCGGAGTCCCGCGAGCACGCTTTCCTGCCGGTTCACGCCGCCGGGACAGATGCTCTCCACCTTCGCGAGGCCAAGCGCGGAGCAGAGCGCCCGCACATCCGCCTCACGCTCCTCAGCGCAGACCACAGCCACCCGGTCCACGGCTGCGCACTCCTGAAATGCGAGGAGCGTCCGTGCCAGGAGTGGCGCTCCGTCAAGATCGGCCCAGAGCTTATCCGCCCCGCGCATCCGGGTGCTCGCCCCCGCGGCGACGATCACGGCGCCGGCGACTGGGACGCTCAACGCGGGGCACGGTGCCGGCGGCACGGGTGGGGAGGGAGGAGCCCGGCACCGTGGCCACAGCCAGCATCCGTTGCCCGGCGTGGGCGTGTGCTGCTTGCTCACCGGTGCTGCTGCTCGGCGGCGATCTGCGCGAAGATCATGCGTCCGGCGGTTGTCTGCAGGATGCGGGTCACGGTGACGTCGACTTCGTGGTTCAGCCGGCTGCGACCGTTCTCGACTACGATCATCGTGCCGTCTTCGAGGTAGCCCACGCCCTGGTTGAGCTCCTGCCCTCCTGGATGATGCGCACGCGCGCGTCCTCACCGGGTAGGAGCACGGGCTTGACGGAGCGTGCGAGCTCGTTCACGTTGAGGATCTTGACGCCCTGCAACGTGGCGACCTTGTTCAGGTTGTAGTCGTTCGTGATGATTGGGTGCGACAGCTCGCGCGCCACGGCGACGAGCTTGCTATCCACATCCGGGTAGCCGTTCGCCGAGACCTCGATCACCTCCACGGGCACGAAGTTCTCCGCTTGCAGGCGTGCGAGCATGTCCAGCCCGCGCCTACCTCGGTTGCGCCGCAGCACATCCGCGGAGTCCGCGATGGCCTGTAGCTCCCGCAGCACGAAGTGGGGCACGAGCAGCTCGCCGCGGAGGAAGCCCGTCGCGGACACATCCGCGATGCGCCCGTCGATGATCGCACTGGTGTCCAGCAGATATCGTGGTGTCTCCACCGGCTTGCGCAGCGCACCGGAGAGGAACTTTCGCTGCGTGACGTAGTCGGCCAGCTCGCGGTGGCGGGCGAGCAGGACCGTGACGCTGATGTAGCAGGCGGCGACTGCGGCGATGACCGGCGCGACGCTGCCCAGCAGTCCTGGCAGCGCGCGCAATGGGAAGGTGAGCAGCGCGGACAGCACGAGCCCGAGCAGCACCCCAACCCCGACCGCGACGAGGTCGCCGACGGCCATTGAGGCCAGTCTGCGGCGAGTATTATTGAAGGGTGCGATCGTCACGGCGGGGGCGAAAATCAGTCCTAACCCCCCACCCAGCAACGCGCCGGCCAGCGCGAGCACGAGCACGAGCCGGCCCGAGCCGACCGCGCGGCCAAGCCAGCTACCGAGCTGGTAGCCTGCGCCACCGAGCAACCCCGCGCCGATCAATCGCGCGATAAGCTTGCTTCTCATGGTGTCTCCGGATGGTGCTTGCTAGGCTATGGTACGCCGATGGTGCACGGCGCGCAACTCGTCGAGCACGGAAGGGGGACGTAGTGGGTGCCCAGGGGCGGCTGCTGCATCGAGGGCACGCCGTGGTAATCGCTCCCGCCGCCGAAAAGTATGCCGTGTCGGCGGGCGAGGCGCCGGAGCATAGCGCGGACCGTGGGGGTATAGCCGCTGTAGTAGACTTCCATGCCGTCGAGCCCGGCCCGGCGCAGCGAGGCGATGGTGCGGGGCAGGTCGTGGGTGTACGTCGGGTGCGCGAGCACCGCCATACCCCCGCCGCATGGATGAGGCGTACGGCGTCCTCGGGCAGGAGCTTGTGCCTGCTGACGTACGCCTTGCCGTCGTGAGCAAGGTACTCGGCGGTGAAGGCATCATCGAACTTCGCGATATACCCCTCTTCGAGCATGGCGTTTGCGATGGCGGGGCGCCCGATGGATGCCTCGCCGGCAAGCTCACGCACGCGCTCGAAGCGGAGCCGATCCAGCCCCATCGCGCGCAGCTTCTCGACCATCTGCCGGGCTGCGGAGTCGCGCCCACCCTGCATCTTCGCGGTCATGTCGAGCAGGTCGGGGTTGGTGTGGTCCACCCACAGGCCGAGCATGTGCACCTCGCCCTTGTCGACGGTAGTGCTCAGCTCGATGCCGGGGATCACCTCAACGCCGAGCTCTCCACCCGCCGCCATCGCCTCCGCGACGCCCGCGACGGTGTCGTGGTCCGTGACGGCGATCGTCGCGAGCCCCACATCCTTGGCAAGCCGGACGAGCTCACGCGGTGAATGCTCACCATCGGACTGGTTGGTGTGGGTATGCAGGTCGATCGTGCGTGGTATCAGTGCGGGCATCCTCTCCGGTTACGGGCTGTTGTTGTGACCGTGAGAGTATTATATCAGCGTGCCCCAGGCGGCTTCGCTGCGCCCGGTGCATCACGACGATGACGCGGTACTACGAGCCCTGCATGGGGCGGTGTACGCGGGTTGATCAGCCCGGCCAAGCACAATGCCGGAAGCCTTACCAACTGGACAGTGCATGGAACACTAACCCCCTGCAAGGAATGGCGGTGAGGACAGCAGCTTTCGTGCTGGTCGTGTGCCTGCAACTGGTTGCGTGCGGTCTGGACCCAGGGCTGACCCCGGTAGCCGCCCCCGCGAACCAGCCCGTGGTGACGCCGATACCTATCTCCTGCCAGCGGGAGCTGCAGCCCGGAGAGGACGCGGGTGGTGGCGTCGCTTATATGCCCGGTGACGGGGGCGTAATGGGGTGTGTGACGGATCCGCGGGGCCGCCCCATCTCCTATGCCCGGCCAGGGCCGGAGAGCTCGCCGCTCGGGGTGCGAATGACGCAGGAGGGGCTGCTTACCGGCGAGGACGGCCGCTATCACGACAGCAGACTGACGGAGCCCGGCTGGTATACCTTCGCGGTGTACGCCGACGGCTACGAGCCTGCCACGAAACGGGTGGAGGTGCGGCGTGGGCAGACGGCGGTGCTGGACTTCGTACTCGAGCCTCTGCCCGCCGCGACAGCCACAGCGCTCGAGGTGTCCCCACGGTCGCCCCGCCGGTCGTGTGGGAGTTCCCCTGCCAGTCCGAAACTCGGGGAGGGAGGATACGTAGGAGCCCGGCCACCTACCCGCCCGCGGTGATCGAGACGCGCGACGGCACCGGAGGGGGCATATCTCTTATGGGGTGCATCAGCGATAAGAGCGGCAATGGGATCGCGGGTGCGACTACTACCGTAAGGTACCTGGAGGAGGGACATCCGGGCCTGATAGACATCAGGACGGGGCTCCCGGTCATCAAAAACATAAGGTACCGCACCTATGAGAATGGGCGCTACATCGAGCCGAACATCGCGGGGCCGGGCTGCTGGGAGGTCATGGCCACGGCGCCCGGGTACGCCAACGTGGCGAAGCGGGTGCTGATATCCATAGGCGACGACCACCGGACCGCCGTGCTCGATTTCGTGCTGCAGCCCAAGCGGTAGGGTGCTTCGCGGCACGCCATACTGCGCAATGGCGAGCAGTACCACTTGGGCCATGTAGGCATAACCTGGATCTATCACTCTGGCAGGTACTGCTCACCGCCCTGCCGGTCGTGGCCGTGGTAGCCTTCTTGGCTGACCGAATGCTTCCTGGAAGGGAGTCACCGCGCGACAATACGGGGGAGCTGATTGTGGGCGACCGATGGATGAGTAGCCTGCACAGAGGGAGTTGCATAGTGACGAGACCAGGGGCTCGTGGACCTACTACTCCTGATTCTTGGAATAGAGGAAGATTTTGATATCGATGTTGATCGGTTATGCCGGTCCTTTTGGCGACATGGGGTCGGTTCCGGGTTCGACTGTCAGCCTGCGCGCCTACGATGCGGGTCCACTTGGCTTCCTCGGCCTGGCGGTCGTCGGGATCGGGCTGCAGGTGATCTATCGGTATGAGAGGAGAACGGTTCCCTTCAACCGACCATGGTACCGACGGTCCTGTGGTGGCTGCTGTCGGGTATCGGGCTCTCGCTCTGGTCACTGGAGCAGTATGTCGCTCCCAGGAACCTGCCGGCGCTGCTCGTCATGGCGAGCGGCTGGTTGCTCCTGGCGGTGTTGCTGTATCTCGCGATGCGCAAGACAAGCAGGAAGTTGGGACGGTAACGAAGGGTACGAGGTGGAGTCTTGTGCCTGCAGCCTCTCGAACGCTTACGATTAAGATCTTACGAGCAGGAGCAGCGGCACCCAGTACAACCCGATGCGGCACACGGGGACATATCTGGCAGGGTTGACCTCTATGTACCAGATGGGGCCACGGTTCTACAGGGCCGAGCAGAAGACGGACAGCGCCCTCGTGGCGGTGATAGCCAGAATATGGACTTATCGTAGCTAGGAGAACGCCTTGAGCAAGGGCGGGATTGTCATTGGAGCTATCTTGACCGTACTGATGGGACTCGTCCTGGGGATCGTGTGGGCTCGGATATTCGACGTGGAAGTCCTGCAGACCGCAATCTCCGGCGTCTTCATTACGCAAGTAAGGTTCTGGGCCGGTGTCAGCGGTGAAAGGAGGCGCCAGTGACCGTCACCCGGGCCGCCCGCGTGCTGGAACGCCACCGGACTCCCATCCACCGCAAGTTAAACAGTCAGGTGCGGCATACTCTCCGTATCCCATCCAGTGGTAGATTAGGAGTCAGCCATGCGTGAATCCACGGCCCTATCGGTAGCCCTCCCGATGGTAGGCCTGGTGCTATTCTTTCTGGCCGCTATGCTTTCGACAGTGGCTTGGAGCAAGGCTACGGGCAGAGAGGGCCGAACAGACTACAAAGCGTACCTCTCAATTACGCTCAAGTGGCCCTACGTTCTATCATGGGTCTTCTTCCTTCTCGGTTTGGGCATATTCTTCCTGAGTCCTGATCGGTAGGCGATAGTGACCTGGCACACGAGGAATCTGGCGGTCAGTCAGGCAATAGTGGTGAGGTCAATCCGCTATAGATGATGCATCTGCTGCCACTACCAGCATTGTAATAGCAGGCAGCATTATCTTCCTGCTGGCGGGGATAGTCCTGCTGCGCTGTCCGCACGATGTCCGAGATCTGGCGCTGAAGTCTTATGGCCCCGATCGACCCGTGAGCGTCATAATCCCCTATGCACGGCTCCTAGAGACTCGATCCGCGATCTGGCTCCTCAGGTCTCTGGGGCTGATACTCGTCTGCTGCTCGCTTGTGTTGTTCCTGCTGGTATTGCGGTAGGAAGGCATTAGGGTGGCCTATCCCACACGGACAAGGACCCGTCAATATGCCCGGTGCAAAAATTGGCGCGGGCTCATTCAATAGCATGATGTGATCAGGATGAGCCCGGAGACGGGCGGCACGAACGCCACGGATCTCAGCGATCCGGGCGGCATGCGGCCCTCGCGCTAGCACCCCTCGGCGTGCTTGTGCCGATTCGGATGTTTGTGCCAGTATAAGAGCGATGGGCGACCAAGCCCCGTGGAGGCTGTACGCCTCGTGCCCAACAACATGTGCACTGCCCCTGGAGGAGACCGCGTGAAGCTCTTGCTCGACTGCGATACCGGCATCGATGACGCCGTCGCCATCGCGTACGCCCTCGCCTCGCCGGCGGCGGAGGTGCTTGGCATCGGGACCGTATTCGGGAACACGGAGGTGGAGCTGGCCGCGGAGAACACGTTGAAGCTGCTCGCGCTGATGGGCCGGGCCGATATCCCCGTCGCGCTCGGTGCCCACAAGCCAATACAGCGCCCGCTCATCACCGCGGGCTGGGTCCAGGGCGAGGACGGCCTCGGCAATACGAATATGCCCGCCTCCGGCCTCTCCGTCTCCGGGGAGCACGCGGTTGACCAGATCATCCGCCTTGCGCGCGCGCACCCCGGCGAGCTCACGCTCGTGCCCGTCGGCCGCCTCACCAACCTCGCGCTTGCCCTGCTCAAGGAACCGGCCCTCCCCTCGCTCGTGCGGCGCGTGGTGCTCATGGGCGGCACGGCGGTCGAGCCCGGCAACGTCGGCCCGCTCGCGGAAGCGAACGTCTGGGGAGACCCGGAGGCGGCGAGCGTCGTCTTTGCCGCCAACTGGCCGATCACGATGGTCGGCCTCGATGTCACGATGCGTGCGCTGCTGCTGCCGGAGCACATTGATCGCTGGCAACAGGCCGATACTCCGCTGACGGGCTGGCTGGAGCGGGTCCTCGAGTTCTACTTCGGGTACTACACCGCCATGCTCGGCTACCGGGCATGCGCGATGCACGACGCTGTCGCCATCGGCGTAGCCCTCGACCTTGTGGAGGTGCGGGAAGCGCACACGCTGCCGGTCACGATCAGCACCCACGACGGTCCCACGCTGGGCATGACGCTCGTGGACCGCCGCCCGCTCGTGTCCAGTCTCTACGGTGAGCAGGGCATTGACGCACTGACCGCGAACCTGACGGAGCACCACCGGCCCCACGTGCGCGCGCTCTTCCCAGCAGACATGGGCAAGACCACCGTCCTGATGGAGATCGGCGCCCAGGAGTTCATGACACACCTCGTGGAGCGCATCGCCACGTACCGCACGCCGGTTGACGACCCTTCGGCCTGATGGTATGCTCTTTGCGCCAGCACGCGCGTGTCCCGAGGTCCCGTCCCGAACACCTCGCCCGCGCAGTTACGACCCCGGAAGTGGCGGTTATGCAAGACAAGGTGAAAGTACTTTATATCGCCGGCTTCGGGCGCAGCGGCTCCACGATCCTGGACAATATACTCGGCCAGATCGACGGCGTCTTCTCCGGCGGCGAGCTGCGTTCCCTCTGGTACCACGGCCTCACGGGGAACATCCTCTGTGGCTGCGGGGAACGCTTCCGGGAGTGCCCGGTCTGGAAACAGGTGCTCACCGAGGCCTACGGCGGGGTCGAGAACGCCCCCGCCGAGGAGATGGTGCGCCTGAGCGCGGGGGCACGCTCCCGCCACCTGCCGCTGATGCTCCTGCCACAGGGCCGCGACCGGGTGCTATCCGGCTTGGGCGCGTACCGGGAGCACCTGAGCACCTTGTACCGGGCGATACAAACCACCACGGGCTGCGACGTTATCGTCGACTCCTCGAAGGTGCCGCTTTATGGCCGTATCTTGGAAACGCTGTCCGAGGTGGATCTGTCCGTCGTGCACCTGATGCGCGATCCGCGTGCCGTCGCCTACTCATGGCTCCGGAAGAAGACCCTGCCGGACTGGGGTCACCGGCAATATATGCCGATGTATGGCCCCATCCAGAGCGCGCTGAGCTGGGATCTGTGCAACGTGGCGTCGGAGCTCTTCTGGCGGCGCACACCGGATCGGTATCTCATGCTGCGCTACGAAGACTTCATCGCCGACCCGCGCGCCACGGTCCGCACCGTGCTGGACCTCGTGGACGTCGGCCCGGTCGAGCTTCCCTTTATCAACCCCCACACGGTCCGAATGACGCCGAGTCATAGTGTATCGGGGAACCCTAGCCGATTCCGCACCGGCTCGGTTCAGCTTCGCGTGGATGCGCGATGGAAGCGGCAGATGCCGGGGAGCGCAAGGGCGCTGGTGAGCACCTTCGTCGGACCACTCGGCAAGCGGTACGGGTACGACCTTTGGTAACCGTGATCAGCGCCAGCCCGCGGGGCGACCAGGAATGGCGAATGCTATGGTCGTGAAGGTTCCCGGAACGCAACGGCAGTTCGCGCTCACCCCGCTCAAGCTGCTCGGTATACTGCTGCTGCTCGTCCCGCTCGTGTGGCTGACGTATCTACTGGTCAACGTCTGGCGCACGGAGGCCGCGATACACGAGACCCTGCCGGATACGGCGAGCGTCTCGTTCACGCCCGAGCCACAAGGTACCCAGCCGGTCCTGATCTTCCCAACCTCCGAGGCGCCCGCCGCCACAACGCCGGAAGCGACGCTCGTGCCCGGTGTGCCCACGCCCTACAACGCGGGGAGTCTGGTGCCAAACCCGACCGCGAGTCAGCCAACCCCGGTGGCTGCGGACAGCTCCATCAAAGACTGGAACGGGAAGAAACGGATCAACGTGCTCCTGCTCGGCCTCGATCAGCGCGAAGATGAGGGCACGCGTCCGGACACGATTATGCTGGCGTCGCTGGACTTTGAGCATAACAAGGCGTACGTGCTCAGCATCCCGCGGGATCTGTACGTCAATGTGCCGGGCTTTCAGTACCACAAGATCAACGCCGCGTACGCGATCGGGGAGAATCCCGAGCACACGAAGAAGGTCAACGGCGGGCTGGGGCTGATGCTACTGACCCTGCGCTCCAACTTCGGCATCAAGAGCATCGACGCGCATGCGCGGGTGAGCTTCGA
>JAUJMR010000003.1:179498-267737 GCA_030446765.1 Chloroflexia bacterium
TGCGCTCCAACTTCGGCATCAAGAGCATCGACGCGCATGCGCGGGTGAGCTTCGAGGCGTTCGTCACGGGGGTAGATCAGATCGGTGGCATCGACCTTGTCGTACCGAAGCGGCTCGTTGACCGGCAATACCCCGAGGATGGCAAGAAGATTCGCGTCATCTTTGAGAAGGGCCCGCAGCACATGAATGGCGAGCGGGCGCTGAAGTACGCGCGTATCCGGCACACGGACAACGATTTCGGGCGTATCCAGAGGCAGCAGCAGGTGCTCCTCGCGATCCAGCAGAAGGCACGCACCCCGGCGACGATCCTCAAGGCACCGGGGCTGCTCGGTGTGATCAAGGACAACGTCAAGACGAGCCTGAGCGCGCGCGAGCAGATCCGCCTCGCCCGGTGGGGGGCGAGCCTCCCACGGGAGAACATCGAGTTCTATACCCTCGAAGGCGACATAGGAACTACCAAGGCGGGAGAGTCCGTGGTCCGCGCCGATAAGCGTGAGGCGGACGCGACCCTCGATAGGGTCTTCGGGCCGAAGGAAGCGGAGTTTCGCCCGTAGTCCGGCCCGCCCTACCCCCGACCATCCTGAAGCGGGGGCACAGCGGCAAATAATGCGCCGACTGCCCGCGTGCGGCACTCGTGTGAGGAGCGGCCCGTGATCGAATACCTGAAATACAACAACGAGGTCATACTCGCCCTGGGGGACGGCCGACCCGTCGTCGCTTTGGAGAGCACGCTCATTACGCACGGCCTCCCACACCCTACCAACGCGGAAACGGCGCTGGCGATGGAGGCACAGGTGCGTTCCGCAGGGGCGGTTCCCGCGACGGTCGCGGTGCTCGATGGGCTGCTGCGGGTTGGCCTGGACGAGGAGGAGATACGGGCACTCGCGACGGCCGATGGGGTGCTCAAAGTGTCCAGCCGTGGGCTGGCGTACGCGCTGGTGTCCGGGCGCACCGCGGCGACGACGGTGAGCGGGACGATGTGGGCGGCGAAGCTCGCCGGTATCCGCTACTTCGCGACCGGCGGGATCGGTGGCGTGCACCGCGGAGCCGAACGCACCGGGGATATCTCCACCGACCTGCTGGAGTTGGCCCGCACCCCCGTCGCGGTGGTCTGCGCCGGGGTTAAAAGCATCCTCGATATTGGCCGGACCCTCGAGTACCTGGAGAGCGCGGGCGTGCCGGTGCTCGGCTATGGGACCGAGGAGTTCCCCGCCTTCCTCACCGCGAAGAGCGGCCACCGCGCGCCGTACTCCGTCTCGGATGCCCCCGAGGCGGCACGGGTGTTTCGCGCGCACCGCCGCCTCGGCCTTCCGAGCGGGATCGTGATCGCGAGTCCGCCACCACCAAGCGATCTGGATGAGGCAACGTTGGAACAGGCGACGGTTCGGGCGCTCCGTGAGGCGGAGGAACAGGGCACGACCGGCGCGGCGCTGACTCCGTGGCTCCTGGCCCGCGTCGCGGACCTCACCGATGGCGCGAGCCTGCGGGCGAACACCGCGCTGTTGCAGCAAAACGCCCGGATCGCCGCGCAGATCGCCGTCGCCGACGCCACGCTCTGACGTAGTATCACGGGTGGGGGCGCGTGCGTAGGGGCGTTCAATTGAACGCCCGCTGCAACGTTCAAACGCACAAAGTGTTATACGCTATCCGCTTGAACCGTGGTGCGTGTCATCCCGAACGCGATGAGGGATCCGTAGCCCGTACCACGGATTCCTCGCGGGCTCGGAATGACAGATGCCACACCGTTCAGTTAGGATCAGTATTATGCGGTTACAGCGTGATGACCTGGTCGGGTGGGTTGCCGGCGAGCGCGGCGTATAGATCCGGGAAGCAGCCCACGGTGACGCCCTCGACCGCGTCCTTCACCTGATACCCGCCGTCTAGTGTGGGCTCCGCCAGCCCGCGCGAGTCCGCGCACTGGTCGCACAGCATCAGCAGCATGCCTTGCTTGCGCGCCACCTTACCCAGTCGCTCGCCAATCAGATCGCCCTTGCGGAGAACGTAGGTATTGTCGTCGAAGAAGAACATGCCCACGACGTCTACGCCGTGCCGCTGCTCCTCCAGTTGGGGCAGGATCATCTTCCCGAGTTTGTAACTCGCCGTGTGTCCGGATGTGCTGAATACGTATGCCACCTTCACGCGCTAATCCCTCTCTACTTGCGGTGTTTGATTCCGAAGGGATTTTAACTGATGCGGTCCGGTGCTATCGCATGAACCGCGCTGTCACACCGCCGATCAGCGCGCCGAGCACCAGACCCGCGAGGATCACCGCGGGTAGTGTGCCAAGCACGCCCCCGAGCGAGAGCAGGAGCCCCAGGCCGGAGAGGTCCGATGTTGCCGCGATCCCGAGTGCGATCACCGCTCCCAGCGGCGCGGCAGTTGCGCCCGCGAGCCCACCAGCGACGATGCCTAGAGCGTAGCGCACCGCTAGTACTCCCGCTCGCGATCCACCACGTTGCGCAGTGGCTGGCCATCGAGCCAGAGCCGCAGATTCTGGCAGAAGAAGTCGACCACGCGCTCGGTCGTCCACGGCGAATGCCCTGAGGTATGCGCCGTGATAACCGCACCTGGCGCAGTCCAGAGCGGATGGTCCGCGGGCAGGGGCTCGGGGTCCGTCACGTCCAGGTACGCCCCGGCGATCCAGCCCTCGGTGAGTGCCCGCAGCAGGGCGTCCGTCTGGATGACCTTGCCCCGCGCGATGTTCAGGATCACCGCGGAGTCCCGCATCGCCCGCAGCTCTGGCTCGCCGATGAGCCCCGTCGTCTGGCTGGTGAGCGGCGTCGCGACAACAACGTAGTCGCAGCGCGGGAGCATCTCGTGGAGCTGGTCCGGCTTGTACATCGTCGCGATGTGCTCCGTCGGCTCCCCGCTGGAGCGCGTGCCGATCACCTCCATGTCGAGGCCAAGTGCGCGCCTGGCGATCGCGCCGCCGATGCCGCCCGCCCCCACGATGCCGAGCGTCTTGCCACCTAGTTCCTCGCCCCGCTCCGACTGCCACTCGTGATTGCGATGGTGCTCCAGGAGGAGCGGCAGCCGCTTCGCGTGGGTCAGGAGCATCAGGATCACCCACTCGGCGATCGGCTCGCCATGCAACCCCGCGCTATTCGTCACCGTGCCCTGGTAGTCGCCAAGCTGCGGCAGCAAGTGCTCCACCCCCGCCGCGAAGCTGTGGACCCATTCCACGCTCGGATGCTCCTGGAGCACGCGCTGCGTGGCCTCCCCCGACAGACCCCCGAGCAGCAACGCCCGCGGCTGGGCGGCGGTTGTGGTGCCGTCCTTCTCTACGACGTGCACGCGAATGCGTGGGTCAACCTGTGCAACCTTACCCGGTGACTCCCGCTCGACGTCCAGCGGGATCAGTACCTCTATGTCCGCCACGGCCCCTCCCTGTCTTGATTCGGTCGCAGCGTATCCCACCGTCTCGTCTCCTGTCAATTCCGCACCGACGTGTCCGTGGCCCTGTTCGGTGGGGTGCATCTACATAGCGCATGCGCACCCACATGTCGCGTTTGGTTGACTTTGCATTTACAGCATGTTTATACTCGACCGTGCGTTCTAACCAGTTCTTAACCTGAATTGGGTGGACACAGCATTTTCGCACGGCAGTTTTCGCCGCGCGGAAGGTGAACACCGGATCGAACACCACTGAAGATCCGGTGCGTCTGACGCGAAAAGCGTCGAAACAATCAATGGAGGGATGTCGTGAGGGTACAATTGTCTCAGCTTGCCTGGGTGAAGGCGGCTCGCGTTGGAATGGCTGCGTTCGCCATTGGCGCGTTTGCGGTCACCGCAAACCCAGGAAGCGTAACTGCGTTGCCGACCGCGGCTACATTCTATGAGGGTGACCGGGTCGAAGTCCGCAACACCGATAACCTTGGCCTCCGCGTGCGCTCCGGCCCTGGGTTGGGCTACACGCACCAGACAACGATGGAAGAGGGTGCGGTCGTTCGCGTCGTCGATGGCCCCACCTGGAGCAATGGCTATGGCTGGTACAAGGTGACCGGCTATGATGCCGCCGGTACCACCGGTTGGTCCGCCGGGGCGTTCCTGTATCGCGTCGGCCGCGGCAGCGCCGAGCAGAGTGTTCAGGCTGCTACTCCCGCGCAACGCGCCCAGCCCGCAGCTGCCGCGCCGGTCCAGCGAGAGGCACCAGCGGCCCAGCCACGCGCGACGGGCCGGACCTATCAGATGCTTGCTACAGGCTATAACGGTGCAGAGTTCAACTCCAACGGGATAATGCGGAACGGTAACTACGTTCACTGGGGCGCAGTCGCCGTCGATCCCACGGTAATCCCACTCGGCACACGTATGTACATCCAGGGCTTCGGTGACATGGTGTTCGTCGCGGAGGATACCGGCAGCGCCATCAAGGGATACCGCATCGATATCTGGTTCCCGACGGTGCAGGATGCCCTGAACTTCGGCGGCCAGACGCGCACGGTCACGCTCATCCCGTAACCACCACCGTACGTACGAAGCGAATACAAAAGGGGAGGGGCCGCAAGGCCCCTCCCCTTTTGCTCATCCAGGTGAATGCTGTACCCATCCTGATCCGGGGAGCAGGTGGGACGCGCTACACGAGCATTCGCTCCTTCGCGCAGCGGTCCAGCCGGTCCGTCACGACGTTAATGAGCTTCTCCAGGTTGAACGGCTTGGCGACGAACGATACCCGCTCGTCGGGTAGGTTCGGCACCAACGCGGCGCTCATCAACACGATCGGTGTGCAACGAGTGTGCTCGTGGCTCCGCATGGCCGCGACCAGTTCCATACCGCTCGCGAACGGCATCATGAGATCGGAGATCACCAGGTCGAAGCCGCCTTCTACCGCGGCGAGTATCGCGTCACGGCCGTTGTAGACCGTCTCAACCTCGTAATCCAAATCCTGGAACAGTTCACTTATCAGAACCGCGATGAACTCTTCGTCGTCGGCGACGAGTATCTTCCGCATAGGTAAATCGTTTCGCTTCGCCGCACGCGCGGCATCGTTTTGTAGTCATACATTGCCCCTGACAGGCACGTAACGCATACAGCGTGCCCTGAATTGGTGAAACACCCTCTGTTATAATTGGCATGCAAAGTAGCGACAGGAATGGCACAAACGATGGCTCTGAAGATGGAGTAAATTTGTGAGCGTACCCCGGAAGCAGATGAAGACCGAGCGGCGCCAGCGCAGGCAGATGCTGGAAGAGACGCGGGCGGCAGTCGAGCAAAAACAACAACGCAAGCAGTATCTGGTCCTCGGACTCTCCGCCCTGGCGTTGTTGCTGCTGGTCGGCGCGTTCGCCTTCTTCGCTTCGCGATCCAGCAGTAATATCGCCGCCAGTGACCCCGGCCAGAGACCGCCGGACACCACGAGCAAGGGCTTCGAGGACCTGGGCAATCGTCACATACAGCCAAACCAGGCTGGCACAATCAAATACAACAGCAACCCGCCCACCTCGGGCCCGCACTTCTCGAGTCTCGCGCCCGCCGGCTGGCATGACCAGCCCGTACAGATCGAGTCTGTGGTGCACAACCTCGAAGCCGGGTATATCGCGAGCCACTATCGCCCCGATCTTCCGGCGCAGCAGACGCAGCAGCTCCGCAGCCTTGTGCAGGAGTATGGGGATAAGATTCTCGCCGTGCCCTCGCCGAGTATCGAGACCCCAATCGCCCTCACGGCATGGACCCGGCTCGACACGCTAGCTGCCTACGACGAGCAGCGGATCCGGAACTTCGTCAAGGCATATCGCGGCATAGACCACCACAAGCGATGACCGCGCCGCCAGAGCGTATCCCGCTTGCCTGACCTCGCTGAGATCGTCGATCGGGTCCTGCGCTGGGCGGAGCCGTTCTACCAGACCTACGGGTACCTCGTTGTGATTCTGGGCGCTCTCCTTGAGCACACCTTCTTCCTCGCCTGGGCCATGCCCGGTGGCATCCTCGTGGCGCTTGGCGGGCTCTACGCGCAATCCGGGATACTTGCGCTTCCGATTGTCATACTCGCAGGAGCCGCCGGGTTCGTGCTCGGCGACCACCTCGACTTCTACGTTGGCAGGCACAGCACGAGGCTCCTGGATCGGGTGACGAAGGGCCATATGATTGACCCGACCACGTACACGGGGCTGCGCGCCCTGCCCGCCCTGCTGCTGGCGTATACGAATGTCGTGCCGCGCGCGGCCCTGTTCATGGGCGGCGCCGCCTCGGGCATGACCTATCGGCGTTTTCTGAGCCTCTCCGTCTCGCTTGCGCTTTTCTGGAGTGCGGCGTTCAGCATCCTCGGCTACTGGCTGGGCGGTAATCGACAGCAGCTAACGCGCCTACTGCAGGCAGTGGGTCTGGGTGGACAAGTCCTTCTGTTCAGCGCGATCGGGATCGGCGTCCTCATCTATCTGTTCCGCCGTCATCGTCAGGCGAAGCAGCAGGCAGTGTAGATCCGTGCTCCTGGCGTAAAACTTGCTTGAAACTATGGGAGCACCGGCAGAAACGATGCCCGTAAACCCGTGCTGAAAGGATGGACACACGATGGACTCCGACAGGATCAAGGGCAAGGCTAAGGATCTGATGGGCCAGGGCAAGGAGGGCGTTGGCAACGTCACGCACGACTCCGACCTCCAGGCAGAGGGCAAGGGTGATCAGGCCGAGGGGAACGTCCAGGAGAAGTTCGGCAAGGCCAAGGACACAGTCCGCAACGTCGTGGACGACATCAAGAAGTAACATCGCGGGAAGTGTCGGGGGTGGGAACGAGTTTCCCACCCTCTTTTCAGTTGGGGCTCTGAAGTGTGAGCGGGAGGTATTGCTATGCTACGTAGATTGCTGGGGCTGGGGCTCCTAGCGCTGGGCTGGGTGTTCCTGCGCCGCCGTATGGGCGCGAGCGGCTCCGGATCGGGAACCCAAACGGGCTCGGCAATGCAGGTTCTCACCGAGGGGAGGACCGTCCTCGCGGACCGCGCCACGGAGCTAACAGGCACCGCGCGGGAGGTGGTGAGCAACGTCGTGCGCAGCACCCGCGAGAGCGCCGCGGAGAAGGCGGGGCGCCTGCGTTCCGCAGACCAGTCGGGTTCCTCTGGGGGCAGCGTCGGCATACCGACCACTGCGCAGCTCGAAGATGACGCTTCTCTCGTGCAGGATGTCGCCCCGGTGAGTGCGACGCCATCGTCTGTGGTTGACGCGCCGACGTATGCAGTAGGTGCCACGGGGCCGGATGTGCCTTTCACCGACCCTATGCCCGGCGAAGTCGCGGGTGATCCCGACCTCACGACCAGTGGGCAGGCGGACGACACGACCGCAACTTCGCAGATGGGTACAAGAAGCACCCATAACACCACCGCAGAGCAGCCGGTCACCTCCGACTACATCACCTTCACATCCGACGACGATCCCGCGAGCACCGTGACGCAAGAGCCTTCGGCTACGACTCGGCACGAGACAAGTAGTGATGCAGTCGACACCTCCATGGGAGCATCGGAGATGAGCTTCGGTGCGGCGCAGCCTGACATGGATGCGAGTAGCGCCGACGCCACGAGCGCGGAGGACACGGACGGGGAACCGGAGGGTCTCCTGATCGCGCCGGACGCCGGTCCTGCGCCGACCAGCGCTACCGGTACCACCTCGGTGCAGGAAGCCGAGACGTATCAGTCCTCCGTGAACGATGTCGATGTGCAGGGATCGACCGCCGAGGACGAAGTGAGCAGCGCGGACGATGGGGGCACGCAGCACGATCGCAGACCGATCGAGGGCGGATCTGGCGACCGCATATACACTTCGGACGAGCCGCGCGGGGCGCACGATACGCAGGACACCGCCGAGACCGTCGGCAGGCCCGGACCCGTCGCGGACGCTCGACGGGAAGAACTGCAGAGCCTGGATATCACCCCCGAGTCCGGTGCCTCTACGGCTGATTACCAGACTGTGGAGGTGTCACTACCGCCGGAGACTCTGGCGGCCATGGAGTCCATGGACGAGCACGGGCATGCCCAGACCGTCGACTATCCAATCGAGGAGGGATACAGCGTGGAGTCCACGGACGGCAAGGTCGGCTCCGTGTCGAGCGTTGTCCGTGTAGAAGGCGCCGCTGAGAATTACATGGTCGTCAAGGAGGGGCTTATCCTCAAGAAGGAGGTAAACATCCCCTTCTCCGCCGTCGATCGCGTCGAGGGCGACACGGTGTATCTGACGATTGACAAGCAGTACATCAAGCTCATGGAAGGTCAGGAGACGATCCACACTGGCGATGCCGGCCCGCAGATTTAGCGCATCTGCGAGCTAAGAGTTCAGAGTAACGAGTGATGAGTTAACCGCGACTCGTCACTCGTTGCTCATCGCTCGTCACTCAGCGCTCGGCCACCTCGCCCTCCGCCCGCAGCCGGTGTACGCACCGCTCGAAGGCGTCCAGCGTGTGGTCTATGTCCCGCTCGGTATGCACGGCGCTCACGATCGCGCTGCCGGCGAATAGATCCACGCCCTCGTTGGCCATCGCGAGGCCCAGCAGCCACGCGAGCCGCCGGTTGCTCCCCTTGGTTTTGAGAATCTCCGGGGGAAGGTCGGGCCGCAACAGGTCCCCGGCGGTCCTGTTTCCGACCGCATCACCGAGCAACAGGTGGCAGATTGAGCTGTCCCCCCACGCGCAACCGGGGACGTTCAGCCTCTCCAGCCGCTCATTGATGCCGATGCGTAGCCGCAGGGCGAGGTCCTGCGCGATCGCGCCGGGCGCCTCATCCGTGACCACCCGCAGGCATGCCACACCCGCCGCCGCGGAGAGGGGGTTCGCGTTGAACGTACCCTGGTGGACCACCCGGCGGTCCGCATCGCGAGCGGCGTCCTCCGTGTGTTCCAGTAGATCCATCACCACATTCGGCCCGGCTACCGCGCCGCCGGAGAGGCCACCCGCGAGGATCTTCGCGAGGGTCGTAAGATCGGGGTGGATGCCGTAGCGTTCCTGCGCGCCACCCGGAGCCCACCGGAAGCCCGTCACCACCTCGTCAAAGATAAGCAGCGCGCCGTACCTGCTCGTCAGCTCCCGCGCGGCAGCGATGAAACCCTCGGGCAGGGGGACCGCGGCGTAGCCCGCGCCGGAGGGCTCCAGGATCAGCGCCGCGATCTCGGGGTCTCGGCGCAGCGCGTCCTCCACCGCCTCAACATCCGCCGGGACGGAGAGGGTCTGGTCGCTCACCGCCTTTGGCACGCCCGGAACAGATTGCCGGTCGTACGGCGGCGCTTGTGTCTTCGTGACCGCGTCATGCCACCCGTGGAAGTGCCCGTGGAGTTTGAGGAGCTTCGACCTGCCGGTATGCGCGCGGGCGAGGCGGATAGCCATCTGTGTCGCCTCCGTGCCCGAGCTCGTGAACCGCACCTTTTCGACGCTCGGCATTAGGCGCGTGACGGCCTCCGCCCACTCGATCTCCAGCTCGTGTGAGCCGCCGAGGTGGCTGCCCAGCGGAACCTGATGCGCGACCGCCTCCGTCACCGCGTGGTGTCCATGGCCCAGCAGCAGCGCGCCATGTCCCATCACGAAGTCGATCAGCTGATTGCCGTCCACGTCGCGCTTGTATGCTCCGTGAGCATCCGTGATGTACGCCGGATACGGCCTGAGCCAGCGCTTGTCGTGCGTCACGCCGTTCGGGAGCACTCGTGCCGCGCGAGCGTGCAGCTCCGCGGAGCGGGGCCGTCTGCAGGTGTACTCCTCGACGATGGTGCGGGTGGTAGTTACCATTGTCGTGCTTTCCCTCGTGTTGCGCCGTTGCGGCGGACGCTCAATACGGTCGTTGCTGGATGCGCACCATGATAGCATCATCAGTTCGGGCTCAGGCGAGAGACGCGCGTCTGTGCCGGGTGCCATGGCATCGTCCTCCTGTCACCTCGTCGTAGAGATACACCGGAGCAAATCGGCTTCCCGCGCGCAACATTTTCGGACGTTTGTTTGCCTACAGATCTGGACCACAGGGCATCTGCGCTGTGTGACCACCCAGGGTGCTCCCCGGTCCAACCACTGCCCCCGCCATCGACCGCACAGAAGGATAGCGTCATCACGAACTGGATCCCACACGACGGCTATCTCATCCGAAGGCGAACCATCCGACCAGGCGTGGAGAACTTCGCTTGCGCATAGAACTAGTGGGTCAAGGGGTCGTCGTAACATCCGACGGTCGAAGTGTGTGGCGTCGCGCCCGTGCCCTCTCTCGTAATGGACCGGAGAAGCCTCGCGCGGTCGAAGAGGCGATCAGTGCTCGTCTCGCCAGATCTGGACTCCCACCCAGCAGGTATTTTGCCAAGCCCGCTTGTTGCGGAGCTGCGGCAACTCGGCGCTCAACGTTATCGGAATCGATCCCTATAATCTCAGCGACCATCTCGGGCCCCGGCAGTAGGGGCTCCTCCTTGAGCCACGGATGCAGCACGACCAACTACGACTCGCCGCCCTTTGGGTGGAACCGTGAATGAAGGGTCCCACCACGGACGTATTCGACCGTGGCCCTCGGGCCGCCAACCAAGATCAAACCCGCCCTCGGACCGAAGAGTACCGCGCTTGCGCTTCCGGCTCCGGTGTCGCACTGGCGCGTCAAGCGTACATGTATCAGAACTTTATGCTCGGTACCCACACCGTCCGCTTCCCGGTCCGGCGTGCGCCGTACGGATCGCTCCTGCTCCCGCATAAACAGCCACAGCACCGCCGCCGTGGCCGGGTTCTCATCGCGAAGCGATACGCATCACCCGACTTCCGACCAGGCAAGGCGATCCAGATGGCGCGCGCTCACCGGGGACAGACCGGACACAGGTGCTCCCGTTCCTCGATCGTAGTGGACGCAACGGCTCTGCCGACGGGTCATTGGCGTCCATACCTGATCGCGGAGACCACACCCTCTATCATCCATCCTATGGCGTCCATAGACCTATTTGAGTATCGGATATGGGTGTCGTGCTGGACAATAGCAGAATGCAATCAACTGGGTTGCCTTTATGGGGTGTTGATCGTGTCGGTCCGGGACCGTTGCGGACGAATGGGCTCGATCGCTGAGCCGGTGCCCGACTCTTGCGAATATCGGGCCGGTCCGCGGCTTGCGTCGCGCGTAAACGGCAGTAGTTCGGGAAGAAGGCACCGTGCGCATCCTCTTTATCGGCGACATCGTGGGCCGCCCGGGCAGGAGTGCGTCGCTCGCCTGCTCCCCGGCCTTCGCGCTCAGCACAAGCTCGACCTGGTGATCGCGAATGGCGAGAACGCCGCGGGCGGATTCGGGCTGAGCCCCAAGACTGCGCAGGAGATCCTCGACGCGGGCGTGGAGGTGATCACGCTCGGCAACCACACCTGGGCGCAGAAGGAGATCATCCCCTACCTCGACACGGATGTACCCGTCATCCGCCCGCTCAATTACCCGCCCCGGAACACCCGGCAGAGGATGGCTCCGCGTGCCCACCGCGCAGGGCACGGATATTGCCATTGTCAACATAATGGGACGTGTTTTTATGGACCCGCTGGACAGCCCTTTTCGTGCGGCGGACACAGTTCTGGCGGAACTCGCGGACTCCATACCCGTGGTTGTCGACTTCCACGCGGAGGCGACGAGCGAGAAAGTAGCTATGGCGAATTATCTGGACGGGCGGGCGAGTGCTGTGCTCGGTACCCACACCCACGTGCCCACCGCAGACGCGCGGGTGTTGCCCGAAGGCACGCTGTACGTCACGGACGTTGGAATGGTGGGTCCATACAACTCCGTCATTGGCGCGGAGACCGAGGCGATGGTCCGCCGCTTCGTTACCCGTTGCCGGTGCGGAAGAACCGGCGAGACCAGATCGAGGGGCCGGTGTCCTTCAACGCCGTTCTGCTGGAGATCGACCCCGGCACGGGTCGGGGGCGAAGCATCCGGCGCATAGACATCCTCGACGAGCCGCCAGCCGAGAGATGAGCCTTCGAGCAGGACGCTTCCCTGAGTAGTCAAGACGAACATTCGTGCAGATAGACCAGCCTCAAGAAGTAGGAGAGCACTATGCAAGAGATCATTCGCGAAGATGGCCTGCAGAGTGGTGCGGCGGATGGCTATGCGAACGGGTACGCCGACAGCACTAACCCGCAAGGACAGCAGCTACTTGATTCCCCCGCCTTGGTCGCCGAGGCACCGGTTGGCGTCCAGGTGCTGAAGGTGTCGGCGCGATCACAGCCGAGCATGCTCGCTGGGGCGATTGCGGGGTGTTGCGCCTGGGCGATATCGCGCAACTCCAGGCAATCGGCGCGGGCGCGGTGAACCAGGCGGTGAAGGCCATCGCCACGGCACGCACGTATCTCGAAGCGGACGACATAGACCTGATGTGCATCCCCGCGTTCACCCAGGTGGAGCTCGAGGGCGAGCAGCGCACTGCGATCTCGATTCGCGTGGAGCAGTTCTAGCTGCAGCTCACGTGATCCTGACGCGTACCTCCCGCTGACCAGGAACAGTCGCCGTGAGTTTGGAGTTTTGTGGGCGGCGCAGCGCCTGAGTTGCAGCCCGGATTCGCGACCATATCGGTGTAGCCGCAGGTGCGCCCTCAGTTGTGGTAGGTGTGCGGACGCAATCGGGCACTGACGGCGGGAGGGGTGTCGATGGGGCATACACTGCACGATCTCGCCGGGCATAACGCCTGGGCGACGGCACAGACCTGGAGTTCTGCCGGGGACTCGACCAGCAAGCGCTCGACGCGACGGTGCCGGGCACGTACGGCTCGATCATTGAGACGTTGCGGCACATCATCAACTCCGAGGCGGGGTACTTATTCCGATTCACCGGCGCGTGGTCCGAGTATCCGTGGCCGAGGGACGAGGCGGTTGCCCTCGAGGTGCTCTCGGAGCGCGCGGCCATGCTGGCGAGCACCTGGGAGCGGTTCCTGGCGGGCGCCGTGGACACCGAGCGGCTAGGTGAGGCGCGAGGTGACGAGGGCGAGCTCTTCGCCGTCCCGGCCGGGATATTCATCACCCAGGCGCTGCACCACGCGAACGAGCACCGTGCGCACATCTGCACTATCCTCGGCGCGAGGGTGTTGAGCCGCCGGACGTGTCGGCGTGGGAGTACGCGCGGGTCAGCGGACGGATGACGTTGAAGTCAGAGTCGGCTGACGCCTGACGCCGGTTGAGCCCTTCGATGAATACAGCGAAGCATGCCGTCGGGATCGCTCTAGGGTAGGATGAGGGCTCCTTGGCGCCGGACGCGGTATTGCTCGGAGCCAGGGAGCAGGCGCCGGATAGCGAACCGCGCTCGTTGTATAGTAGCGGCATTCCAGCGAATACAAACGAGGCCGAACTATAAGCTCCCCTCTGCTCATCACCCTTCGCACCGCGCGCCGGTTGGCGATCCACCGGCAGCGGCTGAGTGGCCTCGACCGGTCGGCGACATCAATGGCATCCGGCAGGTGTTTCGGGACCTCGGATGTATCCAGATCGACCCGATCAGCGCCGTCGCCCGGACTCACCTGCTCGTCCTCCGGAGCCGTCTGGGGGGCGTTCGACCTTCGGGCGCTCGAGAGCCTGCTTTGGGAGGAGCGGTTCCTCTTCGAGTACTGGGCACACGCCGCCTCGATGGTGCTCACCGAGGATTACCCCATCCACGCGGCCATGATGCAGAAATACCGCGCGGCCCCCTCCGCATGGTTCACCGAGAACGAGGTACTGCGTGCGCACATCATGAGTGAGATCGGCGCGAGGGGACCGCTGCCCTCACGCTACTTCGAGGACCGGTCCCGCGCGGGCTGGGAGTCCACGGGCTGGACCTCCGGCCGGAACGTGAGCCGGATGCTCGACCACCTCTGGACCCGCGGTGAGCTCATGGTCGCCGGTCGCTCCGGCGGTCAAAAGCTGTGGGATCATGCCGACCGCTGCCTCCCCGCATGGACCCCCCGCGAAGCCCTCCCGGAGGACGAGGTAGCGCGGCGTGCAGCGGTGAAGGCAATCCGGGCGCTCGGGGTGGCGCAACCGGCGCACATCCGGCAGCACTTCACGCGGGGACGGTACCCGGCCCTCCCTGCGGTGCTGGCAGACCTGGAGGCGAGCGGCACCATCCAGCAGGTGCGAATCCAGGCCGACGGTGCGGCGTGGCGCGGGCCATGGTACGTGCACGTGGACGACCTGCCGCTGCTCGGGCACTTGGACACGGACGGGTGGGAGCCCCGCACCACGCTGCTCTCCCCGTTCGACAACCTGATCTGCGACCGCAAGCGCACGGAGCTCCTCTTCAACTTCCGCTACCGGATCGAGATCTACGTGCCCGCGGGGAAGCGGGAGTACGGCTACTACGTGCTGCCCATACTCCACGAGGACCGGCTCATAGGGCGGATTGACCCGATGATGGACCGCAAGCAGGGGGTGCTGCGGGTGAACGCCGTCTACGCCGAGGCGGACACCCCGGATAGCTCGGAGACAGCGCGGGCGGTCGGCGGAGCCATCGAGGACCTGGCCGCCTTTCTCGGCGCGACGCGCATTGAATACACCGATCGGGTGCCGCCAATCTGGCGGACCTACCTGCGGTGAGGAAGCGAACCGGGTGACCAGCGCACACAGAACGCTCGCTCACAGACAAGGAGTAAGGCTATGGATCCCGCCGTCCAGACGTACATCGACGCCATTCCGGAGACCCACCGGCCGCTCTTCGATCGCCTGCACGCGCTCATCCTCGAGCTGTATCCGAATGCCAGAGTCGTGATCTCGTACCGCATACCCACGTACTATGTCGGCCGCAGACGGGTCTACCTGGGATTGTGGAAGGAGGGGTATCTCTCCACGCGATCCGCGGGGACCTCATCGAGGATTTCAAGCAGCGGCATCCCTCCATCAAGACGGGTAAGGGAAGTCTGAACTTCAGGCTCACTGACGAGCTGCCCGAAGCCGACATCCGGGCCCTTATCACGGAAGCAAGCATGCGTGCGGCTCGCGGTTCCCCGATCTGCGGCAGGCTGGCCCACTGCGCCTGATTGAAAGGGACCAGGGGTCCTTGCCCTCGGGATTTAATCGTTCGCTGGCGATCACGTGGAGCCGCGGGCAGAGAGGTCGAGCCATGTACGGGCGGGTCTCTGTGCCCGCCCGAGGGCCGCCGCCCGCCCCTCAGCCGTTGTAGATGCTCAAACCCGTTGCCCACCGCCGCAGGATACCGACTCCCGCGCCACTGGTGCAGATGGTCAGAAAATAGGAGCGGTGAAGCGCTTGACGCGCGATGGCTGGCGATGTACACTCAGCCTAGTCTGCGGCGCAAACCTGATGCTGGTAGTAGCCACTGGAGCGGGACGATGTACGACTTGGCGCGCATCCGCTACGTCACCGAGCACTACCGCGACCTGCAGGGACTCGCCCTGCTGCCCTTCTCGCTGTGGCTGCTGGCGTGGTCTGCCTATGATCTCGGATGGATACGTCCCACCGGCTGGCTCGCCCACGAGTGGCTCTTTGTTGCGGTCTGCCTCGTGGTGATGTTTGCGCTAAGTGTGGCCATCGGCAAGCTCTACGAACAGGCATTCGGCTGGATCTCGCCGAGCCGCGGCCGGAGAAAAACCAGTGCATGGGATGATCTGAAGGAAGGTTTTCCCTTGTACATCGCGTATGCGCTCTCGAATTCCTTTTTGCGGATGCACGGCCCGAGGTGAGCCGGTTAGGGATGTGGATTGCCGTCTCGGGACTCTGGTTGGGTTGGCGACGGAGAGAAGGCAGGATGCACTATCTAGCACTTGGCACTCTCATGGCGACGATGTCCTTAGCACCCCTGCTCGACGGCTCGCTGTACCCTTCCGCGACGGCACGGGAAGTTGCGATAAAGCTGGTCGCTGCGGCGGGCATCCTCGCGATTGGCACGTTCAATCACCTGTTGCTGGTGCGAACGCTGGGGCCGATCCGGCAAGAGGAAGAGAGCCGTGCCTGAGCTGTTTGAGCAGATGGCCGGGCTGGACCGCCTGGTGCACGAGCCCGCCCGCCTCGCGATCCTGACCGCGCTGTCCGCGTGCGAGTCGGCGGACTTCCTGTTCTTGCAGCGGCTCACCGGCCTCACGAAGGGCAACCTCTCCAGCCACCTTGCGAAGCTCGAGGCCGCGGACCTGATCTGGGTGCGCAAGGAGGCATCGGGCCGCAAGCCCCGGACGATCTGCGGGCTCAAGGAGGCCGGTCGCACGGCAATTGATGCCCACTGGGAGCGCCTGGAAACCCTGCGGCACGAGAGCCTGCGCTGGAGTCCGCTCCCAACCCGACCGGCTGACGCCGTCACTGCACCTTCGTGTCACTCCAGGCACGGTAACGGTGAGTACAGTAGTGCCATCGCGCTGCTATGCACGTGGGCGAACCAGGTGCCACGACACTGATCAGGACAATCGAGATATGGACCACACTCGCACCGGTCGTTTGTAGCCGTCGCCATCTCTTGTCGGTCGGTGGCGTGGTTGTGCAGCACACAGCCGCGCCCTTGACCGAGAGCAGCCGAATATCACCAGTGTGAAGCCAGCAAGCGCCAGAATGGGCAATACTCCCGGCGTGGAATCCTCCATGTGCGCGACCCTCTTCAGGCCGCGGTGAGTTGCCGCAGGTCGGCCGCGAGCGTGACGGTCTGGTGATACGACTCCAGTCCGTGCTCGTTGCGCCGCACGTGGTACGAAGCCATCGCCTCCGCTTCCGAACGGTTGCCGCCGAACCAGTCGAGCAGCGCCTCGGCCAAAAACGTGGCGTGGACACCCGCCATATCTATTCCCAGCCCACTCCACGGGTCCTGATGCATCGCGGCATCACCGACCAGCGCCCAGCCCGGACTGACCGGCACCCGGACGTAGTTCGGCTCCGACCGCACCCAAGCAGCAGCTTGCCATCGGGGACGGCGGCCTCAAAGCGGCCGGCGAGCCCACGATGACGAGCGATCCGCTCCCGGAAACCCTCGGAGCCGGCGCTCCGTGATGGCGGGGAACTCAGCCGCGTTGATCGACAGGGCGATGCACGTCAGCCCATCGTCGCTGGGGAAGACGTACGCCAGCTCGTCCTCGATGTTTGAAAACTCCGCGCCGTCCGGCTCGGCGCCGGATGGACCTGTAAACCCGCGCACGTAGCGGTAGTACAACGCACGATACGGCGGGGCCGACTCTCCCGGGGGCATCCACCATACGGGCGACCATCGAGCGGCGGCCGTCCGCACCAACCATCACCCGAGCGCGCACCTCCCGCTCGCCCTCAGGCGTCGCCAGGCGAACGCCCGCGATCCTCTCCCCTTCACGGATAAGCTCTGTCATGCGCGTCCTGTCCCGGAAGTGGACCTGGGCGACTGCACCGCTCGCTGGAGGAGTAGGTGATCCAGCGGTTCGCGCCGGACGGAAAGGCAGTATCCGGCATCCCCCGGATTCTGGGGCGGTCCCTCCATCGACTCCTCCCCGCCGCCGGGGTAAAAGTACTCGTGTACCAGCGGCGGTGAGCCCAGTGCCAGCACCTGGTCCAGGACGCCGAGGCGGTCGAGAACCCCCACCATGCCCC
This sequence comes from Chloroflexia bacterium, assembly GCA_030446765.1. Classification (GTDB taxonomy): domain Bacteria; phylum Chloroflexota; class Chloroflexia; order Thermobaculales; family Thermobaculaceae; genus JACDAU01. The sequence goes on from JAUJMR010000003.1 coordinate 196,921, forward strand.
CGCCACGGAAAAAGTGCGTGGAGAGGGTCGGACTCGGGAGGGCCGATGCATCGACCAGCAGCACCTCGCGCCCCGCATCCCCGAGGAGAGCGGCTACCGTCGCCCCGGCTACCCGCGCGCCGACGACGACAACGTCGTATTCCGGTTTGAGTTCCGAGCTGAGCATCGAGCCTCGCCTCCCTCCAGATCATTCTCGTCACCATATCACCGGCGCAAGGGCGCTTGTGCACCCGGCTGCCTGCGGCGTCGGCACGAGTCTAACACCGCACCCGAGCCTCAGTCTACTTGGGTCGTACAAGCGACAGGCTGCCCCGCATCAAGGTGTTGCTCCGTCGAAGCCTAGCGTGACTAAAGTATCAGTCCAGTAATAATTCCCTCGACATCTCATGTACTCAATCCCACGTCATAGCTGCGTTTTCGGCGCATACCCGTCCGTGACGGCTCCAACGCCGCGCCGAACACCCGCGCATCGTTTCCAAAGGTGGCGTTAAGTAAGTAGATGGTGTTAATCGCCCAGCACCTGTCAGTGTGCCCGTGTGGCCTTGTGCTATACTCCCCTCGCGGACGCGCACTGTCCGCCCGAGGGGAGGAACCTTGCTGCCTCAGCACGTCGTGGTGGAGCTGCGGTCCGTCCTCGATCCCGAGGACGTACTCGTCGAGCGCGCCGACCTAATCAGCTACTCCATCGACGGCACGTGGCTCGAAGCGCGGCCGGACTGCGTCGTTCTGCCGCGCAGCGTGGAGCAGGTCGCCGCCGTGCTCCAGGTCGCGAACCGCGAGCGGATCCCCGTCGTCCCCCGTGGCGGCGCGTCGAACCTCTCCGGTGGCACGATACCCACGAGCGGCGGCATCGTGCTCAACCTCGCCCAGTTCAACCGCATCCTGGAGATTGATACGGACAACCTGCTCGCCGTTGTCCAGCCTGGTGTGCTCACCCACGACCTCGACCGGGCCGTCATGGCACGCGGACTCTACTATCCGCCGGACCCTTCCAGCCTGCACCAGAGCACCCTCGGTGGCAACGTCGCGGAGAACGCGGGCGGGCTGCGCTGCCTCAAGTACGGCGTCACGAGCAAGTACGTGCTCGGCCTGCAGTACGTCACCGCCAACGGCCAGATCGGCCGGGCTGGCGGACGCGTCATTAAGAACGTCGCCGGCTACCAGCTCGAGCAGCTGCTGGTCGGCTCCGAGGGCACCCTCGCCGTCGTCACGGAGATCACGCTACGGCTCATACCCCGGCCCCGGTTCAAGCGCACCGCGATGGCGATCTTCCCCACGCTCGAGGGCGCGAGCCAGACCGTCGCGGACGTGACGCGCGCGGGGATTGTTCCGGCCGCACTGGAGCTGATGGACCAGACCTCCATCCGCATCGTCGAGGAGGTTCGTCACATCGGCCTGCCGACAGATGCGGAGGCGATCCTGCTCATCGAGTGCGACGGCAACCACGAGGGAGCGATCGAGGACGAGATGGATCGGATAGCCATCATCCTCCGCGCGAACGGCGCAAGCGTGCAACGGGCGCGCGACGAGGCGGCGGGCGAAAAGCTATGGGCGGCGCGCCGTGCCGTCAGCCCCGCGACCGCGCGCCTCAAGCCGAACAAGCTCGGCGAGGACGTCTCGGTGCCCCGCAGCGCCGTACCCGCGATGATCCGCCGCTGCCGCGAGATCGCCGCGAAGTACAATCTGCTGATGCCGGTCTGGGGCCACGCGGGCGACGGCAACGTCCACCCCAACCTGCTCTTCGACCAGCGCGACCCCGAGGAGGTCGAGCGCGTGCAGGCGGCAGCGGCGGAGATCTTCGAGGCGGCGGTCGCGCTCGGCGGCACGATCACCGGTGAGCACGGCGTGGGCATCCTCAAGCGCGAGTTTCTCGGCCTCGCCCTCGACCCGACGACGATTGCGGTCATGCGCTCCCTCAAGGCGGCGATGGACCCTAACAACATCCTGAATCCCGGCAAGATCTTCCCGGAGGGCGAGGGCAACCGGCGTGTGCCCGTGCAACTCGTGCTCACCGGCACCGGCGCGGGCGAGGCCGTGAACGCCACCGCCCCGCCCGTACGCTAGGCCACGCACCACACCGCAGGGGCAGGGCTCCGTGCCCACCCCCAGAGATGGAGACCAGATTGACCGAACAGGCAACACAGACCCAGCTCGCGGAGTACGCCGTGGTGGACGCCGAGGCGCTCCGTGCCTGGGTCGCCGCCGTGTTCAGCAGCCTCGGCGTCACCGAGGAGGACGCGCGCACGACGGCGGAGAACCTCGTCGCCTCCGATGTGCGCGGCATCGAGAGCCACGGCGTCGCGCGGCTCGACGGGTACACCGGGCGTGTGCGAAGCGGCCGCACGAAGGCACACGCGCAGCCGGTCGTCGTCCACGAGACCCCATCGACCGCAACGGTGGACGCGGGCAACGGCCTTGGGCAGCCCGCGTCGAAGTTCGCGATGGAGCTCGCGATCGCAAAGGCGCGGCAGACCGGGCACGGCGCGGTCGCGGTGAAGAACAGCAACCACTACGGCATCGCCGGCCACTGGGCGATGATGGCGCTGCCCCACGACATGATCGGGCAGAGCTACACCAACTCCTCCCCGCTGCTCGTGCCGACGGGTGCGCGCGTCGCGGTCACAGGCACGAACCCGATCGCCTTCGCGGTCCCGACACTGCGCGAGCGGCCGTGGGTGCTCGACATGGCGACAACGGTGGTGCCTCGGGGCAAGCTGGAGGTCTACCGGCGCAAGGGGCTGCCGCTGCCGCTCGGCTGGGCGGTGGACGCCTCGGGCAGGCCGAGCGATGACGCCGCCGCAGTCCTCGAATCGATGGATCGGCGCGCCGGTGGCGGTATTCTCCCGCTCGGCGGGACGGCGCTGTTCTCCGGCTACAAAGGCTACAACCTTTCCGTGATGGTGGACATCCTCTCCGGCGTGCTCCCCGGTTCCGCGTGGGGCGTCCATGTGGATGGGCTGCACGGCGCGGAAAATGAGCCAGCGGGCACGGGGCACTTCTTCAGCGCCACCCGCATCGACGGCTTCCGGCCCGCCGAGGAGTTCAAGGCGGAGATGGACGCCTACATCCGGATGCTGAAAGATTCCCCCAAAGCCGAGGGCGAGGAGCGCATCTGGGTCGCGGGAGAGAGGGAGTGGGAGCTCACCGAGCAGCACGAGCGCGACGGCGTCCCCCTGTACTACAAGGTGATCGAAAATCTCCGCGAGATCGGTGAGGACATCGGCCCCCGCTTCGATCTCGTCTGAGCCGGGGATAGGAAACGCGGTCCCTACCTCGTCACCCCGACATCGGAGCGACCTCCCAGAGCCGCCACGTGCTCCGGAGGCCACTGACTTGCGCTACCCCGGTCGGGGCACGATACCCGTGATTCCTATGCTGACGGAGTCCGACCAGTACGGAATCCGGCAGAACGGTGACATACGTTGTGCGGAACCGTCGCTGTTCCTAAGCGGGACTGTCATTCCGAGCCTGCGAGGAATCCGTGCTCCAAGTCGATGGACTCCTCCTTCCGTTCGGGATGACATGCACCGTCACACACCCGTAAACCGTATAACGAGGAACGAGAGACCGATGCAAGAGCAAACGCAGAGCAAGGTCGGGGACGGTCGAATCGCGGCCCTCTACGCCCGCGCGCCGGAGCCATCGGACCACGACCGCACCACGTCGGAGGAGCAGCTTCGGGTGTGCCTCGCGCTCGCGCAGGACCTTGGCTACACCGTTACGGAGGCGGCAACGTACAGCGATACCGGCCCCGCCTCCACGCTGACGCGGCCCGGTCTGACCGCGCTCTTCGGCCTCATCGCCCGCCAAGAGGTCCACGCGGTGATCGTGTACACCCTCGACCGCCTCGCCCGTCCTGAGACCAGGCAGCGCGAGGTGCTGCTCCAGGAACTGCAGAAGAGGAACATGCCGCTGTACATCGCGAAGGTGCCGAACGGCTACCGCTACGATCCCGGGACTGGCAACCTCATAGCCGAGCGCGATGCCGGAGCGACGCTGGAGGACTGGCGCCCGCCGGAGTACATCGTCATCCCCCGCGAGGACCCCGTTCCGTAACTCCGCCCATAAGCGTGGGGCAAGTCCGACGCAGTGGAGCCTCGGAGCCAGCAGCACGAGTGATACGCCATCCGCCTGACTAGTGATGCTGTTGTCATCCCGAACGCAGTGAGGGATCCGTAACCCCAACCACGGATTCCTCGCACGCTCGGAATGACAGTGCCCTACCGTTCAGCCGGAGTCCGTATGACTCCTCCTGTCGTTCCAGTGCGGAACGTACGCCTCCGATTCGACGCCGTCGCCTGACTACCTGACCCCATCTCCGCCGTTATGGCTTGACCCGCGCACGCGCCGCCGTTCGGAGTATCTCAATGAGAGGGTCTTGCATGCGTCGACTGAACCTTGGTAGTTGGGTGTTTCAGAGCTCGATGCGCAGGCGCTTGTTGATCCGGCCCTTGCTCTCGTGCCCGATGATCCGCACGTCGCCGACCTCCGAGGTGTTCCGCACGTGGGTGCCGCCGTCGGCCTGCACGTCCAGTCCGACGATCTCCACCACGCGCACCTGCTGGATGCCCTCCGGCAGTAGGTTGATCTTCGTGCGAATCAGGTCGGGGATCGCGAACGCCTCGGCGCGGGGGAGGATGCGCACGGAGATGGGGCGAGCGGCTTCGACCTCGCGCCGGACCTTCTCCTGCATCTCCGCCGCGAAGTCTCCGCTCATCGCCTCCAGCTCGAAGTCCATCCTGGCCCGGCCAACATCCATGTTTCCGCCCGTCACTCGCGCGCCGTAGTCCCGCCACACGATGCCGCACAGGATGTGCAGGGCGGTGTGGGCGCGCATCAGCGCGTACCGCCGCTCCCATTCGACCGCCCCACGCACCACCTGGCCGGGCGACGGAACCCCACCCTCCAGTGCGTGCCAGACCTCCTCGCCCACTTTGCGTACGCCAACAACCGCCGACTCGTCGCTGTCCCTTTGCAGCGGGCCCCGGTCCGCCGGCTGGCCGCCCCCACCCGGATAAAACGCGGTGCGGTCCAGCAGAACCTCGTGGCCCTCGACGTGCACCACCGTCGCATCGAACTCTCGGAGATAACTGTCCGTCTGATACAGCAGTTGTGTCACAGGTCCACTCCCACCTCATGCATTCGCCGCAGGTTCTCCGTTTCCCACGCAGCCGCCTTGTCGGGGTCCGGCGTCCACAGGTAGCGCGCAAGGTCCACGGTGTACCCCTCGCCCACCATGACGCCATCGGCGAAGAGATCTGCCCGGTGGCGCTCCGCACCGCCCCAGCCGTACACGGCCGCGAGTCCACCCCAGCGGTTCACGACCCGCTGGCATGGGACCCGCGCCTCGACGGGCGTGCGGTACAGCACGAACCCCACCGCTCGGGCCGCGCGCGGTGCGCCAAGCACCGCGGCCACCTGCCCATACGTCATCACCCGGCCACGCGGGATGGCCCGCACCACCTCCCACACCAGCTCGCGGAAGTTGCGCGGGCCATCGGTTGTGCGGGTAGGGTCCTCGTTCGACAGCAATTGATCCACTGATGCTCCCCTCAAGCGCGGAACCGATCAGCCGCACGGCAAGCATACATCAACCCAACCGCCCTGCGGTGCGATCCGATTATCGTGTGAGCGGTGCCAGGGAGTGATACGCAATCGCTTGAACGATGATGCCTGTCATCCCGAACGCGGTGAGGGAACCACACGTCGGACCACAGATTCATCTCAGGCTCGGAATGACGAGTTCTCTACTGTCCCGCCGGAGTCCGTATGAGTGAACCCTGGGCGCGGACGACAGATTACTCGCACGTTGGATTGACGGTCACCGACAGTTCGTGGGAAGCTTGTTCTACTCGGAGCCAAGCGCCCATAGCCGGTCGGCGACTTGTTCGATCTCGTCGCGGCCTTCGAGCGTCCGCAGCCAGCGCGGGGGGATGGCGCTCGTGCCGTACCGCGCCCCGGCGAGCGCGCCCGTGACGGCGGCAAGCGTGTCGGCGTCGCCCCCGAGGTTGGCGGCCAAGACGACCGCATCCTCCAGGCTGCTTGTGTTCGCAAACGCCCAGACGGCGCTTTCGAGGGTGTCGAGCACGTGTCCGCCGGGCTTGAGGGCGTCCCGGTCCAGCGAGAAGACCCCAAGCAGTCGATCCCGCACCGACGGCTCGTCCACCTCCGGCGCGACGCGGTCGGTCAACCCATCGATCTCCCCGTGGAGCAGGTGCACGATCATCAGATTCAGCGCGGCGGTTGCCCACTGACAGATCGGGTTCGCGTGGGTAATGCGAGAGGTGTCGAGACTTGCTTGGATCAGTTCGCTCGTGCGCCGCGCAGCAGTACCGCGACCGGGGCACAGCGCATGATGGATCCATTCCCGAGCGCGCCGCCGAAAACATCGGCTTTCTGATCGACGAGCGCGCCCGCGTCCTCCCACGAGACGCCGTCCGCGATGTATCCCAGTGCCTCGCGTGTCGCGCTGCCTATGTCCTTGGGGTTGGACTGCACCCACCGGACCCAGCGACTGGCGATGTCATCGGGATCGACGCGCCCAGATACCGCGAGGCTACGGGTGAGGTCGAGCGCCATTGCGGTGTCGTCCGTAGTCTCGCCCGGCCGCAGCGAGAGCCAGCCACCTCCGATAAAGTCGCGGACGGTGCCATGGGCACGCTGGATCTCGCGCTCGTCCATGAACTCGAGCGGCCCACCAAGGGCATCGCCGCACGCGAGGCCAAGCAAGCAGCCGCGAGCATGGTCCTGGGGCGTCGGAGTATCGGTGCCGCTCACGGGGACGACTTCGTCGGGCGATCCCCGAGCCAGCGCACGTACGCGATCACGTCCTCCATCTGCTGGTCAGTCAAGCGGTCGGGTGTGAACGCGGGCATACCACCACCGCCAGTCCGGATCTGATGGCGGATCGTCTCGTCCGTGGGGTGTTTCGCCTCGAACTCCGCGCCGTGCAACGCAGGGCCGAGGCCGCGCTCACCTCCGGGATGGCATCGGTTGCAGCCTGCCTTTTCAACAAACACCGCCCTGCCCGCCGAGGCTTGCTCATTCGTGACCGGCTCTGGCGCGGCCTTGACGCCGCACGCGGAGATGAACAAGGCGCTCGCGAGAAGCAACAGAAAGACTTTTGGGAACCGTGTGCGGTGCATGCCGGTGGCTATGGGAAACGCTCCTCGGACAGGATGGGGCAGTCATTGCATCTACCCCAAGTATACCCCGAGCCGTGCTCGCTACCCCTCGCGCTCGCCACCTGTCTGGTTGGGGTGCAGCGTCCCGCCGGTTGGATCCTCACTGCCGCGCAGATTGCTGTCCTTTGGGGCGTCCCGCATCTCGCCCGTCTCGCCCATGCGCGAGAAAGTGCCCGTGCCGGAGCCGCTTCCCATGCTGGCGTCCGCCACGTCGACCCGGCCCGTTTGGCTCGTCATGCCCTCACGCAGCGTATCCTCGGCGGTCCCATCGCTCTCATCGTTCTCGTATGGTCTCGGGTTGTCCATCTGCTTCCTCCTGCCCATCAGCATCCGATCCGGTGTAGAGGTTGGCCCCACCGCGTTCATCTCTCTCTGCCGGCGCTCCGCCGGTATGGAGGATACGTCGGTGGGATCGTTCGCCCGCATGCTGCTTGCATCATCGGCATCCTGTGGGGTCCGAGCTATGCGACATCTGAACCTCCTTGGGCGGTTGACGATGCCTGGCGCAATCATTACGCGCTACCGGGAGCACTATAGCACCTTCAGCTCCGCAAGATGTGTCGCCCCCAGGTGCGGACGTGCGGTTAGCATCAGCGAACGATGGCTTGCCGGGCGACAGGAGTGCTTCGGTCTGGTTGGGTGGTAGTCGCCTGAGCCGGGAGACCGGAGGATGGCAAAGAGCGCGTGATTGGCGGTCGTCGGATCGCCGATCCGGGCAGGGGCTAGCTTTCGGGCTGGAACTCGCCACCCATCAATGGCTTCGACGTGGGCTTGGCGCTGCCGCCGTCCGGCTCTTCGGTCAGGCCGATCCATTGGTATGAGCTCAGAGGCTTGTCCGCTTCCAGCAACCATCTGCCGCTGTTATCCGAGAATACGCCGACGCTGACGGGTTGCAGGTTCTTGCCATCCGGGCTGAGCCAGATCTGGTAATCGTGCCCGTCGGATGGCTCCGGCAGACCGTTGATCACGATATACGCGCGCTCAGAGTTGGGGTCCGCGAAGAGCTTCACCTCCATGCCACGCTGCTGCATCTGCACCACCTGCCCATTGGGCGCGTTGACGAGGGCTTGCACCGCCTCGCGTTGTGCTAGCTGGCCCCGGAGCTGCGCGATCTGCTCCTGATGGCGGGTTGCTGCAATGGTTTGTGCCCGCTGCTGCTCCGCAAGCTGTCCCTGAAGATCCGCAATTTGGCTGCGCTGCTGAAGGACCATGCCTCCGGTCACGAGGAGTAGAACAAGCGACGCGAGCGCGGCGCCAACCGCGAATCCGCCGCCGCTGAAAATCGAGAAAAAGCCCCTCCAACCTTGGCGAGGTTCCGGGGACGCGACCACCGCAGGTTCAACCGCACGGGGGCTACTCTGCGGGGACTCCAGCGCGTGGATGCGGTCAAACATCCGCTGCTTGAGGTCTGCGGGTGGCTCCACCAACGGCACGGTGAGCGGGAGCGCGGCAACGACACTACGCATCTCGCTCACTATCTGAGTGCATTCCGAGCACGTGCCTAGATGCGCCTCGAATTGCGCCGTCTCGTGCTCATCGAGGGCGTCGAGTGCATAGCCCGCAGCCATCGCCGCCATATTCTCATGTTGCCCGTCTTGATTTGTCACAAGTAACCCGTGTCTTCTTATAACGTGTCTGACTGTACGCCCTGCGCTAATAAGTTCGAGCGCAACCGCTGCAGCCCGAGCCGCGTCCTGGTCTTGATCGTCCCCAGCGGTTCGCCCTGCTGATCCGCTATCTCCACTTGTGTGAGCCCACCGAAGTACGACATCTCCAGCACCTCACGCTGCGGCACCGGCAACTGCGCCAGCGCCTCGATGATGTACTTCCGGCGAATTCCACCGAACGCCTGCTCATCCGGCCCCGGCGCGTTGTCCGTCACGTCGAGCAAAGAACCTGGCGCGTCAGGATTGTCGTACACCTGTTGCGGTCGCGCCTTCCGTCGCCGCAACTCATCGATCGCGAGGTGATGGGCTATGCCAAACAGCCAACTCGAGAACCGTCCCTTTTCGCGGCTGTACGTGGATGCCTGTTGCCAGACTCGCACGAACACCTCTTGGGTGAGCTCTTCCGCTATCTGCTGGTTCCGCACCGTCTTCAGGGCGAGTGAGTACACGACTCTGGCGTATCGGTCATACAGCAGACCAAGTCCAGCCTCATCCCCTCGGCCGACGCGCGCCGCCAGCTCCTCGTCTTGCACGCTGTCCATCGCTCTCCTTATAAAGAGCCAGCGTGCCTAGTTGCGCGGTATCAGGACCCCTACCATGCCTTACGCAAGCATGGTTCGCGCGGTTCTATCCAGGCACGCAATGTCGCAGCATTCTATAGCCCCATCCCGAATAGCGCAACTTGCGTGCGTCCGTGCCGGGTGCTGGCAGGTGCATCAGGCTGATACGGCGGGCCAGTGGCGTATCACTCATCAGGCTCGGGTCTGTTGGGCCCGCCGAGCGACAAGGCTGGCACGGGGCATGGAGTTCGCGAGATAACAATCTTAGCAGACCAGCGCGGCCGTCCCTGACCTGTGCCCTGCGAGCGGCGCACGGGTGCCGCTCTGCTATGATGGGGGCGTGATTTCTCCACTCCACGTCTGGAGGCGTGCTTCCGCGTGACCCCCATCGATCTCTCGCTCCTGTTCGGTCTCGCCGCGATGTGGGGTGCATCATTCCTGTTCATTAAGGTGGCGGTGCTCGAGATGTCACCGTTGATGCTTGTCTCGATCCGCCTCGTGCTCGCATCTCTGACGATGCTGCTCGTGCAGCGCGTCCTTGCCTCCCGGCACCGTGCGACACCACCGGCGCCTCCGGTGCGCCAGATGTGGCGGTCGTACCTATACGTGGCGGTCACGAACGCGATTATTCCGTACACGCTCATCGCGTGGGGCGAGGAGCGCATCACGAGCGGCACAGCATCCATACTCAACGCGAGCACGCCCCTCTTCACCGCGCTGCTCGCGGGGCTCGCTATCAGTCAGGCCGGCGCTCTGGACAAGCTCACGCCCCGGCGCGCGCTGGGGCTGCTCGTCGGGTTCGCGGGCGTTGCCGTGCTAATCATAGGCAGCGGCGCGGACGTTGAGCTAGCCACGGGACGCTCTGCGCTGCTCGGCGAGGTGGCCGTGCTCGTTGCATCCTTCTCGTACGGCATCGGCGGACTGTACGGGCGCCGAGCGTTCGAGGGCATGCCGCCGATCCTGCCGGCGACGTGGCAGAACATCTTCGGCGCGGTGATCCTGCTGCCCTTCGCGTTCGTCCTCGCCCCGCTCGACCGGATGCCGTCGTGGCAGGCGATCGGCTCCGTGGTGGCGCTCGGGGTGATCGGCACCGCGATTGCCTTGCTCCTGTACTATGAGCTGCTGGCCCGCGTCGGGGCAACGCGCACGGTGATGGTAACGTACCTGCTCCCGGTGATGGCGCTGTTCTACGGCGCGATTCTGCTTGATGAGGCGGTGAGTGTGTACGCCCTCCTCGGGCTCGCGCTCGTGCTCCTGGGAATCACCGTGACGGCCCGCGGCAAGGTTGAGCAGAAGGTGGTCCCCGCAACGCAAGCCGGTCGGACATGAGCGTCATGCCTGATCTTGTAATAGCTGGGGCGACTCCCGCAGCGAAGGGCTCGGTACCGACGAGGCGGACCCGTGGCGGCTGAGGGTGTGATCACCACTGGCGCGGTTGCGGACATCGGCGAGGAGACGCGTGAGGCGTACGTCGCGCGCAACTTCCGCCACAACTACGTGCTGCTGTTGCTCGACGCGATCTCGTTCCCCCTCGGCATCAGCTTCGTCTCAACCGTGACGATCCTCCCCCTCTTCGTGCGCCAGATGACGGACTCCTCGCTCGCGGTTGGGCTTGTACCGGCGATCACGCAGTTGGGCACGCTGTTGCCGCCGCTGTTTATCGCAAACCGCATCGAGCGCTTGCCGCTGCAGAAGTGGTATCTGTTCTGGGTGGCGTGCGTGGAGCGTGCGCCCTTCCTCGTGCTCGCCGCGATAATCCCCTGGCTGGGCCGAGCGAACCCGGATCTCCTGCTTGTCGTGTTCTTCTTTGCGCTCGCGGTACACAACTTCTCGATGGGCCTGAACATGCCGTCGTACTTCAACCTTTTCTCGAAGGTCATCCCCGCGAACCGCCGGGGCGGGATGTGGGGCATCGGCGGGGCGATCAGCGGCTTGCTGGCCCTCGGCGGCGCGTGGCTCTCCGGGGTGCTGCTGGACCGCTACGGTTTCCCCGATGCGTACGCCCTGAACTTCCTGTTCGCCTTTGTCGTGCTGACGCTGGGCATCATCGGCTTCCGTTTCGTCCGCGAGCTGCCAACGATCGACCGTCCACCGCCCATTCCGATGGTGAAGTACCTCCGCAACGCACCGGCGCTTTTGCGGACGGACCGCGGTTTCGGACTGCTCGTGCTGTCCCTGATGCTCGGCTCGTTCTCGCTGATGGCGCCCGCGTTTTACACTGCGTACGCGCTTGACCGTTTCGACGCGAGCTACGGCACCGTGGCGCTCTTTACAACGCTGTTGATGGCCGGAAGCACCGTGGCGAACCCCGTGCTCGGCCTGCTCGCGGACCGTAAGGGGAACAAGCTGGTGCTGCAGATCGGGATGCTGCTCGCCGCGGTTGCGTCCCTGGTGGCGCTGATTGCTCCTTCTATCGAGTGGATGTACGTGGTGTTCGTGCTGTACAGCGTCTCACTGACCGGTTCGAATATCGGTGGCTTTAACATGCCGCTGGAGTTCGCGCCGCGTGCGCAGGTGCCGACCTACAGCGCGGTGAGCATGACATCGAGTGCCCCTATTCGCGCCCTCGCGCCGATGCTCGGCGGGCTCATGCTGAGCATTGGTCTGGGCTATTGGTCCGTGTTCCTGTTCACGGTGCTGGTCAGCGTTATGGGGCTGGCGCTGCTCACAGTGAAGGTTCGAGACCCCCGGCACGAGTCTGCACCGGGGACTGAGGGTTAGCACGCGGGCTCCGTGAGCAGCGCCGACTGAGCTAAACCGGCCCGCAACGCGTCGTTCCGATCCTACCACCGGACGAGCGGGTACTTGTAGTACCATTTTGGTGTCTCGTGGCGGCCGTCGGACAGTGCAGGCAAGATGGCCCGCACCCTGCGAATTGATCGCCCGGTGTTGAGGTTGGCGCGAAGACCGGCACCGGACAACCTGGACGACACCGGCACGCCGCATCGATACAGGCAAAGGAGCGCGGTATGCAGGGTAAGGCGAACGTGCGGATGGAGCGCGACTCGATGGGCGATGTGTCGGTGCCCGCGGAGGCGTACTACGGGGCGCAGACCATGCGCGCTATCCAGAACTTCCCGGTCAGTGGCCTGCGGATGCCGCGGGCGGTGATCCGCGCCCTGGGCCGGATCAAGGGCGCGGCCGCCCGGGTGAACACGGAACTCGGCCTGCTCGACCCCCTCTCGCCGAGGCGATCGAGCGAGCCGCCGAGGAGGTGGCGAATGGCGCGCTGGACGCCCACTTCCCGGTCGATGTCTTCCAGACCGGCTCCGGCACCTCGACGAACATGAACGCGAACGAGGTGATTGCCAACCGCGCGATCGAGATGCTCGGTGGACAGCGCGGTTCGAAGCAGCCGGTGCACCCGAACGATCACGTCAACCTCTGTCAGAGCTCGAACGACGTGATCCCCACCGCGATCCACCTCGCCCTGCTGGAGGTGCTGCACGCCGATCTTATCCCCGCGCTCGATGAGTTGCGCGCCGCGCTTGACGAAAAGGCGGCGGCATTCCTGCCTGTGGTCAAGACCGGGCGCACGCACCTGCAGGACGCCACGCCGATCCGCCTCGGGCAGGAGTTTGCGGGCTACGCCGGGCAGATGGAGCGCGCCCTGCGCCGACTTGACTACGCGCGAGCGGAACTCTCTGAGGTTGCGCTCGGCGGCACCGCGGTCGGCACCGGCGTGAACGCACATCCCGAGTTCGCCCGGCGGGTGTGCGCAGCTCTCGGGGATATACGGCTTCGAAGTGCACGAGACGACGAACCACTTCCAGGCGCAGAGCACGCTCGACGCGCTGGTCTTCGCCAGCGGCGCGCTCCGTAGCGTCGCGGTCGGGCTCACGAAGATCGCGAACGACATCCGCTGGCTGGGTAGCGGCCCTCGCGCGGGGCTGGGAAATCGCGCTGCCGGAAGTTCAGCCGGGTAGCTCGATCATGCCGGGCAAGGTGAATCCGGTGATACCTGAGTCAACGCTGATGGCATGCGGCCCACGTGATCGGCAACGATACGGCCGTGATGCTCGCGGGCCACGGCAGCAACTTCGAACTCAACACGATGATGCCGGTCGCCGCGCACAACCTGCTGGAGAGCGCGACGCTCCTCGCGTCCGCCAGCATCAACTTCACTCGGCGGTGCATCAACGGCACGGAGGCGACGGAGCGCGGACCGCAGCTCGTGGAGCAGGGACTTGCGATCTGCACAGCGCTCGCGCCGGCGATCGGCTACGATGCCGCGGCGGCCATCTCGAAGCAGGCGTACGAGACGGGGCGGACGGTGCGCGAGGTCGCCCGTGAGCGCACGTCGCTCTCCGAGGAGGAACTGGCCCGCATCCTCGACCCGGCGTCGATGACGGAACCGGGCAACACCGTGGGTTCAGCGGCGGGCTGAGTCCTTGCGGCCGGGGCACGAGAGCGTCCCTTCCACTCCTGCCCACCACCCTTGTAGTGACGCCACACGGAGGAGATGTACACTGCGCCGAGAGCGCGGTGGCGGCAAGTGGATGGCAGAAGGCATACGCCGGAGAGGCGCGGAGCATCCGGCTGCCCGCAACACGGGTCGCCAGCATCAGCAGCGCCGACGTCCGGGCCGCGTCTATGACTCTGCCCCGCAGCCCCAGGCACCACCCCAGCAGCGTGAGTACCGGGAGGATCGAGCTGATGAAGAGGGTCAGTAGCGTGGCGGCGGCCAGCAGTGGCCGGTTGCCGGAGGCGGGATAGAGGCTCTTGCGCCACCCGGCCCAGACCTCCCCCAAGCCGTGATACATGCGCACCCGAACCAGCCTCGTGGCGTCGACCAGCAGCAGCGCGTACCCGCACCGCTTCAGCAGTCCGGCCAGCGCAACATCGTCCGCGACGTCATCCCGCACCGCGGCGTGCCCACCCGACCGATCGTACGCCTCCCGACGCACGAGGATGAACTGGCCGGTCGCGTACGCCGTGCGCGACCAGCGGCTGTTCACGAGCAGCGGCGGTCGCACCGTAAGAACGAACTGCGCGAACGCGGGCTGCAGCACGCTTTCCCAGAAGCCGCGACACTCCAGGTGCTGCACGACGCTGACCACATCCGCATCCGACGCCTGCGCGGTGGTGACGGCCTGTGCAAGGGTCTGCGGGTGCAGCCGGACGTCGGCATCGGTGAACAACAGCCATTCACCATAAGCGTGACGCTGGCCCTGATGATTTGCCCAGCTCTTGCCGATCCAGCCCCTCGGCGGCGGCTCCCCGTGAACACCCTGGCGCGCGGGTCGCGGCGCGCGACCTCTCTCGCGATGCTACCGGTCCTGTCACGCGAGCAATCGTCGAGCACGATCACATCGAGCTGGGGGTAATCCTGCGCGAGCAAGGACGAGAGGCAGTCGCGGACGTTGCGTTCCTCGTCGCGCAGGGGGAGCACGACTGAGAGTGCGGGAAGCGTTGATCTGGGCACGGCTCCGCTTGTGGGCGCGAGGACCGGCACACGGAAGCGTAGGTGGAGCAGGATACCGAGAGACCATAGCCAGAAGAGGATGGAGGTCCTGAGTACGTGGTAGAGGATACGGTACAGCAACACGCCGCCTTCTATTGATCTTTATGGGCCGCTGTTCCGGATGGATTGGGAATGGCACATGCCCGCGCGACTAAACGCGCAACTGCGACGCCACCGGTGGTGCATGAGAGTCGCGATTGTTGCACACAGCTGTATGTTCCGTCCGCGCGGAGCTGTGCGGGGGCCTCGGGCAGGTTGCGCGCGTGGTTATGGCACCAGGACATTTCCAAGCCTGAAGGTTTATGAACTCGCGGTGGCTCTGACGATGTTCACCGGGATGCAGAGATCGAGGGATGCGACCGCGCCGCCAGGACCGACAGCGGATACCCATACTTGCGGCATCGGGCCAGGTGTTATTCGGTCGGCGTCGGATTGTCGATAGGAGGCAGCGACGCGGAGACTCTGCCCTCACGCGGGTCGCCGATGGCCGAGCAAACTTTCGCGAGCAGCACGTCGAGGTCGAACGGCTTCGACAGGACGTGAACGTCGAACTGCTCGAGGTAGTCCGAGTGATGATGGAGAAGGTGGCTCGCCGCGGAGCAGACAATGACCGGGATGCGCCGCGTCCGAGGGTCGAGCGTCAGCAGGTCGAGGGTGCGCCAGCCCTCCTCGGCCGCCCCGAAGATGAGATCGAGGATCACCAGGTCGGGCTGTAGTTGCCGGACGAACTCGTACCCCTCGCTCCCGACGAAGCAGGTGGAAACCTCATACCCTTCCTCGTTACGCAGCAACTCCTCCATGAGCCGCAGGAACGTCGTATCGTCGTTCACTACCGCGATGTGCGGCCGCTTCTCGCTCACCTCGCCCCCTTTCAGCAGACACATAGTACTGGTATGCCAACCGGCTGTCGAGAGGGGGGCTCGCGGTCGTTGCTGGGGACTACCGACTGGCCGGGGATGTTGACCTTGTAGTCGGCAACTATGACGTGGAGCGTGGCACGCGCTCTGCAACAACTACCACCACGGGGGAGCTCGTACCTTCCTCGTGAGGACATGGAGTCCGAAGTAGCCCAGTAAGGGGGTAGTATGTCATCGAATGAGAACGGAAGGCCTTTTGGAAGACCCGAACGCCGGGCGCGGCACGAGCAGCGGGCAAACTCAGGATCAGGGGACAGTGTCCGATACGTCGTATGCCGAGACCAGCAGCAGTGCCCAGGACAGCACGCAATCGTCGGGCACCGAGTACATCACGAGCAGCCGGAGCGACCAGCCGACGGACCGCAGTGCCGTGATCGAAGGTGACGAGGACACGACATCCGCCGACAGGCAGTATGCGACGGCCAGCACCGTGGATACGACGGGAACTACCTCGGGGACAACCTTCACCGCCGGAGACTCCACGAACGTGACGAGTCAGACCACATCCGATGAGTCGAGTTACGTCGCGCAGCCGTCGCAGGACTATACGACAACTGAGCGCTCGACATCGGCGCAGACAAGCGATGTGGATGACGATATCCGCGTGCAGCGGCACGAGGAAGAGTTACAGGCGCAGACGGTCGAGCGGCAGGCCGGTGAGGTCCGCGTCTCCAAGGACGTGGTCGAGGAGCAGCAGACGCTCGAGGTGCCAGTCAACCGCGAACAGGTTACGGTGCGCAGTGTTGAGACGAGCGGCTCCGTGGGCGACACCTCTGAGGCATTCCAGGGTGGCACGATCAGTGTCCCCGGTGCGCGAGGAGGGGGTCGAGGTAAGCAAGCAGGTCCGCGTCGCGGAGGAGCTTGAGATCGACAAGAGGGCGGTCCAGGAGACCGAGCGCGTTACGGATTCCGTCCGGCGCGAGCAGGTGAACGTCGAAGAAGTCGGAGAGGTCGATGTGGACCGCCACAGCGATAACCCCCTGGACGAGGATGTCCGACCACGGTAGTACTCGCCACATAACGAGTTCTGCGTAATTCGAACGGGGGTGGGTGACGGAGATAGGCTCTGTTACCCACCCTGTTCCTTTGTGTGGCACGAGGTTTGCGTTACATAGCAGTGGGACAAAGGTAGGGTCCCTGCAAAACGGCGAGTTGATACAGGAGGAAAGAAAAATATGTCTATGGATGTCAGTCAGATACAGCACGGATGGGACGTTTACGGGAGCGACGGAGATAAAATCGGCGACGTGAGCGATGTCGGGCCGAACTATGTGATGGTAACCAAGGGGTTCTTGTTCACGAAGGATATATACATCCCTACCTCGGCGATCACGGGCATCGAGCACGATCGCGTCTATCTGAACATCGCGAAGGACCAGGTGGACAGCATGGGCTGGGACCAGGCTCCGACGGGCGATACCGGGTACGACAATGCGGCGTACGGCACGACCGATACCACTACCACCGATACCGCGTCGTACACGGATGAGGACTCCACGACGGTAACGACCCAGGCCTCGACAACGGATGATACCAACTATGTGGCGCAGCCCGTCCAGCAGACGGAGACTCAGCCGGTGCAGCAGAGCACCACGAATGTGAGCGACACCGATGACATTCGGGTGCAGCGCTACGAGGAGGAGTTGCAGGCGCAGAAGGTTTCCCGCGAGGCTGGCGAGGTCCGCATCTCCAAGGATGTCGTTGAGGAGCAGCAGACGCTCGATGTGCCAGTCACCCGCGAAGAGGTGCACGTCCAGAGCCATGATGGTAGACCGCGCCGCAACGGACACGAGCCAGGCGTTCCAGGAGGGGACGATCTCGGTGCCGGTGCGCGAGGAGGACGTGGAGGTCTCCAAGACCGTGCGTGTCGCTGAGGAGCTGGAGATCGATAAGACCACGGTCCAGGACACCGAGCGCGTCACCGACACCGTCCGCAAGGAGCGCGTCAACGTCGAAGAGGTAGGCGACGTGGATGTGCAGGGCAGCACCGGTTTCAACAATACGACCAACCGGTAGCATCTACAGTGGCAGCCGGGGGTGCGATAGTCCTCGGCTTGGGGCTGGTAGGTAGCCTCGCAAAAATCAAGGAGAGAAGGAACACATGACTATGCAGAGAGATTCGGGGGAACGATCCCCCAGCAGACGGCTCGGCGCCCCAGGACGACCGGTTCCGCTGGCGTCGACGACGTGGTGCAGCAGACGACACAGGTAATCACACCACGCGACCGAGTGCGGTGGGGGCCGGTTTGGGCGGGGCTCGTATCCGCGCTCAGCCTGTTCTTGCTGTTCAATGTCTTGGCGCTCGCCATTGGGGCGACGACCGTGGACGCGGGCACAAACGCCGGTGACGCGGCAAGGTTCGGCGGTATTGCGCCAGCTATTATCGGTTTGCTCGCGTTCCTGTTTGGTGGTTGGGTGGCGGCTCGCACGTCGGCCGTGCGTGGCAGGGGCAATGGCGTCTTCAACGGTTTCCTCGTGTGGGCGCTCGGCACCTTGCTTGCGCTAGCACTTGCAGCCTTCGGTCTGGGCTCGCTCCTCGGGGCGGCTGGCGATTTCGCCGGTCAGATCGGTGGCCTTGGCCAGCAGGCGGCTGGTAACGTTGACCCTGCCGATGTCACCAGGAACCGGCAGCAGATCGCGGACACTATTCGTGATGGTGCGCTAGGCACATTCGCGGGGTTGGGCCTCCCGGCACTCGCGGCGAGCATTGGTGGCGCTCTCGGTGCCCGCAAGGAGCACGACCGGGACTACGACGTCTAGGTCGAGTAACTACAGGCAGATCCGCACTGAAGTGCCCCGGGAATCCCGGGGCACTTTTTGTTGCCTATCGACGAACGCCAAGGAAAGAGCACAGGGCGGCAATCGCGATGAAAGCGTGGCGAGTGGCGTGGGTGACTTCGCCCAACCTGCTTGCGGGCGTAGCGACACAAGGGCGGTTCGGTTTCCTAAAGCGCGTTTGCCAGTACGCAGGCCACGTCCAGTCATTCGTGAACGGCTTGAATCGTAGTGCGTGTCATCCCGAACGCGGTGAGGGATCCGTACCCTTGACCACGGATTCCTCGCACGCTCGGAATGACAGATGCCCCACCGTATAGCCGGATTCCGTATCACACCTATACCGCTCGCTGAGACAGGGGCACTGAGCGGAAACGGGAGCACAGTCACGCGAATGGACGAGGCAGAGGCGGACCCCGTACCGCTAGTGGGTGAGCAGGTACTTGGTGTACGCGGCAACCTCGCGGGCGGTATAGCGCACGCGCAGGACAACCGTACCCTCCGCGGGGCTGTCGCTTGTGGGCGAGCTGTGCGGCTCAAGGCGCAGGCCAGCCGTTGCTGCGCGCGAACGGAAGATATGCCTGCGGTCGCTGACGAGCACCACCGATCGCAGCGCGCCGCTCCCGCAACTCACGCGCGACACCGCGCAGGCTCGTGAAGGTATCGTTGCCCTCGGCCACGGCGAGCAGCGCTTCCTTCGGCACCCCATTAGCCTCCAGGTAGTGTGTGCCTGCCACCGCCTCGGTGTAGAGGTCGCCCTCTTGCTTCCCGCCCGCGACCACGATAAGCGGTGCAACACCTCGGCGATACAGGTCCGCCGCGTGATCCAGTCGGCTCTGGAAGACGGGGGACGGTGTGCCTTGATACTGCGCAGTGCCGAGTACGACGATTGCGTCGGATCGCACCACGTCGTCACGCCTCCCGGCGACCTCCACCCGTACCGCGACGTACAGCAGCCAACCGACACCGAGAAGAAACGCAAGCAGCATGAACCTGCGCATGCATCCACCGCCCGCGGAGTGACCGCGGGTACGGTGTTGGGTCGAAGAGCCACTCATGACAGGGAAACTATATCAGCGAAGGCGTCCGTGATGCACCCACTCCCATGTTCAGGGCGTTCCCGCGCTTACGAGCCTCCTGAAAAGACTGAGCGAGCCGGTAGTGGCACAACGGACAGCACGATAGGTGGCATCATGAAGCCGATATAATGGCAGGGGTGGATACAGAAAATCGCCCTCGCAGCGTGCTCGTTCGTGACGTCGCGACGACTTAAATCGCTTTCAACCCTGAACACGTTGCCGGACACATGATTCGGACTCCGGCTGAACAGTAGAGTATCTGTCATTCCGGGCATGCGAGGAATCTGCGGTCCGGGCTACGGATCCCTCTCTACGTTCGGGACGACACACACCACGGCTCGAGCGGACTCCGTATAGCTCACGAACCACGGTTTCCTCGCGGAGCGTCGGGCACGGAAGGGCGTGCAGCCATTATCCCCGCAGATCGCGTATGACGCGGCGGTACCGCTCATCGGGGGTCCGCACTGGTCTGGGGCGGCAATCCGTGTGGTGCTGCTGTGGCGGATGCCTGGACCAGGGCCGGCCTGGACCGCTCCTTTGCGGGCAGGCCCACCACCTGGAGGATCTCCGGCTCATCGAGCGACTCGCGCTCCAGCAGGGCTTCCGCCAGAGCGTCCAGTCTGTGTCGTTCCTGTGTGAGCACTTGTATCGCGTCCTGGTACGATTCGTCGATGATGCGGCGGGTTTCCTTGTCTACGGTCGCGGTGAGCTCTTCGCCAAAGTCGCGGGAGACGCCACCGCCGGAGGAGCCAAGGTAGTCCTCCCCATCATCGCGCGATAGGTACAGCAGCCCGACTTCCTTGCTCATGCCCCACTTCGTGACCATCTGTCGCGCGATCTCCATGACCTGCTTGAGGTCGTTCTCCGCACCCGTCGTAACGACGTTGAACACGATCTCCTCTGCGGCCCGGCCGCCGAGGGCACCGACGATCCTGCCCCGGAGATAGCGCTCGGTGTAGTTGAATCGGTCGTCCGCCGGCACGGAATACGTGACCCCGAGCGCCTGTCCGCGCGGCACGATCGTCACCTTGTGGACGGGGTCCGCATCGGGGACGAGCAGCCCGAGGATGGCGTGGCCAGCCTCGTGATATGCGACGCGCCGCCGATCTTCCTCGTTGAGCACGAGCTGTCGCGCCGCGCCGAGGATGATTTTTTCCATAGCATCGAAGAAGTCGACCTGGGTGACAAACGGCCTCTCGCGGCGTGCCGCCAGCAGCGCGGCCTCGTTGACGAGGTTGCGCAGGTCGGCGCCGACGAGGCCCGGCGTGGCCTCCGCGATTGTTTCAAGGCTGAGGTTTGGATCGAGCGGCACGCCGCGAGTGTGCACGTCCAGGATCGCCTTTCGACCCACGCGGTCCGGACGCTGCACGGTGACCCGGCGGTCGCACCGGCCTGGCCGGAGCAGCGCCGGGTCGAGCACATCGGGCCGGTTTGTGGCGGCGAGCACGATCACCGCGTTGCGGCTATCGAAGCCGTCCATCTCCACGAGGATCTGGTTCAGCGTCTGCTCCCGCTCATCACTGCCCCCGAAGTTAACGTTGCCTCCCCGACGCCGGCCGATCGCATCCAACTCGTCCACGAAGATGATCGCCGGCGCCTCTTTCTTTGCGTTGCTAAACAGCTCGCGCACGCGCGAGGCGCCGACACCGACCACCATCTCGATGAACTCGGAGCCGGACATGCTGAAGAACGGCACTTCCGCCTCACCGGCGACCGCCTTCGCGAGCAGCGTCTTGCCCGTGCCGGGTGGCCCAACCAGGAGCACGCCCTTGGGGATGGTGCCACCGAGTCGCTGATACTTCTCCGGATTCTTCAGGAAGTCGACGATCTCAACGAGTTCCTGCTCCGCCTCTTCTATGCCCGCGACATCCTTGAACGTGATCCGCATGGTCTCGTCTGACTCCGCGGCATAGCGCTTTGCCCTGCTGCGGCCCAGGCTGAAGATCCCCCTGCGAGGAGCGCGTGGCTCGCCTCAGCAACCAGATCATGAAGGCGAAGAACAGGAGCGTGGGTGCGAAGCTAAGGAGGATGTTCAGCACAAAGAGAGCGTCCACCGGGCGGTTCCTCCACCTTCATCGTGACGCCCTGTGCGGTGAGCTCATTGGTCAACTCGCTATCGCCGAAGTCCGGGACGCGGGTCTGAAACGTTGTGGAACTCGTAGAGCCCTCCTGGCCGGTAGGGGGTACGTCACCGCTTGTTTGAAGGTTCCCCTGATCTCCGATCCGCTGGTGGTAATCTCCGAGACGTTTCCGGCGCGCGCCTGTGCCTTGAAGAGGGTGTAGGGTACGACTCTGATCTCTTCCTCCGGCGTGGCCATGAGCGGGGCAAGGAGCCAGTTCAGGAGGAACGCGAGCGCGAGCGCCAACCACGCCCACCGGGGGATGGTCCATCGCTGCTTGGGTGTGTTGCTGCTCGACGTGCCTCTCGGCGCCTCGGGTCCGGGCGGACGGTGCCGTTGCGCGGGGTCTGGGGTGGGCGGGGTGTTGTCTGCCACGGCGGGCATCCTCCGATTGCTGTACTAGTCTGCCATATCAGCGCCGTATCGGTGCGGCGGCTGTGATCTGAACTGATTATACCCGTCGGCAGCGGACGCTGAAACGCCGTGATGGGATGTGCTAAGGCTTCGATTGCGGGCACGCTGGTTGGAGAGGACAATCGCGGCAGGTGTTGCGCGTGTTGCCCGCGAACGGGTGGCCGCGTACTGGTTTCCGGCGCTTGACTGCCGGGGTGCGTATGGGTAAAATGGCGTTTGCGGGGCGAGGCGCATTCGTCTAGTGGCCTAGGACACCGCCCTCTCAAGGCGGAGATCACGGGTTCGAATCCCGTATGCGCTACCGGTCAGGGCAGGTGAAGCGAGCTTCCCTGCCCTGCGTTTTCTTTGCGGGCCCCCATAGTCTAGCGGCCCAGGACGTCGCCCTTTCAAGGCGAAGATCGCGGGTTCGAATCCCGCTGGGGGTACCCCTTTGGGAGCGGAGACGGCAGCGTCTTCGCTCCTTTTGTCGCTGGAGGCCGTCTGGACTATGGATGGGCTGATGCGCTACCACGTTCCGCTGACCGTCTGGATGGCTCCGACGCGAGGATGCTATCCCGAAGAGTTACGGCAACGTGGACGAGACATCCGCCCTCTGGGCACGCTTCAGTGATATTCTACCCCGCTCGAATGAAGCGACGGTCCGTGGTCGACGACCTGACATTGCCCGACGTGCCCCGGCAAGCATGCTATACTCAGTCCCGCCGTCTTGGTCGTGCCTCCTGAGTAGGTGGCCGGGCGGCGCATCGAACCGGTTAATCGATGGGGCCACGGGTCCGCTCCGTTTCCGGCTTCAACTCCCATTCGGATCATCTCTCGAGGAAGGGATGCCATATGCCCGATACATCACGCTCCCCAGTCCCCGGCGATGAGCGGCTCGGCACCGGCATCGTGGGCCTCGACGAGGTCCTGGGCGGTGGCCTAAAAACCCGGACCGCCTGTATCTGCTGGAGGGCACTCCGGGGACTGGGAAGACCACCGTTGCGCTTCAGTTCCTGCTGGAAGGGGTACGACGCGGGTAGCGTGTCCTGTACGTCACGCTATCGGAGACGACCGAAGAGCTCGATGCCGTAGCGCGATCGCACGACTGGAACCTGCTGTCGAACGCCATGAAATACAGCGCCCAGGGAGGGCAGATCACGGTTGAGGTAGGACGAGAGGAGGAGGCAGGGGATACCTGGGCAGTCTTGGTCGTCCGCGACCAGGGCATCGGGATTCCTGAGTCCGAACTGCCCAACATCTTCGAGCGCTTCTACCGGGCAAGCAATGCCAGAGGACGGGTAAGCGGCACCGGGCTCGGGCTGGCGGGTGTGCGCCAGATCGTCAGCAGGGGCAGCGTATCTGTAGCGAGCGAGGAGGGCTGCGCGAGCAACCTTCGCGGTGCGGCTGCCCGCAGCCTAGCCGCAGGGCCGGAGCTCTGCCAGCAGCGGTCCTTCGCCGATCGACCGACGTGTGAGTGTGCCCCACGGATGTGAGTCCTGTACTCGCCTCTTCTCTGGCTATCGCTCGCCGCGGATCGCCCAGGCTCGTGCAGCGAGGGGGATTGAGCCGTCGGCGGCGACCGGCAGGTCGGTGCGCAGGCGCTCGCAGCGCGGCCCGGCGTTCCACGCTCAGAGCCACCGCGTAGCTCGCTGCCGGACCTTGCCCTCCGAGGAAGGGCGTCCAGTAGTCGTCGAAGTCGCGGAACACCGTTGGCGCGTCCACCGCACGCGCCTCGACGTTGCGTAGCCCGGCGTCGCGGAAGAGGTCTGCTAACGCGTCGGGGCGGCACAGGGAGTCGAAGCGCCGGCCCTCGTCCAGTTCACTCGCTGATGGATCGAGCACCGTAGCCGAGTCCCAGAACCGCCGCATCAGCTCCATCCCACCGGCGTAGTCCCAGACGTAGCCCCCAGACGGGACGGGTTGCCCGTACCATCTCCGCCACAGCCACGGCGGCATCCGGCAAAGTTTAGGACCAGCCCGACATCAAACGCCGCCTCCGGGATGGGAAGGGCGAGGGCGTCGCCTATCATGAAGCGGGTGCGCGGGTCGGGCGTGTGTGCCTGGGCGTAAGCGACGTACCCGGCTGAGGGATCAATCCCACCACCTCTGACCAAGGCTACCTCAAGGATGACCCCGCTGAGCGCCCCGGTGCCGCACCCGATGGACCATCGACCGCCGGGCGGCACTGCGCCCAGGTGATGAAGTCGCGCGCCACCACGCGGCTCCAGCGCGCCCGACGTAGGGCTCGTATGCGTCCCCGCTCGCCCAAGCGACGTTCCCCCAGATGTGCCCCACGGCTTGCTATCCTCCGTCGCGGTCCAACTGCGCCAGCGTGGCGATACGGCACCGGCACTGGCGCAAGGATCGTGCTCCGGCGCTGCGGTGCCTGATCGGTTTACGGTCGCACTCTAATACACGAGGTTGCGCCGATGCCCTCAAGCGCTGGCCGTATCTGTTCACGGGGGTGTATGGGATAGAAATGGACTGGGCGGCTCGCACTCCCTATACGAGCCGTTGTGCCAGGAAGGAGGAGTTCAAGTCGAATGCTGTCGGCAAATAGCCACCACGGCGCTGTCAAGCACAACCTGGACGTAGATGGCGCAAAGAGTACGGCCAGTGGGAAGCGCTGACCGTATCGGAGACTTTCTGGAACGGGGGGTTCTGCGTATAGGATAGAAAATCGCGCCTTATGGACGATGCTAGGAGCAAACTGTAGGGCGGCCACGAGAGGTGATCGATGTGTGCCGTTCCTGGTACCAGCAGTGGGGAGGAAGGCGGAGCGCGACGTGGCACGACGCCATCGGGCAGCTACAGGCAAGCTCCGGCAACTGCACGGAGCAGGGGAGGGGCGGAAGCGGGTGCTGCGGGTGATGCGACAGGAGTCGTACAAGGGCAAGCGGCGGAGTGGTCACTATGCCCGGCAACAAGCTGGGGGTCGCCGACACGATCCGCCTGCAGCTTCGTTTACCTGGCGGAGATCCTCGACGCGCGGTGCGTCGGCTGGGCGCTATGGAGCAGATACACGGCGGCTCGCCGCGCTGTGCGAGAGAGTCTCGTTCATTCGCCACTCGGATCAGCGCGTGCAATACGCATCCACACTGCCGGGGCGCCGAGACCAGGATGAAGCAACCCCTTCGATGTTCGGCACCTGGCGCTGAAGATAGAGGAAGGACTCAAGACTACCGCACCATCATCCAGTGACGCTCAAATCAGCCGCTTCATCGGCCCCAACCCTGCACTCTTACCGCGGAGTTCGAGGCCGCCCACACTGAGGACGATGTTGCAGAGACAAACCATTGCCCCGAGCGTCGACCTGAGAGGTGATGGGAAGTAGAAGTGGTACAGGGATAGCCCGCTGCCACTCAAGTCGAGTAACTGGGGGAAGGAGGTGATCGTCGCAGCTACGGCACATCTACTATCCAAGCGGTAGAGCATACGCCGGATGAGGAGCTTGGCTGGAAAGGAAGGTGTCCGGTTCCGGTACCTCTGCTTGCCGGTCGGGTCTCGATCCCTGGAGGAGATCCTGGCTCCGGGAAGGCCTCTCGGTGGGCGGATGCTGGAGCAAGCGACCCCGGGAGCAGCCACGAAGTATGTCGCGCACACCGGCCGCACCTTGAGGTGCCCGCGGATATGAACGGCCTGGCCCGTGTAGCGGAGTCCTTCGAGGCGCTACTTCCTGTGTGCTCAAGTACTTCGCTGGGTCTGGGTCCGTCGGCGCCAGGACGCTGCTGCGCGTTTGCCCTGGACTGGGTCCCGTGGGTACACGCACCAGCGGTCGCGACTCCTCGTGGACGCCGGCACAGAATCCGGGATCGGACACGCCGGAGTGCGTTCGCCGCCAACCAGAAAGGCTCGGTCGAGTCACAAGGTGAAGGGCAATCTCCTTCCAGGCCGCTCCTTCCCTGGACGCGCGTCTGGCTCGGTTACGCCAACGCCCGCCCATCCTCCCGCAACAGGCATCCCTCCGACATGGAAGGTGCCTCCAACGGGGACTACTTCCCATCCTGGCGGTCGCGGGCAATCGGATATCTGAGCACGTCGTCGCTCCACGTAATACGGCCCCTCGCATCTGGCGGGATACCGCGTGCATACCCGACCACCCACGAGCGTGGTCACCGGGTGGAGGCATTCACCGCTGCCACGTGCGGGCGATGCTGTACCGGGAGATGCTGCTGAGCGGTGGTCGAGCCCCTGGCTTCCCATCGCGCAGCCGTGGACTCGCTCGGAGATCCTGGGTGTCTGGAGTCTCTACCAGCGGCTGCGCCGCCGTTGCGCTCGCCGGTGATCGTGGATGACGCCGGCGTACGGTGCTGATGGGCTCGCGCTCCTGCTCGCCTCACCGCCGGGGTCGCGCGCCTGGTGGTGCCCGGCATCCCCGCCCAGGACGAGGTCGACCGGTACCGTCCTGCGTGGGTGCATTACTATGTTTGAGGAGGTGCCGAATGATTGGTGCTCGACACTATGCTCTGCATCTCCACCTGGAGCAGGCGGCAGAGGTGCTGCCGCAGGCTAAACCCGCTGCCGCGCCCAAGGTTTTGGCTACGCACCTTGAAGGGCTCACCCTGATGAACGCCCGCGCCGCCCCGAGTGGCTGCCATCCAGTGATGCACCTTCTGCCACGACCATCGGCAGTTCGACTTCCCGGTTATGACGGGATCAGATGGGCGACCGCCTCGATCCCTCCTTCGTGCGCGGGCAGGGACGGTCTCCGTCATCGGCCCTCCTGGGAGCTTGCTACTGTGAGTTGGATGACTCGCCGTGTGCGTGGACCAAGCAGGTGCAACTCGTCGTCGCCGCTTCGTCGTTGTCCAGACGCTATCACACCTCGGGAGGGTCAACGACGGCGCGTGGCAGGCAGCGGCGAGCACCCCTGCTCTCATCACCGCGTCGTGCTCGACGAGTTGGGGTACCTGCCGACCCAGGCTTCGTTCGGCCCGGATAAAGCTGCCGACGTTGATCGCGGACGCTTATCGGATCAAAAAAGACAGATCACGAGTGGGGGAGGGTGGTTCACGGGTCGTCGCCCTGGTGGACGGCTGGTGCCACGACGGCAAGTGTTCCCTCAAGGGGCCGTCGTGGAGGACCTCGGGCGGCGACGCACCCCCACGACGGGCATCGGCCTGAGCTGTACCGCCGAACATCGGCAACGGTCGACCCGTCTCCGCGCTTACAACAGGCGTGCCTTGATGTCGAAAGGGCGGCTCCTGGCTCAGGTCACCGTCCTTGACGGCCTGATCGATTTGTTCCGCGCCTCCGGAGAAAGCGCGAGAGATCTGTCGGATTGCTTGACCCAGTATCCGTTCACCGCCAGGAAGATCAGCGTTGCGGTGCCGGCACCGAGACCAGGATGATGCTGGCTTCGATGAGCACCTGGCCGACAAGATTCATCCAGTGCCTCCAACTACTCACATCCCCCCAACCCTGAACTCTTACCGTTACGGCCTTTCGCCCTGTTGCTGAGAAACCATTGCCCCGAGCGTCGACCTGTCTATCCTATGGGAAACGTGGCAGCGTAGCCCTCGCCACATCGTAATCGTCAGCAGCAACTCGTCCTGGTAGATGTTGTCTGCGCTGTTGGGGGTGTCCGGTTCGGTACCCCTGCTTGCATACGGGGCCTGGCCGAATACCTGGGTCGAGAGCGTATCGTCGAAGAAGAGTTGTGAGGTAAACTCCGAGCCGTCCGGACGCACCTTGAAGTGGATATGGACGGCCCGGCCCGAGTACCACCCAGGGTAGATCTGGTGAACTTCGCCGTGCCGTCGGCATCGGTCGTTTGCGAACCGCGCAGCCACTTCTGCCCCTCGGTACTGAATCCAGGATCGGACACGCCGGAGTATGCCCCCGCCGCGTCGCAGTGCCAGATATCAACCAGATTCCTGGAGCGCGCTGCAGCGCGAGTCGCCGACATCCAGCACGTGGAAGGTCAGGACGAACGGCGTCCTCTCCCGATCCTCGCGGATATCTGATCGCACGAGGTCGTCGTCCACGTAATACGGCCCCTCTGTCACTCGGGGCGCACCACACACCCGGGCGTGGTCACCGTGGCATTCACCGCTGCTACGGTCGCCAACTCGGCCGATGCGGCGGGGTTGGCTTCATCGACACCGCCGCGGCCCCTCGGCGTTGAGTGTCGGCGACGGAGCGCCTCCCGCCGGCGTTGCGGTGCCGGTGTCATTGGATGAGCAGCCGACAAGAAGAGCGGCCCCGGCCGTCCCGAACAGCGCGAGCGCCTCGCGCCGGGTGAGAATCGACCTATCTGCCGGTCGTCGTTGTCCATAGACTGGTTCTCCTTACTATGTTTGTTGAGTGTTTATGATTGGTGCTCGGGCCGGGCACGATCTCATATGTCGCTCTTGTTTCCACCGACACCGGGACAGGCTGCCGCGCGAACAAAGTTTTGCGCCCTGTCACGCCGGGTCTGCCTGACGCCAGCCCGTTTCCGGTCGAGCAGGTGGCTGCCATGGCCAGCATTTCGTCACCGCAGGGGCGGCGTCTGGTTCCATTATGACTCAGACGGGCTCGCCTATCCGATCCCGTGCGCGGGAGCACCGGTCTCCGTCTACTCCCTCCTGGGAGCTTGCTGTGAGTTGGATGACTCTTCCGTGGGCGCTCCTTCGGGACTGTCGTCGTTGTCTTCGTTGCTGTCGTTGTCCCCAGGCAGTACACCGTGGTGATGGCGACCGCCGAAGCCCGGGCCGCTCAGCCCACCGATCATCACCGCGTCGGCCGTCACCACGCCGTTGTTGTCGGCATCGCCTCGCACGTGGATAAAGCTGCCGACTTCCGATCGCGGCTGTCTCGCCCTCGTTACGGACCTCGGTGTCCGCGGTCAGGGATCGGTCTTGTTTCCGTCGGGCGTCTCCATCGTAACGGTGGTGCCACTGACCTTCGTGACCTCACCGGCGGCGCCCCCGTGGCGGCCGAACTTACCGCCGTGGTGTCTCCCGCCGAACATCGGGAACGGTCGACCCGTCTCCGCGATCCGTGCCTTGATGTCGTCGGCCTGCTCCTGGCTCAGGTCACCGTCCTTGACGGCCTGATCGATTTGTTCCGTGCTCTTGGGTCATCGCCGACCTGATCTGCGCGGGCTGCTTGCCCAGTATCTGCGCAACCCGGTTGATGAACCGGTCATACGTGGTGTCCGCCTCGGTCGTGCCGCTCTGGGCACTCGCGACGCCTATGCCGACGACCGCCAGCGTCAGCGCTGCCACCAGCCCCAGGGCTGCCAGGGTTATTCTCTGCTTCGCTGTCAGGTACCTCCATGTGTACTTGTCGTGTCTCCTTGTGCCCCATTGCGGGGCCGACTTGCAGTCGCTAATCCATACGCCGTCTCCTCCACTGGTGTCCTGCGGCGCCTTGCACCGCGCAGCGTCTGTACAGATGGTAAGGGGGTACTTCAAGCCTCTCAAGAACCCGATAAGAACCCGGTAAGAGTTGCTCGAGGTTGGGGTGGTTATCCACTTCCACGCCAGGTACGAGCCGGTGCTAAACGAGGCAGCCAGTGGTTATCCGCTTGTGCCCACGCGATCCACTTGAGCCGTGGTGCGTGTCATCCCCGTAGTGAGAGATCCGTAGCCCCGCCGCGGATTCCTTGCGGGCTCGGACCGACAAATACCCTACCAATCAGCCAGATTCCGTGACGCGGCCACTCCCCCACCGCCGAGGACGACGTTGGCCACGCACCTCACAGCATCGGGCGGTCCACGTCGCCTCGATCCATCCGCGAGTGGGTTCGAACCGCCGCGAGCCGGACTGGGTACATGGGGAGCACCTCCGGGGTGAGGACGACGGCCTTGTCGACTGCCTCGCGGCCGCGATGACGGCGATCAGTTCGTCGAAGCCCGTCCGCGTAGTCCCCGGGTCGAGGTCGAACTCGATCTCCTCAGTGGTGAAGAAATGACACTCCATACCCGCCTGTCGACGGACAGCGAGCAGGTAATCTCTACCCGCAACTCGAAGATCTCTTCGGTAGCGCAGGAATTCGTCGCCCGCGGTGAATTCCAGTGAGTACGGAGCGGCGCGCAGGTAGTCGATGACCCTCTGCCAGTCCCGCACGCGGTGTCGAACACTCGTGCAGCATGCGTCCGGTTCGAAAGCATATCTCGTACGGTTCCCTGACTGGCATCTCCTGCGATCGCTTCGAGCATATCAGTCCGGTGTCGGCTGATGTTCTGAGCATGCGTCCACGACAGCCTTCCTGTGCATACGCACAGTGGGTGCCCGCGATCGGATTCCCCTCGTGGCAAGCAATCGCGTGCAAGGGGCAGGTAATCCAGGCAGTCTCGTGGAACCAGATTGCAAGGGGGTCGTAGTTGCGCAGACTAGGCTCCGACTACTGCCAGCAGCCAACCGGCACGGGCCAGTATGGGTTTGCATGGATAGCTACGCTGGGCCAGTGCTACTACGTCTCTCGATCACGCTATTCACATAGTCGATCTTGGCGAACAGCCTACTCCAGCATCTCGGACTGGAAGCGGCGCATGATCGCCCGAATCGGCGCGCCGTGCAACGCTGCGATCAGATCCTGCCGCCTCGGGGTCAGGATGATGAGGTAGCGCGCGGAGCCGATGGTTTCGTACGTGTGGGGAACGCCGGCGGGCACGAAAACCGTTGTGCCCGCCGAGGCATTGACCTCTCGCTCGGCGAACCTGAAGCGCAGCGTGCCGTCGACGACGTACCAGGCCTCATCGTCATCGTGGTGCACGTGCAGGTATGCGGGGCCACTGCCCTCCCACTCGTGGACCGAGAACGACCCCCACTCGCGGCGACTGGGCCCTGTCCCGATGTGCGCTGTCCGATCTCCGGCACGATAATCGGATCTCGCGCTACGAGCACCTCCTTCAAGCGTTGGCTCGGCTATTCCGTGCCCCCATCCGCCATGTAGCGGTCGAACCAGTCGATGATGCGCTCCAGGTTCTCGACCCGGCGCTTCGGCTTGCCGCCGCGCGTGAGGCCGTGCGACTCCTGCGGGAAGCGCAGGAACTCGGTGGCGACGCCGAGGCGCGAGAGAGACACGAAGAGTTGCTCCCCCTGCTCGACCGGGCAGCGGTGGTCCTCCTCGCTGTGGATCACAAGCAGCGGCGTCTTGATCTGCGCAACGTACGTGATGGGCGACATGCGCGCGTAGCCCTCCGGGTTGTCCCACGGCGTGCCACCGACCATCCACTCGCTGAACATCGGCCCAATATCGCTCGTGCCGTAGAACGAGCTCCAGTTCGAGAGCAAGCGTTGCGTGACGCCCGCCCGGAATCGCGTGGTGTGCCCGAGCGCCCACGCCGTCATCCACCCGCCATACGAGCCGCCGCCGATCCCGATGCGCTCAGGGTCCACCCACGGCTG
Organism: Chloroflexia bacterium; assembly: GCA_030446765.1. Taxonomy (GTDB): domain Bacteria; phylum Chloroflexota; class Chloroflexia; order Thermobaculales; family Thermobaculaceae; genus JACDAU01. The sequence goes on from JAUJMR010000003.1 coordinate 228,419, forward strand.
CGCCTCCGCCCAGTCCGCCGCGGCCATAACGTCCGCGAAGTCGCGCGTGCCCCAGTCTTTCACGATGCACGCGGTGAAGTCCTGACCGTAGCCCGTGCTGCCGCGCGGATTCGTGAAGAGCACGCCATACCCGCGGGCGGCGAGAACCTGGAACTCGTGGAAGTACGCGTGACCGTACGCCGTGTGCGGCCCGCCGTGCACCTCGATAACGAGCGGGTATTGCTCCCCCTCCCGGTATCCCGCCGGCCGGACGATCCACCCCTGTACCTCGGTCCCCTCCGTGCTCGTGAACGCGATCTCCTCCGGCTCGGAGAGTGCAAGTTCCGTGAGAAAGGCCGCGTTAACGCGCGTGAGCTGTACCTCGCCCGAACCGTCCAACGCGGAGGCGTAGATGTCGCCCGGATTGAGCAGTTCCGCGGCCATGGTCGCCATGCGCTCCCCCGCGACGGAGAAACCGTACACCGTGCGCCCGCCACCAGTCACCGCTTGAACCTCACCGCCGCTTGCGGGGACGGCGTAGACGCGCGTCGCGCCGTGGTCCGTAGCCGTGATGTACAGCCGGGTGCCGTCGGGCGCCCACAGCGGGCCACCATCACCCGCCCCGAAGCGCGAGTCGCTGTTCACGTCCTCGTTGCTCGCCGACCGGTCCCACCCCTCCGCCAGGGCGCGCGGTTCCCCGCCCTCAACGGGCACCGTCCACAGGCCAGTGTTCGTGCTTAGCCCGGTCTCGGGCGGGTCCTGGTCCCCGAGGTATGCGACGGTGCGCCCATCGGGGGAGAACGCAGGTGCGAACGATGGCCCCTTGCCCGTAGTTAGCCTCCGGGGCTCGCCGCCGGACGCCGGTACCAGGTGTATATCCGAAAACCGCCGGAAGGCGCGCTCCGGACCTTGTTGCGAGACGACGGCGATCAGCTCACCGTCCGGGCTCCAGGTCGGATCGGCGTAATCATCGTCGCCCTCGGTGCGCTGGATCGCATCCTCACCGTCGAGGTCCTGCACGAAGAGGTGGCCCCGCCCTCGTTTGATCCCCTGGCCGTCGTCCTTGAAGTGCGCTTCCGTGTAGTGGTAGACGACGATGTCCTTGGCCTCCTCCTCCGGGTCCACGCCCGTCCTGGAGATGAACGCCACCCTCGTCCCGTCCGGGCTCCAGGCGGGATCGCCCGCGCCGTTCGGTGCGCTCGTCACCTTCCGCGCCTCACCGCCGTCGGCGGGCATGACGTAGAGCTGCGGCTTCTCTCCGCGATCGGACACGAAGAGCAGTTGCGTGCCGTCGTGCGACCAGCGGGGAGCGGTGTCCTTCTTCGGCCCGTACGTATAGCGCCGTGGTTCCGAGCTGCCGTCCGAGGGGACGACATACACCGCCGAGCGATACTCATCCTCCTCCCCGTCAATGTGGGTGAGCACGTACGCGACACGTGCCCCATCGGGTGAGAGCTGCGGATCGCTGACATACCGGTAGCTGTACAGGTCGGAGACGGCGACGAGCTTGCGGTCTGGCATAGCGGACTCCTTGGGGTACCAATCAGTGATGGGGAAGGTGAACTGGTGCCGATTATAGTGGAGGGCAGCCATTGAACGGGGTGTTCAGGCGCAACTACTAATTTATTTCCTATAACTACAAAATTAGTAGTTCGTGCAGGAGTGCTGCTACCAAAGCCTCGCGCTGGGGCTGATTCATCGGGAGCAAGCCTACCGGGGCGGGGGCAGCAAACTCTCGTGCGGCTTGCGGGCGAGCACACACAGTCACGTCTCGTCACCGCTCGTGATCTTTTCTGCGCGCTCGATCACCAGCCCCGCGGCGTGCAGCATCCCCATGCTCTGCTCGGGCCCGTAGTGGCTCCACCACATCGGCGCGCCCCAGCCCTCCCAGTTGGCTTCGTCGCCCTCCCACGCGCCGGTCGCCCACGTCGCGAGGAAGCCACCGCCCGGCCAGAGCCAGTCGTGGATGCGCCCGACGAGCGGCGACTGCTCCTCGCGGGGCACGTGGATGATCGAGTAGAACGCGACGACCGCGCCGAACGATGTGGGCGGGAACGCAATGTCTGCCAGGTCAGCCTTGATAAAGGTGGCGTTGGGCACGTGCTGTCGGGCAAGCTCGAGTTGCCGCGCCGAGATGTCCACGCCCGTCACATCGAACCGCTCAGCCAGCCGGCGTGTCAGGGGCACCCCCGCGCCGCAGCCGAGGTCGAGCACGGGGGTGCCGTCCGGCAGGTCACCCGTCAACTTCCCCAGCAGGTCCAGGATGGGCGCATCTTCCGGACCCTTCGTGGCAAGGTACCGTTCGGCTATGTGGTCGTATCCCGCCTCGACCAGATGCTTCGGGTCCACGGCCCCCCCCGTTTCAGGCACTACGTGCACAGCACGGACAGAACCCTGAGCATTCTGTGCATCAGCGGAAGGCTGGCGCGTTTGGGACCACGGTTCATTTGTAATCCGCTTGAACCGTGGTGCGTGTCATCCCGAACACAGTGAGGGATCCGTAGCCCGTACCACGGATTCCTCGCACGCTCGGAATGACACCGCCGCCCATTCGCACGGGGGACGACGGCCCAGGATACCCCTATCGCACTGGCCGGGTCACTGCACCCTCGGCGGCGGAGGAGACTAGCGCGGCGTACTTCGCGAACACCCCCGACTCGTAGCGCGCCGCCTGCGGCTTCCACTGCTCCAGCCGTGCGGCTATCGCCTCTGGGGACAGCTCCACGTCAAGCGTGCGCTGCTCCAGGTCGATCGTGATCAGGTCTCCCTCCCGTATGGCGGCGATTGGTCCGCCGACCGCGGCCTCCGGCGCCACGTGGCCTACCATGAACCCGCGCGTCGCGCCGCTGAACCGGCCGTCCGTGAGCAGCGCAACCGTCTCGCCGAGGCCCTCGCCGACGAGCGCCGCGGTGACGCCGAGCATCTCGGGCATCCCCGGCGCGCCGCGCGGTCCTTCGTTTCGGATGACCACCACGTCCCCGTGCTCGATCTCGCGCTTCGTGACCGCCGCCATCGCGTCCTCGCCGGACTCGAACACTCGCGCCGGACCCTGGTGCCTCGATCTTGGCGACTCCGCCACCTTGATCACCGCCCCCTCCGGCGCGAGGTTGCCCTTGAGCACCAGCAGGCCGCCGGTCTCCTTCTTCGGCGCGTCCACCGAGAGCACCACCTTCTGTCCCGGCGTCTCCGTCACGTCCGCGACCTCCTCCGCGAGCGTCTTGCCCGAAGGGGTGAGTTGATCGCCGTCGATCTTGCCGCCGTCGATCAGGCGCTTCGTGATCAGTCCGATGCCGCCCGCCTTGTGGACGTCCACCGCCGTGTACTTGCCAGACGGCTTGAGGTCCGCGATGATCGGCGTGCTATCGCTGACTGGGTTGAAGTCGTCGATGGACAACTCGATGCCCGCCTCACGCGCCATCGCCAGGAAGTGCAGCACGATGTTCGTCGAGCCGCCCGTGGCGTTCGCGACCGCGATACCGTTCAGGAAGCTCTGTCGCGTCAGGATCTGGCTCGGCTTCAGTCCGCGCTCCAACTGGTCCATCACCAGCCGTCCCGCTTGCCGGGCGATCTCCTGCTTCGTGGGGTCGGGCTGGGGGGTAGACGCCATCCCCACCGGGGAGAGGCCGAGCACCTCGATCGCCGTCGCCATCGTGTTCGCGGTGAACTGCCCGCCGCACGCGCCGATGCCGGGGCACGCGACCCGCTCCAATTCGTCGAGATCCTCGTCGCTCATCTTCCCCGCGGCGTTCGCGCCGATCCCCTCGTATACTTCCTGGATCGTCACGTCGCGCCCGCGGAAGTTCCCCGGCAGGATCGAGCCGCCGTACAACACGAAGCCTGGGATATCAAGCCGGGTCAGCGCCATCGCGGAGCCGGGGAGTGTCTTGTCGCACGCGGCGAGGATGACGATCGCGTCGAACATATGCCCGCGCCCGACGAGCTCAATGGAGTCCGCGATAACCTCCCGACTGATGAGCGAGGCGTTCATCCCCTCCGTGCCCATCGTGACGCCGTCGGAGATCGCGACGGTGTTCAGTTCCATCGGCACGCCGCCCGCCTCGCGGATCCCTGCCTTGATGCCCTCCGCGAGCCGGCGAAAGCCCAGGTTGCAGGGCATCGTCTCGATCCACGAGTGCGCGACGCCGACAATCGGCTTCTTGAAATCGTCGTCGCCGAGCCCGATAGCGCGCAGCATCGAGCGTGCGCCAGCGCGGTCCCGCCCGTCTATGATCGTCTTGCTCTTGTGGCGGGTGTCGAACTTCGTGGCTGTGTCGATCATGGATGCTTCCTCACATGGTGCGTCTTCGGCGTTGGCGGTGGGTATCAGGGCGCATGCTACCATCAGTGAACAGCCCGCGTCGAGTAGGTGCCCATTGCCGGATTGTAAGCCGAGCGGCCACGAGTTCCGACTATCCTTACACCCGCTTGCAAGGATGCTGAGGCTTGGAGGGGCAGGTCTCTTACGAACTCCAGCTAAACAGTAGGGCATCTGTCATTCCGAGTCGTCCTGCGAGGATCGGTCGTGAGGCCATGCTCGGTGCACTTTGCGCGGGGTTCGCGATGACACGAGTAGAGTTCACCCGGATTGCGTATCCGCGCCCGACCCCACGCTTGGCGGCGAGGAGGCGTAGTGCCACCTACCCCGCGAAATGGCCTTCCGTGCCTGCGGCGTGCCGGCGGCGACCGGCCGGGGCGCTTGATGCGCAGTTCAACCGGGACCTGGAGCCACCCAGCATCAGGCATCGCCCAGGTCCCGCGCGGCAGCACCCCGTCGGGCACCGCCGTGCCCTGGTGGGCTGCGTCAGGGCTGCGCCGTGGCGAGGACTCAGATGGTGCCTTGTGCGCTCGGGGCCATTAGCCCGGCTCAGACGCAGCCAGAAGCTCGATCCGCCCGTGCGATCTGCGATCCAACTCCGCCAGCCTGACGTTCACCGCCTTGAGTCTGCTGCCTCGATCTCTGCTCAAGCTGGTCGTCAGTACGTCGATATCTCCTGATCTGCTGCTCGAGCGCCTGCTTCGAGGCGTTCAGTGGTGAGCCTGCCCGAGAATGATCTGCTTCTCGAGCGCCTGTCAGTCGTTCCGCAGAGGTGCAAGCTCGCCTCGATCTGCTCGATCTCCTGCTCAGCCGCCAAGATCTGCTGATTGAGCTGCGCGACTCTCGTTTGCTGCAAGCTGCTGGATCTGCTGATTGAGCAGCACCTGCTTGTCCTTCGCGGCCTGGATCTCCCGCTCCTTCTGCGTGATCTGCTGATCGACTTCCGTCAACTTGTTTTTCGCCGCCTGGAGCTGCTGCTCAAGCGGTGCGATCTGCTGCTCAAGCGTCTGCAACTGGGTCTTCAGCGAGCTTCGATCTGAGCTGCAGGAGGATCTTCACTTGCCCGACCCTCTCACCGGGAAGGGCTTTCAGGGCTGCTACCGTCGGGGGGCTCGCTTTCCTTCTGCGCGATCTGCTGCTGGACTGCTTCTGGGTGTTCAGTGGACGTGCGGAGGTAGGAAGCTGCTGCTCGTAGCGTCTTGATCTGCTGCTCGAGCGCCTGCCAGCCGTGGTCTGCGCAGCGCTGCCAGATTCTGCTCTGCCTGCGTGATCTGCTCCTGAAGCGTACCTTCGCGTCGTTCTGGAGGGCTGCAAGCATCCGCGCTGGACCTGCTGAGCTGCGCCAGGCCGAGATTCTCGTTCGCCGAGGTGGAAGCTCCTGCTAGCTGTGCGATCTTCTGATTGACCTGTGAGCTCGTCTTGCTGGAGCGCCTGCTCGACTTGCTGGATCTGCTGATTGAGTCGAAGCTCGTCGTTTCGTCTGCAACCGTGCTCTGCCTCCATCCTGCTCGAGCGCTTTCTTGTCGTCCTGCAGCGTTGCGAGAGTCTGCTCCAGCGCCCGCGACCTGCAGCTCGAGCACGGGCGGCGCTGTCGTTCGGTTTGCAGTGCCGTACGCTCCGCCTCTAGCTGCAGGAGCAACTCCGTCGCCGCCGCTTCCAGCGGGGGAGGTTCTGCTCGGACCATTCTGCAACTGGTTCAGACCCCGTTGCAGATGCCGTTTCCGCCCGAGCAACCGGCTGTACCACCACCATGCTCATCAGTAGCGCTGAACGAGCACGACGGAGGCGGTGATGGCTGGTTCGTCCGTCATCTGTTGTTCTCCTTAGCCACGTTCCGTCTTGCTGTTGCCTCAACGATACTTCGCCTTGATGGTGCACCTCGTTGCGCAACCTTCTCGTGTGATTCTATGCCGCCTTTGGTTCACCCTACGTTAGTTGCCCTCCTCCCTTCTCAACGGAGAAACTGGCCAGGCAGGTGCAGTTGATACCCGTGAAGGTCCGGTGGCCGGTTGCACGGCTAGCTTACGGGAGCTTCTCAGATCGCAGGTAAGGCCTGTCATGACTTCCGTAATCATAGAATAGGACCCTGAGCATCGTGCAAATGAGTGATCTTTCTCTAGCTCATTTGAGCTAGGCGCTTGAAATGGTAAGCAGTCCGGTCGCTGGTAAACATGGAGCGACTGTGTTGCCCAGTATCTTCACTGCGCCAGAAAGTAATGATCAAGATGGAGTAGGAAGAATGTTGAGCTGAATGGGTGCCCGTGTGGTCACTATGGTACGTGCCGGAGGACTAGCAGAAGCGCTGCCTTGACGTCTATGTGGAGATGTTGATGGTGCCCGTGTGGTCACTATGGGGAGAGGCAGTCGAGGCGCATCGGGGAGCGGTGGAGGCGGCCAGGCAGGTATGGCGGGGGAGGTTCGGGTCACGGGCGACGGTGCAGAATGGCGATGGGCTCTGCGGACCTCCGAAGCGCTGCCAGCTAGGGCTAATTTAAGGGAAGCCGTCCAGCTCCGCAGCGGTGACGGGTGCGGGGTGCGTCAATGCCGTCTCAGTCTACATGCGCTATTGCACCACGGGGCCGACATCCTGATTGATCCGATAGCCGGTTGCACTAGTGGCTCCTCCCGTCCAAAGTGCCCAGATAAGGACGGGTTTCCTTGGCTACCTCGTCCTGCCCTCGCCGATGCGGTATTCGCACTTCTGTGTAGAGTAGTCACAGTCTACCGGCATTTTCCCTGGACGGCAATGGTTATGTATCGTTCGCCGGTTACAATCTGGTCAACATTGGGTCAACATCTGGCTAACACACGGTGGGAAGAGAAGAACACTACCGCAGGTCTGTACCTGCGGCGGCAGTCTGCTGAGGGGTGCAAGGTGACAATCCTCCGTGACACCGACCTCGCATCTTACGGATGAGCCGGTGGGCAGCCCGGATAGCCCTGAGAGTTCGACACCTTGGCGCGGATGAGGAGGAACCCACAGGAAGTCCGGTGATCGGCAAACTCTCTACACGAGACCATTGGTATACGAGGGCCGGAGCCGGTAGAAGGTGGTCAGACCTCGTCGTCGTCATCGCCCTCTGGGCCCTCCGACAGGCGCCCGTGAGCTGCTGGTAGCGCTTCGCGTACGCCACGTCCGCGGTGATCCCCATGTCCCACAGATCCTCGCGGTCCGGGTACTCTCCGGCGCGCGATCAGCCCAATAGTTGCCCAGGTAATACCTCTTGATGTCCTCGGGGTTCGTGACCGCGCAGTCGCTCCATCATCAGGCCGGTCAACTCTTCGAACTCCGGCTTGAGCCGCCCGCGCTGCCATCGGTCGTAGCGGGTGACGGCCTTTTGCCAGCTGTTTGGCATCCTGTCCATAGCACGCGTACCCTCTCCTGTTCGTATCGGATGCTCAGCCGCGCTCACTTCCCTTTCGTCGCGCCTGCAAGCGCGCACGCGCCATCGCCTCCTTATAGAAGGTGGTAACCGTGTCGGGGCTTGGGCGATGTCCCGTGCTGTAATAATACTGCGACCGGCCGGCAACGTACGTGCCGGTGTACGCGATCGTCGTCTTCGGGAGCGCGCCCACGCCCGCCGGCAGCGCCGCCAATTCACGGGCCAGCGAGCGCCAGAAGAAGCTGGCGCCGACGACCGGGATTAGCTCCGTGAGCACCTTGCGGCTGCTCTGGATCTCCGCGCCGCGCTGCGGCGAGCTTGAACACGAGCAGCATCTGGTTCTTCGTGAGCACGAACAGGTCGGCGCTCGCGGTCACGATGTTCCCGACGACGGGTATCACCGCGGGCAGGTTGCTCATCAGGAGCGAACTCCGCGTTCGCCCGCGCGCCCTCCGTGATGAGCTGGTGGCTGACGAATGGACGGAACGGTGCAGGCCGACGGGCGAGCGCGAGGTCGAACGCCTCCAGGTCGCGCAGCACTGCCCTCACCACAGGGTCGCCGATCTCCTCGTCCCGCAGGCGCAGCAACCGAACCCGGTAGCGGTTGTTTGTGAGCAGGGCGTCGAGCGCATCGAGCGACGCGCTATCGCCCACGAGTGCGGTAGCACCGAGCGAGACCACGACCACGGGCAGGCCGATAGCCGCGATCCGCTCCCGATGTCCGCGGAGTCGATCTGCCCGCTGCCGAGCGTGTACAGCACAAGCGACGCACGCTCAAACAGGGGATCCCAGCCAGCGCTCGTGGGGTGGTTGAGCACGGGGAGTAGCGCTGACGCCGCCGGAGAGCACGTCCACGACCGCCCTGCGCGCGGGCTCGGAGGCACCCGTGACCACCAGGCTGAAGTGCCGGTTGGCCTCGTCGCGGATATCATCGAGGCTGATCTCGCGCACGAGCTCGAAGAGAGTGCGAGTACGTCGTATCAAGGAGCCATCCTTTCAGGCACGGCCCCTGGGTCTCTCGCGCCGCGCAAGCCAATTATACCGCCCCGCGAGCGTACATCCCCGACGCCGCCGCCATGGCATTCCAAGCCGGCGAGGAAGCGCTGGGCGCGCGCGATCATGGCTTGTAGTGAGACGTTATATATAACGGTCTACTGCGGCGGCCTGCTCGGCACGAGCGCGATGACAACGGCACAATCTACCGGCTATGGCCACCCTGCCATCCCGCCGCCGAGCCTACGCGTAGAACCCGACGCGAGCGACTTGGCGAAGGGGCCGGGCCGCTCGCCAAGCGCTTCACCGGGCGGGTCCGTTGCCGGTTATCGGTCGAGCGGGGGTACCGGCGCTCGTCGCCCTGCTGTTCTCGCCCTGCTGCCCGGCCCGGATGTCGTGGCCGGTCACGCGCACATCGGTGTCCACCTCCACGTGATCCCGGTGCCCGGTCGTTTCCCGTGTCGTGGTGGCGGTCTCACTCATCGTGGCATCCGTGTCCTGCTGCTGCTGCACCCCCGCGGTCGGCTGCTGTGGGACCATGACCTCTGTGTGGGCAGACGCGGCACCCTCGTCTTGTGCGGGCGCCGTGGCAGCAACCTCCGGCTGGGCTGAGCGCGACGCCGTCTCCTGCCCCAGGGTCGGCGGCCGCTCGTGCCAGCTGCTGGCGCTTATCGCCACCTGGTCCACGTCGAGCACGACGTTGTCGGCATCGATGGCGCGGACGGCCTGAATCGGGATATACGCCGTGCCCCCGGAGTCCGTGTCCACCTCGACGTACGTGCCCTGAACGGCACCGCTCTGCACCACCTGGTCGTACGTCACCGCCTCCTCGGATTCCTGGATCGCGTCCGCCAGATCCTCCCCCGCGGGATCCGAGCCTTGCCATACCTTCGTCACCCGGCCGACGGGCTCGCGCTGGTTCGTGACCACCTGCGCGCCCTCCTGTATCTGTCCCAGCAAATCGGGGTTGGACATTGCTTCCTCCTTCTGGACGATAACCAACTCGATCGCGCGAGGCCGAGCCCTTTGCCGCACTCCCTGTGCCAGCACCATATGGACGTTATTCGCAGGTGGTGGGTATAGAGGACCAGCCCTGTAGAGGCAGGTCTCCGTGCCTGCCCGAGGGACGCGCCTGCCCTTTCCCCTGTGCCGGCCATGCCCCAGCAGGATGGTACACCGGCCGCGTTCACACTGCAGGGGCGAAGCACTGCTTCACCCGACCCGCCCAAGGACAAACTCGTCGTTCAGGTAACAAACCAGTAACAGTGCTCTGACTAAAAGCCCAGTACTTACATACGATTATCCTGCGCTGCCCGCAAAAACACTGCGAAGGGCCGCGCATCAAATTGAAAAGTGGCGGGTACTTAATAGAAGGGTCGCTCGCCGGTGGCACCTACCGGGCGAAGGCGCGGAAGGGGTTGTGGTGGGTGAGCTGGGCGATCGTCAGGTCGTCCACCCCCGCGGCGCGCAGCTTGGGCAGGAACTGCTCGTTGATGTATGTGTACGGCTTCCGCTCCCCACCGCCGGGCTTCGCGGGGTCGTACCAGCCCCGGTCGTGGCTGAGCAGCACCCGGTCGCCCGTGCCCGCATCCAACATCATCTGTACGAGGTCTACGAACTTCTGGTCCTCCTGCGGGTCGCCGATGCCGTCGTACTCCACCCACGCCCCGTCGCGCCATCTCCAGGTGCAACGCGGTGTCCGGCTCCACGTGCGTGTGGATCCACACGAAGCGCTCCGCAGGGTACCCAGCCGCCTCGAGGACATCCAGCTGGTCGCGGACCACCTGCCCGCGGATTGTGTGGCTGCCGATTGCCGCGTTCGTCGCCGCCCCGGCCCGCGCTGCCGCACGCAGCACCTTATTCTCCGTCTCCGTCAGGCCGTCGTCGCCCGCGCTCAGCTTGATCCAGCCCGCCTGGACGCCGCTCTTCTCGATCTCGCCCGTGAGCTCGCCCAGCATCCAGTCGCACAACTCATCCTCACTCGCCTGGTGGAACCATGGCGGAATCCACGGCTCACGGTACACACCCGTCGGCGCCACCAGTGGGAACCCCGTCGCCTCGGAGACCGCGCGCAGGATGTCCGCCCGCCGCCCCACGCCGCCGGTGCTCGGCTCCACGATCGCCGTGACGCCCAGATCCTGCGCGTCCGCGATGTACGGGGCCATGAGCTGCACGACATCCGCCGCGTCGGCCTTTCCATAGCCGGGCTGGTCCCACGTGCGCAGGTCCACGAACACGTGCTCATGCGGCAGGATCATCCCCAATTCGTCCGCATCCATCGGCCCGAGGGTCGTGATCAACTGCGGCACGAGCAAGCTCCTTGGTACTCAACTAGCAGCGGACATCATTTCGCGACGCCACTTGAGCGTTAGCCGATTTCAGCAACGACCACGCCACCAACCCGACGCTCGCGCTCAAGTCGGAGATAGCCGCAACCCCTATCCCGTGGCAGCGTAGAAGAAGGCGATCTGCAAGCCGTTGAACAGCCCGTGCAACACGATCGCTGGGATGATGCTGTCGTAGCGCTCCGTGACGAGCGTCAGGGCCACCCCGCGACGAAGAGCGGCAGTAGCAGGATCGGTATCACGTGTACCACGCTGAACAGCATCGCTGTGAGCACAACCGCGACAAGTGTCCGCATCCGTGCACGGAGGTAAGGGTACAGCACCCCCGGAACAGGATCTCCTCGACGATCGGCCCGACGATGGCGATCCCCGGGGAAAAGCCACAGGAAGGTCTCCCGGGAGAGGCGGCCGTCGGGCGCAATCATCTCCTCCTGCGGGTTCTGTATCTCGCCAAAGACCGCGACGAGCGCCAGGGAAACTAGGAAGTTCGCGACGAGCAGCAGGATGAGCACGGGGATCATCGTGAGCACCGTGCGCACGCTAACCGGGCGGAACCCGACATCACGCCACGTCGCTCCCCGTCGCTGAATGATGATGAGCCCGATACCCAGAGCCAGTCCGAGGTACAGGCCGACGGTAGATATCCCGCCTTGCGCGCTCTTGGACAGCGGTATGCCCAGCAGCCAGGTACGCCGAGTGCTACTACGAGCAGAATACCGAGCATAAGGCCGACGAGCACCGCTGCGATGATATGGCGCCAATCCCACGGCACGCCCGGCCGCGTCGCTTGGGTGTGCTCAGGAATATCCGTCATAGCGCTCAAACGCGCACCTCCTTGCTCTATCAATTATAGCCGCCGTACTTCCACCGGCTCGTACGCCATCTGATAAGAAAGCAGGATGGTGCACAGTGAGAGGGACACTGTCGTCCGTGACCCGCCGCCGTGAGCGGCCGAAAGCCAGGTATAGATTATGTTTATATGCGGTGACTGTGGGTCGCTAGGGTTACTCGTGCAGCGCAGCACGGGCCGCGGCGAGCGTCTGATCCACATCCTCAGCGGTATGGGCGAGCGAGATGAACCAGCCCTCGAACTGGCTCGGTGGGAGGTAGATTTCCTGTTCGAGCATCGCGCCGTGAAAACGCGAGAAGCGCGCGGTGTCGCAGGCACGCGCGTCCTCGTAGTTGCGCACGGGGCGGTCCGTGAAGAACAGGGTGATCATTGACCCGACCCGCCCGACGGACACCGGCACGCCCGCCTCCCGTGCGGCGGCAAGCAGCCCTTCCTCAATCCGTGCGGACGTGGCTTCCAGCTGATCATATGCCTCCGCGTCGGCGACGAGGCCCAACGTCGCATGCCCCGCGACCATCGCCAGCGGGTTCCCTGAGAGCGTGCCCGCCTGATATACCGGCCCACTCCGGGGAGATCATCTCCATCAATTGTCTGGGGCCGCCGTACGCGCCAACCGGGAGGCCGCCGCCGATCACCTTCCCAAGCGTCGTGAGGTCCGGCCGCACGCCGTACAACTCCTTGCGCGCGCCGGGGGCGACCCGGAAGCCAGTCATCACCTCGTCGAAGATCAGCAGCGCGCCGTGCGCCGTTGCCAGGTCGCGCAGCCCTCTAGGAAGCCGGACGCGGGTGGCACGACGCCCATGTTGCCGCCGACCGGCTCTACGATGATTGCGGCAACCTGACTCTCGCGCTCTGCGTGCGAAACGCGGCGCGCACGGCGTCCAGGTCGTTATACGGCACGGACACGGTGAGAGCCGCAAGCGCGGCGGGCACGCCAGGACTGTCGGGCTGGCCGAGGGTGAGCACGCCAGAGCCGGCGGCAACCAGCAGCGAGTCCGAGTGCCCGTGTAGCATCGTCGAACTTGAGGATCACATCACGGCCCACGTCGCGGCGCTGCGAGGCGGAGCGCGCTCATCGTCGCCTCGGTGCCGGAGCTGACGAAGCGGACCATCTCGATTGATGGCATTCGTCGGGTGATAGCCTTGCGCCAGATCGGCCTCTGCTGCGATCGGCGCCGTAGCTAGCGCCACGCTCCACCGCCGTCTTCAGCGCTTCGACCACGGATGAGTGGGCGTGACCAGCGATCATCGGCCCCTGCGGAGCCGATGTAGTCGATGTAGCGGTTGCCATCCGCGTCACAGGTATGCGCCCTCTGCCCGGTCGATGAATACCGGGTCGCCACCCACCGCCTGGAAGGCGCGCATCGGGCTGCTCACCCCACCGGGCATCAGTTCGCGAGCCCGCCGCATTAGGCTCTCTGACACGGTACGCTTAGGGAGTGACCGCATCCGGTCCTGGTCCGTCAGACTCCCATATCGTTCGAGAAGCTCGCGTTGCTCGGGAGTACTCCGCTCCTTCAGCCATACCAGGGGCTGATGCATGAACCGGTTCAGCATAGAATGTGAGAGCGCCTCCACGGCGGCGCGTTCCTGCTCAGTGAGATCAGGCAGTTGGCGTAGCGCGTCCGCGAGCTCGTCCTCGCACCTGCTCGGCTCGGGCTCGAAGGTGCTGTACGAGGGGTACTGCCTCGCGCTCGCGCTGCCACTGCGCGTATCGAGTGGCCCAAGCGTCGATGTTCCGCTTCGCGCGCCGTGCAGCCGCGGGCGATGTTTGTTGCGCTCGCACAGGTCCTGAATGTTATCCATGTCGTACAGCAGCACCCCGGGCACCCGCGCTGCGGCTCGACATTGCGCGGCAGAGCGATATCGATCACCAGCAGCGGCCGCTCGCCGCGGTCGGTGAGCGCTCCATGGAGCATTGCCCGCGACACGAGCGGTTCCGTCGAGGAGGAGCAGGCGAGGAGCATGTCCGTGTTGCGCGCCTCGGACAAGGCGTCGAACGCGACGGCTTCACCCTGGAGCTCGGAAGCCAGCGCGTCCTTGGCGCGCGGCAGTGCGATTCGTGATCGCGATCCTTCCGCGCCGGCAGACCGCAGGTTCAGCGCGGCGACCGCCCCGTGGCGCCTGCTCCCAGCACGAGCACGTTCCGGTCCGCCAGGCTGCAAGTCCGGCGAGCGAGCTCCACGGCGGCGTGCGCAACGGATGTCGCGCCTCGTGCCACGACCGTCTGAGAGCGAATCTCCTTGCCGGCCTGCAGGGCGTATCGGAACAGCGTGTTGAGCGCGGGGCCGACCGTGCCGGTTGCGCGCCAACTCGCACGCCTGCCGGACCTGCCCGAGGATCTGCCCCTCACCGAGCACGACGGAGTCCAGGCCTGATGCCACGGCGAGCAGATGGCGCACCGCGTCCTCACCGGTGTGCGTGTACGAATGGGCCGCGATCTCGCTTTCCGGCACGCGCGTGTGCGCTGAAAGCGCCCGGAGCAGAGCGGCCACGTCGTTCTCCTGCGTCACCGCGTATATCTCCGTGCGGTTACAGGTGGAGAGTGCGACAACCTCGCGCGGCGGGCGCGAGGCTCAGCAGCAGTTCGCGCACTCCCTGCGACGGAAGCGAGAGGCGATCGCGAAGGTCTATATCGGCGGTGAGATGGTTGACTCCGAGCAGTTGTACCGTCGCTGCGGATCCCCGGCTCTCGTCCGTTTTGGCATGCTCAAACATCGTGTCCACTACTTATAGTATAACGCAGGAGGGGGCGAAACCTTCTCCGGTTTGCACCGTTCTACGCCCTGCCTGCGGCCAGCCCACGCCGCGCGGCCTCCCGCAGGGCGAGCATGTTCGCCGCCACGCCGCCCGCTCCCGTAGATCGCGGACCCGGCGACGAGCACGCCGCCGGCGGCGACGATCTCGGCTGCCGTCTGCGGGCCGATGCCGCCGTCCACTTCGATATCTACGTGCAGGTTCTGCTCGCGAGCATCTCGCGCAGCCTCCGAACCTTCCGCGTACTCTCGGGGATGAAGCGCTGCCCGCCAAAGCCGGGGTTCACGCTCATCAAGGCACCTGGTCCACTACGGGCAGTACCTCCTCGATGGCGGCGAGGGGCGTGCTGGGGTTGATCGCGACGCTCGCACGCCGGCCTCGCGAATGGCGGCGAGTTGCCGGTGCAGGTGAGGGGCGACCTCCTGATGGATCGTGATGATGTCGGCACCGGCCTCGGCGAAGGCCGATATATAGCGCTCCGGCTGTTCGATCATCAAGTGTACATCGACCGTGCGCTCCGTCGAGCGCCGCACCGCCGCCGTGACAAGCGGGCCGAGCGTGATGTTCGGCACGTAGTGCCCGTCCATCACGTCGACGTGGATGTAGTCCGCCCCGGCCTCCTCCGCTTCGCGCACCTGCTCGCCGAGCCGGGTGAAGTCCGCGGACAGGATCGAGTGGGTGCTATCTTGATGTCGTCCTGTTTCACGTGAAACGTTCTCCTAGAGTTGGTTACGGGCAAAACGGGCACTGAGCCGATCTGGCCCCAACCGTGCCTAAGCCACCGATTAGAGCGTGATTTGTCGCAACCTTGATGTCCGTCAGTCTATTCCACTCCTTGGCTCCCCATCGGACACGGGGTAGACAAGACTTTTTTCCCAAGTGGGAAGTATAGCAGTAAATCGTCAGCCGCGTTTCTCGTCGATCGGAGAGGATGACAATCGCCGCCCGCGCCGTGGGATACGCTCCGTGCGTGAGACGCCACATCGGTGGAACTCGCGCGGTCAGCTCATCTCTTCCTGTTGCCGTGCTTGATGCCCTGTGGCAAGCGTGAGGCGACGCCCTGCATCCATGCCTCTGTGGCAAGAAACGATACCTTCCAGGACCGCCTCATTGATAGAGCTGACTTCCGCGCCGGTTCCCCCTATCTATCACTGCGATCTTTCGCCGCGATGATGTCCTCGAGGGCGCTTCGCAGAAGCTGGTATCGTTGCTGTCCCAGAAGCCGTAATAGGTGGTCCTCCACCTCGACTGTCGCGTGCTTGGCGCGAGCGTTCTCTCGTCCCTCTCGGTCAGATGGATGCGCTTGGCGCGCCGGTCGGCGGGGTCTGGTCGACGCTCGACGTAGCCCTTTGTCTCCAGGTCGTCGACGAGCTCGCCCATGGACTGCGGTGATGCCCGCGCGGGTGGCCAGGTCGGTGAGACGCAGCCCATCCTCGATCTCCAGCTGCTCCATAGCGTTTCCGTGAGATGGACGCAGATCGTCGAATTCTGTACCGGACACGACGGACGCGAAGATTCGCGCCGCCAGCACGTTGTAGGCAGTGCGGAGCATCCCGGTCGAGGGATGGCCGTCAGGAGAGTCCGGCATAGGGGTTGACATGTTGCTAAGGAATCCTTATAATCAGGCTACCTTATAGTAAGGATGCTTGTGTGATGTGTCCAGTGTATCACGCAACGCGAGGAGGGGTGACCATGGTCGAGACAAATCCGTTCGCCACCGTGCAGCAGATCGCCGGTGGCTATTGCCTGCCGCGATGCCTCCACGTCGTCGCCGACCTCGGCGTCGCGGATGCGCTGGACGAGACGCCGCGCACCGCCGCGGACCTCGCGGCGTCGGTCGGCGCCCACCCCGACGCGCTCTCCCGTGTCCTGCGCCTGCTCGCCGCACACGGGGTGTTTGCGACGCAGGATGACCAGTTCTCCCATTCCCCAGCATCGCGGCTGCTGCGGACCGATCATCCCCAGTCCATGCGTGCCTTCGCCCAGATGTTCGGTTTGCCGGTCTTCTGGGAGACCTTCGATGCACTGGATCATTCCGTGCGCACCGGACTTCCGGCGGCAGCCAAGGTGTTCCCCGAGGGATTTTGGTCATACTTCGCCCAACATCCGGAAGCAGGTCGCGTGTTCAACGCGGCAATGAACGCCAAGGCGCACGGTGCAGTTGCCGGAATACTCGCCACCTACGACTTCTCTGGTTTTGGCCTGATCGGCGATATCGGCGGCGGCAGCGGTCACCTGTTGCACGCCATACTCGATGCTGTGCCAGCCGCCACAGGCGTCCTGTTCGACCTGCCGCATGTGATCGAGGATGTCGCGAGCTTGGCCTCAGAGCGCCTGACCTTCCAGTCCGGCGATTTCTTCTGCGATGCCTTGCCGAGCTGCGATGCGTATCTACTCTATGGAGATCATTCACGACTGGGGCGACGAAGAGTCCGTCGCGATACTCAGGGCGATACGCTCGGCTGCCCCGCCGCACGCCAACGTGTTGCTGATCGAGACGATCGTCCCCGATGATCCCGGCCCGGACTGGTCGAAGATGCTGGACATTCATATGTTGACGCTGCTCGGTGGAAAGCAGCGCACACGAGAAGAGTACGATATGCTCTCGCTCAGTCCGGCTTCCAACTCGAGCGGGAGATGGACACCGGCGCCGGCATCTCGATCCTGGAAGCGAGCGTTGCCTAACCGATCGCGGCATCTTGCCATCAGTGAAGGGCTGCGCGTTGTTTCACGTGAAACACAACGCGGCTAGCGCAACGCGTTGGCGTGCTTATTCGCCACGTATCCTGCCCAAGGCACCGCAATGGCGCGTTTCACCCCGATGCCATCGCAACATCTACCAAGTCGGGTATCTCCGCCGGGCTGGTGGCTATGTGGGCACCGGCCTGCTCGAGCTCTCGCACCTTCTCCTGCGCCGAGCCACCCGCGCCACTGATAATCGCGCCCGCATGTCCCATCCGCCTGCCCGGCGGCGCGGTCCGGCCCGCGATGAACGCGACGACGGGTTTCGACATCTCGCGCACGTATTCCGCTGCCTCCTCCTCCGCCGTGCCGCCGATCTCTCCGATCAGCACCACGCAACGCGTCTCGGGGTCGTTCTCCGAACAGTTCGAGCACCTCTCGAAAGCTCGTGCCCACAATCGGGTCGCCGCCGATGCCCACGACCGTACTCTGGCCGATGTCCGCCGCCGTCAGCGCAGCGACCGCCTCGTACGTGAGCGTGCCGGAGCGGGAGACGAGCCCCAGCGGACCAGGCGTGTGGATGGCGCCGGGCATGATCCCGACCTTCGCCACCCCCAGGCGTGATAACGCCGGGGCAGTTCGGACCGATCAGGCGAGCGCCCTGGGAGCGCACGTAGTGATATATGCGCGATGTGTCCAGCGCGGGGATGTTTTCCGTGATGCATACGATCAAGCCGATGCCGTTCGCAGCAGCTTCGTACACCGCATCGGGCGCGAAGGGCGCCGGCACGTACACGATGGAGGTGTTCGCCCCCGTCGCCTCGACCGCCTCGCGCACCGTGTCGAATACCGGCACGCCCGCGACGGTGTTCCCGCCCTTGCCCGGCGTGACGCCTGCCACGACGTTCGTGCCGTACTCCACCATCTGCTCGGTATGGAACGCACCCTCGCGCCCTGTGATCCCCTGAACCAGCAGTCGCGTGTCCTTGTCGACGAGTATGCTCAAATCCTCATCCCTTCAGACGTTGACGGCCACCGATACCCCGGCGGTTCAATGCCATACATCGAACACCGCCCGGCCTATCCTGTGCATCGGGCCCACCGTCTGTGACACCTATGCTTATGCGGGGCGAACTGACTGCAGCTATCCCCGCCGCTAGAAGCTATCTCATAAATGCCCAGCGCAACTCTGGCGGCGATTATCGCCACGAACACTACCAGCCACCACCATAACGAGATGATCACCAGTTCCACTCCGGCGGCGATCACTGCAGTCCAAGTACCATAACGTCCAATTCTTCCCAGCCCGAGCACATCGTCCGCGACATCTACCCTCGGCGCGAGAGCAGCAAGCCCGCCAGTGCGGCCCCACGGCAAGCGCTGTGAGAACGAGAAGTACCAAGGCAATCAAAAGTATGCTCATGTGTGCCTCCTAAGAGTATCTTTGTGCAAGCGCGCACCATCTGCCTGCTCACGCATCGCTCTTCGCCA
This sequence comes from Chloroflexia bacterium, assembly GCA_030446765.1. GTDB lineage: Bacteria > Chloroflexota > Chloroflexia > Thermobaculales > Thermobaculaceae > JACDAU01. The sequence goes on from JAUJMR010000003.1 coordinate 247,214, forward strand.
ACTGGACCGCCATCTCCGCTGCTTCCGCAAGGCTCGTGGCGGCAGCCAGGTTCGCGCCCTCCAGGATGCGGCGCCCCTCCTCCTCGTTCGTGCCGACGAGCCGCACCACCATCGGCACCCGGCGTTCCACCCCTTCCAGACTCGCGAGGATGCCGCGCGCCACCATGTCGCAGCGGGTAATGCCGCCGAAGATGTTGATCGACACACCGGACGTTCGGCTCGGCAAGAATGATGTTCAACGCCGTTGTCACCTGCTCCTGCTTCGCGCCGCCGCCGATATCGAGGAAGTTGGCGGGCCGTCCACCAGACTGGCTGATCGTATCCATCGTCGCCATCGCGAGCCCCGCGCCGTTCACCATGCAGCCGATCTCGCCGTCGAGCTTGACGTACGAGATTCCCGCTTCTGCCGCATCTATTTCACCAGGATCCTCCTGCGAGCGGTCGCGCAACGCGGCGAGTCCCGGCTGTCGGTACAGCGCGCTGTCGTCGATCGTCATCTTCGCATCGAGGGCATGGAGCGCGCCGTCGCCGACCTCGGCCAGGGGGTTGATTTCCACGAGGCTCGCGTCGTTTTGCATGAATACGTCGTACAGCTTCGCGGCGATCTCCGCGAACTGGCGTACATGATGCCCGTTCGAGCCCGAGCCGGAACGCCGCCTCGCGCGCCTGGTATGGCTGAAACCCGGCAAGGGATCGGCATGGACGCGCAGTATGCGCTCCGGCGTGCGCGCGGCTACCTCTTCAATGTCGATCCCACCCTCGCGCGCTCGCCATCATTGCGACGCGCGCTGTTGCGCGGTCAAGGACAAAGCCGAGGTAGAACTCGCGCCGGATATCCGCGGCGGGCGCGACGAGCACCTGGCGCACCACCAGGCCCCTTGATCGTCATGTCAAGGATCTGCGCGGCGGTTTCGCGCGCGCCGACGGGAGCTGTTCGCCAGCTTCACCCCACCCGCTTTGCCGCGCCCACCGGCGTGCATTTGCGCCTTGATGACCACCTCGCCGCCGATCTCCCGCGCGGCCGCCTCCGCCTCCTCGGGTGATCCGGCCACCCGGCTGGGCGGAACGGGTATCGAGTGCCGCGCCAGGATCGCGCGTGCCTGGTGCTCGTGTAGATTCATACGCCTGGTGTCCCTTCTGGCTGCCGGGTATGATAGCCAGAATGCGCCGCCATGTCCATATCATCGCACAGCACCCGCTAGCCCGCGATTAGGCGCAGGGCAGCGTGAAGGAGACCGTCGTACCCTTGCCGGGTGTGGTAGAGAGCCACATTTGACCGTCGTGCAGGCGCACCAGCTCGGACGCAATGTATAGCCCGAGGCCCAGATGGGTGCCCGCGCCGACGCCCCGGTAGAAGCGTTTGAAAACGTGCGGTTCGTCCTCGGGGACGATGCCACGTCCCGTGTCCGCGACGGTGACCTGTGCGGTGGAGCCGGACGCGCGCACGGAGACGCCCACCTGCTCGCGTGGGATTCGCATCGGCGGCGTTTTGCAGCAGCACGCGCATGATTTGTGTGACCCGGTGGGGATCATACCGCGCATGCACGGGCTTATCGGATGTTGCCAACGTTGCTCCGGGTGGCACGGCGAACTCCTGGACGATGTTCTGGATCAGATCGGAAAGATTCTGCGTCTCCAACCTGATATCTAAGCCGCCCCGCGCGAGGCGAGACGCATCCAGCAGGTTGTCCACCATACTGGTGAGGGTGTCGACCTGCCCGGCAACCAACTGCAGGAGCTCGATATCGCGGTCACTCATCGGTGACTCACCTCGTGTCACCCTGCGCTGGAGCAGTTGCGTCCCCCTTGATCGCGGTGAGCGGCGTTTTCAACTCGTGCGCCGCGATCGCGAGGAAGTCGCCCCCACTCTCCACTCGCTGTGCGCTCACAAATACGATCGACTCACCGAACGGTTGGCCGCCCGCTGGCCGTACTGTATAGCCAACGCGTTGCCCGTCCACCGCCAACTCACCTTGTGCCCTGGTGGTATGTCCGCTCAGCACGCGCCGAACCCCCTCGTGGAGCGCGTTCGGCAAAGCGATACTGGCTGTGGTGTCATCGGCAGGAGCGAATAACTGATGCGCGCTTGTGTTGTATCCAACGATGCGACCATGGCTATCGAGCGCAATGAGGGCAACAGGTGTCACCTCCAGCATATGGGCGAGCCATGGCGGCGTCGTAGTGGTCATGATGTAGAACCCCCGAAAGCAACGAAAGGCCGGCTTCCGCCTGGCCCTCGCCGCAATTATGCAAGTTTGTGGCGGTCGTGCCGCAAGGATAATGCCACGGTCACGCGCTTCTATTGCACTCCTGGTAGGTCCGGTGTTATAATCCGCGCGGACCGAGAGAGCGACAAACGAGCATAAAATGCGAGGAGCGCCCGTCATGGAGATGTCCCACGACTTTACCCAGGAGATGACGGTGCGGGTATCGCCCTCGCTCATCGAGGCGAACCACATCCTCAGCCTCTCGCTCGCCGAGCTCCGCCAGACCATCTCCGGCGAGATCCATCAGAACCCCGCACTCGAAGTGCTCGACTTCGAGACGTGCCGCGCGTGTGCGGCGAGGTGATGCAGCAGGGCCGCTGTGTCCACTGCTCCAAGGAGGAGCACGACACTCAGGAGTCGGTGCGCGACGAGCTGGAGTTCCTCTACGAGAACTACTCCGCCCCCACCCAACCCTCGTCGATCGTGGAGGATGACGATTTCGACCCGATGTCGCTGGTCGCATCGGAGATCCGCATGCAGGACTCGCTGCGCGCCGACCTGCACGCCGTCGTACCCTCCGAGGACGCGCCGCTCGCCGACTATCTGATCGAGTCACTCGACGACAGCGGGTATCTCAAGTACCCGATCGACTCGATAGCCGATGAGATGGGCAGCACCCCCGAGCGCACCGAGTGGGTGCTGAAGCGGTTGCAGGAGGTCGCGCCGGTGGGCGTGGGCGCACGGGACCTGCGGGAGTGCCTGCTGCTGCAGGTCGATTATCTGGAGCGTGAGGGGCATGTGCCGGAGTTCGTGCGCGAGATCGTGAGCAACTACCTCGATGAGTTGGGTGCGCACAAGTATGGCTACATCGCGCGCCAGTTGCATACTACCCCGGAGGCCGTCTCTGAAGCCCGCATGTTTATCAAGGAGCATCTTACCCCGTTTCCGTCGCAGGACGGTGGCACGAGCCGTACCTGGCGTTCGCCCTCGCGATCCGTGTTCGTCGCGCCCGATGTGCTCATCACGGAGAAAGAAGGGGCGTTGCAGGTGGAGGTGATGGAGGGCAGGCAGTTCGAACTCCGGCTCAGCCTCGTACCTGCGCATCGCCACGCAGCTCGAAGTCAACCCCGGGAGCTTCTCGGAGGATGAGCGGCGTCACATCCGCGAGTACGTGTCCCGGACCAAGCTATTCATCTCGAACGTGAACCAGCGCCGCAAGACGATCCACAAGATCGCATCCTGCCTGATGGACCTGCAGGAAGGCTTCATCCGCAACGGCGTGCGCCACCTGAAGCCGCTGACGCGCGCGATGCTCGCGGACCATATCGGCGTGCACGAGAGCACGGTGAGCCGGGCCACGGCCGGGAAGTTCGTGATGCTGCCGTGCCGCAAGGTCATCCCGTTCTCCGATTTCTTCACCGCATCGCTGAGCGTGAAGGACGTGATCAAGGAGATCATCACGAAGGAGAATCAGGCGCTGACCGACCGGCAGATCGGGGACCGGCTCCGCGAGCGCGGCATCCGCGTCGCCCGGCGCACCGTCGCGAAGTACCGCGCGGAGTTGGGCATCCTCCCCTCCACCCTGCGCTAGGCTCCGCGTCGCCGTTCGATGCCGTCGAGGAGCGGCGGCTTTCAGCCACCAAGGCGGTCAACATCTGCGCCGTCCAGGCAGCCGGACGAATGATATGCAATCCGCTTGAGCGATGATGTAGGCGTCATCCCGAACGCAAGCGAGGGCCATCTGTAACCCGATTCAGGTTCCTGAATGCCGCGCACGGACTCCTCGGTATGCCCCGTGAGCGCTCAGCCGGGGCTCGCTGAGATGCGCTATGTTCATGACAGGTTCCTGGTATACACGTCGATCGCTCGGGTAGCGGCAGTTCCAGCGCGAGGAACGCCCTACGTACCAGGTTACCCACGCCACATGGCGCGCTCGAAGAAATGCCCGACGTGAGGTCAGCCGCCTCAAGCCGAGACGACGATGTTTTGCCGTCGCCTCGTCGATATGCCTCGTCCAGCAGGTCCACGACGTGCCGCCACGCGCACCGCGCTGTCGCGGTTAACGCAGCCGCAGGCCGCTCTGGCGTGCCTGCAGGATGCAGCCGGCGGTTTGCGGAGGCGATCACGTCTGGCCGGACTGCGAGCGCGTGCTCCAGCTTGCGGTCAAGGAGCCGCATATGTCCGGATCGCTCAGCGGTTCCGTGATGTTGTAGATGCCCGCGCTCCCGCAGCACACCGCAGACTCCGCCATCTCCGCGAAACCGCACGCCGGGAATGGAGCGTAGAAGTTTTCGGGGTTCCGCCGAGATGCGCTGGGCATGCACGAGGTGACACGGTTCCTGGTACGTCACGACTGGGCGTCTACGGCTCCCGGTGCTCGGCGGGTCGAGCTCCAACGCGCCGAGAAACGCCGTCACGTCCTGAACCCGCTCGGAGAACCGCCGCGCCCGTTCCGGCCCAGGTGGGGGTCGCGCTCGAAGAAATGCCCATACTCCTTGAGCGTCGAGCCACAGCCCGCCGCATTGACGATCACGACATCAAGTCCATTTGCTCGAAAGCCACGATATTCTGCTTCATCAGGTTGCGCGCGCTCGTTCAAACTCGCCGGCAGTGCACGTGGAGCGCGCCGCAGCACTGTACCCTGGCCGGTGGGCGCGATTACAGCGCACCCGTTGCGTCGGAGCACGCGGACGGTGGCGGCGTATAGTTGGTGCGAACGCGGTGCTCATCACGCAGCCGGCGAAGATGCCGACTCGGTGGCGCGCGCCTCGCGTAACCGGTCGCCACTCCTGGCCTCTGGGCACGTGGAACACGCGGCTCATCCGAGGAATGAGATACGCGTCATCTCCATGCGCGCGAGGCCCATGGCTGGGTATATTACCCGGGAAAGGAGCGCAGCACACCGCTCCGGCGCGCCAGCCACTGGTGCACCGCCGCGCTGATACAGCCATATCAGGCGGCTGAACGCGCGGAAAGAGCCGCATATCCGCGAAGAGCCGGCCGGGAACACCGCCCAGCGCAGCAGCCGCTCGGGGATGCCCTTGCGGCGCGCAAGCTCCACCTGGTGGCGCGCGGGCTCCACGAGCCTCCCGTACGCCACGCCGGATGGGCACACCGCCTCGCACGCGCGGCAGTCCAGGCACTCGTACATCTGATGCGTGAACCCAGGGTCGAGCACGTCGAGTGTGCTGTCCGACACGGCCTTCATCAGGTGAATCCGCCCGCGCGGGGAGGCTGGCTGTCTCGCGGTAGTTCAGCAGGTACGTCGGACACGAAGGCAGCGCAGAGGCCGCACCGCACGCACGAGTTGATGATCTCGTACGACGGGATCAAGTGCCCCTGCCAGCCGCGTGTGCCCGTACAGAAGGAGTTGGTGCTATCTGGCGCGTTGATCGTCGCCACTGTTGTCCCCTATTGTTGTTTGGTTCGGTGCTCTGGCGGCCGGTGTCTCTTCGCGTTACGAGGCGCGGGTAGCTGCGCTCATACGAAACTGGTCCGCACCGGTGTGGAGCCGTCGATCTTGTCGCCACCAGCGACCCAACCAGGGCGATAGCCCCGCGTCGAGTTCGTGCAGCAAGGAAATAATACCAAAGGCCGCACAGTGGCCGGAGGCACACACGAGCACCTCGCACGTATCCCCCGGCGTTGCGGCACCACGGTGGGGTATGATGGGGCTTCTTCTGCTCAGGTGTGAAACGACCGCTCCCCACAATCGGGGGCGGGGTATGCAGCTATGGGACAGGGCGGCGGTCTGGCCTGAGCCTGGTGGTGGTGCGCGATCCTCATCGCCACTGTCTCGGTCATGCCTCTCGCGCCGTATTCGGCTTCATCATACTGGGTTCTGCGCTGAGCGTGGGCGGCTATGGCGGATACCGCCAGAATCGCGATCCACGCGTCCGGCGGCCTTCGCGGCGGGCATCCCTCGCCTGGGGGCATCTCCTGCTTCGTGATGCTCCTGATCATCTTCCTGGGCACCTGCAAGCGACATGAACCAGTCTGTAGTTGCGCGTTGTCGGATAGCTGCGCTGGGCGAGCTGCTTGAGATCTTGATGCGCACCGCGCACCTGGTGTCGTCCGCCGCCTGGGTCGGGGGCCGACTCCGAGGGCTTCTACGCCGCCGTACTTGCGCCGGGAGCTGCGCAGCCGCTCCGAGGAGGCGCGCCGGATCTCACCCGCGCTCGCCCGCGCGTTCGGTCAGGTAGTCGGCGCCTCGGCCTGGACGCTGTTGGCGACGGGCGGGTATCTCACCTTCTCCCGGCTCACGAACACGCGGCTCGATGCGCCCTACGCGCTCGTGCTCGCCCTCAAGGTGCTGCTCGTGATCTGGATGTTTCTGCTGGCCGGGGCGCTGGGACGCAACCGCCAGCGGATCGCGCGCTCAACCAGGGCACGGCGTTTGGCGCGGGCGGGGCGACGTGGCGAGGGCTCGTGCCGGTGCCGACGCTTCTTCTCTGGCTCGGCCTTGTCGTGCTGCTGCTGAGTGCCGTACTGACAACGCTGTACGGGGCAAGTTGAGGCATAAGTCATTACGCAAGCCGATTCCGCGGAGAGTTTGAAGTCGGTTTTGGTGCGTGTCATCCCGAACGCAGTGAGGGATCCGTACCCGTTGACCGCGGATTTATCGCGGGCTCCCAATGACAGATGCCCCTAGAGACCGTTCAGCCGGATTGCGTATCAGTGGCTCGGCGACAGCGCGGCGCTCTTTCGGCCCATTTTCCCCGCTTCACGCTCGGGTGGCAACTATCCTGCACCTCATACGGCGAAGCGCCAGTCGCTCCCCTGGCCGTCGCTCCAGGCGCGCCGGGGAGTCTACGACGCCTGTGAATCGGAAGCGAGCCAAGAGGAGTACCGTCACCGTTTATTTCGATTACCGTTGACCGTATGTCCATCAAGCAGCGGTCTGGCTGCGAGAGGCACGGAAGCACCACCCCGACCCCATCCGCGTGGATTGGCGGTTTTTCTCCCTGGAACAGGTGAACACCAAGGATTCAGATGCCCCGAAGGTGTGGGAGAGGTCGGAGGAGGCAGCGACATCACTGGTCGCGTTCAAGGCATCGGAGGCCGCGCGCGGCGGCAGTTGCCGGACAACTGGGAGCCGTATCACGAGGCGTTGCTCCTCGCCCGACATGAGCACAAGGAAGATCTCGACCGGCCAACAGTGCTGCGTGTCGCGGGAGAGGTTGGGCTCGACCCTGCCCAGATGGAGCGCGACATGGCCGAGCCGACCATCGTGGACTCCCTCGCACGCGACCACGAAGAGGCGGTTGCCCAGGGAGTGTTCGGCTGCCCCACGATCCACTTCGAGGAGGGCGGAGGAGCGTATCTGCGTATGATGCCGGCAAATACCGGACCGGAGGCCGCGCGCGTCTTCGACACGTTCCGCCAGATCGTGGCCGGTGACCTCAATATCCAGGAAATCAAGCGCCCGAAGCAGTGAACCGGAAGGCGTTTTAGTTGATCCCACGGACGATAATTGCTATCCTGACGTGATTATGGACAAGGTCACCAGTGCGGTTTGGTCGATACCGGACGCGCCTGGGGATGGTGGTTGGGCACAGACCTACACGGTCTCTCAGGCGGCGCAGTTGCTCGGTGTCAGCCGAGCAACGGTCTGGCGCTGGGCCCAGCTGGCAAGCTCCCTGTCTCGCGCATGGGAAGCGCACCACTCGCATTCACCGCAAAGATCTGGAGCGATTCCTTCCGCCGGCAGTCTCCAGCCGGACCTGGTCTGTCCTTCCGAACAAGCCTAATGGCTGATGCCAACCTCGAATATTGGTGTGAGCGCTCCGGTTTCGGATAGCGATCGGGGTTCTGTGTCCGAGCACTTCGTTCAATTCTACGAATCGGACGCCTATCTCCAGAACGCCGTGGGCGAATACATCGGTGCAGCGCTGACAGCGGGCGATGCGGCGGTTGTCGTAGCGACGGAGGAGCACCGACTCGGTATCGAGTCGTATCTGCAGTCGGCGAAACGTGGACATCGCGGCGGCGCGGCAGCAGGGCAGATACATAGCGCTGGACGCCGCGGAGACCCTCTCCACGTTTCTGGTCGATGGCTCTCGGACCCCGCCCGCTTTGCGGAAGTTGTTGGCGGCATCATTGCTCAGGCTGGAGCAGTCGCAAACCGCTTGCGCGTCTTCGGTGAGATGGTCGCGTTACTTGCGCTCGACGGCAACCTCTCAGCGGTTGTGCAGTTGGAGAAGTTGTGGAATCGGTTGCGGGAGCGGTACACCTTCTCACTCTTCTGCGCCTATCCTATGGATCGGCTCGACGGCGAGGCCCTCGGGCAACTCCTCAAGGAAGTCTGTGACGACCATTGTCATGTCATCCCGGCTGAGAGCTATGCAGCGCTGACAAACTCGGACGATCAACTGCGTGCGATCACCGTGTTGCAGCAGAAGGCCGCCTGGCTCGAGGCCGAGATTCGCGAGCGAGAGCGAGCCGAGGCGCGGTTGCGCGCGGCCCTCACGGCGGAGCACGCGGCGCGCGAGGAGGCCGAAGCCGCCCTGCACGCTCGCGATGAGTTCCTCTCGGCTGCCGCGCATGAGCTGAAGACCCCGATCACGAGTCTCTCGGGCTTCGCGCAGTTGGCTATTCGAAACCTCAAGAACGGCGGTACGCCCGAACAGGTTGCACGGGCACTTGGTATCATCCAGGCAAAGTCGGACACCCTCACCCGTCTGCTCACGCAGTTGTTGGACATATCGCAACTGGAGAGCGGTAGCCTGATGCTCAACAGGAGACCCACGGACCTGGTACAGCTCGTCACCCGGGTGGTGGGTGAGGCTCTGCATAACTCGGACAAGCACGCCATAGCGCTGGTGGCTCCGTCCTCGCTGGAAGCAACGGTCGATCTATTGAGGCTGGAACAGGTTCTGACGAACCTCCTGGATAATGCCGTCAAGTACAGCCCGGAGGGCTGCCCGATCGAGGTGGTCCTGACTCAGTCCGACGAGAGTACGGTCCAGCTATCGGTTCGAGACCAGGGCTTGGGAATCCCGCCCGACAGGCGAGCACACATCTTCGAGCGCTTCTATCAGGCGCATACGCGCACGTATAGCGGCTGGGGGCTCGGGCTGCATATCAGCCGTCAGATTGTGGAGCTCCACGGTGGTGAGATACGGGTCGACTTCCCCGACGATGGTGGAACTCGCTTCCTCGTCAGCCTCCGATCACTCAGAACCACACCCTCTCAGTCGACTGGCACCGAAGAGGTCATACGGACTCTCGCTGAACGGTAGGGAATCTGTCATTCCGAGCGTGCGAAGAATCCGTGGCAGGGACTACGGTCCCCCACTGTGTTCGGGATGACACGTCCCACGGCTGAAGTGGATAGCACCAGAGAGCCTCTTGGTTTCGGAGATCCGATGTCGGGGATGCCCGGCTGCCGCCCAAACCTCCTAGCGACTTGCCGAAGGCGGACGCCGAAGACAAGCCATTTCACCCTGACTTCATGCCGGGACGCCAGACTTTCTAGATCAGCGAGCACAGGAGACCGAGCTCTCTATATCTGGAGCGGTGAGCGTCGAGTCGGGGGCGGGTCTCCTGCCCGCCTCCGACCGAGGATGTCGTTATCCATGCCCGTGGCCGACGGCGTGGGTGTCATCGGCGCGATCCGCCGCGCCGTGATACTCGTGCACCACCGCGCGCCCCTTGCCGCGCCGGATCAGCCAGTAGTTCACCGGGAACGCGAAGGCGAACGCCACGGCGAGCGCGACCGCCAGGCTGCTGCCCCAGAACAGGGGGCTCGCCAGTCCAGCCTCCATCGCTCCCCGGCACGGCCAGGATGATCGCGTTGTCCACGATCTCCATCACCGCGATCGAGAGCGTGTCCGCGGCGAACGCGAGCCGCAGGGCCTGCCCGAAAGCAAGTCCCGCGGCCAGCAACGGCCGCATCGTGAGCCCGTAGCCGAACACGAACGCCAGCGTGACGGCGAGCACGATCGTCGTTACATCGGGCAGACCGAGCGCCGTGCCGATAACCAGGCCGAGCACCTCACCGATCGCACACCCCGGTGAGACAGTGCACGGTGGCGCTGAACGCCAGCCGGCTCAGTGACTGCTGACCATGCATCGACTCCCTCCTTTCACCGCTCGTTACTGTCCGGACGCCTCGACCGACGCGACCGGATAGTCCTCCTCGGCGAGCACGTCGCGCATGCGCTCCACGCCGACCGTGCCCTCGTCGTACTCCACGCGCACCTGCTTGCCGGGGATATCCACCCGCACGCTCTGCACGCCCTCGACGGGGGTGAGAGCCTGCGTGACCGCACGCTCGCAGTGCTCGCAGCTGATGTCCGGGACGTTGAGTGTTACTGTCCGTGCCATGGTTCTCCTCTTTCTGTACTACGTGCTTACTCCGCGCGGACCACGAAGTCCGCGGTGATGACCTCACCATCGGAGGTCTGGAACTGCCCCCACACCTTGTAGAGCCCGTGCGCCGGGAACGTGTGGTGGAACCCGATTTCGGGGCCGAGTCCCGTGGTTGCCGCGTGCTCGTGCCCCATGGTCGGCCCCTCCTGCTCGTGCCCGGCGCCCGCAGCCTCGCCGTGCGTGTGGGCGAACTCCCCGCCCTGCTCCGACACGACGGCCACGTGCGCCGCCGCGCCCAGGTAGGGTCGGAGATCCCGCACCGGCTCACCATCGCGGGTGAGCGTGAAGGTGAGCTCCGACTCCTCGCCTGCCTTCACGGCCGGTGGCGCCGCGAGCGCGACCGTGATCCCGCCCACCGTCTTGGCGGAGAGGTCTGGTGCGAGATTGGCCACAGGTCCATCGGTGCCCCCGATGGTAAGCTCCCGCCGGTCGAGCACCTTGCGCCCGTCGCGCACGAACTCCGCGTACAGCGTGTACTGACCCGCTCGTGGGAACTCCGCCGTCACCGCGTACGCGCCGTCAGCGCCGAGCTGCGGGTGGATGTGCTGGAACCGCCCGAGGTCCCGGCTCACCAAGATCAGGTGCATCGGCCGCTCATGGTCGACGGGCAGGTCGGTGATCGCCCGGCCTGTCTCCGCGTCCGAGACGTTGTACGCCAGCCGCACCGGCTGTCCCGGGGCCGGGGCGGTGGGTCCGGCGTTGAAGCCCACGCGCACTCCCGCGCGCGCCGGATCAACCACCTGCTCCCCCGCCATAGCCATCTCCTCCGCCTGACCTGCTGAGTTCTGGGCCGCCGCGTGTCCCATGCCCGCCTCACCCCGCGCCCCGTAGTAGAGCGCCGCGGCACCCACGCCGAGCGCCACTACCGCGATGCCCGCGAGGTACGCGTACTCCGCGACCCGCTCGCGCACCGGCGGATGGAGGATCTCGCGCGCTCTGCGGCCTGTGGAACCGGCGCAGGCGCAGCGCGTTCGTCACGACGCTCACCGAGCTCATTGCCATCGCCGCGGCCGCGAGCACCGGGTCGAGCAGCACCCCGAAGAAGGGATACAGCGCGCCCATCGCGACCGGGATGAGCAGCACGTTGTACGCAAACGCCCAGAACAGTCCTTGCTTGATCGCGCCCACGGTCTTGCGGGAGAGCGCGATCGCGGTCACGATGCCGCGCAGGTCGCCGCCGATCAGCGTGACGTCGGAGGCGGCCATCGCCACGTCTGTGCCGGTGCCGATCGCCAGCCCCAGGTCAGCCTGCGCGAGAGCCGGGGCGTCGTTGATCCCGTCGCCGACCATCGCCACTTTCCTGCCCTGTGCCTGAAGCTCGCGCACCTTCTCGGCCTTCTGGTCGGGCAGCACCTCGGCGAGCACCCGCTCCGGACCGATTCCCGCCTGGTGTGCGATCGTTTCTGCGGTGGGCCGATTGTCGCCCGTGAGCATCCACTACCTCGAGGCCGAGTGCGCCGAGCTGCGCGACCGCTTCCGGCGACTCTTCCTTGAGCGTGTCCGCCACCGCGATCAACCCCGCGGGCACACCGTCGATGGCCACGTACATCGGCGTCGCGCCGGTCGCGGCCTGCTCGCTCGCCACCGACCATGAGCCCGCCGAGGGCTATCCCGGACTGCTCCATCAGCGCGCTGTTGCCCAGCAGCAGCTCGCGCCCGCGACGGTCGCCCGGATGCCCCTGCCCGCGATAGACTCGAAGCCCTCGACAGCGGGCAGGTCCAGCCCCAGCTCGCGCGCCCTGAGGACGATCGCCTCGCCGAGCGGGTGCTCGCTCCCGACCTCCGCCGCCGCTGCGATGGCCAGCAGCTCGTGCTCGGTCGTCCCCTCACTTGCGACGACCTTCGTCACGGCGGGCTTGCCGCGCGTGAGCGTGCCGGTCTTGTCGAGCACGAGGGTGTCGATGCGCCGCGCCGCTTCCAGCGCCTCGCCTCCCCGGATCAGGATGCCGTGCTCCGCCGCCTTGCCCGTGCCGACCATGATGGCGGTCGGCGTGGCCAGCCCCAGCGCGCACGGGCAGGCGATGATGAGCACCGCGATTGCCGCGGTGATCGCGACCGTCAAGGATCCGCCGAACGCCAGCCACCCGGCGAACGTCAGGGCGGCCACGCTGAGCACCACCGGCACGAAGTAGCCGGAGATCGTGTCCGCGAGCCGCTGCATCGGTGCCTTCGACCCCTGCGCCTCCTCCACGAGCTGGACGATCTGCGCGAGCACGGTGTCGCGCCCTACCTTCGTCGCCTCGAATACGAAGCTGCCCGAGTTGTTGAGCGTGGCACCGATCACCGCGTCGCCGGGCACCTTCTCCACCGGCAGCGACTCACCCGGGAGCATGCTCTCGTCGAGCGCGGACCGGCCCTCTCGGACGACCCCGTCCACCGGCACCTTCTCGCCCGGGCGCACCCGCACCAGGTCGCCGACCCGGACCTGCTCGACCGGGATATCGCCCTCGGCGCCGTCGCGGATGACCCGTGCCGTCTTCGCTTGCAGGCCCATCAGCGCCTTGATCGCCGCGCCGGTGCGCTTCTTTGCGCGCGCCTCCATCCATCTGCCCAGCAGGACCAGCGCGATGATGATCACCGCCGTCTCGTAGTACAGGTCGAACGGGAAGCCCCAGCGCTCGGCCAGCGTCGGCCAGAGCGTCACGAACGCGCTGTACGCATACGCCACGCTCGTGCCGACCGCGACCAGGGTGTTCATGTTCGTGCTGCCGTGCTTCGCCGCGGCCCACGCCGCCTTGTAGAAAACCCCGCCCGCCCAGAATTGCACGATCGTGGAGACAATCAGCAACACCGGTGCGATGAGCAGCATGTCGAGCCCCAGCGGCACGTACATCAGTGCCATCATCACCAGGCCCGCCGCCAGGCTCACGGTCCACCTTCGCCGGAGTGCGTCGATCTCCCGCTGCCGCTCGAGCTCGCGCGCATCCGCCGCCTCCTCGGACGGTCGTGCGGGACCCTGCGCCTCCCCGTTGGAAGCGGAGGTGGTCGCGGCCGGTACCTCGCCGACCTTGTAGCCGGCCTTCTCGACCGCCGCTTGAAGCTTTGGTACGTCCGCGACCGACGGGTCGAACACGACGCGCGCCCGCTCCGTCGCCAGGTTGACGCCTGCCTCCTCTACTCCCCTCCACCTTCGAGAGCGCCCGCTCCACGCGGCGCACGCAACTCGCGCACGTCATCCCCTCGATGGGAAACGTCAACTCGGTGGCCCCGGTCGACACCGGTGTCGCGGCGGGCGGCGCGGGACTACCCTGCGGCACCTCCGCCGGCAGCTCGCGCACACCGTATCCCGCCTTCTCTACCGCGGCCTTCAGGTCGCGCGGGGTGACGAGCGCCGGATCGTACGCAACCCTGGCCTTCTCCGTGGCGAGGTTCACCCCCGCCTCCCGCACCCCCTCAACCTTCGACAGGCCTTTCTCGACCCGCCGCACGCAGCTCGCGCAGGTCATACCGGTGATCGGCAGCGATACCTCTCGCACCGTGCCCGCGGCCTGTGGTGTGCTTTCCGTTGTTTTTTGCTCTGTCGTCATCTGCGGTTTCCTTCGTTCCCACACCCTCTGGGTGGGGGTATGAGGCGGATAAATAAAAAGCGGCCTGCACGGACCGCCCGAATCCTAGCGGCGCGATACCTCGAACAATTGCACCAGCTCGCCCAACACCTGCTCATCCCGCCCGTCGCGGATACCCTCCGGCACACAGTGACCGATGTGATCGCGCACCAGCACCTCATCCAGCTTATCCAGCGCGCGCCCGACCGCGTGCGTCTGCTTGAGGATATCGACGCAATACGCGTCTTCCTCGACCATCTTGCGGATGCCGCGCAGGTGGCCCTCGATATAGCTTAGTCGCCTCAGCGCGTCTTCCTTGCTCGTCCTCATCAGTCCGGCCTCCTCATGCCCAACCCCCTAGGGACGGGTCTGCGACCAATATACATCTCGCTGCCGGACCTGTCAACCCCCTACCGTTGACCAGCAATCTGGCCGCCTCCATCCTCATGCTCCGGTGCTTCACCACCCCGATGGCCGAATATGCAGCACGGGCGCTACGGTCGGATGATCGGCACCGCCTCGCCCTGCTCCACGCCGTGCCGCGCCCACGCGAGCACGCTCGCGTCGAGCTGAGGGCAATGCTCCTCCACCAGCGCCAGCGTCTCAAGGAGCATGGTCTGTAACTGCGCCGCCGCGACGGGTGGGGGCTCAAGGAACATCTGGCGTAGGCGTGCGGCTGCTGCCGGCGGCGCGACCGCCAGTTCGTCGAGCCGCCGGTAGAGCCACTTGAATGTGGGGAAGTAGGCGCCGTTCAGGGCGAGGAGGACGAGGAACAGGGTGCAGTGGAGGTCACTGAGCGTGTGGTAGAACGCCGTCGGGTTATCGCGGACCGCCGCCAGGCCGAGTTGGCGCAGGTGGAAATTGGGCAACTGCTCGCGCAGGAAGCCCAGGGCAAGGGCCTCGGGATAGTTGGCGGTGCGCGCCTGCCAGTTCTGGACCAGCGCCGCCCCGCGTAGCGGCAGCCCGGTGTTGACCATATCGATCTCCGCATTGGCCGTCATATCGCGGCTGTGGTCCCGCAAGACTCGATCGAGTATCGCCTCCTCGTCGTCGACGGTGCGCTGCCACAGGTCGACTGGGACGCCGCGGACCAGGAGCGCGTGGTCGCCGACGAGGAGGCGCTGTTCGGCCCGCCATACCTCCAGGATCGCCCTT
This sequence comes from Chloroflexia bacterium, assembly GCA_030446765.1. Lineage (GTDB taxonomy): Bacteria > Chloroflexota > Chloroflexia > Thermobaculales > Thermobaculaceae > JACDAU01. Next base: position 262,494 of record JAUJMR010000003.1, read on the forward strand.
CGCGTCGCCGGGTCGGGCATGCGCTCCCAAAAGAGGAGGAGTTCGATGTCGGAATACGGATCGCTGTAGCCGCGCGCCACGGAGCCACCGATGACCGCCGCGCACAGTCCCGGGAACTGTGGCAACGCGCCGACGAGGTCGCGCGCGAACCCATACCGCCAGCCTACATCGTCTTCCATTGATCGCTCCCCACGTCGCCCTCTGCGCGTGCCGTCCCGCCAGGAAGCATCGCCGTGCACCACAAGCCTCTCCGAGGCAGATTGTACGAGCACAGAAGAGCGAATGTCGAGCCAGAGCCAGGTAACGACATCGTACCCCCCAACTGTGCGCATTGAGGTCCAGCCAGGTAGGGGCAGGTCTCCGTGCCTGCCCGCGGGCTGTCTCGCACCGCCCGGCCGGCGTGGAGGCGCACGCCTCCCATCCGTCGGTGTACTACAACACGGAGTTCCATAATCCGCATCGCGGCCGCTAGCTGGCGCGGCGCTGCTGGGCTGCCCCTCGCGTGGAGCCGTCCAGGACGGGCCGGAGGAACTGGCCGGTGCGGGAGTGCGCAGCGCGTGCAACATCCTCCGGCGTGCCCTGCGATGATGCCCAAGCCAAGCTCGACAAGCTGTATCGCGAAACGAATACGAGAGCGCTCGGACGACAGATCCACGACTTCCTGTCCGAGCGGGGAGATGCGGATCGGTCCCCGGTGTTCCTTCAAGCTCCTTGCCTGCCGGCACGTCATCGGGCATTGCTGCCTGTCCTCCCTGTGCGCCCACACGGGGCTGCTATCTGGTGAGGGAAGATGGAGGCTCTCCCGGCCTGGAGGGTGGGTTGTGCCTGGCCGCCGCTTCTGCACAACAAACGTACGGCTAAGGCATTAAGGGAATCGGCCCGTTCTCGGACCTGCTGTAAAGAATCGGGCAGGAGTGTTTGGTCGAGCAGAACCTAGCCCCGGGCTGTGCTGTGATAGCATTGGGCCACTCAAGCGGCGGGTGTCGGGAACAGAACCAGTACGTATCTGGCGTTTGCTGATCGGATGCTCGCTCAGCGGTACGGAGTCGCGGTGGGGTGAGAAGGTCTGTTGTGGCTGATGTGCTGAGTCCCATAGGTTTCCTCGTGACATCTCTGCTCATCGTGGCTGTGGGGCTGACGGCGTTTGTTGCGGTGTCACGTGGGCTGAGAGTTCGAGTCCTGGCTTGGGTTGTAGCGGTCGTCGTGTGGTTGGCTACGTACCTGCTGCTTTGGGGCGACGAGAGTCTGTGGTTAGTCCTGGGATCTTCGACTCTAGTTGCGGCCCTTGCGTACCTAGGTGTCTGGATGCGGTATCGGACCTTCAAGTCCTCCAGTAGGTTCCCTAACGTGAAGTGGTAGGCAGATCTGTGGTTTGGTCCATGGCTGTGGGTATCTCGCTGACGGATGATGATGGCGTCGTGCTCGAGGTGCGGGATGTGATCGCGTACCTGCTGCCGAAGGTGGATCGGGACAAATGGCGGCGGGTGGTTGCTGATCGGATGGTTGGTCAGCGGTACGGGGCCGCGGTGGGGTGACAGCCGCCGAGAGACGTACTGACTCTGAAGCCTGTTTTGGCACAAGCTTGGACGGGGGATACTCATGGATTTAGCGCTAGATGGGGTGCTGGCAATTTTTCTAGGCATCGTGCTCGTGGGCTTCCGTAAGCCTCTCAGCCGGGTCACGATCGATATGCAGAATGCAATATGGGGAACCCACATGGGCGAGCGAGAGGTCGCGCTGAACGAGGTCCTAGCAGTTATCGTCGGGATCGGATTCCTGGTGGTGGGACTCATCAACATGTTACGTACGTTGAGCTAGTAGTTTGGGCGTGAGACGTTGCCGGAGTGGGCTGCTGTGCAGGCTGGGTTCGTTTCTGGGGCGTGGTCTGGTGCTTCGGGTGGCGAGAAGGTGCCGTGGCTGCTGAGCATCGACTTGGATCAGGGAGCCGCGCTTGTAGTCCCACTGTCGTACTCATGGGATGGATCGGGTGCTGGCAGTCGGGGGGGATCGTTCGGTGTGATATGCCTGCAACGGGTGCAGGGGTAATCTCAGAGCTATGTTCGGGTTGCAGTAGGTCGCCAAAACATCCACCATGGTGAGTGCCTGGCACTGGTTGGTGCTGGGGTAACTATAGCCCACCTTTCGCTGAGCTGATAGAGCGTGGCGATCAATTCCGAGACATTTCGGGACAGTGTCCCGCTCTTACCCCTCCTCGACCTCATAGCCGGGGAAAGCCTGGTCGAAGGGCTCGAGCTGCAAGACATCGGGCAGGTCCACCTGGTACAGGCGCAGCGCCGCGGCGAAGGTCAGCAGCGTGAAGGTGTAGTGGCCCTCGCCCTGGGGATCGGTGCGGAAGTACGCGCCCTTCGGCGTGCGCCACAGCCGCATCTGCTTGCCGTTGCGCCAGACGTTGAGCGGGCCCTGGGTGCTGAAGAGCCGGCCCGTACGTAGTGGAAGTACGGCGGGGGCCATCGGGCTGAGGTATCCCCTGGACCGAAATACGTTCCTTGACACCTGCCATGACGTGTGCTACTTTGCGAACCAGACGGTCGCCGTGGGCCGTGACCGCTCTGGAGGGCCGAACCCGTGAGAGATGACCCAAGCCGCAGGCCGTACGACGGTTCCCCGGACGATCTCCACAACGACGATACCCAGGCCATCCGACGTGACCGCGTGCTCAGGCCTGAACCAGACGTGATCGAGGAGCGCTACGTCGAGCCGGCGCCCTATGTTGATCCCGCGCCTCCCGTGCGGGACAGATATGTGGAGGAGCGATACGTGGAGCGTCCGCGAGTGCAAGAAGAGGTAGTGGAGACCAGAACGACGCGCGCGCGCGCAGACACTCTCGCCCGGTACGCCCGCATAATCTACTTCATCTTCGGGGTGATCGAATCGCTCATCGCCATACGGGCGGTGTTGCGCCTGCTCGGTGCGCGAGAGACGGGTTTTGCGTCCTTCATATACGGGATTACGGGTCCGTTCGTTGCCCCTTTCCAGGGCCTTTTCAACGAGCCGGACTTCGGTTCCTCCGTGATTGAGCTCAGCTCGCTCCTCGCGATCATCGTGTACGCCCTGCTCGCGTATGCCCTCGTCCGCCTGCTCTACATCTTCAGCGACTGAGGTTCTACCACAAGAGAAGCAGCCGTGCCGCAGGCTTCTCCCCGCATTCTGCTGAATCCCCAGCCTAACGCTGCCCCCGTCTCGCGAGCCGCACCCGCGCCACGACAGCCCGATGGTCCGAGGTATCCATCTCAAGGATTCGCACATCGTGCGTTTCCCATTCGCCGGTCGCGAGGATATAGTCGATTCGCCGATAGTCCAGCGAAGTGTACGCACCCGGACCGAGCATGCGTCCGATGTCAGCAAACCCCGCGCTCGATAGCAGGCGCAGTTCCGGGGAACCGGGGTCGGCGTTCAGGTCGCCCATAATCAGCGTGGGCCGCCGTCCATCCAGAAGCGCCAGCATCTCGCCTATCTGCGCGAGCCGTACCGCGCCCGCGTCCTTCGGGGCGGCCAGGTGGGTCGTCAGCACCCACGCGGACCCCCAGCGCGTCCCCAGTCGGACCATCAGCGCGCTCCGCTGGAGATTGCGGGTCACCGCGTATTGCCGCTGCTCGGTGCGCTCGACCTGGAGACGAGTCAATACGGCGTTTCCCCACAGCCCGTCGTCGGTCGCGGCGCCTAACACGACCTGCATCCCGAGCCTCCGCCGGAGCCAGAGCACCTCGTCGGTTCCCGTTCTGCCCAGCCAGCCCCGGCTCACCTCCTGCAGCACGACCACATCCGGACGCTGTTCCTCAATGGTGCGGGCCGTGCGCTCCAGGCTCCAGGTGCCATCGTGCGCGAAGCCTGCCCGGATGTTGAACGTCATAACCGTGAGGTCAGGGCCGGCGTGTCCGACGCGCGATGGCGCATCATCCACGATCCTCTGGCCTGCACAGGCCGCGAACAGGAGGTTGCCGACGACTGCGGCAACGGTTGTCCCATACCGCGGGCGCAGTGGCTCGAGCGCCGATCCTCCACTGGCCAGTAGCGCACCGGCGGTGAGCAGCACTCCATACCCGAGAAGGACCGTCTCAGAGCCGCTCAGGGTGTAGTATGCCGCCAGGAGGGCGATCGCCAGAACGATCCCGCCGACGAGCCACAGTGCGTCTCGGCGGCCCGCGTTCGACACTGTGGGGCGTTCTGCCTGCAGGATGGGCGTGATGCCGAGCGTGATGGCGGCTGTGCCGAGGATCAGGCCCGGTGCGGCGAATGCACCGCCGCGCCAGCCGAGCACGATCCCGATCCATCCGAGCGCCGCGATCAGGAGGACGCCCGCAACCCGGTAGCGACCGGGCCGGGCGGTCAGCGTCCCACTAATCGCAACGCCGATGGTAATGCCGGTGGCGAGCACGGCAGCGGCTGCCGGAAAGGTGAGGCCAAGCTTGACCTGAGCGAGGCCCAGGTTGCCCGCCACCAGGTGGTACAACGCGAGGCCCGGTCCGACGCCGAGTAATACGGCGCCAGCGGGCGACGCTTGTCCGGGACCATCCCGAAGGCAGCGCAATGGTAGGGTCAAGAGCGCGACCAGCAGGACCGTCAGCAGCACCGCCCCACGCCCCGTCGCCCACGGCAGGTCGAGCGTGCCGAATGTGATCCGGATCGCCAGGTCGAGCCCGAGCCCTGCCACCACCCCCAGGGACGCAGCAGCCCGGTGCGTCTCGAGCAGGGCCGGGGTGAGCAGGCACCAACCGCCAACGATCGCCCCGCCGAGCGCCGCGCGGGCCTCGGGCTGCTGCCAGAACTGCAGCAGGAGCCGCGACCCGGCGAGTACTGTGACCACCACGGGGAACGTGCCGCGTCGCCGCACGGCCACGGCCAGGGTCGTGAGTGTCGCCGAGACGGCGAGCACGATACCGGCCGAATACAGCCAGCCCCGGTTATCGGCAACGATCATAAGATACGTGGCGAGTACCCGCGTCCCCTGAAGCATGAGCACGGTGGCAAGAGCGGCGAGAAGACCGACGCGTAGCGACCGGCTTCGCTCTCGGTCCAGTCTCGTCGGCGTACCCGGTCGGCGTATCGTCAACGCTTCTCCGGCGTCATCGCCATGCCGTGGGCGGGCCGGAGGGTCACGAGCGGCTTGAGCCCGACCGGATGGCCGGGAACGTTGTGGAGCCGCCAGTGCTGCGCGAGCGTCGCGAGCAGCAGGATCCCCTCCATCCATGCGAACCCCTCCCCGATGCACTGCCGCGGGCCGCC
>JAUJMR010000003.1:267837-286291 GCA_030446765.1 Chloroflexia bacterium
CACCTCCGGCTCGCGGGAGAGCCAGTACCACGTCCACGTGAGCGCGTTCGCGACCGTCTCCTGCCCGGCGAGGAAGATCGTCAGCGCTTCGTCGCGGAGCTGCCGATCCGTCATGCGCTCGCCGTCGGCCTCCTGCGCCAGCAGCAGCAACGAGAGCAGGTCGCCCTGGTCTGAGCCGCCGGCCCGCCGTGCCTCGATCATGCGGTACACGACACGGTCGAGCCGCTCTTTCGCGCGGTGAAAGCGCCGGGAGCTCGGCAGCGGCAGCCGAAGCAGCGCCTGTGCCCAGGGGAGGAGCAGGAAGTCGAAGAGGCCCAGAACATCGGTCAGTGCGCCAAGAATCTCATCCGCCTCTTCCCCAACGCGCGCACCGAACATCGTCTCCGCGACGATCCCCAGCGTGAGGCGGGACATCTCCGCGGCGACGTCGATGGGTGCGCCATCCTCCCAGCTTGCCGCGGTCACGGCCGCGTGACGCACCATAGCGGCGCCGTAGCCTTCAACCCGGGCGTGTGCGAACGCGGGCTGCGCGAGGCGTCGTTGCCGCAGGTGGAACTCACCCTCGCTCGTCAGGAGCCCCTCGCCCAGCAGCACCTTCGTGTTCTGCAGGGCTGGTCCTTTATGGAAGGTCCGATGATGCCGCACGAGCACGTCCCGGATCAGGTCCGGGTGGTTGAGCAGCACGAGATGCCGCGGACCGAGCTGGACGTGGCTGATGTCGCCATACTCGCGGGCGAGCTGCGTGAAGACCGCGATGGGGTCGCGGCGGTACGTGAGCAGCCCGAGCGCGGGAAACCGGTTCTTCGGGCCGGGCGGATACACAGCGGTGCTCATCGTTGCGTCAGTATATCCCGCTCGGGTGTCCGGCGTTTACTATGGGATTGCGCGAAGAGCCGAGCCGTTCGTGAAGGAGCGGCCTCGATGCAAGGTCTGATCTGGAGTGATGGGGCCGTACCATTGACAGCAGATCACGCCGAAAAGTCATCGACCATCCGGGCTGGCGAAGGACATGCTTGACGCCACACTGGGATTGGCGTATCCTCTGTGCAATAGGGCTACTAGTTAGGAACTGTTCTAAAGTGTATGATGTCGATTCCAGGCTGGACGAGCTTGCAGGGTTGCTCCGGGACTCGAACTACCGGCTAACGCCGCAGCGCCTCGCCGTGGTCCGCGCGCTCATCGAGGACGACGAGCACCCGAGCGCGGAGACCGTGTATGGGCGCATCCGGGCGACGCTGCCGACGACGAGCCTCGCCACGGTATATAACACCCTCGATGCCCTCCGGGAGATCGGGCAGGTGCTGGAGGTCCGGCCCGGCCAAGGGCCAGTGCGTTACGACGTGCGCCAGCCACACCGGCATCCGCACCTGCTCTGTACGCGCTGTGGCCGCGTTGAGGACGCTCCCCTGAGCGGGGAGCCCGCGCGCCCGCAGGTGCAGGTTCAAGGCTGGCGGGAGCTGGATGTTCGGCTCGACTTCCAGGGCGTCTGCCCCGCGTGCAGGGAGGCTGGTGATGAATAGCGCACACAACGGCGACGGACACATCACCGCGACGATGACACAGTACCTGCTCGCGATGTACAGTCTGCGCCGCGAGAACCAGCCGCTGATCGGCGCGCGCCTCGCGGAATGGCTGGGCATCGCGCCGGCATCCGTGACGGAGATGCTCAAGCGCATGGGGCAGGAGGGGCTGGTGCAGGTGGGCCGCGGCCGCGAGATCGGGCTCACGCAGCGCGGCTGGCAGATCGCAATGTCCACCGCGCGGCGGCACTACCTGGCGGAGCGATTGCTCACGGACCTGATCGGCGTTGAGTGGTCACGCGCACGCGGAAGCCGAGCGCTGGCGGTTCTCGATTACGGACGAGACCGAGGAGAAGCTGTGGGAGGCGCTCGGACGCCCGACCACCTGCCCGCACGGCAGCCCGATTCCCGGCACCGGGGCGTGCTTCTCCCCCACACCCGGCGACTGACGGAGGTGGAGCCGGGCGAGGAGGTGATCGTCGAGCGTATCGCGGAGCGCGCCAAGGAGAACATCGATTTGCTCGCGTACTTCCAGGAACACGGCCTGGTCCCCGGTGAACGGCTGCAGGTGTGCGAGGCGAGCGTCGTCACCGGCACCCTCGTGCTCCAGACCGCGCGCGGCGAGGTTACGTTGGGCACCGCGGCGGCAACCCAGCTCATGGTCGTCCCGGAGCGGCTCTTCGGGCACCGCCCGACACCGGACAAGCTGCGGCGCGAGGTCAGTCACGCTGCGCCGTAAAGCCGCCCACAGCGGAATACGACGGCGTTGACGGCGGCCCATCCCCGACGATGATCGGCGCCTGGTTATACGCAATCCGCTTGAGCCGTGGTCCGTGTCATCCCGAACGCGGTGAGGGATCCGTAACCGGTACCACGGATTCCTCGTGGACGCTTGGAATGACAGAGACTCTCTTACCACTCAGCCGCCGCCCCAGGTCCGGCCCTGATTAGCGTCCTGCGGGAGACGCGAGCCGGAGCATAAGGGACACCTGGGGGTGATCGGCGGGTACTTCCGGATAGTTCGGATCGGCTGGTCCGGCGAGGACCCGCCGCGGTGTTACGCGTCCCGGTGCCCCGAACGAGCTCGATCGCGAGCGGCGCTCCCGCCCCGACCTCCACGCTCAAGCTATATACGCCGTCGCCTTCGGGATCGGTGAGGCGGCGGGCGGCGGGCGGGGCACCCGGCGTGCCGAATAGCACCCAGTAGGTCGCGTTCTCTGGTGCCCTGCCGATCTCCAGATCGAGTGCGAGGACTGCCGTCTCTCCGTGCTGCGGTTCAGCGGTGCGCGCCGCCCGGGCAATTGGGAGTTGCACCTCCGTCGAACGCACGCCGGACTCCGTCTCGGTCGCGTATACGAGCGCGGGCGTGCCGGCCAGTTCGGGGATCAGGCGCGGATCGGGCGTTGGAAATACGCCGGAGATCGCGCCGTTTGCGTTTGCGGTGGTGATAGCCACCGGGATGCCATCCTCGCCGAGCGCCACCATCACCTCCGCACCCGGCGTGTATCCGGCGCCGCGAAACGCGATCGTCGTATCTCGCGCGCTACCGGTGGGATCAATGACCAGCGTTGGCGACTGGCCGCCCCGGCCACCGCCGCTCAGCGCGAGCAACACGAGGAGTGCGGACAGAAGGTGCACAGGTTCAGCTCCTTGTGATGTCTATCAGTGACTATGACACAACCAGAATGCATCAAACCAGGGAAACGTTTCAACCGATGCGCGCTACGCTTCGTTCACGGCGTTCGGCGCCGGTTCTCCCCGGAGCACGGCGCGCGCGTTGCGGGCGCACATGACGGCCATCCGCTCACGCGTGGCATACGAGGCGCTCGCGATATGCGGCACGACGATACAGTTCGGCAGCGAGAGAAGTGGGTGATCGGCGGCCAGTGGCTCGGGATCCGTCACGTCGAGCCCGGCCGCGAAGAGCTTGCCCGCGTGCAACGCATCATACAGTGCCGTGCTGTCCACGACGGGCCCGCGCGCGGTGTTGATGAGCACGGCACCCGGCTTCATCAGCGCCAGGCGGCGGGCGTCGATCAGTCCGCGCGTCTTGGGGGTAAGCGGGGTGTGGATACTCACGAAATCGGCGCGGGTGAGCAGGTCGTCCAGCTCTGTCCACGCCGCGAGATCCTGCGCCTCGGGGTGCGGACTCGGCGTATGGTAGAGCACGGACATACCGAACCCTTGCGCGCGCCGGGCAACCGCGCTGCCGATTCGCCCCAGCCCGACAAGGCCCAGCGTCGCGCCCCACACATCCGGCCCGAGCAGGAGCTCCGGCCCCCAGGTGCGCCACCGCCCAGCCCGCACGTACTCGATGCCCTCCGGTATGCGCCGCGCGGCGGCGAGCATCAGCGCCCACGCGAAGTCCGCGGTGGTCTCCGTGAGCGCGTCCGGCGTGTTCGTGACGACGATGCCCCGCGCCGTGGCCGCCGCGACGTCCACGTTCTCATACCCGACGGCGTAGTTTGCGATCACCTTGAGATGCGGTGCCGCGGCGATGATCTCGTCGGTGATGGAGTCGGTCAGGAGCGAGACAAGCGCGTCAGCCTCCGCGACGCCGCACAGCAGCTCCTCTCGTCCGGGTGGCAACTCGCCATCCCAGACCTCCATCTCACACGACTGCGCGAGAAGGTCCAGCCCCGCACGCGGGATCTGCCGTGTCACGTACACCTTGGGCATCGCACCCCCCCCTCTCACACTCCGTGTCGCCACGCTATCAGCACGTCGCTGGCCGCCCATAGCTGGTCGCTCGTCCCACCCGTCGACGGTGCCCGGCGGCATCCTCAGCATCACCGCCACGCCCAGACGGATATACTACCCGAGGCCAGGCCGACAGGTTCACCCGGGCAGTCGTGCTTTCGGTCCGTGACCTGCAACCGTGCCATACGAACTCCAGCTGGACGGTAGGGCATTTGTCATTCCGAGCCCGCGAGGAATCCGTGGTACGGGCTACGGAGCCCTCACCGCGTCCGGGATGATACGCGCCACGGTTCAACCGACATGCGTATCGTTGGAGTCGCCATAACCATCCATATCCGCCCATTCCGCGCTGAATGTGACGCCAGGGCACTGCCCATCCTGTGGAACGCCAACCTGGGCACCGACTGGCCGGTGTCGCCCGAGGTGCTCGCGCGCGCCACATGGGCGCACGCGTCCTACCGCGAGGGGGATCTGCTGGTGGCGGTCTTGGGCGATAGGGTTGTCGGCTTCGTTGCGACGCACCCGGACCGGCACGGGACAGGAGGCAACCTCTCGCTGCTGCTCGTCGACTCCGGGCACCGCCGCAAGGACATCGGCACAGCGCTGCACGACGCGGCGCTGGGACACCTGCGCGAGGCTGGTGCGCGGAGCGTCGTGCTGGGCGGTGGCGGCGATTATCTGTGGCCCGGCGTGCCGCTCGCGCTGCCCAGCGCCGTGCCCTTCTTTCAGCGCCGTGGCTGGCGCTTCACGCACGAGTGTCACGACCTGACGCAGCGGCTCGCCGGGTATGCCACGCCGGTGGCGATCCTCAAGCGCGGCCAGGCCGCCGGGGTCGTTGTCGCTCCCGGCGCAGAGGCAGACGGATCGCAGATCCTTGCGTTCGTGGCGCGCGAGTTTCCCGAGTGGTTGTCGTACTACGCGCGCGTGGTGGACCTGGGGGACCACGACGACCTGCTGCTAGCGCGGGATGCGAGTGGGGCGATCCTCGGCGTGCTGATGATGTACGTCGCATGGTCGCATCCGGAGCGCAACGACGTCCGATGGAAGACGTTGCTCGGCCAAGACGCGGGCGCGCTCGGCGTGGTGGGCGTCGCGGAGGCTGCGCGTGGGCATGGCATCGGCACCGCGTTGGTGGCGCACGCCTCCGAGATCCTGCGAGAGCGTGGGGCGGGCACGGGCTTCGTTGGCTGGGTGTGGTCCGTGGAGTTCTACGCACGGCTGGGCTACCGTCCCTGGCGGAGCTACGCGATGGGCGAGCGCGAGTGAGTCGTAGGGGCGAACCTCGTGTTCGCCGAGGATGGATCAGGGCGAAGACAAGCTTCGCCCCTACGCCTCGCCGTGTGAGGGAATCATCGTTCGCGCAGGTGACGATCCACCGCCGCCCGTAGGGGCGTTCAACCGAACGCCCACCACGCCCTCCTGCGCGACCGTTTCCAGCGACACCGGCACGGCGCCCATCTCGATAAGCTCTGCATTCTCCGGACTGTCGATGGTGAGCAGCGTCTTGCCCCAGCCGAGCACGTCCCGACACAGTCGTTCCGTCCTGCCGCCGGGCGCGGCGTGCGCGACGAACACCCCGTCCGCGAGCGCCGCAACGAACCGGTTGCGCACCTCTGCCGTCTGCGCGGTCACCCGACGTTGCTTCTCCGCAAACGGCGAGAGCACGAGCAGCCTGCCGTCCGCGAGCGGCTTCCTGTATTCCGCGGGAAGCCGCATCCCCTCGATCCCCCGCGCTGGGCAGATGACCACCGGCTGCGCGCCGCACAGCAGCAACGTCAGGCACTCCTTCTCCATCGACGTGTGGAAGCCCCAACCACCGCCGTTCCCGCCTCGCGCAAAGCGAGCGCGAGGTCGTACGTCTGGAGGATCAGCCTGCCCGGACACCGCACCGAGCAGAAGAGCGCGAGCGTCCGGGTCTGGAGGATGCCAAGGTCACCGATGGCAGAGATCGGGGGTGCTGCATCGACGTCCGTGTAATGGGCCAGGTCGACCGGGAACTCCGATCTTTCCAGCATCACGAGTGTCGTGGTTGGCGGGACTACGCGCTTCGTTTCCATCTGCAGCCCGGCGCCGCGCGTCTCAGTCCCCACTTTGCCATCCGGTCCTCCGCGCTTCGTGCCCGTCACGAGCGTCCGGTTGTTGCCATCAGACCGCAGCCTGGAAGTCCATCAGGCGCGGCTGCTCGACACGGCGGCTTGCGTCGAGAATCTCGAGGGAGACGAGGTTGCCCGCGGCATCGTAGTCCAGGATCACGCCTGGCTTCTCCTCATCACTCTCCGTCACCGGGCCGGGCCGTAGAATGATGCTTAGCGTATCTGTGTCCTGGTCGAACACTACCTTCACGGCTCCTCCCCCCAGTACTTGTCCACCTTACTGCTCCTGTATACCGTGACGACCTCCGGCGGCTGGGTCCAGGTCGACGAGCACGCGGAGCACGAACTCGCGCGGTGGGTCTCCCACGTAATGCCTGACTTGATATACCCATCTGCCAGGTCGGACCTCCTGCATCTGGCCGGGCTCCTTCAGGACATCGCGGACTTCCTCCTCGGTGACTCCCCTGCGGCCCATCTGGAACAGTGCATGGTCCTTTATTATGAAGTTCTGTAGCGACGAACTCAATGGACATGCCCCCGTTCGGACCCTTCGTCACCATTCGTGATCGCGCTCAGTGGAACGCGTGTTCAAAGATCGTCCTCCTGCCCGGACCCGCGCGCCTCACTTCCCACGCTGCCATCCTGCACCATCCGGTACTCGCGGTCATCGTTGATACCGTAGGGGCGTTCAATTGAACGCTCCTACAAGCGCCCAACAGGGCAAGCCATCATTCCACAACTACTCCCCTTCTGCCCGCCTTGCCCCATCCGGTACTTGATGTCATAGTTGACGATGAAGTCCAGCTCCTCCTCCGTGAACCCACGTAGTGCTCCGCCAGCACTCGGCCGATCATGTCGATGATGGACATGGCGGCCTTAGGCCGGATGCGTTGATAGCTAACGGCTCACCCTACCGAGTAGGTTGCCTCTCCAAATTCGAGCAGGCGGCAGCAGGAGCCGCCCGCCGGACCCCCTCCAGGAACCCGTCAATGCCCTTCCGCCCGCGCAGGTTGAAGTACCCCCACGCAGAAGTCCGCCCGATGGGCGTCGTCAAGCGTCCGCCGGAGCGCGGGCAGCAGCTTGTGGTCGATGTTGTCGAAGATACGCGGCACAGCCTGGACGTTCCTCCCCGCCGATGGATGATTTGAGAACATAAGATACCATACTCGCGAAGCACCCACGCCCCGTGCTTCACCGCGCACTCTGCCCGCCCCCACCGTAGGGGCAGGTCTCCGTGCCCGCCCTGGGCCCTTCGCCGCCGCGGCATCCGCTTTGCAGGAGTCAGGGCGATCGGAGAAGACCCATGTACAAACTCATAGACCACATCCCCGTCTGGGGCGAGCATGAAGAATCCACGATCAACCAGATCAAGCGCTGCGCCCGTGACGACCACGCCGCCGGCGCGGCCTGCTCGCGGACGGGCACCTCGGCTATAGCATGCCCATCGGCGGCGTCGTCGGCTACCCGAGGCCGTCTCCCCGGAGCGGCGTGGGCTACGATATTGCATGCGGGTTAGGGCGTGGGCGTGCGCGCCGGCGACGTGCGCCCGCGGATCGGGACCATCCTCGACGACATCCAGCGCAGCATCGCGTTCGGCATCGGGCGTACCAGCGGCCAGAACGTCGACCACCCTATCTTCGACGACCCCACCTGGCGCGACATCCGTCCCGTTGGCAAGCTCAAGCAGATGGCCCAGCAGCAACTTGGCACCGTCGGGAGCGGCAATCACTTTGTCGACCTCCTGGAGGACGAGGATGGCTGGCTCTGGGTGAGCGCGCACTTCGGCAGCCGCGGCCTTGGGCACCGCACCGCGAGCGGCTACCTCAACCTTGCCGCAGGGCGTGCGTTCGATGATCGTGCGCCGGGCGAGTCGATGGATCAGCCCGCGACGGTGCTCAGCCTCCGCACCCCTGGGCCAGGAGTACCTGCGGGCCATGGAGCTCGCGGGCAAATACGCCTACGCTGGACGCGACTACGTGGTTGGCCAGGTGCTCGGCAGCCTGGGGCGCAACTCGACTGAGGAGGTGCACAACCACCACAACTTCGCCTGGAAGGAACGCACAACGGCGAGGAACTGTACGTCGTCCGCAAGGGCGCAACCCCCGCGTGGCCGGGACAGCGCGGCTTCATCGGCGGCTCGATGGGCGACATCAGCGTCGTCGTTGAGGGCGTGGACGACCCGGAGGCGCAGGTCGCGCTCCGCAGCACGATCCACGGCGCCGGCCGGGTGATGAGCCGCAGGCGCGGCCAGGGAAGAACTCCGATGGCCGGCGCGTGCGAGCCCGGCGCAATCTGAGCGCGCGCGCCTGGCAGCGCAGGCGTGCAATCCGCGGCGCAGGCACGGACGGTCTACGCTGCGCAGAACGTGCACCCTTCGGCCGCTCGGTGTCGATGCGACGACGTCTTCGGCGGAGGGTGCCCCCCGTTCGAGCTTGACACTGCCTGGGCGCAAGGCGCGTCAAAACGTGAGCGGCTCCACATCCCTACCATCCAGTAGTGGTAAGCTACCTTCCTGAGGAAGGAGGGGATGTAGCGCAGGGCGCGCACCGCTGTCGCCGGCGATCGGCGTTGGAAGTGTGCGGACGGATTGCCGGTCGTTTTGCTCGTCTCGTCACGAGGCGCTATCTTAGGGGATTGCTCCAGCGCGTAAGAACGCGTGGCAGTTCAAGCGATCGAGGAAGGCGCAGCGACTCCTCCGCTCGGCGTCGTGATGGCGCGACTACGTCGAGCACCTCGGAGACAACGCTCATCATCGATCGTCCTAAGAAGGGCGACAAAGTCGGCCGACGACTCGCAGGTAGGGGTGTTTCTGGCGTACCGGGTGCTGCGTTCATCGACCCGCTGCAGGCTGGAGGCGGGAGTGCGGGCACCAAGGTGAGTTAGCCAGGCAATCACTGGAGCGGGCGTTCGACGCCGCGTACCATCTGGGTAGTGGCGGACTCCTTCTATGGCAGATCAGACGCTGGCTGGAGCAGAGGGCCGTGCCTACGCGCTGATGATCCCCGATGACGCCGTCCGCTTCCAGTGGCGGCGAGTGCGGTGAGCGCCTGGGCCAGCTGTCTGACGACGAGTATCGGTGAACCCCTGGCACCTCCAGCGCGATCTTGGGAGTGGGCGTGCGTGGAAACGGGGCGATTCCGCTGGCTGCTGATGCGCACGGACGACGATGAGGTCTCCCCAACTCCAGAACTCGTGAGGATCTGCCAGTCGAGGTGGCAAGTGTTTTGCTCAGGCAAGGGAGAGGTGGGTCTGGATCAGTACGGTGAGGAGGTGGGATGCTTGGCAGGGGCCGCACACGCCTTCCTGGTCATCACCCGCTCTCATCTTGATCCGGGCCTAATTCCGCTCACCGTGCCCAGGCGGCTAGACCCTTCCAGTCCGCTCAGCCTGGGGTGGTCAGGCACTCGCAGCCCGTTGGAACCTCACGACGAGCCCCAGATGGGGAAGCCTCTCCCTCAAACACCGCGGTGCAGCACGTCGCGGAGTCACACCGAAGACGCTGACCGACGCCCAGTGGGGTGATCCAACACCTGCTCCCTCCACAGAGGCCACCAATTGGAAGACCGCGCCACGATCACCCGTACCGTCCTGGGCGGTATGCTCTGGTAACTCGCACCCGCTCGTCGTGGCAGGTCTGAGGAGTTCGGCAAATCCTACAGGCGGTATCGGCTGTGGCTCGATCAAGGTCTATGGCAGCAGTGCGGCACCTTGGGGATAGATGCTGTGCCCGTGAACGTAGGGAACATATAGGGGGTGTTTTCAAAGACCTTCCAGTGGACCAGACCATACCGCGGCGACCGGTGGTCGGAGCGCAAATCGAAAGCCCTGGAGCACCGCACAGGCTCCGCGCCAGGCCTCTTCAGCGGTGGGGCATTGAGGTGGGCAGGTCTCCGTGCCTGCCCGCGGGCGGCAGCCCAGCCGACGTGGAGGCTCAAACGTCTTTCCCGTCAGTGTAGGCCGGCTCTCGCTCTCGGGCGTATCGGTCGAGGCGCTCCAGCTCGTCGGCGCGCGCCCCGGCACAGAGTCGCTCGAAGAATCCGCCCACGCCCCGCGCTCCTTGCCATGTCGTCAGAATCTGGACGCGGCTGTGCTCACCCTCGGGTGTCACCGTAAACGTCGTCACGGAGCTCGAATCGAGGTCCGACTCGGTCAGCACCTTGCCCGGTTGCGGCTCCTCTACGCGCGCTGCCGGTACGCTCGTTCACGCCCCCGGCAAACAGGCGGAACTGGACCACTGTACCCGCGCCCCACCGCCCTCCTCCACGTGAAAATCCGAGAACGCCGGTGGCAGGAAGCGGTGGTGGTGCTCCGATAGTCGGCGATGTACGCATACACGCGCTCCGCGGGCACCCCGATACTCCGCTCAGCCGTGACTCGGACCTGGGCCATTGAAACACCTCCTGCGATATGCGGCTCGGCGCCGCCTGTTGACACACCACGAATGAGAGGAGTATAACCAATGCCGCGTGCGGAGCCATCTCCGCAGGTCGGCCGGCGATGTCGGGACAGGCAGCGACCCGTCCTGGCCTGCGCCCGCACCCAGAGTCAAGGAGGCACCATGTCGGAAACCCAGCACACCGCGCCGAGCGGCTCGGCCACCGAGACCCCGGCCCAGGCGTACGAGCGCTACTTCGTCCCCGCGATCTTCATCCCCTGGAGCCAGGTTGCTCTCCACGCCGCGCCAATGCCCGGGGAGCGGGTGCTGGACCTTGCGTGCGGCACGGGCATCGTCGCCCGCACGGTCGCCCCGCTGGTCGGTGCCTCGGGCCGCGTGGTCGCGCAGGACATCAGCCCGGCGATGCTCTCCGTCGCCAGCTCCCTGCCCCAACCGCCGGGCGCGCCGATCGAGTGGCAGGAGGGCAGCGCGGACGCCGAGATCTTCCCGGAGGCTTCGTTCGACCTTATGACCTGCCAGCAGGGCCTCCAGTTCTTCCCCGACCGTCCCGCCGCGCTTGCCCAGATGCGCCGCGTGCTCGTGCCGGGCGGCAGGCTCGTGTTCGCCGTCTGGCGCTCAATCGAGCACAACCCCGTCCACGCAGCGGTGAATGTATCAATGGAGCGGCGGCTGGGCGCCGCAGCCGCGACGAGCCGGGGCTTTTCGCTCGGCGATGCCGATGCGTTGCGTGCTCTGCTCGAGTGCGGGTTTCCGGGACGTTGCCATCGAGCCCGTCGCCAAGACCGTCCGGTTCCACTCGCGAGACGCCTTCGTGCGGGAGAGCCTGCTCGCGGTCACCGCGGTGTTCCCGGAACTGGCGAAGCTGGACGACGCGGGCCGGACTGCGCTCGCGGCGGCCATCCAGGATGACGTCGATGCCCACGCTGGACGAGTACGCCGACGGCGAAGGGCTGGCTTTCCCGATGACGGCGCACATCACCCGGGCTGTGTCATAGGGTCAAGTCGATAGCTTTATGGTGCCCCTGATCAATGGGATCCGCATAGTGCTAGAATGCCCCGGTGCCTTCCAACACCGCACCGTATAATCTTCTGTCCCCGAGGTAACACGCAATGCTCACTAGCACGATTCCCCTACGGAAGATTCCGGACCAGGTGTACCTGGAAATCTACGTGCTCAAGGACTCGCCCGAGTTTCAGACCGGCATCCGGCGGCCAGCAGTCATCCTCTGTCCGGGCGGTGGATACATGATGACGTCCGACCGCGAGGCTGAGCCGGTTGCGTTACGTTTCCTGGCACGCGGGTACCATCTATTCGTGCTGCGCTACTCGGTACAAACGCGCTTCCCGGAGCCTATGCTGGATCTTGCCCGCGCCATACTGATGGTGCGAGCCCGTGCTGCTGAGTGGCTGGTCAATCCAGACCAGATCACGCTCTGCGGCTTTTCGGCCGGTGGGCATCTGGCAGCATCGCTCGGGGTACTCTGGGACAAACCGATACTATATGAGCCGCTGGTGGTCGTTGCCGATCAGATCCGACCCAATGCGCTGATCCTCGGCTACCCCGTGATCGACCTGGAACTGGTCGCCAACCACCGGATGACGCGAGAGCCAGAGGGTACGGAGGTTGGGATCAAAGATCATATCCTGTCCATCGTCCTGGGGCCGGATCCCGGACCTGCTTCGAGAGCAGTATCGCCTGGACCTGCAGGTGTCCGCGGCGACCCGCCGACGTTCATCTGGCACACCGCCGAGGATGAGCTCGTCTTTGCGGAGAATGCGCTGCGGTTCGCAATGGCCCTGGCGGAGCACCGCGTGCCATATGAGCTGCATCTTCGAGCGCGGTCGACACGGTTTGTCGCTGGCGGACGAGACCACCGATGTGGACCAGCAGATGATTAATCGTGAAAGCCAAGTCTGGATCGATCTGGCATTGGCCTGGCTGCTGCACCGCCGTGAGCAGGCTACGGAGACACGGCACTCCAGGGGTGCGGTCCCTGCGTGATCGGGCCGGTTGACACGGGTCGCGCTACCCACGAACCGGCGCGGCGAACCACTCGCTGTAACTATGGAAGGGACGTTTGCTATGGCGCTTGAGAACGCACGAGAAGTCATCGCTCAAATGCGCAAGGTACGGCAGGCCCGGCAATACCGGCCGGATCCGTGCCGGACGACATCCTGGCGGAGCTGCTGGAGATCGCGCGGTGGACGGGCAGCTCGCGCAACACCCAGCCGTGGCACTTCATCGTCGTAACGGACCGGGAGCAACTGCGCCAGATCGGCGAGATTCGCCCGCCGATCCGGTGGGTGGCGAAGGCGCCACTGGCCATCGCGATCGTGCTTGATGGCGCGAACCCCACGACGGAGGCGTACGACGAGGGGCGCGTGACCGAACGCCTGCTGATCGGCGCGCGACTGCTCGGGCTCGGTGGCGGCACCGCCTGGTTCGGCGACGAGGCGCAGCAACAGCGCGGCAAGGCCATCCTTGGTATCCCGCCTGACCGGGCCGCTCGCTCGATGGTGGTACTCGGCTACCCACGACGAGCAAAGACCCGCGGCCAGGAGCGGTCGAGGGCGGCCGCAAGCCGCTCGATGAGATCGTCAGCTACGGCCGGTGGGGCGAGCCAAGGCCTGATTCCAGTTGCGGCCGATGGCAGCGCGACGGTCATGCCGAGCCCGCGAGGAATCCGTGGACGGTTTACGGGTCCCTCACTGCGTTCGGGATGATATGCGATAGTCCTCAACCGCGCTGCGTATCACATCCCACTGGCGGAGCGATCCTGCCAAGTGCGTTTTGTTTGTGCGTTCGCTGGGTGTGAGAGCGTTCAGTTGAACCTCCAAGGGGAACAGATCGCTGCCCAGCGGTGCGCGCCCAATATGGGCCTATGATATACTTGTGGGTACGCTCGATTGCATCGGGCGGCGAAAATACACACGCCCCTGGATAGCCTTGGGTCCTGCCGGTCTATGCCGGTCCCCGAAGCTAGTTGAGTAGGGGCGGAGGATACACCCAAAAAAGGAGTACAGCTTGGCGAGTGCAATTAACATGCGGGGCCTGCTCGAGGCCGGGGTCCACTTCGGACACCAGTCCCGCCGCTGGAACCCGAAGATGCGGCGGTTCATCTTCACCCAGCGCAACAATATCCACATCATCGACCTTGCACAGACGGTGACCGCGCTGAACCAGGCGTACGAGTTCATCGCGGATACGGTGGAGCGAGGCGGCACTGTCCTGTTCGTCGGTACGAAGAAGCAGGCGCAGGAGACCATCGCCGAAGAGGCGGAGCGCACCGGCCAGTACTTCATCAACCAGCGATGGATGGGCGGGCTTCTTACGAACTACGTGACGATCCGCGCGCGAATTCGTTACCTGCAGGACCTGGAGCAGCGGCGCGAGCAGGGTGACTTCGAGCGGCTACCAAAGAAGGAAGCGCTCAAGTACGAGCATGAGATCGAGAAGCTCAACCGCCTGCTCGGCGGGATTCGCGAGATGCAGAAGCTCCCGTCCGCGCTCTACGTCGTGGATCCGCGCAAGGAGCATATCGCCGTCGCGGAGGCGAACCGGCTCGGTATACCGATCGTCGCGATGGTGGACACGAACTGTGACCCGGACCTTATCGACTGGGTCATCCCCTCGAACGATGACGCGATCCGCGCCGTGCGCCTCATCACGAGCAAGATAGCGGACGCGGCGGAGGAGGGGCGCCTGCGGAACGAGGCGGCGCGCGCCGACCTAATCGCGCAGCGCGAGGAAGAGGAAGCCGCGGCCGTCGCGGATGGCTATGTCGCCGAGCCCGAGCCGGAGCTCGTCGGCCAGTCATAGTAGAGCACTTCTGGCAGCGGAGGAGGGCGGGGCTGGGCTCCATCCCCTCCGCTTTTTGTGTGAAGTTTCGGACAGTACTAGGAGGTAGAGCACGTTGAGCGTTTCTAAGGACGATATCGTCGCACTGCGGGAGCGCACCGGTGCCGGGATCATGGACGTGCGCCGCGCCCTGCAGGACTCGGACAGCAACATGGACAAGGCACAGGAGCTGCTGCGCGAGCGTGGACTGGCGAAGGCCGCGAAGAAGGGGGATCGCGTGGCGACCCAGGGGCTGATTGAAGCGTACGTCCACGGCGGTCGGCTGGGTGCGATCATCGAGTTGAACTGTGAGACCGACTTCGTGGCGCGCACCGATGACTTCAAGCAGCTCGCGCGCGAGATCGCCATGCAAGCGGCGGCCAACGGCGCGGAGGATGTGGACCAACTGAAGCAGCAATCGTACAACCGTGACACCAGCAGAACGATCGAGAGCCTGATCACGGAAACGGCCGCGAAGGTGGGGGAGAACGTCGTCCTGCGGCGCGTGGCCCGCTTCGAGCTCGGCGCGGAGTAACGGCGTTTCACAGACCCCATTACGGGGACGTGCCCTGTCCATCGGCCGGCGGACTGACTGACGGGGGTGCCTGCGGGCATCCCCTTTTTCTGTATACTGCGCGAAGCGATAATCCGGCGCGGCGCGGGTACGATTCCCCGGCCGTCGCGAGGGAGGGGACGGGGTGAACACAAGGTACCGACGAGTGCTCCTCAAGCTCAGCGGCGAGGCGCTGATGGGCAAAGAGAAATACGGGATAGATCCCGATATCGTGCGAAACATTGCGCAGCAGGTGCGTGGACTCTCGCAGGATGATGTCGAGGTCAGTATCGTGATCGGCGGCGGCAATATCTGGCGGGGTCTGCGCGCCAGCGGTCAGGGCATGGACCGCGCGGTGGCGGATTACATGGGCATGCTGGCCACCGTGCTGAACGCGCTCGCGTTGCAGGATGCGCTCGAGAAGCTGGAGTGTCCCACGCGCGTGATGACGGCTATCGCCATGCCGGAGGTGGCTGAGCCGTACATTCGTCGCCGGGCGGAGCGCCACATGGAGAAAGGGCGTGTGGTGATCCTTGCCGCGGGCACGGGCAACCCCTACTTCAGCACGGACACCGCCGCGGCCCTGCGAGCGCTGGAGCTCGGCTCGGAGGTGATCCTCTTCGCGAAGAACAACGTCGACGGCGTGTACTCCTCGGACCCGAACCAGGACAGCGACGCGGTGAAGTTCGACGAGCTCTCGTACGACGAGGCGATCCGCCGGAACCTGAAGGTGATCGACGGCCCTGCCCTTGCGCTCTGCCAGGAAAACAACCTGCCGCTCATCGTGTTCGACATGGGCGATGAAGAGAATATCAAGCGCGCGGTTGCCGGCGAGAAGGTCGGCACGCTGGTTACGCAGGAGGGATGACTCATGGTCGATGATGTGCTCGCCGAAGTGGAGAGGCGGATGCGGGCGAGTATCGATGCGCTCAAGCGCGACCTGGCGAACATCCGAACAGGTCGTGCGTCTGGCGCCCTAGTGGAGAACCTGCAGGTCGATTACTACGGCGCCCCGACACCACTCAACCAGTTGGCATCGATCACCGCACCGGAGGCCCGGCTGCTCGTGATCGCACCGTGGGACAAGGGCTCGATCGGCGCGATCGAGAAGGCGGTGCAGAAGTCCGAGCTGAACCTCAACCCGTCTAACGACGGCAAGGTAGTGCGCATCCCCATCCCGCAGCTCACAGAGGAGCGCCGTCGGGACCTTACGAAGCTCGTACGCCAGCGCGTCGAGGAGGACCGCATCGCGATCCGGAATATCCGGCGCGACGGGATCAACGACGTGCGCGAGCTGGAGCAGGAGAAGATGATCGGCGCGGACGAATCGAAGCGCGCGCAAGAGCGCCTTCAAGCGATCACCGACCGCCACATCCAGGAAGCGGACCAGATCGGTGCGCAGAAGGAGCAGGAGATACTCACCGTTTGAGCAGTCCCGACGGTCCGGCCACACCTCGCCATATCGCCATCATTATGGACGGCAATGGCCGCTGGGCGGAGTCGCGCGGCCTGTCACGCCACGAGGGACACCGCGCGGGGGTCGAGAACATCCGCCGAGTGGTGGAGGCGGCGGTGGAGGCGGGCGTCCGGTATCTCACGCTGTACGCGTTCTCGACCGAGAACTGGACCCGCCCGGAGGGCGAGGTGAGCGGCCTGCTTGAGATCCTCGGCGAGGTGCTTATCCACGAGACGCCGCTCCTGCACGAGCAGGGGGTGCAGATCCGCCACCTCGGCAGCCTCGATGAACTCCCTCCGCACCTGCAGCAGGGTGTCAACGTCGCACTCGGCCTCACCCACGGCAACGACCGGCTCGTCCTCAGCGTCGCGTATAACTATGGCGGGAGGGCGGAGATCCTCCGTGCTGTGCGGTGCATGCTGGCGGAAGGACTGGCGCCCGAGGAGGTCACGGAGGAGCGCTTCGGGTCCTACCTGTACACAGCCGGGCTGCCGGACCCGGACATGATCGTGCGAACCGCCGGGGAGATGCGCCTCTCCAACTACCTGATCTGGCAGGCCGCGTATGCGGAGTACTGGTCCACGCCCGCGTACTGGCCCGACTTCGGCGCGGAACACTTGCGGCAGGCCATCCTCGACTACGGCCGGCGCAAGCGCAAGTTCGGCGGCCTCCTGCAAGAGGAGTAGCGCTTGCCGTCCGGGCTGTCCACGCGAACCCTCACCAGTGTGCTCGTCGTGCTCGTCGCGGGCGTGCTGGTGTACGCCCCCGCTCCGGTGCTCACCGTGGTGCTGGTCGGCCTCGCAGCCATCGCACTGATCGAGATGTACGGTCTGCTTTCCGCCGAGGGGACGCGGCTGCCCGTGCCCCTGGGCCTCGCGCTCGTCGCGCTGCTCGTGCTCTCTGCGGTCGACTCCCGGCGGAGCCTGCTCAATATCGGAGTCTTCCTGACCGGCGCAGCGCCGCTCGTGTGGGCGATGTACAAAGGTCCCCGGCAGGACGGGTTGACACTGTGGGCGTTCAGCGCGGCGGGGGCGCTGTACGTCGGTTGGCCACTCGCGCACATGGAGCTCCTGCGCTATCTCCCGGATGGCCGGGAGTGGCTGATCCTGGCAATTACCGTGACGTGGGCGACGGACACGGGCGCGTACATCGCAGGGTCTTTTTTCGGCAGGCACAAGCTCGCGCCCGCGATTAGTCCCGGTAAGACGGTCGAGGGGGCACTGGGGGGGCTCGCGCTCACTACGCTCGTCGGCGGGCTCGTTGGTTGGGTCGTGGGTCTCGATCTCTCCGCCTTTGGCTTGGCGCTGGTGTCGCTCGTGCTCTCCGTGCTTGGGCAGGTGGGTGACCTGGCGGAGTCGTACATCAAGCGAGTAGCGGGGGTGAAGGACTCCGGACGGCTGCTGCCGGGGCACGGCGGGCTGCTCGACCGTATCGACGGCCTCCTGTGGGTCGTGGTCGCCACGTACTATCTCGCGGCGATGGTGGTGTAATACTAACTGCGGCTGAACGGTAGGGTACCTGTCATTCCGAGCGTGCGATGAATCCGTGGCAGGGACTACGGATCCCTCACCTCGTTCGGGATGACACGCATCGATATTTAGCCGAATCACGTATGATTTCGCCTGACGGGCGGTGGAGCGTAGACACTCAGGAGAGGCGTCCGCTCATCATTGCTCCCAACTTGTTGCTTGCTCCGGGCACACGAACGTCCGGGCTAGTACACTGTGACGCCTAATATGAAAACACTGCGTCAAGTAATCCATCGACGGCAGAAGACGGCATCCTACATCTCGCCCTACGGCAACTCATCAGAACACCAGGCACAGGCTACTAGGCAGTGTTTGCAAAGTCAGAGCCAGAGGGTGATGGCGGCGAGAGTAAGCATGGCCAGATAGTTG
>JAUJMR010000093.1 GCA_030446765.1 Chloroflexia bacterium
TCACCGCCCAGCCCTCCGAGTGCAGCCGAACGATCGCGAGGCGCGCCACGGCTGGATCTGCGATCTCGTGGTAGGGCGGGAACCGGCGCTTCCCTCCGACCGGCTGCGGGTTCTCGGCGAGGATGCGCCTGACGGTGTGTGGGCTTGGACGCCGGTCGAAGCGTACCGCGCAGATATCCGCGATCTCGTTCGGACGGAAGCCGGGGTGCTCCGCCTTGAGATCGACGATCGCCTTGCGGATACGCTCGGGGAGCGCCTTGTGCTTCTCGACCTTCGGCGGCGCGAACAGGCTCGACATCCCTCGCTCGTCGAAGAGCGCCGCCTGCCTGTACAGCGTGCGCTCGGGGGTGCCGGTCTGCCGGGAGCGCTCCGGGACCGGACTCCCGAAGAGCCGGGTACCCGCGACAGCGGGTGGTGGCCGGAGCAGTTCGTACGCACGCTGCTCCGGGAACCTCGACAGTGCGCTCAGTTGCCCCCAGTCGTCAGAGGGCTCGACACGCGGTCGCCGTGTCATCGGCATCGCTATCCACCTACGTCTGCATGTCCAAGCTACGGGTGCGACACTACTCCCACCCTCCCACGGAATGAGTCGAGGCTACGGGCGTGGGCGGCTATGCGTGCCTGCGTCGCAGCGCGTAAGCGCCTGCGAGCACAACCGGCAGCCCGAGCGCGGCCGCGAGTGCTGCGCCCCGGTTGCCGCGGGAGTCGGAGAGCCCGCCCGCACCGGTATCGGGCGGATCCGAGGGCACATCAGACTCCGTCCCGTGCCTGCGGCCATGCACTCCGGAACCGTACCCGCGCAGATCATCGTAGCGCACCACCTGCTCGGGAGTGAGCACCTCCCTCATCTCGAGGTGCGCCCCGAGGTGCACCACCCGCAGCTCCCCTTCGAGCTCGCCGATCTCCCCGGTCAACTCACGGAGCCGCTCCAGCGCGATCCGGCCCGAGCGAAACTCGCGATCCAGCTCCCTCTCCTTGCCGACTATCCGCTCGCCGAGCGCCTTCGCGTTCCGCAGGACCCCCGCCTCCAACTCGCGGGCTGCGTGCAGCTGCTCCGGCTTCAGCCCGAGCTCGTCCGCCAGTTCGATGACGTGTTTCGGGCCGGGGTAGTGGTTGAGCTCCGCCGGGAGCGCGAGACTCGCGCCCCTGCCCTCAAGCAGGTCGCGCACCTCCTGGGGCGAGAGCGCCTTGATCTCCCGGTCCTGCTCGCCCGCGTACGGAGAATGGGGAGGGCCATCAGCGGTCGGCGTTTCCCCGTGCCCAGCGTGCTCTCCGCCGTGCTCTCCGCCCTGGGCATACGCGCTCAGGGCGAGCGCGATTACCAGGCACACCAGTACCGACCCCAGCTTTCTCACGGTTTGTGTACACCCCTTGGATTAGCACCGCCGGGTCGGGCAGCCGGCGGCGCGTGGATCGCCCGATCTGCGGGCAGCTTAGCAGATATAGTTGTATCGTGCAACCGATTGGCGCAGGAGAGGGAACCTGTCATCACGGCTGATCGCGAAGGTTATATACTCCGACTATGATGGACCCCATGACCGCGCGGGACGGCGCGCTGGAGCTGCAGGAGCGGATGGTGGAGTTGGTGCGTGCCTTCGGGCTGCACCAGCCGGACCGCACCCCCTGCGGCCAGCCGGTGGCCGTGGCGGAGGCCCACGCCCTGATGGAACTGGAGCGGCGCGAGGGGCTCTCGCAGAACGAACTCGCGGAGTGGCTCAGGCTTGAGAAGAGCACCGTGAGCCGACTCGTGTCCGGGCTGGCTGCTCGCGGGTGGGTCGAGCGGGGGCGCGACCCGGGCGACGGTCGCATGCTCAGGCTCGGCCTGACACAGGCGGGGCGGGAGGCCACCGGGCAGCTCGCCGAGGCGCGACGCGCGAAGTTCGCCCGCCTGCTCGATGCGATACCCTCGGAGGAGAAGGACCGCGTCCTGGCAGCGCTCGACACCCTGGTGGAGGCGCTGCGCAGTGGATACGCTGACCCTCCCGAGCACGGCAGGTAACGCCTGACCCTGGCTCACTAGGCTCACTCCGGTCTTGCTGCCACGGTCATTACACGCCAGCGTAGTCCATCATACTGCGAGGTGTGAACCACTTCGCCTCCGGTGCACCGGGAGGTGCCTATCCGGGATTAGCGGTCCCATTCAACCGTCAGCATACGCAGTTGCGGTTCCACTTTTGCCGCCAGCGCTCGCACCCCGTCGACGTCGCGCAAGAGTCCGGCGATGGCGCTACCCAGTGCACGCATGAGTTCATCGCGCTCCAGTGACGTCGCCAGCGAGCCCGCGAAGGCGTCGCGCACATCCCCAGGGAGATCATCAAACCCACGGCCATAGTCTGCAGGCAGGTCCCGCCGCAGACACGCGAGGCTCAGGGCATAGTCGCGCACGCCGCTGATCCAGTACTCCGCCTGCCAGTGGCGGCCGCGTTCGATGCAGAAGCGCGCCCGTAGCGCGTGGTGCACCGCATAGCCGAAGAGTTCCTGCGCCGGCGGCGCATTGCTGTATGGCCGTTCCACGGCACTGCCGAAGAGCAACTTGAACTTCGGTCCGGTGGCGCCGAACGCGGACGCCGGGGTGAACGAGAGGTCGAACTGGAGGCAGC